>NZ_PPHF01000061.1 GCF_002904335.1 Amycolatopsis sp. CA-126428 | reverse complement strand
GGTGGCCGCCGGCGCCGGCGCGGCCACGGCCAGGACCGCGGCGAACGTGAACGTGATGGTGGCCAGAATTTTGGTTCTCAGATTCACTGCGAAAGCCCGCTTTCTTTCGATTCTCTATTACCGCGGAGGACCCCGCCGCAATCGGACAATCTCGGCGCAAACCGGCAGCGGAGCATTACCCGCACGAAATAGACGGGCTTGTCCGCGGATGCGTCCCTGCTTTGAGGGGTGGGTTCGGCCTTCCCCCCGTGAATCACCCCAGTTGCCGAGAGCGCCTGCCCGCTGCTACCCCAGGTGGGTGAGGCACTCTTGCCAGGCCGACCGTGCCAGCCGTGGCTGAACGGCGTCAAGCGCCCTGAAACGTTTTACCCCTGCCCGAAGCGTCCGCCGAAACGGGAACCTTCGCGCGTCGCGCCGCGACCTGCGAAATCGGCACCCCGTGCACTTCCCGGCAGCGACGGCGCGACGCGGATTTGCCCGAGTTCGACGTTCTCGGTGTGGACCTGTGGAAAGCTGATCTCGTGCCGGACGATTCGGAGTGGCTGCCGCCGGAGGGCGCGGGTGGTCACGAGAGCGTCGACCTGACCGCCGAGACCCGCCGGCTGCGCGTGCTGGGGCGGCGGGCGCTGGTCCTCGCCGCGCTGTGGCTCGTGGCCGCCGGTGGTGTCTTCACCGGGCTCGCCCTCTACGAATCGTCCGCCGGCAGGCTCCTGCAAGACGGTGCCCGGGTGCCCGGGACGGTACTGCTGCTCGAACGACACCCGCCCGGGATCTACGTCTCCTACTCGGTGCGGGGCAAACTGCACTTCGCCTCCGTCCGCCTCAGCTCGAAGCGGCGCTACGTCGAGGGCGCGACGGTCACGGTGGTCTACGACCCCGCCGACCCGGACCGCGCGCGCACGACGCTGGAAGACGGTGTCGATCCCCGCGGGCCCGCCTTCTTCTGGATGGTCGGGGTGGGCCTGGTGACGGCCGTGGTCTTCAGCCTGATCGGCTGGGGCCGGTGGTCGATGCGGCACGAGGCCGTGGTGCGCACCGGCTGGCGACCGGCCGCGGTCACCGTCCGAACCGACCCGGGGAGGTACGGGCACCGGCCGGATCTGCTCGTCGAGTATCCCGACGGGAGCCGGGCGGCGCTGCGGGCGACGCTGTCCAGCCACGGCGCCACGAGGCTGCGGCACCAGCCCGGCCGCGCGGCGTTGGTGGGCGGCGCGGGCCGGGAAATGGTCGTCCTCTTCGAGACCGGGCGGCGGCCGTACGCGGTGCCGGCGTACGGCCGGGAACCCCGGACGTGGCCGGGAACGTAGCCCGGACCGTTCCGCTGGACCGGTTCGTCACGCTTGGTCGAGGCGTGGGTAGAGCACCTCTTCGACCAGCAGGAGGATCGCCGCGGCGACGGGGATGGCGACGAGCGCCCCGATGATGCCGAGCAGCGCGCCGCCGAGCAGGACGGCGACCACGGTGACCAGCGCGGGCACCTTGAGCACGTTCCCGATGATCTTCGGCACCAGCAGGTAGTCCTCGACGAGCCGGTAGACGACGAAGAACCCCACGGTCGCCAGGCACACCGGGAGTGAGACGGTCAGCGCGACGAGGCTCACCAGGACGCCGCCGACCACGGAGCCGATCACCGGGATGAGGTCGAGCACCGCGACCGCGATCGCCAGGAGCGCGGCGTAGGGGACGCCGAAGATCAGCAGCCAGACCAGGGTGAGTGCGCCGGCGATGACGGAGACGGCCAGGTTGCCCAGCACGTAGCCGCCGACCTTCGAGAAGATGTCGTCGCCGATGAGGATCGCCCGCGGCCGGCGGGAGTGCGGGATGAGCCGGTACATCGTGGCGCGGATGCGGGGCAGATCGGCCACGAAGTAGATGGTCAGGACGATCACGATCAGCGCGTCGGTCACGACGTTGAAGACCGCCTTGCCGGCACCCAGGACACCGCTCGTGAGGCCGCCGCCGGAGCTGAACGACGACTCGATCGCCTGCTGCAGGTGGAAGCGTTCGTTGAGCCGGCCGAGGAAGGTGTTGTGGTCCTGGGCTTCGCGGAGGTACTCCGGGGCCTGCTTGACCAACGCCGTGGCCTGCTCGACGATCACGGGGATCGCCGCGGCGAGGAAGCCGCCGACGGCACCGAAGGCGACGACGAACACCGTGGTGACGGCGAGCCAGCGCGGGAAGCGGTGGGTGACCAGCCACGAGACCGCGGGTTCCGCGCCGATGGCGAGGAACAGGGCCAATCCGACCAGCACGAGGATCTGCTCGGCGCCGGCGAGGAGCTGGATCAGGCCGTAGGTCACGGCGACCCCGGCCGCGGCGGCCATGCCGATGAAGAACGGCGACCGCCGATCGAGCCGCTTCCCGATGCCGCCCAGAGGCTGTTCCGGAGTGCTGATTTCCGCGGCTTCGGCTTCGGCCTCGGCGACCGTGCCCTCTTCGTCATCGCTGTGGGGCTGCCCCACCAGCGGGTGATGTCCTTCGGCGGCCGGATCGGCGGGGGGAGTCATGGGCACCGCACTGTCTCGCACCCGGGGTGCGTGGAGGAAGGCCGGCGCGCCCCGTGGTGACGGATCCGCGCCCGAGTGATCGGCTGTGAGCTCAACCGCGAGCAGGGTAGCCGCCCCGCCCGCAGTTGAACCGGCCGCAGGTCGGCCGTTATGCGGATGGCACTCAGCCGAGGAGCCCGCCTTGCGACGCTGGGCGCGCCGTTCCGGGTGCGGCGCCGTCCGGTTCCTCCTGCGGACACGTATCAAGGCGACGCCGGCTGTCTCTGAGTGAAGACAGTCCGGGAGGGGGAGCCACGAATGAACGAAGCGATGGAGGCCGGTTGGCGGCGGTACTTCGCCAACAGCGTCATCAGCGGTGACGGCGGGGAAATCGACGCGGCGACGCGTGCGGCCCTGGCCGCGGTGGGCCGTGGTGCCTCCGAAACGCAGGCCAAGGAAGCGGGTAAAGCCGAGGCCAAGCGGTATCGGGAAAGCCTGCACCACGCCGGCGCGCCCGGCCGGGGGCCCGTGTTCGCCGGCAGCGCCTCCCCGCTGCCGGCCGACTCGCGGATGCCCGGCCGGGCGTCGTTCGCGGCGAGCACCGAAGACTGGCCCGCCTTGTTCGCGCCGCGGCTGCTCGCGGCGCCGGTCCGGTGGGGGTGGCAGGGCGCGGAAACCGCGGATCCGCCGCCGCCGGTTCCGGCGCCGCTGCAGCTCGGGCCGAAACCGGCCTGGATCGAACCGCCGCACCCCGATGTCGGCCCCTTGCACGCCCAGCGGTCGCAAGCCGCGCGAAACCTGGTCGTGCGCCTGACGCTCGCGGTCGTCGCCTTCCTCGCCTTCGGCGTCTACCAGGCGACCGTCGCGAGCAAGGTCGCCCACCTGGGCGGCCGGGAGGCGACGAAGGTCTACGGCTACCTCCTGCCCGCCGCGGGCATCCTGATGGGATTTTGGGTCCTCCAGGCGCTGGGCGCGATGCGCCGGGCGTCGGCGAGCATCCGCGCCTTCCAACAGCCCTACCTCGCCTTGCGCGCCGCCGAAAAGCAGCGGCACCAGCAGGCGCTCCGGCAGTGGGACACCGCCGTCCGGCAGCACCAGGCCGAGCAGAACGCGGCCCAGCAGGCGCTGGTCCGGCACCGCAGCGGTCCTCTGTGGTATCCCGTGCACCCGGTGTCGGAACCGACCAGGGTCGACGTCTTCGGGGGCGACCCGCACCGGTTCGGGTGGGCCTGCCTGCTCGTCACGCTGGGGACGTCGCTCCTGGTCCGCGGGCACCGCCTGACCGTCCTCGACCTCACCGGCCAGGAGGTCGGCGGCGAGCTGGTGCGGATCGCCGCGGCCAAGGGCCTGCGGACCCGCCGGACGATCCTCGACGAGGGCTCGGACGTCGACCTGCTGGCCGGCCTGTCCCAGCACGACATCGCCGAGAGCCTGGCGTACGCGCTGACCGAGCGGGCGGACACCGGTGGGGCGAGCGGTGGCGAGCAACGCGAGGAGCGGGCCTTGGCCACCGAAGTGTTCGGGCAGGTGCTCGCCTGCCTGGACCAGCCGCCGACCTTCGCCCGGCTCGCGGCCGCGCTCCGGGTGCTGCGCCGCGGCGGCGACGTCGAAGTACTGGCGCCGCACGAGGTCGGCCGGCTCGTCGACGGGATCGGCGAGGTCGACCAGAACGAATGGACCGGCCGCCGGCTGCGGTACTGGGCGAGCCGGCTCGACGTGCTGCACCGGCTCGCCCCCGCCGGGGGACAAGCGGGGCCGCTGTGGTCGCGCGACGACGTGTCGCTGCTGGCCACCCCGGGCGGCCGTGACGACCGCACGGAACTGATCGACCGGCTGCTGCTGCAGCTGGCGCGCCCGGCGATGCGGGTACCCGGGCTGCTCGGCTCGCACCTCGTCGTGGCGGGCGCCGACCGGCTCGGCGCGAGCACCGTGGCGGCGCTGTCGGAGCAGGCGCGCGCCGCCGGGATCCGGCTGGTGCTGTTCCTCGACCAGCCGCAGGGCGACATCGAGAAGACCGTGGGCACCGGCGGGGCCGTCTGCATCATGAAGATGTACAACCACCGGGACGCCACGATCGCGGCCGAATTCATCGGCAAGGGCCACAAGTTCGTCGTCAACCAGGTGACGTCCCAGTTCGGCCGGACCTTCACCGACGGCGGCGGCGACAGCTTCTCGGCGAACACCACGGCGGGCTCGAACAGCACCCGCAAGCGGATGCGCAACGAGCGTGGGCTGTCCGACTCCCGCGGGCACGCCTGGACCGGCAGCCGGAACTGGTCCGCCGCCGACAACATCGGCACCTCGACCGGCCGCGCCCGCGTCTACGAGTTCATCACCGAACCCCAGTCGATCCTCGGGATGGCGCCCACGGACTTCATCCTGGTCGACAACTCCGGCGAAGACCGCCGGGTGCTGATGGCGAACTGCTACCCCGGCATCTGCGTCATGGACCGGGTGTCGAGCGTGCCGGCCGGGCCGGGGCGACGCGCATGACCCCGTGGCTGGGCGTCGAATTCCGTGAACTGACCGAGGTCCCGGCGCCGCCGCCGTCGGCCGAGGCGAAGGACCGCAAGGACCGTCGTGACACCGGCGACGACGGCGACGGGCCGTTGGCCGCATCGCTGGGCGGCGCCCACACGAGCCTGCTCGCCGGGGGGAAGCCGGCGGCCGCGCTGGCGACGGCGTGGATCCGGCCGCGGCACACCCGGAGCCTGCGGTTCCTGCTCGGAGGGCTGCCGGACTTCCCGCTGGCCGCGGGGAGCCCGGACACCTCCGGCGACGGCCGCGCACCGGAGGTGCTGTTCCCGCCCGGCGCCCGCGCCACCCCGCTGCCCCCGGCCGAGGTGGCCGAGCTGCTCGGCGGCTTCCGGTTCTGGGTGCCCTGCGTCGGCACGCCGGACGCGCTGTGGGCGCCCGCGGCGTCGAAGCAGACACCGAACGGCCGTCGTCGCGGGTCATTCGACCAGCACCTCGCGCACCTGCGCGACCCGTTCGCCTGGCTGGTGCTCGCCGAACCGCTGCCGCCGCACCGGGTCCAGCCCGAGCTCGACCGGCTCGTCGGGGAGATCCTGCCGCTCTCGCGCGGCGAAGTGGGGGAAGCCAAGCGGATCACGCTCGAACGCAAGCAGGCGCGGCACCGGGAACTCACCCGGTCGCAGGCCGAGCACACCTGGCGCGTCCGCGTGCTCGTCGGCGGGGTCGGCGAAGCCGAAGCGCGCCGCTCGGCGGCGATGCTGTGCGCCGCCGCCGATCTGCAGGACCAGCCGTACGTCCTGACTCCGCTGGGCCCGGCCACCGCCGATCCCGGCCCCGACGCCGGTGCCTTCCTGGCCACCACCGACCTGCTGGTCCCGCTGACCCGGCCGCCCCGGCGTGAGCTCGGCGGGGTCCGGGTGGTCGACCCGCACCGCTTCGACGTGACACCGGAGCACTCCCACCCCGGCGGGGTGAAGCTGGGCGAGGTGCTCGACTCGGCCCGCACCGAAGCCGGGGGCGTCTCGCTCAGCCACGACTCGCTCAACCGGCACACCTTCGTCTGCGGCGCCACCGGCAGCGGAAAGTCCTTCACCGTCCGGCACTTGCTGACCGAAGCGACCCGGGCCGGCCTGCCGTGGCTGGTCATCGAGCCGGCGAAGGCCGAGTACCACCGGATGGCCAACCGGCTCGAGCGCATCGGCCGGACGCCCACCGGGGCCACCCCGGAGGTGGTGGTGATCAAGCCGGGTGCCGCCGAGGTGGCGCCGGCCGGCTTCAACCCGCTCATCCCGGCCGTGTCCCCGGCGGACGGCGACCGTGTGGAGAAGAGGTTCTCGCTGCAGACGCACCTCGACCTGACCCGCGCGCTGTTCCTGGCGGCCTTCGAGGCCCACGAGCCGTTCCCGCAAATCCTCGCCACCGCGTTGACCCGCTGCTACGAGGAACTCGGCTGGGACCTGGCTCTCGGCGAGCCCGCCCATCCGGGGGGACGGCCGCGCTACCCGACGCTCGGCGATCTGCAGCGGGTGGCCCTGAACGTCGTCGCCGAAGTCGGCTACGGCCCCGAGATGGCGGCCGACGTCCACGGCTTCATCACCGTGCGGCTGGGCAGCCTGCGGCTCGGCACCACCGGCCGGTTCTTCGAAGGCGGCCACCCCCTCGACTTCGCGGAGCTGATGCGGCGCAACGTCGTGTTCCAGATCGAGGACGTCGGCGACGACGCCGACAAGGCCTTCCTCATGGGCGCCGTGTTGATCCAGCTGTCGGAGTACCTGCGCATCACCCGCGGCGGCACCGCCGAAAACCCGCTGAGCCACCTCACCGTGATCGAAGAGGCGCACCGCCTGCTGCGCCGCCCGGACCCCGGGGCGACCGGCGCGGCCTCGCAGGCCGTGGAGATGTTCGCCGCCCTGCTGGCCGAGGTCCGCGCCTACGGCGAAGGCCTGGTCATCGTGGAACAGATTCCCAGCAAGCTGGTGCCCGACGTCATCAAGAACACCGCCGTCAAGGTCGTCCACCGGCTGCCCGCCGAGGACGACCGCAGGAGCGTGGGCGCCACCATGAACCTCGGCGAAAGCCAGTCGCGCTACGTCGTCTCGCTCGAGAAGGGGGAGGGCGCCGTCTTCACCGACGGCATGGACCGGCCGCTCCTGGTGCGCGTCCCGAACGGCCGCAGCGCCGAGAAAGGCGACCTGGCGCCGCCGGCCCCGGTGACCGGCCTCATCGGGCGCCGCAGCCCGACCTGCGGCGACGCCTGCCGGGCCGAGGCCTGCACGCTGCGCCAGATGAGCGAAGCCCGTCAGGTGCTCGCCCGGTACCCGGTGCTGACGATCTGGGTCGAGCTGACCGTCCTCGCGCACCTGGTCAGATGCCGCAATCCCACCCTCGACCCGGGCTACCGGCGCCTCCTCGGCGCCGAGCCACCCCGGATCCTGCAGTGTGCGGTCTCCCACGCGGTCGACGACGCCGTCGACGTCCGATCCGGGCAGCTGCAACCCGGCCTGTCCCCGGCAGAGCTCGCCCGGCACTGCCGTGACGTGCTGATGGAGTCGTTGTCCAGAGACGGGCAAAACCACTGCCAGGGCGACGATTGGGGCTTCCTGGCGAAGCCCTACCAATGGGAACCCGTCGAGCAAAGCCTCGCGCAGCAGGCACCCGGCTACCAGCGCCATCCGTCGTCCGACGCCTGGGAACGCCGCTACGGCCGGGCCATCCCGGGAGAAGACTGCTTCGACCAGCTGACCGCGGTCCGGGGCTGGAACGATCGCGCGCAGGACGACCAGGGCGTCCGGGACGCGGTCACGTTCGGCACCCGGCGGCCCTCGGTGCTCGAGCTGGCCATCGGCGGCGTGGTCGCCGACGGCGAGAGCTGGGACGCCAAAGCCGCGGCGGCGACCATGCCGTTCGCCGACGACGGATGGTCGCTGCTCCACCTCGTTCCCCGCCTGCGGCAGAGAAAAGAGGAGTGATCATGGGAGCCGACACGCCGACGACGCAGAAGCCGCCGGACCAGCCGAAACCGCCGGCGGCGGTGGTGGCCGGACCGGCGATCTCCCAGGGGGAGTGGCGGGACAAGGTCAAGGCGCAGCTGCAGCCGCTGCCCGCGGAGAAGGATCCGGCCGAGGACGCCCGACGGCTCGTCGACCTGAGCAGTGGCAAGAACCCGGTGGTGAAGCTGGACGCCACCATCAAGGCGCAGCTGGAACGGATCGCGGCGGGCCCGCCGCCGGGTAAGTCCACAGTGGAGCTGACCCGCGACGGCCGCACCCTCGAGATCGCCGCAAACCAGGCCAGGGCTCTTTCGGTGCTGGGTGTCCTGGCGGAGAAGACCGCCGAGCGCCGGACGGAGCCGGGGCACGGCTCGGACGTGCTGGAGATCGTCTCTTACGTCCGGTTCGGCGACGCGAAGCACCCCCAGGGCAAGCACGGCGAGGGCGTGGCGTTCGACATCGCCGCGTACGGCGGTCACCGGTTCGACGAGACCCGCCCGGCGGAGTCACGCGCGGCGGTCAAGGCGCTCGTGGCGGACCTGCCCGCCGGCCATTACGGCTTGGGCCTCCCGCGGTTGCCGACGAAGTTCCCGATTCCCGAGAACCGCGGGCACCTGCAGAAGTACGCCGAGGACGTCGGCGCGCACCCCGAGGCCTACCAGCGCGATCCCGGCGGCGGGGCGGCGTTCGAGCTCACCCGGAAATGGGGTGATTCCCGGGCTTCGTCGTACGCGGTCGTGAACGCCCGGCCGACCGAGGCCCTGCTGAAGGCGGAGGATCCGCACTTCACGCAACCGCGGACCGCCGCGGAGGTGAAGCCGTTCGGGGACGTGACCCGGCTGGACGCGGGCACGGCGGCCGTCATCCGCGAGGCGGCGAAGGACCAGCAAGCCCACATAACCCCGTTCGCGGACGGATTCGGCCACGCCCACCTGTCCGTGGTCCTTCCGGGCGCGACCAGCTTCTGACCCGCCCCGAGACACCGGGAGTGATCATGACCGGAGACCGGCCGAGGTCGACGGACCAGCCAAAACCGCCACCGCCGCCGCCGGTGGATGTGCGCCCCCCGATCTCCCAGGGGGAGTGGCGGGAAAGGTCCAAGGCCGAGGCGAAACCGCTGCCCGCGGGACCGGGACCGGCGCCGGCCAAAACCCCGGACGGCCCGCACAAGCCGAGTCCCGCCGAGTCCGCGGAGAAGCCGAAAGCGGGCGGTCCGGCCGATCACCGGCCGCCACCGCCGACGGCCGACCGATCGCGCTTTTCGGCCGACTTCCGGGAATGGCCGAAGCCGGTCGCGCCGATCGACTCCGCCAAACCGCCCGCGTGGCGGGGCGGGCCCGTCGACGTGACCCGGGTGACCAGGGAGATCAAGGTCGACGTCAACCGGTATCGGCCGCAAGGAGGCGGACCGGTCGACTTGGCCCAGCTGAAGAGCGATGTCGGCAAGCACATCAAGGAGCTGTCCGAGCTGCGCTCCAAGGACGGCGGCGGTGCCTTTCTGAAGGTCGAGCTCCGGAATGTCCATTTCGGACAGGGCAGCGAGGCACAAGCGATCCGGAAGAGCCTCGTCGAGGTGGGCGCGAAACCCGGCGTGACCGTGAACGTCCGGGTGCAGGACGGGAACAAGATCCGAGCGGTGGACGGGACGATCCTCAGTGCGGTGTCCCAGCCGAACAAACCCGGTCCGCCCGAGGGCCCGCCCGGCGGCCCGAATCCGGTGGGGAAGCCGGGTGACGGGAGGCGGGGTCCCGCCCAGGACGCCAGGCCCGGGCCGCCTTCACCGGGACACCGGATCGAGGTACCGCCACTCCGGAACATCCCCGTCCCGCCGCACATTCCGGGCCGCCCGCACTGATCCACGACCGCCGCCCGGCTGGTGCCTCAGTCGCACCAGCCCCAGCCGCTGACGGCGACCGCGGTCGTGCCGGCGTCTCCGGTCTTGTCGCCGACCCAGCCCGCGTAGCTGATGCACTGGGGCGCGTACCCGCGGACGACGGCGTAGTACTTGAAGTTCCCGCGGTCGTGGATGTTCTGGCTCGAGTCCTCGGAGTCCCGGTTCAGCCCGGCGAAGGTGTCGGTGGCGACCCCGATGAACGACCACTTGATGGTGACGACGCAGTTGTAGCCGCCGGACTTGTAGAGCAGGTAGACCCCGCCCCACTTGCTCCCGCCGTCGGTCTTGGCCGGCAGCGACGAGATGATGCGGTAGCCGGAACCGCAGACTTCGGTCGGGGTGTAGGGGTTGGTGGCCGCCCCGGCGGGCGGCGCGGCCGTGAGGACGGCCGCCAAGCTCAGCACGGCGACCAGGGTGCGGCGCAGAAGTCTCATGGAACGCTCCTCGTTCGTCAGGTGCAGGTCCAGCGCAGCGCGGCCGGCGCGTTGCTGGTGTTGCCGAAAATCACGCCGTCGTCGCCGATGACGAACACGTCCGCGTCGCCGCCGTCGGGGAACGGGAGCCGGCCCAGGAGCTTGGTGTCCTGCCAGACCGCGGCCGGTCCGATCAGGTTGGTCAGGCTGCCCGCGATCAGTCCGTGCTTGTTGGTCGCTTCCGCTGTCCCGCCCTGCTCGAGGGGACGCGGGTCGGCCGGGCCGTGCCACGCCAGGGCGCGTGAAGCGGGCCACGAGTCGATCGCCGTGCCGACCACGACGCCGTTGCGGATCTGGCGGATCAGCACGGGCCGGTCTTCGCCGGTCAGCGGGGTGACGACGCCGGCCCGCCAGAGTCCGCCGAGCTTGCTGTCCGGGGCGCCGAGCAGCACCGTGCCGTCGTCGTCGAGGTCCATGCCGTACCGGTCCGGGATGTCGATGATCCGCGGTCCCGCGGCCAGGACCGGCCACAGGACGCTCACCCGGTGGCCGTCCTCGAGATCGGTGGCGGAGGCGAGCACGTCACCGCGGTCGTCGAGGGCGACGGCCGATTCGAGCCGGTAGCCGGGCGGGTCGGGCAGGCGGCTCAGCGTGCCGGGACCGCGGTGGCCGCCGCTGAACAGGTAGACGCCCCGGGGGGTCGACGGAAGGCCGCCGTCCAGCAGCACGGTTCCCGCGGAGTTCTCGTCGACGACGTTCGGGTAGACGAACGCCGCGACCGCGTCCGGGATGCGCGGCTTGCCCTCGGTCCAGAGCACGACCCGGCCCATGTCGACGCTCCGGTCGCTGACGTCCCCGGAGTAGTTGCCGCGGCTGTCGGTCCCCCTGATGTGGACATCGGCGGCCAAGTAGCCGTCGGGCGCCTCGATGTTGTGCGCGGTCCAGGTGCAGGCCCCGGCCGCGGTCGCGGAAGGCGCGCTGACGGTGGAGCCCAGTGCGAGTGCCGCGAAGGTGAGCGCGGCAGCACGTCGGAACATACGAATCCCCCTCGGAATCGGTCGACGCCGGGTCCACGCGCCGCCGCACCGGTGGGTTGAGCCGTGTCACCCGCACGGCCTAGTCGCGGTCAGCCCGTCGACGCGATGGCGTCTCTGATCGCTTGCGCGTCACTCTCGAGGAGCGATCTCTCGCGTTCCGGGGTGTCGGCCTTGAGCGTCCAGCCGTCTCCTGCGTAGCGGGGGATGACGTGAAGGTGGAAGTGGAAGACCGTCTGGAAGGCGGCTTCGCCGTCACAGAGGAGGATGTTGATTCCCTCGCAGCCCCTGCGTAAGCGTCGCAAGGCTCGGGCCAGGTCGTGCCCGACCGACCAGACGTGTGCGCTCGTGGCTCGATCGAGGTCTTCGAGGCCCGAGGCGTGCTCACGTGGCACGACGAGAAGATGGCCGGGCGTCACGGGGTTCATGTCCATGAAGGCAACGACGACCTCGTCCTCGTGCACCACGCTGGCCTCGGCCTGGCGCGCCACGATGGCGCAGAAGGCGCACTCCCGCGCCGGCGATGTCGCGCTGTCTGCCATGCGCGCAATAGTTCCAGAACGCGGGCCGTTCGCTCTGGCCCCATCTGGAGCAAGCACCTTTGCCGGCGGACCTTTTACCGCTGTGAGAACGGTAGTGAGTGCTCAGTCGTCGCCGCGGGAGGTGTTGTGGGCGCGCTGGTGCTCGGTGATTTCGATGAGCTGGCGCTTGAACCGCCCGTAGTCCTCGTCCCCGAGGCGTTCGGTGTGCCGCCGCTGGATGGCCGCCATGATCGCGTCCGCCGTGCGCATCTGCGCGACACCGCGCTCGGTGGGACGGATGAGCTTCGCCCGGCGGTCGCTCGGATCGGGGCTCCTCTCGACGTACCCGAGTGACTCCAGTTCGTCGATGAGGATGCCGATGTTCTGCTTGTGCTGGCCGGACAGCCGCGACAGGTCGGTGGCGCGCACCCCGTCCTCGTCGAGGTAGGCCAGCACCGCGCCGTGGCGGGGTTTCAGGTCGTCGAAGCCTTGCTCGGCGAGCCTCGAGAACAGCTCCCGCTGTACGGCGAACAGCAGCCGGCCCGCGAGGACGCCCAGGTCGGGGTCCGTCGAGTTGCGTTCCGCTCGGGTGATCGCCCGCACCTCCTCGTTCACGCCTGCTCCGGCCCCGTGATGGTTTCACGGATCCAGCCGGTGATCTCCGCCCACACCGGGTGGCCCGGCCGGACGACGTCGAAGTGGGTGCCACCCTCGACCTCGACGTAGCGGGCGATGCCGCCCTCGGCGGCGACCTTCTCGACGTAGCGCCGGCTCCAGTCGGCGGGCACGGCTTCGTCGGCGGTGCCGTGGACGGCGAGGACCGGGACGCCGGCGCCGGCCAGCTCCAGCGGCGACGTCCACGCGTAGCGCTCGGGCACGTCGGCGGCGTGCCCGCCCAGCAGCACCGGCAGGATCCCGTCGCCGACGGCCGCCGCGACGGCGGGCCACGTTTCGGGCCGGGCCGGCTCGGGCGCGTCCTCCGGCGGTTCGGCGTCCGGGTCGGCGAGGACCTTCCCGAAGCCCTCGGCGTCGGCCGCCCGCAGGTCGAGCGCGCCGGCCAGTTCGACCAGGCCGGCCGGGGTGACCTTCGGGCGCGCACCGGGCGCCTCGGGCGGCAGGGCACCGCGGTGGGCGGCCCACGTGGCCAGGTGCCCGCCGGCGGAGTGGCCGAGGAGCACGACCCGGCGGAGGTCGAGCGCGGGGTCCAGGCCGTCGAGGGCGTCGATGGCGGCGGCGACGTCGTGGAAGGTGCCGGGCCACCCGCCGCCCGGCTCGCCGATCCGGCGGTATTCGACGTTCCAGACCGCGTACCCGCGAGCGACGAGGTCGTCGGCGACGTCGGTGATCTGGCGGCGGTCCCACATGGCCGTCCAGTACCCGCCGTGGACGACGGCGACGACGGGGAACGGGCCGTCGCCCTCGGGCAGGTACAGCTCGCCGACCTGCGACGGCTCGGGGCCGTAGGCGACGGTGCGGACGCGCCGGGCGCCGTCCTCGGCGTCGTCGTAGCGAACACCGCGCTCGGCGCCGACCAGGGAGCCGATCGTCGCGAAGAAGGCCCCGATCTCCGGCAGGTTCGCACCCTTCGCCTTGGACTCGTCCCACGCTGCGTCGTCGGTCCACTCGACGAAGTCCAGCCAGGTCCGCTCGTCGAGGCGGACCAGGCGAGCGGCGAGGAAGCCGCGCCGGTCCCGCCGGAACGCGGCCACCATGCCCGGGCGCGCGGCCAGCATCGCCTCGGTGTTCTCCGGGGTCACGGTGAAGGTGGTCAGCTCGATGACCGACATCGTCAGCTCCTCAGTCCGCTACTTGGTCCAGATCTATGATAATCATAAATCTTGACTAAGTGCTGGGCAGCGTTCCGGCATCCGTGCGCCAGACGACGGGCGGCCGCACGTGAGACGGCGGTCTTGTCGGCGTCGCACAGCTTCGGCTAATCTCCGCTGAGAGCGCTTCCAGCCGTGAGTCCGTCAGCAACACCATCGTCGGATCCCCACGGAGGCACCATGCCGGCCGCTCGAGCACGGTTCATCGCAGTCGTCCTGTTCGCGACGGCGTTCCTCGCCCCACCGGCCGCCGACGCGGCTACTTACCCGAATCCCGGGCGCGTCACCGGAGACATCGGCGTGCACGACCCGAGCGTGGTGAAACGCCCGGACGGCAGCTACCTGGTGGCGCACACGGGCGACAACCTCGCGTTGAAGACGTCCACCGACCGCGTCGCGTTCCGCAACGCCGGTTCGGTGTTCCCGAACGGAGCGCCGTGGACCACGGCCTACACCGGCGGAAGCCGCGCCCTGTGGGCTCCGGACATCTCCTACCACAACGGCCAGTTCTCCTTGTACTACGCGGCTTCCACGTTCGGCTCCAACCACTCGGCGATCTTCCTGGCCACCAGCCCGTCCGGCAATTCCGGCAGCTGGACCGACCGGGGCCTGGTCGTCGAATCCCGTAGTGGTGACAACTTCAACGCCATCGACCCGAACCTGGTCGTGGACGATCAGGGCCGGTGGTGGCTGGACTTCGGCTCGTTCTGGTCGGGCATCAAGCTGATCCAGCTGAACCCGGCGACCGGGTTGCGCCAGGGGAGCGGCCTGACCGCAATCGCCGGGCGGGGCGGCGGCGCGATCGAGGCGCCGTTCATCGTCAAGCGCGGCCAGTACTACTACCAGTACGTGTCGTTCGACCTGTGCTGCCGGGGTGCGTCGAGCACCTACCGGGTGATGGTCGGCCGGTCCACGAGCGTCACCGGGCCCTACGCCGACCGCAACGGCGTGGCGATGAATTCCGGTGGTGGCACCGAAATCCTGGCCGGCCACGGCAGCGTCCACGGGCCGGGCCACGAGGCCGTGCTCGCCGACAACGACGGCGACCTGCTCGTCTACCACTACTACGCCGACAACGGCGCGTCCCTGCTGGGCGTCAACCGCCTGACCTACGATTCGGCCGGCTGGCCGAGCGTCGCCTGAACGAGCCGTGCCCCCGGACGCCGTCGCAGCAGGTGACTCGGGCGCTTATCGTTCAGTTGCGGTCGGAAATTTGTTCCCGTTCCGGTTTGCTTTCGCGGAAGTCGACGGCGAACGGTCTTGCCTCTTTCCCGGCCGTGCGGTTGCCTTCTTGCCGGAGCTGAGAAAGCGCTTCCTCATCGTGCCCGGGCCGAACCGCCTCGATACCCGCACCGAAGGAGGACCACCATGGCCAGAGGAAAGATCTTCCGTCGCCTGCTCGCGGTGCCACTGGTCGCCGCGGCCCTGATCACGGGGGCGCCCTCGGCGTCCGCCGCTTCACTGACCCGGATCGCGGACTTCGGGGCGAACCCGTCGAACCTCCGGATGTACCTGTACGTGCCGAACTCCGTGAAGCTTCGGCCGGCGGTCCTCGTGGCGGTGCACTACTGCACCGGTTCCGGGCCGGCCTTCTACACCAACACCGAGTTCGCCCGGCTGGCCGACCGCTACGGGTTCATCGTCGTCTACCCGTCGGTGACCCGGGCGAGCAAGTGCTTCGACGTGGCCTCCCCCCAGGCGTTGCGGCACGACGGCGGGAGCGACCCGGTGGGAATCGTGTCCATGGTCCGGTACGTCCTGCAGCGCTACCACGCGGACGCCGGGCGCGTGTACGCCACCGGTCACTCGTCGGGCGGAATGATGACGAACGTGCTGCTCGGTGCCTACCCGGACGTGTTCAAGGCGGGCGCCGCCTTCGCGGGTGTCCCGTTCGGCTGCTTCGCCACGACCGACGGTTCCGAGTGGAACAGCCAGTGCGCCAACGGGCAGATCGTCAAGACCCCGCAGCAGTGGGGCAACCTCGTCCGCGGGGCGTACCCCGGCTACACCGGGCCCAGGCCGCGGATGCAGCTGTGGCACGGCACCGCCGACGACGTCCTCCGGTACCCCGACTTCGGGGAAGCGATCAAGCAGTGGACGAACGTGGCCGGCATCGGCCAGACGCCGACCACGACCGACCGCCCGCAACCGACCTGGACCCGCACTCGCTACACCGCGGGCGGCACCGTCCAGGTCGAGGGCATCAGCGTTCAGGGCGGTCCGCACAACGTGCTGGTCGACGGCATGGCCCAGTACGCGATCGACTTCTTCGGACTGTCCCGTTAGGACGAACAACCGCGGAAGCGGACAAGTGATGACGATCGGTCGGAAGGTGCGGGCCATGACGCTCGCGGTGGCCGCCACGGTTGACGGCTCGCCGTCCGACTCGAACATCCGGTACTCCGGGCGGTGGGACGCCCGGTCGCCGGCTGCCTACGTGCCCGGGTGGGCCGGCGCCTACGCGGTGGTGGGCTTCACCGGGCCACGGTGAAACTGCGTCAACGCGCGAGCGTCGACCTGTACGCGAGTGTCGATGGCGGCGCCGGGGCGTCGTACCGGAACGTGAGCGGGACGGTGAACCTGACGCCGGCCCGGCTCCCGCCGGGCACGCACACGCTGCGGGTGGCCTACCGGCAGGATGCCGGCTCCTACCACGGTGACGAGGTGTTCCAGGGCGTGAGCCTGGACTCCGGCGCGTACACCGTGGCGGTGAGCGTGCCGTCCCGGATCGTGAGGTTCGTCGGCGACTCGATCACGGCGGGCTACAAGTACTTCGAGACGGGCCTGGACACCAGCACGCCGGACTGGGACTTCTCCCGCTACCAGGTCAGCGACGTGGTGATCAACCTCGGCACCAACGACCGCTCGCACACCGTGTCCGGCGCCCACCGAGACCAAGGCCGCGGTCGCCGCCCGGAACGACGCGGGCGACGGCAAGGTGCGTCACATCGCCACGGAAGGCTGGATCGGCCCGGCCACCGACACCGCGGACGGCACCCACCCGAACGACGCGGGGCACCGGAAGATCGCGGCCCGGCTCGCCGCGGTCATCGGGTGACCAAGACACCAAGGAAGGAACAGGTCCCATGTTCCGTGGATCGAGGTGGGCGGTGGCTCTGGCCGCCGTGGCGGTCGTCCTCGGGATCGTCACGCCGGCCGGTGCCCGGCCGGCCTTCGCCGCCGACAACCCGTACCAGCGAGGCCCGACCCGACCACGGCGAGCGTCGCGGCCACGCGGGGGACCTTCGCGACCGCGGAGCTGAGCGTGGGCGGCGGGAACGGCTTCGCCGCGGGCAAGATCCACTACCCGGCCGACACCGCGCAGGGCAAGTTCGGGGCGATCGCGATCGTGCCCGGCTACACCGCCACCTGGGCGGCCGAAGGCGTGTGGATGGGGCCCTGGCTGGCCTCGTTCGGGTTCGTCGTCATCGGGATCGACACGCTCAGCCGCACCGACTACGACACCGCCCGCGGCACCCAGCTGCTGGCCGCCTGGACTACCTGACCCAGCGCAGCTCGGTCCGGGACCGGGTCGACACCCAGCGCCTGGCGGTGATGGGGCACTCGATGGGTGGCGGGGGTGCGATGTACGCCGCGCTGCACCGGCCGTCCTTGTGGGCCGCGGTCGGGCTGGCGCCGTTCAGCCCGTCGCAGAACCTGACCACCGACCACGTTCCGGCGCTGCTGCTGGCCGGGCAGAGCGACGGGACCGTCAGCCCGTCGAGCGTCCAGAACCTCTACAACGGCATTCCGGCCGGGGTGGAGAAGGGCTACCTCGAACTCACGGGTGCGGGCCATCCCGTGGCTGAAGATCTTCGCCGACCACGACACCCGGTACAGCAAGTTCCGGTGCCCGTCCCTGGCGGATTCGACCGGCATTTCGGGCTACCGCAGCACCTGCCCGCTCGACGAACCGGGCGGCGGTGACCCCGGGCCGGGCGACCAGGCGGTGAGCTTGGTCGGCGCGGGCTCCGGCAAGTGCGTCGACGTAGCGAACCAGTCCCAGGCGACCGGCACCGCGCTGGTCGTCTGGACCTGCAACGGCGGGACCAACCAGCGCTGGACGCCGACGACGGCCGGCGAGCTGCGGGTCTACAACGGCACGAAATGCATGGACGCGGGCAGCGGCCAGCCGGGGACGGCGGTGAGGATCAGCTCGTGAGTGACTTGATTAGATAGATTAATGAAGTAAGCTGGGCGGGCTCTGATGTGCGAACAAGGAGGCCAGGTGCCCGAGAGCCGTCTGCTCGCCGCCGAGGTGGTACCGCCCTGGTTGTCCGCCGAGCCGGATCGGCTGCTGGAGTTCGCCCGTGCTTCCCGGCACCCCGAAGGCGGCTTCGCCTGGCTGGACGAGCAAGGCCGCCCGGTGCGCGGGCGACCGGTCGAAACCTGGATCACGTGCCGGATGACGCACGTCTTCGCCCTCGCCGTGGCCCAGGGGAGAGGCGAGGACCGCGAACTGGCGGAACACGGGGTCGCCGCGCTGACCGGCCTGTTGCGCGACGACGAGCACGGCGGGTGGTTCGCGTCGGCCACCGCGGCCGGCCCGGTCGGCGACGACAAACGCGCCTACGAGCACGTCTTCGTCATCCTCGCCGCGGCGAGCGCGGCCGCCGCCGGGATCGGCGACGCCCGCGTCCTGCTCGACGAGGCGCTGGGCGTGTTCGACGACCGCTTCTGGGAGCCGGCGGCGGGCCTGGCGGCCGACGTCTGGGACCGGGGGTGGACCCGGCTCGAGCCCTACCGCGGGGCCAACGCCAACATGCACGCCGTCGAAGCCCTGCTCGCGGCCGCCGAGGTCACCGGTGACCCGCGGCTGTGCGAGCGGGCCGCCCACATCGTCGAGCGGCTCGTCGGCCGGGTCGCCCGCGGGCACGGCTGGCGGCTCCCCGAGCACTTCACGGCGGAGTGGACCGAGGTGCCCGGCTACCACCGCGACGACCCGGCCCACCCGTTCCGGCCGTACGGCGTCACCATCGGGCACCTCTTCGAATGGGCCCGGCTGGCGGTGCACCTGCGGACCGCGCTGGGCAGCCGCGCCCCGGACCGGCTCCTCGAGAGCGCCCGATCGCTCTTCGCCACCGCGGTCCGGGACGGCTGGTCGGTCGACGGCGCGGACGGCTTCGTCTACACCACGGACTTCGCGGGGACGCCGGTGGTGCGCAGCCGCCTGCACTGGGTCGTGGCCGAGGCGATCGCCGCGGCCTGGGTGCTGCACCAGGCGACCGGGGAGGCGCAGTACCTCTCGTGGTTCCGGCGGTGGTGCGACTACACGGAGAAGTACTTCGTGGACCGGGAAAACGGGTCCTGGCACCACGAGCTCGACCCCGGCAACACGCCCGCGGCCGCGGTGTGGCCGGGCAAGCCCGACGTCTACCACGCCTACCAGGCCGCGCTGATCACCCGGCTGCCCGTGTGTGCGTCGTTCGCCGGTGGCGTGGTGATGGGCCGTTCAGGAGGCGGGTGACAGCGGGGGTTCGGACGGCTGGAGGTTCTCCGGCAGCCGCAGGCCGCTGTGCAGGGGCACGAGCTCCGACTGCAGCACCATCGCGGCGGCGCCGATCGCCGGTGCGGTCGCCGCCGCCCGGGACAGCCGCATCTCGACGGTGTGGTTGGCGCGGGCGAAGAACATGCCGTCCAGTTCCCGGCCGACCGCCGGCAGGTAGCTCGGTCCGGCGATGGCGAAGCTGGGGCCGGTGAGGACCACGGCTTCGAGGTCCATGATGTTCGCCAGGTTCCGCACGGCGACCGCGACGTACCGCGCCGAGCGCTCCAGCAGGGCGAGCGCGCTCTCGTCACCGCGTCGCGCCGCCCGGCTGACCGCCGCGAAGTCCGGGATCACCGACTGGTCCGGGGTGCGATCCCGCCGGGACAGCCCGGCCGCGCGGGCGAGCCGGCGGTCGGCACGCGCGGCGGCCACGACGGCGGCCGGGCCGGCGAGGACCTCGAGACAGCCGCGCGCACCGCACCAGCATTCGGGACCGTCCAGGTCGAGGCAGATGTGGCCCAGCTCGCCGGTGTTGCCGCTCGTGCCCCGGTAGCTGATCCCGTTGACGATCAGCCCGGCGCCGATGCCGCTGCCCATGTACAGCGCGGCGAAGGTGGGCGGCAGGTCCACGCCGCCGGACCAGTGTTCGCCGAGCGCCGCGGCGGTTGCGTCGTTGTCGAGCACGACCGGCAGGCCGGTGGCGCGGCGCATTTCGCCGCCCAGCGGGAAGTCCGCCCACCGCCGCATGGCCGGCGGGGTGATCGCCATGCCTTCGTTGGCGCTGAGGGGGCCGGGGATGACCAGGCCGAACCCCAGCAGGCGCGCGCGGTCGACGTCGGCGCTCGCGACGAGCGCCCAGGCCTCTTCGGTCATCCGCTGTACGACCGCTTCCGGGGCGGCGTCCCCCGCGCCGGGCCGGGAGATGCGGGCGACCACGGCCCCCGCCAGGTCGGTGACCACGTACGTGATGTCGGCGTGGTCGAGGTGGATGCCCACGGCGTACCGGGCCGACGGGTTCAGCTGCAGCAGGACGCGGCGCTTGCCGCCGGTCGACGCGGCGCGTCCGGTCTCCTGGACCAGGCCGTCGTCGATGAGACCGCGGACGACCGTGGAGATCGTGGCACCGGTCAGGCCGGTGGCGTTGACCAGGCTGACCCGGCTGATGGTGCCGGCCGCCCGGATGACGTCGAGGACCGCCGCCCGGCTGCTGGTGTGCGGGGTGGTCCTGGTGGGCGCGCTCATCCGAACTCCTGCCGACTTACTTAGGTCGATACGCGAAGAGTAGCAAGGCGCTGCCCGCCAGCCGGGTGTAGACAGCGCGTTCGCGCCCGGCAGATGCCCCGAAAGGGTTGACTTAATTTCTTCGATGACTTAACAATGCCTTCAGTCTTGTGCCTGCCGTGATCGGCGGACGGTCAACGCAGCCCAGCCAGGAGGACTTGATGTCGGTTCACCCAGCGCGTCGCCGGGCAGGCGGCGCGGTGCTCGCCGCGGTCGCGGCCACCACGTTCCTCACCGGCTGCGGGTCGTCGGACAGCGGGTCCGCCGCGGACAGCACGCTGGTCGCCTACACCGGCCAGTCGGGCGACTACCAGATCAACTTCAACCCGTTCTCCTCCAGCACGATGGAAGGGCCGGGGACGATCTTCGAACCGCTGTTCTTCTACAACATCACCCAGGACGCGAAGCCCGTCCCGCTGCTGGGCACCGACTTCGCCTGGAACGCCGACGGCACGCAGCTGCTGGTCACCCTGCGGCCGAACGTGAAGTTCTCCGACGGCACGCCCTTCACCGCCGAGGACGTGGCGTTCACGCTCGACATGGTGGCGAAGAACAAGACCATCAACACCACCGGCTACGACGGCCAGGCCGTCGCCACCGACGACACCCACGTCCGGATCACCTTCTCGAAGCCGGCGTTCATGCAGGGCGCGCAGGTCCTCGGCAAGACTTTCATCGTTCCCCGGCACCTGTGGTCGAAGATCCCCGACCCGGCGAACGACGTGGTCGCGCAGCCGGTCGGCACCGGCCCGTTCGTGCTCGAGGAGTTCAAGCCCCAGGCGTTCACGTTCAAGGCCAACCCCGGCTACTGGGGCGGCGAGCCCGCGGTGAAGCGGATCCGCTACCTCGCGCTGGCGGGCAACCAGTCCGGCGCGGACGCGCTGGCGAGCAAGCAGATCGACTGGCAGACCGGGCCGGTCCCCGAAATCAAGAACGTCGCGAAGAACTACCCGGGCTACCAGGCCATCACGGTCCCGATGAACCAGATGAACCTCACGACCTGTTCGAACGCCGCTCTCGGCTGCACCGGCCCGCAGACCGACCCGGCCGTCCGCAAGGCGATCTACTACGCGATCAACCGCACCCAGCTCAACGCGCTGGCCTTCGAGGACACCGCCTCCGACATCTCGCCGGGCTTCACGCTGCTCGGCCGCGACGCCAAGTACGTCTCGCCGAAACTGCGGGAACGGCTCGCCCCGAAGGCACCCGACCTGGCCCGCTCGGCCGGGCTCCTGCAGGGCGCGGGCTACGCGAAGGGCCCGGACGGCCTCTTCGCCAAGGACGGCAAACCGCTCGAGCTGACGGTCCAGGTGCCCTCGGGCTGGACCGACTACATCACCGCGATCACCACCATGGCCCAGCAGCTGCAGCCCGCCGGGATCAAGCTGACCGCCCAGCAGGTGTCCTACAACGAGTGGGCCGACGCGCGCGTGCGCGGCCGCTTCCAGCTGCTGATCGACGCGATGAACCAGGGCCCGTCGGCGGACCCCTTCTACGACTACAACTACTACTTCTCGACCGAGACCACGGCCAAGGTCGGCGAATCGGCCTACCCGAACTACAGCCGCTACTCCGATGCGGAAGTCGACGCGGCCCTCAACGCCGTCAAGGGCATCGACTCGACCGACGCGGCGAAGCGGCAGCCGTACTTCGACGTCGTCCAGACCCGCGTCGAACAGGACATGCCCTACATCCCGATCCTGACCGGCGGCACGACGAGCGAATACCACTCGGCCAAGTTCACCGGCTGGCCGGCCAAGGACAACCTGTACGCGTTCCCGGCGGTGTGGAGCCGGCCGGACCAGGCCCAGATCTACAAGGCGCTCAAGCCCGCGGGCCGGTGACCGGTGAGCTACTACCTCCGGAAGCTGGCGTTCTACCTGGTGGCCCTGTGGGCGGCGCTGACGCTCGACTTCCTGATCCCGCGCCTGCTCCCCGGCAACCCGGTGGACGTCCTGCTCGCGAAGCTGGCCCAGCGCGGTGCGACCCCCGATCCGTCGGTGCGCCGCGCCTACGAGCTGCTGCTGGGCACCCACAGCGACGAGCCCCTGTGGTCGCAGTACGGCTCCTACCTCGGCCGGCTGGCGCACGGCGACCTCGGCGTGTCGGTCAGCGTCTTCCCCGCCAAGGTCTCCGACGTCATCGCCCAGGCGCTGCCCTGGACGCTGGTCCTGGTGGGCATCGCGACGCTGCTGTCGTTCCTGCTCGGGGTCGGGCTCGGCATGGTCGTCGGCTGGAAGCGCGGCACGTGGCTGGACGCCCTCGTGCCGGGGACCACGGTGCTGGCCGCGGTCCCGTACTTCTGGCTGGCGCTGCTGCTGGCGGCGCTGCTCGCCGGCGCCCTCGGGTGGTTCCCGCTGCTCGGCGGCTACGACGTGGCCCTCGACCCGGGGTGGAACGCCGACTTCCTCGGATCGGCTGTGTACCACGGCACCCTGCCCGCGCTCACCATCGTCGTCTCCTCGGTCGGCGGGTGGCTGCTCGGCATGCGCAACATGATGGTGTCCACCGGATCCGAGGACTACGTGCTCACCGCGCAGGCCAAGGGACTGCGCGACGGGCGGGTGATGCTGCGCTACGCCGCCCGGAACGCGGTCCTGCCGTCGGTGGCCGGGTTCGCGATTTCTCTGGGCTTCGTGGTGTCCGGGTCGATCGTCACCGAGCAGGTGTTCTCCTACCCCGGTATCGGCTCGAAGCTGCTGCAGGCGGTGCAGAACAACGACTACGCGCTGATGCAGGGCATCTTCCTGATCATCACCGTGGCCGTGCTCGCCGCCAACCTCGTGATCGACCTGCTGTACGGCCTGATCGACGCGCGCACCCGGGCCCGGGCCTGAGAAGGAGAACGGCACGTGACGAACCTCAGTCCCGAAACCACCACGGGCGCGCCGATCCTGACGCCCGTCCGCCGGGGCCGCGTCAGCGGACTGCGCGCGGTCCTGCCGACGTGGTCGCCCCGCCTGGGCGTCGGGCTCGGCCTGGTCGCGGTCATCGCCCTGTTCGGGATCTTCGGGCCGCTGTTCGTCGGCGACCCCGACACGATCCGTGACGCCGGCCTCGCCCCGCCCGGCGACGGCCACCTCCTCGGTCTCACCCAGACCGGGCAGGACGTCTTCGCCCAGCTGGCGTACGCCACCCGCGGCTCCCTCCAGATCGGCCTGATCGTCGGGGTGCTGGCGACGGTGCTCTCCGCGTTCTTCGGCGTCATCGGCGCCTACGCCGGCGGCGCCGTCGACGAAGTGTTTTCCCTGTTCTCCAACGTCATGCTGGTCATCCCCGGGCTGCCGCTGGTGATCGTGATCGCCGGGTTCGTGCCGCCCGAGTCGCGCGGCGCGTGGACGGTCGCGCTCGTGCTGGCCATCACCGGGTGGGCGGCCTCGGCGCGGGTCCTGCGCGCCCAGACGCTGTCGCTGCGCAACCGCGACTACGTCGCCGCGGCCCGGGTCGCGGGGGAGAAGCGCTGGCGCGTCATCACCGTCGAGATCCTGCCCAACCTGCTGCCGCTGCTGGCGTCGCAGTTCGTGTTCGCGGTGATCGCGGCGATCCTGTCCGAGGCCGGCCTGTCGTTCCTCGGGCTTGGTGCGTCGAATTCCTCGACGCTGGGGACGATGCTCTACTTCGCCCAGAACGGGTTCGCCCTCCAGCGGTCGGCCTGGTGGTGGTTCGTCCCGCCCGGTCTGGTCATCGCGTTGTTCGGCTGCGGGCTTTCGCTGATCAACTTCAGCATCGACGAAATCATCAACCCGAAGCTGCGGGTGGCGGGCCGGCGGCGGCGTGCCGAACGGCCGGAAACCCGGCCGCCGGCCGGGGCCGGGGCCGACGTCGTGCTGAGCGTCGATCACCTCGACGTCGTCTACCGCACGCAGGCGCCGGTCCACGCGGTCAAGGACGTGTCCCTCACGCTCCGGCGCGGCGAGATCCTCGGCCTGGCCGGGGAGTCCGGCTGCGGGAAGACGACCTTGGCCTACGCGATCAACCGGCTGCACCGGCCGCCCGCGGAGGTCGCCGCGGGCACGGTCGTCCTGCACGACCGCGACGGCTCGGACATCGACGTGCTGGCCCTGGAACGCGAGGAGCTGCGCGCGTTCCGCTGGGACCGCCTCTCGATGGTCTTCCAAGGGGCGATGAACGCGCTGAACCCCGTGACCACAGTGCGTTCGCAGCTGGACGACGTCCTGACCACCCACCGCCCGGGCCTGCCGAAGGCGCAGCGGAAAGCGAAGTGCGAAGAGGTCCTGCGGCTGGTCGGCGTCGATCCCGGCCGGCTGGGCGCCTACCCGCACGAGCTGTCGGGCGGGATGCGGCAGCGCGTGATGATCGCGATGGCCCTGCTGCTCGACCCGCAGGTGATGATCATGGACGAGCCCACGACCGCGCTGGACGTCGTGGTGCAACGCGGGATCCTGAAGGAGATCCTGCGGCTGCGGGACGAGTTCGGCTTCGCCGTCATCCTCATCACCCACGACCTGCCGCTGCTGCTGGAGATCGCCGACCGGATCGCGGTGATGAAGGACGGCGAGATCGTCGAAGACGCCCCGGCCGAGCGGATGTACCGCGCGCCGGCGCACCCCTACACCCGGACGTTGCTCGCGTCGTTCCCGAGCCTGACCGGGGAGCGCGGGGCGTTCCTGCGCGACCAGGCCCTCACCGAAGGAGGTGTCCGGTGACCGAGCTGGCGGTCCGCGACCTGGTCAAGGACTTCCGGGTCCGCGACGGCGTGCGCCGGTCCCGGCTGCGCGCGGTCGACGGCGTGTCGTTCACCCTGACCGCCGGCCGGACGACGGCGCTGGTGGGCGAGTCCGGGTCGGGGAAGTCGACGATCGCCCGGATGGTCGCCCGGCTCGAGTCGCCGTCGTCCGGGCGGATCGTGGTCAGCGCCGACGACGGTGCCGAGGTGTCCGGCCGGGCGTACCGCGACCACGTGCAGATGGTGTTCCAGGACCCGTTCGCGTCCCTGAACCCCTTCCACACGGTCGAGCACCACCTGGCGCGGCCGTTGCTGCTGCACGGGCGCGCCCGGGGCCGCGAGGACACCTGGCGGCAGGTCCTGAACCTCCTGGAGCGCGTCAACCTGTCTCCGGCCGGCGAAATCGCCCGGCGCCGGCCGCACGAGCTGTCGGGCGGGCAGCGCCAGCGGGTGGCGATCGCCCGGGCGCTCGCGCCCGGTGCGAAGGTCATCATCGCGGACGAGCCGGTGTCGATGCTCGACGTCTCCATCCGCCTCGGCGTGCTCAACCTCCTGGGGCGGCTGCAGCGCGAGGACCGGCTGGCCGTCCTGTACATCACGCACGACCTGGCCACGGCCCGCCACTTCGCCGACGACATCGCGGTGCTGTACCGCGGCCGGATCGTCGAACGCGGCCCGGCGTCGGAGGTGATCCTGCGGCCGAAGCACCCGTACACGCAGCTGCTCGCGGCGGCCGCGCCCGATCCCGACCGGCGGGGGACGGCGGCGGTGGAGCAGGCCGAGCCGGTCGGCGGCGGCCTCGCGCCCGGCGTGCACAGCGGCTGCACGTTCCGCGACCGCTGCCGTTCGGCGGCGGCGGTCTGCGCTACGACACCGGCGGAGGAGAAGGTGGGTACCGCGCACTTCGCGCGGTGCTGGTTTCCTGGCGCACCGGCATGACCCGCTGATCGAAGAAGGTCTGGACCACAACTCGGTTGACTTACTTAAGTTACTTGAGTAACAATCGCGAAGAAGGCGTGCTCCGAGGTGAGCCGCCGGAAGGAGCGCCCGAATTGAACCGTCAGGAACTGCACCGCGGCTGGCGGATCGAGGCCGTGGCCGGGCCGGTTCCGGACGCGGTCCGGGGTCGCGCGCTCCCCGCCACCGTGCCGGGCTCCGCCCACCTGGACCTGCTGGCCGCCGGCCTGATCGAGGATCCGTACCTCGACACCGCCGAGGCCGACGTCGCGTGGATGCACCGGGCCGGGTGGCGGTACACGCTCGACTTCGAGTCCTCGGCGCCGGCTTCGGCGGAACGCACGGATCTCGTCTTCGACGGCCTCGACACCGTCGCGACCGTGACCCTCAACGGCCGGCAGGTCGGACAGACCGCCAACATGCACCGCTCCTACCGCTTCGACGTCCGCGAGGTCCTGCGGGAGGGCACGAACACCCTCGTCGTCGAGATCGCGAGCGCGCTGACCCACGCCGAGGCGGTCGAGGCCGAGCTGGGCTGGCGCGACCACGCCTACCCGAGCCCGTTCAACATGATCCGCAAGATGGCCTGCTCGTTCGGCTGGGACTGGGGACCGGACCTGCAGACCGCGGGGATCTGGAAGCCGGTCCGGCTCGAACGGTGGACCACCGCCCGGCTCGCGACCGTGCGGCCGCTGGTGACGGTCGACGAGGACGGCACCGGCCGGGTCACGGTCCACGCGGACGTCGAGCGCGCCACCGGCGCGGGCGACCGGCTCGAGCTGGTCGCCTCGATCCCCGCCGAGAACCGGACCGTGCGCGCCACCATCGAGCCGGGCGGCACCCGCGGGACGGTGACGCTGACGGTGCCGGACGCCCGGCTGTGGTGGCCCGCAGGCTACGGCGAGCAGCCGCTCCACGACCTCGAAGTCGGCCTCGCCGGGTCCGGGACCGAGCTCGACGCCTACCGGCGCCGCATCGGGTTCCGGACCGTCACCGTCGACACCGAACCGGACGGGATCGGCACCCCGTTCACGTTCGTGGTCAACGGCACGCCGGTGTTCGCCAAGGGGGCCAACTGGATCCCCGACGACCACTTCCTCACCCGGATCACCCGCGACCGGCTCGCCCGCCGGGTCGACCAGGCCCTCGGGGCGAACCTCAACCTGCTGCGCGTCTGGGGCGGGGGGATCTACGAAACCGAAGACTTCTACGACGTCTGCGACGAACGCGGCGTCCTGGTCTGGCAGGACTTCCCGTTCGCCTGCGCCTCGTACCCCGAGGAGGAGCCACTGTGGACGGAGGTCGAGGCGGAGGCCCGGGAGAACGTCGCCCGGCTGACCCCGCACGTCTCCCTCGCCCTCTGGAACGGCAACAACGAAAACCTCTGGGGCTTCGCCGACTGGGGCTGGCCCGAGCAGCTCGACGGCCGCACGTGGGGCCTGAAGTACTACACCGAACTGCTGCCCGCCATCGTCGCCGAGCTCGACCCGACCCGCCCCTACGCACCGGGGAGCCCGTACAGCCCCGGCGATCGCCACCCCAACGACCCCGACCACGGCACCCGGCACGAGTGGGACGTGTGGAACCGCGTCGACTACACGCACTACCGCGACCACATCCCGCGGTTCTGCTCGGAGTTCGGCTTCCAGGGGCCGCCCACGTGGGCCACCCTGACCCGCTGGATCCACGACGACCCGCTCACACCGACGTCGCCGGGGTTCCTGCTGCACCAGAAGGCCGAGGACGGCAACGGCAAGCTCGACCGCGGGCTGGCGGCCCACCTGCCGCGGCCGGAGACCTTCCCCGACTGGCACTGGGCCACCCAGCTCAACCAGGCCCGCGCGGTCGCCTTCGGCATCGAGCACTTCCGGTCGTGGTGGCCGCGCACCGCCGGGGCCGTCGTCTGGCAGCTCAACGACTGCTGGCCGGTCACCTCCTGGGCCGCGATCGACTCCGGCGAACGGCTCAAGCCGTTGTGGTACGCCCTCAAGCACGCGTTCGCCCCCCGGCTGCTCACGGTCCAGCCGCGCGACGGCGAAGACGTCGTCATCGCGGTCAACGACACCGCCACGCCCTGGTCGGGTGACCTCGAGCTGGAAACGCGGACGGTCGCCGGCCAGGTCACCGGGCGCCGTAGACTGCGGTTCACCGTGCCGGCCCGCTCCACAGTGGAGCTGGCCCCCGCCGGGACCGGAGAGGAGGTGCTCGTGGCGGCGACCGAAGAGACCCGGCTCGTGCACGTCTTCGGCGAAGACCTCGAGCACGACTACGTGGCCGGTCCGCTGTCCGCCGAGGCGACGGCGGTGCCGGGCGGCTACCGCGTCGACGTCACCGCGTCCGCGCTGGCCCGGGACGTCGCCCTCCTGGCCGACCGCGTGGCGCCCGACGCCGTGGTCGACGACATGCTGATCACCTTGCTGCCGGGCGAAACCCGGTCGTTCCTGGTCCGCACCGCGAACACGGTCGATCCGGCCGCCTTCGCCGACCCGCTCGTGCTGCGGTCGGCGAACGCCCTCGGCTCCCCGGTGATGAGGTCCTGAGTGAGTACCCCCCGCCCCTCCGGCGCGATCGGCCTGGTGCTGGCCCGCCCACCCCGGCTGCTCGGCACCGAGCCGTTCTTCATGGAGTTCATCGCGGGGATCGAGCAGCACCTCGCCGACTGGGACCTCTCGCTGCTGCTGCACGTCGTCAGCACGCAGGACGGCGAACTCGCGGCGTACCGGCGGTGGGCCGCGCAGCGGATGGTCGAGGCGACCGTCGTGGTCAACCTGGTCCACGACGACCCCCGGCCGGCCCTGCTGCGGTCGCTGGACATGCCGGCGGTCCTCGTCGGCGAGCCCGAGGACGACCACGGCTTCCCGACCGTGCGCACCGACAACGCCGGGCCGGTCCGGGAGGCCTTGGGCGTCCTCCTCGACCTCGGCCACCGGCGCATCGCGCGGGTGACCGGGCCCGCGCCGCTGCTGCACACCCGGGCCCGCACCGAGGCGCTGCTCGCCGGCTGCCGGGAGGCCGGCATCGAGCCGCTCATCGCGGAAGGCGACTACTCGGAGGAGTCCGGGGCGAAACGCACCACCGAGCTGCTGTCCGGTGCCGAGCCGCCGACAGCCATCCTCTACGACAACGACGTGATGGCGCTGGCGGGGCTCGCTGCCGCCAAGGAACTGGGCATCGAGGTGCCGGAGCGGCTCAGCATCATCGCCTGGGACGACTCGACGCTGTGCCGCCTGGCCACCCCTTCGCTGACGACGATGAGCGTCGACGTGCACCAGTACGGCGTCTCGGTGGCGGAATCGGTGCTGGAACTGGTCGACGGTGCCCCGGTGACCGAACGCTGGTCGCCGGGCGCGAAGTGCGTGCTGCGCGCCAGCACCGTCCCACCCGCCTGAGCCTTTTCGCTCGCCTCGCGTGTCGTGAGTGGTAATGAGGGTTCTAACCCGAATTACCACTCACGACGTTTCGGCGAGACGACGTCTTAAATTTCCTGCTCGAACTTATTCTCGCGGGGTATCCCGGTGCTGGTGAGGTTGTTAGAATCCAGACTGGAAGCGCTCTCAGACTGGCATTTCTCATGCCGTGCCCGATTGAAGCGGGCCGGTCTTCATCGCGGTCAAAGGAGATGCGATGTCATTCCCTCGAAGTGGGAGGCGGAGAACCGCACGTGCCCTGGCGGCCTCGGTTCTCGTCGTTCCCTTGCTCGCCACCGGCGGAACCGCTTCGGCGGCCCAGACCGGATCTCTCGTCGGTGCGGCGTCCGGTCGCTGCCTCGACGTCACCGGCAACGTGCAGACCGCCGGTACCGGGATCGAGATCTGGGACTGCAACGGCCAGGCCAACCAGCAGTGGACCGTCACGGACGCCGGTGAGCTGCGCGTGTTCGGTGGTTCGCTGTGCCTGGACGCCGCCGGCACCGCAGCCGGCACCAAGCTGCAGATCTGGACCTGCACCGGCGCGGCGAACCAGAAGTTCGCCCTGCGTGCCGACGGCAGCATCCACGGCGCCCAGTCGGGCTTGTGCGCCGACGTGAACGCCGCGGCGACCGCGAACGGTACGACGGTCCAGCTCTGGGGCTGTCACGGCCAGGCCAACCAGCGGTGGAGTCTCGGCGGCGGATCGACGCCGCCCGGTGGCACCTGCTCCGCCAATCCCGTCAACCCGCGGGCGACGGCCCAGGCGAAGAAGCTGCTCTGCTACTTCTCCGGCCAGTACGGCAACCACATCATCTCCGGCCAGGAGGAGTCCACCTGGGTGGCCGGCTCCGAGTACGAGATGAACTACATCCACGACCACACGGGCAAGTACCCGGCGATCCGCGGCATGGACATCGAGCAGGACGGCGTCGGCGGCCGCGGGGTGACGTGGTGGAACGCCGGTGGCATCCCGATGGTCGGCTACCACATGGGTGCGCCGACGAAGCCGGACACCTACGAGGGCAGCCAGATGGCGGTGTCGATCAACGCCGTGCTCACGCCGGGAACGGCCGAGTACGCCTCGTTCGTCCAGCGGCTGGACAAGGCCGCCGCCCAGCTGCAGATCATGGAGAACGCCGGGGTTCCGGTGCTGTGGCGGCCCTTCCACGAAGCCGGGGGCACCTGGTTCTGGTGGAGCAAGGAAGGCGGCGCCCAGTACAAGCGGCTGTGGCAGTTCGAGTACAACTACCTCACCGGCACCAAGGGGCTCGACAACCTGCTCTGGCTGCTGCCGTTCAACGGTCAGCCGGATTCGTCGTTCTACCCGGGCAAGTCCTCCGTGGACATCGCCGGTTCGGACACCTACGCCGGTGACTACGGTCCCCAGACCGGCCTGTTCACCGCCACCCGGAACATCGTCGGCGGCACCATCCCGATCGCCCTGCACGAGAACGGCCCGATCCCGGACCCGGACCAGCTGCAGTCGTCGAACACGCGGTGGGTCATGTTCAACACCTGGCACACCGACTGGCTGACCAACACCTCGCACAACTCGATCAGCCAGCTGCAAAAGACGTACACCAGCGCGTACGTGATCACCAGGGACGAAGTTCCCAATCTGAAATGAACCGGCTTCCGCCCCGGACGGATTCCGTCCGGGGCGGAACTCGCCGAATTCGCCAGGATTTGCGGCTGCGGGGGTGAGCCACGGCTTCAGCGTTTTCCGGAGGTGTGATGAAGCGTCCGACCGTCAGGGAAATCGCGGCGCGCGCCGGGGTGTCGCAGGGCGCCGTTTCCTACGCGCTCAACGGCCGCCGCGGCGTCTCCGAGGCGACGCGCAACCGGGTCGTCGAGATCGCCCGGCAGCTCGGCTGGACGCCGGGTGGCGGAACGCACCGCCACGTCCGCCGGTCCGGGGCGCTGGGGATGGTGGTCCACCGGCCGGCGGTCGCGCTCACCGCCGAGCCGTTCTTCGGCGCGCTCCTGTCCGGGATCCAGCGGCAGCCGGCCACGGGAGCGACGTCGCTGGTGCTGCAGGCCGCGCCGAGCCGCTCCGCCGAACTCAAGATCTACCGGCGCTGGCACCGGGAGCGGACCGTGGGTGGCGTCCTCCTGCTCGACCTCCGGATCGGCGACACCCGGCCGGACGAGCTCGCCGCGATCGGCCTGCCCGCCGTCGCGCTGGGTGGTCCGCTGGGCCGGTCGGACGTGCCGTCGGTGTGGCTGGACGACCGGCAGGCGATGGCGGCGGTGCTCGCCCACCTGGCCGGCCTCGGGCACCGGTCCGTGGTCCGCGTCGCCGGTCCGGAGACGTTCCTGCACACGCGAACCCGGACGGACGCGTTCGTGGCCGCGGCGGGCCGGCTCGGCCTGGCGGACGCGCGCACGGTTCACACCGACTACAGCGACGAAGGCGCCGCGGGCACGACCCGCCGGGTCCTGAAGTCGAAGCGCTCCCCGACCGCGTTGGTGTTCGACAACGACGTCATGGCGGTGGGTGGTCTGGTCGCCGCGCAGGGGCTGGGTCTCCGGGTTCCGGCGGACCTGTCCATCGTGGCGTGGGACGACTCGGTGCTCTGCCGGCTCGCCCGCCCGGCGCTGACCGCGGTCCGGCGGCCGATCGCCGAGTGCGGCGCGCTGGCGGTGTCGGTGCTGCGGCAGGTGATCGACGGCGGGAACGCGGCCGACACCGCCACTTCGGTTCCGGGGTTCGCGATCCGGGGGAGTACCGGGCCGGTGGTCCGCCGGTGAGCTCCGGGACGCACGGGCCGGGCCGGGCCCGGTCCGCGTGCGGTCTTCTCAGCGCCGGGACCAGCGCTGGTTCGCCTGCCCGTTGCAGGTCCAGAGCGCCACCGCGGTTCCGTTGGCCGTCTGCTGCCCACTCGCGTCTAGGCACTGGCCCGACTGCCGTCCGGTGATCGAGCCGTCGGCGTTGAGCGTCCACTGCTGGTTGGCCTGGCCGTTGCGGTCCCAGAGCTGGACCTTGGTCCCGTTGGCCGTGCCGGCTCCGACGACGTCGAGGCACCGTCCGGACTGGACGCCCACCAGGGTGGCGCCGGCCGGCGCGCTGCCGCCGCCGAGGGCCGCGGTCAGCGCCGGGTACCACCGGCTTTCCATCTTCTGGATCCCGGTCGTGCTGTTCGGGTGGACGCCGTCGACGGTGTCGGCGGCGGCGTTGAACCCGGTCCACTGGTCGACGACGGTGATGGGGGACGCGGCCGTCGAATGGGCCTGGGCCCAGCCGGGGATGGCGTTGTCGAGGTCGACCACGCGCCGGCCGCACGCGGAACAGTTCGCCGGGTTCATCGGGAGGATCTTCGCCACGATCCCCTTCATGGCGGGGTTGCTCGCCCGCATCCGGCCGAGCAGGCGGGTGTAGGCGTCGAGGATCGTCGTGGTGCCGATCTCTGCACGATACCTCCCGAGGGCGATCGACCGGCCACTGTGGACGGTCGACGTGGGAGCGCTCTCAGGCGAGAAAGACGTTAGCCGCGGAACTCCGTCGTAAACCCTCAGCGGAGACTGACGGTCCGGCCGGTCAGCGCGGCCCGGATGGCCAGCGCGGCCCCGGACCGCGCCCATTCGCCGAAGTCGAAGGCCCGCACGCCGAGGTCGAGCTGGGCGGGATCCGGTTCGTAGGACTTCGCGATGCCGTCCCGCACCCGGTCCGCGGCGAGCTCGTACAGCGGCAGGCCGTCGCCGGTCAGCAGGACCTTCCGCGGGTCCACGAGGTTGGCGACCGTGCCGATGATGATGCCGAGGGCGAAGCCGGCATCGCCGAACACCCGCCGCGCCGCGGGGTCGCCGGCCTGGGCCCGGGCGACGGCGTCGGCGTAGTCCGTGGCGCCGAGTGCCCGCACGATCGACTCGTTCAGCAGGTAGCTGGCCGCGCAGCCGCGGTGGCCGAGGTCGCACACCGGTCCGGACTGGTCGACGACGAGGTGCGCCGCCCGGCCCACGGTTCCGTGTGCGCCTTCGACGAGTTCGCCGTTGAGCACCAGCCCGCAGCCGATGCCGACGCCGATCGTGATGAGGACCAGGGATCGCAGCCCGGCGCCGGCGCCGAACCAGTGTTCGGCGGCGGTCAGGGCCTGGACGTCGTTGTCCACGGCGGTGGGCAGGCCGGTCGCCTCGGCGACGAGCCCGGCGAGCGGGACACCGGACCAGTGCAGGTACGCGGACCCGTGCACGACTCCCGACCGCACGGTCCCGGCCAGCGTCACGCCCGCGGCGGTCAGGTCCGGGAACGCGGCGCGCAGCGTCGAGGCGGCTTCGGCGATCTGGCCGACGACCTCGGCGACGGCGGCCGAGCGCAGGGGAGTGTCGAGCGACGCCACCACCTCGGCGGTGAGGTCGGTGACCACGGCGTAGAGGTGGTCACCGGTGAGCTTCACGCCGAAGAAGTGCCGAGCGGCGCCGTGGACGTGCAGCAGCTCCGAAGGCCGTCCGGTCGTCGACCGCAACTCGGTCCCGCCCTCGGCCAGCAGTCCGTCGTCGACGAGCTGCCGGGCGATCCGGCTCAGCGTCGGCCGCGACAGCTGCCGGCGTGCGGCGATCTCGGCGCGCGAGGTGGGGCCGTGGACGAGCACCTCGAGGAGGACCTGACGGGCGGCTTCGGGGAGCTGTGGCCAGGGTGCTGCGGCCCGTACTCGGCCTTCGCGGGTTCCGGAACTCACCGGGCGAGGGTATCGCGGGAGAGCGTCCCGTTACGTCACTTCTGAAACAAAGTAGGGCTCAGAACGCCCTCGATTGTGGCTCCTTGACACCCGTTAGTGTTGTGGTGAAACTAACTGGGTGCTGACGACGACGTTCACCGCGGCCGACGACAAGCCGACGAGCCCCGGCGTGGTCCACTTCGCCGCCGCCGGCACCAGCCTCGTGCTCGACACGACCGGCGACCGCCTGCCCCGCGTCGTGTACTGGGGCGCCGATCTCGGGCGGCCCACCGAAGCCGAACTGGCGGACCTGGTCCGCGCGGCCCGGCCCCCGGTCGTCTCGAACAGCATCGACCACCCGCTCCCCGTCGGCGTACTGGCCGAAGCCGCCACCGGCTGGGCGGGCACCCCCGGCATCGCCGGCAGCCGGGCCGGTCGGGCGTTCAGTCCGCTGTTCACGAAGACCGCGGTGGACCTGGCGGCGGACGGCACCCTGATCACCGCCGCGCAGGACGCCGCCGCCGGGCTGGCGCTCGAGCTGCGGGTGGCGCTCTCACCGTCGGGCGTGGTGCGCCTGGGCGCGACGGTGACGAACATCGGCGGCGACGACTACGTCCTCGACTCGCTGACCCTCACCCTGCCGGTGCCGGCGAACGCCTTGGAGCTGCTGGACTTCACGGGGCGCCACCTGCGTGAGCGCGCCCCGCAGCGGCACCCGTTCACGGTGGGTTCCCACGTCCGCAGCGGTCGCCGCGGCCGGACCGGCCTCGACGCGACCCTGCTGGTGCTCGCCGGCGAGCCCGGCTTCGGCTTCCGCCGTGGGGAGGTCTGGGGCGTGCACACCGCCTGGAGCGGCAACCACACCACCTACGCCGAGCGCGACGCCGCGGGCGTCGCGATCCTCGGCGGCGGTGAGATCCTGTTGCCCGGAGAGATGATCCTCGCGCCGGGCGAGTCCTACGCCTGTCCCACGTTGATGGGCTCCCACGGCGACGGGATGGACGAGTTGTCCGGGCGGTTCCACGCCGACCTGCGCAGCCGGCCCGAGCACCCCGCGTCGCCGCGGCCGATCGCCCTGAACACCTGGGAAGCGGTCTACTTCGACCACGATCCCGCGAAACTGCGTGAACTCGCCGTGCTCGCCGCGCGGGTCGGCGCGGAGCGGTTCACGCTCGACGACGGCTGGTTCCGCGGCCGCCGGGCGGACGACGCGGGACTGGGGGACTGGTTCGTCGACGAGCGGGTGTGGCCGGACGGCCTGCGCCCGATCGCCGACCACGTCCGCTCGCTCGGCATGCAGTTCGGGCTCTGGGTCGAACCCGAGATGGTCAACCCGGACTCCGATCTCGCCCGGGCGCACCCGGAGTGGATCCTCCGGCCGGACGCGCGGCTCCCACCCGAGGCCCGGCACCAGCAGGTGCTCGACATCTCCCGGCCGGACTCCTACGCCTACGTGCTGGAACGCCTCGACGCGCTGGTCACCGAGTACGGCGTCGACTACCTCAAGTGGGACCACAACCGCGATCTCGTCGACGCCGGGCACACCGCCAGCGGCACGGCCGGCGTGCACGACCAGACCCGCGCCCTCTACCGGCTGCTGGACGAGCTCCGCGCCCAGCACCCGGGCCTGGAGATCGAGTCCTGTTCGTCGGGCGGCGGCCGCGCCGACCTCGCGATCCTCGCCCGGACCGAACGGATCTGGGCCAGCGACTGCCTGGACGCGCTCGAGCGGCAGCACATCCAGCGCTGGACCGGTCTGCTGCTGCCCCCGGAGATGCTGGGCTCGCACGTCGGCGCGCCGACGGCGCACACCACCGGCCGCACGCACACCCTCGACTTCCGCGCCGGCACCGCGTTCTTCGGGCACTTCGGCATGGAGTGGGACCTGACGTCGGCGAGCGGAACCGAACTAGCCGAGCTCACGGCCTGGATCGCCCTGCACAAGCGGTTCCGGCCCCTGCTGCACAGTGGCACGGTCGTCCGCGGCGACCACCCCGATCCGGCGCACTGGCTCCACGGCGTCGTCGCGCAGGACCGCACCGAAGCGCTCTTCGCCTTTGTCGCCCTGCAGACCGGCGCCTGGGCCCCGCCCGGAAACATCCGGCTGCCCGGTCTGGATGCCGGGACCCGTTACACCGTGCGGTTCCTGTCCGCCGTGGAGCGGGTGCGGCGGCACGGGCTGCCTGCGTTTCCGGATTGGGTGGACCGGCCGCTGACGTTGTCCGGCGCGGCACTGGCCACGGCCGGGTTTCAGGCGCCCGCGTTGCGGCCGGAACAGCTGCAGCTGATCCACGTGATCGCCGAGCACTGAGGAGGCGCAGGCGAAGTTCCGGCCGGCCCGGGAAACGCGCGCCGCCGGGCTGCAAACTGGCGGAACCGCCCGCCCAAGGAGTTCACTCAGGGTTGTGACCACTGACTTCGCCCCGCCCGCCGACCTGGCGGACCGCGTCGGGCGGGTGTGGCGGCGCAGTGGGGAGCTGCCGCCCGCGTTGCCGCAACCGTTCGTGGACCTGCTGGTTTTCGCGGACGGTTCGTTGTGGCTGACCGGACCGGAGACCGAGGCCCGGACCGGGAGTCTGACCGAGCCGTTGACCGGAGTGCGGCTGCGGCCGGGGACGTGTGCCTCGGTGCTGGGGATCGCCGCGGACGAGGTGCCGTTGGCGGGGATGCCGTTCCCCGGTTCGGGGCTGGGCGAGGCGTTGCGCGCCTTGCGGGCACCGTCCCGGCCGGCCGATCGGGCGGTGGGTCAGGTCCTCCAGGCCATGCGTGCGGCCCCGGGGGCGCCGGTGTCCCGGCACGCGGCCGCGGTTGGGCTGTCCGAGCGGCAGTTGCGGCGGCGGTTCCTGGTGGTGGCCGGGTTGAGCCCCAAGGCGTACGCGCGGGTGCTGCGGGTGCACCGGGCGGTGGCGTTGGCACGATCCTCTTCGGTGCCGGACTGGGCGGAGATCGCCGTCCGCAGCGGGTTCTACGACCAGCCGCACATGATCGCGGAGTTCCGGCGCGCGGTCGGTTCGTCCTGTGTCCGTTTCTTCCAAGCGGCGGGCGCGGCCGGCTAGCACCCTGTGGCCATGTCCGTCGAGGAGATCTTCGCTTTCCACGCGCAAGAGGTGGGCCCGGTGCGGTTCGCCGAGCCGTTCGGCGGCTGGGTGGCCACCCGGTACCCCGATGTGCGCAGAGTGCTCGCCGACCACGAGGTGTTCTCCTCCGACGAACTGCGCTACAGCACCCAGCCGATCCCGCACGGCGCGAACCCGTTGCTGCGCAGCCTGCAGGCGACCGATCCGCCCGGGCACCACGCCTTGCGGCGGATCGTCAGCCAGGTGTTCACTCCCCGGGCCGTGTCGGCGCTGGAACCGCTGATCACGGCGAAGGTGCACGCCCTCCTCGCCTCGGCCGGGCCGGTTTTCGACCTGGTCGGCGAGGTGGCCCACCCGTTGTCGGTGCACACGATCGCGGGTCTGCTCGGCGTGCGGCCGGCCCGGTGGCCGGATTTCGTCCGGTGGACCGAAGCCATCACGTCGTTCTTCGGCAGGTTCACCGCGGACGAGGCCCGCCGGACCGCCTTCCACCAGGCGTTGACGGAACTGGGGGCCTACTTCCGCGAAGAGTTCGAGCGGCCGGCCGGCATCATCGCGACCCTGATGGCGGCGGGCCTCACCGAGGACGAGCTGATCAACTTCTGCACCCTGCTCCTGATCAACGGCCACGAGACCACCAAGACGCTGCTCGTGAACGCGGTCCTTTGCCTGGCCTCCGCACCGAAGCCGGCCGACGTGCGACCGGCCGTCGAGGAGGTGCTCCGCTACCTGCCGCCCACCGGCGGAACGGACCGGTTCGTCACCCGGCCCACCGCGCTCGGGGGTGCGGAACTCCGGCCGGGCCAACGGGTCGTCGCGATGATCACGGCGGCCAACCGTGACCCCGCTGTCTTCGCCGACCCGCACACCTTCGACCCGGACCGGACGGCCAACCCGCACCTGTCCTTCGGCCACGGAATCCACTTCTGCCTGGGCGCCCACCTGGCCCGCTCGGAGGTCCGCGCCGCCCTCACCGCCCTGCTCGACCGCCCTTGGCGGATCGCGGACCTGGACACCCACCGGACTCCGGTCGGTATCGACGTCCGGAAAGTCACCCTGGCGACCGGCCGGTGAGGACCACCCGTGTTCGCGTGGTTCAGCGGAGGCGGGCGGCGACGACCGCGACCCAGAGCATCGCGGTGATGGCGCCGACGGCGAGGGTCAGCGAACCGGCCGCGCCCCCGGCCATCGCCCAGACGTCGCCGAGCAGCAACGCGCTTCCGGCGACGTGGGAAGCCACGGCGTCCCGGCGGTTGCCGCTGCGGGCGAAGTGGCGGCCGAGGACGTAGCAAGCGGCGATGAGCGAGATGAACGCGATGCTGCCGGCGGCCATGTGCCCGTAGGAGTGCCACGACATCGTCGGCGGCACCCCGGCCGGTGTCCCGGCGGGGAAGCCGTCGGCCGGGTCCATCGGGAGCAGGCCGGCCGCGGCCATCCCGACCCCGTTGACCAGCACGAGCCGTGGCGCCCAAGTGCTGGTCAGGGCCTGGCGAAGGCCGGTCGCGCCGATGACGATCAGCACCCCGGCGACGACGAAGTTCGCGATCTGCAGCCAGCCGAGCGAGCCGGTGCTGAGCATGCTGAGCGGGTGGCGGGTCAGGTCGAACCCGTCGCGGAGGGCCGCCTGCGCCAGGGAGACGGTGCCCCACAGGGGCGCGGCGACGGCCAGGCAGGTCAGCCGGGCGGAGGTGGTGGAGCGCTGGGTCGTGGTGGTCATGTCGGTCCTTTCCCGAAATCCGTTCTTGCCTCGACGTCGTCCGGCCGATGTGACAGGGAATGCCCGCATTCCCTGTCGGATAGGGTGTTCGACGTCGGGGTGACAGGCGGGAACGCCACCGAAAAGACGAGAGGCAAGCCGATGCGCTACCTGATGACGACCAAGGCCACCGACCAGGCCCCCGACGAGAAGCTCTACGCCGAGATGGGCAAGTTCATCGAGGAGATGACCGCGGCCGGGGTGCTGCTGGCCACCGGGGGCCTGAACCCCCAGGGCATCCGGGTCACCTCCGCCGGTGACGAGATCACGGTGACCGACGGGCCGTTCACCGAGGCCAAGGAGGCGGTGGCCGGCTTCGCGCTGGTCGAGGTGCGCTCCGAGGAAGAGGCGATCGAGCTGGCCCGCCGCTTCCGCAAGGTGGTGGGGGACGGCGAGAGCATCATCCAGCAGGTCTTCGGGCCGTGATCGACGTCCGCCGCACGGTCGACGCGGTCTGGAAGCTCGAATCGGCGGGCATCATCGGCGGTCTGACACGGATCGTGCGCGACGTGGGCCTGGCCGAGGAGCTGGCCCAGGACGCCCTCGTCGCCGCGCTGGAGCAGTGGCCGGAGTCCGGGGTGCCGGACAACCCGGGTGCCTGGCTGATGACCACGGCCAAGCGACGCGCGATCGACCACCTGCGGCGGGCGGCCCGGCTCGAGCGCCGGCACGAGGACCTCGCCCGCGAGCTCGATCAGCCTCAGGACGTCGAGCACGAAGACGTCCTGAGGCTGATGTTCCTGTCCTGCCACCCCGTCTTGCCGACCCCGCAGCGGGTCTCGCTCACGCTGCGGCTCGTCGGCGGGCTCACCGCCGCCGAGATCGCCCGCGCGTTCCTCACCTCCGAACAGCTGATCACGCAGCGCGTCACCGCGGCCAAGGAGGCGCTGGCGCGGGAAGGAGCCGCCTTCGAGCTGCCGGCCGGCGAGTCCTCGGCCGGCCGGCTGTCGTCGGTGCTCGAGGTCGTGTACCTGATCTTCAACGAGGGCTACGCGGCGACGTCCGGGGACGACCTGATGCGGCCGGGGCTGTGTCAGGAGGCGTTGCGCCTCGGCAGGCTGCTGGCCGAGCTGGCACCGGACGAAGCCGAGGTGCACGGGCTGGTCGCGCTGATGGAGATCCAGGCCGCGCGGTCGGCCGCGCGGACCGGCCCCGCCGGGGAGCCGGTCCGGTTGCACGAGCAGAACCGGGGGCGCTGGGACCCGTTGCTGATCCGCCGCGGGTTCACGGCCATGCTGCGGGCACGGGACATCGGCGCGCCGCCCGGCCCGTATGTGCTGCAGGCCGCGATCGCGGTGTGCCACACCCAGGCCCGCACCGCGGAGGACACCGACTGGGCCCGGATCGCGACGCTGTACGACGCGCTGGTCCGGCTGCTGCCCACGCCGATCGTCCGGCTCAACCGGGCCGTCGCGGTCGGCGAGGCACGCGGACCGGAAGCCGGGCTCGCGCTGGTCGACGAGCTGACGACCGACCGCACGCTGCGGGACTACCACCTGCTGCCCAGCGTCCGAGGCGACCTGCTCGCCCGGCTGGGACGGCACGCCGAGGCGCGCGTCGAGTTCGAACGGGCGGCGGCGATGACGAAGAACGCGGCCGAACGCGGCTTTCTCTTCCGCCGTGCCGAAGAACTGGGGACGAACACCTCCGCCGTGACCCTCGCGCAGGCCACCACGGAGTTCCTGGCGCGAGAAGACCTCGACACGGCAACCCTGCGCTCCTACGGCCAGACCCTGCGGCGCCTGCGCCTGTCCTTGGGCGACCGACGGCCGCTGGAGTCGTTGACGGCGGAGGACGTGACGAAGGTGTTCGAGCTGTCGTGGCGCGACGCAGCGGCGAAAACCTGGAACCGGCACCGATCGGCGATCCGGTCGTTCACCGCCTGGGGATCGCTGGCGGACCTCGCGGCCGGGCTGCCGCGGCGAACCGAGACACCCCAGCGGATTCCGGCCATCCCCACCGAACACCTCGAGCGCCTGTGGACCCTCGACGCACCGGCGCGCGAACAAACCCTGTGGCGCCTGCTCCACGAGTCGGCGGCCCAGGTGCGCGTCGTGCTGTCGCTCAACGTCGAGGACCTCGACCTGGAGGACCGCCGCGCCCGGGCAAGCGGCACCTGGGTGAGCTGGCGTGCCGCCACGGCGAGGCTGTTGCCCGACCTGCTGACGGGACGCACCCGCGGGCCGGTGTTCCTGGCCGAGCGCAGACCCGGGCCGGCCCGGACGCCCGCGACCCGCGATCTGTGCCCGGACACGGGCCGGAGCCGGTTGTCCTATGAACGGGCCGAGTACTTGTTCAAGCAGGCGACCAGGGGGCTGGATCCTGCGGGCGGTGGCTACACACTTCGCCAGCTCCGCCCTTCATGAGCTGCCGGAAGCGCAGGCCGGCTCGACCCGGGCCACGCGCTCTCCGCGGCAGAAAAGTGTGTTGATCATGCGGCACAGGGGTCCGTGCAGCGGTCACGGTCTCGCCGCCGCGTTGCGCGGCTCGGGGTGCCGTCCACGATGGGTGCCGGCTCCCGTCATTACGATCATCGACTATGGACACCGCCGATTTGGTCTGGCTCGACGCGACCGAGCTGGCGCGCCTCATCGCCGTCGGCGAGGTCACCGTGGTCGAGGTCGTGCAGGCGCATCTGGATCGCATCGAGGCGCTGGGCGAGCGGGTCAACGCGTTCGTCACCGTGCTGGGCGAGCAGGCCCTCGCCGCTGCCGCTCGCCCGCGCACCGGGCCGCTGGGTGGCGTGCCGTTCACGATCAAGGACTCGTTCGACACCGAAGGCGTGCGGACCACCCGGGGATCGTCGTTGTTCGCCGATCACGTCCCGGACGCCGACGCCACCGCCGTGGCGCGGCTGCGGGCTGCGGGCGGAATCCCGTTGGCGAAGACCAACCTGCCGGAGATGTCGTACTGGACCGAGACCGACAACCTGGTCGCCGGCCGGTCGCTCAACCCCTACGACCCCGAGCGCACCCCCGGCGGTTCCAGCGGAGGCGAGTCCGCGGCCATCGCGGCGGGTCTGTCGCCGCTCGGCCTGGGCAGTGATGTCGCGATCTCCGTGCGCGGACCGGCTCACGACACCGGCATCGCCTCAATCAAACCCACCCATGGGCGGGTGCCGTGCACCGGCCATTTCCCGCACGCGCTGCGGCGTTGGTGGCATGCCGGCCCGATGGCGCGCAGCGTGCGTGACCTGCGGCTGGCGCTGTCGCTGTTGGAAGGCCCCGACGGGCGGGACCCCTACGCGGCCGCCCCGGCCGCCGCCCGGCCCGGCGGGCCCGCCCGGATCGGCTGGACCACCGACGCGTTCGGCCCGATCGACCCCGAGGTGGCCGATACGGTGGTGTCGGCGGCGGTGGCTCTGTCCGACCTCGGTCTCCAGGTCGAGCAGGTCGGCGTCCCGTGGCTTGCCGAGCACGACTGCACGCGGATCTCGGCGACGCTGTTCACCGCTGAGATGCTGCCCTACCTGCGCGGCATCACGGCCGGGCGGGAGGCGGAGTTGCACCCGGTGATCGCGCGGACGCTCCAGGCACCGGACGTCACGATCGCCGACTACCTCGCTGCCGAAGGCGAGGTGGAACAACTGAGGTCGGTGTTCACGCACTGGTTCCGGGCCTACGATGTGCTCGTCTGCCCGGTGGTGACGATCCCGGCGCCGCCGCACGCGCAATCCAGTTACGTTGTCGGCGGGGAGAAAGTGCCGGCCCGCAACGTCATGCGGGCGACGGTGCCATTCAACCTCACCGGCCTGCCCGCCGTCTCGCTGCCGTTCGGGACGACCGCGGGCGGCCTGCCCGTCGGTGTCCAGCTCATCGGCACCTGGTGGGCCGACAACGACCTCCTCGCACTGGCCGAACGACTCGAGTCGGTCAGCCCGGTCCGCGACCGTCGCCCACCACTCCAGCCCTGACGTACCCCGTCCTGGCCGGCCAGTCTCGAAGCGAGCGGCAAGCACGTCGTCGACGTCACCGCCGATGATCATGTTCAGGACTCCGGCGCCATCTGCGTCCGTCTTCGGGTGTGTAGCCTCGGCAGCTGTGAGCTGGCTGCCCGACGACTTCGTCCACCCCGTCTCCACGCCCGTGCCCGGAACCGCGCTTCACCTGCGGCCGATCCGCGAGGCGGACACTGCCCTCGATTACCCCGCTGTGATGGGCTCCCGGGAGCGCTTGTGGAGCATCTTCGGTCCGGCCTGGTCCTGGCCGAAGGCGTCGATGACCTATGAAGAGGATCGCCTCGACCTGCTGCGGCACGAGAAGGAGATAGCCGCGCACCAGTCGTTCAACTATGCGCTGCTGGACGAGGAAGAGACCGCGATCCTCGGCTGCGTGTACATCGACCCGCCCGAGCGCACCGGTTCCGACGGCGAGGTGTCCTGGTGGGTGGTGGACGACCTCGTCGGCGGCGAAGTGGAGCGTGCGCTCGATACGCTGGTGCCGCGGTGGATCGCCACCGACTGGCCCTTCCGCCGGCCCCGCTTCCTGGGCCGCGACATCACTTGGCAGGATTGGCTGGCGTTGCCGCCGATCTCGTGACCACCGGTCAGGACAAGTGCGCCGACAACAGCCAGGCGGGTGCCGACTTGCGGCCGTTGCCCTCGTCCCGGACGTCGCTGCCCGCGAAGTCCGCGAAGCCGGGGAAGTTGTCCGGGACGTTGGCGTGGATGCGGGCCGGCCGGATGTCGTCGATCGTCCAGTACGCGCCCACCACCTCGCGCAGTTCTTCCGCGGAGACCGGGTTGACCCGGTCCGAGGGCACGGTGGCGCTGTCGAACACCAGCACGAAATAGGACGCGCCCGGCGATGCGGCGCGCACGATCGATTCCTGGTAGGGCCGGCGCAGCTCGACCGGCATCGAGTGGAACAAGGTGCTGTCGACGATGGTGCCGAACCGGCCGTCGTAGCCGGTGAACGTGCTGATGTCGGCGACCGCGAAGGTGGCGTTGGCCAAGCCGCGCCGGACGGCTTCCGCACGCGCCAGCTCGATCGCGGTCGCCGACTGGTCCAGGCCGACCGTCGTGAAGCCCCGCTCGGCCAGGTGGAGCGACGTCGCGCCCTCGCCGCAGCCGGCGTCGAGGACCTCGCCGTGGAGGGCGTCCGCGTCGATGAGCGCGGCGATCTCGGGTTGCGGTTCGCCGATGCTCCACGGCGGCCGGAAGCCCTGCCCCATCTCGGGAGCCTGGCCACGATAGGCGGATTCGAACAATGAGGGGTTCGTCATGCACCCCAGAGTGTCAACCCGGTTGATATATGTCAACATGGTTGACATGGAAAAGGTCCGGGACGAGCCGCTCGGCTACCTGCTGCACCGGGTCACCGCGGCCTTGCGCGCCGAGGTGGCCGCCACCGTGCTGGGGCCCGCCGGCTTGGCGGCCCCCGAATACCTCTGCCTGCGGATGCTGGCGCAGGCGCCGAAGTCCAACGCCGAGCTGGCCCGCGAAGCTCAGGTGTCGCCGCAGGCGATGAACAAGGTGGTGCGCGAGCTGCAGGATCGCGGCCTGGTGACGCGACCCGCCTCGGTGCCGTCCGGGAGGTCGTTGCCCGCCACGCTGACGCGCGAGGGCATGACCCTGCTCGCGCGCCTCGATCCCGAAGTGGCCGAGGCCGAGGATCGGGCCCTGGCCGGGCTCGACGACCACGGCCGGCGTGAGCTCCGGCGGCTCCTCGTCGCGGCGTTCCGCCGGTAGCCGGCCGCTGACGAAGATGCGACGTGTCGTGATTCGGACGCGTCCGCCCTAGTGACGGATGACGGCGGCGGCGTGAGCCTGGTGCGATGCACTGGAGATCATCCGTTCCGGTCCTCGCTTGCGTGAGCATCCTGGCCGCGGGCACCGCCGGCGTCGCGAACGCGGCCCCCGGCCGGCAACCGGCACCGCCACCCGCGGGCCTCGAACGCCATTCGGTCACCCTGCTCACCGGGGACGTCGTCCAGGTCGAACGGCAGCCCGGCGGCAAGCAGGCCGCCACCGTCCGGCCCGCGCCGGGCCGGGAGAAGATCCGGTTCCACCAGCAGGAGGTCGACGGCCACCTCAGCGTCTTCCCCGAAGACGTCACCCCGCGGCTGGGCTCGAAGCAGGTCGACCGGACCCTCTTCGACGTCACCGAGCTGATCGCCGAGGGGTACGCCGACGAGCAGTCGGCGACCCTGCCGCTGATCCTCACCTACCGCAAGGGCACAGACCTCCGGAAAGCCACGGCAGCAGCCGACCTGGGCGCGACGCTGACCAGCGTCAACGGCCGTTCCGCGCGGGCCGGCAAGGCGAATGCCACCGCGTTCTGGGCCTCGTCGGGAAACCTCGAGCGGATCTCCCTGGACCGCAAGGTCCGGGCCTCCCTCGATCGCAGCGTCCCGCAGATCGGCGCCCCCGAGGCGTGGGCCGCGGGCTACGACGGCACCGGCACCACGGTCGCCGTGCTCGACACCGGCTACGACCCCACCCACCCCGACCTGGCCGGCCGCGTGAGCGAGGCGGTCAACTTCACGACCAGCCCCGACACGACCGACCACTTCGGCCACGGCACGCACGTCGCCTCGACGATCGCGGGCTCCGGCGCCGCCTCGGGCGGCCGGCTCAAGGGCGCCGCGCCGGGCGCGAAACTGCTCGTCGGCAAGGTGCTCGACGACGACGGCTTCGGGTACGAGTCCTGGGTCCTCGCCGGGATGGAATGGGCGGCGCACTCCGGCGCCAAGGCGGTCAACATGAGCCTCGGCGGCGGCCCGACCGACGGCACCGACGCCCTCAGCCTCGGCCTCGACGCGCTCAGCGAACAGACCGGCACGCTCTTCGTGGTGGCCGCCGGCAACGACGGCGAACAAGGCGCCTACACCGTCGGCTCGCCGGGCACCGCCGAAGCCGCGCTGACCGTCGGCGCCGTCGGCCGTGACGAGAGCCTGGCGTCGTTCTCCAGCCGCGGACCGCGGTTGGGTGACAACGCGGTCAAGCCCGACATCACCGCACCCGGTGTCGGCATCGTCGCCGCCCGGGCCGCGGGGACCGCCATGGGCGACGTCGTCGACGACCACTACACCGCCGCTTCCGGCACCTCGATGGCCACGCCGCACGTCGCCGGCGCGGTGGCGATCCTCGCCCAGCAGCACCCCGGCTGGACGGGCAGTGAGCTCAAGGACGCGCTGGCCAGCACCTCCCTGACCGCCCCCGGGCGCTCGGTGTTCGAGCAGGGCGGCGGCCGGGTCGACGTGGCGCGCGCGGTGAAGCAGCAGGTGTTCGCCACCGGCACGCTCGACCTCGGCGCGGTCGAGGACGGCCGGGCGCCGGTGTCCGAAGAGGTCACCTACACCAACGCCGGCACCACACCGGTCTCGCTGAAGCTCGCGCTCGACGCCAAGTCCCTCGCCGGTGTCCCCGCCGGGGACGGGATCCGGCTCGGCAAATCCACTGTGGACGTTCCGGCCGGTGGCCGGGCGACCGTCACGATCACCGGCGACCCGGCGAAACTGGCGCCGGGCACCTACAGCGGCCGGCTCACCGCGACCGCGAACGGTGTCGTAGTGCACACCGCGCTCGGCGCGGACAAGACCGCGCCCAAGCACAAGGTCACCCTCACCGCCCTCGACCTGCAGGGCAAGCCGACCATGGCGCCGTGGCTGCTGATGTACGGCGAGGACTACCGCTTCGACGTCAACACCTGGCTGGCCGGCGACGGCCTGACGGTCGAGCTCGGCGCGGGCGTGTACTACCTGACCGCCCAGGTCAACGGCAGCGAGGACGGCCTCACCGCGTTCCAGGTCGTCCAGCCGGAGATCCGGGTCACCGGCGACACGACCGTCGTCCTGGACGCCCGCAAGGCGGTGAAGGTGGACATCCGGACCCCCCAGCCGTCCGAACAGGCCGGGATCTGGAGCTACTACACCTACCGGGAGCTCGGCCCGCGCAAGATCGCGAACTACGCCATGCAGTTCGACTACACCCGCGAGCTCCGGGTCACCCCGACGCCGAAGGTGACGACCGGCGCCTTCGAGTTCGGCTCCCGCTGGTCGAGGATCGCGCCGCCGTTGACGGTGAACGTCCTGGGCGGCCGTGCTCCGCTCACGAACCGCTACCTCGCCGGCTCGCCCAAGCTGGACGGGTGGCGGCTGCTGCAGGCCGTCTCCGCCGGACAGGGAAAACCGGCGGACTTCAAGAACGTGCGGGGCAAGGCCGCGATCGTCGACCCGGACCCGGCGGACTACAACCGCGACGAGGTCTCCCGTGCCGCCGCGGAAGCCGGGGCGGCGATCGTCTTCATCACCGTGCCGGACGGCTGGAGCACCGCCTCGGTGCCCTCGATCAGCGCGGCGCCGTTCCTCAAGATCCCGACCGTCCAGCTCGACCGGGACGAGGGGCTCGCGCTGCTGGCCGGGATCAAGCGCTTCCCGGCGTTCCTGAGCCTGGACGGGATCGCGGTCAGCCCGTACCTCTACGACGTCGTGCAGACCGAGCACGACCGGATCCCGGACAAGATCGTGCACCAGGTCACCGCCGCGAACACCGCGACCGTCACCACCCACTACCGCCAGACCGGCAGCGGCGGTGCGGCCAAGGAGCAGCGGTTCGCGTGGAAGCCGTGGCAGGACTTCGCCGTCAACGAATACCAGCGGTACGTGACGACGCCGTCGACCCGGCAGGAGTACGTCAGCTCCGGGGACGTCCAGTGGCAGCACCGGGTCAAGCACGGCCTGGTCTGGGACGAGATGTCGCCGCTCGACGGCGGCATGACCGCGGCGCCGCGCACCTACACGGGCCGGGAAAACCTCACCGAGGACTGGTTCGCGCCGGTCGTCCGGCCCGCCATCCCGCGGGGCGTGCCGGGCATGGACTCGACCCGCGAGGGCGACAACCTCCGGATCCGCGTCCCCGAGTTCGTCGACAGCCAGGCCGGGCACTACGGCTTCAACGAAGGCGACGACCAGGCCGGACCGGCCACCACCTCGGCGAAACTGTTCCGCGACGGCAAGCTCGTGTCGGAACAGCCCTACGCGTTCGGCACCTTCCCCGCCGGCGCGGACCCGGCGACCTACCGGCTCGAGGAGTCGGTGCGGCGTGATTCGCCGGAGTGGCTCTTCGGCACCAGCACGCAGACGTCGTGGACGTTCCGGTCGGCCCGGTCGGCGGCCCCGGCGCTGCTTCCGTTGCTGCAGCTGGACTACGCGGTCGACGCCGACTCCGGCAACCGGCTCCCGGCCGGTCGCCGGGCCAGGATCGGCCTGACCGCGCGGTTCCAGGACGGGATGGCCGCGCCGGACGTGCGGTCGGTGAAGGCCTGGGCGTCCTACGACGACGGCAAGACCTGGCGCACCGTCGACGTCAAACGCGCCGGGAAGTCCTATGAGGCCACGATCGACCACCCGTCGCTCGGGGCCACGAACTCCTACGTCGCGCTGCGGGTGCAGGCCACCGACACCGCGGGCAACGCCGTCGACCAGACGGTGCTCCGGGCGTACGGGCTCAGCTCGAAATAGCGTCACCCAGGGGCTCCGGGTGCCTTCCGCCGTCACGCGGCAGGAGGTGCCCGGGGCTCGGCTCGTCCAGCCAGCCGAGCTTGCTGGCCTGCCAGGCCAGCTGCATCCGGGTGCGGGCGTCGACCCGGCGCATGAGGTCCTGCAGGCGCCGCTGGACGGTCCGGTAGCTGACGTTGAGCTGGGTCGCGATCGACTTGTCACTGACCCCGCCGATGAGCAGGGACAGCAGCCGCCGCTCATCGGGGTCGAGGTGGGGGGTGGGCGCGGTGTCGCCGATCCGCAGCGGCGACGCGCGTTCCCAGTAGACCTCGAACAACGCGACCAGCGCGGACAGCAGGCTGCTCTCCCGGACGAGCGCGGCGGTGGGTTCGCCCGTGCTGTCGTGGGTGACCAGCGGGCACAGCGCCACCCGGCGGTCGGAGATGGCCAGGCGCACCGGCAGTTTCGAGATCGAGCGGGCGATCTCGCCGCCCTCGATCCCCTCGAGGACGTTGACGATCCGGCCGGGTTCTTCGAGCAGGCCTGTCTCGTAGATCACGCGATACTGCACGCCGCGGGCCTGCGCCAGCGCCTCCTCGACGTTCTCCGAGGCCGCCATCGCGACGTTGCCCTCCAGGCAGAACCACAGGGACTCTTCGCGGGCGCCGCGCTGGATGGCCAGCGCCTGCCGCCGGATCGCGTCCACCCCGGTGATCACCTCGACGAGCTGCGCGGAGTCGCGCCGCCGCGCGCTGCCGCGGTACTCCTCGGCGAGCTGGGACACCGCGGCCCTGGCGGCCTCCAGCTTCTCCTGGCCGTGCACCAGCAGCGGGCCGAGGGAGACGTCCGGTGGCGCGGACACGTAGTGCCCCTCGGTCCGGCTGACGAGCCCCTTCGCCAGCAGGGCCTCCAGGATCGGCTCCAGCTCGCCGCGGCCCACGCCGGCCCGGCCCGCGATCTCGTCGGGCGTGGTCCGGTACCCGCCGACGATCACTCGGTAGACCCGTTCTTCCCCGGGAGTCATGCCCAGCGCTTCCAGCACACTGCCTCCTAGCCACGCGGCCAACGCTTTCCGTCGGCGTTGACGGCTCTTGGACAACGTACAACGGGGCTCGCCGACCCGGGCCACCTCTTACTTCAAGGCGTGGACGAACGGGCGTCCGGCCGCCGTTCGGCGCTTTACAGCCCCGGCGGAAGGTGCCTAGGGTGCGCTCGCCCCAATGCGGCCGGTCAGTACCGACCACGGCTGAAGGAGGTCAAGTGTTCCGCAACCACAGACGCAGTACCCGCGCCACCGTCACGGTGTTCGCGGCGGCGGCCCTGCTCGCGGTTCCCGCGTTCACCGCCAGTAGCAGTGCCGCCATCGATCCGGGCGCCGCGCCCTGGGTGGACACCCATCGCCCGGTGCCGGCGCGGGTGGAGGCGCTGCTGCACGCGATGACGCTGCCCGAGAAGGTCGGCCAGATGGACCAGCAGCTGGTCGGCACGCTGACCGACGCGAACAGCGCGACGTGCGGCAACAACGGATTCAACCTGCCCAACCCGGAATGCATGCGAAAAATCCTGGTCGACGCCCACGTCGGTTCGATCCTCGCGGGCGGTACCGACAACCCGGTCGACACCACGGGCAAGGGCGGCGTGGGCAACACCGGCTACGACTGGGCGAACGAGTACAACATCATCCAGCAGTTCGCGATCAAGAACTCGCGCCTGCACCTGCCGGTGGTGTTCGGCGTCGACGCGGTGCACGGCTTCGGCCACCCGTGGCAGGCGCCGCTGTACCCGCAGTCCATCGGCATGGGCGCCACCTGGGACCCCGCGCTCGCCCAAGCCGGTGGCAAGGCGACCGCGGACGCCCTGCGCGCCACCGGCTGGAACTGGAACTTCGCCCCGGTCCAGGACATCGCGCGCGACAACCGGTGGGGCAGGACCTACGAGACGTGGGCCGAGCAACCGGTCCTGTCGGCCGCGATGGGCGCCGCGAACATCAAGGGGATGCAGACGCCGGGCAGGCGCGGTGAGCTGAACGTCAGCGCGACGGTCAAGCACTTCGCCGGCTACTCGCAGTCGGTCAACGGCCACGACCGGGCCGAAGCGCTGCTCCCGATGAACTACCTGCAGACGACGATCCTGCCCTCGTACGCGGCCGGGATCGACGCGGGCGCCGGGACGGTGATGGTCAACTCCGGTTCGATCAACGGCGTTCCCGCCACTTCGTCGCGCTACCTGCTGACCGACATCCTGCGCAACCAGCTGCACTTCCAGGGGGTCGTGATCAGCGACTACCAGGACGTCACCGCGTTGCAGACCGCCTACCACATCGCGCCGGACCTTTCGGGTGCCATCGCCGCCGCCGTGAACGCGGGCGTCGACATGAGCATGCAGGTCTCCGACCCGGCGGGGTGGCAGGCCGCGATCCTGCAGGCCGTCGACACGGGCAAGATCTCGCACGCGCGGATCGACCAGGCCGTGCGCCGCATCCTCACGCTGAAGTTCCAGCTCGGCCTGTTCGACCAGCCGTGCGTGGCCGACCCGGCGAAGCCGTGCGTCGACGCCAACGCCGCCAACGCTGCTGTCACCGCGGGCCGCGATCAGACGGCGAAGGCCGCGCGGGAGTCGATCACCCTGCTGCGCAACGAGAACAACGCGCTGCCCTTGCCGGCGGGCGCGAAGGTCGTGGTGACCGGCCCGAGTGCGGACTCGATGACGAACCAGCTCGGCGGCTGGAGCGTGAGCTGGCAGGGCGTCGCGGGTGCGGGGCACGTGTGCTGCATGGGCCCCGACAACCAGATTCCGCCGGGAACCACCGTGCTGAACGGCATCCGGGCCGCGGACCCGGCCGCGGTCTACGCGCCGGACCAGGCCGGCGCCGTCGCGGCCGCGGCGGACACCAGCGCCTACGTGGCGGTGGTGGGGGAGAAGGCCTACGCGGAAGGGCTGGGCGACAACCCGGCTCCGGCCCTGGCGCCCGACCAGCAGGCCCTCATCTCGGCCCTGGAGGCGACCGGCAAACCGGTGATCGTCGTGGTCGTCGCGGGCCGGCCGGTCGGGCTGGGCCCGGCGGAGAAGGCGAACGCGGTGCTGATGGCCTACCAGGGCAGCACGGAAGCCGGCACGGCGGTGGCGGATGTGCTGTTCGGCAAGACGAACCCCGCGGGCAAGCTCCCGATCAGCTGGCCGTCCGACGCGCCGGCCGTCGGCGCCGACTTCGCCGGCACGGCCCCGTCCCCGCTGGGGGACCAGCCGAAGTTCTTCGACCAGCTGCCCAGCACCGCGTCCGGTCCGGGCAACGCGTACAACCCGCAGTTCCCGTTCGGTTACGGCCTGTCGTACACGACGTTCACCCACACGAACCTGGCGGTGACGCCGAAGGTCGCGCGCGACGGCACGGCCACCGCGACGTTCACCGTCACCAACACCGGAACCCGCGCCGGCACCGACATCGTGCCGGTGTACGTGGCCCAGCCGGTGAGCCCGGTGGTCGTCCCGCCGCAGCGGCTGGTCGGCTTCGCGCGGGTGACGCTCGACCCGGGCCGGTCCCAGGTGGTGCGCGTGTCCTTCCCGGCGGCGGCGCTGGCCGAAAGCGTGGGGGACATCAACGCGTCCGGCCCGCCCGCCGTGGTGCCGGGCGGTTACGTGCTGCAGCTGGACAAGAACGGCACGACGCCGTACGCGGTGGACGTGTCGGCGCCGTTCGTGATCCAGTAGCGGTGCCGGTTGCGGAGCGACGCCGGCACGTCGCTCCGCAACACCGGCCCGGTCTCCGCTCCTGCTCTGCCGGGTCGATCGTTCCCGCGAATTTCGACCTGCCGGGCGCAGGCGCGGACCCGGCCGTCCTTGTCACTGTGTGTGGGTATCCGAGAGATCATCGCGACGTTCGCCCGCGAACATCACTCACAGGAGGTCAGATGCCGGTCATGGGTGCGACGAGGTTCGAACGGTTCTTCCGGATGGCCGCGAGCCTGAATGTCGACAAGAGCGATCTGAAACGGTACGACGAGTTCCTGGACCGCAAGATCTACGACCTCTTCTTGGTCGCCAAGGCCGCGGCCAAGGCCAACGGGCGGGACATCATCGAGCCGAGAGACCTGCCGATCACCAAGGGACTGCAGGAGCGCATGCACGAGTTCCTCAAGCTGGAAGAGGACCTGGAAGTGGTGCCGCTGCTCGAGCAGCTCCTGAGCCGTCCCCCGCTCGGGATCGCGATTTCCGAAGAGACCGAGGCCCGCCTCCCGGCCGTCGCCGGCGGCCTCAGCGTGGCTCTCGCCCAGGCTTTCAAGATCATCGACCCGCGCGTCAAGAACCCCGGCTCCGAAGAGTGGGACCAGGTCTTCCGGATGTTCGAACTGCTCCTCTGAAAGGGCCACGCTTCCGTCAACGAACTGTGGGAGACTTTCTTCGCTGCCGGATCCACGGGGGGTTTCGATGAGGCATGCTCTACGGTTCTGCGGGATCCTGCTGACGCTGTCGGCCGCGCTGGTGGCGACCCCGGCCAACGCGGCGCAGGCCCCGGCCGTCAATCGCTACGCGCCCGGCGAATGCACCTGGTGGGCCTCCGCTCGCCGCGCCGAGGTGGGCCGCCCCATCCCGCAGGTCTGGGGTAACGCCAAGACCTGGGATGACTTCGCCCGCCGGGACGGCTATGCGGTCGACCAGACGCCCGCGGTCGGCGCCATCATGCAGTCGGACGCCGGAAGCCTCGGCCACGTGGCCGTTGTCGAGACCGTCGATGCCGACGGCCGCTGGCAGGTCTCCGAGATGAACCAGGTCGCCTGGAATGTCGTCAGCTACCGCACGTTCACCGCAGCGCAGGCGGCTTCCTACGACTTCATCCACTAGAGACTTCCAAGCTCCTGCGACTGCTTCGGGCCGGTGATCGACGCCTACGAAGGGCAATCCAGCCGATCATGTTCGCACCGCACGTCCACCGGATCACCAAGTACGATCCCGCCGATCGCGACGACCAGGGCGCGTACCGCGGTTCCGAGGACGTATCGAGCGACTACGGGCCGGTGGAGGCCGCCTACGTCGCCGCCGTGACGGCGTTCGCCGAGGATGCCGGCGTGTCCCGGCTGACCATCCGCGACCCCGCGTTCAGCGGGTTCGTCCACTTCGGAGTCGAGCCGCCCGTCGACGGCCACGGGCTGTTCCGGCCCGACCTCACCGGCTACCACGACGGCGCGCCGATCACCCTGGACATCGGGCGTGAGCTGCTGCGCGCCATGCTGCGGGGCAACGGCGTGTGGTGCCGGCTCGAAGCCGAGGACCGGTTCTTCGTCCATGTCGGCTACGACCAGTACCTGTACATCGGAACCGCGCAGCCGTGCGGACGTGCGGTCGCGCTGACCGCCGCGAGCGGGTTGTTCGTCGAGCCGCTGGACGGCTCGCCCTACGACCCATCGTCGGCAACCACTCGCGCTGGCATCGGCTCACCGCCGAGGCCACGGTGCCGGACCTCGGTCCGCGCGCCCTGTTGTCCGTGTGGCCGGACCTGTCGGCCGATATTCCGGCCGTGCTGCGCACGATGTCACCGGACTTCGCCGGCTGGGTCGTCGTGGAACACGCGGACGGCCGCATCCACAGCTTCCACGCCGACGGCGATGACCGGGCCGGTTTGACCGAGGCGTTGGCAGACATCCGCGCGGCTACCCTGCTGCCGCACACCACCGACCCACTGCTCGTGGCCGTGGAGCCGGACGACGACGGAATCGTCCGCGCTCGCTGGCCGATCTGAACCACGTAGCCGAGCGGTACAGCTTTGCCGGGGTCGAGTGCAGGTCGAGCGAGTCGAACCGGATGCCGGACCTCCTCATCCACCTCGCTGGTAGTCGCCTCGCAGACGGCACCGGCAGCGTGCCGGGAATGCGAGCGACTGCTTCCGAGACCCCCATCGTTTTCGGCAGAATCCCGGTATGGACACCGGTTCGTTTGCGGAATACCTCGGTCGGATGGACCAGGCGGAGCTGGCCGACGTCTTGCGGGTTCGGCCCGAGGTGCGCCTCGCGCCGGTGCCGGATGGGCCTGCAGCTCTCGCGGAACGGCTGAGCGATCGCGGGTCGCTCGCGGCGATCCGGCTGGTGAGCCGGGACGCGGTGGCGGCAGGGCAGGCGACGGCCGCATTGGGGGCCGGTGCCACCGTTGACTCCGTGGCCGAACTGACCGGAGGGGACCGGGCGGCGGTCCGGGCGGCGCTGGGTGAGCTGCGCCGGGTCGGGGTGGCGTGGCCGGACGCGGGCGTGGTGTGCCTGGTGCCGCCGGTTCTGGAGCGGTGGAAGCGGGCGAAAGGGCAGCTCAAGGTGACTGGACCGCCCGCGGTCGAGCGTGGCCGGGGTGGCGCGGACGGTGAGGTGCGGTCGGCGGTGCAGCACCTGCTGCGTTCGGCGTATGCGTTGCTGGACACGAGCCGGCCGATCGTGGGGTTGCGGCAGGGCGGCGTGGGGGTCAGGGAGCGGCAGCGCCTGGGGAAGGTGCTCGGCGTGGGTGAGGACGACCTGTTGCTGGTGCTGGACCTGCTGTTCGCGGCCGGGTTGCTGGAGCAGGCCGGCACGGCTTTCAAGGTGACCGCGCGGTACGAGCCGTGGCGGCGGGCGACGCCTGCCCGGCAGTGGGCCGAGCTGGCGTGGGCCTGGTTCTGGTTGTCCCACTCCCCGACGGCCCAGCGGGCCACGGCGGTGTCGAAGGTCGAGTCGTCGCATGCCCGGGCGGCCAGGTGGGCGGTGTTGCGGGCCGGGAGGGCCGGCCTGTCGGTCGAGGGGGTCGCTGCTGCGGCCTACTGGTTCTGCCCGGCGGTGCACCAGTACGTCGGTGGGGTGGTGCGCGAGGCGGAGATGGTGGGGGTGGTGGCGGGCGACGTGCTGAGCGTGTGCGGGGAGGCGCTGTTGTCCGCGGGGAACGCGGAAGCGCTGGCCGCTTCGGTGGCCGAGGTGGTCGTGCCGATGCGGTGTGAGGTGGAGGTCCTGGAGGACCTGAAGGCGGTGGTGTTCGGGCAGCTGACGGTGGAGGCCGCGCGGGTGCTGGCGGCGTCCGCGGAAAGCCGGACGGAGGACGGGGCCCGGGTGTGGCAGTTCACCCCGGCCAGCGTTCGGGCGGCGTTCGCCCAGGGGTGGACGGCGGAGACCTTGCTGGCCGCGTTGGACGAGCTGACGCGGCAGAACGTGCCGTGGGCGTTGCGGGCCCTGTTGGGGGAGCGCGGGCGCGGGCAGGTGCGGGTGCGGGCGGTGGGGTGCTGCGTCGTCGCCGAGGCGGAAGTCGTCGCCGAGGTGCTGCGGTTGCCCGGGTTCGTCGAGTTGGCACCGACCGTGGCGGGGAGTGTGATGACGCCGTCGGACGTGGTCGTGGTGTTGCAGGCGGAAGGGTTCGCGGTGGTCGAGGACCCGTCGTCGGGCAGCGTTGTGGTGCGGCGGCCGAAGGCACGGGCGGTCACTCCGGTGGAGGTGGAGCCGGTTGAGCTGCCCGATCTGGACGCGGACGAGCTGTCCACGGCGCAGGTCGTGCGGGGACGGAACCCGAAGTTGCCGGAGACGGCGGTGGCGTTGCTGGCGGGAGCCATCGACGAGCGGTCGGACGTGCACATCGAGTACGTCGACGGGAAGGGTGAACCTTCGCAGCGCACCATTACGCCGATCGGCTGGGATGGGCCGTTTCTGTTGGCGTGGTGCCACAAGCGGGAGGCCGAACGGCAGTTCAGGGTGGAGCGGATCCGGTCGGTGTCGCCCGGGCGACCGTGAGCGTCATGAGGCCCTCCTCGGCGAGGTGCGGCGGGGTTTCCGCGACCACGCGCGCGGGCGCATCCGGCAGGCTCAGGTCGGCCGCGATCGCGTGCGCCCTTCAGAGCAGTTCCGCGTCTTGCTCGACGCACAGGAGAGCCGGGCCTTCGGCGGCGAAGAGCGCCGCCATGGCTTCGTCGAGCTGTTCGCGTGTGGTGACGCTGCTTCCCCGCGCGCCGCAGAGTTCGGCGTAGGCGGCCCAGTCCGGGTTGACCAGGGGAGGTCTGCCACACCGGGTAGGCCCCGGCGAGCTGCTCCTTGCTGATCTTGCCGAGGGCGTTGTTGTTCAGCAGCAGGTGTTTCACCGGGATGCCGTACTTGACGGCGGTGGTCAGCTCGGTCGCGTACTGCCCGAACCCGCCGTCGCCGGTGACCGCCACGATCGGACGGTCCGCCGCCGCCGCCCACGAGTGGTTGCTGAACGACGCACCGACCGCGATCAGCAGGTCGGCTTCGTTCATCAGCCAGCCGGCCACCGGCGTCCCGCTGCGGCCGAGCACGCCCGCGCCGAGCGGATGGGTGTCGGGCACCAGGCCCTTGGCCTTGAACGTCGTCAGGACCGGGGCGCCGAGGCGTTCGGCCAGCGCGGTGACCTCGGCGACGGCGTCCCGGGCGCCGTGGCCGACGACGAACACCGGCCGCCGGGCGTCACGGACGAGCGCGGCCGCCGCGGTGACCGCGGCGGCGGCCGGCGGCCCGGACCGGCCGGACCGGCGGCCGTCCGGGGTGACCGCCAGCGCGGCCGGCTCGGCGTGGTCACTTCCACTGTGGACGGTCGTGGTGGACACGGCGACATCGCGGAAGACCGCCGAGAGGTCGACGTCCTGGAACGCGCCGCGGCCGAGGACCTTCGACGGTACCTGGCCGGAGATCGCGAGTACCGGCGCGCCGTCGAGCTTGGCGTCGTAAAGCCCGGTGAGCAGGTTCGTCGAGCCCGGACCGGCGATCGCGAAGCAGGCCGCGGGGCGTCCGGTGAGCTTGCCGTACGCGCTCGCCGCGAACGCCGCCGCGCCTTCGTGCCGGATCCCGATGTACGTCAGCTCGCCGCGGGCTTCGGCCCGCCGCAACGCTTCGGCGAAGCCGAGGTTCGAATGCCCGACCATGCCGAACACGTGCCGCACACCCCCGGCGACGAGCGTCTCGACCAGCACGTCGGCGACCGTCCGCACCGCGGCCGCGGGCTCCGGCAGCTCGACGAAGACGCCGTCCTCGCGCTCCTCGACCGGGTAGGTGGTGACGGCGTCCCCGAAGCCTTCGGGCGGCTGCCCGGTCGGCGGGTCGTAGTCGTAGCCGTGCCAGGGGCAGCGCAGCCAGCCCTTCTCGATCGAGCCTTCGCCGAGCGGCCCGCCCTGGTGCGGGCAGTGGTTTTCCAGCGCGCCGAACCGCGTGCCACCGCGCGACAGCGCGACGCTGCGGCCGTCCACGGTGACGCTGCGCACCGGCCGTCCGCGGGCACGTCGGCGGGGTCCACCCGATGCCAGTCCGCCGTGTAACGCCTCCAGGGTTCCGGGACACTGCGGTGACGGCAGGCTCAGTGCCCGGAACCCTCCCGGGCGTTACACGAGGAGTTCGGATGGACTGGGAACCCACCAGGCGGTCCCTGCACGGGGTGGCCGAGCTGCTGCTCGCCGGCCCGCAGCACCGCGCGACCGGGCGCATCGACCTGTCCGTGGTCGACGGCGGTTTCGCGACGGCCGCCGAACCCGCGCTGCGCGTCGAAGGTGACGAGCTCCTGACGGGGTCCGCCCGGGTGCGTCTCACCGGGCGCACGTACACCGAAGTGGCGGCGGAGGCGGGGCTCGAGGCGGGCGAACCCGCGGGCGTCTACTCGGGCGGTCCCGGCGTCCGGCCCGGCGAGACGATCGTCTTCGCCGCCGACGCGCTGAACCTCCTGCTCCAGGCCTTCGCCGACGGAGACCGCGCGCTGCGCGAGTTCGCGCCGGACGCCACCCCGGTGCTGTGGCCCGAGCACTTCGACGTCGCGATCGCCCTCGACGAGGTCAACTACGGCGTCTCCTTGGGCGACGGCTACCTCGGCGAGCCGTACGCGTACGTCGGCCCGTTCGAACCTAAGAGCGGCGACTTCTGGAACGCCTCGTTCGGCGCCGCCCGGCCGATGCGCGAGCTGACGGGCGTGGCCGCGGTGGTGCAGTTCTTCGCCACCGGCCAGAATTTTACTGGCGGACGGTGACCCGATCCGGACGAGCGGCGGCCTCGGCCTGCCCGACATCGAGGCGTCAAACGGCGGTGCCCCGCTCGGGCAAGGTGTCCGGGTCGGGCAAGGGACGCTGACAGAGAGCGCGTGCTTCGCCGGCGGGGACGCCGAACATGCGCAACAGGTCTTCGGTGACGAGGTCGGTCGCCGCCGCGTCGTCGCGGGTGGGTTCGTCGTGCAGGAGCTGGCCCAGGGTCAGGGCGGCGCCGGTGACGACGGCGAGCGCGAGGTCGGTGTCGCGCACGGCGGTGAACCGGCCGGCGTGGACGGCGGCTTCGATGTCGCGGCGGGCGCGGGGGGCGAGGCCCTGGCCGGCTCTCGCCAGGTTCAGGCCGTTGTGCAGCAGGACCCGGCTGAGTTCCGGGTGCTTGCGGTGCAGCCGCCCGGTGAGCCGGAAGCTCTGCGCGAACACCGCGGCGGGGTCGTCGATGTCCTCGGTGAGGGTGTCCAGGGTGCTGCCGAAAGCCTCCAGCGCATCTTCGACGGCGGCCTGGAAGAGCTGCTCCTTGGTCTCGAAGTGGTTGTAGAACGACCCCATCCCGACGTCGGCGAGCTGGGTGATCTCCAGGATCGGGACGGCGGTCCGCCCCTCCGCGATGCAGGTCTGGGCCGCGCGCACGAGTGCCGCGCGGGTGCGTGCCTTGCGGCGGTCGACGCGGTTGCGTACCTGCTCGGCCATGGCTGTTCGTCCTCCCTCACTGGTCACCGCCACCTTAGCGTTCCGCGTCAGATTTGACGAATTCCTCAGAAGCGCTTGACTGACGACACTCTCATAGTTGACGATTACGTCATCTTTGGAGGGAGCAGTCGATGAGCCACCACGACCCCCACAGCGGCCTGCACAGCGAGCAGGGCGCCTTGGCCGGCGAACACCCGGGACGCGCGGCCGAGCCGATCGTCAAGGTGCACGACCTGGCGTGGCTGGAGTTCGAGAAGCCCGACCTGGCCAAGGCGGAGCTCTTCGCGCGGGCCTTCGGGTTCACCACGGTGCTGCGCACGCCGGATGAGCTGCAGCTGCGCGGGACCGATCCCGGCGCGCCCTGCGTGCTGATCCGCCGCGGCGAGCGGTCGGCGTTCCTGGGGCCCGTCTTCCGCGCCGCCGACTCGGCGGACGTGCTCAGGCTCGCCGAAGCCACCGGACGGCGAGCGGGGAAGCTGCCGGAGAGCCTGGGCGGCCTGGCCGTCGACCTGGCCGACCCGAGCGGGCTGCGCGTCCGGGTCGTCGCGGACACGCACGAGCTGTCCGCGCTTCCGGCGCAGGAACCGCTGCGGTTGAACTTCGGCCACGACGCGCCGCGCGCCAACGCCACCCAGCGGCCGGTGCGGGGGCCGGCGAAGGTGCAGCGGCTCGGGCACGTCGTGTGGCAGTCGACGAAGTACCGGGAGACGCTCGACTGGTACCTGCGGCACCTCGGGCTGATCGTCAGCGACTTCCTCTACTACCCGGGGCAGCGCGACCGCGGCCCGGTGATGAGCTTCCTCCGCTGCGACCGCGGCGGTGAGCCCGCCGACCACCACACCCTCGCCCTGGCGCTCGGCCCGGCGAACCGCTATGTGCACTCGGCCTACCAGGTGGCCGACCTCGACGCGCTCGCCGCGGGCGGCGAGCACCTGCGCGACCACGGCTACCACCACTCGTGGGGCATCGGGCGGCACATCCAGGGCAGCCAGCTCTTCGACTACTGGCGTGACCCGGACGGGTTCATGGTCGAGCACTTCAGCGACGGCGACCTGTTCGACAACACCCTCGATCCCGGCTGGGCCCCGATGACGGCCTCCGGCCTCGCCCAGTGGGGCCCGCCCGCCACCAAGGACTTCCTCGGCGTCAAACCGGGGCCGCAGGTGCTGCGTGAACTGCGCACGATGCTCGGCGCCCTGCGCCAGGACAACGAATTCGACTTCGGCCGCCTGCGCGGCCTGCTGAAGGTGGCCACCTCATGACCGTCTCCGTCCTCCGCACGACCGACGCCTGGTACGTCGCCACTCCCGAAGGCGCGGCCAGGATCGACACCGCGGCCACGACCACCGCCGAGCTGCTGGCCGACCGGCCGGCCGTCACCGCGGCGGTGTCGAACCCGGCCACCGTGCCGATCGCCGCCCTGGACCTCGTCGCCCCGGTGACCGCGCCGTGCCGGGTGGTCGCCCAGATGACCAACTTCGCCTCGCACGTGCGCGACGCCGGGATGAACCCGGCCACCGTGCCGCTGACCTTCTTCCGCAAGGCCTCCGGCTCGATCGGCGGGCCCTTCGCCGACGTCGTCAAGCCCGCCCACGTCCGGCTGCTGGACTACGAGGTCGAGATCGGGCTGGTCATCGGCCGGGAGCTGCCGGTCGGCACCGAGGTCACCGACGAGAACCTCGCCCGGTACGTCGCGGGGCTGGTCGTCACGAACGACGTCTCCGCCCGCGACCTGCAGCTGCCCAAGACGCAGTTCTACGAGTCGAAGTCCTACCCGACGTTCACCCCCGTCGGCCCGGCCCTGGTGCTGCCGGACGCCGACGAGCTCAGGCGGTTCGCCGACCTGCGGCTGCGGCTGTCGGTGAACGGCGAGGTCCGGCAGGACACGACGGTCAGGCCCGACATGCTCTACCGCCCCGCCGAGGCACTCACCGCGCTGGCTCGCTTCCAGCGGCTCGATCCCGGCGACCTCGTCCTCACCGGAACCCCGGTCGGAACCGCGTTGAGCGCGCCGCCGAAGCCGCTGGAAATCCTCGGGTCGTTGCTCCCACCCGCCACCAAGTGGCGGCTGTTCTTCAAGCGCCAGGAGGGAAACCCGAAGTACCTGGCCGACGGTGACGTCATCGAAGCGAGCATCGCCACCGACGACGGCGTCGTCGATCTCGGCACCCAGCGCACGGTCGTGAGGTACGCCCGATGAGCGACCTGCTGTGGCCCCGGTACGACTCGCCCGAGGATCTCGCCGCGATCGAGGCGGTGCCGCTGGCCGATCGCGGCCTGCCGGAGTCGACGTACGCCTTGCTGGCCCGCGCCGCCGCGCGGTGGCCGGAGCGTTCCGCGATGTCCGTGCTGCCCGAAGCGGCCCGTTGGGCGAAGGCCGAGTCGCGCACCTTCGCCGCACTGCTCGCCGACGTGCACCGGTTCGCGAACCTCTTGCACCGCCTCGGGATCCGGCGCGGCGACGCCGTCGCGCTGATCGCCCCGAACTGCGCCGAGCTGATCACCGCGACGCTGGCCGCGCAGCTCGCGGGCATCGCCGCACCGATCAACGGCGCGCTGTCCCGGCCCCACACCGCCGAGCTGCTCCGCCGCTCCGGCGCCCGCGTGCTGATCACCGCCGGGCCGGAACTCGACGCCGGAATGTGGGACACCGCCCGGAATCCGGGCGCCGAGTTGGCCGCGATCCTGGTGCTGCGGCCGACCGGGGCGACCGGGCCCGCGCTACCGCTGCCCGCCGTCGACGGGGTGCTGATCGGCTACCTCGACGAGCTGGCCGCGGCCGAGGATCCCGCCGCGTTCGCGGGAGAGCCGCCGCGATCCGGTGACTTGGCCGCGGTCTTCCCCACCGGCGGCACCACCGGCGCCCCGAAGCTGGCCGCGCACACGCACGGCAACGAGGTCGCCGACGCCTGGATGCTCGCCGCGAACTCGCTGTTCGACAGCGACTCGGTGCTCTTCGCCGCGCTGCCGCTGTTCCACGTCAACGCGCTCGTGGTCACGCTGCTCGCCCCGCTGTTCAAGGGGCAGCACGTGGTCTGGGCCGGACCGCTCGGCTATCGGGATCCCGCGCTGTACGGCGAGTTCTGGCGGATCGTCGAGCACCACCGGATCGCGTCGATGAGCGCGGTGCCCACGGTGTACGCGGTGCTCGCGCAGGTCCCGGTGAACGCCGACATCGGCAGCCTGCGCTTCGCCATGGTCGGCGCCTCGCCGTTACCCGCCGCCGTGCGGACGGCGTTCGAAGACCACACCGGCGTCCCGCTGCTCGAAGGCTACGGGCTCACCGAGGCGACCTGCGCCAGCGCGCGCAGCTTCCCGGACACCCCTCGGCCCGGATCGGTCGGCCAGCGGCTGCCGTACCAGCGGGTGAAGGTCGAGGACGGCGTCCTCCGGATCGCGGGGCCGGCGGTGTTCGCCGGCTACGTCACCGGCCGCGACGCCCACGGCCTGGTGCTGGACGGCCTGGGCAAGCTCGCCGGCGGCTGGCTGGACACCGGGGATCTCGCCGAGGTCGACGACGACGGGTTCGTCTTCCTGCGGGGCCGGGCCAAGGACCTGATCATCCGCGGCGGCCACAACATCGACCCCGCGCTCGTCGAGGACGCGCTGCTCGCGCACCCGCGGGTCACCGCGGCCGGCGCGGTCGGGCGGCCCGACCCGCACGCCGGCGAGGTCCCGGTGGCCTACGTGACGCTCACCCCCGGCACCGTGGTCACCGAGGACGAACTGCTCGCCTGGGCCGCGGACCGCGTGCCCGAACGTGCCGCCGTCCCCAAGGCCGTCATCGTGCTCGAAGCCCTGCCCGTCACCGTGATCGGCAAGCCGGACAAACTCGCCCTGCGTGCCGACGCCACTCGCCGCGCCGTCGCCGCTGCGCTCGCCGGGATTCCCGGTGCCCAGGTGAGCGCCCGGGCGGAGGACGGCTCGGTCGTCGCCACGGTCACCCTCGCCGCGGCCGAGGACGAGGCTGCGGTGCACGCTGCTCTCGGCGCCTACGCCGTGCGCTGGGAGCTCCGGATTCCCGAGGACGTCTCATGACTCTCGCCATCGGCCTCGCGGCCGTCACCTCGGCGATCTTCGCCCTGCTCGGGCCGGCGAAAGTCCTGGCCGGCACCCCGATGCGGGCGTTGGCCGCCGAGGCCGGGTTCCCGGTCGGCGCCTGCCGCGGGATCGGCGGGCTCGAACTCGCCGGGGCCCTGGTCACGCACGTGCGCACCGGCGACGGGCTGCGCAAGGCCGCGCCCGCGGTCGGGTGCACGGCACTGGTCGCCGGCTACCTGGTCGTGCTGTCGTGAGCACGCCGCGGGTTCCGGTGGTCGTGGTCGGCGCGGGCCCCACCGGGCTGACCGCCGCGACGTTGCTCGCCCAGTACGGCGTCGAGTGCCTGGTGCTGGACCGGTGGGCGTCGGTCTACCCCCAGCCGCGCGCGGTGCACCTGGACGACGAGGTCCACCGCATCCTGGCCCGGCTCGGCGTGGCCGAGGAGTTCGCCGCGATTTCGTGGCCGTGCCACGGGCTTCGCCTGCTGGACCCGGACATGCGGGTGCTCGGGGAGTTCCGGCGCGGCGCGGGTACCGGACGGCACGGCTACCCCGAGGCGAACATGTTCGACCAGCCGGAGCTGGAACGCTTGCTGCGCACCAACGTCAAGCGATACGACACCGTCACGCTGCGCGGCGGCGCCGAGGTCACCGGGGTCACGCAGAACGGTTCCGGACCCGTGCGGGTCGACTACACCGACCGGGACGGCGGCGCGCACGGTTCGGTCCTCGCCGACCACGTCCTCGGCTGCGACGGCGCCAACAGCGTCGTCCGGACCGCGATCGGCGCCACCATGCGGGACCTGCGGTTCGAGCAGCGGTGGCTGGTCGCCGACGTCGCCACCGACGCCGAGCTGGGCGGATGGGAAGGCGTGCACCAGGTGTGCGACCCGGACCGCGCCGCGACCTACATGCGCATCGGCCCCCACCGCCACCGCTGGGAGTTCCGCCTCCGCGACGGCGAAACCGCCGAGGACTACCGCGACCTCGCCCGCCTGCACCCCCTGCTGACGCCGTGGACCGAACAGATCCCGGCCGAGGCATTGGAGATCGTCCGGATCGCCGAGTACACCTTCCGGGCTCGCGTGGCCGACCGCTGGCGCGATCGCCGGATCTTCCTGCTCGGCGACGCCGCCCACCTGACCCCGCCGTTCATCGGCCAGGGCCTGGGCGCCGGCCTGCGTGACGCGGCCAACCTCGCCTGGAAACTCGCCGGCGTGCTCGAGGGCACCCTCCCACCGGATGTTCTCGACACCTACGAAGCCGAACGCAAGCCGCACGCCCGCGCCCTGATCCGGCTGGCCAAGCTCATCGGCGTCGCCATGACCCGGGGCGGCCGGGCCGGAAACCTCCTGCGCCGGACCGCGCTGCCGCTGCTGGCCCGGACGCCGAGCCTGGGCCGGATCGTCCTGGACAGCGCCACCCCCACCCTGCGCCGCTCCGGCCTCGTCGCCCGGCCACGCCTGCGCCGCACCCTCGCCGGGCGGTTGTGCCCCAACGCCGTCGTTCAGGATGGTCGCCGCCTCGACGAGCTCACCGCGGGCCGGTTCGCCCTCGTCGCGGTGTCGCCCTTCCCCGCCGCAGACCAGGCCGTCGTCCGGCAGCGCGGGGGAGTGTGCGTCACCGCGCCCGCCGGCACGGCCCTGCACGACTGGCTGCTCCGCGGCCGTGCGCACGCCGTTATCGTCCGGCCCGACGGCACGGTCCTGCGGGCCGGACACGACCTGGCCGAACTCTGCGCTCTCGTGCCCCGCCTCGGGTGACCGGCGCTACCGGTCGCGTTCGGCCCGCGCGCGCCGGTATTCGGCAGCCCTGGTGCGGTAGTCCTCGTGTTCCTGCGCGTGGTCCGGGGGAAGGTGCGGTGCGTCCGGGGACGTCGTGGCGAAGAACCGCGTGAGCGCGGTGTTCGCCCTCTCGGCGAGTGGCCCGGAGCGCGGGAACATCGTGGCTTCGTAGCGGGCGACAGCGTCGTCGAGGCTGTGCTCCTTCGCGATGGCGTGCGCGAGTTCCGCGCCGTCGAGCAGTGCGAGGTTCGTGCCGTGCCCGCCGAAGGGGGCCATCAGGTGCGCCGCATCGCCGATCAAAGTGAGCCCGGGGACGTGGTCCCAGGTCAGCGGCGCGGGCAGGGCCCAGAAGCTGCGTTGCACGTAGTCGCCGTCGTTGTCGGTGAGCAGTGGGCGCATGACCGCCGACCATTCGCCGAACTCCTTCAGCAGGAAGGACCGGACCTCCTCGCGGTCGGTGACGTCGACCCCGGCGGCGACGTGCCAGTCGAGTTCGGCGCGGAAGGCCACGTAGCCGCGGACCACACCGTTGCTGTTGCGCTGGACGATCACCGCGCGGCCGTCGCCGTCGGTGGAGAACATGTGGCCCGCACCCACGATCGCGGCGACTTCGGGGTGCCTGGTGTCCACGTCGTCGAACCGGGCGTCGAGGAACTGGACGCCGAGGTACTGCGGCACCGCGTCGGTGAGCAGCCGGCGCACCGCCGACCACGCGCCGTCGGCTCCGATGACGAGGTCGGCTTCCGCCCGGGTGCCGTCGGCGAATTCCAGCTCGTGCACCCCGCCGCCCACCGGCGTCGCGGCGCGGAGTTTGTGTCCCCAGTGGACGGTACCGGGTGCCAGGTGCTCGTAGAGCATGGTGCGCAGCAGGCCCCGGTCGATTTCGGGTGCGGCCTCGTCGCCTTCGGCGGGAACGAACTCCGCCAGGACCGTGCCGTGGTGGTCCCGGCGGCTCTTCGCCTGGCCCTCGACCCGGGCCGACGTCCGGAAGGCGGCCATCAGCCCGGCGTCCTCCAAGGCGATCTGGCCGCTGTCGGCGTGCAGGTCGAGCGTTCCACCCGGGTCGCGGGCGTCCACGGCGGCGTCCGCGTCGTACACGACGGGCCGGAAGCCGTGTCCCTGCAGGACTCGTGCGCACAGCAAGCCGGCGGGGCCGCCGCCGATGATGGCGATGCGGGGTGGGGTCGTCATGGGTGAACCTCTTCCACGCGTGGTGCGGCGACGGTTCGTCGTAGCCGCTCGCTGCAGGCCGGACAGCCTGACCTCCACCCACGATAGGTGACACGGTTCCAAAAGTCGAACGGTTCTACATTGTGATCCGTTCAACGCACGCGCTAGAGTGGGGCACGTGACCGAGACGGGGCGCCGCGAGCGCAAGAAGGCCGCCACCCGGCAAGCCTTGGCGGACGCCGCGCTGGGGCTGTTCCTGGAGCGCGGCTACGACGCGGTCGGCGTGCGGGAGATCGCCGAGGCCGCCGACGTCTCGACGGCCACGCTGTTCAAGCACTTTCCCGACGGGAAGGAAGCACTGGTCTTCGACCAGGACACCGACCGTGAGGCCGCGCTCGTCGCCGCGGTCCGCGAGCGCCCCGCCGGCCAATCCATCCCGCAGGCGCTGCGCCGGCTGCTGTGCGACGAGCGGTCCCGTCAGGTCCGCGAAGACCCGCGCTTCGCCGGCTTCCGCCGGCTCGTCGACACCACTCCGGCCCTCCACGAATACTTTCGCCGCATGTGGGTGCGCCACGAGAAGGCACTGTCCGCGGCGATCGCCGCGGACAGTGCGCTCCCGGAAAGCGACCCCGGTTGTCAGGCGCTCGCCCATTTCGCTCTCGAAGCCGTCACCCTCGTCCACGGACGGGACGACGCCGAGGCCGCGCTCGACCGGATCTTCGCCCTCCTCGACACCGGGTGGGCCGGCATGACGAAGGAATCCGTAAGGCACGGTGACCGAACCTGACGGCGAACGGGCTGCTCAGCCGTTGGCCGCGCTGGTGTTGACTTCGCCGTTGACACCCTGGGGGAAGAATCCGCCGGAGGTGGCCGCCTTGGGGGTCAGGTAGACGATGTTGAGGACCTGGCCGGGGGAGCGGCTGTAGGCGATGCCGTTGGGGTCGGTGGGGACGATGTTGACGTTGCCGTGGCTGTCGATGACGCCTTGGTCGTCGTCGCCGGCGCCGTCGAGGCTGTCGCGGGCGTCGGACAGCTTGACGGTGGCCCTGCCGTCGCCGCGCTGGTAGAGGGCGCTGCGGATGGTGGCGGCGTGGTAGGCCTCGACGGCGAGGATGCCGGCGGCGGCTTCGAGGTAGGTCTTGTTGGTGATGAGCGGGGCGGCGCCCTTGTAGGCGGTGACGCCGACGTCTTCGAAGAGGAACGCGGCGAGCAGGAAGTTTTCTTCGCAGGCGAAGGCGTCGAAGCTGCGGCCCGGCTTGACGAGGCCGGCGGCCTGGGCGGCGGCGGTGAAGCTGGACTGCAGGTCGATCGCGGGCCGGCTGACGGCGGCCGAGCCGAGTGCCGAGCGCAGGAACTGGACGTGGGCTTTCTCGTCGGCCGCGATTTCCTGGGCGTACTGGCGGGCGGCCTTGGTTTCGAAGCGGACCGCCCGGCCGCCGGTCACGCCGCCGCGGGTGCCGGTGCCGGTGGTCATGGAGTCGGCGAGGCCGCGACCGGTGACGGCGTGCAGGTAGAACTCGGCTTCGAGGTACTCGAGGTTGAGGGCGAAGTTGAGGACGGCGCCATCGCTGACGGCGGCCTCCTCGGCAGCGGCGGCCGGGTGGGCCGTGGCTGCGGCCGCGGGGCCCGCGGTCAGCCCGCCGAGGGCGCCGGCGCCCACGACACCGAGCCCGGTCACGCCGGCGGCGCGCAGGAACCGCCGCCGGTCCTGCTCGTTCTCGGCGCTGCGGTTGATCATCGAAGCGGCATAGCGTTTGCCGAACACGTGCACTCCTTCCCGCCCGCGCGCGACGTTGCGCGACCTCGGGCGTGTCCCGCACGCCCCGGCATGGCCTCCCGGGTGAGCAGGTTGGATCGTCGCTGACGTCTCCGGTTCGAAGCTGGCCGCCCGGCGGACAGGTCGAATTTCCGGACGGGCCCCCGGGCGAAAAACAGCCCAGCCGAATACCCGCTGCCGGCGAGGAGAAACCCTGGAAGAAAAGAAAAATCAGGGCGCTCTGCCACCCAATCCGGTGAGGATCTCGCGGCGAACTTGCACTGACGGGTGAAGATCGCACTCGAAGGGAGGTGAAATGCATGGATACTTCCCAGTCTGAGGACGTGCGGGTCGGTGACGGCTTGATATTGGCCCGGGTATTGCTGGTCGCGGGCACCTTGGTGGGGTTCGCTGTCCTGGCGTTGCTGATGTCGGGTACGGCCAACGCGTCCGAATCGTCCTCGCCGGACCATCCGGATCCGCCTGGTCTGTTGTCCGCGGTCGGGAAACCGCTGCGGGGCGCGCTCGAGCCGGTTGCGAACCTCGCGGAGCCGGTGCTCGCGCCGGTCGTGCGGCCGGTGGTCACGGCGGTGGCGCCGGTGTTGTCGGTGGTGCGCCCGGTGACCGAGCCGGTCCTCCGGCCGGTCCTGGACGCGGTCGCGCCGGTGGTGCACGCCGTGGGAGCGGATCCCGCCGGCCCGGTGGTCATCCCGGGGACTACGCGTCCGCGGGACGACGTCCGCCCTGCCCCGGCGGAACAAGCCGCCGCGGCGACCACCGGACAGCCGGCGGTCGAAGCGGTCGTTTCGTCCAGGCAGCCACGGGCGGATCGGCCGGTGTTCGCCGAAGTCACCGCGAAGGACGCGGCTGTACCGGCCGGGTCGGCCCGGTCCGCCCGGACGTCCGGGCCGGACGGCGGCGGCAGCGTGCCGCCGGCGCCGGAAGGTCCCGCGGCGAGCGGGACCACGGCGGCGGGGTCGGCCGGGCAGCACGGTGGTGAGTACGCCGTGACCGGGTCCGGGTCGAGCATGCCGGGCACCGATCGCGCTTGGCGGGCACCGCCGGACGGGTGTGCGCCGCCGTACTGGCTGGTCTTCTACGGCAACGACCATCCGAGCTGACTTTCCCTTTCCGCCACCAGAAATCCATTGTGGACAGAAGGCAAGGAAAGGGAAGACATGCACAAGTACGTGCGACGCGGCCTGACCGCCGCGTTCATCTCCGGCGGGTTCGTCCTGCTGGGCAGCGCGGTGGCCAGTGCGGACACCGGCGGTTCGGGCCCGCTGGGCGGGCTCGGCGGCACCCTGCACTCCGTGGTCTCCGGCGTGTCGGCCGGCGGCACCGGCGGGGACTCCGGGGCCGGCGGGAACGCGGGCAGCGGCAACACCGCTGTCAGCGGGAACTCCGGCGACTCGGGCGACTCCGGATCCACCGGGCACAACAGCGCCTACGGCGTGTGCGTGCTCGCGAAGTGCAGCACTTCGGTGTCCTCGGGCAACTCCGGGAACACGGGCGCGACCGGCTCGACCGGGCACGCCTCGAACACCAGCACCACCACGGGCGGCAGCTCCGGGAACGCCGGGCACGGCGGCTCCGGGACCACCGCGGCTTCGGGTGAGAACACCGCGGACTCGCGGGGCGCCCGCGGCGTCCTCGGCTCGGTGACCGGTACCGCGAAGGGCGGCCACGGCGGCGACTCCGGCAAAGCCGGAAACGCCACCAGCGGCAACTCCGCGGCGTCCGGTGCCTCGGGCAACTCGGGGAACTCGGGCTCGACCGGCGGCAACAGCGCCTACGGTCTCTGCCTGCTGGCGCAGTGCACCACCACGGTGACCTCGGGTGACTCCGGGAACACCGGCGCCACCGGCTCGACCGGCGACGCGGCCAACACCAGCACCACCACCGGCGGGAACTCCGGCAACGCGGGCCACGGCGGCGACGCCACCACGGCCGCGTCCGGCGCGAACACCGGCGGTCACGGCTGGAACCGGCACGACCAGGGCGGCACCACGGGCGTCGCCGGTCTCGTGACCGGTATCGCCCAGGGCGGCCGTGGCGGCGACTCCGGTAAGGCCGGAAACGCCACCAGCGGCAACTCCGCGGTGTCCGGTGCCTCGGGCAACTCGGGGAACTCGGGCTTCACCGGCGGCAACAGCGCCATCGCGTGGACCCTCGGTGGCCAGGGCAACGGCCGCGGGCACCACGGCTGCGGCTGCACCTTCGGTGGCCGGGACAACGACGGCACGAAGTCGGCCACCACGGTGACTTCGGGCGATTCCGGCAGCACCGGCGCCACCGGCTCGACCGGTGACGCGGCCAACACCAGCACCACCACCGGCGGGAACTCCGGCAACGCAGGCAACGGTGGGGGCGCCACCGTCGTCAGCACCGGCACGAACACCGGCGGACAGGGCTGGAACCGGCACGGCCTGCGCGGCACGACCGGCGTCCTGGGCTCGGTCTTCGGCTCCGCACGGGGTGGCAACGGTGGTGACTCCGGTGACGCCGGGAACGCCGCCGGCCACAACACCGCGGTGACCGGCAGCACCGGCAACTCGGGTGACTCGGGCTCGACCGGCGGCAACACCGCCGTCTCCTCGACCCGCGGGCACGAGCAGCAGGGCCGCCACCACCACGGCGGCGGGAACCACCCGGGTGACCACGCGAGCACCACGGTCACCTCGGGCGATTCCGGCAGCACCGGTGCCACCGGCTCGACCGGTGACGCGGGGAACCACAGCACCACCACCGGCGGCAACTCGGGCCGGGGTGGCAACGGCGGCGACGCCGCGGTGATCGCCACCGGCTGGAACACCGTCGCGCACACCCCGCACACCGTCTGACGGTCAGCGGGCAGCACATGAGCGGGGCACCGGAGGAATCCGGTGCCCCGCTCCTTGCCGGGCCGAGGCGTTGGCGGTGGGTCAGCCGACCGCGATGGCGGCGATCGGTGGCGTTGTCGGTTCCAGGGACCCGGTGGTGGGCTCGACGGTCACGGCGATCCCGTCGGTGAGCTCGGGGAGGGCGGTGTCGACGCTGCCGCCGGAGGCGACCAGCCCGGCCGACCGGGGCCCGTGCGGCCCGGTCAGCCACACCTCGTAGGCGTGGCCGGCAGCCGGCCGAGGAAGGCCCTGGGTGGCGATGAGGGCTCTGCCGGTGCTTCGGGAGATCGTGGCCGTGACGGAGCCGCCGCCGGTCGCGGTGGTCCGCACGGTGATCGCGTCGGGCGCGGCGGTCACCGCGTTGCCCTCGGCCACCGGCACCGGTGCGGAGCCCGGTTGGTCCAGCCCGATGCTGATGCCCCCGACCAGCGCCGCGGCCGCGGCGGCGACCGACGCGACACCGATCGATGCGCGACGGCGCCACGGCGTGCGTGGCCCCCGCGCGGCCGGCCCAGCGGTCACCAGCGGCGGCAGCTGCCGCGTCTGGGAGACCACGGCGAGCACGCGCCGGCGCCGGGTTTCGTCCGGGTCGGCGGCCGCTGCGCCACCGAGGCGGGCGGCGGTCTCCTGGAAGCCGGCGACCTCGACGGCGCAGGCCGGGCACCCGGTCAGGTGCCGGGCGAAGGCGGCGCGTTCGAGGTCGGTGACCGCGTCGAGGGCATACGCGCCGGTGAGAGCGTGGGCGTCGGCGGTCGTCATCAGTTCACTCCAAACAACGAGTCACGCGCCGCTGTCGTCGGCGTGTCAGGACAGGTTCGGGGCAGCCGGCCTGCGCAGATTGGTGCCGGGGGAGGGGAACGGGCACGATCCCCCGCGAGGGTCGGCGACGACTCGCTGTCCACAGTGGATCCGGCGCGTGCTCTCACCCATTCAGGTGGACGACGTTGCGGAACGGTCACTGACCAATACCTGGACCCGGCGAGCACCGAATGCTGGGTATGACCGCTACCGAACTCGACGCCCCAGCAGTTCCGCCGTCCTCGGAGCGCACCCGGCTTCGGTTCTTCGCGGCCGCGTTCACCGGCATCCTGGCGCTGGCCGCCGCGCTGGCGGCCGGGCACCTGGTCGCCGGCTTCATCGGCATCAACGCCTCGCCTTACCTGGCCGTCGGCAACGGCGCCATCGACCTGACGCCGGTGGAGCTGAAGGACTTCGCCGTCCGCACGTTCGGCACTTACGACAAGCTCGTGCTGCTCAGCGGCATGGCCGTGGTGATGGTGGCGGCCGCCGCGCTCGCCGGCGTGCTGTCGCGCCGCTCGCCGGTGCCCGGGACGGTCGTCATCGTCCTGTTCGGACTGCTCGGCGGGTTCGCCGTGTCCCAGCGCCCGGACCTGACGAGCGTGGCGTTGCTGGCGCCGGCCGCCAGCTTGCTCGTCGGAGTCGCCGTTTTCCGGCTCCTGCACCGGATCGCCCCACGGGTGTGGCGAGAATCCGGAGCCGGGGAGAAGAGCGGCACGTCCCGGCGGTCCTTCCTCCTGGGCGGCGCCGGGGTCGTCGTCGGAGCCGGCGCGATGGGCCTGGGCGGGCAGCTGATCAGCTCGGCCCGGGACGCGACGGCGTCACGGGAGGCGATCGGCAAGCTCGTCCCCGCGCGGACCGCGCCGGCCATTCCCGCCGACGCCGATTTCGCCAAGCTCGGCACCCCGCCGTTCCTGACGCCGAACGCGAACTTCTACCGGGTGGACACCGCGTTGTCGGTGCCGCAGCTGCGGGCCGAAGACTGGACGCTGCGGCTGCACGGCATGGTCGACCGCGAAATCCGCTACCGCTACGAGGACATCCGCAACCGGCCGCTGATCGAGCGCACGGTGACCATGACGTGCGTGTCCAACGAAGTCGGCGGCGACTACGTGTCGACGTCGAACTTCCTCGGCGTCGACCTGGCCGACCTGCTCGCCGAAGCCGGCGTGAAACCCGGCGCCGAGCAGCTGTACTGCACCAGCGTGGACGGCTGGACCTCCGGCACCCCGGTCGCGGCGGCCCAGGACCGGGGCCGCGGGGCGATGCTGGCGATCGGCATGAACGGCGAACCGCTGCCGCTGGAACACGGCTTCCCCGCGCGGCTCGTCACCCCCGGCCTGTACGGCTATGTGTCGGCGACGAAATGGGTCGTGGACATCGAAGTCACCACCTGGGCCGCGCGCAAAGCGTATTGGCTCAAACGCGGCTGGAGCCAGGAGGCCCCGATCAAGACGGAATCCCGGATCGATTCGCACCGCGGTTTCGCCAACGTCAAGGTGGGAAAGGTGCGGGTCGCCGGCGTGGCGTGGGCGCAGCACACGGGCATCGAGAAGGTCGAGGTCCGCGTCGACCGGGGACCGTGGCAGGAAACGACGCTGTCCCAGCAAGTCAACCTGAACACCTGGCGGATGTGGTGGACCGAGGTCGACATCCCGGCCGGGGTGCACCAGGTGTTCTGCCGGGCCACCGACAAAACCGGTTACACGCAGACCGACATGCGCGCCGGCACCGTCCCCGACGGCGCCACGGGCTGGCACAACGTCACCTTCACTGCGGCCTGAAAAAAAGTTTTCCCGCCCGACCAATCCGGCGCGGGCCGGGCCCCGAATTACCGGCAGACAGCAAGTTTCCCGCAAGGGACAGCCGCTTTTGATTCCCCTCTTGGAGTGATTTCCGTGAACAAGCTTCGTATCGCTGGTATCGGCATGACCGCGGCCGCCGCCCTCGCGCTGACCGCGTGCGGCAGCAACGGCACCGCGTCGTCGGGCAGCTCCAGCGCCCCGGCTCCGGCTCCTTCTTCGTCGATGGCCGCGCCGTCCTCCAGCACGGCCGCTGCCGATGGCGTGACCACCAACGCCGACGTCTTCGGCCCGGCGTGTTCGCAGCTGCCGCAGGGGTCCGCGCCCGGTTCGCTGGACTCTATGGGCCCGCAGCCGGTCGCCTCGGCCGCGTCGACGAACCCGCTGCTGACCAAGCTGGTGGCGGCGGTCAAG
>NZ_PPHF01000060.1 GCF_002904335.1 Amycolatopsis sp. CA-126428 | reverse complement strand
TGTTCTGCGCGTTGTCGCCGTTCTGGGCGTCACCGGTGCTGGCGTAGAGCTTGCCGTCGGGCCCGAAGCGCAGCCGGCCGCCGTTGTGGAACTTGTTGCGCAGCAACCCGCTGAGCAGCACCTGTTCCGTACTGGTGGTGAGCTTGTCGTTCTCCAGCTTGATCCGCACGATCCGGTTGTCGGACGGCGAGGTGTGCATGATGTAGAGCCAGTGGTCACTGGCGAACGTGGACGCGATGGCCAGGCCGAGCAGGCCGCCTTCGCCGTCGGTGTTGTCGACGCCGGGGACCGTGCCCACGGTGGTCTTGGCCCCGGTGGCGGGGTTCAGGTGGACGATGTCGTGGGCGTCGCGCCGGGTGTAGAGGATCGTGCCGTCCGGCAGGGTCACCAGGCCCCACGGGATGTCGGTGTCGGTCGCGATCTGCGTCACCGCGCACACGGACGCGCCGCAGGCCGCGCCGGTCGTGACGGAGGTGGACGCGCTGGGCGCCGACACGTTCGCCTGGGCGTCCCGCGCGACGACGTAGTACGAGTAGCTCGTGTTCGCCGCCAGCCCGCTGTCGACGAAGGTCGTCGCGGGCGGCGCGGTGGCGGTCCCGGTGACGGCGCCGACCTTGGCGCCCCCGCGGTAGACGTCGTACGCCCGGACGCCGACGTCGTCCGTCGCGGCCGTCCAGTTCAGGGTCACCGTCGTGCCGGACGCGCGGCCGGTCAGCCCGGTCGGCGCGCTCGGCGCCTGGGTGTCCGGCTGGCACTGCGGAGGCGTGATCGGCACCGTGGTGCTGGCCTGCGAGACGTTGCCCGCGGCGTCCCGCGCGTTCACGTACAGGCCCCAGGTCACGCCGCCGACCACGGTGAGGCTCGTCGACAGAGTGCTCCCGCTCACCGACTTCATCAGCTGGCCGTCGTGGTAGACGTCGTAGAACGCGACGCCCACGTTGTCGGTGGACGCGTTCCACGAGAACGTCACGGCATCGCAGACCAGGTCGCTCACCCGCGGGCTGCCCGGCACGCTCGGCGGCTGGGTGTCGGCGGCCAGCGACGTCCGCCACTTTTGGTTGTCCTGCCCGGTGCAGGTCCACAGTCCGACCAGGGTGCTGTTGGCGGTGCCCGCGCCGGTGACGTCCAGGCAGAGGCCCGACTGCACGCCGGTGATGGAGCCGTCTGTGTTGATTCGCCAGTGCTGGTTGGCCCCGCCGTTGCAGGTGTAGATCTGGACGTCGGCAGGAGCGGTCGTGTTCTGGCCGACGACGTCGAGGCACAGAGTGTCGTCGTAGACTCGCAGCTCACCTGCGGGTGTGTACGTCCACGCCTGGTTGGCCTGTCCGTTGCAGTCGTAGATGTTGACGCCTGTCTTGGGCGTGGTGCTGTTGCCGATGACATCCAGGCACCGGCCGGAGGCCACGCTGGCCACGGTTGAACCTGCGGCCGCGGCGGTTGCGCCTGGCACGAACATCACCGCCGCGGCGGCGACGGCGGCGACTATCGCCGTCAGGACTCGTGGGCGTGACCGCCGACGGTTGCTTGAGTAGGACATTGTCTTGCCTTTCGCTGTGGATCGGCTTGTGGATCACCGCTAACGGCCGGGTTGGCTCCCGCTGCGCCGGACGCCGCCGGGAGCGGGCGAGCGCGGCCCACACTGGTGGGCCCTGGACCGGACGTCACGACCAGTCTTTTGTGGACCGATGGGATGGTCGCAGGCTGTTGGCACCCGTCACGGTCGTCACGAGACCTTCCACGTGGATAATCGCCACACTGGCGTGCATCTCCCGTCGACGCGTGGACAAAGTCTCGCCGGACGTTGGTGGGCCTGCCCGCCGGGCCCTCCGGCGGGCAGGCTGTGCATCCGACGACGATCAACGCGCGCTACCCGAGGTGCCACTTCTGGTTCGCGCCGCCGTTGCAGTCCCACAGCTCGAGTGGCGCACCGGCACCACCGAACCCGGTTACGTCGACGCATTTGTTCGCCTGGGGGTTGACCAGGTCGCCGGCGGCGCTCACGACGAACTTCTGGTTCGCACCGCCGTTGCAGCTCCACAGCTGGATGGCGGCGCCGTTGTCCGATGAACCACCGGCCACGTCCATGCATAGCCCGAGCGCGCGGACCGTGCCGTCGCTCGAGAAGGACCAGTTCTGGTTCGCTCCGCCGTTGCAGTCCCACAGTGCCAGTCGCTGACCCGCGGTTCCGTTCGCACTTGGCACGTCGATGCACTTGTCCTGGTACCCGATGATGCGATTGGTGGTCCCGCCGCCCGTCGTGGTCAGCTTCAGGCCGTACGCAGAGAGGATCTCGTTCACCGGCTGGAAGAAGGTCGTGCCCCCGGTCGTGCAGTCACCCGAGCCGCCGGAGGTGACGCCCTGCGCCTGGTTGCCCGCCATCCACGCTCCGCCCGAGTCGCCGCCTTCGGCGCATGCGGTCGTCGACGTCAGGCCGTAAACGATGCGCCCGTCGGAGTAGTTCACCGTGGCGTTCTTGGCCTGGATCGTGCCGCAACGCCACCCGGTGGTCCGGCCGGAACGGCAGACCGAAGCGCCGATACCCGCCTCCTGGGAGCCGGCGACCTCGACGTTGCCGCCTGCGTAGTTGTTCACGTACGGGCGCGGCGTCCAGTTCGCGTTGGTGCGGACCCACGCGTAGTCGTTGTCTGGGAACGACGACGCCGCGAAGGTGCCCTGGTCGACGTTGTTGTATCCCAGGGTCGGGTAACCGGCGCTACCGCAGTGCCCGGCGGTGACGAAACCCCCATCGACGGAGAAACCCACCGAGCACAGAATGTTGCCGTTGATCACGTACTGGTCGCCGCCGCGGATGTCGTAGAGCGGCCGGGGTGCCTGGGTCACGCGAGTCTGCACGGTCAGCCCCGCTTTGGCGCCGAAGGACCGGGCCGCGGCCGCGGACGCGGCTTCGACCACCACCGAGTTCGACGCCGGGTCGACGTACCAGGCATGGACGTCAGCCGGGACGGAAACCTCGTCCAGCCGGAGCTTGTCGGTGTCCAGGGCCTGCTCGGAGCGCTTCACCGCCACGGGTGTGGCGCCGGCGGCGCGCACCGTCGTGGCATCCGCCGAATCGAGCACGCCGACCTTCAGGCCGCCGCCGTCGTACCACGCGCCGCCGAACCGGCCGGAAAGCGTGGCGCGCAGAGTCTTCTCCAGTGGCAACGACTGCAACTCGTGGAACTGGCGCACCGCGACCTGGGCCTGCGAACCGGGACTGTCGCCGATCGTCGATACCGGCGGAGCGGCCGCGGCGGCCGTTGTGGTAGCGGTGGGCACGGACAGGACGGCAGCGGCCAAGACGACGGCGCAACTGTGGGCAATACGTCTCACGACATCTCCTTCGGGAGGAAGAGGAGCGTGAGAGCGCGCTCTCCCGATCGAGCTTTGCAGGTGGTCTAGACCTCGTCAATAGGTGATGGAAAAGCTTTTGGCGAGACTATGGGAAGGTGGTTCCGGTCGGACGCGACAGATGAGCCCGTAGGAAAAGGGGCGCGCGAATTCGCGGTTCGGCCATGAAATTCGTGGTGCGGCCGGCTCGGTGTAGCGACCTCCGGGCCCACCACACCGAGCCGGTTCGCAGGTCAGCCCTGGTGCCACTTCTGGTTCGCTCCGCCGGTGCAGTCCCACAGCGCGAGGGCCGCTCCGTCGTTGCCGTTCCAGCCTTGGATGTCCACGCACTTGTTGGCCTGCGGGTTGATGAGGTCGCCCGCCGCGCTCAGGACGAACTGCTGGGCGGCGTTGCCGCTGCACGTGGCGATCTGGATGACCGCCCCGTTCGCCGTGGAGCC
>NZ_PPHF01000006.1 GCF_002904335.1 Amycolatopsis sp. CA-126428 | reverse complement strand
CCCGTTACCTTTTTGGTGGCTCCCGACCAGGGAGCTGTGGTCGCCAGGCCCGGCATGACTAGCGCCCCCAGTCGAACCCATGATCCGGGGGGTGGTGTCACTGGGCCTGGTGGCATCGAGGGACCGCTGAATAGGGACACGGCCACCGCTGGGTAGGTCTCGTCGTAACGTGGGTGCCGGCCATCGATGCCTGACCCGGTGACCACGTCGCGGCGAACGAACGGCATGGTGGATGAGCAGCAACTTCAGCGTGTTTCTCGGCCTGGACGTCGGCAAGGAAGCCCACCACGCGGTCGGCCTGGACCCCGACGGCAACCGGCTGCATGACGGGCCGCTGCCCAACACCGAAACCAAGCTGAAAGCCCTGTTCGACAAGCTCGCCGCCCACGGGCCGCTGCTGGTTGTGGTCGACCAGCCGGCCACGATCGGGGCGTTGCCGGTCGCGGTCGCCCGCGCATGTGGGCATCAGGTGGCCTACCTGCCCGGGCTGGCGATGCGCCGCATCGCCGACCTCTACCCGGGCCGGGCGAAGACCGACGCCCGGGACGCGTTCGTCATCGCCGACGCCGCCCGCTCCCTCCCGCACACCCTCAGGCCAGTGGATGTCGGCGACGAGGCGCTGGCCGAGCTGGAGGTGCTGGTCGGGTTCGACGACGACCTGGCCGGCGAAGCCACCCGGATCAGCAACCGCATCCGCGGCCTGCTCACCGGCATCCACCCCGCCCTCGAACACGCGATCGGCCCGCGGATCAGCCACCCGGCGGTGCTGGAAATCCTCTCCCGCTGCGGCGGCCCGGCCGGCATCGCCAAAGCCGGACGCCGCAAACTCACCGCGATCGCCAAGGTCCACGCGCCCCGCCTCGGCGACAAACTGGTCGAGGCGATCATGACCGCGCTGGGCGAGCAGACGGTCATCGTTCCGGGCACCGCCGCTGCGGACACCGTCCTCCCACGGTTGGCGGACAGCTTGAAAAGCGTGCTCCTGCAACGGAAACAGGTTGCTGAGCAGGTTGAGGGGATACTTGATGCGCACCCTCTTGCCGGGGTCCTGACCTCGATGCCCGGCATCGGCGTCAGGACCGCAGCCCGCATCCTGCTCGAAGTCGGCGACGCCTCCAACTTCGCCTCCTCGGGGCACCTGGCGGCCTACGCTGGTATCGCCCCCGTGACCCGCAACTCCGGAACGTCGATCAAGGGGGAGCATCCGGCTCGGACCGGCAACCGCCAGCTCAAACGCGCGTTCTTCCTCGCCGCGTTCGCCTCGTTGTCGGATCCGACCAGCCGGGCCTACTACGACAGGAAGCGAGCCGAGGGCAAGAAGCACAACGCCGCCCTGATCTGCCTGGCCCGACGACGCTGCGACGTCCTCTACGCCATGCTCCGCAACGGCACCCACTACCGCCACCCCGAACCCACTCCCGTCCCCGCCGCGGCTTGACAACCACATAGGGACAC
>NZ_PPHF01000059.1 GCF_002904335.1 Amycolatopsis sp. CA-126428 | reverse complement strand
ACACCACCCGCAACGTCAGCCTGTCCCACAGAAGGAATGGTCACCGGCAAATAGTCGCACAACCAGTGATCGGCATCACGAACCGACACGCAAAGATCTAGCCCTGTAGTACTAGTCGTCGAGCACCTGCGCCGAAGTGTCCCGGCGCGCGGTGACCGGGGTTTCCCGGTGGTCGCCGCCGTCGAGCGAGCGGCTGATGAGGATCGCGCTCGCCCCGCCGAACGCCGGGCCGCCGGCGTTGAAGGAGTCCACGATCGAGTACCCGACCCGGCCGTCGGCGGAGCGCGGCGCAGGCCGCCGCGCCGGCCCGCAGGGCGGCCACCCCGCACGGTCGTCACGGGTCCCGGGCGCCGCGGGTGAGACATCCTTTTCCCCGCTGAAAATGTCGTCCGTCCACACGGGAATCGGTTGACGGATGCCCGAAAGACTTGCACCGGAAATCCCGCCGCGGCCGGCCCGGAGCGCGGCCCTTGACACGGACGGGCTCCCCGCCGCATCCTGATGCATCTCAGGGTTCCTGATATACCTGCCGCTCAGTGAGGAGTCGGACGATGACCGCAGTGGACGAGAGGCCGGGCACCCGGCCCCGCCCGGACGTCGAACCGGGCCGGCTGTTCATCGGCGGCCGGTGGACCGAAACCGAGGCCCGCTTCGACGCCGTGGACCCGGCCACCGGCCGGACCCTCACCTCCCTCGCCCGCGGGACGGCCGCCGACGTCGACGCGGCCGTGGCCGCGGCCCGGCAGGCCGCCCCGGGCTGGGCGGCGACGCCGGCCCGCGAGCGCGCCCGCGTGCTGCACCGGGTCGCGGACCTGGTGCGATCCCGCGCCGACGAGCTCGCCGCCCTGGAGAGCGCCGACGTCGGCAAGCCGATCTCGCTGTGCCGGGCCGTCGACGTCGAGACCGTCGCCGAGCAGTACGAGTACTACTCGGCCCTGGCGCAGGGCCTGGACGGCGCGACGCGGCCGGTCCCGATCCCCGCGCACGCCTACACCCGCCGCGAACCGCTCGGCGTGGTCGCCGCGATCACCCCGTTCAACTTCCCGCTGGTCCTGTCCGCCTCGAAGATCGCGCCCGCGCTGGCCGCGGGCAACACCGTGGTGCACAAGCCGGCCGAGGACACCTCCCTCAGCGCGCTGCTGATGGCCGGGCTGCTCGCCGAGGCCGGCGTGCCCGACGGCGTGCTCAACGTGGTCACCGGCTTCGGCTCGGAGATCGGGGACACCCTGCTGAGCCACCCCGGGGTGGACAAGATCGCGTTCACCGGCTCGACCGCGGTCGGCCGGCACGCGGCGGCCCTGGCCGGGCGGCACCTGAAGCCGGTCACCCTGGAACTCGGCGGCAACGCGGCGCACATCGTGTTCGAGGACGCCGACGTCGAGCAGGCGGTCGGCGCGGCGATCAAGGCGTTCGTGTTCAACACCGGCCAGTTCTGCATGGGCGGGCCCCGGCTGCTCGTCGCCGGCGCGCTGTACGACACGATCCTGGCCGCGCTCGCCGAAGCCGTACCGCAGGTGCCGGTCGGCGACCCGTTCGACCTCGCGACGGTGGTCGGCCCGATGGCGGGCGAGCGGCACCGGGCGAAGGTCGAGCAGTACGTCGAGCAGGCCCGCGCCGACGGCGGCCGGATCGTCGCCGGCGGCGGCCGGCCGGACATCGAGGGCGGGTTCTTCTTCCAGCCGACCGTGATCGCGGACCTGCCCGACGACTCCCGGGTGATCCGGGAGGAGATCTTCGGTCCCGTGCTGACCGTCCAGCGCTTCACCTCCGAAGACGAAGCGGTCGCGCTGGCCAACAGCACGCCCTACGGCCTCGCGGCCGGGCTGCGGACGACGAACCTCGCCCGCGCGCACCGCGTCGCCGCCCGGCTGCAGGCCGGGATCGTCTGGGTCAACGACTGGGCGATGCTCGATCCCGCGATCCCCTTCGGCGGCGTGAAGGACTCCGGTTACGGCCGCGAGCACGGCCCCGAATCCCTCGACGCGTACACGCGCACGAAGTCCGTCGTCATCTCCCTCGCCTGACGCTCGTGAGTGGTAAGGCGGGTTAGAACCCGCCTTACCACTCACGAGGGGCCCACCCAGGAGGAGTTGCATGCCCACCAGAACCACCGCGGCTGTCGTGGAGTCCGCCGGCGCCGGGTTCACCCTCGGCGAAGTGGCCCTCGACGAGCTCCGGCCGGACGAGGTCCGGGTGCGGATCGTGGCCACCGGCGTCTGCCACACCGACCTCGGCGTCGCCGCCGGCGCGCTGCCCTTCCCGCTGCCCGGCGTGCTCGGCCACGAAGGCGCCGGGATCGTCGAAGAGGCCGGCACCGCCGTCACGCGCGTGCGGGCCGGCGACCGGGTCCTGCTCAGCTACACCTCCTGCGGCGGCTGCGCGAACTGCCGCGACGGCCACCCCGCCTACTGCGAGACCTGGCTGCCCGCCAACCTGCTCGGTGGCCGGCGCCCGGACGGCACGACCCCGATCTCCCGCGGCGGCACCCCGCTCGGCGGGCACTTCTTCGGCCAGTCCAGCTTCGCCGGGCACGCCGTCGCCGACGAGCGCAGCGTCGTCAAGGTCGCCGCCGACGCGCCGCTGGACCTGCTGGCCCCGCTCGGCTGCGGCATCATGACCGGCGCCGGCGCCGTGTGGAACGTCCTCGCCCCGCGCCCGGGCGCCACGCTGCTGGTCACCGGCGCCGGCGCGGTCGGCCTGTCGGCGGTGATGGCCGCCCACCTGACGCCGGCGACGCGGATCATCGCCGTGGACCGCGTTGCGGCACGGCTCACGCTGGCCCGCGAACTCGGCGCCACCGACACGATCGACACCAGCGGCGAGGACCTGGCCGAGACGGTCGGGAAGCTGACCGGCGGCCGCGGGGTCGACGGCGTCGTGGAGACCACCGGCAACGCCGGCGTCCTCGGGACGGCGATCGGGGCGCTGGCCGCGCGCGGCACCGCGGTCGTCGTCGGGGCGCCCGCGTTCGGCACCGAGGTGCCCGTGGACGTCAACTTCCTGCTCCCCGGCCGGCACGTCGTGGGCCTGACCATGGGCGACGCGGAGACCCAGGCGCTGGTGCCGACCCTGGCCGGACTGGTCGCCGCGGGCCGCTTCCCGGTCGAAAAGCTGGTCACCCACTACGAGTTCGGGCAGATTCAACAGGCAGTGGACGACATGCTCGCCGGCACGACGATCAAACCGGTGCTCCGCCTGTGAAGGAGAAGACCGTGCACCTCCCCGACTTCGGCCTCGGCAGCTGGCCCGCCCGCCGGGCGCGGATCAACCCGGACCGCACCGCGCTCGTGCAGGCGGACCGGACGCTGACCTACGCCGGGCTCGCCGACCGGGTCGCCCGCCTCGCCGGCGCGCTGATCCGGCTCGGCGTGCGCCCCGGCGACCGCGTGGCCTACCTCGGCGTCAACGACATCACCGTGTTCGAGACGCTGTTCGCCACGGCTTGCTGCGGCGCGATCTTCGTCCCGCTCAACTACCGGCTCGCCCCCACGGAGATCCGGTACATGCTCGACGACAGCGGCGCGTCGGCCCTCGTGCACAGCGCGGACACGACGGACCTCGTCGCGGCGGCCGGTGGACTGCCGGGCGGCGTCGTGCTCGCCACGGACCCGGCCGACGGGGACTTCGAGGCGGCGATCGCCGAGGCCGGTCCCCCGCCGGAAACGCGGGTGGACCTGGAAGATCCGTTCCTGCTGCTCTACACCTCCGGCACCACCGGACGGCCGAAGGCGGCGGTCCTCACCCACGGCAACCTGACCTGGAACACCGTCAACCAGCTCGCCCACCTCGACGTCCTGGGCACCGACAAGGCGCTGTGCATCGCGCCGCTGTTCCACTGCGTCGGGCTCGGCCAGATCACCCTGCCGACGCTGTTCAAGGGCGGCAGCGTGGAACCGGTGGCCAAGTTCGACCCGGGCACCATCCTCGCCCGGATCGGCGCGGCCGGGGTCACCAGCTTCTCCGCGGTGCCCACGATGCTGGAGATGCTGTGCCGCCACGAGGACTGGGACCGCACCGACCTGAGCTCGCTGACCTGCGTGCTCTACGGCGGGTCGCCGGTGGCCGAGCGCGTCGCCCGCGCGTGGCTCGACCGCGGCGTGAAACTCCTGCAGGGCTACGGCATGACCGAAGCCGCCCCGGGCGTCTCGATGGCCACCCACGAGGGCACGCTCGACCACCCGGTCGCCGCCGGGGTGCCGCACTTCTTCACCGACGTCGCGGCGCTCGGCCCCGACCTCACGCCCCGAGCATTGAACGGGGCACCGGCCGAGCTGCTGGTGCGCGGCCCACACGTCTTCGGCGGCTACTGGAACCGGCCCGAAGAATCGCGAGCGAGCTTCGTCGAGGGCGACTGGTTCCGCACCGGTGACGTCGTCCGCGTCGACGACGACGGCTGGGCCCACGTCGTCGACCGGGTCAAGGACATGATCATCTCCGGCGGGGAAAACGTGTACCCGGCCGAGATCGAAGCGGTCGCCGTCCGCCTCGACGCCGTCGACGCCTGCGCCGTGGTCGGCGTGCCCGACGAGCGCTGGGGTGAGGCCGGCGTGGCCTTCGTCGTCGTCCGGCCCGGTGCCGAGCTGGACGAACCGCAGTTCCGCGCCCACCTCGAACGGCACCTGGCACGCTACAAGGTGCCGAGACACGTGCGGTTCACCGACGCCTTGCCGCGCAACGCCACCGGCAAGATCCGCCGCGTCGAACTGCGCGCCCTCGCCGCCGAAACCTTCACCACGAACGGACCCGCATGACCACGCCTCTGCTGCCCCCGTCACTGCGCCTGGAGCTGCGGGACGACATCGCCGTGCTGTGGCTGGCCCGTCCCGAGAAGCGCAACGCCCTCGACGACGCCACCGTGCTCGGCCTCGAAACGTTCTTCGGCGCCCCGCCGCCGGGGGTCAAGGCCGTCGTGCTCGACGCCGTCGGCGACCACTTCTCCGCCGGGCTGGACCTCTCCGAGCTCACCGAGCGCGACGCGTTCGAGGGCCTGGAGCACTCGATGATGTGGCACCGCGCCTTCGAGCGGCTCGAACGCGGGCGCGTCCCGGTGGTCGCCGTGCTCAAGGGCGCGGTCGTCGGCGGCGGCCTGGAACTGGCCGCCGCCGCGCACATCCGCGTCGCCGAACCCTCGGCGTTCTACGCCCTGCCGGAGGGCCAGCGCGGGCTGTTCGTCGGCGGCGGCGGGTCGGTGCGGGTGCCGCGGCTGATCGGCGCGCACCGGATGGCCGACATGATGCTCACCGGCCGCGTGCTCGACGCCGACGAGGGCCACGCCGCCGGGTTGTCGCACTACCGCGTCGAAAACGGCCTCGAGCACGCGCTCGGCCTGGCCCGCAAGATCGCGTCGAACTCCTCGATCACGAACTTCGCCGTCCTGCAGGCCCTGCCCCGCATCGCGGAGGCCAACCCGGCCGAGGGGTACCTGATGGAGGCGCTGATGGCCGCCGTCGCCAGTGGCAGCACCGAAGCGAAGGAACGGATGCAGGCGTTCCTCGAAAAGCGCGCCGGGAAGGTCGGCCGATGATCCTGCGCCCGGTCGCCCCCGACGTCCGCGAAACCACCGAGATCGGCCGGTACCTGCGGTGGCTGGAAGCCCGCGGGCACTTCTTCGACGACTACGCGGGCCTGCACCGGTGGTCGGTGACCGACCTCGACGGCTTCTGGTCGTCGATCAAGGACTTCTTCGGCGTCCGCCTGCACACCCCGGCCGCCGCGGTGGTGCCCGACCGGACCATGCCCGGCACGGAATGGTTCCCCGGCGCGACCCTCAACTACGCCGAGCACGCCCTCGGCCACGAGCCCGGCGGCGCCACCGCGGTCATCGCCTACTCCCAGACGCGCGAGCGCACCGAGCTGACCTGGGACCAGCTGCGCGACCAGGTCGCGCGCGCCCGCGCGGGCCTGGCCCGGCTCGGCGTCGGGCGCGGCGACCGGGTCGTGGCGTACCTGCCGAACATCCCGGAAGCCGTGGTCGCCTACCTCGCGGTCGCGAGCCTGGGCGCGATCTGGGCCTCCTGCGCCCCCGAATTCGGCGCCCGGTCGGTGGTCGACCGGTTCGGCCAGATCGAGCCGCGGGTGCTGCTGACGGTGTCCGGCTACCGCTACGGCGCCAAGGACGTCGACCGCCGCGCCGAGGTCGCCGAAATCCGCGCCGGCCTGCCCACCGCCGAGCACGTCGTGCACGTCCCTTACGGCGACCACGACCTGCCCGGCACGCTCTCCTGGGAAGACCTGCTCACCGAGAGTGCGCCCGGGTTCGAGCCCGTCGGCTTCGCCCACCCGCTGTGCGTGCTGTTCTCCTCCGGGACCACGGGCAAGCCGAAGGCGATCGTGCACGGCCACGGCGGCATCCTGCTGGAGCACCTCAAGAACCACGGCCTCAGCTGGGACCTGCGCCCCGGCGACCGGATCCTGTGGTTCTCCACCACGGCCTGGATGATGTGGAACGCGCTGGTCTCGGGGCTGCTCACCGGCGCGTCGATCGTCCTGGTCGACGGCAACCCGCTGCACCCGGACCTGGCCTGGCAGTGGCGCCTGGCCGAGGAGACGCGGGCGACGCTGATGGGCGCGAGCCCGGGATTCCTGATGGCGTGCCGGAAAGCGGGCCTCGACCCGGCCGCCGATTACGACCTCTCCGCGCTGCGGCAGCTCGGTGCGGCCGGCAGCCCACTGCCCGCCGAGGGCTTCCACTGGGTGCATGAGCGGTTCCCGGGCGTCCTGCTCAACGTCGGCAGCGGCGGCACCGACGTGTGCAGCGGCATCGTCCAGGGCGGCCCGCTGCAGCCGGTCCGGGCGGGCGAGATCTCCGGCCCCTGCCTCGGCGTCGACGCGAAGGCGTTCGACGAGCACGGCGCCGAAGTCGTCGGGGAGCTGGGCGAACTGGTGATCACCGCCCCGATGCCGTCGATGCCGGTGGGGTTCTGGGGCGACGACTCCGGTGCGCGCTACCGCGACACGTACTTCTCGACCTACCCCGGCGTCTGGCGGCACGGCGACTGGGTCCGGTTCACCCCCGAGGGGAGCTGTGTCATCGCCGGCCGCTCCGACGCCACCCTCAACCGCGGCGGCGTCCGGCTGGGCACCGCCGAGTTCTACGCCGTCGTCGAGGAACTCCCGGAGGTCGAGGACTCCCTCGTCGTGCACCTCGAAGACCCCGCGGGCGGCAACGGCGACCTCCGGCTGTTCGTGGCGCTGCGGTCCGGCGCCGAACTCGACGACGCCTTGCGCGGCAAGATCGCGTCGGCGTTGCGGACCGCGCTCTCGCCGCGGCACGTGCCGGACGCGATCACCGCCGTGCCGTCGATCCCCCGCAACCGCACCGGAAAGAAACTGGAGCTGCCGGTGAAGAAACTCCTGCGCGGCGCCCCGGTCGGCGAGGTCGTCGGCCGGGACGTGCTGGCCGATCCCGCCTCCCTCGACGCCTTCCGCCTGGAGCGCGCATGACGACCGTCGCGATCGTCGGGACCGGCGTGATCGGGGCCGGCTGGGCCACCCTCTTCCTGGGGCAGGGCCTCGACGTCATCGCCACCGATCCGGCGCCCGGCGCCGAGGAGCGGTTGCGGAGTGCCCTCGGAGACGCGCGGACGGATCGGCTGCGGTTCGTCGCCGACGCCGGCGAAGCGGCCGCCGCCGCCGATTTCGTCCAGGAGAACGGGCCCGAGCGCGAGGACGTCAAGCACGCGCTGTTCGCCGTCCTCGACGAAGCCGCGCGGCCGGACGTGATCCTGGCGAGCAGCTCGTCCGGGCTGCTGCCGAGCGTCATCGCCCGCGGCTGCCCGCGCCACCCCGAGCGGGTCGTCGTCGGGCACCCGTTCAACCCGCCGCACCTGATCCCGCTCGTCGAGGTCGTGCCCGGCCGCGAGACCGCGCCCGAGGTCGTCGACCGGGCCATGGCGTTCTACTCCTCGGTCGGCAAGCGGCCGATCCGGCTGACCCGGGAGGTGCCCGGCCACGTCGCGAACCGGCTGCAGGCCGCGCTGTGGCAGGAGGCGTACTCCCTCGTCGAACGCGGGGTCGCGACGGTCGCCGACATCGACGCCGCCATCGCCCACGGGCCCGGCCTGCGCTGGGCGGTGCTCGGCCCGTTCGCCAACCAGCACCTTTCGGGCGGCGCGGGCGGGCTCGCGCACGTCCTGCGCCACCTCGGGCCGCCCACCGAACAGTGGTGGCGCGACCTCGGCCGCGTCCACCTGACGCCGGAACTCGCCGAGTCCCTCGTCGCCGGCGTGGACGCCGAACTGGCCGGCACCGACCACGACCGGCTCGTCGCCGCCCGCGACGCCGTCCTCGACCAGCTGCTGGCCGCCAAGGCCGCGCAGCCCGACCTGCCCTGACCCCTGGAGCTCTTCGTGGACCCTTCCTCCCTGACCGCCATCGACGTCCACACCCACGTCGAGCAGGACGGCCACGGCTGTTTCGCCCTCGACCAGGAACTTCTGGACGCGTCCGAGAAGTACTTCCGCGCGGGCCAGGACCGCACGCCGACGGTGACCGCGATCGCCGAGCACTACCGGGCCCGGAAGATGGCCGCCGTCGTCTTCACGGTCGACGCGCCGGCCGCGACCGGGCACCCGGCGCTCTCGAGCGAGGAGATCGCCGACGCCGCCGCCGAGCACGCGGACGTGCTCATCCCGTTCGGCTCGGTCGACCCGCACGCCGGCAAGGCGGCCGTGCTGCGCGCGCGGCGGCTCGTCGGCGAGCACGGGGTGCGCGGGTTCAAGTTCCACCCGAGCCTGCAGGCCTTCGAGCCCCACGACGTCCGGTACTACCCGCTCTACGAGGCGATCGCCGAGCTGGGCGTCCCGGCCCTGTTCCACACCGGGCAGACCGGCATCGGCGCCGGCCTGCCGGGCGGGCACGGCATCAAGCTGCGCTATTCGAACCCGATGCTGCTCGACGACGTCGCCGCCGATTTCCCGGACCTGACGGTGATCCTGGCGCACCCGTCGGTGCCGTGGCAGGACGAAGCGATCTCGGTCGCGACGCACAAGGCGAACGTGTACATCGACCTGTCGGGCTGGTCGCCGAAGTACTTCCCGCCGCAGCTGGTCCGCGCGGCCAACACCCTGCTGAAGCGGAAAGTCCTGTTCGGGTCCGACTTCCCGGTGATCACCCCGGACCGCTGGCTCGCCGATTTCGCCGAGCTGGAGATCAAGGACGAGGTGCGGCCGCTGATCCTCAAGGACAACGCCATCGAAGTACTCGGGCTGTCTTGAACGCCGGATAACGTTTGTCCGCTACGTCCCCGGGCATCCGCAGCCTTCCAGCACTCACGATGGGAGGCGGCGTCGTGGCGGACGGTGACGTGCACACCTACTACGAAGACGGACTGTGGAAGAACCGCGTCGAAGGCGGCCGCCGGGCGTCCAACACCTCCCCCCGCCGCGTCGACGCCGTTTTGGCGGGGCGGCAGATCGCGCGGAAACGCCGGGTCGGGCACTTCGTCCACACGCCGGAAGGCGACGTCGAAACCGAACGCGACTTCCGCCCCGGCGCCCGGCGCACCGACCGCGGCGACGGCGCTCAGTCACGGGCGCTGTAACACCACACCCGTTCGGACGATAGCCCGTTCGTGTCCGGGGACGCCCCGGCCTTCACGAACGGATCACCCATGCCTCGCCTTCGCCTGGCCGCGCTCCTCACGGCCGGTACCTTCGCCCTCGCCGGCTGCGCTGGCACCCCGAGCACCCCGGCCGCGGCCGGCTCGACCACCCCGGCGTCGTCCACGGCTCCGGCGACCCCCGCCCTCGACGCCGCCAAGGTGGGCGCCGCGATCTCCGACGCCGCCAAGCAGGCTTCGGCCGTGCACGTCAAGGGCACGATGGCCCAGGAGGGCAGCGCCATCAACCTCGACCTGCAGCTCAACCCGGACAGCGCGAGCGGCACGGTGGTGAAGGACGGCCCCGAGATCTCCGTCCTGCGGATCGGCGAGAAGTACTACTTCAAGTTCAGCGACTCGCTGGTGAAGCAGGCCGGCGTCCCGGCCTCCGCGGCCAAGCAGCTCACCGGCAAGTGGGTGTCGTCGAAGGCCAAGATCGGCGAGGGCATCGCGGACGCGTTCAAGGTGTTCCTCGACTACAAGTCGTTCACCGAGGGCACGCTGGGCGAGCTGCAGAAGACGACCTTCAAGCCGGGCGAGCCGACGACGCTCGCGGGCGCACCGGCGCTGACCTTCTCGAGCACGGACGGCACGGCCACGGTGGCCGCGACCGAGCCCCACTACCTGCTGCGCATGGCGGACCCGAAGAACGGCGCCATCGAGTTCGGCGACTGGAACAAGCCGACGACGGTCTCGGAGCCCCCGGCAGCCGAGATCTACTCCGGCCCGGGTTCCTGACCCTGTCAGACGAGCAAGCCGGTCACCGTCGTGAGTGGTAAGGCGGGTTAGAACCCGCTTTACCACTCACGAGCGGCTGCGGGGCGGGCGGCGCACCCGAGTCGTCAGCGGCTCAGCGGCGGGCCAGCTGGGCCCACACCGTCTTCCCGCCCGAACGGGACCCGCTGCTCCCCCACCGCTTCGCGACCTTGGTGATCATCCGCAAGCCCAGCCCCGCCCGGGCCGGATCGAGGCCCTCCCGCAGCACCGCCGGCCGCCGGCTTTCGTCGGAGACCTCCACGAACAGGGTGCCGCGGCGCAGCTCCAAGCGCAGGCGGGGCGCCGAATCCGTGTGCCGGAGCGTGTTCTCGACCAGCTCGGTCGCGATCAGCTCGGCGTCCTCGGTCAGCTCCGGCACCATCCACTCGGCGCACATCCCGCGGACGAACCCGCGGGCACGCGCCGACGTGCGCGGCGATCGGTCCAGCAGGCGGCCCACCCTCCGCCGGGCCGGGTGGATCAGTGACGACTCCGCGGTGGCGGTGTCCGCGTACACCGGCACGCCGCTCGCCGCCAGCGCCGCGCGCTGTTCCGGGCGGCCCGTCACCAGCGCGAACGGGATCGCCGGCCACTCGCCGACGCGCAGGGCGACCAGGGCGAACACCCGGATCAGCGCCCGGTCGCGCAGTTCGAGGCGCTCGACGTCGATCAGGACGCCGTCCTCGGAGTCGGCCGCGAATTCGAGCAGCCGGTCGCGCAGCTCCGGGTACGTCGTCCGGTCCAGCACGCCGACGACCGAGGCCTTCGCCGGTGCGCCGTGCCGGGGCACCAGCCACACCGAGTTGTGCCGGGCGAGCACCGGTGACCACCTCCTCCACGACGTTCACCCGATCGGATAGCCGTTCCCGAACCCGTCAAACACGGCGTTTCCCCGATTGACGCGGCCGATCGGGGGAACTCCGCGGGCTCGGAAGGGAGACGATGTGTTCCGTCACACGAAGTTGCTGCAGTTCGAGGCCAAGCCCGAAAAGCCCGACCCCGTCTACGCCCGCAAACTCCAGGAGCTCATCGGCGGCGCCTACGGCGAACTGAGCGTCACCATGCAGTACCTGTTCCAGGGCTGGAACTGCCGCATCGAAGGCAAGTACAAAGACCTGATCATGGACACCGCGACCGAAGAAATCGGTCACGTCGAAATGCTCGCCACCATGGTCGCGCGATTGCTCGAAGGCGCCCCGGCCACCGTTACCGCCGAAGCGGTCAAAGACCCCGTCATGGCCGCCACCCTCGGCGGCATGGACGTCCAGCAAGCGATCGTCGCCGGCGGCGGGGCACTGCCCGCCGACAGCAACGGCTACCCCTGGAACGGCCGCTACATCATCGCCTCCGGCAACCTCCTCGCCGACTTCCGCGCCAACGCCGCCGCCGAAGCCCAGGGCCGGCTGCAAACCGCCCGCCTCTACAACATGACCGACGACCCCGGCGTCAAAGCCATGCTCAAATTCAACCTCGCCCGCGACACCGTCCACCAAAAACAATGGCTCGCCGCCATCGAAGAACTGAAAACCGACGGCTTGGAAGGCGACATCGTCCCCGAGGCCCTCCTCGACGTAGAAGACCAAACGCACAACCACACCATCTGGCACCTCTCCGACGGCCCCGACGGCGCCAAGGGCACCAGCTGGACCACCGACGCCGGCATCGAATACCTCATGGACCCCGAACCGCTCGGCGGCCCCGGCACCGCACCGAAACCCGACCCCGCCCTTTTCGGCACTTACGAAGCCGCCGGCGGTCCCGCGCTCGAACCGGCCGACGGCGACGTCGAAACCTTCCACGACGGCTCGGTCTGGAAGAACAAGGTCGTCGGCAACACGCGGGCGTCCGGCAGCGCCGAGACGAAGTCCGACGCCGTCGCGGAAGGCCGCAAGCTCGCGATCAAGCGCGGCACGGCCCACTTCATCCACACCAAGGACGGCCGGATCGGCGAGCGCCGGACCTACCCGCGGGCCCGGCCCTGACCTCACGCCGAGGGCATGCCCCCGCGGTCGGCGTCCTCTTCGTCGCTGTCGCCCGCGCGGGGCTCCTGGTCGCGGAACGTCGGCTCGGTGTGCTCGCCGGCGATGTCGGCGTCGGCTTCCATGCTCTCGGCGGTCACCGGGTCGATTTCGGGAGTGCTCATCGCGTCCTCCGATCGGGCGAAACCCGGGCATACCCGGCGGCAAGCGGGGTGAAACGCGTTTGCCCGCCGCGCCGCCGGGCACGCCCGCCCGGCGGGTCCCCGGCCGAGGGCCCGCTCACCGAATCGGGAGGGAACGACCATGGCATCGATGGAGACCGAGGTCCGGCGAACCCCGCGCCAGCTCCTCGCCGCGATCGTGGGAGTGGTTTTCCTGCTGGTCGGCGTGCTGGGGTTCATCCCCGGCGTGACGACCCACTACGACATGCTCACCTGGGCCGGGCACCATTCCGGCGCCCTGCTCCTGGGCATCTTCACCGTTTCGATCCTGCACAACATCGTGCACCTCGCGTTCGGCGTCGCCGGGCTCGCCCTGGCGAGGACGCCGAGCGGCGCCCGGGCCTTCCTGGTCGGCGGCGGGGTGGTCTACCTCGTCCTGTGGCTCTACGGCCTGGTGATCGACCAGGGCAGCGCGGCCAACTTCGTTCCCGTGAACACCGCCGACAACTGGCTGCACTTCGGCCTGGGCGTCGGGATGATCGCGCTCGGCCTGATCCCGCTGGGCGCCACGCGCAGTCCCGTCGCCGACTCGCGGTGACCGGGCGCCGGGGCGGGCGGCCGGTTCACGACGGCCGCCCGGCCCGGCTCCCCGCGTAGGCCCGCTCTCGCAGCCGCCCCAGCCAGTCCGGGGCGAACTCCAGCCCGTCCGGGTGGTTCAGCATCGGGTCGAACACCGGTGCCTCGCCGCCGGTCTCCGTCAGCGTCAGCACGGCGCTGTCGCACCAGCGCCCGTCTTCGCGGCCGGTCCGGAGCACGAACTCCCACGTTCCCGTCGCCCGGGCCGCGTCGAGGGACGCTTCGATCCGCGGCGACGCCGGCTCCGCCCACGCCCCCAGCCAGACGAGCCGGTCGGCCCGGCGGTACGGCACGAGGCTGCTGTAGGCGCCGCGCGTCCACGCGGCCGCCGGCCGGGGCAGCATCCGCCCGACGTGCCCGCTGCCCGCGGTCGTCAGCAGGATGTCCCACGGCCCGCCGTCGCGGCCCGCGCCGGGGATCCGCACCGCCAGCCCGAGCGCGTCCGGCAGCCGCCCGGGGGTGCCGGCGCCCTTGGACAGCCGGGCGACGACGGGCGCCGGCCCGGCCGGCCACGGCAGGTCGCCGGCGACGGGCCGGAGTTCGCCGTGCCGGACCACGCCCACCGGGTGGAAGGCCGGGGCGCGCCGCAGCGCCGCCAGCCCGCGGAAGCCCGCCGAGACGAGGCCGGTCATGTGTACATCCCGCCGAGCCGGGGTATTCGGATCACCCCTCCCGGTACCCGCGCGGAGCACCGGGAAACCGCACCGACCTCAAGGAGCCAGCCATCGCCACCGCGGTCCTGTTCGACGTCGACGGCACTCTCGTCGACTCCAACTACCTCCACGTCCACGCCTGGCGCCGGGCGTTCCACGCGCTGGACCGGAACGTCGACTCCTGGCGCGTGCACCGCGCGATCGGCAAGGGGTCCGGCAAGCTGCTGAGCACCCTGCTGGGCGACGAAGACGCCGGCCGCATCGGCGACGAGGCGAAGGAGCTGCACAGCCGCTTCTACCTGGAGACGGCCGATCTGCTGCGGCCGTTCGACCGCGCCCCCGACCTCATCCGCACCCTGGCGGGCCGCGGGATCCGCGTCGTGCTGGCGACGTCGGCGGCGCCGGACGAGCTCGAGGAGCTGCGCCGCGTCCTCGACGTCGACGACGTGGTCGCGGGCATCGTTTCCGGCGACGACGTCGAAGCGACGAAACCCGATCCGGAGCCGGTGTTCGCCGCGCTCGAGAAGGCCGGGACCACGCCGGAGGAGACGATCTTCGTCGGCGACGCGGTCTGGGACGTCCACGCCGCCACCAAGGCCGGCGTGCGCACGGTTTCGGTGCTCTCCGGCGGCGTCGGCGCGGGAGAGCTGACCGACGCCGGCGCCGTCGCGATCTACGACGACGCCGCGGCGATCCTGGCCGGGCTGGACGAGAGCGTGCTGATCAGCTGACCTTGCCGGCCACCAGCCCTCGCGCAGGGTCACCGGGGTGGCCGAGCCCGCGGGCGATGGCGATGGCGAGCATCCCTTCGCTGAGGTCGACGCCGGTGAGCGTCACTCCCGCGGGGTAGCCGGGGAGGTTCAGTCCGGTCCTGACCGCGATCTCCAGGCCTCTCCCGTGGACTTGCGGTCCCAGTACCGACGCCACCGCTCCGCCTTCGTCATGTCCCCCAGCGAAGCACGAACCGGCGCCTCAGCCGAACGTGCCCGGCTCGTACCCGCCGCCCTTCTGGTGGATGATCACCGCGAGCCGGTTGGCCGAGTTCATCTGCGCGACCAGGGCGATCAGCGCGGCGGTCCGGTCGTCGTCGTAGTGCTTGCGCACCCGGGCCCAGGTGTCGTCGGAGACGCCGGGAGCGCCGTCGGCGATCCGGGTGCCCTCCTCGGCCAGCGCGAGCGCCGCCTGCTCGGCCTCGGTGTAGACGGTGGCCTCGCGCCAGGCCGCGACCAGGTTGATCCGCACGCCCGCCTCCCCGGCGGCCGCCAGCTCCTTGGTGTGGACATCGACGCACCAGCCGCAGCCGTTGATCTGGCTGACGCGCAGCGACACCAGCTCCCGCGTGACCTTGTCCAGCGGTGACTGGACGATGGCCAGGCTCGCGGTGCCGAACCGCTTGGCGAACTTGGCGCCGATTTCGTTATCGGTCAGGGTGAAACGGGGTTCCATGACGTCGTCCTCACTCGTGGTGCGGTCTCTGCGGACGACCACGAGATGCCGGCGGCCCCGCACCCCGTGACACCCTGGCCGGGTGACGACGATCACTGTCACACCGCGGCGTCGTCCGGCATCTGGAGGGGAAACCCGCGAACGAAAGAGGCGCGACCCCATGGCCGATCCCGCCACCGAGGCCTTCCTCGCCCACCGGAACCTGCTGTTCACCGTCGCCTACCAGCTGCTCGGCTCGGCCGCCGACGCCGAAGACGTCCTGCAGGAGACGTGGCTGCGGTGGGTGGGGGTGGACCTCGCCGCGGTGCGGGACCGGCGCGCGTACCTGGTCCGGATCACCACCCGGCAGGCGCTGATGCGGCTGCGGGCGCTCGGCAGGCGCAAGGAGTCCTACGTCGGGCCGTGGCTGCCCGAGCCGCTGCTGACCACGCCCGACGTCGCCGAGGACGTCGAGCTGGCCGACAGCGTCTCGATGGCGATGCTGCTGGTGCTGGAGACGCTCGGACCGGCCGAGCGGGCGGTGTTCGTGCTGCGCGAAGTGTTCGACCTGGGCTACGACGAGATCGCCGAAGCCGTCGGCAAGAGCCCGGCCGCGGTGCGCCAGATCGCGCACCGGGCCCGCTCCCACGTCGCGGCGCGCCGGCCGCGCGGGGCCGTCTCGCCGGCGGCGACCCGGGACGCCCTCGAAGCGTTCCGGCGCGCCGCCGAGACGGGCGACCTGCGGGAGCTGCTCGACGTCCTCGCGCCGGACGTCGTGTTCCTCGGCGACGGCGGCGGGGTCGTGCAGGCGGTGCTCTCGCCCGTTTCCGGGGCCGAAGAGGTGGCCCGCCTGCTCGCCGCCGGCCTGGGCAACCTCGCCGCCGGCACCCTGGAAGCGGCCCAGGTCAACGGCTTCCCGGCGCTGATCCTGCGGCGCGGCGGCGAGGTCGACACCGTGGTGGCGGTCCGCGTCGACGACGGGCTCGTCACGGGCCTCTACGCCGTGCGCAACCCGGAGAAGCTGTCGCGCCTGGACGAGGCGACCGCCCTGTGCCGCTGACTCACTCGACGTCGGCCGCGGCGGCGAGGATCACCTCGGCGACGACGTCCGGCCGGGACACCGCGACCGCGTGCGAGGCGTCGATCCGGCGGACCGTCGACGACGCGCGCTCGGCCATGAACTCCTGCGCCTGGGCCGGGATCGCGTTGTCCTGGTTCGCGACCAGCGTCCACGACGGCAGCTTCGTCCACGCCGGGGTGCCCTCGAACGGCGCGGCGAGCGCCTGCTGCGCGACCGGCCGCTGGGTCACCGCCATGATCGCCGCGGTGGCGGCGGGGACGTCGGCGGCGAAGACCTCGGCGAAGTCCGCCGGCTTGATCGACAGCTCGGGCTCGCCGTCGTGCTCGAGGACGTCCGTGGTCTCCGGGCCGAGCTTGGCGCCCGGGTAGCGGCCGGACAGCTCGAACACGCTCTCGCCCGCGTCCGGCTGGAACGCGGCGATGTAGACCAGGGCGCGGACGTTGGGGGCGTCGGTGGCCGCGCGGGTGATCAGGGCGCCGCCGTAGGAGTGGCCGGCCAGGACGACCGGGCCTTCGACGCTGTCGACGACGTCCTTCACGTAGGCCGCGTCGGACTCGACGCCCCGCAGCGGGTTCGCCACCGCGAGGACCGGATAGCCCTGCTCCTGCAGCTTCGCGACGACCCCGGTCCAGCTGGACGAGTCGGCGAACGCGCCGTGGACCAGGACGATGGTGGGCTTGCTCATGGCGGGCTCCTTCAGGGAGAACGATCGGTCTTTCTGCTAGCTACTCTGGACCTTCCGGGCCGCCGTGGCAATGTGACGAAGCCGATCTGGCAGAACGATCGGTCTTTCTCTATGCTGGGGGGATGAGGACTGCCGAGCCGCACCCGAAGGACCGGCTGCTCGCGACCGCCGCCCGCCTCTTCTACGCCGAGGGCATCCACGCCGTCGGGGTGGAACGCCTGGTTTCCGAGGCGGCCGTGACCCGGGCGACCTTCTACCGCCACTACCCCACGAAGGACGACCTGGTCGCGGCCTACCTCGCCGAGACCAGCCGCCAGATCCGCGCGGCGGTCGACGCGGCGCGGGCGGGCAAGCCGCCGCGCGAGGCGCTGGCCGAGACCATGGCGGTGGTCGGCGACGCGACGTGCGGGGACGACTTCCGCGGCTGCCAGTTCCTCAACGCCGCCGCCGAGTACCCCGATCCGGAGAACCGGGTCCGCCGGGTCATCGACGACCACCGGGAGTGGTTCTTCGGCGTCCTGCGCGACCAGGCGGCGGACCTCGGCCACCCGGAACCGGACCACGCGGCCCGCGTGCTCGTCCTGCTGCGCGACGGCGCCCTGCACGGCGGCGAACTCGACGACGCCGGCAAGGTGCGCGCCACCCTGCGCCGGGCCGTCGACGACTTCCTGCCGGCCTGAGCGGCGCGCCGAACAGGCGTTCAAGCCGCTTTCACCTGCACAAACCCGGCTAACCTAGGCCGAACGGGTTACCTTGGGCGCGGAAGGTGACGGAGGTCCGAAATGGCGGCAGACGACGCGTCGCACGTCCCGGCCTGGGTGGAGCCGATGCTCGCCAAGGCCGACGGCGGACGGCTGCGCAGCGGCCCGGAGTGGGCCTACGAGTACAAACTGGACGGTTACCGGGCGGCCATGCGGATCGCCCCGGACGGCACCACCGTGCTCACCAGCCGCAACAACATCGACTTCACCGCGGAATTCCGCGACCTCGCGGGCGTGCTCACCCCCGCGCTGGACGGCCGCGCCGCCTACCTGGACGGCGAGATCGTCGTCTACGGCGAAGACGGCCGGATCGACTTCGAGCGGATGCAGGAGCGCCGCGGCCGTTACGTCCGGCACCAGAGCGGGCCGAAGGGGCGGGAGTTCACCGACGTCCCGGTCCGGTTCCTGGCCTTCGACCTGCTCCGCCTCGGCGACCGGAGCCTGCTCGCCACGCCGTACGACGAGCGCCGCCGCCTGCTGGCCGAGCTGCCGATGCCCGATCCCTACCGGGTTTCGGTGGTCCGCGCGGTCACCTTCGACGAGCTCGCCGCCGACCGCCGCACACCCGCGGACTTCCTCGCCCACGCGGCGTCCGCCGGGTACGAAGGGGTCGTCGCGAAACTGCGTTCGTCGGCCTACCTGCCCGGGCAGCGGCCGGACTCGTGGCTCAAGCACCCGCTGGTCCGGACGCAGGAGGTGATCGTCTGCGGCTGGCGCCCCGGCCAGCGCAGCTTCACCGGCACCCTCGGCGGCCTGCTCCTCGGCGCGCACGACCCCGGCACCGGCGACCTGGTCTACATCGGCGACGTCGGCACCGGCTTCAGCCAGGCCACCCGGGACGACCTGCAGGCGCAGCTGCGGGCGATGGAGCGGCGCACGCACCCGTTCGTGACGACGCCGCCGCGGGAGGACACCGTCCGCGCCCGCTGGGTGGAGCCGCAGCTGGTCGGCGAGATCGTCTACCGCCAGTTCACCCGCGGCGGCCGCGTCCGCCACACCGCCTGGCGGGGCCTGCGCCACGACAAGGACCCGGCCGAGGTCCTGGCGCCGCGCGCGGTTCCGCACGAACCGGCTTCTCCCTCGCCACCCGCGCCCGCGCCTTCGTCTTCGTCGTCGCCTTCGCCCGAGCCGGCGGGCCAGCGGATCACCGTCCAGGCCGGCGACCGGCGGCTCACCCTGTCCAATCTGGACAAGGTGCTGTACCCGGCGGCCGGGTTCACCAAGGGCGAGGTGATCAACTACTACTCCCGCGTCGCGGCGGTGCTGCTGCCGCACCTCGCCGGCCGGCCGGTGACGTTCATCCGCTACCCGAACGGCGTCGACGGCCAGAAGTGGTTCGAGAAGAACGTCCCGAAGGGTGCCCCGGACTGGCTGCGCACGGTGCGCCTGGCCGGCACGGGCGGCACGATCGACTACCCGCTCCTGGACGACCTCCCGGGCCTGGTGTGGGCGGCGAACATGGCGGCGCTCGAGCTGCACGTTCCCCAGTGGACGGTGGATTCGGGCACCCGCCGTCCTCCGGACCGGCTGGTGTTCGACCTGGACCCGGGCCCGGGCACGACGATCGTCGACTGCTGCCGGGTGGCGGAGCGCCTCCACGACGCCCTGGTGGCCGACGGGCTGACCCCGTACGCGAAGACGTCGGGTTCCAAGGGAATGCAGCTCTACTGCGGAATCCGGACGGACGACCCGGCGGCCCCGTCGGCGTACGCCAAGCGGCTCGCCCAGCGCCTGGCGAAGGAGACCCCGGAGTCGGTGACGGCGGTGATGGCGAAGGCCCAGCGCACGGGCCGGGTGTTCATCGACTGGAGCCAGAACAACCCGGCGAAGACCACGGTGGCCCCGTATTCTTTGCGCGGCCGCGACCACCCGACGGCGTCGACCCCGGTGACGTGGGACGAGGTCCGCGCGTGCAGGCACGTGAACCACCTGACGTTCACGGCGGACGACGTCCTGGACCGCATCGAAGACCACGGCGACCTGCTGGCCGGGCTGGCCGAGGACGGCGCGCCGCTGGGGTGAGGTCAGGCGCGCCGCAGAAGCCGCTTGACGCCGCCGACAAACCCGCCGGAGTCCGCCTGCGGTTGCACGTACTGCCGCGGCGGCTGTTGCAGCTGCTGTTGCGGCGCCTCGGCTTCCGGTTCACGAGTTCGGGGAACACCGCCGGTTTCCGGCGCGGACGCTTCGGGCCGAAGCGCATGCTTCGGCTGCTGCGCCGCTTGCACCCCACCCGAAGAAACCGGCCCACCACCAGCTCCCGGCACAGGCACCGACACATCCGCCGCCTGCCCCGCCAAAGCCGCAACCGGCGCGCCCTCCGGCACACCCGGCCGCTCCCCCACCCCACCGGACTGCGGCCGTGGCGCCGGAATTTCCCCCGCGATACTCCCCGAGTCCGGCACCACCGCCTCCGGCCGCGACCCGGCCGCCCCTGCCAGCCCGGCTTGCCCGGCCTGCCCGGCCTGGCCGACCAGCCCGGCCAACCCCTCCGGTCCCACCGACCCACCCGCCCCGGCCTGCCCCGCCGACCCGACCTGCCCAGCCTGCCCCGCCGACCCGACCTGCCCAGCCTGCCCCGCCGACCCGACCTGCCCAGCCTGCCCCGCCGATCCGACCTGCC
>NZ_PPHF01000058.1 GCF_002904335.1 Amycolatopsis sp. CA-126428 | reverse complement strand
CACCCCGCTGGACGCGCCTTCGCAGCCCTTCTGCGCGGTTTCCAGGAGCGTCACGGTGTCCTGGGCGCGCTGGCGATAGGTGTCCGCGGCGTTCCCGGTCCAGGACACGGTGTCGGCCTTGACCATGCCGGTCAGGTCTTCGCCGATGCTGCCCAGCTCGGCGGCGACGTTCTTCCACGTCTCCGACTGCGCCGCGATCTCGTCGGCGTTGCCGGTGAGACCGTTCAGGGCTTCCTTGAGCGGGCCGACGTGTTCCATGAGCCAGCCGACCCCGGCGGCGAGGATCGCCCCGAACGGATCCATCGCCATCGACAGCGCGTCCAGCGCCGTCCCGACGGCCCCGAGCGCCACCGACGCCCAGTCCCCGCTCTCGATGGCCGACTTCAGGTCGTTCGCCGACTCCAGCAGCGAAATGCCCGAATACGCCTTCGTGGAATCCTTCGTCTCCGCGACCAGCGGATTCACCACGGATTGTTGTCCTCATCGTCGGCAGTGGCCGGCCGCCGCGGCGGCGTCGGCGGGGTTCCGGGAGCGGGCGGGACGGCCGCCGCGCCGCCCGACGGGGCCGGGGGCACCGGTGCGGGCGGGACGGGCGGCTGCTCGTCCGGTTCGTCCGGGTCCGGGAACCGGCCGCGCAGGGAGTCGAGCAGCGCGCCGCGGGTCTCGGGGTCCTCGTCGCCGAGCCGCTCGGCCATCACGCCGGCGACGCGGTCGGCGATACCGGACTGCGCCCGGCGCATCGTCGTCAAGATCTGCCGCGACAGCTCGTCCAGGGGGAACGACTTGACCTTGTTCGAGAACGTCAGGTCGGTGACCGTGCCGTCCGCGCCGACGGTCACGCTGACCGCACCGTCGGAGCTGGTCGCGGTCAGCCGCAGCCGTTCGGTCTCCTCCTGCGCCGCCTGGTAGCGCTCGGCCTTCGCCGCGAACCCGGCCGCCCAGTCGTCCATCCGGCGGATCGTCTCGTCGGGGTCCCGCATCAGGTCCCCCAGCCCGTTGGGCCCCGTCATGACCGCACCTTCTCATCCACCGTGCGCGAAGACGACGCGAGCTGACGCTCGAACGGCTGCGCGTTGCCCTCTTCGCCTTCGCGGTAGGACTTCGCGGCCGACGTGACGTTGTCGGCCAGCCCGCGCACGCCTTCGACCGACGCCGTCAGCGCGTCCTTCGCCTCCTCACCCGTCGGCCGGATGATCGGCGGGAGGAACGCGCACAGCAGTCCGTAGGCGTGGTCCGACATCGCCGTGTCCGCCGCCGAGCTCGCCGTGTTGAGCCGGTCCACCAGGCTCTCGACGTGACTCGCGTGCGCGACGAGGTCATCCGGTTCGACCTCGAATCCGGGGGCCGTCACGGGCGTCACTTCCAATCCTGGTTCTTCCAGTCCCCGATCACCGGCGGTGCGACCGCCTCTTCGCCGGCGAAGAAGTTCGGGTCGTCGCTTTCGAGGTAGTCGGCCGCCTTGTGTTCCTTGTCGTCTTCCTTCTTGCCGCCCTTGCCGGCGCCCATGCCGCCCATGCCCGGCGATCCCGCCGCGCCGGCCGCACCACGGCCCGACATCGCGTTGCGCGCGGCCGCCGCTTCGGCTTCCGCGGCCGCGCCCGAGGCGGCACCACCGCTCAGGTTGCCCGCACCCGTGCCGCGCACGCCACCGCCGGCACCGGCTCCCCCGGCCCCGGAGCCGCCGCCGATCCCGCCGAGCGAGCCGCCGCCGGCGCCCCCGCCGCCGCCCAGGCCGCCGAGCCGGCTGGCGATGCTCTCGCCGTTGATCCCGCCGCCGCGCCCGATGGTCGGCATCTTGGCGCCGCCGGGCGTGTTGAGGCCGCCGGTGCCGGTGGGCAGGCCGGTGATCGGGTCGATGCCGGGCGGGGTGAACCCGGGGATCGGGCCGCCGCCGCGGACGGTGCCGCCGCCCCCGCCGGAGATGTCCGGGATGTTCGGGATCGGCGGCGGGGTGTACCCGCTGCCGCCGGTGCCCCCGCCCCCGCCGATGCCCGACGGCGTGAAGCCCGACGACGTCGTCGAGTCGTCGAAGTGCGGCAGCGACGAGCCGGGGATGCCGGCGCCGCTGAAGTTGCCGCCGGTGGGCGTGCCGGGGACGTCGAAGTTCGGCGGGGTGAAGCCCGCGCCACCCCCGCCGCTGCCGCCGCTGCCGCCGCCGGGGATGCCACTGCCCGAGAAGCCGGAGCCGCCGCCCGGAATGCCACTGCCGGGGGTGCCACTTCCCGGAATGCCACTGCCCGGAATGCCACTGCCGGAGAAGCCGCTGCCGCCGCCCGAGCCGTCGCCGGCGCCCGGGATGCCGCTGCCGGAGAAGCCGGAGCCGCCGGCGCCCGAGCCGTCGCCGGGGATGCCCGCTCCGCTGCCGCCCGCGCCGCCGCCGAGCGCCGCGGCGTTGGCGTCGAGCGGGGTCTGCGGGGTCACGCCGTCGAACGCGGTCCGCGCCATCAGCGGCTGGTCGGCACCACCCGCACCGGAGCCGCCGCGCGCGACGACGTTCTGCCTGGTCGCCGTCGCCGTCGGCAGCTTCGGCGGGGCCGGGAACCGCGGGGTGGCGACCGCGCTGCCGATGGTCTCGTCGTACTGCGTCATGATCTGCGCGGCGTGCTCCCGCGCGGCCTGCTGCGCCCGGTAGGTCTGCATGGCTTCGCCCGCGGCCGACGCGTACTGCACCGGGTCGGTCATCGACATCAGGCGCTGGTTGGTCGACTGCAGGTCGAACTGCACCGGCGGGTTCGCGACCATCTGCCGCTGGGTCTCGTTGAGCGCCTGGGAGTGGATCTCCTGCTGCCGGCCGGCGAGCGTGGCGCCCTGCGCGGTCGCGCCCAGCCACTTGCCGACGCCAGCGAGGTGCTCGCGGACGGCGTCCCCGGCGTCGCCCTGCCAGTTGTCGGTGCTGGCGTTGATGGCGTCGGCGAGGGTCTTCTGGTGGGTGCCGAGGTCGTTGCCGACGCTCACCCATTCTTCCGAAGTTTCCGCGACGGTCGCCGGGTTGGCGTCCAGCGTGATGGCTTCGTTCATCTGTTCGTGGCTGGCGTTGTTCCACAGCGTGCGCGGCGCCCCACCGGTTTCGCGCATGGCGAGGCCCTCGTCGAGGCCGTGTTTGGCGTCGGCGAGGTGCTGCTGGTAGAGCTCCTGGATCTTCCGGTCGCGCAGCACGGGGTCGACGACGGGGCCGAGCCAGCCGGCCCGGATCTCGTCGTCGACCTGCCTGGTGGCCATCTCGCGGATCTGATCGCCCGACGGCGAGTTGTCCGTCTTCAGCGGCCCGACGTAGTACTTGGACGACGAATCGGCGGTCACGTCGTAGAGCGGACTGCGCGGGTTGTAGTCCGGGGACGACGGGTCCGAGACGGACTCGGCGGTGGGTGCCACGGTCTCCCTCAGCTCTGGTCGGCGGTCGGAAGCGAGGTCAGCGTCGTGCGCGTGGTCTCTTCCCGGGACTTGTAGTTCTTCTTGGCCAGCCGGATGGCTTCGATGTAGGTCGGGAACTCCTGCCGCGCGGCCTGCAGCTGGGTGACGAGGCCGTGTTCGTCGGCGGCGGTGCTGACCATGTGCGCGGACACCCACTGGCCGGTGGCGGTCCGGCTCATCGCCGGCGCGTCGTGCAGCCGCTGCAGGTTCGCCCAGCGCTGCTCGAGCGACTCGAGCACGCCTTCGAGCGCCTCGATCAGCTGGTTGCCCGTGGTGTCGTCGATGGCGAAGCCACCGCTCTGGGCAAGCCGCTTCAGCTGCGCCCCGGCGAGCCCGACCCGCACGGCGGCCATCGTCTTGGCCTCGGGGGTCGCGGCGTTCTGCAGCTGCACGGCGGCCTGGAGAGCCTGCGTCGTGGCCGCGGTCTCTTCGGTCATCAGGACTGTTCCTCCCCGATCAGTAGACAGCGGCGATCGCGTCGCGGATGGCGCGCGCGAGGTCGGCCCGCCCGGCGGGCAGGTATTCCGCGGTGAGTTCCCCGCCCTCACCCGTCCGGGTGTGCACGAGGTATCGCCCATCGGCGGTGTCGAGCCAGCTCAGCGGCTCATTGGCGAGGCGTTCGCCCCGCCGCCCTTGCGCACTGACGGCAATGTGCCCCCCACCCAGCCGAGGTTCGGCGAGCACCCGTTCGAGCACGGCGACATCGGACGGCTTCGGAGCCGGCGGCCGCCGCCCGGGCCGCACGACGGCCTTGACCTCGATCATCCCGAAGGCATCGGTCTCTTCTTCGTCGAACTCGGCGTCCGCGATCCGCTTCGCGGTCATGGCGGAAACCTCCCGCCCGGCGGCCCGGTGCACGACGTGCTTCCCGGTACTGGCGGCCGGAGCCGGCGGCAGCACCCCGGTGACGACCTCGACGAGGTCTTCGTCGGCGAACAGCGAGAAAAGCAGGTCATCGGTGTCCGGGGCCTGCGTGATCCCGAGCGCCTGGGCACCGTCACTGACGACGAGAACGGCCACATCGGCCCCCAGCCCATCGATCCCGCTGACGGCGACCGAAACCCGGGGCTCGGCGAGCAGCTCGAAGGCGGCCCGGACCCCGGGGTGCAGCTCACCGGAGACGGACAGCCGCCGCTCCTCGAGCGCGTCGTAAACCTGCCGAGCCACGCGCACGAACCGCACGGGATCAGTGGGCAGGTTCCCGGCCCGAAGCGGGTACCGCCGGACATCGCCCCCGGTAGCCCGCCCGACGACGAGTGCTTCGAAGACCTCGAGGACGAACTCGAACCGCTCCGCCATTTCCCCTCGCCGGATCCTTTTCGTCAAACCTTCAAGCAAGTTCCGTGATGAACATTAGCAGTGCGGCCGGGACGGGCGTCGGCACCGCCACCCGGATGCCCGAAAGACCACGATCCCCTGGACCAGGCGGGCAAACAAGCGGATCGCCCGACGGAGTGACGGGGGTTGCGGTGGGTGAGGGGCGGGGAGGTCCGTTTGGCGAGGTCATGGAGGTTTGGCTGGTGGGCGGGGCTGGGGTGCGGGCGTGTGGGCTGGAAGTGGTGGCTGGTCGGGCCGGGTTGACACTGCCGCTTCGCTGCTCGCCCGGCTCGCGCACACCACTGCGGATTCCGCTGCAGAGGCAGCGGGTGTCCGCGGCGACGATCCGCTGCGGCGGCGGTGACCGTGGCGGTCGCGCGGAGGAGGAGTGGGCAGCAGCGACGGCGCCGGTCATCGCGGCAACGACCGCAGCTCTGATTTGCGCTGGTAGCAGCATGGTAGCCGCAGCAAGGACGACACGGTCACGGCGGCGACCGCGATGCTGGCGATCAGGCTGGCGGCATCAATCACGGCAGCGGGGATGGCAGCCTCGGCGCACCTGTGATGCGAGATCTAGCCAGTTCAGCGGGCTTTCTGGCGACGGGTCAATTCCAGCGGAGCCGTTGTCGGCCATCCGGCGGTGAGTCCCGATCCGTGCCGGGGCCATCGACTTCCGCTGCCGACAGCGAGCACCAGGTCGACCATGCACGGGCGCGGGTGTGGGCCCGTAGCCGTGTGGCTGCGGGCCTTTCCCGTGTTCAGGCTGCGAATGGGAGTGGTTCGTGGA
>NZ_PPHF01000057.1 GCF_002904335.1 Amycolatopsis sp. CA-126428 | reverse complement strand
CGTCGATCAACTCGCCGTCGAGCACCGGGCCGACGTGTTCGACGTCCCGCCCGGCGGCGGGGGTCAGCGCGGTGTGGTCGTGGTTCTCCCGCTTCGGTTCAGCCATCGGCCCGCACCCCCTTGCCGGTCTCCGCCGACAGTGCGGCGGCGAGCCGGGAGGACAAGCCCCGGGAACACCCGGTTGCCTCTCGCACCCACGCCGGGGTGATCTCCACACCGGGCGTCCACGCGGCGCGGGTGTCGGCGAGGTAGTCGGCGAACAGCTTCCGCCGGACCGGTCGCGGTGCCGCCGGTTCACCAACCGGCCCGCTCGGCTCTCCTGCCGGTCCGGTCGGTTCGTGAGCCGCCGTGTTCGGTTCGTGGACCGGCACGGCCGGTTCCCGAACCGGAGCCGGTTCCGGCGCGCCCGCCCGGTCGGTGGCGTTCATGAACGCCACCGCCACGGCGTCCGTGAGCTTGTCCCGCAGGTCGGTGACCGCTTCGGCGGCGACGAACACCACCAGCGGCGGAACCGAGTGCAGCACCACCCCGGCCGGCGAACCGGACACCCACGATGACCAGGTGTTCATCACATACGTGGCGGCCAGCGTGAACCACTTCGCCGCCCGAACCCACGCTCCCGTGTGGACCTGGTACCGGGCAGTGACCTGTTCGGCCCGCAGGATGGCCAGCAGGACCAGGCACACCGTGGGGTCCAGCAGCCACGCCGTCAGCCACGGAAGCGACCCCACGGCCGAACCGGCGGCGGCGAACCACTGCACATTGGCCGTGGTGAACGCCAACCCGAGCACGATCCCGGACCAGCACAGCCGGTCCACCTGAGCCCGGACCCGCTCCACCCGCAACGCCACCACATCCGGGTGGGTCTGCGAGCGGCGCACCTCCGCCGCCTCTCGAGCGTCCTCGGCCAGCCGACCCGCCCGGCCCGCCGTCGTCGGCGTGTCCGGCGTGTGGTTGGTGGTCATCGGCGACCACCACCCCGGCGACGGGTGTTCACGGTGTCCATGGACGTGATCGTGAGAGCACGTGTCAGGACGTAGGCCGCGATGAGGTCTGGCACTCCGAGGACCACCAGCACCAACGTCGGGTTGTGCACATGCGTGATCACCAGCCACTGAACGCCGGTGAACCCGGCACCGGTGAACAGCACCCGCCCGGCCAGCGACACCACCCGCGAACTTGCCCGCGCCGCGTCCGCCGCACGGCGAGCCTTGCGGGCGCTCCACCGCCAGACCATGAACAGCACCAGCAGCACCCCAATCCCCGCGAGGATCTGAGTGGGCGTGGGGTTGAGCGTCATCGCGCCTCACCACCCCGGCGGTGCGACCACACCCGGTACAAGGCGCGCCGATCGGTGTCCGACAGGGCGCCCCACACCCCGGCCGCGTCCGGTCCGGCCGTCCGCAAGTCCAGTTCCCGGCACTGATCGATCACCGGGCACCCGGCACACATCCGGAAGGCCAACTCCCGGTCCGGCGAAGCCTCGCCGGACAGTGCGGGGATGTCGGCCCGGTCGAATGCCCAGAAACACAAACCGTCTCGGGCTACCACTTCGTTGAGAACGTCGTCCGGCACAGCGGCGTACCGGTCGAGCTGGGCAGCCATCTCCTCGTGGTCGTATCCAGTCATCGCGTACCCCCGTCGAGCATGCGCCGCAGCTCGGCGGCCGGGATGACGAGACGGGAACGGCGACGTTCCGCGCGGAGCACGCCCCTTCGAATTGCCGCGCAGAGGTGGGACTCGTCGATGTTGAGAAGCCAAGCGGCTTCGCGGATTGAGTAATGCGTCTTCATGGTTGTTGTTCCTTTGATTGATTGCCTGCGGCCCGCAGGTTTGCGAGCTGCTGCAATCAGTACGCCGCAGATTGGCTGGAACAACTATGTCGCCGGCGGAATTTGGTTATTCTCGGACGAACATATCCGCAGGTCAGGCGCATGATCGAGAGTCGAGCATATTCTGAGAAAGAATATCAATCTTGCTATATTCTTGGCCGGAATATCGCCCGGCCGGGACGTTGTCATCGTGGTAGCATCACGTTTGTGACAGAGAGTGAGAGTGGTGCCACCGGAGGCGAGGTCAGCGGCTTCTCTGGGGACTCGACGCGTCGCATCTTGCGGGATGCATGCACGGAAGCGGGTCTCAATCCGGACGGAGCGGTATTACTTCGTCTCGGCGAGAACGCTTTGTATAGGTTGCGCTTCGATCCGATTGTCGTCCGCATCGCGCGAACACTGGACTATTGGCAGCAAGTCCAGACCGAAGTCTCCGTAGCCGTATGGCTCGAACAAGAGGTGTTCTTCCCTGCCGCACGCGTGGCTAACTACATTAGTCAGCCAATCAGAGTGGGTGGCCACCCGGTCACGTTCTGGAAGCTCATTCCCGGCGAGGATGCGGACGCAGGCTACGTGTCAGCGCTTGCCCGTCTATTGCGCCGATTCCATGGGCTTCCCTTGCCTGAGCGTTTCGCTCTACCTGAGACGAACTTCTACGATCGGGTGGCAAAACGATTGGCTTTGTCGCCGGTTTCAGGCCGCGATAAATCGTATCTAAGCGACAAGTTCGAGGAACTGTGCGGCGAGGTTGGCAATTTAAAGTACCCTTTACTGCCGTCTCCGGTTCATGGCGATGCGCACATCAAGAACGTGATGATTGAGAACGGAACGCCAATACTGATCGATTTTGAGAACGTCGGTTGGGGTCAACCTGAATGGGACTTGTCGGTTACGGCAACGGAGTACGCGTCCGCTAAATTCTGGTCTCGGGACCAATATGCGTTGTTCGCCGAGTCGTACGGATTCGACGTCATGGAATGGTCGGGCTTCGATGTGATGCGTCAGATTCAAGAGATCAAGATGACCACTTGGCTAATGCAGAACGTGAACGAGTCGAAAGAAATCGCCGACGAATTCGCAGTGCGAATGAAGACAATTCGAACTGGACGCAGTGACCAACCGTGGAAGCCTTACTAATCAGGTAGAATCAACGATGGGTAATAGCTTCGCAGAGAGTCGGCAATCTGTTTTCCCAGAGCTCGATCCTTCGCGCTCAAGGCGCTGTAAAAGTCGGTAACGTATTTGACGTATCGCGCCGACTGTAGAGAGATGCTGAGTTCGATTGCCTCTGTTGCCAGGGTAGCGGCATGGTCGATATCGCCGCCCGCCAACGATCCGGCGGCCGCCACCAGTCGCATAAAGCCCAGGGTCCTCGGAGGAGTATAGACCGGGTCCATCGACAACTCAGCGAATTCGCGGCATTCGTCGGCCAAGCCCAAGTCCCTATAGCAATGCGCCGCTTCACTCGCTATCTCTTGCGCAGTGAAGTACGTCAGCCATTCGGGATCGCTAACCGAAGGACCTTTTTCGTGAAGCTCTTGCGCGCGCCGTAAAGTGCGCGTCGTCTCTACTACGTCGCCTAGATTCGCGTGAGCGCGCGCCTCCATGGAAAGCGCCATGGACATAAACCTATTGCCAGCTTTGCCCTTGGTTACCGCTTGAGCCTTCCTTGCGAGAACCAAAGCGTCATCGTAATTACCCAGAAAGTTCGCTTGATGTGACAGGTTGCATAAAATGCGTCCCGTCATAAGGATGTCCTCGGCTTTGTGTGCCAACTGAAGTGCTTGCTTCCAGTAGCGCTTGGCGGAGTCGTGGTCTCCCGCGTCGTACGCACTCCAACCGAGCAATTGCAGCGTTTCGGAGGCGGCGCTAAAAATGTCGTTTCTTATCCGCTTATCCGGGTACTGCCAACTCAGCAGCGGGGCGACCTCTTCCTGATAGTAATGCAGAAGCATCCGACGAGTGTGGCCGCCGCCGCGCTTGAAATCCATGACCATGAGGTCGGCCGTGGTATCCCGGATGCCGACCGCGAGTGTCCGAGTAGGCCCCGGTTCTGATGGCTCGCCGAAAAGATGCGCCGTCAGAAGTTCGGTCGTGTCCGGCCATACAAACATGGCCCTAGCCGCCGGTTGCTCCAATACAATCGGAACCTGTAATGCGGACAGGCCTTCGCGCGTCGTGATCAGATTTTGCCCAGGTAGACTGAACCACAGCATATCCTGTGGCATATGTAGCGTTTTGGCGTATCGACGGAGCGTCTCCAGGTTCTGTTCCGCGCGTCCGTTCTCCAGCTTAGAAACCTGCGCCTGCGTCAAGCTCAGCCAGCGCCCGAGTACTTCCTGATTCAGAGCTTTGCCATAGAGCTTCAGGTGGCGAGGGTGATTCCGGTACGCCTTCAAGACCTTACCTATGTGCTCGCTCTGGAAAGCGGCTTGCAAGTCGTCAGTGGTCCAGAAATCGTCCCCTAGGACAGGCGGAACGCGGAGCTGGTCGCGCTGGTCGCGATGACAGCGACTACACAACCGTGACGTGTTGTCGACGGCGAGGACCACAGAACAACCAGCACACCGATGCCGGCCAGCGCTGACCTCGGCGTTCACCCCCGTCATGCCCAGCCTCCCCACGTCGGCCGCGTGCCAGTCCGTACCCCTGCTGACCAGCGTACATCCCTCACGTGTGAACGTACACACAGTGAGCACTGTCCGCCATAAGGATGACCACTCACGGTAGCGCCGACCGGTTGACCAGCCAGTATTCCCGCACAGGCGTAGCGCATGCCGAAGCCGATATAGACACCCCCCGCAGCAGGCGAAATCGTACTCAATAACACGCCGTTGATTAGGCGGGTCACAAGAGTTTGGGAGAACGGTAGCCACGGCGCGATGATTCTTACAGGACTAATCTCTGACGGTACGGCCCGCATAGCGGAGGGCCGTACCAATTGTTCCGAATTGATCGGGTACGTACTTTCCCTGGAACACGAGGACTGGGAAAGCACGTTGAACATCGGTGACATCGCGTTCTACCAGTCACCAAAAGACGGCCCGTTCCCGGATCATCAATTCCGAATCAGCGCTCGCCCATCTCTCGGACTAGCGGCCTTGAGTTACACCGACAACAGCGATCCCGACATGGTTATCGCCGATAGCATGAATCCTAATCCTGTCACGCCAGGCGTTAGGCTCATTTTCAACGGCACCACCGGAGCGGTGTTTCCAGTCACTGCTGCTATACCAATTGGCGACGCTAGGCGAGCATTATTTGAATGGTTAGACACGCGAACGCGCCCAACATGCATTCAGTGGACGCCCCATGACCAATATTAGAGCACGACAGCGGGGGCAACATGACCGAGGTTAGCCGCATCTGGCTTCCGGATGTAGAGAAAGGTCTGTACGTTCCGGTCGGCAGATTGGTGCAACGGGTGCGGCGCACGCGTGACTTGAACCAAGCCGAAGCGGCAGAAAAGATTGGTATTCCTGCGTCTGCGTTATCGGCGATCGAGGCTAATCGGAGACCTGTCAGAACCGTTCCGATGAGTATGCGGCTTGCGGATGGTTTAAGTCTCCCTCGCCTGCAACTGATCGAGTGGGTGATACGCGAAGTCGAATACGTCAACCCGAAGTTGCGTCATCGCAATTGACTAGGGCGCTTCTCGTCAGTCCTACTAACGAAATCGACCAACCATGACAGTACATGCAGAGCGCGAAATTTCGACGGGATTCACATCAGTTCTCGATCGCGCAAGCGTAATGCCGCACGTCTACGGCTATATGCGCGTGCCGTGCGACGTTGCCGATAGTAAGGTCTGGGAATTAGAACGTGAAGTGGTTGCGTACGCTGAGAAGCGCGGCTTTCACTTTGTCCAGTTTTTCTTTGAGTTCAATTGTGGCTCCCGTGAAGCTTTCGATGAACTGATTGAAGAACTTGTGCGGGTTGACGCCCATCATGTTGTGGTCCCCTCTTTACGTCATCTGGCGCATAATGAGCTTTTGCAGGACTTGATGATTGATCAGTTATGTGTAACGGCACACGCAGAGGTGTTTGCCATGCGTCTTAAGACGGTGATCGAGTGACTGCCGCGAATCCTGACTTTGAAGCCGCGAAGTCAAACGCGTATGCGACAATCGTCGAATGCGTCAACACATGCGAGTTTGCTCCGGCCGTCTCTGCTGTCGAGCAACTCATTGCCGACGGACACACGGAGGCGCCAGTTGGCCTTATTCTTGCGGAGACGTGCTTCCGGTTGGAGTTAGAGCGCTGGCCGCGCGTGGACGACTACGGATTTCACTTCCGTGCTATCCATCTACTCTTCGCTGACGAGCTATGCAGTAGAGATGAAATGTACAACGCAATGACCTGGGCGCTACTTGATCGCGGCAATGAGAACGGGATTCTTGAGGGACAACTGTACGACATGCTCATAGAACTGCTTAACTGTGCCGACGGAACATGCACCGAAGAGGTAGAGAAACTGACCCAAGGATTCACGCGTGGATCCGATAGTGAATTCATCGCCTGAGCGGACTGAAATCGCCGTCCATGCTGAAGTGGACTGGTCAGCGGATCAAGCCAAATCTGAGCGACTCAGGAGGCGCCTCAACCCGCGGAAACGCGCCGTGTTGAGCACGCTTTGGGACTGTGCCGAAAATCTGACTTTATCCGAGATTTCCCAGCGTAGCGGCGTCGGCGTGGAGGAGGTCTACTCGATAGTCAGCAGGTTTCTCAAGGATGGGGTAGTCGTCGAGCAGGTAGTCGACGCGGGCACGCCTCGGCAACGTCGTTACTTCCGCACTGGCCCATTCGGTGGCCCGTCATACTTCCGCAGAAAGACTGGATATAACGGAAGGCGCTCGAAGCGAACGCCATCAGAAAAATAAGGAGTCGGCGCATGAGTCAATCCCGAGCAAGCATCTCCGAGCACATCAGTTCGACGGGCGCCAACCTCAAATCGGTGGCAAGCCGTTTCCGTGCTGGTAATGCGTCGTCATACGAGCTAAGGGAATGCGCTGGGATGCTTTCCGCGCTAGCCGAAGCCCTTAAGCTCTACGCAGACAAGATGCCCGATTCGAAATCGGAGGGTCGGCACGCCGTTCGTGAGCCGCCAGAATAATGATTATCTGGGGGATCGGCTCGCTAGTCGTATTGGCGGTGCTAGGTATAGCGCTAGCTATTTGGATCCTTAGTGAGTATCGCAGTGGACGTGATCGTAGGAAGTTTCTCAGTCGCTATCCAGAACGCTCAGTGGAAGGGCTTCGTAGCCGAATTGCACGCGATCTTGCCAATGCGGACACCGACGTCATTCCGAAACTTCCACGCGGACGGTTTCCGCGCGATTCGAATCTTGACGGAAGCTTTCGCGGAACGTTGCCATTGCCGGGACGCCCTAGGGTCTACGTGCGACAGCCAGTGCGTCATACGAGGGAGTTAGCTTTACCGCCGCCAGATGACGAGCTCATCAAGCGCATCCTAGAAGGACTGCGCAAGCTTAAATAGTCGCGACCATTATGGCCGATTGGAGTTCATGAACCCATGCCCGAGCGGAAACCACGGTCATGCGGAAACTATCGCACAGGCGTTGATGCTCGGCGAGATGACGCCGGACAAGCAACACGAGTACGCCAACATGCTGAATGAAATGTTGGAACTTCTTCATGAGTACGCAGACATTCAAGAGGAAGATTCTACAATCGTTCCCGCCGAAATCCCCGCCGACGTCATGCGAGAGCTTGCCGAGCACTACACCGCCGGGGAAACCCTCGAAAGCCTCGCCGCGCGCCATCCCTACAGCTACCGCAAAATCCGCACCGCACTGATAGGCGCTGGTATCGCGCTGCGCCCACCCCGAATCCCGTTGCCACCAACCCCGCCCGGCATGGTCAACGCCTACGGCAACGGGCGTTCAATCCGGCAGCTCGCATCCACCTACCGCATGTCCTATAACCAGACCCGCAACATCCTGATCGCCGAAGGGGTCAGACTACGCCGCAGGGGCCAGCCGTGACACAGCCCCATGAGGACGATCTGCGGGTCGAGCCGCTGGGGAGTTCGTATAGACCGAACGCGGCTGGTCACGGGACACTTTGGGCTAACCCAGTGTTTCCGCAGGTGAGCAGCTTGTTTAAAGCGCACTAGAAAAGTCGTAGTTGTCGCCGACG
>NZ_PPHF01000056.1 GCF_002904335.1 Amycolatopsis sp. CA-126428 | reverse complement strand
GCCCCCGAAGAGGGTCTGCCGCGGCTTGTCGTGAGTGAAAAAGCGGGTTCTAACCCTCCTTTCCACTCACGACCGTCCGTGGTGCCGCTGGTCGTGTCGGCTCGGAGCGCCGGTTCACTGGCCGGGCAGGCGGGTCGGCTGGCGGCGTTCCTCGAGGACGTGCCCCTTTCCGGGGTCGCCGGTGCCCTGCCGGGGCGCGCCCGGTTCGGCGAGCGGGCGGTCGTGGTCGCGGAGTCGGCCGAGGAGGCCCGCGGGAGCCTGGGGGCGCTCGCCCGTGGCGAGGACGCGCCGGGCCTGGTCAGTGGCCGCGTACCCGCGTCCGGACGGCCGGGCAAGCTCGTGTGGGTGTTCCCCGGGCAGGGGACGCAGTGGGCGGGCATGGGCCGCCGGTTGCTCGAAGAGTCCCCGGTGTTCGCGGCGCGGATCGCCGAGTGCGCGGCCGCGCTGGAACCGTGGATCGACTGGTCGCTGCCGGACGTCCTCCGCGGCGAGGGCGAGCTGGACCGGGTCGAGGTGCTGCAGCCCGCGAGCTGGGCGATGATGGTCGGCTTGGCCGCGGTCTGGTCCGCGGCCGGGGTGGTCCCCGACGCGGTGCTCGGCCACTCGCAGGGCGAGATCGCCGCGGCGTGCGTCTCGGGAGCGCTGTCGCTGGAGGACGCGGCCAAGGTCGTCGCGCTGCGCAGCCAGGCCATCGCGGCGAAGCTCTCCGGCCGCGGCGGCATGGCCTCGGTCGCTTCGGGCGAAGCCGACGTGCTGTCGCGGCTGGGGGACGGGGTCGAGGTGGCGGCCGTCAACGGCCCGTCGTCGGTGGTGATCGCGGGGGATGCCCAGGCCCTCGGCGAAACGCTGGAAGCGTTGTCCAGTGAGGGAATCCGGGTCCGGCGGGTGGCGGTCGACTACGCCTCTCACACCCGGCACGTCGAAGACATCGAGGCCACCCTGGCCGAAGCCCTCGCCGGGATCGACGCCCGGGCGCCGCTCGTGCCGTTCCTCTCCACCCTGACCGGCGAGTGGATCCGGGACGAGGGCGTCGTGGACGGCGGCTACTGGTACCGGAACCTGCGCGGCCGGGTGCGGTTCGGCCCGGCCGTGGAAACGCTGCTCGGGCAGGGGCACGGCGTGTTCGTCGAGATCAGCGCCCACCCGGTGCTGGTCCAGCCGATCAGCGAGCGCACCGACGAGACCGACACCGTCGTGACCGGGAGCTTGCGCCGCGACGACGGCGGTCTGCGCAGGCTGCTGACGTCGATGGCCGAGCTGTTCGTCCGCGGGGTCGAAGTGGACTGGGCGTCGCTGGTGCCGCCCGTCCGCGCCGACCTGCCGGCGTACGCCTTCGACCACGAGCACTACTGGCTGCGGGCCGCCGAACCGACGTCCGACGTCGTCTCGCTGGGCCTCGCCGGAGCCGGCCACCCGCTGCTCGGCGCGATCGTCCCGCTGCCGCAGTCCGACGGCCTGGTCTTCACCTCGCGGCTGTCCCTGCGCACGCACCCCTGGCTGGCCGACCACGCGGTCCGGGAGGTCGTGATCGTCCCCGGCACCGGGCTGGTCGAGCTGGCCGTGCGGGCCGGCGACGAAGCCGGCTGCCCGGTGCTCGACGAGCTGGTCATCGAGGCGCCGCTCGTGGTGCCGCGCCGCGGCGGGGTCCGCGTGCAGGTCGCGCTCGGCGGCCCCGGCGACGACGGCTCGCGCACGGTGGACGTCCACTCCCTGCGAGAGGACGCGGACAGCTGGGTCCGGCACGCCACCGGCGTACTGGCACCGGACGTCCGGCCGCGCGGAACCGCCGGGTTCGCCTTCGCCGCCTGGCCGCCGCCCGGTGCGGAGGCCGTGGACATCACCGGGGCCTACGACGTGCTCGCGGACGTCGGCTACGGCTACGGGCCCACCTTCCGGGCCGTGCGGGCGGTGTGGCGGCGCGGGGACGAAACCTTCGCCGAGATCGCGCTGCCCGAAGACGCCGAAGCCGGCCGGTTCGGCATCCACCCCGCACTGCTGGACGCGGCCCTGCACTCGACGATGGTCAGCGCCGCGGCGGACACCGAGTCCTACGGCGACGAGGTGCGGCTGCCGTTCGCGTGGAACGGGCTGCGGCTGTACGCGGCCGGCGCGTCGGTGCTGCGGGTCCGCGTCGCCAAGCCCGAGCGGGACAGCATGTCGCTGGAAGCCGTCGACGAGACCGGCGGCCTGGTCGTGACGCTGGATTCCCTGGTCGGCCGCCCGGTGACGAACGACCAGCTGGCCACGGCGGCGGGCGCCGGCTCGCTCTACCGGGTGGACTGGCCGCCGCTGTCCTCTGTGGACACCGGGCGGCCGGCGCCTGCGTGGGTTTCCGTCGCCACCGCGGAAGAGGTGGCGACCCTGGCCGACGACGTCCTGACCGGCGCGGCCGAGGCCCCGGCGGTGGCCGTGCTGGAAGCCGCCGGGGACCCGGTACTGGCGCTCACGGTCCGGGTGCTGGACGTGGTCCAGTGCTGGCTCGCGGGCGGCGGCCTGGAGGCGACGAAGCTCGCGATCGTGACCCGGGGGGCGGTGCCCGCCGGTGACGGCGTGGTGTCCGACCCGGCCGGGGCCGCGGTGTGGGGCCTGGTGCGGGCGGCGCAGGCGGAGAACCCGGACCGGATCGTCCTCCTCGACGTCGAGCCCGGTGCCGGCATCACGCCACTGCTGGCTTCGGTGCTGGCCGAGAGCGAACCACAGGTCGCGGTCCGCGGCACGACGCTGGCCGTCCCGCGGCTCGCCCGTGCCCCGCGACCGGACTCGCCCGCCGGGTTCAAGACCCGCGGACCGGTGCTGGTCACCGGCGGGACCGGCTCGCTCGGCGCCCTGGCCGCCCGGCACCTCGTCGAACGCCACGGCGTCCGGCAGCTGGTGCTGGCGAGCCGGCGGGGGTTCACCGCCGAGGGCGCGAAAGACCTGGTCACCGACCTCACCGCGCTGGGCGCGGACGTCTCGGTCGCCGCCTGCGACGTCGCCGACCGGGACCAGGTGGCGGCGCTGCTGGCCGAGCACCGGCCGACCGCCGTGGTGCACACGGCCGGCGTCTCCGACGCCGGCGTGATCGGGACGGTGACCCCGGACCGGCTGGCCCGGGTGTTCGCGCCCAAGGTCGACGCGGTCCGGCACCTGGACGAGCTGACGAGGGACCTGGACCTCGACGCGTTCGTCGTCTACTCCTCGGTTTCCGCCGTCTTCATGGGCGCGGGCAGCGGCAGCTACGCCGCGGCGAACGCCTACCTGGACGGGCTGATGGCCCACCGGCGCGCGGCCGGCCTGCCGGGCCAGTCGCTGGCGTGGGGCCTGTGGGACCAGGCCACCGGCGGCATGGCGGCCGGCACCGACGAAGCCGGCCGGGCCCGGATGACCCGGCGCGGCGGCCTGGTGGCGATGAAACCCGCGGACGGCATGGACCTCTTCGACGTCGCCGTCGGGTCCGGGGAGGCACTGCTGGTGCCCGCCCAGCTCGACCTGCGCGGCCTGCGCGCCGAGGCGGCGGCCGGCACCGACGTGCCGCACCTGCTGCGCGGCCTGGTCCGCGCGGGGCGGCAGCAGGCCCGCACGGCGTCCACAGTGGACGACAACTGGGCCGGCCGGCTGGCCGGGCTCGCCCGGGACGAGCGGGCGAAGGTCCTGCTCGACCTGGTGCGCACCCAGGTGGCCGCGGTGCTGGGCTACCGCGCGGCCCACCAGGTCGACCCGGATCAGGGCCTGTTCGAGATCGGCTTCGACTCGCTCACCGCGATCGAACTCCGCAACCGGCTGCGCGCCCGCACCGAACGGAAGATCGCGCCCGGCGTCGTCTTCGACCACCCGACGCCGGCCCTGCTCGCCGCGCACCTGAACGAGCTGCTCTGAAAGAAGGGGACGGACGTGTTCGACGTGGAGACCTACCTCCAGCGGATCGGCTGCGCCGGGGAAACCGGCGTGGACCTCGAAACGCTGGCGAAGCTGCAGAAGCACCACCTGATGGCGATCCCGTACAACAGCCTCGCCTACGAGCTGCGGGACGCGGTGAACATCGTCGACCTCGACGAGGACGACGTCTTCGTGACCAGCATCGCCGAAGGCAAAGGCGGCGCCTGTTACCACCTGAACCGGCTGTTCCACCGGCTCCTGACCGAGCTGGGCTACGACGTCACGCCGCTGGCCGGCAGCACCGCGGAAGGCCGGGAGACCTTCGGCACCGACGTCGAGCACATGTTCAACCTGGTCACCCTGGACGGCGGCGACCGGCTCGTGGACGTCGGCTACCCCGGCCCCAGCTACGTCGAGCCCCTGGAAGTGTCGCCCGCGGTGCAGACCCAGTACGGGAACCAGTTCCGGCTGGTGGAGCAGGAATCCGGGTACGCGCTGCAACGCCGCGGCGCGGTCACCCGCTGGAGCGTCAGCTACACCTTCACCACGCAACCACGGCGGTGGAGCGACTGGAAGGAACTGGAGGACAACTTCCGGGCACTGGTGGGGGACACCACCCGCACCGACACGCAGGAAACCCTGTGCGGCCGGGCGTTCGGGAACGGCCACGTCTTCCTGCGGCAGCGCCGCTACCTGACGGTCGAGGACGGCCGCGAGCAGGTCCGCACGATCACCGACGACGAAGAGCACCGGACGCTGGTGGGCCGCGTGCTGTCCGGCGACCTCGGCTGAACTGGCGAAAGGCAAGACGATGAGGGAAAAAGAGGGCCTCCTGGCGAGGTTCGCCGGCCTCTGGAAGACCGCGTACCACGTGCACTACGTCCCGTACCTCGGCTTCTTCTACGGCGGCGAGTACCTCCACCACGGCAGCGAGCCGGTGTCCCGGATCGCCGACCTGCCGTACCGGACGCTGCCGGAGCCGCGGGAGCCGTCGCCGTGACGACGACGATCCCGGTGCGCCTGGAAGAACGGTCCTACGACGTGCTCGTCGGCCCCGGCGTGCGGAACTCGCTGCCCGAGGTCGTCCGGCGGCTCGGCGCCCAGCGGGCCGTGGTCGTCTCGGCCCGCCCGCCCGCCTGGGTGCCGGACACCGGTGTCGAGACGCTGCTGCTGCCGGCACGGGACGGCGAGCACGACAAGCGGCTGTCCACAGTGGAGGAACTGTGCGGCGAGTTCGCGCGGTTCGGGCTGACCCGGTCCGACGTCGTCGTCTCCTGCGGCGGCGGCACGACCACGGACGTCGTCGGGCTCGCGGCCGCGCTGTACCACCGCGGCGTCGCCGTGGTCCACCTGCCGACGTCGCTGCTCGCGCAGGTGGACGCCAGCGTCGGCGGGAAGACCGCGGTGAACCTACCGGCGGGGAAGAACCTCGTCGGCGCGTACTGGCAGCCCAGCGCGGTGCTGTGCGACACCGACTACCTGACCACCCTGCCGCGGCGGGAGCTGCTGAACGGCCTCGGCGAGATCGCCCGCTGCCACTTCATCGGCGCCCCGGGCCTGCGGGGCCTGCCGCTGCCGGAGCAGATCGCCGCCAGCGTCACCCTCAAGGCGGGGATCGTGGCTCAGGACGAGCGGGACACCGGGCCGCGGCACCTGCTCAACTACGGCCACACCCTCGGGCACGCCCTGGAGATCGCGACGGACTTCGCCCTGCGCCACGGCGAGGCGGTGGCCATCGGCACGGTCTTCGCGGGCCGCCTGGCAGGGGCGCTGGGCCGGATCGATCAGTCCGGTGTGGACGAACACCGCGCCGTCGTCCGCCACTACGGCCTGCCCGCCGCGCTGCCCGCGGACGTCGACGCGGACGTGCTCGTCCGCCAGATGCGCCGGGACAAGAAGGCGATCGCCGGGCTCGCCTTCGTGCTGGCCGGGCCGCGGGGCGCGGAGCTGGTGAGAGACGTGCCGGCCGAAGTCGTCACGGACGTCCTGGCCCGGATGCCCCGCGACCGCCTGGAAAACCTGGTGGGGGCGACGGAAGCGGCGGCGACGTGAAGCGGCTGCCGGCTCTCGCCTCCGCCGACCGGGCGGTCGACCGCGTGCTGGCCGGCCGGCTGAGCGCGGCGCTGGCCCGCCCGGCCGCGCAGCAGCCGTGCTGGCCGGACGCCGAGCGGGCCGGGGCGGTGATCGGGCTGCTGCACAACGCCGAGCCGATCGTGGCGCCGGAGGAGACCGCCCGGCTGCACACCCGGCTCGCGGCGGTCGCCCGCGGCGAGGCGTTCCTGCTGCAGGGCGGGGACTGCGCGGAGACGTTCGCCGGCAACACCGAGCCGCACCTGCGGGCCAACCTGGGCGTGCTGGAACGGATGGGCGAGGTGCTGGCCGGGGCGGCCGGCCGGCCGGTGGTCAAGATCGCGCGGATGGCCGGGCAGTTCGCCAAGCCGCGGTCCAACACCGTCGACGCGCGCGGGCTGCCGGTCTACCGCGGCGACATCGTGAACTCCCCGGAGTGCACGGCCGCCGCCCGGACGCCCGACCCGCACCGGATGCTGATGGCCTACGCCCACGCCGCCGGCGCGATGGACCTCGTCCGCAAGTTCTGCGCCGAGGGCGTCGAAGCACCCCAGCCGGCGCTCGCCGGGGCCCGCCGGGCCCCGGGGGAACCGCGGTTCGGCGAGGCCGGCCGGCCGCCGCGCCCGACGGAGATCTTCGTCAGCCACGAGCTGCTCCTGCTCGACTACGAGCGGGCCGTCCTGTGGGCGGATTCCGGCGCCCCGGAACCGCGGCTGTCCAGCGGCCTCGCGCACTTCCTGTGGATCGGCGACCGCACCCGCCAGCTCGACGGCGCCCACATCGCCTTCGCCGAGCTGCTGGCCAACCCGATCGGTCTCAAGCTGGGGCCGGGCTGCACCCCCGAGGAGGTCGTCGAATACGTGCGGCGGCTCGACCCGCACCGCACGCCGGGCCGGCTGACGCTGGTCAGCCGGATGGGGCACGCGCGGGTCCGCGAGCTGCTCCCCCCGATCGTGGAGAAGGTCACCGCCTCCGGGCACGAGGTGATCTGGCAGTGCGACCCGATGCACGGCAACACCCGGACCTCGGGCAACGGCTACAAGACCCGGCACTTCGACCACGTCGTCGCCGAACTGGCCGGCTTCTTCGCCGTGCACCGGCAGCTCGGCACCCACCCGGGCGGCATCCACGTCGAGGTGACCGGCGAAGACGTGACCGAATGCCTCGGCGGCGCCGCGGGCATCGCCGAGGCCGACCTGCCGGACCGCTACACGACCGCCTGCGACCCGCGGCTCAACGCCGGCCAGTCGGTCGAACTCGCGGCCGCGGTCGCGAAGCTGCTGAGCTGAGGAGGGGTGGCCATGACCATCAGCGGCACCACCCGCCTGTACGTCGTGCTGGGCGATCCGGTCGCCCAGGTGCAGTCGCCCGGGCTGCTGAACCCGCTGTTCGCGCAGCTGGCCGTCGACGCGGTGCTCGTCCCGGTGCACGCGCCGGCGCCGGACCTCGAGCGGATCGTCGCCGGGCTGCAGGCCGTCGCCAACCTCGACGGCATCTTCGTCACCGTGCCGCACAAGCCGGCCGTGGCCGGGCTCGCCGACCGGTGCAGCCCGATGGTCGAGATCACCGGCAGCGCCAACGCCCTGCGCCGGGAAGCCGACGGCCGGTGGTACGCCGAGAACTTCGACGGCACCGGCTTCGTGGCCGGCCTCGCCGGAGCCGGGCACGACCCGAAGGCTCGCCGGGTGACGCTCGTCGGTGCCGGAGGCGCGGGCAGCGCCATCGCGGCCGCCCTGCTGGCGGCGGGCGTGGGCCGGCTCGCGGTGTGCGACCCGGACACCGCGAAACTGACGGCGTTGCGAGCCCGCCTGGACGCGCACTGGCCGGGCCGGACGTCGGTGTCGGCCGAGCCGGACACCGCGGGCGCCGAGATCGCCGTCAACGCGACGCCGCTCGGCCTGCGGCCCGGCGACCCACTGCCGTTCCGGCCGGCGGAGCTCGCCCCGGGCAGCGTGGTCGCCGACATCATCATGAAACCCCGCGAGACCCGCCTCCTCCGCGAAGCCGCGGTCCTCGGGCACCAGGTCCATTGTGGAATCCACATGCTCGAAGGGCAATTGGCCGCCTACCGCGCATTCTTCGACCTGGGCCGGTGAAGCTACCAAGCCGGGGGATGCAAGCCGCCCGCGGCCGGACCTAGCCTGGTCGAGACGCTGATATCCGAGGCATTCCGGACACGGCACGGGCTTTTTCCGCCATTCGAACCCCAGCGGAGAATCGGAGAACCATGAACGCGCGAAAGGCACCGGAATTCCCCGCGTGGCCGCAGTACGACGACGCCGAGCGGGACGGTTTGACCCGCGCGCTCGAACAGGGTCAGTGGTGGCGCATGGGCGGGGACGAGGTGAACTCCTTCGAGCGCGAGTTCGCCGAGCACCACGGCGCCGCGCACGCGCTGGCCGTCACCAACGGCACCCACGCGCTGGAACTCGCCCTGCAGGTCATGGGCGTCGGCCCGGGCACCGAGGTCATCGTGCCCGCCTTCACCTTCATCTCCTCGTCGCAGGCGGCCCAGCGGCTCGGCGCGGTCACCGTCCCGGTCGACGTCGACGCCGCCACCTACAACCTCGACCCGGATGCCGTCGCGGCCGCGGTCACCCCGCGCACCAAGGTGATCATGCCGGTGCACATGGCCGGGCTGATGGCCGACATGGACGCGCTCGCGAAGATCTCCGCCGACACCGGCGTCCCGCTGCTGCAGGACGCCGCGCACGCGCACGGCGCACGCTGGCAGGGCAAACGCGTCGGCGAACTCGACAGCATCGCCACCTTCAGCTTCCAGAACGGCAAGCTGATGACGGCGGGCGAGGGCGGCGCGGTCGTCTTCCCCGAGGGCGAAACCGAGAAGTACGAGACGGCGTTCCTGCGGCACAGCTGCGGCCGTCCCCGCGACGACCGCCGGTACCTGCACCGGATCGCCGGCTCCAACATGCGGCTGAACGAGTTCTCCGCGTCCGTGCTGCGCGCGCAGCTGGCCCGCCTCGACGCGCAGATCGCGGTGCGCGACGAGCGGTGGGCGCTGCTGTCCCGGCTGCTCGGCGAGATCGGCGGCGTCGTGCCGCAGGGCAGCGACGTGCGCGCCGACCGCAACTCCCACTACATGGCCATGTTCCGCGTCCCCGGGCTCACCGAGGGCCGCCGCAACGCGCTGGTCGACCGGCTCGTCGAGGCCGGCCTGCCCGCCTTCGCCGCCTTCCGGGCGATCTACCGCACCGACGCCTTCTGGGAGCTCGGCGCCCCCGACGAGAGCCTCGACGCGATCGCCGAGCGCTGCCCGAACACCGACGCGATCAGCGAGGACGGCGTCTGGCTGCACCACCGGGTCCTGCTGGCCGACGAGCCGGCGCTGCACGCGACCGCCGAGATCATCGCCGACGCCGTGGCGGGGGCATGAGCGAGCTGGCGAGCGAATCATTCAACACTGCGCGTGCGGCTCAGGCGTCGCCGAGGGTCAGCGAGGGGTGCGCATGAGCGAGCTGGCGAGCGAATCATTCAACACTGCGCGTGCCGCTCA
>NZ_PPHF01000055.1 GCF_002904335.1 Amycolatopsis sp. CA-126428 | reverse complement strand
GGTCGTGAGTGGTAAGGCGGGTTCTAACCCGCCTTACCACTCACGACCCGCCGCGGCAGAGCGTCCACATCGGTCGGGGAGGGGGAAACCGTTGCGCGCCAACGGGGAGCGAGCGGGGGTCTAGCACATGTGCCTCAGCCGTGCGCAATCGCCGTACCGCGTGCGGGTGCCCGAACCGCCCGCCGGTAGCCTCTTGGCCGTGTCCGTGTCCTCGTCCAGTTCCCAGGTGCCGGAAAGCCCGGTGAAAGCGGTCCCCGCGCCGCCCCGCCCGGCGCGCATCGACCCGGTCCCGCTGGCGACGCTGCTCGCCAGGGCGGACGCCCGCCTGATCGCCGGCTCGCCCGACGCGGCCGAGCTCACCGTCACCGGCACCACGCTGCGTGCCCAGCACGTGCTGCCCGGTGACCTCTTCGCCGCCCTCCCGGGCGCCCGCGCCCACGGCGCCGACTTCAGCGACCAGGCCGTCGCGGCCGGGGCCGTCGCCGTGCTCACCGACGCCGCGGGCGCCGAGCGGCCCGCCCTGCGCGACGCCGGCGTCCCGATCCTGGTCCACGCCGATCCGCGCGCCGCCCTCGGCGAGATCGCCGCCTGGATCTACGGCGAGCCCTCCCTGAAGCTGTCCGTGCTCGGCGTCACCGGCACCTCCGGCAAGACGACGACGTCCTACCTGGTCGACGCCGGCCTGCAGGCCGCCGGCCTGACCACCGGCCTGATCGGCACGGTGGAGACCCGGATCGCCGGCGAGCGGCTGGTCAGCGGCTTCACCACGCCGGAGGCGCCCGACCTGCAGGCGCTGCTCGCGGTGATGCTCGAGCGCGGCGTCACGCACGTGCCGATGGAGGTCTCCAGCCACGCGCTCGCGCTGGGCCGCGTCAACGGCACCCGGTTCGCGGTCGGCGCGTTCACCAACCTCTCCCAGGACCACCTGGACTTCCACAAGGACATGCAGGAGTACTTCGCCGCGAAGTCGCTGCTGTTCGACGGCCGCTCGACGCACGAGGTCGTCGTGGCCGACAGCGCGTGGGGGCAGGCCCTGCTCACGCCGCAGACGATCACCGTGACCACCGATCCGGGCACCGAGGCCGTGTGGAAGGCCACCGACCTGGAGGCCACCCCGCGGGGCGAGCAGACGTTCACCCTGCACGGCCCGGACGGCGCCCGCGCGGCCGCCCGGATCCCGCTGCCCGGCGAGTTCAACGTCGCCAACGCCGTGCTCGCGGCCGCGATCCTGAGCACCGCCGGGGTGTCGCTGGAGCACATCGTCACCGGGCTCGCCCAGGTGCAGGTCCCCGGCCGGATGGAGCGCGTCTACGTCGGCCAGGAGTTCACCGCCGTCGTCGACTACGCCCACAAGCCGGCCGCGGTCGCCCAGGGGCTGGACGCGCTGCGGGCGCGCACCGAGGGGCGGATCATCACCGTGCTCGGCTGCGGCGGCGACCGGGACACTGCCAAGCGCCCGATGATGGGCGAGGCCGCGGCCCGCCGCAGTGAAGTCCTGATCGTCACCGACGACAACCCGCGCTCCGAAGACCCGGCGGCGATCCGGGCCGCCATGCTCGCCGGCGCCCGCGCGGTCGGGCCCGCCGAAGGCGGCGAGATCATCGAGATCGGCGACCGCCGCGAGGCCATCGCGCACGCCGTCTCGCTCGCCGAGCCGGGCGACATCGTCTTCCTCGCCGGCAAGGGGCACGAGTCCGGCCAGGAGGCCGGCGGTGTCGTGCACCCGTTCTCCGACCGCGACGAGCTGGCCGCGGCCATCCGCAACAAACTCGAGGTGAGTGTGTGATCGTGCTCAGCCTGGCCGAGATCGCCGGCGTCGTCGGCGGCCGGCTGCACCGCGCCGACCCGGGCGCGCAGGTGACCGGCACCGTGGAGTTCGACACCCGGGAGCTCACGCCCGGCGGCCTGTTCGTCGCGCTGCCGGGGGAGAAGGTCGACGGCCACGACTTCGCCGCGCGGGCCGTCGAGGCCGGCGCCGTGGCCGTGCTGGCCGCCCGCGAGGTCGACGCGCCCGCGATCGTCGTCCCGCCGCTCGCCGCGGGTGAGGCCCACGAGCGGTCGGTCGCGCTGACCGGCGACAAGGACGGCTCCGGCGCCGCGGTGCTGGCCGCGCTGGCCAAGCTCGCCCGGTACGTCGTGCAGCGGCTGGCCGAGGGCGAGCTGACCGTCGTCGGCGTCACCGGCTCCTCCGGCAAGACCTCGACCAAGGACGTCATCGCGCAGCTGCTCGAGCCGCTCGGCCCGACGATCGCGCCGCCCGGGTCGTTCAACAACGAGCTCGGCCACCCCTGGACGGCGTTGCGGGCGGACGCCGGGACGAAGCACCTCGTGCTGGAGCTGTCGGCGCGGGGCCCGGGCCACATCGCCCACCTCGCGGAGATCGCCCCGCCGAAGATCGGCGTCGTGCTCAACGTCGGCAGCGCGCACGTCGGCGAGTTCGGCTCGCGCGAAGGCATCGCGAAGACCAAGGGCGAGCTCGTCGAAGCCCTGCCCGAAGACGGCGTCGCGGTGCTCAACCTCGACGACCCGCTGGTCGCGGCCATGGCGAGCCGCACGAAGGCCCGCGTGGTGTTCGTCGGCGAGAGCCCTTCGGCACAGATCCGCGCGGAGAACATCACCCTCGACGACGAGGCCCGCGCCTCCTTCCGGCTGATCACCCCGGCCGGCGAGGCCGACGTCCGGCTGCCGCTGCACGGCGAGCACCACGTCGGCAACGCGCTGTCCGCCGCGGCGGTCGCGCTGGAGCTGGGTGCGACGCCGGACGAGATCGCCACCCGGCTCTCGGCCCTCGAGCGGCGCTCCGCGCGCCGCATGGAGGTCGTCACCCGGCCCGACGGCGTCACCATCCTCAACGACTCGTTCAACGCCAACCCCGAGTCGATGAGGGCCGGCCTGAAGGCCCTCGCGGCGATGACCCGGGAAACCGGCCGCCGGTCCTGGGCCGTGCTCGGCGTGATGGGCGAGCTCGGCGCGGACTCGGTCACCGCCCACGACGAGATCGGCCGGCTCGTCGTCCGGCTCAACATCGCCAAGCTCGTCGTCATCGGGCCCGAGGCGGCGGCCATGCACCAGGGCGCGCACCAGGAAGGCTCCTGGGGCGAGGAATCCACTTTGGTACCCGACGTCGAGGCCGCCGCCGCCCTGCTGCATGATCAGCTCCGCCCGGGGGACGTGGTGCTGGTCAAGGCCTCCAAGGCCGCCGGCCTCTGGCGGGTCGCCGAGGCCCTGCTCGAACCCCGGGAAACCGACAACTCCGAGAATCGCTCGAACGGTGGTGACGCGTGATCAGCATCCTGATCGCGGCCGCGGCGGGCCTGCTGGTCTCCATCATGCTGACGCCCTACCTGATCCGGGTCTTCTCCCGGCAGGGCTTCGGCCAGGAGATCCGCGAGGAAGGCCCCCAGGGACACAAGTCCAAGCGCGGTACCCCGACCATGGGCGGTGTCGCGATCATCATCGCGATGGTCGTCGGGTACTTCGCCGCGCACCTGATCAACTGGATGTTCAACTCCCGCAGCGGCGCGCCGACGGCCTCCGGGCTGCTCGTGCTGATGCTCGCGGTGGGCCTGGGGATCGTCGGGTTCCTCGACGACTTCATCAAGATCCGCAAGCAGCGCAACCTCGGGCTGAACAAGACCGCGAAGCTGGTCGGGCAGCTGGTCGTCACCATCGCGTTCGCGGTGCTGGCGCTGAACTTCCCGAACCAGCACGGCATCACGCCGGCCTCGGAGAGCCTCTCCTACGTCCGCGACCTCGCGCTGATCACCTTCCCGTCGGTGATCTTCGTGATCTTCTGCTACGTCGTGATCTCCGGCTGGTCGAACGCGGTCAACTTCACCGACGGCCTCGACGGCCTGGCCGGTGGCGCGGCGGCGATGGTGCTGGCCACCTACGTCGTGATCTCGTTCTGGCAGGAGCGGCTGTCCTGCGCCAACGCGCCGGCCGCCGCCTGCTACGACGTCCGCGACCCGCTGGACCTGGCCGTGGTCGCCGCCGCGGCGACCGGTGCCTGCGTGGGCTTCCTCTGGTGGAACGCGGCCCCGGCGAAGATCTTCATGGGCGACACCGGTTCGCTGGCCCTCGGCGGCCTGGTCGCCGGCCTGTCCATGACGACCCGCACCGAGCTGCTCGCCATCGTCATCGGCGGCCTGTTCATGGTCGAGATGATCTCGGTGGTCGCGCAGATCGCGGTGTTCCGGACGACCCGGCGAAGGTTGTTCCGGATGGCGCCGTTCCACCACCACTTCGAGCTCGCCGGCTGGGCCGAAACCACGGTGATCATCCGGTTCTGGCTGCTCTCGGCGATCTGCTGCATGTTCGGGCTCGGCCTGTTCTACAGCGAACAGCTGGGCCTCGGCGGCTGACATGAAGGACATCGCCGGTTCTCACGTTCTCGTCGCCGGGGCCGGGGTCACCGGCAAGTCGGTCGTCCCCGTGCTGGTCGAGCTGGGTGCGCGCGTCACCGTCACCGACGGCAACGCCGAGCGCCTGGCCGAGCTGGAGGGCCTCGGCGCCGAGCTGGTGCCGGGCCTGACCGAGCCGCCCGCCGATGTCGTCCTGGTCGTCACCAGCCCCGGCTGGCGGCCGACGTCGCCGCTGCTCGTGGCCGCCGCCGAGGCCGGGGTCGAGGTCATCGGCGACGTCGAGCTGGCCTGGCGCGTCGGGCAACTGCGCGAGCACCCGCCGTCGTGGCTGGTGATCACCGGCACCAACGGCAAGACGACCACCGCCGGCATGCTCGAATCGATCCTCAAGGCCGCCGGCAGCAACGCCGTGGCCTGCGGGAACATCGGCTACGCGGCGCTCGACGCGGTCCGCGCGGGGTACGACGTGCTGGCCGTGGAGCTGTCGAGCTTCCAGCTGCACTGGTCCTCCACGCTGGCGCCGGACGCCGCCGTGGTGCTGAACCTGGCCGAGGACCACATCGACTGGCACGGCTCGATGGCCGAGTACGCGGCCGCGAAGGGGCGCGTGTACACCCGCGCCAAGGTCGCCGTGCACAACGCCGACGACGACTGGTCCACCCGGATCGCCGCCGAGCACGCTCCGGAGAGCGCCCGCCGCGTCGGCTTCCAGCTCGACACCCCGCGCGCCGGTGAGCTGGGCGTGGTCGAGGACCTGCTGGTCGACCGCGCCTTCGTCGCCGACCCGGCGAACAGCGCCGAGGAGCTCGCCACGCTCTCCGACGTGCGCCCGGCCGGCCCGCACAACGTCGCGAACGCCCTCGCCGCGGCCGCGCTGGCCCGCGCCCACGGCGTCTCGGCCGACGCCGTGGTCAAGGGCCTGCGCGAGTACCAGCCGGCCCCGCACCGGGCCGCCGAGGTCGCCGAGGTGGCCGGGGTGCGGTACGTCAACGACTCGAAGGCGACCAACCCGCACGCGGCCGCCGGGTCCCTGCGGGCCCACGCGAGCATCGTGTGGATCGCCGGGGGCCAGCTCAAGGGCGCGTCGGTCGACGAGTTGGTGAGCAGCATCGCAGGCCGGCTCCGCGGAGTTGTGCTACTCGGCGTCGATTCACCCGTGATCGCCGCCGCGGTTGCGCGACACGCGCCGGATGTCCCGGTGAACAGCCTCCGTCCGGGTGACGATGAACCCATGACTGCGGCGGTGAGTGCGGCCAGCGCGATGGCCCGACCCGGTGACGTGGTGCTGCTGGCACCCGCCGCGGCGTCGTTGGACATGTTCTCGAGCTACGGCGAGCGCGGCGACGCGTTCGCCGCGGCCGTGCGTGTCCTCCGCGACGACGCAGCGGGGGAGCCGAGTGACGACAGCTGAAAAGAAGCCGGAAACGCCGCCGAAGCGGCCGCGCCGCGAGCGCAAGGAGAGCGGCTTCGTCGCCTTCCGGACGGCGCTGACAGCGTGGCTCTCGCGGCCGCTCGCCTCGTTCCACCTCGTGCTCGCCCTCACCGGCGTGCTCACCGTCATCGGCATCGTCATGGTGCTCTCGGCGTCGTCGGTCACCTCCTACAACCCGAAGACCGGCAGCGGGGTGTACTCGCTGTTCGTCAAGCACCTGGTGTTCGTCGCGCTCGGCTCGGTCGTCTTCTGGCTGGGCTTGCGGGTCAAGCTGGAGCGGATCCGGCGGATGTCGGCCACCGCGACGGTGATCTGCCTCGCCCTGCTGGTGCTGGTGCTCACCCCACTCGGCTCGACGGTCAACGGCTCGCAGGGCTGGTTCAAGCTCGGCGAGTTCACCTTCCAGCCGGTCGAAGCCGCGAAGGTCGCGCTGGCCTTCTGGGGCGCCCACATCCTGGTGATCAAGTACAACGTGATCCACCAGTGGCGGCACCTGCTGGTGCCGGTGGTGCCGATCGCGCTGCTGATGTTCGCCCTGGTCATGCTGCAGCCCGACCTCGGCGGCACCGTCACCCTGGCCGTGGTTCTGCTGGCGCTGCTGTGGTTCGCCGGCGCCCCGAAACGGCTGTTCGGCGTCATCCTCGCCGGTGGCCTGGCCGGGGTGCTCGTGCTGGCCGTCATCGCGCCCTACCGGCTCGCCCGGGTCATGTCGTTCCTCTCGCCGGACGCCGACGTCAGCGCCGAGGGCTTCCAGGCCAACCAGGCCAAGCTCGCCCTGGCCGACGGCGGTTTCCTCGGCAAGGGCCTCGGCCAGGGCGCGTCCAACTGGGGTTACCTCCCCAACGCGCAGAACGACTTCATCTTCGCGGTGATCGGCGAGGAGCTCGGGCTGATCGGCTGCGTCGTCGTGCTCGTCCTCTTCGGTGGGGTCGCCGTCGTCGGCCTGCGGATCGCCACCCGCAACATCGACCCGTGGATCCGGATCGTCTCCGGCACGCTGACGGTGTTCCTCGTGGCGCAGGCCGGCATCAACATCGGCTACGTCGTCGGCCTGCTGCCCGTCACCGGCGTCACGCTGCCGCTCATCTCCTACGGCGGCACCTCGCTGGTGATCACCATGCTCATCATGGGCGTGCTCGCGAACGCCGCCCGGCACGAACCGGAGGCGGTGGCCGCGCTGCGCACACAGGGGCCGGGTAAATTCGGGCGTCTGCTGCGGCTGCCCGCGCCCGACCCGTACCGTCCGCCCGCCACGCGCAAGGCGGCGGGGCGGAGTGGGGCGAAGGCGGCCAGGCCGGCGCCCCGTGCGGCCCGGCCCGCCCCGGCTCAGGAACGACGCAGGTCGGTCCGCGAACCGGTGCGCCGCAGCGCGGCACGGACGAGCGCGGCCCGCACGAGCACGTCTCGCGGCGGGGCCGCGCGGACAACAGCGAGCCGTGGTACCCGGAGTACCGCGAACCGGAGAGGTCATAGGTGAGTAAGCCCGTCAAGGGAGCCGAGCGAGCCGCTACGGGCAAGGGGCCCGTGGTCGTGGTCGCCGGAGGTGGCACCGCAGGACACATCGAACCCGCCCTCGCCCTGGCCGACGCCGTCATGCGGCTGCGCCCGGACGCGACGGTCGTCGCGCTCGGCACCGAGCGCGGCCTGGAGAACAAGCTGGTCCCGGCGCGCGGCTATCCCCTGGAGCTGATCCCGCCGGTGCCGCTGCCGCGCAAGCCGACGCCGGAGCTGGTCAAGCTGCCGCTGAAGGTCCGCGACTCGGTCCGCAAGACCCGCGAGGTGCTCGACCGGGTCGGCGCGGACGTCGTCGTCGGCTTCGGCGGGTACGTCGCCCTGCCCGCCTACCTGGCCGCGCGCGGGCGCGTCCCGATCGTCGTGCACGAGGCCAACCAGTCGCCCGGCCTGGCGAACAAGGTCGGCGCGCGGTTCGCCCGCCGCGTCGCGGTCGCCGTCGCCGGCACCCCGCTGCCGAAGGCCGAGGTCGTCGGGATCCCGCTGCGGCGGTCGATCACCACGCTGGACCGGGCCGCGCTGCGAGCCGAGGCGCGGGCGCACTTCGGCCTGGACCCGGACGCGCCTACGCTGCTGGTCTTCGGTGGTTCGCAGGGTGCGCAGTCGATCAACGCCGCCGTGTCCGGCGCGGCGAAGGACCTCGCCGACGCCGGGGTCGGCGTCCTGCACGCGCACGGGCCGAAGAACACGCTGGTCGTCCAGGAGTTCCCGGGCAAGCCGGCGTACCTGCCGGTGCCGTACCTGGAGCGGATGGACCTGGCCTACGCCGCGGCCGACGTCGCGATCTGCCGCTCGGGCGCGATGACCGTCGCCGAGGTGACGTCGGTCGGGCTGCCCGCGGTGTTCGTCCCGCTGCCGATCGGCAACGGCGAGCAGGCCAGCAACGCCCGGCCCGCCGTCGAAGCCGGCGCCGCGCTGATGGTCTTCGACGGCGACCTCAGCCCGGCCAAGGTCGCCGAGCTGGTCGTCCCGCTGGTCACCGACGCCGACCGTGTAGCGAAGATGGGTGCGGCGGCGGTCGGCATGGGCCACCGCGAGGCCGACGAAACCCTCGCCCGCATCGTTCTGGAGGCCGCCCGTGGTTGAGTCGGCACAGCCTGAGTTGCCTGAAGAACTGCGCCGGGCGCACCTGATCGGGATCGGCGGGGCCGGCATGTCCGGCATCGCGCGGATCCTGCTGGCCCGGGGCGCTTTCGTGTCGGGCTCGGACGCCAAGGAGTCGCGCGCGCTGCTGTCGCTGCGCGCCCAGGGTGCCGAGCTGTTCGTCGGCCAGAGCGCCGCGAACATTGCCGCGCTTGCGGAGCCGCCGTCCGCGGTGGTCGTCTCGACGGCGATCAAGGAGACCAACCCCGAGCTGGCCGCGGCCCGGGCCGCGGGGATCCCGGTGCTGCACCGGGCGCAGGCGCTGGCCGGGCTGATGGAAGGCCACCGCGTCGCCTGCATCGCGGGCACGCACGGCAAGACGTCGACGACGTCGATGCTGACCGTCGCCCTGCAGCACTGCCGGCTCGACCCGTCGTTCGCCATCGGCGGCGACCTCAACGAGTCCGGCGCCAACGCCCACCACGGCGAGGGTGGCGTGTTCGTCGCCGAGGCCGACGAGAGCGACGGCTCGTTCCTGACCTACTCGCCGTCGGTCGCGGTCGTGACGAACGTCGAGCCGGACCACCTGGACCACCACGGCACGGCCGAGGCCTACACGAAGGTGTTCACCGAGTTCGTGAGCCGGATCGTCCCGGGCGGGCTGCTCATCGTCTGCGGTGACGACCCTGCGGCGGACGAACTCGGCCGGCAGGCGGCCGACCTGGGGGTCCGGGTGCGCCGCTACGGCCGCACGGGCACCGGTCCGGGTGACGCGCGGATCCTGGAGTACGTCCCGGCGCCGGACGGCGGTGTCGTGCGGCTCGAGCTGGCCGGCGAAGAAGTTTCGGTGCGCGTCGCCGTGCCGGGCGAGCACATGGCGCTCAACGCGATCGCGGCCCTGCTGGCCGGGATCGAGCTGGGCGCCCCGGTGTCCGGCCTGGTCGACGGGCTCGCGGCGTTCGGGGGAGTGCGGCGGCGGTTCGAGTTCAAGGGCCGCGCCGGCGACGTCCGCGTCTACGACGACTACGCCCACCACCCGACCGAGGTGGCCGCGCAGCTGCGCGCGGTGCGGACGGCGGCCGGGTCCGGGCGGGTGATCGTGGTGTTCCAGCCGCACCTGTACTCGCGGACCAAGACGTTCTCGGTGGAGTTCGCCGAAGCGCTCTCGCTGGCCGACGAGGTCGTCGTGCTGGACGTCTACGGCGCGCGGGAGGAGCCCGAGCCGGGGGTCACCGGCGCGCTGATCGCCGACCGGGTGACCGCGGCGGTGCACTACGAGCCGGCGTTCGACGTCGCGGCGCCGCTGGCGGCCGGGCTGGCCAAGCCCGGTGACCTGGTGGTGACCATGGGCGCCGGGGACGTGACGCAGCTGGGGCCGGAGATCCTCGCCGAGCTGGACAAGCGCTGAGGCCATGAGTCCGACCAGGGAACGCCGCCGTCCGTCCTCCGAAGAGGAGCTGCCGGATCGCGCTGCCCTGGCCCGGCAACGCCGGGGGCGGCGCTCCGAAGAGGAGCGCCGCCGGACCCGCGCCGCGCGGCCCAAGCCGAGCGTCCGCACCCGGCCCAACCGGCAGGTGGAGATCCGCCGCCGGTGGGTCGCGCTGCTGTCCGTGCTCACCGTGGTGGCGCTGGTGTACCTGCTGTTCTTCAGCTCGATGCTCGGCGTGCAGGACGTCTCGGTCAGCGGCTCCCGCACGGTGCCGGCCGACCAGATCCGCACGGCGGCCGCGGTCCCGGCCGGCAAGCCGATGCTGCGGCTGAGCACCGACGAGATCCGCGACCGGGTGGCGGGGATGCCGGGCATCGCGACGGTCGAGGTGTCCCGCTCGTGGCCGAACACGGTCGAGATCACGGTGACCGAGCGGACGGCGATCGCGTTCTTCGACAGCGGCCCGGGCGGCGACGGCGTCCACCTCGTCGACGGCGGCGGCGTGGTGTTCAAGACGGTCGCGGCGCGCCCGCCGGGCCTGCCGGAGCTCAAGCTGCCGAAGGTGTCGGCGGACGACCCGGTGACGCGCGCGGTGACGGCGGTGCTCGGGGTGATCCCGGAGCAGCTCCTCAAGCAGGTCACGACGGCGACGGCGAAGACGCCGGCGAGCGTGGAGTTCACGCTGGCCAACGGCAAGATCGTCCGCTGGGGCACCGCGGAGCAGACGGACCGCAAGGCCAAGGTCCTGGCCGCGCTGCTGACCCAGGACGGCAAGGTCTACGACGTCGCGGCGCCGGAACTGCCGACCATCACCTCCTGAAGTTCCTTTTTTCGGGTGCACCGGAGTTCTCGTATGTCGTACGATCTCGTACGACATACGAGAATGAGGAGGACGATCATGACGATCCTGGTGACGGGTGCGACCGGCAGCGTCGGCCGGCTGGTGGTCGACGAGCTGGTCGAGGCGGGTGTGCCCGTGCGGGCGCTGACCGTCGATCCGGAACGCGCCCGGCTCCCGGCCGGGGCCGAGGTGGTCGTCGGGTCACTGGCGAAGCCGTCGACGCTGCCGGTCGCGCTCAAGGGGGTCTCGGCGGTGTACCTGGCGCCGATGGCCCGCACCGTCCGGCGGTTCTGCGAGCTGGCCGCGGAGGCCGGCGTCGAGCGGGTGGTCGCGTTGTCGGGCAGCAGCGTCGGGGACGAGCACGAGGGCTCCAGCGGGCACGAGTACGGCGCCGTCGAGGCCGCCGTCCGGGACGCCGGGTTCGCCTGGACCTTCCTGCGGCCCGGCGGGTTCATGAACAACACGCTCGACTGGGCGCCGATGGTCCGGGCGGGCGAGGTCGCGACGGCCTACGGCGACGCGACGCAGACCCCCATCGACCTCGGCGACATCGCGGCGGTGGCCGCCCGGGTGCTGGTCTCGGCCGGGCACACCGGCCGGACGTATGTCCTCAGTGGACCGGAGGCGATCACCCTGCGCGGGCAGGTCGGGACCCTGGCCTCGGTGCTGGGTCGCGAGATCCGCTTCCGCGAGCTGACGCCGGCGGAGCAGCGCGCGCAGTGGATCGGGTACGGCGTCCCGGAATCGGCCGTTGATTGGCTGCTCGACGGCTTTGCGGAAACGCTACGGCACCCGCAGGTGCCGACCGGCGTCGTCGAGGAGCTGCTGGGCCGTCCGGGGACGACGCACGCGGAGTGGGTGGCCGCGCGGCGGGACGTCTTCGCCTAGGCCGGCTGCTCGGCCCGTTCCCGCGTCCCGGTCCGCTCCGCGCCGATCCCGGCCGCCACGACGAGCACCACGCCCACTGCCGCGGCGGTGTCCGGGATCTGGCGGAGCACGATGAGCCCGATCGTCAGGGCGATGGCCGGTTCCAGGCTCATCAGCGTTCCGAACGCGGGGGCGGTCAGCCGTCGGAGTGCGAGCATCTCGAGCGCGAACGGCACCACCGGCAGCAACACCGCCAGCCCGAGGCCGGTGAGCAGCAGCGGCCAGGTCAGGTGCCCGAACACCCCCGGTCCGTAGACGAGCGTCGCCACGAGGCCCGCCACCGGCATCGACACCGCGAGCCCGCGCACGCCCGCCACCTCGTCGCCGACCCGCTGCGTCAGCAGGATGTAGCAGGCCCAGCAGACCGCGGCCGCCAGCGCGAAGCCGACGCCCGCCAGGTCCGCGCCGCCCCGCCACGGCTGGGTCAGCAACACCACCCCGGCCGCGGCGAGGACCGGCCACCCCCGCTTGCGGCCTCGCGTGACGGCGACGGTCAGCGGTCCGAGGAACTCCAGCGCACTCGCCGTGCCCAGCGGCAACCGGGCCACCGCTTCCATGAACAGCATGGTCATCCCCGCCGTGACCACGCCCAGGCCGCAGCAGGCCACGAACGTGCTCCGCCGGAACGACGACGGACGCGGCCGGACCACGACGAGCAGCAGCACCCCGGCCCACGCCAGGCGCAACCACGCCGCTCCTTCGGGACCGACGCGGTCGAACAGGCCGACCGAGACGGCGAGACCGAGCTGGACGCAGAGCATGGCGGCGACGGCGAGGGTCGCTCCGGCGCGGGACGAGGACGGCACGCGTCCAGCAAAGCCGAACACGACCGTTCACGTCCACGTGGCAATCGTGGACATACCGTTCGCGATTCGTGGACAATGGCGGCGTGGACACCCGCCGGCTCCGGTTCCTCCTCGAGCTGTCCCGCCACGGCTCGATGCGCGCGGTGGCGGACGTGCTCGGAACCACCACGTCCACGGTCTCGCAGCAGATCGCGGTGCTGGCGCGGGAAACCGGCGTGCCCCTGCTGGAACCGGACGGCCGCCGGGTGCGGCTCACCCCCGCGGGACGCCGCCTGGCCGAGCACGCGGTGACGATCCTCGCCGCCGTGGAGGCCGCGCGCGCCGATCTCGACCCCCACGCCGAGCCGGCCGGCACCGTGCGGGTCGCCGGGTTCGCCACGGCCGTGCGGCGCTCGGTGCTGCCGGCCGCGGCCACGCTCGCCGCGCACCACCCGCGGGTGGAGCTGCGGATCAGCGAGTACGAACCGCCCGAGGCGTTCGCCGCGCTGCTGGCCGACGACATCGACCTCGCACTGACCTACGACTACGAACTCGCCCCGGCGGGCACCGACCCCGCGATCCAGGCGCGTCCACTGTGGACGGCGACCTGGGGGCTCGCCGTCCCGGCCGCCGACGCGCCCCGGGTGCGCGGCGACGGGACGGTGGCGGTCTTCGAGGCGTTCCGCGACCACGGCTGGATCGTCAACTCCCGCGACGGCACGGACGAGGACGTGGTCCGCAGGCTGGCGGCCATGGCGGGGTTCGAGCCCCGCCTGACGCACCGCGCGGACAGCCTGGAGCTGGTGGAGGACCTCATCGCGACCGGCCCGGCCCCCGCGGCCGGCCTGCTGCCGGCGACCTGGGCCGCGAGATCGGGGGTCACGGTGCTGCCGTTGGCCGGCCCTGAGGTGCGGCAGCGGGCGTACGCCTGTACGCGTCGCGGGCGGGAGACGTGGGCGCCGCTGGCGTTGGTGCTCGGCTTGCTGGCGCGCTAGACGCGGGTGCGGGCCATCCCGGCCAGGCCGAGCAGCGGGAGCACGCCGGCGAACACGACGACCGCCGTCCAGCCGCCGAGGTGGTAGGCGATCGAGCCGGCCTGGGAGCCGATTGCGCCGCCGATGAAGAACGTGCCCAGGTAGACGCTGTTGATGCGGGCGCGGGCGGACGGGTCGAGCTGGTAGATCGTGTGCTGGCCGACCACCAGCGTGGTCTGGACGGCCATGTCGACGGCGATCGCCGCGATCGCCAGCAGGATGACGCTGTGCGCGCCGAAACCGGCGAGCGCGAACGCCGCGGCGCACAGCACGAAGGCGCCCGCGGTGAGCTGCCGGCCGTGGCCGTGGTCCGACCACCGGCCGGCCAGTGGCGCCACCGCGGCGCCGGCCGCACCCGCCAGCGCGAACAGGCCGACACCCAGCTGGGAGTAGTTGAAGGGCGGCGCGGTCAGGACGAACGCGATGGTCGTCCAGAACGCGCTGAACGCACCGAACATCGCCGACTGGTAGAGCGCCCGGTGGCGCAGCGGCGGGTGTTTCCGCGCCATGGCGAACGTCGAGCGGAGCAGTTCGCCGTAGCGGACGTCGGTCTTCGGCGCGCGGGCCGGCAGGATGAACCGCAGGACGAGGGCGAGCGCGGCCATCGCGCCGGCCGAAATCAGGAACACGACCCGCCAGCTGGTCACCTCCGCGAGCAGGCTGGCGACGACGCGCGAGAGCAGGATCCCGAAGAGCAGCCCGCTGACGACCCGCCCGACGATCCGGCCGCGGATGGCGTCGGGGGAGAGGTCGGCGGCGAACGGGATGAGGATCTGCACCACGACCGACGCCGCCCCGACGACCAGCGAGGCGAGCAGCAGGACGGCGAACCCGGGCGCGATCCCGGTGACGACCAGCCCGGCGCAGGCGACCGCGAGCAGCGTCGCGACGAGCCCGCGGTTTTCGAGCCGGTCGCCCAGCGGGACGAGCAGCAGCATGCCGGCGGCGTACCCGAGCTGGGTGGCGGTGACCACCCCGCCGGCGGCGGCCTCGCCGACCCCGAAGGCCTGCCGCAGCTCGGCGAGCAGCGGCTGGGCGTAGTAGAGGTTCGCGACGGTCAGTCCACAGGAGACGGCCAGGAGCAGCACGAGCCAGCCGGGCGGGGCTTTCTGCTCGGTCTCGGTCATGCGTGCCCCCTCGTGGAACCGGTTTGATCGGTTCCCGACGGTACCAGTCAAACCGGTTCCGGCGTACTGTGACCCGTATGACGGACAACTTCCGTGCGGGAGCGGGCCGCTTGTGCCTCGACTTCATCCGGACGCTGCGGTACCGCGGGACGCCGTCGGAGACGGAGGAGCTGCCGGACGCGGCGGCGTGGGGAGCGTGGATCGACCGGTTCGGCCCGTTCGCCACCCCGGTCCGGCCGGCGTCGGCCGGCGATGCGCGCGCGGTCCGCGAGGCGATCCACGAGCTGCTGACGGCCTCGGCGCGCCCGTCGGTACGGCAGCGGCTGAACCGGGCCGCGGCCCTGCCGGTGCCCGCGCCTTCGCTGACACCGTCGGGCGAACTGCGCTGGCAGGCCGCGGATCCCGCGTCGGCGATGCTGGCGTTGCTCGCCCGGGACGCGCTGGAGCTGGTGACGTCGCCGGAGTTCGCGAGGGTCCGGCGGTGCGAGGGGGCCCGGTGCGGGGCGTTGTTCCTCGACACGTCCCGGCCGGGCACGCGGCGGTGGTGCTCGATGGGGGTGTGCGGGAACCAGGCGAAGAAGTCGGCTCATCGAGCGAAGGCCGGCCTCGGCTCGTAGCGCACTGTCGACAGCTCAGCTGAAGTTTTCGCCGTAAGATCAGCGCCCGTGCTGACGGATCTGCCGCTGGACCAGGTCAGGACGCTGCTCGCGGTCGTCGACGCGGGCACGTTCGACGCCGCCGCGGCGGTGCTGCACGTGACGCCGTCGGCCGTGAGCCAGCGGGTGAAGGCGCTCGAACAGCGTACCGGCAGCGTGCTGGTGACCCGCACGAAACCGGTGCGGGTCACCGAGTCCGGGCAGGTCGTGGTCCGGTTCGCGCGGCGGCTGGCGGCCCTCGAGCGGGACGCGCGGGCCGAGCTGGGCATGAGCGGCGAGCCCGTCCGGGTGCCGATCGCGGTCAACGCCGACTCGCTGTCCACCTGGTTCCTGCCGGCGCTCGCCGGGGTGACCGCCGACCCGCCGATCTGCTTCGAACTGCACCGCGAGGACCAGGAACACACCACCACGCTGCTGCGGGAGGGCCGGGTGATGGCGGCGGTGACGTCCTCGGCCGCTCCGGTGCAGGGCTGTTCCGTGCGCCCGCTCGGCGACCTGCGCTACCTGCCGCTGGCCGCCCCCGCCTTCGTGGCGCGGTGGGTGACCGGCGCGCTGCGGGACGACCTGTCCGCGGCGCCGGTCGTGGTGTTCGACGACCACGACGACCTGCAGGACGCGTTCGTGCGGCTGCTCGGCGGGACCGGGGCGAGCGCGCTGCGGCACTACGTCCCGGCCTCGGAGATGGTCGTCGCCGCGGTCGAAGCCGGCCTCGGGTGGGGCATGGTGCCCGAGGTGCAGGCGGCACCCGGGCTGCGGGCCGGCACGCTGGTGCCCCTCGTGCGAGACAGGCCGGTGGACGTGCCGCTCTACTGGCAGCAGTGGAAACTGGACCTGCCCGCACTGTCCACAGTGGCCGAAGCGGTGGCGGCCGCGGCGGCGTCCTCGTTGCGCGGCCCGCTCAATGCGGCTGACCGGGCGCACCGGCGCGGGTGAGGTCGAGTTCGGCCCAGACGGTCTTGCCCGTGGGACGCTGCCACTGACCCCAGGACACGCTCATCGCGGCGACCAGCTTGAGCCCGTGCCCGCCGTCGGACGACGCCGGCCGCGGGCAGGCGGGGTCGACGCAGCCGTCGTCGACTTCCACGGAGAGCCAGTCGCGTTTGCGCAGCAGGCGGACCTGCCGGGGCGGCTTGCCGTGCCGGAGGGCGTTCGACGTCAGCTCGTCGACCACCATGAGCGCGTCGACCCGCTGGTCTTCGGGCAGATCCTGCAGCAGCTTCTCGGCCCACGCGCGCACGGTGGCCAGCTCGGCGAGGTCGTCGGTGACCTCGAGGGCGAGCACGCGCAGCGAGTCGTCGAGGTGCGTCGTCTGCTCTTCGATCGGCATCGGGGCTGGGCCCTTCCTGATCCGCGGCGCCCCGTCCGTTTCGGGGAGCCGTTGCCGGGCCTGGTTACCCGGTTGCCGGGGCGTGAACCGCCAACCGCGGGCGCCGGTGGATCACCCGGCGTCGATGTGCTGCCGCAGCTGCTCGAGGGTCTTGGCCAGCAGCCGGGAGACGTGCATCTGGGAGACGCCGACGCGCTGGGCGATCTGGCTCTGGGTGAGCTCGTCGGCGAACCGCATCTTGACGATGGCGCGTTCCCGGGGTTCCAGGGTGGCCATGGCCGCGCGCAGGGCGATGTGGTTTTCGAACCGTTCGAAGCCGGTGTCGTCTTCGGCGAGCCGGGCGGCGGCGGCGAAGTCCTCCTCGCCGTCTCGGGCGGGGGTGTCGAGGGAGGTGGCGCGGTAGGCCTGGGCGGCGAGGAGGCCTTCGCGGACGGTGTCGACGTCCATGCCGAGGTGGCGGGCGAGTTCGCTGGGGGTGGGGGCCCGGCCCAGTTCGTGGGCCAGGACGTCGCTGGCTTTCCCGAGCTTCTGCTTCAGGTCCTTCAGTGTCCGGGGGACGCGCATGGACCAGCCGACGTCGCGGAAGTGCCGGCGGACCTCGCCCATGATGGTGGGTACGGCGAAGGAGACGAAGTCGCTGCCGCGGCCGGCGTCGTACCGGTCGACCGCGCGGATCAGCCCGGTCCGTGCGACTTGCAGGAGGTCTTCGAAGGGTTCGCCGCGGCCGCTGAAGCGTCGCGCGATGTGCTCGGCGAGGGGGAGGTGCTCGGTGATCAGCCGCTCACGGAGAGCGGCCCGGCGGGGGTCTTCGGCGTCGAGGCGGCTGCGCTCGTCGAAGAGGGGAACGCAGTGCGCGTATTCGTCGGACCGTCGCGGCGTCGGGACGGTCAGCGCGTCTTTCGCCGGCGCGTGGTCGGGAGCACAGACAGTCATAACTGATGGGTACCCCTGATCGTGTGAATTACACGAAGAAGCTCGGTCGCGGCCGTCAGCGGGTGGGGAGGTCGATCTCGGTGTGGCGGCCGGCGAGCGTGCGGGCGAGGTCGGCGAGCTTGACGTTGAGGTCCTGGGAGGTCCGTCGCAGGATGTCGAAGGCGGCGTCCGCGGAGACGCCTCGGCGCGCCATGATGATGCCTTTGGCCTGGCCGATCACGTCGCGGCTGTCGATGGCTTTGCGC
>NZ_PPHF01000054.1 GCF_002904335.1 Amycolatopsis sp. CA-126428 | reverse complement strand
TGCCCCCGGTTCGGTTGACTCCTGACCTGTGAGGATGCGCTCCTCGCTGGAAGGATGCCCACCATGCCCAAAGCGTTCCCGCCGGAGTTCCGCCGCGACGTGGTCGCGGTCGCCCGCAAGGGCGAAGCGCCGATCTCGCAGATCGCAAAAGACTTCGGGATCTCCGAGTCCTGCCTGCACCGCTGGCTCAAGATCGCCGACACCGACGACGGGAACCGGCCCGGCACCACGACCACGGAGTCAGTAGAGCTGCGTGAGCTGCGCAAACGCGCCAAGCTGCTGGAGCAGGAGAACGAGATCCTGCGCCGAGCCGCGGCGTACTTCGCCAAGGAGATCTCCCCAAAATGACCTACCCGCTGGTCGAGGACCTGGCCGCCGACGGGTTCCCCGTCGCGGTGACCTGCCGGGTCCTGGGGTTCACCAAACAGGCGTACTACGCCTGGAGGGCGGCCCCGGTCACCCGCCGCGACCTGGACGACGCCTATCTGATCAACGCCGCGCTCGACATCCATCGTGACGACCCCGCGTTCGGGCACCGGTTCATCGCTGACGAACTGCCTGCTCGGGGCATCACGGCCGGGGTGAACCGGGTCGCGCGGCTGTGCGCTCAGCAGAGAATCTGGTCGGCGTTCGCGAAGAAGAAGGGACTGACCAGACGGGCCGGGCCACCAGTGCACGACGACCTGGTGCGCAAGAGGTTCGCCGCTGAGGCTCCGGACCGGCTGTGGCTGACCGACATCACCGAACATCCCACCGCCGAGGGCAAGCTGTATCTCTGCGCGATCAAGGATGTCTACTCTTGCCGGATCGTCGGCTACTCGATCGATTCGAGGATGACGTCGTCATTGGCGGTGTCGGCGTTGCGTAACGCGGTCCGGCTGCGGGAGCCGACCGGCACGATCGTGCACTCGGACAGGGGCAGCCAATTCCGGTCGCGGGAGTTCGTGAACACATTGCAGCGCAATGGTTTACGTGGATCGATGGGACGGGTCGGGGCGTGTGGTGACAACGCCGCGATGGAGTCCTTCTTCGCGCTGTTGCAGAAGAACGTCCTGGATCGGCAACGCTGGCAGACCCGCGAGGAACTGCGTCTGGCGATCGTGACCTGGATCGAACGCACCTACCATCGCCGGCGTCGGCAGGCCCGCCTCGGCAAGCTCACGCCGATCGAGTTTGAGACAATCAACAGGCACGCAACCGCGGCCTGATCCACCCCACCTGCGAGTCAACCAAACTCGGGGCAGTCC
>NZ_PPHF01000053.1 GCF_002904335.1 Amycolatopsis sp. CA-126428 | reverse complement strand
TGTGGGCGTTGAGCAGGCGTATCGCGCCGAGTTCTCCGGTGCCGGTGATGGTGGCCTCCCGCATGACCAGGCTGCTGTCGGTGCGGAGGCTGTCGGCATACAGGTAGGTGAGCAGGCTGCGGCTCAGGCTCACGTGGCGAAGGTGCGCGTGTCGGCAAACGATGCCGTCCGGGAGCGCACATCGGTACAAGTTGAGAACGGTGACGGCGGTGACGTGATCGAGGTCGAGCTCTCCGACGACCCGTACCCCCACTACCTGGATCCCGCGGGGGGCAAGGTCACCATGCAAGCCGCGAAGCAGTTCGCGAAGCAGGCCGGCTCGGACCCGCAGTTCGGGGTCGTCGGTGACCGCCAGCTCCTCCACCGTCATCGTGGTCCCGGGATTTACGACGTCCCCACGCCGGGCAGCGTTGACCACCTCTTGCTCAAGCTCGGTCAGGTCGGTCAGTGTCGGTAGGGGCTGCATCTCGTCCACATCAACATTGTCGATGAGACGCTACGGAATGTGACATCTGACGGCCCAACTCATCGCTGGCACTTGCCCTTCGTGACCATAACTTGCTCCTCCGTGCCAGAGCTGGACAGACACTTCCCTGCCTGCATGCAGCCGAGATCGCTGAAGGCGGGCGACAAAGTGGGCGACAATCGCGGAGGTCGTCGACGGTCATCGGTGGACGTCCACGGACACCGAAACGCGAGGTCGCCGGGCGTCTGCCATGATCGGAAACTCGTGATTTTGCCCTGATAACGAAGAGGTCTCAGGTTCAAGTCCTGGTAGGCCCACGCAGGTCAAGCCCGGTTCGCTTCGCGGACCGGGCTTTTGCATGACCTGAGTGACTTCTGGAGCCGGCCGAGCCGCCACGCTGTTCGCACGAGCAAATAGCTCCGTGTCGTTTCGGCAGGTCCGGGCTTAGCTTCGAGCAATGGCCAACGAACTGACCATTCCGCTCCTGCCCTGTCCTTCCATCGACGAGATCGCGTCGTTCTACGAGATGCTCGGCTTCGAGATCACCTATCGGCAGACACGGCCGAACCCGCACGTCGCGGTGCGGCGGGAAGACATCAATCTGCACTTCTTCGGGATGGACGACTACGACCCGGCGCAGTCGTACAGCACCTGCCTGGTCATCGTGACGGACACCGGCGAGCTGTACGAGGCCTTCGCGGCCGGGATGCGTTCCGTGCACGGAAAACGGCTCGTCGCCGGCATTCCGCGCATGACTCGGCCGCGGCTGCGCAACGACCGGTACACGGGGTTCACCGTCGTCGATCCGGGCGGTAACTGGATCCGGATCCACCAGGTCACCAAGGAACCCGAGGCGCGGACCAAGCTCGGCAAAGCCATGGAAAACGCCGCGAGGCAGGCGGATGCGCGCGGCGACGAACGCCAGGGGCTGAAGATCCTGGAAGGCGCGTTGAAGCGGGCGACCGGCGACGAACCGGGGTTTCAAGCGGTGCAGGAGTACCGCGACGAGCTCATTGCTCGGATCAAAGGGGCCTGAGCCGCGTCCAGCTTTCTATCTGCCGTCCCGCGCCGGTGTCACCGGGCAAACGCCGGCCGCCAGCCACTTCTCCCTCAGGTCCGAGGGAATGGTCAAGGCGGTCGGCTGCCCGTCGGTCAGTGTGCGCACGCTTCCGCCCAAGAGGAGGCTGCCCGCCTTGTCGAGCACCGTCGTGGCCGCTTGGCTGCGGTCTTCCGAGCGCTCGAGCAGCCGCATCACGCGGGCGCCCGCACCGACCGTGCGGACCCAGGCGCGCGAGTGCGGTACCTCGAGCCAGTCGGCGACCTGCGGGGTGACGACCTGGCGGACCATCGCCGCGACCACGCCGTCGAATGCTTTGCCGGGCACCAAGTTCTCGTAGAGGCGCAGCAGGTTGCGGGTGAGCTCGATTCCTTCGGCCGACGGGCCGTAACTCGCCTCGACGAGCCGCGCGTTCAGTGCCTGAGCCTCGGCGAGGGTCTCGGGCATGGCGTCGGCCGGGATGCCGAGGAGGGCGCCCGTCACCCGCCACACGTAGTAGTAGTCCTCGGCTTCGCTGTCGGTGACGGAGATGCCGATCCGGCGCATTCCGTCGATGACCTGAATGGAAAAGATGAGCAATGCGCCCAGCATGTCCTGCTGGCACAACGGCACGCCGTCCGCCTCGACGTTCCATTCGCCGGATCGGGTGATGAAGTGGCGCACGGCGGCGTGGATCAACCGAGTCTTCTGGATCGTCGGCACGAAACTGCCGCCGGAGCCGAACGGGTTGGGGCCCATCAGGTTCAGCACGAACTGCGACGTCTCGGACAGCCGGCGATGGGGCTGGTTCAGCCGGTGCGTGAGCGACAGCACGCGCGATGGCCGCGGCTGGGCGTAGCAGTTGACCATCGCGCCGAACGACAGCACCGACGCGACGTGCACCCCGTCGTCCACGAAGAACTCGTACGCGGCCGCGATGCGGTCGAGATCGGCCCACTCCGGCGGGGCGTCCGTGGCCACGAGATAACGGCGCACCGGCTCGGGGAGGTCCTCGGGCACCGGCTGCTCGTTGTCCCGGAACCGGGCCAGCACCTCGTTGACCGCGACGGTCGTTCCGCCGGCCACCAAGTCCGCGATCACCGCGTCGGCCAGCGGATCACCTTGGTACTTCAGGGCTTCGACGGCGGTCAGTGCGGTCGCCTTCGTGTTCTGCGTTTCTGGCACGCACCCAGCCTCAGCCGGGTCTCGAGCCCGACGCTAGCGCTGTTCGGGCACGGCGGTGCCTCTACGGACTGATCCGCTCGATCACCAAGCGTGACCGTGAGATACAGGTCAGCCCTGCCGGGAAGAGAAGTCCGGCAGGGCTGAGCGGTCACGGTCGATGTGCCGCACGGTCGCCTCTCGGCGAGTGGCTCATCGCGGCTCCAGCCTGACGGAACTCCGCGAAGGCGATGGGGTGAGGCCCGGGGGACACGGTGGGCACACCGACCACTCTGTAGAACCAGACGCCCCCGGTAGGTATTTCCTGGTACGTGTGACGTGCGTTACCAGTGGTTCCACGTGGAACCAAGAGTGCCCGTCACCCGCGCGCAGCTGTGCAGTAACATCGCGGAGTAAGGGAAGCAAGCTGAGAAGGGGGCTTCGGTGAAGAAGCTGCTGGCACTCGCCGTCATCGCGGGCGGCGTCCTGTTCGTCGTCAAGCGCAACAAGGCGGCCAAGGCCGAGGCCGACCTCTGGCGTGAGGCGACCGCGCCGGTCCCCTCCACCAACGGCACCACGCCGGCCAAGCCGGCCGGCGCTTCCCACAACTGATCTTCACCCCGCGGGCGGTGCGCCGCCCGCGTCCGGGGCTGTAGCTCAATTGGTAGAGCACCGCCTTTGCAAGGCGGGGGTCAGGGGTTCGATTCCCCTCAGCTCCACCAGAGCGGCTCTACTTGAACCGTGACCCGCAAGGGTGACGGCAAGCAGGTCCGCTCGGGTCAAGGAATCATCTTCCAGGGCAACCCCCTCCTCCGGGAGGGGGTTGTTCCCGTTCAGGGCCTCAACCACCCAAGACGGCATGCCGCTCCTCTGGTAGGTCCGGGCGGCGGTCTCGCCCTCGGTGAGGTCTTCCGCCACGGCCGTCAATTCGTGATGTACCACACGGTCAGCATCGACGTAGAGCTTGCGAAAAATGACCTTGTTCATGGCCTGCCGAAGGCTGGTTCCAGCTCGGTCGTAGAACGCCTGCGGATCGGAAAGCAGCTGGAGCGCGGCCGTTAGGAACGCGTGCCCAGTATCAAGCCTGCCCGTGGTGTCGGTGAGCTGGTCCTGAATGCTGGCGCGCTCCAGGGCGATGGCGTCGAGCTTGCGGCGTAGTTTCTCTTGCGGCCAGCCTGGCGCGCCGACGAGATCGAGGTACTGATCTTCCTTGGCGTCCAGGGCCTTGAGTTGTCGCTTGAGCCGCTTTTGGAGGTCGGCGAGGTTCTGACCCTCGGAGTGCATCGTGTCCGCCAGCTTACCCCGTACAGACCCGGAAAACTCATCCGAGAGCCGAATGGTGGCGTAGTGCTCGACAACGATGCGCTCTAGCACCTCAACCCTGATATAGGGCAGGTCGCACCCGTGATCTTGACGGCCCCGACAGAGGTAGTAGAAATACCGGCCACCGTTACCCTTGCCTGGCATGATGATGAGTCGCTGCTTACAGCGTCCGCACCACAAAACGCCCTTGAGGTAGTGATTGTGCGTACGATCGCGCGTCCCGCCACCCCGCAGAGCGAGCACCTTTTGCACCCGGTCGAATACTTCAAGCGCCACCAGCGGTTCGTGACGGCCGGGGTACTCCTGGCCCTGGTATTCGATGACGCCAAGGTAGTAGCGGTTTTGCAGCATCTCATACAACTTGCTCAGCGTCAGCGGACCCGGCAGGCGACCTTTTGTGCCGCGCGTCCTGAGGCCAGCATCTGTCAACGCCTGGAGGAGCTTCGGGCCGGAGTATTGACCGGTGGCAAATAGCTCAAAGCCGTGTGCCACGAGCTTAGCCCTGCTTGTCTCCCCCTCCACGTCAAGCTCGACCGAGCGGACTTTGCGGCCGTCAATATCGAGCATGACGTTGACGTAGCCGATTGGAGCACGCCCGAGTGTGCCGCCATGCTTGGCCTTCTCACCCATCTTATACCGAATATCGGCACCACTGGCCTCGGACTGGTACTGATCGACCGCGTGCAAAATGGTTTCAATCATCGAGCTTTCGGGCGACTCGCCAAGGTCGATAACCGTGGAGACGACGCGCACCCCGTACTTGGCCAGCTCCCGTTTGGTGATGGCAGCGTCAATGCTGTTACGGAAAATCCGATTGAAATGGTAGACGATGATGTAATCTACGTCTTGGCGCTCTTTAATCCGAGCCAGCATCCGCTGAAACACCGGCCGCTTCTCGATACTCGTGGCCGTGCGACCCGGCTCAACATACTCATCGACAATATCCGCGTTCAACTCGGCGGCCTTCCGGTCGGTCGCCTCCCGCTGGGCCGGGATCGAAATACCTTCCGGGTTAAAGTCGGTGTTCACCTGACTTGGCGTAGAGACGCGCAGGTATCGGAGAGCGCGCTTACGACCCTTCTTATTTATGATGGTGTCGCGAGTACTGCGGTTGAGTGTTCGTTCGGACATGGGCAATCTTCCTCTCTAGGCGATAGAGCATATGATCGGCGCGGTGGCCGGCGGATCGGGAACAATGGTTTGGCGAAAGAATGTGTCGCGTGGCGGCTCGGATGCGCTCACAAACCCGAGGGTTTCAAGTCGGATCGCCATAGCTTCGGCCGATACCTGAAAAACGTGCGCGAGGGCCAACGGGTCTTGAATGCCGCGCGCCCAAAGGCGGTTCAGCCAGACTTTCGGCATGAGCAAGCAGGCGGCAAACCGATTGCATATCCACTCAATCTGGTCGCCCTGACGCTTGGCGTCACCGCGACCAAGCCTGCTGTAGGTTGTATCGACCAGATCGAAGTCGAGCACGTGCTTTAGCTCGTGGGCGAGCGTGAAGCGCTGACGCAACCGCCCCTCGCTGGCGTTCATTACGATAGTGAGGACATCGTTAATGCGTGTAGTTAGGCCGCTCGTATGGTCAGGCATCCGAAACTCAGGCCGAAACGTCACATTGATTTCCTCAAGGGCAAACAGCCAGCTGAGGTCGAGTGCTGCCTGCTTGTTATTAAGGAGTCGTCGAAGCGCGCCAGCCTGGCGCTCGGCGAGCGTAAGAGCTTGCCCATAGGTGAGCGGACGCTGCGGAATCAACTTTCTTAACTGAGGCAAAATATCAGCCGGAGCACGCAAGGTAGGTAGATCATTGAACATTGGAGTTCTCCCCTTGGTTATTGTTACTTGTTCTCTCGTGCAACTTGGCATAGTCCTCCACCAGATGCGCCAGCAATGCGGCATCATGCTCACTTAGCCCATATTTGCGCCGGAAATAGGTTTGCGCGGGCGGCAACGTGGCTACTGGATCAGCTCCGAACAGCGCCAGCAACTCGGCGACATCTTCAATATGGAGTACATCAGCCAGTCGCAAGAGAAATTCTGTTGACGGGTTCGACTGCTCGCCCGCTTCGAGTCTCGACAAGTACGAATGACTCGTGCCCAGCAGTCGAGACAGTTCCCGGAGTGAGAGTCCAGCTTTCGTTCGACGGTCATACAGATACTTGCTAAATGTATTGTCGCTCATTGGCGCGAAGTCTTCATTTACTATTTCGACAATATCACGTTTTCGGTCCCTATTGGGACCAAAAATCATGATTAGAACATTTACCGAACAAACCATTTTGAAAGTTCTAACGCCGCATGGTCGTGCATCGAAACGAAGAACAGTTCAGCCGCTGGCGGTGGTAAGCCCCGGATGAGTCCCTGAACAGCCGTCAACCGGGCGTCATCGAGCACCGTCACCAGTACACGCGGCACGCCGCCCCGAGGACCACGGCCACCTTGGTTCACGAAGTCCAGATAGGTGCGTAGCTTGCGCCGGAGCGTCGGCAAGCTCTCAGTGCTCCGGTCCACCTCCACCCACCACAAGTGATCCACCCGGCCATTGCTGAGCACCGCGAAGGCGTCCGGTTTGAGGACCCCGCCCCGGCCGTCCGGCCACCAGCACGCAGGCTCAGGCTGGAATGTGCGCAAGTTGTACCGCCCGCCGCACGCGAACTCGACCAGCGAGACGTACAACTCCGAGACGGCGACGATGTGCGCCATGACCCGCTCGCCAGGCGCGCCCGGTCGGCGTACTCGTCCCGCATGAGCTTTGAGGAGTCGCGCACCTGCCGTGTCGAGCGCGAACACCGTCACGGTTGAGCCTCGCCGTGGGCCGCCCACCCGACGAGGCAGCGGCAGGAGCACGCGCCAGCTCACCAACCGGGCGAGCGTTCGTGACCGGCTGACGACGCGGGACCGTCCGGAAAGTTCGGTGAAGTGGAGCCGTTCGAGTTGAAGCCCGGTCGCCAGATGCAGCCGGTTCACGGTCTCCAAGATGGCCCGATCGCGCTCGCCCAGCCGCTCGGCAACCCACACCATGTGGCCGGAACGGACACGGGTGGGGGTGCGAGCGGCTGTCATGATGTCCCTCGCTGAGAGGGGCAGAATTTCGGCGGCGTTAGCGCTACGTTTTGCCCGGTCAACCGACGCGCGAGAAAGCCCGCGACATCAACACCGATGTCAACACCTCGGCCCATCATGACAACTCCTCGCTGGGCATCTCACCGAGCCGGGGTGGCGGCGTATCGCCAAGACGACGCGCCCGAAGCGCTACCTCAACCTCAGCCCGGGGGACGCCCCATTGAGCGGCCAACTTCCGCCGGAGTTCGGCCGGCTCGGTCGTAGGTTCCGGAAGCGGAAGCGTCCGCCCGGTCATCGGCGGGTACGTCTGGCCGCCCAGGTTCAAGCGGGCGATGATCTCGAACCGGCCAAGGCCGGAGAGATCGGAGGCCGCGAGGGTCGGTGCAAGTCGTTCACCGAGCAAGCGAGCGTCGTCATGCTCGACCTGGAAAAAGACGTGAGACCGGACCGTACCAAGCACAGCCGCCCGAACGGACGAGGGTAGCTGACTGAGGTACTGGTTCGCCAAGGTCAGACCGAGACCGAGCCCACGCGCCTCCGCCGCCATGTCCGCGATATCGTCCGTGAACCGCACGACGTTCTGAAACTCGTCCAGGTAGGCGAAAGCCGGGCGTCGCTGGTCGGCGGGCACACTCGCACGGCGCGTAGTCGCATGCCAGAGTGCACCCGTGACGAACGCCCCAAACAAGGCGGCCGCCTCCGCGCCAATCTCGCCCCTGGCAAGCGGTACCAGTACGAGCTTTCGCTCTGTGAAAATCCGCATGAGGTCAAATCCATTCGACTGACCAAACATCAGGCGAAGGCTGGTGCGGGTCGTGAAGCTGCGCAGCTTATTAAGGACCGGACCAATGGCGTTTAATCGTTCACCTTCGCTCAGGCTGTTGTACCACTGCCAGTAGTCCCGCCACCGTTCATCGAGCCGAGGATGCGAACTTACGTAATGCCGCAGACGGGCATTCGTGAGGACTTCTGCTACTTCACTCAACGTGAAGGCGGAGCCGTTCGGCGCTGGAACTTGAGTCAGACTATTCACCGCTGCGCGAGCAAGGTCATCGGTTCGCGGTCCCCAATATGCACGAAAGATGCTCCGCAGAATAGTTACGGTCGTCTCCGCGGCTAGTTCTCGCTGTTGCTCGGTGCCACCCAGCATGAGTGGGTTAGTGCCAATTGGCATAGCCGTGTCGGCAGGGTCCAAAACCACCGTTCGCTCGCGGTCTTTTTCGGCAAGTCGCGAAACGATTGCGTCGATCAAGTCAGCTTTCGGGTCAATCACGAGACCACCAAACCCTTGGCTAACCTCCTGAAGCACCATTGAAGCCAGGAGATGGCTCTTACCAACTCCAGTTACGCCGAGGACGTAGGTATGCCTAAGTCGGTCCTCTGGGCTCATAACCAACGGCCGACCGGAGCCGGGATAGGTGCTTTCACCGAGGACAACGCCGCGCGTCGGCAACGCGTTTACCGGCGGGACCGTGCGAGATGCGCCAAGCGTCAAGCCGGGTAACATGACACCGTAAGGGAGGCCGAGAAGGCCGCTCGCCTCCGCCACGTTCGCCACGATGGGCCACGCCACCACCGGAACCGCGCGCTCAGCCATGCGGCGAGCAACGACGACAGGTCGAAGCCGCCGCCGGGCGACTTCTACTCCGTGACGATCCATACCTCGCAAAGCAGCCGTCATGCGTCGAAGCGCAGCCGGCGACCAACCGGGCTCTGGCGAGGTGGCACCCAGCCGGCCAGTCATGGCCACGAGCGGCAAGCGCTGCTTGCGCTCAATCTCGCGCCGCTGATGTGAGGTCAGCTCGACACCCCGCAGGGCAGCCGGACGACCCGACCTCACACCCGTAAACAGCCACTGAGCCCGTAGGTGGCCACCACCCGGCGGGAACGGCCAGAGCGCTGCAAGGAGAGCTGAAGCAGTCGCAGCCGCCCGGTCATCCGCGAGGGGCACCCAAGCGCTTGTGAGGCGTAGCTCGGCCGCTACGCGCGGCATGGACGCCTGGGGTGCGCCCGTCAGCTCTTCGATCCGTACAGCCGGGAGAGCGGCGCGGAGGGAGGCGAGGACGGCCGCCCGATGCGCCTGCGGCACTAGCAACGTGTGCGTGATGCCGGACGCGGATGCGTCCACCTCAAGCCCCACCGGAACGAGCGGGGCGAGGGACCAGCGTGCCGGACGAGTAATGGCGGCTACTTGCGCCAGCCAGGTAGTGACCATCTCCGGGGACAAATCCCGAGGCAAGCCGAGACGATAGAAGCTCAGCGAAGAACTCCAAGCCCTGCTTTCGCGCTGACGCCAAAGAAGCAAAGCGCCGAGTATGGGGAGGCCCGCCATGAGGGCCAGAAATGCCGCAGTCATTTGGCTACCTCGTCGGTATCTGCGGGCGGCCGACGTTCAGTTGAAGCTGTAGCCGATAAATCCTGGGCACTATCCGTCAGTGTCTCAGACTGCAACTGCCGCGCCATCATCAGAACGATTTGAGCGACTAACTCCGCATCAAGCTCGGCGCGATCATCACCGCAGACCCAAGCTCTGGTTTCCTTGGCCATGGTTCCCCTCCTCCCTCATTACTCTGCCGGGGGCGCAGAAGCAGCCCCCTATTTTTCGTTATATGGACCTTATTGGGACCAGTCAAGTGCAACATTCCTAAAGCCTCCTTAGGGCGATGAAGTAAATAATTGCCAATATGACCAGGACGATGAGATATGGCATCAGCGGAGCCAGAACGGCCCAGATCACCCGTGCCGCCACGGCGACGACCAACAGCAAAAAGACCGCGCTTGCCACTCGCGCGGTCCACTGGTTCGGATTCATTCCAGGCATGTCGAATTAATCCGTTGTATCGTCTCGCCGCTTTTCGGCCTCACGGAGCAAGCGCCGAACTGCCCACCAGTGCTCGTACATCAGCCTCAGTGACTCACGAAGCATGGCGAAGTCGTCGGCAGCAACCTTCCGGTAGGTCTCCCAGTGCCGTCGCCAGCGGTCCACCATAATCTCGATCTCCGCGAAGAGGATGAGTAGCAGAAGCAGCGCGAACACGACGCCCAGCGCCGCGCAGACGTACAGCACGATCATCATGGCCGGGCTCCGAGTCGCCGCACGGACTGCCGGACGACCAGGGCCATGTCGTCCACGATCGCGGCGTACAGCTCGGCCCGCATGGGGTCGCTGGCCGTCTGACGGGCCTCCAGGCCCGCCACCATGGCAATCTGGTTCAGGCCCACGGAGGCCACCCAGCCGGCCGCCTGCGCGCGGGCCGCGCTGACGTAACCCTCCACCACCTCGTCGGTGATGCGCTCACGCGCCTCACGCGGGAGTCGCCGAGGAACGCCGACCGGCAGCGGCACCAGGTCGCCCCGGCCGCCTTGGATGATTTCACTCATTTTCTTTACCTTCCTTTCAAACGAAGACCGGGCTCAAGGTGAGTTCGGCCGCATTCCCTAACGAAACAGGCGGCGAAGAATTGCCGCATAGCCGCTCTCCAGCTCGCATACCGTGCTGTAGACCGTCGAGTAGTCATATGCACTGGAAAGCGCGAAACGACCGAGTTCCCGCACGAGCTGCATCACTTCGCGACTCCAGAGCTCCGCCGACGTGCTCGCATCATCGTCACGGGGGTTAAGCCGCATCCAGCCCGGCAGTTGCCGAGACCGCATCAGCCGCTCGTCGGGCAGCTGCCGCCGATCCGTGATGATGTCCGCCCACAGGAGCTGAAGCCCCTGGTGGTCCACGTGGTCGTCGCCGGTCACGAGGACGGGAGCGACCATTTCGTGCAGCTTGCGCACGCCGCCGACGAACACGACGGTGCCGATCTTGCGCAGCTCTCGCCGCCGCTCCACGTCGAAGCCGACAGGCTCAGAACCGCCCGACGGCCGACTACGCTGAGTCATCTCTGCCTCCGCCTGTTTGTCACCGAAGACCAGAGTCTTCGCAGGTCAGAGCGGTGTTGCTTCAACCCGTAGTCAGAATCGCGTAACAGCTCGTGCAGAAATGCGATCCAGCTACCATCAGTGCGATTGGAGTGCGACGTGAGCGACCGCCGAAGCGATCTACATGCTGCGGGGCCAGATCAGCTCAACATGCAGCTGGCCGTTGACCTCTCAGAACTTGCCCACGTCGGTCTCGTTGAAGATGATCTTGTCAATGCCAGAAGTCGGGATAGCATCGGGCGGCTAATGCGGCCATTTAGCAGAGGGAATCGCACGCCACGTGACCAAGCTCGCCGACTGACAGATAAACTGGAGCGCTGTATTGGTGCACTCAAATCTGAGCATGTAGCGAGTGTGCTTGATCCGCTCTTCGGGGTGTCGAGCGCCTATCGCGGAATGCATTATTCCGAGCGACTGCGAATTGCAGCGTATACAAGCAACCCAAACTATAAGCATGTGCGCTACTTTCACGGCCAGAAGATGCGATTGCTTGGCCAGTTGGCGAGCATTTGCAGTGAACAAGTCGAAATCAATGATGCACCATCACCTCGGGTGCGCTCCGAGCTTGTCGTAGGCGGCGCATATGAAGTGGCCAGCATCTCCATATTCTTGCGATGGCCAACGAGTAGTGACCGTCAGAAGACATACCTAGAAACTCGCACGATTCGCTCGCTGAGTTCACGACTGCAATATTGGCGAGGTAGTCACCGCTACGATGAATCTCGACTGCCAGACCTTAAGATAATTACAGGAGGGCGACTTAACTGGCGCAACGCTGGCCAGGATGTTGTCTTTATGGAGGTTGAGTTCCCCAGGTACCTTAAAGAGAATGAGGAGCACACGTTTACCCTGCTGCATACGCAAATGGTGGATGATCCATACGGCGATATCACCTATGACTTTGCCATTACCCCCGTGGTGCCAGTTGATAACTTCTCGCTGAGCATCTACTTTCCTGAGCGCAAGCCGAGCAGCATTTGGAGCTTTCGAGATGTGACCCGGCCACTGATTCCACACGTACCGCCCGAGCTGAAGCGGTCGGTTGCACCAGACCGGCTTGGCAATGCCCTACTTTCGCATGGTCCAGGCTCGATGCGGCTAGGCTACTCTTATGGCCTTGCATGGATATTTCAAGCAGAGGATAATGAAGACGTTAAGAACGGAGGGGTGAATGGTCCGTAAAGACGACATCGGCAACTAATCTAGCTGGCTTTATGCTAACTCGAAGAACCCCTCGCCTCAAATCGGAGGCGAGGGTTCTTTGCGGACCGAAGCCGTTACTATTGCGAAAGACCTCTCGGGCGCATTCTCACTCCGGCCTCCGCGAGTAACCTATAGACCTTGCCGTATGACACACCCTGCGCGGCGGCGACCTCCCGCACCGTCTGCCCCGCCTCGTACTGCGCCACCACCTCATCAACGTCCAGGTCACAGCGGATACCCCGGCCACTTGTCGGCATGTCGGCTCCATGCTGGCGTAGCAGTTCGCCCGTCCAGCTCAGTGACAGTCCATAGGTCCGCGCAATTTGCGTAACCGACTGCCCATCGTTGTGGTCACGTACCATCTGCCGATTGCGATCCTCACAATTCACGGGCGGACTCCAGATGCTGGCTCCTGCCCGCGCGAACGAAGGCCAATACCCGCGTCCAAGAGCATCCGCCGCGTGACGTTATAACTCAGCCCGAACTGCTTTCCGGTTGCGCGGATAGGCAGCCCACTCCGGTATGCCTCAATGAGCCCCGGCGGGGTCGGTCGCATTCGCCGCTGTTTCGGGCGCAGGGTCACTCCGGCCTCAAGCAGACGCGTTCGGACTTGGCGATATGGCAGGCCGCAACCTGCCACTAGCTCCTCAATGGTCCGGCCGGCGGTGTAGGCAGCCACCAACTCGGCGTCGTCCGGTTCAGTTAAAACCAACACGAGTCCTCATCAAAGATTGCGCAGACCATCAAGGACGCGCTGCATAAGTTCGCCCTTCGGCCATACTTGCGGTCTGCGTGGGTATGGCGTGGGGCGCTGGACATACGGCCTGGATCGCTTCGGCAGAACGATCGGCAGCGGTTCGGTCGGCTCGTCGTCCAGGGGCGGAATCCGGGGCAGTACTTGCGTCGACGCGCTGGCGGCCTCGTCTTCGGCCCGTTCGCCTCTCACCCGTGCTCGGATACCGGCCACGGTGCGCTCCGGTCGGGCTCGCACCCGGCGATTGTGCTTGGCGTCGCTGACTAGCAGCACAACCACCAGGACCACGGGCATGGCCACGACGACCAGTACCGCCAACACCCCGCCGTTCACGGCGCGGGCGGCTCGGATGGTTCGGGCTCGGCCGTGACCGGCAAGGCGGGTAGCTTGCCGCTGTACAGATCAAGCACCTCCGCCAAGGCTTTGAGCAGGCCGCTGACCTCTTGAACATCGGAGCCGTCAAGGGCTTCAGCTTCCAGTTGAGCAGCAGCCCGCAGTAGCTCCCGGCCGGTACTCGTCAGCCGGTCAGCGAGCGTCAACGGCTCCTTGGGCTCTTGGTCGTTCGCGTGACTCGTCAGTAGAGTGGCCAAGCCGTCGAAGAGTCGGGCGAGTTCACGCTGCTTGTCGGCGGGCAGAGTGCCCGCCAGGAGTTCCGTGGAGACACGTGGGATGTGTTTGGTGACGGCGGCAAGAGCGCGCACAAGGTCGCCCGTCTCACGCTTCATGCCAGTGCCTCGCCAGTCCGTCGCCCGACGGCGTGGACCTCAGCATTCGCTTCATTGGCGAGCTGTTCGCGCATGGCTGTCTGGAGCAATTCGTTACGTGCTAAGTGCATCAGGCTCGGGACGACGACATGGCGCGCATCTGCCCGGACCAGCTCCGTGATGAGTTCGTCAAAGCCCTCACGCGAGCCACAGTCAAGCTCGAAGAAAAAGCTGACGAAGTACAGCCCCTTGGCTTCAGCGAACCGAGCTACCGCACCCTCGACCCGGCGCACCCGATGATCCGGTACGTCAGCAGGTACCCGCATGTAGCCATAGGCCAGTGGCCCTAGCGCCGCTAGACGCGGCTCCTCATCCAAGAGTGCAGTCATAGCCCCAACTTTCGCGCTGATGGCCCGCCCGGTAGCGGCGTCGGGGACCGCAGCACCACCGGGCGGACGTTCAAGGGGTAGCCGGTTCATTGCTCCCGGTGGCGAGTAGAGCACCGCGAGACTCGAATATGCAAGACTTCACATCGAAGACTCGCTTGGAAGTACCCGAAGTCGTGGCTAGCATTTCAAGCTGCGCGACTAGAGGCTTTCAAATCGGGTGTAAGGTGGCCCCGGAATGAGAGGTAGGGACGGTGGCTGACAAGGAGTCAGGCTCGACGGTGCCGCGTCGGCAGCTCGGCCGGTATCTCAAGGACGCTCGTGGTCAGGCACGGCTGACGGTCAAGGCGGCAGCCGAAGCCCTGGAGTGGTCCGAGGCCAAGATTTGGCGGATCGAGACCGGACAGACCAGCCTGCGCAGTCTCGACGTTGAGGCCATGTGCCGGGTTTACGGCGTGGACGCCGACATGACCGAAGCCCTCAAGGGCCTGGCCAAGGAGACGAAGACCAAGGGCTGGTGGCATGCCTACGGTGATGTCATCCCCGGTGGCTTTGATGTCTACATCGGCCTGGAGGGTGCCGCCTCCAGCTTCCAGTGGTACGAGTCCGACCTGGTGCCGGGCCTGTTCCAGACGGCCGACTACGCCCGGACGCTGATTGAGGCCGACAACCTGGACGTGGACCCCGAGGAGATCGAGCGGCGGGTGAACCTGCGCATGGAGCGGCAGACGCTGCTCACCCGCGTCACGGCCGCCCCGATCTTCCGAGTGGTGCTCGACGAGTCGATCTTGCGGCGGCCCATCGGCAGCGAGTCGGTGATGGCCGGCCAGCTCGCGCGCCTGGTCCAGGTCGCCGAACTGCCCAACGTGGCGCTCCGGGTGGCCGACTTCGCGGCCGGACTGCACCACGGCGTCATGTCGGGACCGTTCGTTACGTTGCGTTTCCCCACCAACGGTGACGGCAAGGAGAGCGAGCCGCCTACCGTCTACGTGGACGGCTTCACCGGCGCGCTCTACCTCGACAAGCCGCACGAGATCGACCGCTACGACGGGGCGTTTCACCGCATCTGGGACGCCTCGCTGAATGAGGCAGATAGCAAGAACATGCTGGCGACAGCAGCGAGGGAGTACGGGACATGATGAGTGCCGATCTGCCTGGGGCGCGGTGGCGCAAAAGCAGCCGCAGCAATGGGCAGGCCAATTGCGTGGAGGTCGCATTTCTGGATGACGGCCGGGTGGCAATGCGAGACAGCAAGCAGCAGGGCAACGGGCCAGCGCTCGTGTTCACGGCCGCCGAGTGGGATGCGTTCGCGGGTGGCATGGCCGACGGCGAGTTTCAGCGCTCGTGACGTAAGCGACCATACGAACAAGCGCCGTCCTCATCGGGGCAGCGCTTGTTCGCTATGCAGATTCTAGCCGTGACCATGTTGGCGCATAGCCTCCTTCCATTCGGCATTTACCGGCTCGATGCTTGTGAGATTTGCCATGCAACTGGCCAAGAAGTTAATTATCTCCTCAAGCTTCGCGTGGACCTTAGAGTAGTCATCCCACTCGTATCTACCAGCGTCAATGAGCAAGAAGCAGTAATGATCCAGAATCCAAGCTTGACACATACTAGATACGAGTAGTGCATTAAAAGCGTCCACTATTGGCCAGGTGTTATACGTGTCGTGACCCTCAAGATGGGCAAGAACATTTTCGGGATTTAGATGCAGCCGACGACTTCCTAGGACGTAGGAACGCATCAGCATTTCCGCCTTACTCTGCTCCATATTTCCCGAGTCCTTGAGGCCTTGGATTAGCTTCTCTACGCCTCCTCTCAGCCACTGATTGGCTGGAGTATGCGTCTTTTCCTTGAGGACAAATCCTGTCTTTTCGTCCGGGTATTTCTCAAGCATTGCACCGGACTTTGCTTTGATTTCTTCAACTACTTCGTTCTTGTCGAAGCTTAGGCCAATGGATGCGTAGTACTCGATGTCCTGAGCTAACTGAACCCACTTGAAATCAAAAAACCGCTCTGCAAGAGCCGCGCCTTCGACGTCTTCCACGCTCATCATGTACTCAAGATTGATGTAGTCCTCGATGATGCTCCTCATGACCTCAAGGGCGCTAACCGCATCGTCAGGGGTGCCATCCGTAATGTCGTGAACAACTTTCAAGCGACGTAGATTTATGCGGTGTGCAGCCTCAAATATCTTGAGAAAGTCGGAGCACTCAGGCTCGACACACGGCTTCTCTAGTTCAAACAGTGAAGATAAATTGATGACTCCATCAATAGCCACATGAAGAGCCTTCTCCGTGACTAAACGTTCCTTCGATTTTCGTCTAGCCGATTTCTTTTTGCTTGGCATACTTTAGGCTCGCTATTTCTTCCCCAGATTACGCCAAAGATAGGTAGTTGACCAGCGATGCGAGCAACTCGCGACCACGCCTCATAGTATAATCGTCACTATGAGCACAGTTCAGACAGTCATTGACCAGCTGGATACTTTGATTGCAGAGTACGACGCATTAGCGAAGCGCTCTCAGCATGATGATATGTCCGACCTGAAGGACGAAAGTCGGATCCTAGCCAATCGGCTCCAAGCTTCCATTGATCGCCTAACTGTGCCTTCAAGCACTTACGCGCGACAAGCTGACCCGCTACGAACAGCGGCCACGCATATTCGCCTCCTAGAACTCGGGGGTATCGTCAGGGCGTTGCGAGACGACCTGAATGCCGGTTGGCTAGAATCCCTGGTCGAACTGGTGCATGCGGACGTGCATAACGACTACCTTGAGATGGCCGAAGAGTTACTTGCCAAGAACTACAAGGATGCGGCAGCCGTTATTGCTGGCTCATCCCTTGAGGTGCACATTCGCGCACTATGCGTGAAGCATAACGTACCGGTTGATCTGAGTGGCAAGCCAAAGAAGGCGGACGTGATGAACGCCGACCTCAAGAAGGTTTTGGCCTACGGGGCTCTTGAGCAAAAACAGGTCACCGCCTGGCTTGGAATTCGCAACTCCGCCGCGCATGGCCAGTATGGCGACTATGTTAGTAACGATGTGCGACGGCTTATTGATGGGATACGGGATTTTGCAGCGAAGTATCCTGCGTAGTGTAAAGCCCCGATCCGTTGCCAGATCGGGGCGATAGTCCTAGCGAGGAGCGCTAAGACTGGTTTCGATGCTTGCGGAGCAGCCGCTTCACGCTGCTGAGGCTCACGCCGTAGCGCCGGGCCAGCTCAGGACGTGGCGTACCTTTGCGAGCCTCAGCCACCAGAGCGGCCACATCGGCATCCGTAAGCCGGTCAGAGACTCGCCAGGAGTCCAGAGGAGCGGCAGACTGGACCCCTGGAGCGTCGGTCTGGTCTCCTGCTTCGATCCGCTCTAGCACGCTGACCAGCTGGTTTAGGTTGTCAGAGTGGTTCGAGTAGTGAGACAATAGCTCCACACTCGAAGAACACGCAAGCCCAGGTCGGGCCGCTTCCGCCGACCTGGGCTTCGTCGTACCGGTCAGCGCACGCCGGTCCGGGCGAGCCAGGCCACCCAGACGTGGAGGGCCGCGGACACCAGAGCCAGCAGCGCGATCCGGTAGGTGCCGATCCCGCCGGTCAGGTTGTACGCCACCACGGACGCCAGGGGAGCCGACAGCGCGGTCAGGATGATCGGCCACTTCGGCCGTAGCCGCGTCATGCTCAGGGCGAGCAGCGTGAGCAGGAGTGTCCCGGCGACGGTCGCCAGAAATATCTCCATGCCCCGGATCAGCTGGCCGAGCGAGCAGAACGGGTTGCCGGTGGCGCACACATACGTGCCGGCCACCGCGGTCCAGAAGACGCCGGTGCCGGCGCCGGTCAACGCGCCGATCACCGCCGCCGCGACCAGCGTGCGCGGGTCCGCCCGCGGCGGAGTCGATGCCACCATCGGTCCTCCTGGACGCCATCGAAGGAAGCGCGTCAACGGACTTTAGAGCCATCGGGTCAGGTTCGTGTCAGGTCGGTGTCAGGCCGGCCCTCGACAGTCGCTCTCATGACAGACCTGGCGATCACGGCCTCCGGACTGCGGAAGGCCTACCAAGACAAAACCGTCCTCGACGGCGTGGACCTCGAAGTCGAGGCCGGGACGATCTTCTCCCTGCTCGGCCCGAACGGGGCCGGCAAGACCACCGCCGTCAACGTCCTCACCACCCTGACGAAAGCCGACGGCGGCACGGTTCGCGTCGCCGGGCATGACGTGGCCACCGAGGCCAAGGCCGTGCGGGCGGCGATCGGTGTCACCGGGCAGTTCGCCGCCGTCGATGAACTGCTCACCGGGCAGGAAAACCTGCAGCTGATGGTCGATCTGAACCGGCGCGGCGGGGGCAAGAAAACCGTCGCCGAGCTGCTGGAGCGCTTCGACCTCACCGAGGCGGCGCGCAAGCCCGCGTCGACCTACTCCGGGGGGATGCGGCGGAAGCTCGACCTCGCCATGACGCTCGTCGGCCGGCCGCGGATCATCTTCCTCGACGAGCCGACGACCGGCCTCGACCCGCGCAGCCGCCGGACCATGTGGGCCATCATCCGCGACCTCGTCGCCGACGGGGTGACCGTCTTCCTCACCACCCAGTACCTCGAAGAGGCCGATCAGCTCGCCGACCGCATCGCCGTGCTCGACCAGGGCCGGCTGGTCGCGCAGGGCACGGCCGACGAACTCAAGCGCCGGATTCCCGGCACCCACGTCCGGCTCCGGTTCACCACCGCCGGTGAGCTCGACGCGGCCGCGCGCATCCTCACCGACGCCAGCCGGGACGACGAGGCCATGGCCCTGCGCGTGCCCGGCGACGGCGGCACGAAATCACTCCGGTCCCTTTTGGACAGACTCGACGAATACGCGCTCAGCGCCGAAGAGCTCTCCGTCCACACTCCCGATCTCGACGACGTCTTCCTCGCCCTGACGGGCCACGCCACGGAGGTTCCCGCGAAATGAAGTCCCACTCGATGGTGATGCTTCGCCGCAACTTCAAGCACATCGCCCGGAATCCGATGTCGATCTTCAACGCCATCGTGATGCCGGTCGTGATCATGCTGATGTTCGTCTACATGTTCGGGGACGCCTTCAACGTCGGCGTGAACTACGTCGACTACGCCACGCCGGGGCTGATGCTGCTGGCCGTCTGCTACGGGCTGGGAGCCACCGCGATCGCCGTCAACTCCGACATGACCAAGGGCATCATCAACCGGTTCAAGGTCATGGACGTCTCCCGCGGCGCGGTGCTGACCGGGCACGTCGTCGCCAGCGTGCTGACCAACCTGGTCGCCATCGCGGCCCTCCTCGGCGTGGCCTTCCTGCTCGGGTTCGAGCCGGCGGCGGGTTTCCTCGACTGGCTCGGCGCGGCCGGTGTCGTCGTACTGCTCGGGTTCGCGACCGGCTGGCTCACGATCGCGCTGGGCCTGGCGGCGAAAACCCCGGAAACGGCCGGCCTGGCTTCGGTGCCGCTGATCATGCTCCCGTTCTTCAGCAGCGCGATCGTGCCGGCGGACAAGATGGGCCCCGGCCTCAAGCAGTTCGCCGAGTACCAGCCGTTCACGCCGATCATCGAAACCCTGCGCGGGCTGCTCAACGGGACACCGGCCACCGGCACCCTGATCGCCGCCCTCGCGTGGTGCGCCGGGATCGCCGTCGTCGGCTACCTGTGGGCGTCCGCCACCTTCAAGAAGCGAGCGTGACCTTGGCCAGCTCCGGCCAGCTCGCTCCCGATCCCGCCCGCGTCGCCTCGGTGAACCCCACGTCACCGAGGCGACGCCGGGCGGCTTCCCCGATCCGGGCGACATCCGGGTGCGACCGGTCCGGCAGGCCCCGGACGCCCGCGCTCGCCCCGAGCAGCCGCGCGGCCTGCTCGTCCTGTCCGGTGCGCAGCGCGAGGTCCGCGAGGCCGACGAGGACCTGCGAGATCGTCAGCGGGTGGCCCGTCTCGGTGGCCGCGTCGAACGCCGCCGCGCGGTGGGCCCGGGCTTCGCCGAGGTCGTCGGTGAGGTACCCGAGCAGGTCCTGGACCACGGCCTGGACGTTCGCGTGCTGGACGTCGTCGCCCATCATCGACGTCGCGACGTCGAGCTGGCGACGCGCCTGGGCGGTGTCGCCGCTCCAGCGGGCGAGTTCCGCCTTGGCCAGCGCCAGCTCGGCCAGCGCGTTCGGCCAGGCCACGCGCTCCGCGGCCCGCTGGGCCCCGGCCAAGGCGGCCGCGCTCGCCTGCTCGTCGTCGAGCAGCCAGTACAGCTGGGCCTGCCGCGCCCGCATCCGGACGACGTCCTCGATGGCGCCGACCTCGGTCACGACGTCGACGGCCTGCTCGTAGTACTGGCACGCTTCGGCGAACTCGCCGCGCACGGCGATGCGGTCCGCCAGCTCGGTCAGGGCGAACGAGGTGCCCCACCGCTCGCCGAGGGCGCGGAACTCCGCGACGGCTGTCTCGAGGAGTGCGTCCGCGGCCTGGTCGCCGTGGCCGAACTGGATGCGCATCTTGCCCAGCTGCAACCGGGCCACCGCCCGCACCCACGGGTCCTCGTCGGCGAGCAGCGGTTCGAACGCCGACAGCGCCGCGTCCGGCCCGTGCAGCAGGCGCTCCAGGGAGCCGGCGAAGCGCAACGCCAGCCGCGGGTTTTCGACGCCGAGGCTGATCTCGTACGCCTTGCGGATCCACTCCTCCGCCCGGTACTCGTCACTCTGCTGCCCGGCGGTCACGAACTGGACGACGAACGTGTACACCACGCCGCGGATCTCGTCGGGCACCTCACCGGGCACGGCCGTGGCCGCCATGACCAGCTCGTTGCCCTCCGCCCGGTGCCCGGCGAGCCACCAGTACCAGCCGGCGGTCGCCGCGAGCCGCATCGCCTCCGCCGCTTCGCCCGCCGCGATCGCCCCGCGCATCGCCGCGGTGAGGTTGTCGTGCTCCGCCTCGAGCGTGGCGAGCCACGTCAGCTGCTCGGCGCGGCGCAGGTGCGGCTCCGCCGTCTCGGCGAGTTCGGTGAAGTACGCGAGGTGGGCGCGCCGGGCGACGTCCGCCTCGCCCGCTTCCGCGAGCCGCTGCTGGGCGTATTCCTTGATCGTGCCGAGCATGCGGTAGCGCGGTGCCTCGTCGCCCACGACGACGACCAGCGACTTGTCGGTCAATGCGGTCAGCAGGTCGAGCACCTCGGCCGAGTCGTCGCCGCACACCCGCTCGGCCGCCTCCAGGCTCGCCCCGCCGGAGAACACCGAAAGCCGGCGCAGCACGAGGCGTTCGGCGTCGGAGAGCAGTTCCCAGCTCCAGTCGATCACCGCGCGCAACGTGCGGTGCCGCGGGAGGGCGGTCCGGCTGCCGCCGGTCAGCAGGCGGAACCGGTCGTCGAGCCGGTGGGCGAGCTGGTCGAGCGACATCGTGCGCAGGCGCGCCGCGGCGAGCTCGATGGCCAGCGGCATCCCGTCCAGCGCGCGGCAGACGCGCGCCAGCGTGCGGACGTCCACCGCGAGGTCCTTGCGCACCGCGCCGGCCCGGTCCCGCAGCAGCCGGACGGCCGGGGCGGCCTCGATTTCGGCCGGATCCGCGTTCTCCGCGGGCAGGGCCAGGGGCGCGACCTGCCACAGCGCCTCACCGGTGATGCCGAGCGGTTCCCGGCTCGTCGCGAGGATCCGCAGCCGGCGGCACTCGCCGAGCACCCGGTGCGCGAAGGCCGCCGCGGACTCGATGACGTGCTCGCAGTTGTCCAGGACCAGCAGCATCGAACGTTCCCGCAGGGCGGCGATGACCCGGTCCGTCGGCTCGGCGTCCGGTGCCTCGCCGACGAGCGAGTCCCGCAGCTTGAGCGCGCCGAGCGTCGCCTGGGCCACGTCGTCGCCGGCGCCGATCCCGGCCAGCTCGACCAGCCACGCACCGTCCGGCAGGTCGCCGAGCAGCGTGCGCGCGGTTTCCGTGGCCTGCCTGGTCTTCCCCGAGCCGCCCGGCCCGATCAGCGTGGTGAGCCGGTGTTCGGTGACGAGCTCGCGGACCGCGGCGACATCGGCGTCCTTGCCGACGTAGCTGGTCAGTTCGGCCCGCAGGTTGGTCTTCCGGACCTCTTCCCGCCGGCCCAGCTCGCCGCGCAGCAGCGCGACGTGCACCTCGGACAGCTCCGGCGACGGGTCGACGCCGAGGGAGTCGGCCAGGGTTTCCCGGGTGCGCTCGTACACGAGCAGCGCTTCGGTGTCGCGGCCGGTCGCGACGAGCGCGCGCATCAACGCGGCGACGAGCCGTTCCCGCATCGGGTGCGCGGCGACCAGGTCGGTCAGCTCGGTGACCAGCTCCGCGCCGTGGCCGAGCCGGGCCTCCGCGTCGAACCGGTCCTCCAAGGCGGCCAGGCGCAGCCCTTCGAGCCGGGTGACCGCGGCTTCGAACGCCGCGCTTTCCGGCAGTTCGACGTCCTGCATGGCCGGACCGCGCCAGAGAGCGAGTGCCTCGCGCAGCCGTCGCGGATCGTCTTCCTGGCGCGCCTGGCCGACGAGGCGTTCGAAGCGCACGGCGTCGACGTCCTCGGGTGCCACCACCAGCCGGTAGCCGGTCGGCCGGCCGTCGACCGACCCTTCGGGCAGCGCCTTGCGCAGCCGGGAAACCAGGCGCTGCAGAGCGTTCGGCGCTTCGGCGGGCGGGTGCTCACCCCAGATCCAGTCGACGAGCGTCCCCTTCGGGACCACTTGGCCCGGCTCGAGCGCGAGCGCGACCAGCAGCCCGCGCAGCCGGGCGCCGGGCACGTCGGCGAGCACGCCGTCGGCCGTGCGCACTTCGAAGGGCCCCAGGATCCCGATCTGCACGCGGCCGATCTTGCCACGGGCGGCGGTGTCCGAGGCGTGTCAGGCCCGTGTCAGCCCGCTCGGCGATCGTCGTCGGCACACCATCACGAAAGGAACGCCGATGAGCCAGACGGCCGACGTCCCGCACGGACTCCCCATGGACCGCGACGCGGGGCCCTTCGATCCGCCGAGCGCGCTCACCCGGCTCCGCGACACCCGCCCGGTCAGCCCGCTGGTGTTCCCCGACGGCCACGAGGGCTGGCTCGTCAGCGGCTACGAAGAGGTCCGGCAGATGATGGCCGACACGCGGTTCAGCTCCCGCCTGGACCTCGACGTCATCCACGTGCCGTACGAGACGGGGATGCCCGCCGCCACCGAGCCGTCCCCGCCGATGCCGGGCATGTTCATCGCCATGGACCCGCCGGACCACAGCCGGCTGCGCCGCAGGCTTACCGGCGCCTTCACCGTCAAGCGGATGAAGCAGCTGGAGGAGCACATCGCCGACGTCGTCGAGCGGCAGCTGGACCACCTGGCGCGGCTGACCCCGCCGGTCGACCTGGTCAAGGAGTTCGCGCTCCCGGTGCCCTCGCTGGTGATCTGCGAGCTGCTCGGCGTGCCCTACGCGGATCGGGGCACCTTCCAGGCGAACTCGGCCCAGTTCATGCTCCGGGAGCAGACGCTCGAGGAGAAGATGGGCGCGTACGTCGCGCTGAACACGTACCTGTCCGAACTGGTCACGAGCAAGCGCGCCGAACCCGGCGAGGACATCCTGTCCGACCTGGCCCGCCACGACGACCTCACCATCGAAGAGCTGACCGGCGCGGCGTTCCTGCTGCTGCTCGCCGGCCACGAGACGACGGCCAACATGCTTTCGCTGGGCATGTTCGCGCTGCTGCAGCACCCCGAGCAGTGCGCCGAACTGCGGGCCGACGCGGAGCTGCTGTCCGGCGCGGTGGAGGAACTGCTGCGCTACCTGTCCGTGGCCGACATCTTCTTCCGCTACGCCACGGAGGACCTCGAGCTCGGGGGCGAAACCATCACCAAGGGCTCGACGGTCGTCGTCTCGCTGCTGACGGCCAACCACGACCCCCGGCGCTTCGAAAACCCGGACACGCTCGACATCCACCGCAACGCCCGCGGCCTCCTGTCCTTCGGCCACGGCGTCCACCAGTGCCTCGGCCAGCAACCGGCCCGCATCGAGCTGCGCGCCGGCTTCGAAGGCCTGCTGCGCCGCTTCCCGGCCCTGGCGCTGGCCGTCCCGGCCGAGGAGGTGAAGCTGCGCACGGACATGAACATCTACGGCGTCCACGAGCTGCCGGTCACGTGGCCCGCAGGAAGCTGAGCACCGCGTCCCGCCCCGCGTGGCCGCGCTCGCGGTTCTGGATCGAATGCGACTCGCCCGGCACGATCACCAACTGCCCGTGCGGGGCGCGGGCCGCTTCTTCACGCGCCCACTCCAACGGCGTCGACAGGTCGCGGTCGCCGTTGAGCAACAGCACCGGGACGTCCGGCAGTCGCGAAGACGGGTTCGACGCCGGGCGTTCCGCCGGCCAGGGGAGGCAGCTTTGGATGAACCCCTGCTGCGTCGCCACGCCGGTTGTGTAAGGCCAGGTCGCCGACTCCGGGAGCACATGCGCGGTCAGTGACAGCAACGGCTGCCGGACCGGAAGGGGCGTGGCCGCCGAACCCCACGGGAAACGCTGGTCCGCGCACAGCGTGGCCGCGTGGAGGCCGGCGCTGAACGACGCCGGGTCGTCGCCGCCGGACTTGTACGCCTCCAGCAGCGCGTCGAGCCGGGCCGGGGCGCCCCCGCGGGCTTCGTGCAGGGCGCCGATGATGTCGCCCGCGTCCGGGTTGCGGTAAGTCGGGTCCGAGAATTCGTACGACACCACGGTGTCGAAGATCCGCACGCCGTCGGCCGTGCCGCGGTGGCGGACCACCCACGCCAGGTCCTCAGCCGGGTCGTAGCCGCAGGCGGGGGCCACCCCGCAGGCCGCGCGCAGCACGCGGGCCTCCGCCGTCATGCCCGTCAGGTACAGGGAGGCCGAGGCCGTCGCGTGGTGCGGGAGCACCGAATCGAGGATGACCTTGCTGACGTTGTGCGGGTGCGCGATCGCGTACCGGGCCGCCGTGAAAGAGCCGTACGAGACGCCGTCGACGACCAGCTTGGGCACGCCCAGCGCCTGGCGGAGCCGGTCGAAGTCCGCCACCGTCTGGTCGGTCGAGTACAGCGGTGCCGTGTCGCCGAGGATGCGCGCGCACTCCTGAACGGCGGCGGCCGACGGCGTCGCGATGTCCGAACTGCCCATCTCCGCCTGCAGGCCAGGACACTGCAACGCCCCCGACGGCGCGGTGCCGCGCTGGTCGAGCATGACGATCCGGTAGTCCTTCGCGACCTCCGGCAGCCGCTGCGTCGCGATCCGCGTGATCGTCCTGACGCCGCCCTGGCCCGGCCCGCCGGTCAGGAACAACAGCACGCCCTTGGGCGCGGTCACGTTGTCCGCGGTCGCCACCGGCAGCTTGAGCGTGCCCGGTACGCGGCCGGTGTGGTCGAGCGGCACGGTCAGGGTCGAGCACGTGAAGCCCGGTTGTCCCGGGCACGGGTGCGGATCCGCCAGCACCGGCCGGTCACCGGGACGCGCGTCGGCCGCGCCGGCGAATGCGGTGGTCAGCGCCAGGACCAGCCCGGCGGTCAGGATCTTCGAGCGCATACCTGCATCATGCGCACACCGGCGCGGAACCCGCATACCCCCGAAAGGGCGGCCGTCACGGCCAGAGGCGCTCGCGGACCCAGCCCTCGCTCGACTTCCGGTACCGCAGCCGCACGTGCCGCCGGTCGTGACTGGCCTGCCAGAACTCGACTTCGTCCGGGTCGACGAGGTACCGCGTCCACGTTTCGGGGGCCACGTCCGGGTTCTCCTCGACCCAGCGCTCCGCTTCCGCGGCCGCCGCCTCGAGGTCCGCCGGGTCGTGCAGCACCTGCGACTGGTGCCCGATGAACGCCTCGACGCGGGACGCCGGCGGCCGGGCGAGGAAGTCCGCCGCCGACACCTCGGGGGCGGCGGGGGAGACCGGGCCGCGCACCCGGACCTGCCGGCCGCGGCCGGGCCAGAAGAACGTCAACGCGGCGCGCGGGTCCTTGCGCAGTTGCAGGCCCTTGGGGCTTTCCGCACTGGTCGCGACCGCCCAGCCGTCCGCGCCGACGTCCTTGAGGATGACCACGCGCGCGTCGGGCGCGCCGTCGGCATCCACTGTGGACAACGTGACGGCGTGCGGCGCCAGGACGTGCTCGCCGGCTTCGGTCAGCCACTCGAGGAACAACGCCTGCGGGTCCGGGGGTGCCGTTTCCGGCGTGAACCCGGGGAGTTCCCCGGGGAACGACGGCCAGCCGCGCAACTGCACCATGTCAGTAACCGTACGGACCCTGCTGGGGTGCGTGCCCCGGCGGTGGGTAGACCGGTGGCTGCGGACCGGCCGGACCGGCGTACGGCGGGGGCGGCACCTGCGGCGCCGGCGCGGGCATCGGGTGCTGCGGTTGCCGCTGCGCCTGCTGCCACTGGACCTGCTGGTAGACCTCGGCGGGCTGCGGGAAGCAGTACGTCAGCTTGGCGTTGACCGAACCCTGCATCGCCGCGCCCCAGAGCTTGCCGCCGACGAACGCGTACAGCTGCCCGGCGGAGAGGTCCACCGCGACCATCCGCGTCTCGCCGCCGAACTGGTTGCCCGACTTCGCCGACGCGGCCTGTGCGGCGTCCGGGTACACCCGGCCGCCGACGAGCCCGGCGATCACGACCGACCCCGCCGTCCAGCCCATGGTGCCGGTCAGGTTCGCGCGGGCGTGCTGCGTCGCGCGGCCGGTGAAGTCGTACAGCGCCGCGGCGCTGACCTCCGGGACGGCGGCGGCGATCACGCAGTAGTTCATCGTCGTGAGCAGCACCTGCTCGGTGAACAGCCCGACGACGGCCGTGGCGGGCCCGATCTGCACGGAGTTCAGCCGGCCACCGGCCCGCTGGATGCGGTCGGCCATCGCGCCGAGGTACTGCTCGGGGGTGAGCACGCGGACATCGTCGCACGCCCGGTGGTCAAGGCGACGTCAGCCAGCGGTTTTCACACATGCTTCGTGGTTGACTGTCCGCGCTATGCGACGACTCGTACTTCTCGCGCCCGCCGTGGCCCTGCTGGCCGGCTGCAGCGCCACCATCGTGACCGGTACCGCGACGCCCAGCCCGCCCTCGGCGTCCACCGCGGCGGGCACCGGCAGCCTGCCCCCGGACCCCCAGCCGGGCGCGACCGAGGACTGCCCGTACCTCGGCAGCGAAGTCGTGGCCGAGGCGAACGGCCAGCACGTGTCGAAGGTGCGCGTGTCCGCCGACCAGCCGCACCCGGCGTGCTTCTTCTACCGCCCGGACGGGAAGGTCCAGCTCACCATCCGGGTGTACGTCGGGGACGCGAAGACGGCGACGGCGCTGGTCAACAAGGCGGCGCCGGTCGACTCGTCCAACCCGGCGAGCGACCCTTCCGGCTGGAAGGGGGGCTATTTGTCGACCGACGACGGCGCCGTCTACGCGGTGGCGAAGGGGCCGGCGGCGGTCATCGCGTCGACCAACCAGAAGCAAAGCGTCAAGGCACGCACAGTGGTCAAGAAGGCTATCGCTGCCCTGAAGCTCTAGGTAGCGACCTCCACACGGGTGAGTGATGTTGATCTTGTATTACCCTGTGCGTCACGCGCAGGCTTCGTGGACTCGCGCACCGCAGCCACCGGGGATCCCCACCCCGGGGCGGGGCACCAACTCTGCAACGACAAAGGACAAGATTCGTGGCTGACACCCTCAAGGAAATCCTGCTCGACTCCGGCCGTCGCCCGGCTGTCGTCTCCGACTTCGAGACCCTCGTCGACGCCGAGGTCTCCGACAAGGGCGGCGTCTCGGGTGCCGTCGTGAAGACCGGCTTCGCCGCGGTCAAGAAGATCAAGCCGGGCATCATCCCCTCGGCCGTCGACACGCTGCTGCCGGACTTCGCCTCCGCGCTCGAGCCGTTCTACGGCGACTACCGCGCCAAGGGTGGCAACGACTTCGGCGCCTACCTGTCCAGCCGCTCGGACGAGGCTTCCGACGCGCTGCTCAGCGTCACCGACTCCCGCGCGGAGAAGAGCAGCCGCGACAGCATCAAGAAGGTCTACGGCAAGCTGCGCCCGAACGGCAAGAAGAACGTCGAAGAGGCGCTGCCGCGTCTCGGCCAGCTGATCGACAAGCACGCCGCTGCCGTCTGATCAGCCTGAACCACCGCAAGACTGAAGAGGCCCCCGGCTGCACCCCCGGGGGCCTCTTCGCGTCTTGTTCAGTTCTTCTTCTCGGCGGGCGCCGCGGACGGCGCCTTGCCGTTCGCCTGCGCGGTCGGCTTCGCCGGTTCGGCGGGCTTCGGCGCGGGCGGGGTGGCCTTCGGCGGCGCCGGGGCGACCGGCGGCTCCTGCTTCGACCGCAGTGCGTAGGCGGCGCCCGCGCCGACCACGACCAGGCCCAGCAGCCACGGCCACTTGCGCCGGCTGCGGGTGCCCTTGGCGGCCGACTTGGCCTCGGACAGAGCGGCGTAGAAGTCCTTCTTCGCCGCCTTGAAGTCCTTCTTGCCGCGGCGCTTCGACTCGCCGGCCGCCTTCGCGGCCTTGATGGCGGCCTTCTTCGCCTTGCGACCCGGCTTGCGCAGCTCGGACAGGCGCGCGAGCGCCTCCTGGCGAGCGGCCTTCGAGCTCTTCTTGAGCTCCTTGCGGGTCAGTTCCGTCTTCTTCGCGAGCTTCTTCTGCGCGCGCCGCCCCTGCTTGACACCCTCGGTGACGAGTTTGTCGGCGGTCTCGACGGCCTGGGCTGTCGCCCGGGACATGGGCTTCACCTCATCATTCGTTTTGACACTGCACTGTTACCCGTAACCTATCGTGCCCCTTTTCTGCGCCGCCCGCCGCAGATGGCACGATGAGGTACGTGAAAGCTACGCTGCACACCAACCAAGGTGACATCCACCTGAACCTGCTCCCGGACCACGCGCCGAAGACGGTCGCGAACTTCGTCGGGCTCGCGGAGGGCACCAAGGAGTACACCCAGCCCAACGCGGCGGGGACGAACTCCGGCCCGTTCTACGACGGTTCGATCTTCCACCGGGTCATCGACGGCTTCATGCTGCAGGGCGGCGACCCGACCGGCACCGGCCGCGGCGGCCCCGGCTACAAGTTCGGCGACGAATTCCACCCGGAGCTGCAGTTCAGCAAGCCGTACCTGCTGGCCATGGCCAACGCCGGGCCCGGCACGAACGGCTCGCAGTTCTTCATCACCGTCGCGCCGACCACGCACCTGAACTTCCGGCACACGATCTTCGGCGAGGTGGCCGACCAGGAGTCGCGCAACGTCGTCGACGCGATCGCGCGGACGTCGACCGGCCCGGCGGACCGCCCGCTGACCGACATCGTCATCGAGAAGGTCACGATCGACCACGAAGGCTGAGCGGACCGGGTTTCGGTAGGTTGGTTGCATCGTGAACCAACCGCCGAACCCCGCCGCCGAACAAGCCGCGCTCCCCGGGTGCTGGTGGCACCCGAACCGCCCGACCGGACTGAGCTGTTCCCGGTGCGGGCGTCCGGCGTGCCCGGACTGCCTCCGCGAGGCCCCCGTCGGCTTCCAGTGCACCGACTGCGTACACGCCGGCGGCCAGGAGCAGCGCCGTCAGCAGCGCGGCTACCAGGAAGCCGGCTTCGGCCAGCGCACCGTCTTCGGCGCGCGGCTGTCCCAGTCGGTGCTCGTCACCCAGGTCATCCTCGCGGTGAACGTCCTGGTCTTCCTGCTCACGGTCGTCCAGGCGGGCAGCCTGACCGACAACGAGCTGGCGCCGGCCTTCCAGTACGGCGCCCTCTACGGCGATGCGACCCTCGGCCACGGCGAGTGGTGGCGCATCCTGACCAACGGGTTCCTGCACTACGGACCCATCCACATCGCGGTCAACATGTTCTCGCTGTGGATGATGGGCCGGTCGCTGGAGCAGGTCACCGGCCGCGGCCGCTACCTCGCGCTCTACTTCGTCTCCATGCTCGGCGCCTCGGCGTCGGTGCTGCTGTTCGGCGACCCCGCCGGGTACCCCGGCACGGCGGGCGCCTCAGGCGCGCTGTTCGGCCTCATGGGCGCCTACGCGGTCACCGTGGTCAAGCTGCGGCTCAACCCCACCGGCCTGATCATCACGCTCGCGCTGAACGCCTTCATCACCTTCGGCATCCCGGGCATCTCGATCTTCGGGCACATCGGCGGCCTGGTGACCGGGGCGCTGGTCACCGTCGCGCTGCTCTACGCCCCGGAAGTCGGCCAGGTGCGCTGGCAGGCGATCGGCATCGCGATCATCACCGTCGCGATCATCGGCCTGATCGTCTACCGGGGCTCGCAGTTCCCGCCCGAGACCTGCCGGTTCGTCCAGTTCCCGTTCGGCCGGTACTACGTCTGCGCTTAGCTCCGCAGCGTGCTGAGGACGTCCAGGACGTCCCGGGGATCCTCGCCGAGGTCGAGCCACCCGAAGACGTACAGCTCGTCTTCGTGCTCGATCTCGAGCGTGACGCCGTCGCGGCCGAGTCGTCTGGTGGTGCGCAGTCGGGTGCGCGTCTGCGCCCACGGCAGCCGGTGCGTGCCGCCCAGCGTGCGGGCCACCAGGCCCTCGCTGTCGGCGGCCAGCCGGGGCCGGACGATCGTGGCGTGGGCGGCGAACGCGCCGGCGGCGACGGCCGCGAGGGCGAACAGCACCAGCCCGCCGCGGTCGCCGGTCAGCGCGTCGGTGACCACGCCGGCCAGCAGCAACGCGGTGACCGCCCAAGCCGATACCACAACGGCCTGACGAGGCGCCCAGGAGGTGGGGTAGTTATCCACAGGGGTTATCCACACTGGGGATGAGTCACACCACTGTAATTCGACGTCAAGCCGCTGATCGGAGTAATAATCAGCGCCAGCGCATCGTCATGAGAAGACCCGCGATCATCAGCGCGAACCCACCGGCGAAGTTCCAGTTGCCCAGGTCGGCCATCCAGGAGATCTTGTCCCCGGCGATGTAGTTGACCAGCAGCCACACCAGGCCGAGCAGCATCAGCCCGAACATGGGGATCTTCCAGGCCAGGCCGGTCGGGCCGGCGGCCCGCACCTTCACCGGCGTGCGCCGGTCGGCAGGCGGGGTGTAAGCGGTCTTCTTGCGGACCTTGGACTTGGGCATCGTGTGTTCCTCGCGGTGCTCTTCGGGCTCGTCTGGTGGCGATGTCCCGCTGAGGGTGCGCAACCGGCGCCACGTGCACACGTTAACGTAAACGACCGCAGGAAAGCAGCGGCCAGGAGTGGTCGGATTTCCCGGACCGTGACAAGGGCGTCACCCAGGGTTCGACGCGGGTTGAGAGGAGCTTGCGTGGCTACGCGCGAAGGACCGGACGACGACCGGCGCAGATACCCCGGACAGCCCACGCCCCCGCGCGAGCCCATGCCGCCGCGCCGGCCACCGTCGCCGGGGCGTTCCGCCACGCCCCCGCGTGGCCAGGTGCCACCCCGGCCGCCCCAGCGCGGCGCTCAGGGCCGGCCGCCCCGGCCTCCGCAGGGGCAGCCGCCCCGCCGCTACACCGGCCCGACCCCGCCGCCCGGCGCGAACGAGGAGACGGTCATCTTCGCCCCGGTCGGGAAGGGCGGTACGGCAACCGAGGAGAAGCCCGCCCCGGCCGCGCTCGGCAAGGGCGGCGTCGCGATCCGGACGGCCGGCGAGATCCTCATCACGCTGGGCCTGGTCGTGCTGCTGTTCATGGTCTACGAGCTGTACGTGACCGACCTCTTCTCGGCGGGCAAGCAGTCCGAGGCGAGTGACCAGCTCGACGGCGAGTGGGCGCACGACCGCACGCTGCACCCCGAGCTGGTCGACGGCAAGGCGTTCGCCCGCATCCACATCCCCAGCTTCGGCGTCGACTACAACTTCACCATCCAGGAGGGCACCGACGACGCGGCCCTCGAAGTCGGCCCCGGCCACTACAAGGGCACGTCGCTGCCCGGCGAGCCCGGCAACTTCGCGGTGGCCGGCCACCGCGTCGGTAAGGGTGCCCCGTTCAACGACCTGGACAACCTCTCCTCTTGTGACCAGATCGTGATCGAAACCTCCAGCGACTTCTACATCTACAAAGTCCTGCCCTACGACGACGAGATGAAGGACTGGGCCGGCGGCAAGGGCGCCGATCCGAAGTGCAAGGGCGTCTCCACCCTGCGTGACCAGAACGCCGAAGACGGCGGCGCCTACAGCGAGACCTTCGGCCGCAAGGTCGTGCTGCCCAGCCAGGGCACCGCGGTGAACCCGGTCCCGTACAAGGGCGCCGAGGTGCTGCCGAAGGCCCAGCAGGCCGCGCTGCTCACGCTCACCACCTGCCACCCGCAGTTCTCCGCCAAGGAGCGGCTCATCATCACCTCGGTGCTGACCCAGCAGGTGCCGAAGAACCAGGTCAAGGACTACGGCGACCTGCTCTCGAAGATCGGGGAGGCCTGATGTACGCCTGGATCTGGCGGAAGCTCCCCGGTCCGTTCGCGGCGAAGCTGACGATCGCGGTCGTGCTGGCGCTCGGCGTGATCGCGCTGCTGATGTTCGTGGTGTTCCCGTGGCTGGAGCCGCGGCTGTGGTTCAACGAGGTCGCCGTCAACTGAGCCGGAACCCGCCGGGCGGGCGGGCCGTTGCCCTTCCGGGAGAGGGGCCGCCGTGAAAACACGTCAGAAGGACCGGTCCAACCGGCCGCCGGAAGACCCGCGGAACGAGGTCGGGCCGTGGCAGGACCTCGAGGTCTTCGGCACCGGGCTGGACCGCTACGAAACCGGCTTCGAGGAGACCCTCGACGTCTTACTGCGGGCCACGACCGGCCGGCTACGCGCTCAGGGGCGGCACTTCGCCTTCCGGGAGGTGCCGGTGGTGCCCGCGCTCGAACGGCGGCCGGACGTCGTCGCGTGTGGTGGGCCGGGGTCGGCCGCGGTGCGGCAGGCCGCCGAGCGGAACCTGCCGCTGCTGCTCGGCCTGCACGCCGGCGACGAGGAGAAAGCCGCCACCGTCGCGGCCTACGGGAAGCCGGCGAACCACGTCTCGACCGTGCTCTCCCAGGTCGGCGCCGGTGCCGTCGTGCGCAGCGCCGCGTCCGGACGCTGGAAACGAGCCGCCGGCGCACCGGCGTCACCCACGTGCTGATGCTCGTGGAAGCGTCGGGTGCGCCGGAGGGCACGTACGCGAACATCGCGCGGATCGGCACCGAGGTGCTGCCCGCGCTGCGGGCTAGCAGTCCCGCAGTTCCGGGCTCTGGTTGAGCAGCTGGCCGCGCGGCGAGACGAACGCGCGGTAGCGGTCACCGTCCAATTCGGACTTCTTGAAGACCGCGACCCGGTGGCAGTTCTGGAAGGCCAGCTTGACGCCGAAGTGGCGTTCGAGGCCGCCGCGGATCGCGTCCGAGGCCAGAGCTCGCAGCAGCTGCCCGCGGGCGGCCTCGCTCGGCGGCGGCGTCTCGTTGTCGGCGAAGCCGTCGGCCGCGCCCTCGGCGTCGGCGATGACGCCGGTGATGACTTCCCAGGCGTACGGCAGGGATTCCTTGACGCAGGTGACGAACTCGGCGTCGGTGACCTCCCCGCGCTCGGCCTTCTCCAGCAACGCGGGTGACACGTCCAGGGACATCGAACCTCCAGTTTGAGCAGGGCCACCCTCTTGGCTACCGGCCGGGTGGCCCGGCCACAAGAGAAAACGATGATCATCACCACTTTGGCGGAAGGCCCGGTCATTCCCAGCGGAAGAGCTTCGCCGCCAACGCCGTTCCCAGCACCGCGAAGGCGGCGAGCGCGGCCAGCTGCAGCGGCTGGACGCCGGTCCCGACCCACGCGTCCTGCAGCGGCTGCGAGCCCGGCGGCACGTAGTCGCCGATCCGGCGCAGGACCTCCGGGAGCAGCGGCCGCGGCAGGTAGACGCCGCCGAAGAACATGATCGGGACGAACGTGATCATCGCGAGGCCGCCGGCGCTCTTGGCCGTGCCGGCGATCGACGCCGTGATCAGGCCCAGGGAGAACGTCGAGACCACGCCGAGCAGCAGTGTCGCCATGAACAGCAACGGGTGTTTCGGCAACGGGACGTCGTAGACGGCGTTGGCCAGGCCGAGCACGAGCGCGATGCCGGTCAGCGCGACCACGACGTGAATCACCAGCTGGGCCACCAGCAGGTTCGCCGGGTGCACCGGGGTCGTGGCCAGCCGCCGCAGCACGCCCTGCTCGCGGTAGGTGGCGACGGCGGCCGGGATCGACTGCAGCGCCAGCATCGCGAGGCTGACGACAATCAGCGACGGCACCCAGGCGTCGATGAACCGGTACCCGCCCGCCGCCGCGCTGGGTTCGCTCATGCCGGGGATCGCGCCGATCGCGAGCAGCAGGACCGACGGCAGCAGGACGCCGGCGATCGGCATGAACGGCGACCGGAGGAAGATCTTCGCTTCGGTGGCGGTGAGCTTGGTGAAGGTGGTCATCGGGCGCTCCTGGTCAGCGAGACGAACGCGTCGTCCAAAGTGGAGGCTCCGGCCGCGGCGCGGAGCTCGGTCGGGGTGCCGGTGGCGACCACGCGCCCGGCGTCGAAGATCGCGACGCGGTCGCAGAGCCGTTCGGCCTCGTCCATGAAGTGGGTGACCAGCAGGACGGTCACGCCGGTGGCGCGGACGCCTTCGACGAGCTCCCACGTTTCGCGGCGGGCGTGCGGGTCGAGCCCGGTGGTCAGCTCGTCGAGGATCGCCAGCTCCGGCCGGCCCACCAGGGCCAGCGCGATCGACACGCGTTGTTTCTGGCCGCCGGACAGCTTTCCGAAGTAGCTGCGGGCGTGGTCGCGGAGGCCGAGCTGGTCGAGCAGGACGTCGACGTCGGCGGGGTCCGGGTAGAAGGACGCGAACAGCTCGAGGGCTTCGCGCACCCGCAGCTTCGCGGGCAGCTGGCTCTCCTGCAGCTGGACGCCGACGCGGCGGGTCAGCGCCGCGTGGTCGGCCGCCGGGTCCAGGCCGAGGACGGAAATCGTGCCGCCGTCGGCCCGGCGCAGGCCCTGGAGGCATTCGACGGTGGTGGTCTTCCCGGCGCCGTTCGTGCCGAGGATGCCGAAGATTTCGCCGCGCTCGACGGTGAACGAAACGCCGTCGACCGCGACCCGGGTGCCGTAGCGCTTGCGGAGGTCGGTGACTTCGATGAGTGGCATGGCTCTGAACCTACGAACCGGCGGCCGCGGCCGTAATGACGCTGAAACCCCAGCTCAGGTAGCGTTTTGCTGAAGCGGGGGTGGGGCTGGGCCCACCCCCTTCGTGGGGCTTGGGGCAGTGCGCGTCCGGCGCCGGTCGGCGAGGATCCGGGGGAGAAGGAGGTGTGGGATGACGTACCTGCGTGCCATCGGCCGGGCGTTCGCGCTGGCCGCGTTCGCGTTGCTCAGCTGGGTGGACGTCCTGATCCAGCTGCTCACCTTCGCGCTGCTGTGCGTCGGGCTGGTCTTCTTCTTCGGCCCCACGCTCCTGTGGGCCCGTGGCCGTTCGGCGCGCATGCGTGTGCTGGCCGGGCGCTGGTGCGGCGTCGAGATCGAGGCGCCGTACCGGCCCGAGCCACCGGAGCCCGTGCGGGAGCGCGACGGCTGGTACCGCGACGGCAACCAGCTCTACAAGCGGGCGTTCTGGATCAGCTGGCAGCACCGGCTCACCTGGGCGATGGAAGACCCCGCTACGAGCCGGGAATTCGGGTGGCAGCTGGTGAACCCGCTGTGCACGCTGCTGCTGCCGGTCGCCGTGCTGCTCGGCGGCCCGGTGGTGTTGCGCGGCTACGGCCGGTGGACGCGCTGGTGGGTCGGGCCGCGTCCGCCCGCCGAGCCGGCGCGCAAGAACTGGCTGCACCGGCACCTCGAAGCGCTGGGTCACCAGCTCGGGTTGTTCGCGGTTTCGGTGGTGCAGCTGGTCTTCGCGAGCTTCCAGCTGGTCGTGATGATCTTCTTCATGCCGCTGGCCACCCCGGTCGTGCTGGCGAACCGGACGATCACGGACACGTTGCGCCGCGAGATCGGGAACTGGACCGGGGTGCAGATCGCGCGGCCGTACCTGCCGCCACCCGGCTTGCCGGTGCCCCGCGCCGACGGGCTCTACCAGGTCGGCAGGCAGTTGTACGAGGAGCCGTTCTGGCCGGTCCAGCACGCCCGCACGCGGTGGGTCTACCGCGACCGCGCCACCTGGCGCGACCTCCTCGGCAGCCTGCTCGTCCCGCTGGTTTCGTTCGTCATGATCCTGCCGACGATGGCGTTGGTCAGCCGCGGACTCCTCGGCCTCGGGGCGCTCTGGATCTGGCGGCCGTTCGTGTCGCCGCGCATCGACTGGTCCCCGTTCCCCGCGGTGTCGACGCACCTGGGCGCCCTCGCGCAGACCCCGGTCATGCTGGCGATGGTGTTCGCCGGCTTGGCCGCGGCGCCGTGGCTCGCGCGCCAGCAGGCCCGCTTCGCCCGCGTGTGGTTCGGGCCGACCGAGGCGACGCGGCTGGCCCAGCGCGTCGAACGGCTGAAGCAGACCCGGTCCGACGTCACGGTGACGCAGGCCGCCGAGCTGCGCCGGATCGAGCGCGACCTGCACGACGGCATCCAGTCGCGGCTGGTCGCGATGGGCATGAAGCTCGGCGCGGTCGAGGCGCTGGTGGACACCGATCCGGCGGCCGCGAAACGGCTCGCGGCCGAATTGCGGACGGCGTCGTCGGAGGCGCTCACCGAACTGCGGGTGCTGATTCGCGGCATCCACCCGCCGGTGCTGTCCGAACGCGGGCTGCTGGACGCGGTGCGCGCGCTGGCCATGGACAGCCCGCTGAAGTCCGAGGTCACGGGCTCGCTGCCGGGGCGGGTCGAGGAGCCGGTCGAGGCGTGCGTGTACTTCGCGGTGTCGGAACTGCTGGGCAACGCGGCGAAGCACGGCGCGAAACGGGTGTCGATCGAGGTGGAGTTCGCTGACGGTCTCCTGACGGTGGTCGTCACCGACGAGGGGCCGGGCGGGGCGAATCCGGCCCGGGGTTCGGGACTGCGGGGAATCGAGCGCCGGCTGGGCGCCTTCGACGGTAGGTTGACGCTGACCAGCCCGATCGGCGGCCCGACGAAGGCGACCCTGGAGATCCCGTGTCAGCTCGACCTCGAACCCTCGTCGCCGAGGACCAGTACCTCCTCCGAGACGGCCTGACACACCTCCTGACCGCACACGGCTTCGACGTCGTCGCAGCCGTCGGCAGCGGCCCGGAACTCGTGGCGGCCCTGCGCGCCGAACGCCCCGATGTGTCCATTGTGGACGTCCGGATGCCGCCGACGAACACCGACGAGGGCCTGCAGGCCGCGCTGGCCGCTCGCCGGGAGGTCCCCGGGCTGCCGATCCTCGTGCTCTCGCAGCACGTCGAGCAGCTGTACGCGCGCGAGCTGCTGGCCGACGGCACCGGCGCGATCGGTTACCTGCTGAAGGACCGGGTCTTCAACGCCGAGCAGTTCATCGACGCCGTCCGCCGGGTCGCCGCCGGTGGCACGGTGATGGACCCCGAGGTCATCGCGAAACTGGTGGCGGGCCACGCCTCCGACCCCTTGGCCGCCCTGACGCAGCGGGAGCGTGAGGTCCTTTCGCTGATGGCGGAAGGCTGTTCGAACGCCGCAATCGCCGCGAAGCTGCACTTCAGCGAGGGCGCGGTCGGCAAGCACACCGCGAACATCTTCGCCAAGCTCGACATCACGGCGTCGGACGACACCAACCGCCGGGTGATGGCGGTCCTCGCCTACCTCGGCCGGTCGTGAGTGGTAACGCGGGTTAGAACCCGCGTTACCACTCACGAGCCTTAGCCGCGCGAGACTCGGGTCATCTCCTCGCGCTCGACGACCTTGATGCGGTCCCGGCCCGCCGCCGAGCCCAGCGACTTCTCGTGGGCGTCCAGGCGGCCCCAGCCGTCCCAGTTCGTGAACGGGATTCCGCGTGCTTCGAGGAAGTCGAGGATCGCGTCGGGGGACGCGAACCTCGGTGCCGCCAGCGTGTCCGCGTCCGCCAGGAGGCTCGCGATCGTCTCCGCCGCGTCGCCCTTCGTGTGGCCGATCAGGCCGATCGGGCCGCGCTTGATCCAGCCCGTGACGTACACGCCCGGCAGCTGGTTCTCGTCCAGGTCCAGCACACGCCCGGCCTGGTTCGGCACCACGCCCGCGACGTGGTCGAACGGGAGCTCCGGCAGGTGCGACGACAGGTAGCCGACCGCGCGGTACACCGCCTGGACGTCCCACTCGTGGAATTCGCCGGTGCCGCGGACGTTCCCGTCGCCGGTCAGCTCGGTCCGCTCGGTGCGCAGGCCGGTGACGCGGCCGTCCTCGCCGACGATTTCGGCCGGCGAGTGGAAGAAGTGCAGGTGCAGCCGCCGCGGGCGGGTGCCCGGCTCGCGGATCGCCCACTCCTGCAGCGTCTTCACGACCATGTCGATCTGCTTCGACGCCCGCAGCGCGGCGATGCTGCCTTCGTCGAACTCGATGTCCTCGGGGTACACGATGACCTCGACGTTCGGCGAGTGGTCCAGCTCCCGCAGCTCCAGCGGCGTGAACTTCGCCTGCGCCGGGCCGCGGCGGCCGAACACGTGCACGTCCGTCACCGGGCTGGCCTTGAGCCCCTGGTAGACGTTGTCCGGGATGTCGGTGGCCAGCAGTTCGTCGGCCGTCTTCGCCAGCACCCGCGCCACGTCCAGGGCGACGTTCCCGACGCCGAGGACGGCGACCGAGGAAGCGGTCAGCGGCCAGGTGCGCGGGACGTCCGGGTGGCCGTCGTACCAGGAGACGAAGTCGGCGGCGCCGTAGCTGCCGTCCAGGTCGATGCCCGGGATGTCCAGCGCGCGGTCGGCGGACGCGCCGGTGGAGAAGATCACCGCGTCGTAGAACTCGCGCAGTTCGTCGAGCTTGATGTCGGTGCCGTAGTCGATGTTGCCCAGCAGCCGGACGTTCGGCTTCGAGAGCACCTTCTCCAGCGCCGTCACGATGCCCCTTGATGCGCGGGTGATCGGGTGCGACGCCGTACCGGATCAGCCCGAAGGGCGCGGGCATCCGCTCGAACAGGTCGATGGAGACGTCGGCGTCGGACTTGTCCAGGATGTCGGCGGCGTAGATCCCGGCGGGACCGGCACCCACCACGGCTACACGAAGAGATCGGCTCACCCCCTCCACGGTAAGTTAGGATCACCTAACCTAAAATGTGATTTGGCGTACGGTCCACCAGGTGGGAGCCGGTAAGCTCGGCGCCATGCGCGTTCTCGTCGTCGACAACTACGACAGCTTCGTCTACAACCTGGTCCAGTACCTGGCCCAGCTCGGCGCCGACTGCACGGTCTGGCGCAACGACGTCGTGGACCTCGACCGCGTGCCCGAGTTCGACGCCGTGCTCGTCTCGCCGGGTCCCGGCACCCCCGAACGCGCCGGTCAGAGCATGGACGTCATCCGCAAGTGCGCCGAGACGCGCACCCCGATGCTCGGCGTCTGCCTCGGTCACCAGGCGCTCGGCGTGGTCTACGGCGCGACCGTCGACCGCGCGCCCGAGCTGCTCCACGGCAAGACGAGCCGGGTGCGCCACACCGGCGAAGGCATCCTCAAGGACCTGCCCGAGGAGTTCACGGCCACCCGGTACCACTCCCTGACTGTGGTGCCGGACACGATTCCGGACGCCGTCTTCGAGGTCACCGGGCGGACCGAGTCCGGCATCGTGATGGGCATGCGCCACCGCGAGCTGCCCCTCGAAGGTGTCCAGTTCCACCCGGAGTCCGTGCTCACCGAGGGCGGCCACCGGATGCTCGCGAACTGGCTGGCCGCCGCGGGGCACCCCGTCGAGCCGGCCCGGGTGAACGAGCTCGAGCGCGCGACCAAGGCGCTTCAGAAGGCCGCTGTTGCGTGATCCGGCTCGAGGGGGTCGGCAAGCGGTACGGGCGCGGTGACTTCGTCCTGCGCGACGTCGACCTGACCGTCGAGCCCGGGCGCGTCGTCGGCATCCTCGGCAGCAACGGCTCCGGGAAGTCGACGCTGCTGCGGATCATGGCCGGCGTCTCGCACGCGACCACCGGGTCGCTCACCGGCACCCCGCGGATCGGCTACCTGCCGGACCGCTTCCCGGCCGGCCAGCGCATGGGCGCCCGCGCCTACCTGCGGCACATGGCGCGCATCCACGGGCTCGCCGACCTCTCGGTGATCGATCCGCTGCTCGAACGGCTCGCCCTCGTCGGCGGCCCGACGGCGCCGCTGCGCACCCTGTCCAAGGGCAACGCGCAGAAAGTCGGGCTCGCGCAAGCGGTGATGGTCCGGCCCGACCTGCTGATCCTCGACGAGCCGTGGTCCGGGCTGGACGTCGGGACGCACGCCGTCCTCGGCGAGCTCGTCGCCGAGACGCGGGCACGGGGCGCGAGCGTCGTGTTCACCGACCACCGGCCGCAGGTGGTGCACGACCACGCCGACGTCGTCCACCTCATGGATTCCGGACGGCTCACGGCGGAAACCGCCGAGCCGACCACACGGATCGTCCTGCGCGGCGACGGCACCGGCTGGGCGGACGAGCCCGGCGTGCGGCACGCCGTCACCGAAGGCCCGCAGGTGGTGTTGACGGTCGAGGTCGCCCGCGTCGACGCGGTGCTGTTGCGGGCGCTCGAAGACGGCTGGTCGGTGCGGGAGGTGGCGCCGTGCTCGCCCTGACGCGGTACTACCTGGCCCTGCTCGGCCATTCGCAGCGGTACCTGCCGGCGCTGCTGACCTACCTCGCGCTGTGCGTGATCCTCTACGCCGACCCGCATTCGCCGCCGTTGCCGCTGTTCGGCGTCAGCGCCGGCGGGTTGCTGGTCGTCTCGTGCTGGCTGACGATCGCGCTGCTCGACATCGAAGACCCGGTGCAGCGCCTGGTGACCTTGAGCCACGCGCGCCGGTGGCGCCGCATGATCACCGGCGCGATCTTCACCGTGCTGGCCTGTTCGCTGGTCCTCACCGCGATCACCGAGGCGTGGTCGGCGCTCAAGTCGTTCAAGGTCCAGCCGTCCGCGCTCGGCATCGGGCTGCTCGCGCACCTCGCGTGCGCGGTGCTGGGCATCGCCATCGCGCTCCCGTGCTCGCGCCTGCTGGTCCACCGCATCGGCTGGACGGTGCTCGCCGCGGTGATCACGCTCGTCGTCGTCCTGCTGGCGAAGATCCCCCTGGTCCACCCGCTGCTGCACGCCCTGACCGACGACGAGCCGGTCGGCGGCCCGCTGGTCTTGGCGCTGGTGACGGCGGTGGCGATGCTGGCCGTCAGCTACTTCGCCGTTTCAGCGCTCGTGAGCCGCCGGTCCTGACGGCAAATTGCAGAATTCGATTTCCTTCCCGGGCTTCCAGTGGGACCGCGCGGCCGACTAAGGTTCGGGGCCTCTCCGGTTCTGGGCGAAGGGAGATCGGGTGACGGCTGGGATCGTCGCGATCACCGTGCCGAACTCCGGCGGCGAGCTTCCGGAACTCGCCGACTGGCTGCGCGGCGAAGATGAACTCCGTGGCCGCGTCCAGGTCTTCGACGCCGTCGTGGTCGGCGTTTCGAGCACCTCCGCCGACGTCTTCTGCCGCTCGCTCTTCGCGTGGCTGGGCCGGTTCCGGGAAACCCGCGTCTCGCTGAAGGTCAAACGCTCGGGCGCCGCCGAGGAACTCGAACTCGATTTCGGTGCCGCGAGCGACGCCGCTCAGGTTCTCGGTGCCGTGCAAGGGTTCCTCGACCAGTCCTGACCCTCCTGACCGACGGAAAAGGCCCGCACGGCGAACCGTGCGGGCCTTTCTCGTTGCTCGCTAGTTGGAGGTTTTCGTCGGTGTGGGGAAGGAGATGGACGGGAAGCCGTTGCCTTCCGACACGTTGATCGTGACGTTCTGATCCCGGTTGATCATCGTGCCGGACGACGGGTTCTGACCCGTGATCGTGCCCTCGGGCGCGTTGCTGTTCTTGTCGGACTTCTGGTTGAACTTGCCGGTCCAGCCCATGCTCGACAGCTTGTCCTGCGCCTGGTCGACAGTCATCCCGGCCAGCAGCGGCATCTGGATCTGGCTCGAGCTGTCCGGACCGGTCGACACGGTCAGCACGATCTGGCTGCCCACCGCGAGCTGCCCGCCGTTCGGGTTCTGGGTGATGACCGTGTCCTTCGGTACCGTCTCCGAGGCCTGGTCGACCCGCTTCGTCGTGAAGCCCTGGCTCTCCAGCGACGACTTGGCCTTCGCGTACGACTGGTTGGTGAAGTCGGTGACCGTCTTGAGCTGCTTCGACTTGCCGATCGTGATCTTCACGCTGGAGCCCTGGTCGACCGCGGTGCCGGCGGCCGGGGTCTGCGTCTGCACCAGACCGGCCTGGTTCGGGTCGCTGACCTCGGTCTCCTGGACGTTCGCGTCGAGGGTCAGCTTCGCGTCGCTGAGCGCCTGCTCGGCCAGGTCACGCGACTTGCCCTTGAGGTCGGGGACGTTCGACTTGCCCGGCGCGACGCCGACGTACAGGGTGATCGTCGTGTTGGGCGCGACCGAAACCCCCACCGCCGGATCGACCTTGATCACCCGGTTGACGTCGTCCTGGGTGCACGACGGGCTGCCGTCGGTCGGCTGCACCCCGCAGGTCACCTGCTTCTGGTCGACCTTGCCGTTGAACCCGCTGCTGCTCAGCATCTCCCGCGCCTGCGGGACGGTCTGGTGCACCACGTTGGGGATCGCCACGGTGCTCGCGTCGTTGCTCTTGAACGCGTTCGACAGCCACATGATCAGCAGCACCGCGCCCAGGACGAACACCGCGGCCACCGCGGCCAGGATCGCGCGACGGCGTCGCTTGGCCTTCGGGTCCTCGTCGTCCGGCTCGCTGTACTCGTCGTAGCGCTGCGGCTGCCGCCGGTCGGCGTTCATCACCTGGGTGCGCTCGTCTTCGGACATCACCATCGGCGCCACCGGGCGCTGGCCCGAGAGCGTGCGCACCAGGTCCGAGCGCATCTCCGCCGCCGACTGGTAGCGGTTCGCCGGACCCTTGGCCAGCGCCTTCAGCACGACGGCGTCCAGCTCCGGCGCCACCGCCGGGTTCACCGCCGACGGCGCATTGGGGTCTTCCCGGACGTGCTGGTAGGCGACCGCGACCGGGGAGTCCCCGGTGAACGGCGGCTCGCCGGTGATCAGCTCGTACAGCACGCACCCGGCGGCGTAGACGTCGGAGCGCGCGTCGACGGACTCGCCGCGGGCCTGCTCCGGCGAAAGGTACTGCGCCGTGCCGATCACGGCGGCCGTCTGGGTCATGGCGGACTGGCCGTCGTGCATCGCGCGCGCGATGCCGAAGTCCATCACCTTGACCGCGCCGTTCTTCGTGATCATCACGTTGGCCGGCTTGACGTCGCGGTGCACGATGCCGTGGCGGTGCGAGAAGTCCAGTGCCGCGCAGACGTCGGCCATGACCTCCATCGCCCGCTTCTGCGACATCGGGCCTTCGGTCTTGACGATGTCGCGCAGCGTCCGGCCTTCGACGTACTCCATGACGATGTACGGCAGCGGCCCGAACTCGGCGTTCGCCTCACCGGTGTCGTAGACCGCGACGATCGCCGGGTGGTTCAGCGCGGCGGCGTTCTGCGCTTCACGGCGGAAGCGCTCCAGGAACTGCGGGTCCCTGGCGAGGTCGGCACGGAGGATCTTGATCGCGACTTCCCGGCCGAGACGCACGTCGTGGCCGTGGTGGACCTCGGACATGCCTCCGTAGCCGAGCGTTTCGCCCAGCTCGTACCGGTTGGAGAGCAGTCTGGGTGTGCTCATCTCTGGATGCCGTTCCATTCCGTCCAAGGTGTGGTCATGATGCCTTGCCGGCCATCGTCGGTCGTCGTGCCGGGACTGTCCGCCGGGTAGCCGCTCGAGGACTGCTCCGCGGGCACCTGTCTGCCCGGGACCACCTGGCTCTGCGGCTGGCCGTTCTGCGGCGGCGAGCCGTTGCCGCCGCCCAGCATCTTCGCCACCAGCACGATGCCCGCGACCAGGACAACGAGCAGGATCGCGGCGAGAAGCGCCCACCAGCCCCACTGCGTCTTCCGCCGGGGGGCCGGCAGCATGACCTGCCGCGGGGCCGGCCGGGACGGCGGGCCGATGGCGATCATCGGGTTCATCGCGGGTGACGGCGGGCCACCCGGCATCTGCTGCTGCGGCGGAAGCTGCTGCGGGGGTATCGGCACCGGCATCGACGGCGGTGGCGGCATCTGCTGCGGTGGCGGTTGCTGGGGCTGCTGCCCGGTCGCGTACGTGGCGTTCACCAGTCCGGACGGCGTGGGCAGCGGCAGCCCGGCGCGGACCGCGGAGACCGCGGCCGCGAACTCGCCGCCGTCGTTGTAGCGCTGCCGCGGGTCCTTGATCAGGGTCGCCTCGATCACCGCGCGCGCCGCGGGCGGCACGTCCGGCGGCAGCGGCGGCGGCATGTCGCGGATGTGCATCATCGCGACCGTCACGGCGTTCTCCGACAGGAACGGCCGGTGCCCCGCGAGGCATTCGTAGCCGCACACCGCCAGCGAGTAGACGTCGGACGCCGGCTCGGCCGGCTGCCCGAGCGCCTGCTCCGGGGCGATGTAGTGCGCGGTGCCCATGACCATGCCGGACCGCGTGACCGGGGCCGCGTCGGCCGCCTTCGCCACGCCGAAGTCGGTTATCTTCACCTGCCCGGCCGACGTCACCAGGATGTTGCCCGGCTTGACGTCGCGGTGGACCAGGCCGTGGGAGTGCGCGGCCTGCAGCGCGTTGCCCGCCTGCTCGAGCATGTCGAGGGTGAACTCCGCCGACAGCCGCCCGTGCTTGGCCAGCAACCCGGCCAGCGGGTCACCGTCGACGAGCTCCATCACCAGGTACGCGATCGGCAGGTCGCCGTCGAAGATGGTCTCGCCGTAGTCGTGCACCGCGGCGATCCCGGGGTGGTTCAGGGACGCCGTCATCCGCGCTTCGGTGCGGAAGCGGTGGAGGAACTCGGCGTCGCCGGAGAGTTCGGCCTTGAGGATCTTGACGGCCACGGTCCGGTCGAGCCGGGTGTCGCTGGCCTGCCAGACCTCGCCCATCCCGCCGACGGCGATCCGGCTCGTCAGCTTGTAGCGGTCGGCCAGCAGCTGACCGGAGGACAGCATGCGCTATCCACCCCCGAGCTTCGCGTTGATCGCCGCACGGCCGATTTCCGCCGCGACCGTGCCGCCGGTGGCCGCGAGGCCGCGGTTGCCGCCGTCCTCGACGATCACCGCGACCGCGATCTGCGGGCTGTCGGCCGGGGCGAAGGCGGTGTACCAGGCGTGTGGGGCGGTGTTCTTGGAGTCCGTGCCGTGCTCGGCGGTGCCGGTCTTCGACGCGATCTTGATGTCCGCGCGCTTTCCGCCACCCTTGGTGAAGCCCTCGGAAGCGATCATCATGTCCTTGAGGATCGCGGCGTTCGACGATGACAGCGCCGCGGTGCCGGTGAGCTCGGTGGGACTGTAGTCCTCGATCGTCGACAGGTCGGGAGCCAGCACCGACTGCACCAGCTGCGGCTTCATCGCCATCCCGCCGTTGGCCACGGTGGCCGCGAGAAGGCAGTCCTGCAGCGGGGTCAGCCGGACGTCGCGCTGGCCGATCCCGCTCTGGTAGAGCGCGCCCTGCGAGTCGAGCGGGCCGACCGTCGACGGCGCGACCTTCATCGGCACGGTCAGGTCGGTCTGCCCGATGCCGAAGTTCGCGGCCGTCTTCTTCATCTTGTCCGGGCCGAGCTGGCCGGCGAACTCCGCGAACGGCACGTTGCAGGAGTGCGCGAGCGCGTCCTTGAACGTGTTGCCCGGGCAGGTTTCGCCGCCGTAGTTCTCCAGCGTGGTGTTCGTGCCGGGGAGCTTGGTGTTCGGCTCCTGGCTGACCGGGGTGTCCGGGCCCTTGCCGTCTTCGAGCACGGCCGCCGCGGTGACGAGCTTCATCGTCGAACCCGGCGGGTAGGTCTCGGAGATCGCCCGGTTCAGCATGGGCTTCTTCGGGTCCTTGTTGTTCGCGTTCCAGGCGTCGGACTGCGCCTTCGACGTGTGCGAAGCGAGCTGGTTCGGGTCGTACGACGGCGTCGAGACCATCGCCAGGATCCGCCCGGTGCTCGGCTCCATCGCGACGACGGCACCGGTGTAGTTCTTCTGCGACATCAGGTCGTACGCGGCCTTCTGCACGGCCGGGTCGATGGTCAGCCGGACGTTGCCGCCGCTCGGGTCGCGGCCGGTGACCATGTCCGACAGCCGGCGCACGAACAGCCGCGGGTCGGAGCCGTTGAGGACGTCGTCCTCGGCGCGCTCCAGGCCGCCGGCGCCGTAGTTGATCGAGTAGTAGCCGGTGACCGGCGCGTACATCGGGCCGTCGGCGTAGGTCCGCTTGTACTTGTACTTGTCGTTCGACGGGTCGATGCCGGCCAGCACCTCGCCGTTGGCCTGCGACACGATCTTGCCGCGCTGGCGGGCGAACTCGTCGTAGAGCACCCGGGCGTTGCGCGAGTCGGTGCGGTAGTCGTCGGCCTTCACCACCTGGATGTACGTGGCGTTGGCGAGCAGCAGGACGACCATGACGAGCATCGCCATGCCGACCTTGCGGAGCGGGGTGTTCACGCCTGCGCACCCCCGTCCGCCGGCGGGCGCTGCACGAGCACGGTGTGCGCCTCCGCGATCGGGGCCTGCGGCTGCTGCTGCGGCTTCGGGCGCGAGGCCGGCTTGCGGGCCGCGTCGGAGATGCGGAGCAGCAGCGCGACCAGGATGTAGTTCGCGAGCAGCGACGAACCACCCTTGGACAGGAACGGGGCGGTGATACCGGTCTCCGGGATGAGTTTCGTGACTCCGCCGACGACGACGAAGATCTGCATGACCATGGTGAACGCGAGCCCGCCGCCGAGCAGCTTGCCGAACGTGTCGCGCACGGCGAGCGCGCTGCGCATGCCGCGCATGGCGACCATCAAGTACAGCATCAGCACCGCGGCCAGCCCGATGAAGCCGAGCTCCTCGCCGATCGACGCGGTGATGAAGTCGGTGTTGGCCTCGGGCACCATGTCCGGCCGCCCGGCGCCGAGCCCGGTGCCGCCGACGCCGCCGGTGCCGAGCCCGAACAGGCCCTGCGCGAGCTGGTAGCCGCCGCCGGCCTGGTCGTAGGTGGCCAGCGGGTCCAGCCAGTTCGCCACGCGCTGCTGGACGTGCGTGAAGAGGTTGTACGCGATCACGCAGCCGACGGCGAAGAAGCTGAGGCCCAGGACGACCCAGATGGCCCGCTCGGTCGCGACGTACAGCATCACCAGGATGACGCTGAAGAACAGCAGCGACGTGCCGAGGTCCTTTTCGAACACCAGGACGCCGATGCAGACGAACGCGGCGATCAAGATCGGGCCGAGGTCGCGGGCGCGCGGCAGCTCGACCCCGACGAGCTTCTTGCCCGCCACCATGAACAGGTCCCGCTTCGACACCAGGAACGAGGCGAAGAAGATCATCAGCAGGATCTTGGCGAACTCGCCCGGCTGGATCGAGAAGAACGGCAGCTTCAGCCACACCTTGGCGCCGTTGACCTCGGACAGGCTCGACGGCAGCAGCGCGGGCAGCGCCAGTGCGACGATGCCGATCAGGCCCGCGGTGTAGCCGTAGCGGGTCAGCGTGCGGTGGTCGTTCACCACGATCAGCACCACGACGAAGAACACCAGCGAGATCACCGTGAACAGCACCTGCGCGGTGACGGCCGGCGTGTAGTCCTTGCCCTGCTGCGTGGCGCGTTCGGCCAGGGCCAGGTCGATCCGGTGGATCATCACCAGCCCGATGCCGTTCAGCAGCGCGACGCAGGGGAGCAGCACGGGATCGGCGTACGGCGCCCACTTGCGGACGGCCAGGTGCGCGCCGGTCAGCACGCCGAGGTAGGCCAGGCCGAGCCAGATGATCGACGTGGTGAGTTCCTGCTCCTGGTTCGCTTCCACCAGGACGAGCGCGACGGTGACGATGAACGTCGCGAACCCCAGCAGCACCAGTTCGGTGTTGCGGCGGGTCGGGACCTCGCGCGGCGGGTTCGTCTGGAACTGCGCGGCGAGGGGTTCGGCGGCGCGCGCGGCGGGCTGGCTCATCAGTTACCGCCTCCCGTCGTCGGTGCCGTCGAACTCGGCGTCGAGCAGTCCCTCCCCGCTGGCTGGTTCGCCGACGACGGAGCAGTAGAGCCGGCCGGAGCCGACGGAGTCGTCGTCGGCGTGACCGAAGGGGTTGGCGTCGTGGACGGCTGGCCGCCCGCCGGCGCGCAGTTGTTCAGGCGCTTGCGCAGCTGCAGGAAGTCGTCGATGTACTTCCGCGCTTCGTCGAGGTTGTCTTTCTTGACGCCGTTCTGCACCGCCAGCCGCGCGTCTTCCTGGAGCTGGGTGACGCGCAGCTTGTCCGTGCACACCTGGCTCGGCGGGCAGGACCCTTGCTCGTAGGCGTGCAGGTCGATGCCGAGAATGCTGCCGGGGACGCCGCGGTAGATCACGACCTCCCCGTCCGCTCCCTCGCCGACATAGTACTGACTCAGCACGAAGTAGCGGGTGGCGATGGCGGCCGCGGCGAGGACCACGAGGACCACGAGCGCTCCGGCCAGCCAGCGGAACCGCTTCCGGCGCTTGGCCTTCGGGTCCACCTGGGGCTGCGGCAGGTCCGGGCGCTGCTGTGGCGGCGGCTGGGTCAGCGCCCTGGCCCGGGCCGCGGGCGAGTCGCCCTGGTGCAGCTCGTCGCTGCCGTCCCCGGCGGCGCCGCCCACGATGGGCGCGTCCTCGCCGAAGTCGACGTCGACGACGTCGGCGATGATCACCGTGACGTTGTCGGTGCCGCCGCCCTTGAGCGCCAGCTCGATCATCCGGTCCGCGCACTGCTGCGGGTCCGGGATCTGCACGGCCTCGGCCAGCGTCTCGTCGCTGACCATGCCGGACAGGCCGTCGGAGCAGATCAGGTAACGGTCGCCGGAGCGGGCCTCGCGCACGGTCAGGCTCGGCTCGACCTCGTGGCCGGTGAGCGCCTTGAGCAGCAGTGACCGCTGCGGGTGCACCGCCGCCTCTTCGGGCGTGATCCGGCCCTGTTCCAAGAGTTCGTTGACGAAGCTGTCGTCCCGCGTGATCTGCGCGAACTGACCGCCGCGCAGGAGGTAGGCGCGCGAGTCGCCGACGTGGACCAGCCCCAGCCGGGTGCCGGCGAACAGGACGGCGGTGAGCGTGGTGCCCATGCCGTCGAGGTCGGGGTCCTGCGAGACGAGCTCGGCGATCGCGGCGTTGCCGTTCGCCACCGCTTCGCGCAGCTGGGCGAGCAGGTCGTCACGGGGTTCGTCGTCGTCGAGGGGGGCGAGGGAGGCGATGACGACCTTGCTGGCGACTTCACCCGCCGCGTGCCCACCCATGCCGTCGGCGAGCGCGAGCAGGCGAGGGCCGGCGTACACGGAGTCCTGGTTGCTCGAACGCACCAGGCCCCGGTCGCTGCGGGCTGCGTAGCGGAGGACGAGAGTCATGGGCGAAGCTCGATCACCGTCTTGCCGATCCGGATGGGGACTCCGAGCGGGACCCGGAGGGGTGCAGTGACCTTAGCCCGGTCGAGATACGTCCCGTTCGTCGAGCCCAGATCTTCCACGTACCAGTCCTCACCGCGCTGGGCGATCCGCGCGTGCCGGGTCGACGCGTAGTCGTCGTCGAGCACCAACGTGGAGTCGTCGGCCCGGCCGATCAGGATCGGCCGGCCGTCCAGCGCGATGCGCGTCCCCGCCAGTGCGCCGTGGGTGACCAGCAGCTGCTGCGGGGACTTGCTGTTGCGCGGCTTCTTCTCCTTCTTGCGCCCGAAGGTCGGGACCTGGACGCGCATGCCCGATGCCGCGTAGAGGTCCGACCGGACGACTCTGAGCGCGGCGAACACGAAGAGCCAGAGCAGCACGAGGAAGCCCACCCTGGTGAGTTGTACGACCAGCTCTGGCACTTGGTGTGTCCGCTCCCGACTCGTCCGTGCAGCCGCGACGCGGGTACGCCGCGGTCCCCCCGCACGTCAATTCTGCGGGAACAGTATTCCGGGTCCTGAGTCAGCCCTGTGTACGGAACACGAGGGACGAATGACCCACCCGGATGACGTCGCCGTCGGCGAGCTGCCAGGTCTGGACCGGGGTGCCGTTCACGGTCGTGCCGTTGGTCGAGCCGATGTCGGCGAGCGTCGCGCTCTGGCCGTCCCAGGTGATCTCCAGGTGACGGCGCGAGACCCCGGTGTCCGGCAGGCGGAAGTCCGCGTCCTGGCCCCGGCCCACGACGTTCCCGCCCTGCTTCAGCGAGTACGTGCGGTTCGAGCCGTCGTCCAGCTGCAGGCTCGCCGCGAGCTGACGACCCGGCGCGGGCTGGCCGTAGCCGCCCTGCTGCTGGGCGTACGGGTCCGCGGCCGGCTGGCCGTACGCCTGCTGCTGGCCGTACTGGTCGTACCCGCCTTGCGGCTGCTGCTGGCCGTACTGGTCGTAGCCACCCTGCTGCTGGTAGCCGCCCTGGTCGTACCCGCCGCCCTGGGGCTGGCCGTAGCCCTGGTCGTAGCCGCCGGCTTGCGGCTGCTGGTAGCCGCCCTGGTCGTAGCCACCACCCTGGGGCTGGGCGTAGCCCTGGTCGTAGCCGGCCTGGGGCTGCTGGCCGTACTGGTCGTACCCGCCGCCCTGCTGCGGCTGACCGTACTGGTCGTAGCCACCGCCTTGGGGCTGCTGGCCGCCGTACTGGTCGTATCCACCCTGCTGGCCGTAACCCTGGTCGTACCCGGGCTGCTGGCCACCCTGCTGTCCGTAGCCGTACTGGCCCTGCTGGCCGTACGGGTCACCCTGGTCGTATTGGCCGTAGCCGGGGGGCTGGCTCATTGCTGGGTCTCCTGCGTTGCTGGGTCGTGCCGACCGCGGTGAACCGGCGCCTGAGGGGCGGGCGTCGGGATCGACGGACGAACGGGTCTTGAACTGTCCAGTATGCAGCGCCTCGTTGCGCTCGAGTGATACGACGACGTCACCATAGGTGTCCAGGCCTTCGGCGGCGAGGTGTTCCGCCACCGCCTTGGCCAGCACCTGGGTGACACGTTGCTCGTCACCGGCCATGCGCTCGTGGTCAGCCGCCCCCAGGGACACGATGTAGTGATTGGGGGCGAGCTGCCGACCGCCTGCCAGCTCACGAACGTTCTCCTCACTCTCCCGCTCCAGGGCGATCGCCACTTCCTGCGTGACGACGTTGCCACCGAACATGCGCGCGAAAGTGTTCCCCACCAGGTTCTCGAGTCGCCTGTCGAATCGTTCGGCGCGGCCCACCGGGGAAAACCTCCTCACACGTGTGCTTCCGCATCGATCCTATCCGGGTGAGCCAGCCTCTACACGGCCCCCGGTGAAAGCTGTTCAAAGCACCTGCTAGTCTTCTCCTCGCTGCTTGAGAGACGCACTCGGGCGAGTGGCGGAATGGCAGACGCGCACGGTTCAGGTCCGTGTGTCCGAAAGGACGTGAGGGTTCAACTCCCTCCTCGCCCACGCTGTTCAGGGCCCCGATCGCTAGCGCGATCGGGGCCCTTCCCATTGGCCTTGTGTTTCCCGGGGGCCGAGCCCCCGGACCCCCACGGTGCCTCACGTCGCCTCCCAGCGTGGTCTGGGAGGCGGTTCGTGGGCTAAGTCACTTGTGTTCGCCCTGGGCGAAGTTACGCCGTGTGGGTGGCGATCCAGTCCGCTATGACGTCCGCCCGGCTCGTCGTCTCGATGCCCGCGTGGGGGCAATCCGGGCCCGTTGCCTCCAAGGAGACCAGCTCGTTGCCCGAAAAATAGGGCGCTCCGGAGTCGTACGTGCAGGCGCTCGTGGTGATCTCCGGGGCCGCGCCGCGGACGCCCAGCGTCGTCGGATCCACCTTCGCCACCGCCACCGTGCCCTGCTGGAGGCGGGTGGCGGGCTTGGGGTCCGCGTTCGTCAGGCTGCCCCAGCCCGCCAGGGTCAGCTGCTGGCCGACCTTCGGGGCCGCGCGGCTCACCGTGAGCGGTGGCACCGTCGTCACCGGGGAGTCGAGGCGGATCAGGGCGACGTCGTTCTCCTTGGCCTGGAGGACCTCGGTCGCCCGGCGGGCGATGCCCGATTCCGTGGCTTCGTCGGTCAGGCCCAGCGTCACCGTCGTCGGGTACGGGGTCTTGCCCGAGACGCGGTCGCGGTGGGCGTCGTGGAAGCAGTGGCCGGTCGTCAGGACCCACGCGGGCGCGATGAGCGCGCCCGTGCAGTAGCTGCTGTACGTCGAGCCGTCCGGGCGCGGGATCTTCGTCATCGCGAGCTTCGCGACGAACCCGTACTGCCCCGGCGGGACGTCGGAACCGTGGGCGACGGCCCAGGCGGCGGGAGCGGTGGAGACGGTCAAAACGGCAGCGGCGAGCAGGGCGCGCAGGCGCATTCTTCCCCTTCGTCGAATCGGTGGTCGGCATTTCGACGTTAGGGCCGCCGCCGCGGGCGGGGAATTCCCTGGCCGGGCGTCACCCGGTGGACCATCGGGTGACGCCCGGCGCCGGGTCAGCCGGTGTGCGCGGCGATCCAGTCCGCGACGACGTCCACGCGGGACGTGGTCTCGAGCTGGTGGTGCGGGCAGTCCGGGCCGGTCGACTCGACCGACACCAGCTGCCCGCCGGAGCCGCCCGCGACGAAGTACGGCGCGCCCGAGTCGTACACGCAGGCGCTCGTCGTCGACGTCGGGGCGACGCCCTGGACACCGAGCGTCGCGGCGGCGACCTGGCCGACCTGCACCGTCCCCTGCTGCAGCTTCGTCGAGGGGGCCGGGTTGACCGAGGTGAGGCTGCCCCAGCCGGCGAGGGTCAGCAGCTGGCCGGCCGAGGGCGTGACCCGGTTGATCGTCAGCGGTGTGATGCCGGTTACGTCCGCGTCGAGGGTGGCGATCGCGATGTCGTTGGCGCTCGCCTGGTAGACGGTGACGACGTTGCGCGTCACCCCGGGCGTGTTCTGGTCGACCGTGCCGAGCAGGACGGACGTCGGGTACGGCACCGGCCCGGAGACGCGGTTGCGGTTGGCGTCGTGGAAGCAGTGACCTGCGGTGATGATCCACTGCGCGGCGATCAGCGCGCCGGAGCACGCGCTGTTGTACTTCGTGCCGTTGGGCTTCGGGATGTCCGTCATGGTGAGCTTCGCGGCGAAGCCGAACTGGCCCGCCGGAACGTCGGCGCCGTTGGCCACGGCCGAAGCCGGTGGCGCGGTGGCGAGCCCGGCGGCCAACGTCAGAAGGGCAGCGGAAAGCACAGCGCGAACGCGCATCGGTGGATCCCCCTTGTCGCGCACCGGCGGTGGCGGCCGGTGATCACTTCCGAGCGTAGTGACGGCTCGAGGGCCCGAAAGGCGCTGCTTGGAGCAAAAACCGGCCCCGGCGCGGTCGCGCCGGGGCCGGTTTGCCGGAAATGTGCGGAAGTCAGTTCACGCCGACCAGGTCGACGACGAAGATGAGGGTCTCGCCGGGCTTGATCACGCCGCCCGCGCCGCGGTCGCCGTAGCCCAGGTGCGGCGGGATCACCAGCTTGCGGCGGCCGCCGATCTTCATCCCCGCGACACCCTGGTCCCAGCCGGAGATGACCTGGCCGGCACCGAGGCCGAAGCGCAGCGGCTCGCCGCGGTTCCAGGACGCGTCGAACTCTTCGCCGGTCGAGTGGGCGACACCGACGTAGTGCACGGTGACGGACTTGCCCGCCGTGGCCTCCGCGCCGTCACCGACGGTGAGGTCGGTGATCTCGAGGTCGGCCGGCGGGGGTCCATCCGGGGGGTCGATGAGGGGCTTTTCCAAGGTCATAGGGCTCACCGTACCGACGCTCCGGAGGCTGCGCCGATCGGACTACGCCCAAGGAGGGGAAAAACGCGAAAAGTCTTCACACTTAGCCTACTGCTGGGTAGCGTGCGCTTCGTCACTTTTCTGGACTGAGGGGAGCCCGGCATGCGACGTCGCATCCGCGCCCTGACCGTAACGGCACTGGGGGCCCTCGTGGCCGGACTGACCCAGGTCGCCGTCACCGCGCCGGCCGCGCAAGCGGCCGTGTCGCCCGACGACTACTGCGGGGGGCAGTGCAGCGACATCCTCCCGCCCGGCGAACAGGGCAGCGCCACCCTCGCGGAAATCCTGGCGCACAAGCTGCTCGGCACCCGCCCGGCGCACTCGGCCGACCAGCTCGGGAAGTACTCCTCGCTGGCCGGCGGCTACAAGACGCTGACCACCGGCGCGATCAACCAGTACTTCAACGACTCCTCGTTCGGCGTCCCGGCCGACCAGGTGGCGAGCACGACGAAGCCGCGGGCGGACGTCACGATCGTGCGGGACAAGGCGCTCGGCGTCCCGCACATCACCGGGACCACCCGCGCCGGCACCGAGTTCGGCGCCGGCTACGCGGCCGGGCAGGACCGGCTGTGGCTGATGGACGTGCTGCGGCACGCCGCCCGCGGCCAGGTCACCTCGTTCGCCGGTGGCGCCGAAGCCAACCGCGAGCTCGAGCAGCAGTTCTTCGCGAACGCGCCGTACACCGAAGCCGAGCTGCAGGCGCAGATCGACCGCACGGCCGCCAGCGGCCCGCGCGGTGCGCAGGGCCTCGCCGACGCGCAGGCCTACGTGGACGGCATCAACAAGTACATCAGCGACTCCTACAACGGCCGGTACTTCCCCGGCGAGTACGTGCTGACCGGGCACGTCGACTCGATCACCAACGCCGGGTCGATCGACCCGTTCAAGCTGACCGACCTGGTCGCGCTCGCCTCGCTGATCGGCGCCGAGTTCGGCGCGGGCGGCGGCGGCGAGGTCCAGAACGCCATCGCGAAGCTCTCGCTGCAGGAGAAGTACGGCGTCGTGCAGGGCGAGAAGGTGTGGCAGAGCCTCCGCGCGGAGGATGACCCCGAGGCGGTCAAGACGCTGCACGACGGGCAGACCTTCCCGTACGGCAAGACGCCGGCCAACGCGGCCGGCCGCGCCCTGCCGGACAAGAACTCGGTGACCCCGCAGCCGCTGGTGTTCGACAAGACCGGCTCGGCGTCCACCGCGACGCCGTCCACTGTGGACGTCGCCGCGCCCGCCGAGCTGGAGCCCGCCCGCGGGATGTTCGAGAACGGCGTGCTGCCGGCGAACATGCTGAGCGAGAAGCACGGCATGTCCAACGCGCTGCTCGTCTCCGGCGCGAAGACCGCCAGCGGCCACCCGGTCGCGGTGTTCGGCCCGCAGACCGGGTACTTCGCCCCGCAGCTGCTGCTGTTGCAGGAGCTGCAGGGCCCGGGCATCAGCTCGCGCGGCGCGGCCTTCGCCGGGCTGAGCATGTACACGCTCCTCGGCCGCGGCCAGGACTACTCGTGGAGCGCGACGACGTCGGCGCAGGACATCATCGACACCTACGCGCTGCAGCTGTGCGACCCGAGCGGCAACGCGCCGACGAAGGACTCGAACTACTACACCTACCAGGGCAAGTGCGTCCCGATGGACACCGTCGAGGTCAAGAACGCCTGGAAGCCGACCCTGGCCGACGGCACCGCGGCGGGCTCGTACACGTTGCGCAGCTACCGGACCAAGTACGGGCCGGTGCAGAGCCGGGCGACGGTCGGCGGCAAGCCGGTGGCGTACGCGGCGCTGCGGTCGTCCTACTTCCACGAAGTCGATTCGCTCATCGGCTTCCAGGAGCTCAACGACCCGACCTTCGTCAAGTCCGCGGCGGACTTCCAGCGGGCCGCGCAGGACATCAACTTCACGTTCAACTGGTTCTACGCCGATTCCAAGGACATCGCCTACTTCAACTCCGGGGCCAACCCGGTGCGGCAGTCCGATGTGGACCCGAACATGCCGGTGTGGGGCGACCAGGGCCACGACTGGGTGGGCTGGAACCCGGCGGGCAACGTCGCGAACTACACGCCGGCGTCGCAGCACCCGCAGTCGATCAACCAGGACTACTACGTCAGCTGGAACAACGCCCAGGCCAACGGCTACGCGGCGGCCGGCGCGGACAAGTCGGCCGTGCACCGCGTCGACCTGCTCGACTCCCGGGTGAAGAAGCTCATCACCAGCGGCACCAAGGTCACCCGGGTCAACCTGACCCAGGCGATGTCGGAGGCCGCGCTGGCCGACCTGCGTGCCGAGCGCGTGCTGCCGCTGCTGCTGCAGGTGCTCGACAAGACACCGGCCACCGGTGCGGCGGCGGACGCCGAGGCGAAGCTCAAGACGTGGCTCTCCCACGGCCAGCTGCGCACGGAGACCTCGCCGGGCAGCAAGGCGTACGCGGACGCCGACGCGATCCGCATCTTCGACGCCTGGTGGCCGCTGCTGGTCCAGGCCGAGTTCAAGCCGGGCATGGGCGACCCCGCCTACAACGCGATGACCAGCGTGCTCGGCATCAACGAAAGCCCGTCCGGCTGGCAGAACGGCAACGGCCAGCACACCGGGCAGCCCCACAAGGGCTCGTCGTTCCAGTTCGGCTGGTGGGGTTACGTCAGCAAGGACATCCGCCAGGTACTCGGCCAGCCGGTGGCGGGCCCGCTCGCCCAGACGTTCTGCGGCGGCGGCGACGTGACCGCGTGCCGCCAGGCGCTCGTCGACTCGCTGACCACGGCCGCCGGTCAGGCCGCGAACACCGTCTACCCCGGTGACGCGAACTGCTCGGCCGGTGACCAGTGGTGTGCCGACTCGATCATCCAGAACCCGCTCGGCGGCATCACGCAGGACAAGATCAGCTGGCAGAACCGCCCGACGTTCCAGCAGGTCGTCGAGTACGCCGCGCACCGCGGGGACAACGTCGCGAACCTCGCGGCGACGAAGACGGTCAGCGCCACCAGCGCCGAGTCCGGCTTCTACAACTCGCCGGCGTCCAACGCGATCGACGGGAACGCCTCGACCCGCTGGGCCAGCGACTGGAGCGACGACCAGGCGATCACCGTCGACCTCGGTTCGGTCCAGCAGGTCTCGCGGGTGATGCTCAACTGGGAGTCCGCCTACGGCAAGGGCTACAAGATCCAGCTCTCGCCGGACGCGGTCGCCTGGACGGACGCGGCCGTGGTGACCGACGGCGACGGCGGGCAGGACAACCTCGCGTTCGCCGCGACCCCGGCCCGGTTCGTCAAGCTGCAGGGCGTCCAGCGCGGCACCAAGTACGGCTACTCGCTGTACGAGTTCGAGGTGTACGCGCACTGAGGCCCCCTACCGCAGGTCGTGAGTGGTAATGAGGGTTAGAACCCTCATTACCACTCACGACCGGGCCACGAACGGCGGTTACCGTGGGCGGATGGACGACTGGACGCCCCGCACCAAGGCCATCGCCGCCGGCCGGCCGCACGGTCCCGGTGAGCCGCTGAACACCCCGCTCGTCGCCACCAGCACCTACCAGGCCGGTGGCGATTTCGCGTACGCGCGCGGCGACGGGACGCCGACCTGGCACGCGCTCGAGGAAGCCGTCGGGGCGCTGGAAGGCGGCGAGGCGACGGCGTTCGCGTCCGGGGTCGCCACCCTGTCCGCGGTGCTGGACCTGCTGCCGGTCGGGTCGCGGGTCGCCGTTCCGACGTTCAGCTACGCCGTCACGCGCGGGGTGCTGGCCCACGCGCAGAAGCTCGGCAAGCTCGCCGTCACCGAGCTGGAGCCGACGGACACCGAGGCCTGGGTCGCCGAGGCCGCGACGGCCGACCTGGTCTGGCTGGAGTCGCCCACCAACCCGACCCTCGACGTGATGGCCATCGAGCCGATCGCGGCGGCCGCGCGCGGCCGGGTCGTCGTCGACAACACCTTCGCGACGCCGTTGCGGCAGCGGCCGCTCGAGCTGGGCGCGGACGTCGTCGTGCACAGCGCGACCAAGCTCATCGGCGGGCACAGCGACCTGCTGCTGGGCATCACCGTCGCCAAGGACCCGGAAGTCGCGGCCGAGCTGCGGGGCGCGCGGACGCGGGTCGGGTCGACGCCGGGCGCCCTCGAAGCCTGGCTCGCGCTGCGCGGGCTGCGGACCATGCCCGTCCGGCTCGCGGAGCAGTCGCGCACCGCCGCGCTGCTGGCGGAGCGGCTCGCCGGGCACCCCGCGGTGCGGCGGGTGCGCTACCCGGGCTTCGGGATGATGGTCTCCTTCGACCTGGCCGACGCCGAGACGGCGGACCGCTTCTGCGCGTCGGTCCGGCTGATCCGGTCGGCGACGAGCCTCGGCGGCGTCGAGAGCCTGGTCGAGCGGCGGGCGTGGCTGGCGGGCGAGGAGCGCGTCCCGGCCGGGCTGATCCGGTTCAGCGTCGGCCTGGAGGACCCGGAAGACCTGTGGGACGACCTGGCGTTCGCCCTCCCGGAGTAACGCAGACGGGTGAACAGCCGATAGTCGCGACGTCGTAGGTCATCCGGCGTTGGGAGTCACCGTGGGTAGAACGTTGAGCCGGGTCGCGGGGATCGTGTCCGCCGGTGCGCTGATCACCTTCGCCGCCGCGCCCGCCGCGCTGGCGCAGGACGAGACCAGCACGTCGCCCACGGAAACCACCCCGTCCACTTCGGAAACCTCGACCTCGAGCAGCCCGGCGAGCACCACGGCGCCTTCGTCCACTTCGGCCACCTCGACGACGAAGGCGCCGCCGAGCACGAACGGTGACGTCAAGACCACCGAAAAGCGGATCGCGCCCAAGGTCGAGGCCGAAGCGGACAAGCCCGTCCAGGAAGTGCCCAAGGCCGACTACCAGGACAACACCGGGCACGGCTTCGTCGGTGTCGGCGGCGAGGGCATCCTGGTCATCGTCTGCGCGGCCGGCCAGCCGGGCGAAGTGGCGACCCAGTACTTGAGCCTCACCAGCGGCCCGGACCAGGACGAGGCCAACGGCCTCTGGAACTACTCCGTCCGGGTGGTGGCCGCCCCGGCCGGCACGACCAGCGCGAAGTTCAGCTGGACTTGCGGTGGCGTAGAGGGCAACGGCACGGTCGACTTCGAGCAGAAGCTGCAGCCGCCGACCTCGACCGTGACGGCCACGAGCACCACGACGAGCGCGAGCACGCCCTCGTCCAGTTCCCCGGCGTCGAGCACCGCGCCGCTCACCACCGCAACCAGCACCACTCCCGCCGGCAACGCCGCTCCGAAGGCCCAGGTCAAGGTCGCGCCCAAGGGCGGGGTCGAGACGGGCTTCGGCGGCACGGCCTGGTGACGGCCCGCCGGGCGGGCGCGGCGCTTGCCCTGGTGCTGGCCCTGGCCGGGTGCGGCACCGCCGAGCCGCCGAAAGCCGCGGCTCCCGCGCCCGCGCCCGCGTCGGTTCCGGTGACCGTGCCGTTCAAGGGGCTCCGGCCGACGTCCGTGAAGATCCCGAAGATCGGCGCGGAGTCCAGCCTGCTGGCCGTCGCCGTGAAGCCCGACGGTTCGATCTCCGTCCCGTCGGTGCGCACGCCGATGCAGGCGGCCTGGTACAAGCTTTCGCCGGTGCCGGGCGACGTCGGCCCGGCGATCGTGCTCGGCCACGTCGACGGCGACAAGAAACCGGGCATCTTCTTCAAGCTCAAGGACCTCGTCCCCGGCGACGAGGTCGACATCGACCGCAGCGACGGCCGGCAGCTGAAGTTCGTCGTCGACCGCGTCACCCAGGTCCCGAAGGACACGTTCCCCCGCGACGCCGTCTACGGCAACAGCGCCAAGCCGGAACTGCGGCTGATCACCTGCGGTGGCGTGTTCGACCACGCCGAGCACAGCTACCAGGACAACATCGTCGTCTACGCGAACCTAGCCGACGCCTGAGGCCGGGTACGGGAACTCCGGCTTGAGCCCGGTTCCGGGACAGACCCAGCGCCGCATGCCCGCGTCGCAGACCGCGTACCCCCAGTTGATCAGCTGGTCCTGCGTCGTCTCGGACATCCTGGTCAGCCGGGTCTTCGTCTCGGCGAGTTCCCGGGTCTGCGCGATCGGGGCCGGCAGGGCGTCCGGCAGCTCGAAGTGTTCGATGTCGCTGTAGGTCGCCCAGTACGTGCCGGCGTACGTCTTGTCCTCATAGGACTTGAGCAGCGAGCCGGTGCGCAGCTCGCGGACCTGGTTGTCCATCACGGTCAGCACGCGCAGCAGCTGCATCGGCCAGTTGTGCCGCGGCCGGTCCTCGTGCTTCATCTTCTTGCCCGCGTCGCTGACCAGGACGGTCGCCCGCTGGTTCTCGATCGGGTCGAGGCCGAGGTTGTCGTACACGCCGGCGTCGCTGAGCACGATCTTGCGGCCGGGCCGGTGCGGATCGGGGATCACCACCGGCGAAAGCATCGGCGGGAACGCCGACGACGCCGCGACCGCGGTGGCCAGCGAGATCTGCCCGTGCGGGCCCGGCTGCCGGAAGAACCACCACAGCGAGCCGTCCTGCAGGCTGGTCGCGGTGAACACGAAGTGCGGCCCGGCCGGGTCGAGGTCCGCGAGGCAGCAGTCGCCGAAGAGGTGCTTCGCGTAGCGGCGCGCGAGTTCCTCGCCGGCACTGCGCCACGGCATCAGCATCGCCTTCAGCGTGACCGGGACGTCGAGGTTCGTGCGGGCCAGCTTCCGGATCGGCTGCACGACCTCCTTGCCGAAGTTCTCCGCCACGCCGTCCGCGCCGAACCACAGCTTGCTCCACGCGTGCGCCAGCACGCCCGCCGCGATCGAACCGCCGGAGACGCTGGAGACGGTGGTCAGCTTCGGCAGCCAGCCGAGCTCGTTGAGCCGCCAGAGCGCACCGGCGTGGAAGAGCATTGCGCGGTAGCCGCCGCCCGAGAGCGCGAGGCCGACGCCGTCCCGTTTCGCCGAATCCACCTGGCCGAGTTTAGGGCCGCAGCAACGGCGTGAGCAGAGGCCGTTGCCCGGCGGGGACGTATTCGGCGTAGTTGTCGTACAACGCCTGTTTGGCCAGGTGCGCCGCGCCGGCGCCGTCGGCCGCGCGGATCGCGTCGAGCACCTCGGCGTGGTGGGCGAGCCAGGTGCGCATCAGCGACGTCCGGTTGCTGGCGTGCTCGAGCTTGTCCTCGATCAGTTCGAGCACGACCCCGCGCACGACTTCCTCGCTGACCACCAGCAACGGATTGCGGGAGATGCGCGCGATCACCTCGTGGAAGGCGACGTCGGCGCGGCTGAACTCGGCGTAGCCGCGCGAAACGCCTTCGCGCATCGACTCCAGGGCCGCGTCGAGGCCGGTCAGGTCCTCTTCGGTGCGGAGCCCGGCCGCGAGCAGGTGCGCCGAGCCGTCGAGGATCATCCGGAACTGCAGCAGTTCGGCGAGCCCGACGTGGTCGGCGCGCGCGAGCCGGTGCATCGAGCGGTGCAACGCGGCGGGCGAGGCGGCCAGCACCTCCGGGCCGCGCGGGTCCCCGGGCCGCGAGCGGATCATCTCGGCCGCCTGCAGCACGCGCAGGGCTTCGCGGATCGTCGAGCGGCCGACGCCGAACTGCGTCATCAGCTCCCGCTCGCTCGGCAGGCGTTCCCCCGGCTTGAGCGTGCCGCTGACCACGGCCTGCTCGATCTGCTCGACGACCCGCTCGTACGCGCGGACCGGAGCCACCGGTTCGAACCGCATCCCTTGACCTCGACGTCCGTCGCGTGCAGGCTACTGGTCAGACCAGTGTACTTATCTGGAGGCCGAATGAAAGCCCGACTTCACGTGCTGGCAGCGGCGCTGCTGCTCGTGGTGTCCGGGTGCTCGGCCGGCTCGTCGGCCAGCGTTTCCGCTGGTCCGGACACGCTTTCCGTCGGCTTCACGGCGGAACCGGCGAACTTCGACTTCACCCGCACCGACGGCGCCGCCATCCCGCAGGCGCTGCTCTACAACGTCTACGAAGGCCTGGTGAAGCTCGACGCGCAGGGCAAGGTCGTGCCCCTGCTCGCGAAGTCGTGGACGATCAGCCCGGACCGGAAGACCTACGACTTCCAGCTGCAGCCGGGCGTCAGGTTCAGCAACGGCGCCCCCTTCACCGCCGAGGACGTCAAGTTCTCGCTCCTGCGGGTGAAGACCGACTGGACGATCTCGATCAAGGCGAACATGGACGTCATCGACCACGTCGACGTCGTGGCGCCGGACCACGCGCGGGTCGTGCTCTCGAAGCCGTCGAACGGCTGGCTGTTCAGCCTCACCAGCCGGCTCGGCGCGATGTTCAGCCCCACCGGCGTCACCGACCTGGCGAACAAGCCCGTCGGCACCGGGCCGTACGTCGTGGCGGCGCGCAAGCGCGGCGACTCCGTGGTGCTGAAGGCGAATCCCGCGTACTGGGGCCGGAAACCGGCGTACGGCACGGTCGTCCTCAAGTACATCAAGGACCCGACCGCGCTGAACAATGCGTTGTTCAGCAACGGCATCGACGTCATCTCCGCGATCACCGCGCCCGATTCGGTCCCGCAGTTCCAGGCCGACGACCGGTTCCAGGTCGTCCAAGGCACGACGAACTCCGAAGTCACGCTGGCCATGAACAACGCGCGGCCGCCGTTGAACGACGTCCGCGTCCGCCAGGCGCTGACCTACGCGATCGACCGGAAGGCACTGCTGGACACGGCGTGGGCGGGCCGCGGCACATTGATCGGCAGCATGGTCCCGCCGACCGACCCGTGGTACGAGGACCTGGCGAACGTCCACCCGTTCGATCCCGCGCGGGCCCAGGCGCTGCTCTCCGAAGCCGGCGCGACGAACCTGAACCTGCGGCTGCGGATCCCGAACCTGCCGTACGCGGTGTCGGCGGCGCAGGTCGTCCAGTCGCAGCTCGCCGACGTCGGCGTGCGGACCACGATCGAGCCGCTCGACTTCCCGGCGGTGTGGCTCAAGCAGGTGTTCACCGACCACGACTACGACCTGTCGATCATCCAGCACGTCGAGGCCCGGGACATCACGACGTTCGGGAAGCCGAAGTACTACTGGGGTTACGACGGCAAGCGCGTCCGGCAGCTGCTCGCCGAGGCCGACAGCGGGACGCCGGAGCAGCAGGTCGCGGACATGAAGCAGGTGGCGCGGCAGCTGAACACCGACGCGGCCGCGGACTGGCTGTTCCTGTTCCCCAACGTCATCGTCGCGAAGGCGAAGGTCGGCGGGTTCGTGCAGAACCAGGTCAGCGAGTCCTTCGACCTCACCGGGCTGGCGCCGCGATGACGGCCAGGGTGCTGCGCCGGGTGGCGATCTTCGTGGTCAGCGTGCTGGTCGCGTCCATCGTCGTGTTCCTGTTCATGGCCGTGCTGCCGGGCGACCCGGCGCAGGTCGCGCTCGGCGTCAACGCGACGCCGGAGCTGCTCGCCAAGACGCGCGCGGAGTTCGGCATCGACCGGCCGCTGGTCACGCAGTACTTCGACTGGATCGGTGGCGTGCTGCACGGCGACTTCGGCCGTTCGTACGTGACGCGGGACGTGATCGGCCCCCAGCTGTTCGACCGCCTCGGCGTGACGTTGTGGCTGGTCGGCGCGGGCATGCTGGTGGCTCTGGTGATCGCGATCCCCGCGGGCACGTTCGCCGCGGTGAAGCACCGGAAAGCGGCCGGCGCGAGCGTCTCGGGCCTGTCGCAGATCGGTGTCGCGATCCCCGCGTTCCTCGCCGGGATCATCCTCGTGCAGATCTTCGCCGTGCGGCTGCGCTGGCTGCCTTCGGGCGGGTGGACGCCGCCGGACCAGGACTTCGGCGAGTTCTTCCGCGGCCTGGTGCTCCCCGCGCTGTCCTTGGGATTGGTGCAGGGCGCGGTGCTCACGCGTTATGTCCGGTCGGCGGTGCTCGACACGCTCGGCCAGGACTACCTGCGCACCGCGCGCTCGAAGGGCCTCCGGCCGGGGCAGGCGCTGGTGCGCCACGGCTTGCGCAACGCGTCGGTGCCGGTGGTCACCGTGCTCGGCCTGCAGCTGGCGACCCTGCTGATCGGCGCCGTCGTCGTCGAGCGCGTGTTCGTGCTGCCGGGCCTGGGTTCGATGCTGCTGGACGCCGTCTCCGCGCGTGACCTGCTGACCGTGCAGGGGATCGTGCTCGTGCTGGTGGTCGGCGTGCTGCTGGTCAACTTCGTCGTCGACCTCCTCTACACCGTGCTCGACCCGAGATTGCGGGGTTCGTGATGCGCAATCTCCTGATCGGCGGGATCCTCGTCGGCCTGGTGGTGCTGGCCGCGCTGCTGTCGTTCGCGTGGACGCCGTTCGACCCGGTGAAGGTCGACGCGGCCCACCGGCTGCTCGGCTTCACCGGCTCCCACTGGTTCGGCACCGACAAATTCGGCCGGGACCTGCTGAGCCAGCTCATGGTCGGCGCGCGGACGACGTTGTACGTCGGGGTCGTCGCCGTCGGGATCGCCGCGGTCATCGGCACGCCGCTGGGGGTCCTGGCCGGGATGTCCCCGCGATGGCTCGGCGAGTTCGTCATGCGGGTCAACGACCTCGTGCTGGCGTTCCCCGCGCTGCTGCTGGCCATCATGTTCGGCGCCGTGTTCGGGGCCGACACGCTGACCGCGATGGTCGCCATCGGCATCGCCACCATTCCGTCGTTCGCCCGGATCGCCCGCTCCGGCACGCTGCAGGTGATGAGCACCGAGTTCGTGCTCGCGGCCCGCGCGGGCGGGCGGTCGCGGCTGAACATCGCGCTGCGGCACGTGCTGCCGAACATCTCCGGCCTGCTGATCGTGCAGGCCTCGGTGTCGTTCGCGATCGCCGTGCTCGCCGAAGCGGCGTTGTCGTTCCTCGGGTTCGGCACGCGGCCGCCGACGCCGTCGTGGGGCCGGATGCTGCAGGAATCGCAGGAACTGCTGACCGTGCAGCCGCGGCTGGCGCTGGTGCCGGGCATCGCGATCGCCGTCGCCGTCCTCGGCTTCAACCTCCTCGGCGACGGCCTCCGCGACCGCCTGGATCCCCGATTGGCGGCCCGCGTATGACGACGCTCTCGGTTTCGGGCCTCAGCGTTTCTTCGCTCGTCCGCGGCATTTCCTTCGAGATCGGCGTGGGTGAGCGCGTCGGCCTGATCGGGGAGTCCGGGTCCGGGAAGTCGTTGACGGCGCTGTCGATCATGGGCTTGCTGCCCGAGGAGCTGCGCGCGTCCGGCTCGATCCGGCTCGGCGGCCGCGAGCTGCTCGGAATGTCCGAAAAGGACCTGTCGCGGCTGCGCGGTGACGAGCTGGCCATGGTGTTCCAGGAGCCGATGACGGCGTTGAACCCGGCCATGCGCGTCGGCCGCCAGGTCACCGAGCCCGGGCGCCTGCGCGGACGCCGTCACCGCGCCGAAGAGCTCCTCGATGCGGTGGGCCTGCCGGGCACCGCCCGCGCGTACCCGCACCAGCTGTCGGGCGGGCAGCGGCAGCGGGTCGTGCTCGCGATGGCGCTGGCGAACGAGCCGGCGCTGCTGATCTGCGACGAGCCGACCACCGCCCTCGACGTCACCGTGCAGGCCCAGATCCTTTCGCTGATCAAGACGTCGCTGCCCGCCGAAAGCGCGTTGCTGTTCATCACGCACGACCTCGCCGTCGTGGCTTCGGTGTGCGAGCGCGTCCTGGTGATGCTGGACGGTGAGATCGTCGAAGCGGGCTCGACGCGCGAAGTGCTGACGGCGCCTTCGCATGCCTACACGCGGAAGCTGCTGGACGCCTCGGATCTGGAGGCCCGGCGATGACCATCATCGAAGTCCGCGACCTCGAACGCCGGTACGCCCGGCGGGACGTCCACGCGCTGCGCGGTGTCAGCTTCGCCGTCGAGGCGGGGCAGCGGTTCGGCATCGTGGGGGAGTCCGGTTCCGGCAAGTCCACGCTGGTCCGGTTGCTGGCGGCGCTCGACAAGCCGACCGCCGGCACGGTCTCGTTCCAGGGCCGGCGCATCGACAACCTGCCCGAACGCCGCCTCGGCTTCCTGCGGTCCGAACTGCAGATCGTCTTCCAGGACCCGATGGGCTCGCTGGACCCGCGGATGCGCGTGCGCGACATCGTTTCCGAGCCGATGGGCCGCCGGGAACCCGACCGCGTCGCCGAACTGCTCGCCGCCGTCGGCCTGCCCGCCGACGCCGCCCAGCGCTACCCGCACCAGTTCTCCGGTGGCCAGCGGCAGCGGATCTCGATCGCCCGCGCGTTGGCGCCCAACCCGAGCGTGCTGATCGCCGACGAGCCGGTCAGCGCCCTTGACGTCTCCGTGCGCGGCCAGATCCTCGACCTGCTCGGCTCGCTGGTGGAGCAGTTCGCGCTGACGCTGATCTTCGTGTCCCACGACCTCGGCGTCGTCCGGCACGTCTGCGACCGGGTCGCGGTGATGCGCCGCGGCGAAATCGTCGAACTCGGCGACGTTTCGCAGGTCTACGACACGCCCCAGCACGAATACACGCGGGAACTTCTCGAAGCCGCGCCGAACCTGCGCGCGGAACTGGCCCGGTTGCGCGGAGGTGACGATGCCTGAGTACCCGGACGGCCTGCCGATCGGCGGCGGCTGGGTGTCCACTGTGGATGCCGAAGAAATCGTTTTCCCTTACGACGGGAGCGTCGTCGGCCTCGCGCCGGTCGGTACGCCTGAGCTGGCGACTTGCGCGGTGGACGAAGCAGTCGCCGTCGCGCGCGAAGTGGCTTCGCTGCCTTCGCGGGTCCGGCGTTCGCTGCTCAACGACGTCGCCGCGGCGATCCGGTCTCGCCGCGAGGAGTTCGAGAACCTCCTCGTCCTGGAGACCGGGAAGCCCCTGGTCGACTGCCGCGTCGAGGTCGCCCGCACGATCGTCACCTGGGAAGCCGCCGCCGAAGAGGTGTCCCGGCTGCACGGCGAAACCGTGCCGCTGGACCTTCTGCCCTCGGGCGACGGGCTGGTCGGGTTCTGGAAGCGCAAGCCGATCGGCGTCGTCGTCGGTATCGCGGGCTTCAACTACCCGCTGCTGCTGGCGTCGCACAAGATCGCGCCCGCGATTGCCGCCGGCTGCCCGGTGATCGTCAAGCCCGCACCCCAGACGCCGCTGGCCACGCTGTGGCTGGTGCACCTGGTCCGGTCGGTCGCGCCGATCGCCGCGATGGTCCAGCTGGTCACCGGCGACGCGGCCGTGGGCGCGGCGCTGACCACCGACCGCCGCATCGGCGCGGTGTCGTTCACCGGCTCGGCCGCGGTCGGCCACCGCATCGCCCGCGACGCGGCCCCGACGAAGACGTTGCTGGAACTGGGGTCGAACGCGGCGCTCGTGGTGGCCGAAGACGCGGATCTGGAAGCCGCCGTGGACGCCGTGCTGCGCGGCGGGTTCTACGCGTCCGGTCAGGCGTGCATCTCGGTCCAGCGGGTGCTGGTCGTCGCTTCGGTCGCCGAAGAGTTCACCGACCGCCTGCTGGCCCGGCTCGACGAGGTCGTCATCGGCGATCCGCGGGACGAGAAGACGCGGGTGTCGGCGCTGATCGACCCCGCTTCCACCGACCGGGTCGCCGCGTGGATCGAGAAGTCCGGCGCACGCCGGGTCGGCGGCGGGGTGGACGGCACGGTACTGCGCCCGACCGTCCTCCTGGACGTCCCGGACGGCGTCGAAGCCTGGGACGAAGAGATCTTCGGCCCGGTCGTCTGCGTGCGCACGGTGTCCGATGTGGACGAGGCCTTCGCCGCGGTCAACGCCTCTCGCTACGGCCTCCACGCCAGCGTCTACAGCAAGTCCCTGAAGACGGCGTTTCGCGCACTGGACGAGCTGGAGGTCGGCGGGGTCGTGGTCAACGAGGTGCCCGGCTTCCGCTCGGACACCATGCCCTACGGCGGGGTGAAGGACTCCGGCATCGGCCGTGAGGGACCGCGGTTCGCCGTCGAAGAGCTGACCGTGACCAGGATGGCGGTGCTGCGCCCGTGAACTATTCGACGTTGTTCCGGCTGGACGGACGGCGTGCCGTCGTGCTCGGCGCGGGCGGCATCGGCCGCGAAGCCGCGCGGGCGCTGGCCGCGCACGGCGCCGACGTGGTGTGCGCCGACCGTGACCTCGAAGCCGCGCGCGAGGCGGGCGTGGGGGAGGCGTACGAGCTCGACCTGCTCGAACCGGGCGCTTTGGACAAGGCCGCGTCCGACCTCGGCCCGCAGGACATCGTCGTGCTGACCGCCGCGACCAACGTCCGCAAACGCTTGCTCGACTACACGCGCGAGGAGTTCGACCGCGTCATCGCGCTGAACCTCGGCGTGACGTTCGAGGTCGTCCGCGTCTTCGGCGCCGACATGGTCGCGCGCGGGCGCGGCAGCATCATCGGCTTCTCGTCGATCCGCGGCACGACCGTCGAGCCGGGCCAGGGCCCGTACGCGGCGACGAAAGCGGGCCTGGTCCAGCTGTTCCGCACCGCCGCCGCGGAGTTCGGCCCGGCCGGCGTCCGGGTCAACGCGATCGCGCCCGGCGTCGTCGAGACCCCGCTGACCGCGCAGATCAAGGCGAACCCCGAGTGGTACGACGCGTACGCGGCGAAGGGCGCGCTGGGCCGCTGGGCGCGTCCGGACGAGCTCGCCGGCGCCGTCGTGTACCTCGCTTCGGATGCTTCGTCGTTCGTGACGGGCTCCGTGCTGGCCGTGGACGGTGGCTGGACCGCCGTCGACGGCCGCTTCGACCCGCCTGCCTCGTGAGGAGCGCTCATGACACCCCTTGTGTCAACCTCGAGAGCAGAATCAGGCCGCGACCTGCTGATTGAGTCGCTGTTGAGCG
>NZ_PPHF01000052.1 GCF_002904335.1 Amycolatopsis sp. CA-126428 | reverse complement strand
GAGCCGCTCGGGGGTCACGGAGTCCAGCACGCCGTCGTCCAGCACCCCCGCCGCGTGCACGATCGCCGACACGGGGATGTCCAGGCCCGCGGAGACCAGCAACGCCCGGCACGCCGCGCGGTCGGCGACGTCGGCGGCCATGACGCTCACCCGGACGCCGGTCGCCGCCAGTTCGGCCTTCAGGTCCGCCGCGCCCGGCGCGTCCATGCCCCGCCGCGACGACAGCACCACGTGCTCGGCGCCCGCCTCGGCGACCCACCGCGCGACCCGCGCACCGAGCGCGCCGGTGCCGCCGGTGATGACCACGGTCCCGTGCGGCCGCCACACCTCGTCGCCCGCCGGTTCGGCCCGGCCGAGCCGCCGCCCGAAGACGCCCGAGGGCCGGACCGCGACCTGGTCGTTCTCCCCCGCGCCGGTCAGCACGCCGCACACCCGGCGCACCGCGCGGGCGTCGAGCTCCGCCGGCAGGTCGAGCAGGCCGCCCCAGCGGTCGGGGAACTCGAGTCCGGTCACCCGGCCGACACCCCAGAGCGTCGCCTGGCCGAGCCGGAGCACGCCGTCCCAGCGGCCGACCGAGACCGCGCCGCGGGTCGCGCACCAGAGCGGCGCGTCGATCCCGGCGTCGCCGAGCGCCTGCGGGAGCGTGACGCTCAGCGTCAGTCCCATGGCCAGTTCGGGGAACTCCGGATGCGGGCTCTCGTCGAGGCCCAGCAGGGAAAGCACCCCGTCGAACGGGGTTTCGGCGTGCTCCTCGACCACCTCGCGAAGCTGCGCCGCGAGCGCCTCGCGGCTGGTCTCGGTGGGGTGGAAGTGCACGACCGCGAGGCCGTTGCCGCGCATCCCCGCGACGAGCCGGTCGGCGGGTTCGCCCGGCGGCGCCACGACCAGCCAGGTGCCGCGAGCCGGCTCGGGGAGGTCGCCGGTGAGCGGCTTCCAGGTGACCCGGTACCGCCAGGAGTCCACCAGGCTCTGCTCGTCGCGTTTGCGGCGCCACGACGACAGCACCGGCAGCAGCTCGTCCAGGGTGCTCCGGCCGGCGTCGCCGAGCCCGAGTTCCGCGGTCAGCGTGTCGACGTCCCGGCGTTCGACGGCGTCCCAGAAGTCCCCGTCCGCGCCGCCCCCGCTCGTGACCGGTCCCCGGTCGGCGGGCGCGGTGCCGAGCCAATAGTGCCGGCGCTGGAAGGCGTAGGTGGGCAGGTCGACACGGGCGGTGCCGGTGAACAGCGCGGCCCAGTCGACGTCCTGCCCGACGACGTACAGCGAAGCCACCGCCGTCAGCAGGTTTTCGATGTCGGCGCGGTCCCTGCGCAGTGCCGAGACCAGGGTGCCCTCGGCGGATTCCGCCGCCATCGCCGTCAGCACACCGTCGGGTCCGAGTTCCAGGAACCGGGTCACACCCTGACCGGCCAGATAGGTCACGCCGTCGTGAAAACGGACTGTTCCCCGCACGTGCCGGACCCAATACTCCGGCGAAGTCAGGTCCTCGGCCAGTGTCCCCGTCACGTTGGAGACGACCGGAATCGCGGGGGCTTGATAGGTCAGCGTCTCGGCGACCCGGCGGAACTCCGCCAGCATCGGCTCCATCCGCGCCGAATGGAACGCATGACTCACCGGCAACCGGCGAGTCTTACGCCCCTGGAAACGGGCCACGACCGACTCGACCGCGGCCTCATCACCCGAGAGCACCACCGACGACGGGCCGTTCACCGCCGCCACCGAGACGCCCTCGACCAGCAGAGGCAGCACTTCGTCTTCCGTGGCCTGGAGCGCGACCATCACGCCACCGGCGGGCAGGGCCTGCATCAAGCGGCCACGCGCCGCCACCAACACACACGCGTCCTCCATGGAGAACACGCCCGCAACATGCGCGGCCGCCAGCTCACCGATCGAGTGCCCCACCAGGAAATCCGGGGTCACCCCCCAGGATTCGAGCAGCCGGAACAAACCCACCTCGACGGCGAACAACGCCGCCTGCGTATAAGCCGTCTGGTTCAGCAGCTCGGCGTCCTCGCCGAACATCACCTCGCGCAACCCGTCCACGTGCGCGCACACCGTGTCCACCACGTTCGCGAACACCGGGAACGACTCATACAGCTCCCGGCCCGCACCCAACCGCTGCGCACCCTGACCGGAGAAGAGAAACGCCGAGCGACCGCCCGAAACGACACCCGACACCACACCGGCGGACGACTCGCCATCCGCCAGGGCGTCGAGCGCCGCGGCACGATCGTCGGCCAGCACCACCGCACGGTGCTCCAGCCGTGCGCGCGTCGAGGCCAGCGCGAAGCCCACCGCCGCCGGGTCCTCTGTGTCCACAGTGGAGCGCAACGCGCGTGCCTGAGCCCGCAGGGCGTCCGCGGTCTTGCCCGAGACCAGCCACGGCACGACCGGAGACGCGGTGGTGACGCCGGTCTCCGCTTCCTCGTCCGGCGCCTGTTCGAGAACGACGTGCGCGTTCGTGCCGCCCACCCCGAAGGCGGAGACGCCGGCGCGGCGCGGCCTGCCGGTCGCCGGCCACGGCCGGGCCTCGGTGAGCAGCCGGACGTTCCCCGCGGTCCAGTCCACCTCCGTCGACGGCCGGTCGCCGTGCAGTGATTTCGGCAGGATCCCGTGCTGGAGCGCCAGCACCATCTTCAGCACGCCGGCGACGCCCGCGGCGGTCTGCGTGTGCCCGAAGTTCGACTTGACCGAACCGAGCCACAGCGGTTCGGCGGCCTCGCGTCCCTGCCCGTACGTGGTGAGCAGCGCCTGCGCCTCGATCGGGTCGCCGAGCTTGGTGCCCGTGCCGTGCGCCTCCACCGCGTCGACGTCGGCGATGCTCAGCCGGGCGTCGGCGAGCGCCTGCCGGATGACACGTTGCTGCGAGGGGCCGTTGGGCGCGGTGAGCCCGTTGGACGCGCCGTCGGAGTTGACGGCCGAGCCGCGCAGCAGCGCGAGCACGCGGTGGCCGCGGCGCTTGGCGTCCGAAAGCCGCTCGACCAGCACCAGTCCCACGCCTTCGGCCCAGCCGGTGCCGTCGGCGTCGTCGGAAAAGGGCTTGCACCGCCCGTTCCGGGCGAGCCCGCCCTGCTTGCTGAACTCCACGAACCCTTCGGGGGCCGCCATCACCATGACGCCGCCGGCCAGCGCGAGCGAGCACTCGCCGTTGCGCAGTGCCTGCGCGGCCATGTGCAGCGACACCAGCGAAGACGAGCACGCGGTGTCCACAGTGACCGACGGTCCTTCGAGCCCGAAGGTGTAGGAGATGCGGCCCGACAGCACACTGCCGGAGTTGCCGGTCAGCAGGTGGCCTTCGACGTCCTCCTGCGCCTGCGCGCCGTGGCCGTAGCCCGACGGACCCGCGCCGATGAACACCCCCGAGGGGCTGCCCTTCACCGACAGCGGATCGATCCCGGCCCGTTCGAACAGCTCCCACGACGCCTCGAGCAGCAGCCGCTGCTGCGGGTCGGTCGCCGTCGCCTCGCGCGGCGACATCCCGAACAGCGACGGGTCGAATTCCGCGACACCGTCGACGAAACCGCCCTCGGCGACGTAGCTGGAGCCGGGCCGCGCACCGTCGGGGTCGTACAGCGCGTCGAGGTCCCAGCCGCGGTCCGCGGGGAACGGCCCGACCGCGTCGACCCCGTCGGACAGCAGTGACCACAGCTCTTCCGGCGACCGCACCCCGCCGGGGAACCGGCAGCTCATCCCGACGATCGCGATCGGCTCGCGCGCGCCGGACTCCAGCTCTTCGAGCCTGCGGCGGGTCTCGTGGAGATCCGCCGTGACCAGCTTCAGGTACTCGCGAAGCTTGTTCTCGTTCACCATGCGAACCTCGCCTGTGCACTACTGCGCCGGGTGGATGCCGAAACGGCCGAAAGCATGCGGCTGGGGCGAGCCGGGACCGCGATCGCGGCCGGCTCGCCTCCGAGCTCTTCGGTGAGCGCACGGCGGAATTCCCGCCGTGGGTGGTCAAGACCTGCCGAGCTCCTTGTTGATGAACTCGAAAATCTCGTCATCGGTGGCTGAGTCGAGCTGTTCCGCAACGGTGGCGCCATCCGTCCTGTCCTGACCTTCACCCAACACCGACAGCATGGTCCGAAGGCGGGAGAGGACGAGGGGGTGCGCACCATCATCTGGGGAAATTCTTGAAATCAGGGACTCGATCCGCTCCAGCTCGGCGAGCACCGACACCTCGCCGCCGCCGCCCAGCTCGCCGTCGACGAACTCGGCCAGCGCGTTCGGCGTCGGCCGGTCGAACACGAGCGACGCGGGCAGTTTCAGCCCGGTGGCCCCGGTCAGCCGGTTGCGGAGCTCGACCGCGGTGAGCGAGTCGAACCCGATCTCCTTGAACGGCCGGTCCGGGTCGAGCGCGCTGCCGGCGGCGTGGCCGAGCACCGCGGCGACGTGGTCGAGCACGAGGTCGAGCAGGACCCGGCGCCGCTGGGCGGCCGGGAGGCCGGCGAGGTCGGCGGTGAGCGCCGCACCCCGGTCCGCCGCCACGGCGGGCTCCGCCTCCGCGAGGGCCGCGCGGACCTCGGGCAGCTCGTCCAGCAACGGCCGCGGCCGCGCCATGGTGAAGCCGGGGGCAAACAAGGCCCAGTCGACGTCGGCGACCGCGACGAAAGTCTCGTCGTGGTCGAGCACCTGCCGCAGCGCGGCCAGCGCCAGCTCGGTCGGCATGGCGTGGACACCGCGCCGGCTCAGCTGCTCCTCGTCCGCCTGGTCCGAGACCATCCCGCCGCCGGCCCAGGCGCCCCAGGCGACCGAGGTCGCCCGGACCCCACGCGAGCGCTGATGTTCGGCGAGCGCGTCGAGGAAGGCGTTGGCCGCCGCGTACGCGCCCTGGCTGCCGCTGCCCCAGACCCCCGCGTTCGACGACAGGAACACCAGGGTGTCGAGGTGCTCGTCGGCCAGCAGTTCGCCGAGGTTGCGCGCGCCCGCGACCTTCGCCGCCATGGTGGCCGCGACCTCGGCCGGGGTGGTCGACGCGAGCACGGCCGGGGTCGAGACACCGGCGGCGTGGATCACCGTGCGGACCTGCTCGCCGTCGGCGGCGAGCTTGTCCAGGAGGTTCGCCAGCGCGTCGCGGTCGGCGACGTCGCACGCCGCGATCGTCACCCGGGCGCCGAGGCCGGCCAGTTCCGCCGCGAGCTCGGTCGCGCCGGGCGCGGCCGAGCCGGCGCGCGAGGTCAGCACCAGGTGCTCGGCGCCGGCCTGGGCGAGCCACCGCGCGAGGTGCCCGCCGATGGCGCCCGTGCCGCCGGTGACCAGGGCCGTGCCGGTGGGCACCCAGGCGCGGCCGGGGACCCGGTCGCCGAGCGGGTCGTGCACGAGCCGGCGCAGGAAGACCCCGGAGTCGCGCACGGCGACCTGATCCTCACCGTCCACACCGGACAGGACGGCCGCGAACCGCCGGTGCGCGGTCGCGTCCCACGACGCGGGCAGGTCGACGAGCCCGCCCCAGCGGTCGGGGTGTTCGAGGCCGAACACCCGGCCGAGGCCCCAGAGCTGCGCTTGGCCCGGCGAGACGAGGGGGTCGGCGCGGTGCGTGGCCACCGCACCCCGGGACGCGAGCCACAGCGGCGCCGTGACCCCGGCCTCGCCGAGCGCCTGGATCAGGCGCAGGGTCGCGGTGAGGCCGCGGGACAGCGTCGGCTGCGCCGGGTCCGGTTCTTCGTCGAGCCCCAGCAGGGACAGCACGCCGTCGGGGGCATGCCCGGCGAGTGCGGCGGGGTCGAGAGCCTCGCCGCCGGTGACGGCCAGCGTCGTCACCTCGGCGCCCGCCGCGGTGAGCGCGTCGGCACAGCCTCGCACCTGTTCGTGCTCACGCAGCGTCGCGGGGACCACGAGCAGGAACGCCCGCGAGCCGAGCGCCGGGGCGGGCCCTTCCGGCTTCGCCTTCCAGGCGATGCGGTACCGCCAGGAGTCGATGGTGGCGGTTTCCCGGTGCTTGCGCCGCCAAGTCGACAGCGCGGGCAGCACCGCGCCAAGCTCGCCCTCGCCGACGGCCAGTTCGCCGGCCAGGGAGGCGAGATCGCCGCTTTCGACGGCGTTCCAGAACTCGGCGTCGGCGGGGTCCCCGGCCTTCACCGGCGCCGAGCCGACGGCGATGGTCGGCCAGTACCGCTGTCGCTGGAAGGGGTACGTCGGCAGGTCGACCCGTCGCGGCTCGTGTGCCGCGAACACCGCGTCCCAATCCGGGCTGATACCGCGCACGTGCAGCTCGGCCACCGAAGTCAGGAACCGTTCCAGGCCGCCCTCGCCACGGCGCAACGTGCCGACGGCCACCGACGGCCCGGTCCCGGCCTCTTCCAAAGTCTCCTGCACCGCCATCGTGAGCACCGGATGCGCGCTCACCTCGACGAACGCCGCATACCCCGCACCGGACAACGCGCGAACAGCCGACTCGAACACCACCGTGTCGCGCAAGTTCGTGAACCAGTAGCCGGCGTCCAGCTCGGCCGTGTCGAGCCAGTCGCCCGTCACCGTCGAGAAGAACGGCACGTTCCCCGGCTGCGGCCGGATCGGCGCCAGATCGGCCAGCAACCGGCCCTTCAGCTCCTCGACCTGTCCCGAATGCGATGCATAGTCCACCGCAATCCGCTTGACCCGCACATCGTCGGCCTCACACGAGGCCATCAGCTCGTCCAGCGCCGCGACTTCGCCCGACACCACCACCGACGACGGGCCATTCACCACCGCCACCGAAATCCGCGAACCCCACGGGCCGATCCGCTCCCGAACCACCGGCTCGGACAGCGCGACCGACACCATGCCGCCCTTGCCCGACAACACTTCGCCGATCACCCGGCTCCGCAACGCCACCACGCGCGCGGCGTCGGCGAGCGAAAGCGCCCCCGACACACACGCCGCGGCGATCTCACCCTGCGAATGGCCGACCACGGCGTCCGGCTCGATCCCGTAGGACC
>NZ_PPHF01000051.1 GCF_002904335.1 Amycolatopsis sp. CA-126428 | reverse complement strand
CGAAGTCGGGCGACTCGCCCATGACGAACGCCCACAGTTCGGCGGTGGGGTCGAGTGCCGCGCCGAGCAGCAACGTCCGCAACGCGGCAGACTTCCCTTGCCCCGGGCGGCCTCCGATCAGCCAGTTCACCCCGAGCAACGGCGCGTTGATCACCACACCGCGTTGCGACAATCCGAACGGGACACCTTCGAACACGTCAACCTGTCCATCCTGGACCAACGGCCATCCGCCGGCCCCGCCCCGCAGCACGCCTTTGTCAGCGACCCACAGGTCAAGGACTCCGTCTTCATCTCCCTTGGTAGGCCACGTTTCTAGCGACGCCCGCCCGAGGTTCGCGGCCAGCTTGGACCGGCGGGCGGCGACCATGTCGGCGGTCACTCCGAGCGGCAACCGGACCTGAGCGAACGTCCCGTCGCCGTCCTTGCGCGCGGCCACGGTGTAGACCAGCTCCCCGCCGTCACGGTAGAACCGATCCAACGGACTGATACCGAGGTGCGCAAGCGCCTTGCTGATCATCCGCTCGTCAATCCACGAGTCCGCGTCATCGCGGTCCGGCCGTACCAGCCACCCTGCACCCGGGGACCGGTCGCGTCCCTCGAACGCTGCGGCCACGGCCCACACCACCGGTGCGAGCATCAACACGACCGGGACCGACACGGCCACCGCCGACCACACGGTTTCCACTCCCGTGTAGACGTCGGCCAGCCACGGCCACATGTCGACCCGGTCCATCACCGATTCCACCAGCCACAGCACCGCCGCCACCGGAGCGGCAACGCGGACCGTGATCACCAACCGGCGCAAAGCAATGCCGAGCTTCGCCCACCGTGCCGTGGCATCCGACCGGATCAGTTCCTGCGCCGTCCGACGGGCGTCGGCATCCCCGGCCAGCCGCGCCCGGCGAGCGTCGGCCCGAAGATCGGCGTAGGTCGCCCAGTTCCAGAACTTGACCAGCCACCGCCAGTTCCCGCGCACGACAAACCACACCAGCCGGATGACATCCTGCGGGATCTTCCTCGCGCGGTAGGCGGCCAGCGACCGCGCCCGGACCATCGGCCCGGACCGCCACACCCGCCCGGCCGCGTCGGCGACTCGACGCCACGTCGACACCCGGCCCGGGACCGCCCGGCTCCGAGGCTGGGGCAACGTGTCGTCGATCAACTCGCCGTCGAGCACCGGGCCGACGTGTTCGACGTCCCGCCCGGCG
>NZ_PPHF01000050.1 GCF_002904335.1 Amycolatopsis sp. CA-126428 | reverse complement strand
CTCGCTGACGCTCGGTGCGCCCTGAGCGGGAAGCGCAGTGTTGAATGATTCGCTCGCAAGCTCGCTCATGCGGGCACAGTACCGCTGTTCATCCCGTGTTCGGCAGCAGTTGCCGGGGTGGTCGGAAGCCGCCCGTAGCTTCCGGCCCGTGACTGACACTTCTCGCCGGACCTTCCTCCTCGGCGCACCGGCCGTCGCCGCCGCGGCGACCCTGCCGAACGTCCTCGGCGCGCCGGCCGCCCAAGCCACCGGCCGGCACCGCCCGGACGCCGAAGATCCGCGCTTCACGCTCGTGGTCATGCCCGACACGCAGTACCTGTTCGACGAGGACCGCGGCGACGCGGCCCCGCTGGACGCCTCGCTGCGGTACGTCCTCGAAGCCGATGACGACAACGTTGTCTTCCTCGCCCACCTGGGCGATCTCACCCAGAACGGCCGGGCGGACGAGTTCGCCAGGATCAGCCGGTCGTTCCAGGCGCTCGACCGCCGCCGGTTCCCGTACAGCACCCTCGCGGGCAACCACGACATCGACGGCTCGAAGGACGACCAGCGCGGTGCCTCGCCGTACCTGGACGCGTTCGGCCCGCAGCGCCAGCGCAACTCGCCGACGTTCCGCGGCGCGACGAAGGACGGCTACAACAGCTACCACGTCTTCCGCGGCGGCGGCCGCGAGTGGCTGCTGCTCGCCCTGGACTGGCGGCCGTCGGCGGGCGGCTTGAACTGGGCGAAGCAGGTCCTCGCGCAGCACCCGACCCTGCCGGCCATCCTCACCATCCACGAGCTCGTCTGGGCCGACGACAACGCCCAGGCGCAGTTCTCGACGTTCGGCGAGCACGTCTGGCAGGAGCTGGTGCAGGGCAACGACCAGATCTTCCTCACGCTCAACGGCCACTACTGGCCGACCGGGCGCACCGTCCGGAAGAACACCGCCGGGCACGACGTGCACGTCCACCTCGCCAACTACCAGGACCGCTACTACGGCGGCAGCGCGATGGTCCGGCTCTACCAGTTCGACCTCGCGCGCGGCGTGATCGACGTCCGGACCTTCTCGCCGTGGCTGGCCGCGCAGGAGCACCTGAGCGAGCTGCAGCAGGTCGAAGCCGAGCGCAGCGGCTCGGCCGACTACTTCAGCCTGGAGATCGACTTCGCCGAGCGGTTCAAGGGCTTCGCGCCGGTGCCGGTTCCGCCCGGGCGGCCGGCGAAGCAGCTGGTGATCCCCGGAACCGTCGCCTACTGGCGGTTCGAAGGCGGTCAGGACGGCAAGGCGGTGCCGGACGACGTCGTCGTGCGCGACCAGACCGGCCGCGGCAACGACCTCACGCGCGTCACCGCGCCCGGCAGCGGGCCGGACGCGCTGAAGTACTCGAACGAGTTCTCGCCGCGGCAGCCGTCGCGGGCGAGCCTGCGGTTCGACGGCGGTCGCGACCCCAGCCGGGGCGCGTACCTGCGGACGGTCGACGCGGCCCCGATCAACAAGCTCGAGTTCGAACGCGGCTACACCGTCGAAGCGTTCTTCTGGCTGCCCGCGAACTTCAAGGACGGCCACCACGGCTGGTGCGGCCTGTTCGCCCGGCAGGGCAGCGGCGCGGCCGCGGGCAAGACCGGCGACGACCCGCAGGAATCGGCGGCCACACTGTCCCTTTCGGACGGTGGGGAGCTGCAGTGGGCGGTGTACCCGCTGAACCAGGACCGGACCTCGACGAACTGGGGCCACGAACTGCCGGTGGAGAAGTGGTGGCACGTCGCCGTGGTCAACGACGGCCGGCGCACGACGATGTTCGTCGACGGCTGCCCGGTGGTCCGGAACCCGGCCACGCCCGCGATCGGGCTCGCCGATCCGGGCGGTTCGTGGCTGGTCGGTGCGTCGTCCTACAACGGGAAGGTCGACCGCAGTTTCGCGGGACTGCTGGGTGACGTGCGGGTGGTCGACCGGCCGCTGAACCCGCGTGAATTCATGCTGGGCTGAGGCTCTTGACAGCGGGTGGACAATAAAAAATCGGCGTGCTCTTCGACTGAAATATCAAACAGAAGAAGAACTCGCCGAACCTGATAAGAGTCTAACCGCTGTGAGGGGAACTTGTCAAACCAGGGGTACGACGAGGAATTGCGGGAAGAACGGGCCTACGTCGCCGCGCTGTACGAGCGGCTCGACCGCGAGCGCGCGGCGGCGCAGGCCCGCTACCACGGTGCACTCGGCCAAACCGAGGTGACGCCGGGGGAACGAGAGACCGACGTCCGCTGCCGGTCGCGGGAGGCGGCCCGGCTGGACGTCGCCGACAACGGACTGTGCTTCGGCCGGTTGGACGCCCTTTCGGGCGAAACCAGCTATGTCGGCCGGGTCGGCCTGTTCGACGCGGAAAACGACTACGAACCGTTCCTGCTGGATTGGCGGGCGCCGGCCGCGCGGCCGTTCTACGTGGCCACGGCGGCGCGGCCGGAAAACCTGCGCCGCCGCCGTCAGTTCCACACGATGGGCCGCCGCGTCGTCGATTTCACCGACGAGGTGCTGGGCCGCCCTGGTGACGTCGAACGCGGGGACGCGGCCCTGCTCGCGGCCGTCAACGCGCCTCGCGGCGAGGGCATGCGGGACATCGTCGCGACGATCCAGGCCGAGCAGGACGAGATCATCCGCCTCGGCCACGCGGGGGTGCTGGTGGTCGAAGGGGGCCCAGGCACCGGCAAGACGGCCGTCGCCCTGCACCGGGTGGCGTACCTGCTCTACACCCGGCGTGAGCGGATGTCGCGCAGCGGTGTGCTGGTGGTCGGGCCGAGCCCGCTGTTCCTCGACCACATCGGCCGCGTGCTGCCGTCGCTCGGCGAGACGGACGTCGTCTTCTCGACCACCGGGGACCTGGTGCCCGGGCTGCACGTCACGGCCGAGGACCGGCCGGAAGTGGCGCGGCTGAAGGGATCGCTCGAGATCCTCGGCGTGCTGGCCGCCGCGGTCGCCGATCGCCAGCAGGTACCCGGTGAGCCGGTGTCGATCGACCTCGGCGACGTCACCGTGGAGCTCGACGCCGGACTCGTGACCCAGGCCCGGCTCGAGGCGCGCGAGACCGGGCTGCCGCACAACGAAGCCCGGGCGGTCTTCCGCGAGCGCGTCACGGCGCTGGTCGCCGAGCGCGGTGTGGCGAAGATCGGCGAAGGCTGGCTGACGCGGGCGGACCGCGGGTTGTGGGCGGACCTGCGCGCCGAGGTCCTCGACGAGCTCGCGGAACACGAAACTTTCGAGACCGCCCTCGGCGAGCTGTGGCCGTACCTGACGCCGGAGACGCTGCTGGCGCCGCTGTACGAGTCTCCGCGCCGGCTCGCGGCCGCCGGGGCCGATCCGGCGTTGTTCCGCGCGGACGGCGCGGCCTGGACGGTGTCGGACGTGCCGCTGCTCGACGAGCTGGCCGACCTGCTGGGCCGGGACGAGGCCGAGGACCGCGCCGCCGCCCGCCGGCGGGCGGAAGCCGAGGCCGAGTACGCCTCCGGCGTCATGGACCTCCTGAAGCTGGACGCCGACGAGCTGGACGAGGACGTCGCACTGGTCGCCGGGGACCTGCTCGACGCCGAGGACTTGGCCGGGCGGTTCACCGAGCGCGACGCGCGCGACCTGGCTGAGCGGGCGGCCGCGGACCGCGACTGGACGTACGGGCACGTCGTCGTCGACGAAGCCCAGGAACTGTCCGAAATGGACTGGCGGGTGCTGATGCGGCGGTGCCCCAGCCGCTCCTTCACGATCGTCGGCGACCTCGCCCAGCGCCGCTCGGCGGCCGGGGCGACGGCGTGGGGTCCGGTGCTGACGCCGTACGTCGGGGACCGCTGGCTGTACCGCGAGCTGACGGTGAACTACCGGACGCCGGCGGAGATCATGACCGTCGCGGCCGCGCTGCTGGCGCGGTTCGCGCCGGCCGTGCGGCCGCCGGAATCGGTGCGCGCGTGCGGGGTCCGGCCGTGGTCCAGACGAGTGACGGCCGACGAGCTGTCCGACGCCATCGACGACTTCGTCCGCGACGAGGCCGGCCGCGAAGGCACCAGCGTCGTGCTCGGGCCGCCGGGGGTGCCGGGAACGATCCCGGCCGCGGCGGCCAAGGGACTGGAGTTCGACGCCGTGCTCGTTGTCGAGCCCGAGCGGATCCTGGCCGCGGGCCCGCGTGGCGCGGCGGAACTCTACGTCGCGCTCACGCGCGCCACGCAGCGCCTCGGGGTGCTGCACCGGGATCCGCTCCCGGCGGCGCTGACCGGCCTCGCCGAGGCCGGGGTGCCCGCGAAGGCCGGGCACCGGCGCTTCCTGTAGGGAACGGGGGTGGCGGGCGGCGACGCCCGTCATCCCCGGCCGCTACGCCGTGAGCCGGCCCCAGGAGTAGTTCTGCTTGGCCAGCTTCAGGTACACGAAGAGCTCGGTCCCGGACACGCCCGGGATCTTGCGGATCTCTTCGCCGAGCACGTCGAGCAGGTGGTCGTCGTCCCGGCAGACCAGTTCGGCCAGCAGGTCGTAGCGCCCGGCGCACAGCACGACGTAGTGCACGTTCGTCAGCTCGGACAGCTTGTCCGCGACTTCCCGGGGATCGACGCCGTCGACGTTGATGCCGACCATGGCCTGGCGCGTCAGGTCCACGTTGGCGGGGTCGGTCACCGCGACGATCTGCATCAGGTCGTCGCGCAGCAACCGCTGCACGCGCTGGCGAACCGCTCCCTCCGAAAGCCCGACCGCCTTGGCGAGCGCGGTGAACGAGGCCCGGCCGTCTTTCTGGAGCAGGTCGATCAGTGCTCTGTCCGTATTGTCCAGCGCGCGCGCACGTGTTTCGTCACCCATGCCGTCCCTCCCTGTGTTTCGGCATGTGATTTGTCAAGTGCGCAGCGTATCGAGACCTGCGGAGAAAGCGAGCCCTCTGCGCCAGCTTCGCGCGATTCGACGTACATGCCGCGCTCAGCCGAGGAATCGGTGGTCGAAGCCGAAATCGACAAGGCTTTCCGAGGCGGTTTTGTGCGCCCGCGCACAGCCGGACGCGCGCACCCGCCCACGCCGGGTAGCGTCTGGCCGCCCGGTCGTACCGGCCACCCCCATTTCCCGGCACCCCAGGAGGATCACCGCATGTCGGAGGCCGTGGCGCTCGGCGCTCCCGCCGTTCCCGCGAAGGGACTGCGCGGCGGCGCGCTGGGCATGGTGTCGTCGATGGTCATCGGGATGTCGTCGACCGCGCCGGCGTACTCCATCGCGGCCACGCTCGGGCTGATCGTCCTGGCGGGCACCGGGTTCAAGGCGGCGGCGTTCGTGCTGTGACATCCGGGGCTGCGCCCCGGGCCGGGGGCTCTGCCACCCGGACCCCCGAAAGATGGTGCTCTCCTTCGTGCCGGTGCTGTTCGTCGCCTTCGCGTTCCGCGAGCTGAACACCGCGGAACCCGACTGCGGCACCAACTTCACCTGGGCGGCGCGCGCGTTCGGCCCGCACGCCGGGTGGTTCACCGGCTGGGTCGTCACGGTCGCGCAACTGCTGGTGATGAGCAGCCAGTCCGCGCTCACCGGCCGGTACACGCTGCTGCTGTTCGGCGCGTCCGCGGCGGCGGACAACCGGTGGGTGACGACGGCGATCGGCGCTGCCTGGCTGCTGGCGCTGTGCTGGCTCTGCCACCGCGGCATCGAGGTGTCCGCGCGGGCGCAGTGGATCCTGCTCGGCGTCGAACTCGCCGTCCTGGTGCTCTTCTCGGCCGTCGCGCTGGTCCGCGTCTTCGACGGCACGGCCGGGCCGCAGGCGTCGCTGCCGCGGCTGGACTGGCTGTGGCCGGGCGGGGTTTCCGCCGGCGCCGCGGTTTCGGCGGTGCTGCTGGCCGTGTTCATCTACTGGGGCTGGGAAAGCTCGCTGTCGGTCAACGAGGAGTCCGCCGATCCGCGGCACGCACCGGGGCGCGCCGCCGTGCTGTCGACGGTGCTGCTGGTGCTGAACTACCTGCTCGTGACGGTCGCCGCGCTGGCCTTCGCCGGGATCGGCGCCGACGGGATCGGCCTGGCGAACGAGGCCAACTCCGAGGACGTCCTGGCCGGCCTGGGCGGCGCGGTGTTCGGCGACGGCGGAGGTGGCAAGGTGCTCGGCGTGCTGCTGATCGTTTCCGTGCTGACCAGCGGCGCGGCCACCAGCCAGGCGACGATCATGCCGGCGGCGCGCACGACGTTGTCGATGGCCAGCCACGGTGCCCTGCCGCGGTTCTTCGGCCGCGTGCACCCGCGGTTCCGGACGCCGACGGTGGCGACTTGGGCGTTCGGGCTGGTGTCGTTGGCCGTGTACGTGCTCCTGGCGCTGGTCAGCGACCACGTGCTGGCGGACTCGGTGGACGCGGTCGGGCTGACCATCGCCATCGAGTACACGATGACGGCGCTGGCCTGCGTGTGGGTGTTCCGCCGGACGTTGTTCGCGAGCGTCCGCAACTTCGTGCTGCGCGGGCTGCTGCCGTTCACCGGCGGCGTGTTCTTCCTGGCCGTGCTGGTGTTCGCGCTGATCGAGTACGCGCGGCCGGACGCGGGCGAGACGACGGTGTTCGGCATCGGCGGCGTCGCGGTGATCGGCGTGGTGTCGATCGTGCTCGGGGTGCCGCTGATGTTCGCGGTCCACCGCGCCTGCCGCGACTTCTTCGCCGGCCGCCGCCTGCCGCGCGGGTTCGTGCCGCGCGGCGGCGACAGCATGGTCAGCTCAGATCGCGTCGGCTGAGGTCTTCCTCGGTTTCGCGGCGCACCAGCAGCGTCGCGACACCGCCCCGCACGCCGACCAGCGGCGGGCGGCCGACCTGGTTGTAGTTCGACGCCAGCGAGTGGTGGTACGCGCCGGTGCACGGCACGGCCAGGAGGTCGCCCGCGTGCAGGTCGGCGGGCAGGCTGATGCCGTCGGCGAGGACATCACCGGCTTCGCAGTGCCTGCCGACCACGGTCATCGGGGTGCGCTTCGCCGTCGAACGCCGTCCCACCAGGCGTGTGGTGTACCGGGCACCGTAGAGGGACGGCCGCGCGTTGTCGCTCATGCCGCCGTCGACCGCGACGAACGTGCGGCTGCCGCGCTTGACCGCGCAGACGCGGTAGACGGTGATCCCGGCGGGCCCGACGATCGCGCGGCCGGGTTCGATCGTCAGGCGGGGCAAGGGAAAGCGGTGTGCCGCGCATTCGTAGGCGAGCGCCACGCGCAGGCGCCGCGAGTAGCCACCGAGGTCGAACGCGGGCTCGCCGCCGACGTACGGCACCGCGTGCCCGCCGCCGAGATCGAGCTCCCGCAGCGTGACGCCGTGGGTGTCGCGGATCCGGACGAGCACCTCGGCCATCCGCCGCGCGGCCGCTTCGTACCGGTCGATCCCGGTCACCTGGGAGCCGATGTGGCAGTGCAGGCCCTGAAGCCGCAACCCGGGCTGTTTCTTGACTGCTGCGACGGCGGCGTCGACGTTGTCGGGAACGCCGTCGAGGAGCGAGAAGCCGAACTTCTGCCCTTCGGTGCCGGTGCTGATGGCGGCGTGCGCCCCGGCCGCGACGCCGGGCGTCACCCGGATCATCACCTGCTGAGCGCCGTGGGCGAGCGCGCCGAGCTGTTCGATCTCGTCGAGCGAGTCGACGACGATCCGCCGGACGCCGTAGCCGAGCGCGGCCTTCAGGTCCTCAGGGGTCTTCGCGTTGCCGTGCAGCAGCATGCGCTCAGCGGGGAAGCCGACCGAGCGCGCGACGGCGATCTCACCGGCGGAGCAGGTGTCGAGCGACAACCCCTCTTCGGCAACCCAACGCAGTACGGCTCGCGTACAGAGCGCTTTGCTGGCGTACGCGACTTCGACGTCAGGCAGCGCTTCGCGGTACTCGCGGGCGGTGTCGCGGACCTGCTGTTCGTCGATGAGGTAGGACGGCGTCCCGAAGCGGGCGGCAAGGTGGCTGACGGGCGCGCCGGCGAAGAGCAGTTCGCCGTCTTCGCCGATTCGGGTGCTTCGCGGCCAGACTCCTGGCTCGAGGTGATCGGCGGCTTCGCAGCCGAGGCTGGGAAGAAGCTCGCTGAGCGTCACGGGTGCCTCCGGGCATCACGGCGGATCGGATGTCGCCAGAACACCCCCGCGGAGGCCGCCGGAGATCACCCGTGAATGCCGTCCTGACGGCTTCCGGGCGCTCGCTGACGTCTTGTTAACGCGCGAGTAACATCGGCCACAGCTTGGCTGACCTGCGCAGAGCGCCTGCTGTGGCCGGGGCCGGGCGGCCGAGCGGGATCCGGCGGCCGGATTCGGCGTGAGGGTGCGAGCGGGACCGGCCAGAGCGCGGGGTCGGGTCGGCGAGCCTGCCGTGTCGCCAACCGGGGCGATCCCCGAGGCCGAGCGCCCGGTGATGCGCAGCTACACGTGCGCGGCCGCGCGCCGACCGGCCCGGGGCGGCGCGCATCATGCGTCGGCCGCCCGGCGCCGGGCGGGTTCGGTCAGTGCGCCTGGTGGTCCGCCGCCGAGCCGCACACGCAGCCGCGGTCGGCCGCCTGGCCGGCCTCCGTGGCTGCGCAGTAGCGGCGGGCGATCGCGTCGTGCGTGCCGAGGGGGTGCGGGCAGCTCGGGCACTGCGTGCCGTTGCGGGGGACCTCCGGCGCGTCGGGCACCGGGGCCGTCACGCTGCCACCTTCGCCGTCCGCAGGGGCTCGCTCACCGCGTGGAGGTGCTGCAGCACGTACCCGTACGAGCGGGGCCAGCTGCACTCGGCGTAGGAGATCTCGTGCCGGGCGCAGAAGTCCCGGACGATCACCTGCGCGTGCTTGAGGTTCGGCCGGGCCATGCTCGGGAACAGGTGGTGCTCGATCTGGTAGTTCAGCCCGCCGAGGGCGAAGTCGGTCACCGGGCCGCCGCGGATGTTGCGCGAGGTCAGCACCTGCTTGCGCAGGAAGTCGAGCTTGTGGCCGGCCGCCAGCATTTCCATGCCCTTGTGGTTGGGCGCGAACGAGCAGCCCATGTACAGCCCCCACAGGAACTGGTGCACCAGCACGAAGATGATCCCGGTCAGCGGCGACAGCACGATGAACACCGCGGCGAGGTAGGCCACGAGGTGCGCGATCAGCAGCGCGGACTCCAGCTTGTGCTGGCGGACGTCCCCGCGCCACACCGCTTTCACGCTGGAGACGTGCAGGTTGAGACCTTCGAGCAGGAGCAGCGGGAAGAAGAGGAACGCCTGGTACTTCGCCACCCAGCGCAGGAAACCGCGCTTCTGCGCACTCTGCGCCTTGCTGAACGCGAGCGCGGCGATGTCGACGTCCGGGTCCTCGTCTTCGTGGTTGGGATTGGCGTGGTGCCGCGCGTGCGTGCCGATCCACCAGCCGTAGCTCAACCCGGTGAGTCCACCGTGGACCAGGCCGGTGGCGTCGTTCGCCTTGCGGCTGCGGAAGATCTGCTTGTGCCCGGCGTCGTGGCCGATGAACGCCAGCTGCGCGAAGACCATCGCGAAGAACGCGGCGAGGAACAGCTGCCACCACGAGTCACCGAGGTAGACGAAGGCGACCCAGCCGCCGCCGAACGCGGCGAGGTTGAGCCCGATCCGCACGGCGTAGTAGCGGCGGCGCCGCTGCAGCAGTCCCGCGTCCTTGATGAGCCGCGACAGCTCGGCGAAGTCGCTGCCGGGCATTGCGGGAGGATCCGAAACATGCGTGGAAGTCATCGGCGCACCGCTCTGGTTAAGTCGTAACGGCTTGTCCAGCAACGGTTTCCAGCCCTGACGGGGTCTGGGTCCGGTTCGGGAAAGGGCACTGGGGCCTGGTCGCGGTGGTACCGCGTCCTGCCCCCAGCCTCCCACCCGGGGCTCTCGTTGGCAATTCCCCGCTGGCCGCCGAAGAGGTGTACAGTCAGCCACATCGGGATGACGGTGACCTACCACACACCCGAGGCCTTCCGGCCGGTTCGTCCAGCCGGAGACAGGAGTCGCAGCCGGGTTCGTGAACCCGTTCGTCTCGCAGCCGTGCCGGCCGTTCGACCGGCGAGCAGCCGCCCGCAGTCGCGCAGAGTGACGCCCGGGGCGCCCAATCAGGTTGCTACAGCGAGGTTCGTGTCCGGAAGACCCCTGTCAGCGGGCGGCTCGTCGACGAGCCGGGGTTCGGCAAAGTTGCCGCCCCCCGACCCGCCGACGAGCCGCCATTCACAAGAGCCCCCACGAGGAAAGCAGTCCGGAGAGCTGTTCCCGTTCGGTGCCGGTCAGCAGCCGGCTCGGCGGGCGGACGTCCGGGCGGCACAGTCCCAGCTGGCCCAGCGCGTCCTTGACCACGCTGACGTTGTTGGCGTTCCCGTTGGCGGCCCGCAGTTCTTCGAACGGCCGGATCCGCTCCCAGACGGTCATCGCCGCCGGATAGTCCCCTGTGGACAGTGCGTGGACCATCTCCAGCGAGATCGCCGGGTCGACGTTCACCAGCCCGGACGTGAAGCCGGTGGCGCCGACGGCGAAGTAGCCGGGCGCCGAGAGCTCCGCCAGCCCCGCGATCCACACGAACCGGTCGAAGCCCGCGTCCCGGGCGACCGAGCCGAACCGCACCGGGTCCGGCACCGCGTACTTCACCCCGATGACGTTCGGCGCCGCCTCCCCGAGCGCGCGCAGCTGCTCACCGGCGATCGCCGGGTTGCGGACGTAGAGCACGACACCGAGTTCCGGCACCGCCGCGGCGATCGTCGCGTGGTAGTCGACCCAGCCGTCGCCGGAGATGTACGGGTGCACCGGCTGGTGGATCATGACCATGTCGGCGCCGGTGTCCCGCGCGTGAGCCGCGGCCCGCGTCGCCGACGCGACGTCGTGGCCGATCCCGGCGAGCACGCTCGCCCGGCCCGCCGCGGCTTCGACGGTGACCTCGAGGCATTGCCGCGCTTCGTCCGCGTCGAGGGCGTAGAACTCGCCGGTGTTGCCGTTCGGCGTCACGACCTCGATGCCGCCGGTGATCAGCCGGTCCACCAGCTTCGCGTACGTCTGGCCGTCGACGGCGCCCTCGGCGTCGAACGGCGTGACCGGGATGGCCACCACCCCGGACAGCCGCCGCCTCTGCTCCTCGAACGTCATCGGGCCCCCTTCGGATCGCCGGTCTCGGTGGTGCGTTCGCCGGGCAGCCCGAAGCCGACCCGGTCGATGAAATCGGTGATGTGCTGGCGCAGCAGGTGTGCGGTCTGCCGGGCGTTGCCGCTCTCGGCGGCGCTCAGGATCGCCCGGTGTTCGGCCGCTTCGCCCTGCCAGGTGGGGCTGATGCCCCAGCCGGTGACGGTGATCAGCGCGGCCTGGTCGCGCAGCCCGTCGAGGACCTCGACCAGCAGCGGGTTCCCGCACCCGGCGTAGAGCGCGCGGTGGAACAGCCGGTTCGCCAGGCTGGCCTTCGCGCGGTCGCCGGCGGCCGCGCCGGTCTCGACCCCGGCCAGCACCTGCCGCGCTTCGCCGAAGTCCGCACCCCGCTCGACCGCCCGCCGGACGGCTTCGGGCTCCAGCAGCGCCCGCAGGTCGTAGACCGCGTACGCGCTCTCGGCGTCCATGACGCGGACCGCGGCCCCCTTGTACGTGCTCATCGTGACCAAACCGGAACCCGCCAGGATCCGCAGGGCCTCGCGCACCGGCGTCTTCGACACTCCCAGCAGGGCGCCGACCTCGGCTTCGACGAGCGTTTCGCCGGGCCCGAACTCCCCGCTCAAGATCGCTTCCTTGATCGCGTCACGCACGAAATCCGTCCGCGAGACGGGCGGCGGCGGCCTCCGGGCCGAAGAAGTGCTCGCCACTGGCATGTCCGATCTGATATACGATGCGACATACAACATTATCATGGACCTAGGGAGCAGCCATGCAGCGTTGCACCGGCTTCCGATTCCGACGAGTGCTGCTGGCGGTGGGTCTCGCCGCCGGTCTGGTGGCCTGCGGCGCGCCCGGCGGCGACGGCGGCCAGGCGGCGAACCCCCAGGCCGTCCCCGACAAGCCGGGCAAGCCCGTCGAGCTGAACATCCTCGACGTCGCGGGCAACCTGCAGCTCACCAAGCAAATGATCGAGAACTTCAAGGCCGCGCACCCCGAAGTGCTCGCGAAGGTCACCTATTCGACGGCGCCCGCGCCGAGCATGGCGGGCAAGCTGAAGGCCGAGCAGGACGGCGGCGCCGCCCAGACCCACCTGGTGCTGAGCGGAACCGACGGCCTCTCCGCCGGTATCGCGAACGGCACCCTGGCGAAGGTCCTGCCCGACTTTTCGGGCCGGTTCCCGAACCTGATGCAGAACTACCTCGAGCCGGCGGCCAAGATGCAGGAGCTGGCCAACGGCTACGGCGTCGAGGTCGTCTACTACCCGTCGGGCCCGCTCCTGGAGTTCAACCCCGGCGCGGTGCCCGCCGCCCCGGCGTCCCCGCAGGAGCTGCTCGACTGGGCGAAGGCGCACCCGGAGAAGTTCCAGTACGCCCAGCCGTCGAACTCCGGCCCGGGCCGGACGTTCCTGATGGGCCTGCCGTACCTGCTCGGCGACAAGGATCCGAAGGACCCGGACAAGGGCTGGGACAAGACCTGGGCGTTCCTGCAGGAACTCGGCAAGTACGTGAAGTACTACCCGTCGGGCACCACGGAGACGATGAAGAACCTCGCGTCCGGGGCGGTGGACATGATCATGTCGACCACCGGCTGGGACATCAACCCGCGCAAGCTCGGCACCGTGCCCAACACGGTCAAGACGGCGATCATGCAGCCGATGCACTGGGTCACCGACGCCCAGTACGCCCTGATTCCCAAGGGCCTCTCGCCCGACCAGGAGTCGGCGATCCTGCAGCTGATCGCCTGGATGCTCAAGCCGGACCAGCAGGCGATCGCCTACGACGACGGGTACTTCTACCCCGGCCCCGCCGTCAAGGACGTCACCCTGCAGATGGCGCCGCAGAAGAGCCAGGACACGATCAAGCAGTTCGGCCGCCCGGAGTACGAGCAGTGGATCGCCCAGTACCCCAAGGAGACCTCGCTGCCCGCCGAGCAGCAGGTCAAGGCGTTCGACAAGTGGAACCAGCTGGTCGGCGGCTCGAAGGTCGGCAAGAAGTGACGTTCGGGCAGCTGCGGCTGGACGGCGTCTCGCGCAGCTTCGGCACCGCGAACGCCCTGCGTGGCCTCGACCTCGCCATCACGCGCGGCGAGTTCGTGGCCCTGCTCGGCCCGTCCGGCTGCGGCAAGTCGACGGCGCTGAACTGCCTGGCCGGCCTGCTGCCCCTGACCGCGGGCAGCATCTGGCTCGACGACACCCGCATCGACGGGCAGCCCCCGGAGCAGCGCGGGTTCGGGATGGTGTTCCAGAACTACGCGCTGTTCCCGCACATGTCCGTCCGCGCCAACGTCGGGTTCGGCCTCAAGATGCGCAAGGTCGGCCGCGCCGAGGCGCGGCGGAGGGTCGACGAAGCGCTCCGCCTGGTGCAGCTGACCGAGCACGCGGCGAAGTTCCCCGCGCAGCTGTCCGGCGGGCAGCAGCAGCGCGTCGCCATCGCCCGCGCCGTGGTGCTGGAGCCACCGGTCGTGCTGATGGACGAGCCGCTGTCCAATTTGGACGCCAAGCTCCGGCTCGAGATGCGGATGGAGATCCGCCGCCTCCACCAGACGCTCGGCTTGACCACGGTGTACGTCACCCACGACCAGGAGGAGGCCCTGTCGCTGGCCGACCGCCTGGTGGTGCTGCGCGAGGGCGCTGTCCAGCAGATCGGCACCCCGGAGGAGGTGTACGCCCAGCCGGTGAACAGCTACGTCGCGTCCTTCATGGGCTACCGCAACCTCCTGGACGTGACGATCACCGGAACCGCGGGCTCGTCGGTCACCGTGGAGGGCGCCGGGGTCCGCCTCGCCGGCCGCGGCACGCTCACCGAGGGCCCGGCGAAGGTGGCGATCCGCCCGGAGGACTTCGTCGTCGGCGACGGCACGGAGAACGCCCTCGACGTGACGGTCGAGATCGTCGAGTACCACGGCCGCGAGCTGTCGGTCTCGGCCCGGCTGGAGACCGGCGTGCCGGTCTACTTCCGGACGGACAAGCGCCTCGCGCCCGGGGATACCGTCAAGATCGGTGTCCCCGCCGAGCGCGTCCTGGTGTTCGCGCCGTGACCGCCGTGGCGACCGCCCGGCCCGCACTGCGGCACCGCCTGGCCGAACGCGGCATCGATCGCACCCTGCTGCTCCTGGTGCCCGGCCTGCTGGTGACTGCCTGCCTGTTCCTGTACCCCTTCCTCTACGGCCTCCAACTGTCGTTCGCGCCGCGCAAGGGCGGTGTCTTCGCGAACTACGCGCGGTTTTTCGGCGACCCCTACCTGCGCGACACCATCTGGACGACGCTCGGCATCGCACTCCCGGCGACCTTCATCAACGTGCTCGCCAGCATCCCGATCGCGTATGTGATGCGCGGCCGCGTCCGCGGCAAGCGCCTCCTGACGACGATCCTGGTCGTGCCGATCACGCTCGGCACGGTGCTCACCGCGCAGGGCCTGATCATGTACGGCGGGCCGGCGGGCTGGCTGAACAAGGTGCTCACCGTCCTCGGCGTCACCGACCAGCCGCTCCCGCTGATCCACAACTACACCGGCGTGCTGCTGTCGCTGGTGATCACCGGCTTCCCGTTCTCCTTCCTGCTGACGTTGTCCTACCTCTCGGGTATCGACCCCTCCCTGGAGAAGGCAGCCGCCACGCTCGGCGCGAACGGCGTCCAGCGCTTCCGGCGCATCACGCTGCCCCTGCTGGCTCCCGGCCTGGCGATCACCTTCTGCCTTTCGTTCGTCATGGCCTTCTCGGTGTTCCCTTCGGCCCAGCTCGTCGGTGACCCCGCGAACGAGACCCGGGTCATCTCGATCGCCGCCTACCACGCCGCGTTCGAGGAGTACGACTACTCGATGGGCTCGGCCGTCGCGATGCTCATGGCGGTGGTCATGCTGATCGTGATCGGCCTGGTCATGGCGTGGCGCGGCACGCTGTACCGCGGAGCCACCGGAGGCAAGGGATGACCGGTTGGGTCGCGCGTCCCGGACGTTGGGTCGTCTGGGCCGTCGTCGTGTTCTTCTTCGTCAACCTCGCGGGCGTGGTGCTCTCGGTGGTCGTCGACTCGTTCGGCACGCAGTGGTTCGGCACCTGGCTCCCGGACGGCTTCACCACCCACTGGTACGCCGACGCCTGGCGCGAGTTCGGCCTCTCGGACGTCCTCCTCACGACGGCGATCGTCGCGCTCGTGGTGATCGCCGTGTCGGTGGCGGTCGGCGTCCCGGCCGCCTACGTGCTGGCCCGCCGCTCGTTCCCCGGCAAGCGCCTGGTGATGCTGCTGTTCGTGCTGCCGATCCTGATCCCTCCCATCACCTACGGCATCCCGCTGGCCACCGTGCTCTACAAGTTCCACCTGGCCGGCACGATCACCGGCGTCATCCTGGCCAACCTGGTGCCCTCGGTGCCGTTCGTCGTGCTGACGATGACGCCGTTCATCGAGCAGATCGACCCGAAGATCGAGGCCGCGGCCCGCATGTCCGGCGCGCGGACCGTCTCGGTGTTCACCCGCATCCTCGGCCCGCTGCTGCTGCCGGGCATCCTGGCCGCGTCGATCCTGGTGCTGGTGCGCACGGTCGGCATGTTCGAGCTGACGTTCCTCACCGCCGGCCCGGACTCGACGACCCTCGTGGTGGCGCTCTACAACTCCGTGTTCGCCGCGGGCATCCGCGCCAACCAGTCCGTCGACGCCATGGCGACCATCTACACCGCTTCCATGCTCGTGCTCCTTCTCGTCGCGTTGCGGTTCGTGAACCCGACCCAGCTGGTGACCCGGATCCGGGAGGAAACCTGAACTCGTGTGATCGACTCTACCGCGAAAAGTCGAACACCTGATCGACACGATCGGGTGGATGTGACCCTTGCGCCTCCCCCGAGGGGAGGTGTCAGGCTGACGGGCATGCGCTATTCGATCGGCGACCTGGCCCGCCGGACCGGGCTGACGATCAAGGCCGTCCGGTTCTACTCCGACCACGGCCTCGTGCCGCCGTCCGGGCGCAACGCCGCAGGTCACCGCCGGTACGACGACGCGGCGCTCGCCCGGCTCGACCTCGTCCGCACCCTCCGCGACCTCGGGCTCGGCCTCGCCGTGGTCCGCCGGATCGTCGACGGGGAAGCGACCGTCGCCGACGTCGCGGCGACGTACGCCGAGGCCCTGGAAACGGAGATCCGCGTGCTGCGCCTGCGGCAGGCGGTGTGGACGGCCGTCGCCGCCCGCGGCTCGACCACCGAGGAGACGAGACTCGTGCACGAACTGGCTCGACTGTCCGAAATGGAGCGCCGCCGACTGATCGGTGACTTCCTCGCCGACGCGCTGGGCGACCGGCCCGAGCTCGCGGGGATCGCCCGGACGCTGACTCCGGAACTGCCCGCGGACCCGAGTCCCGGCCAGCTGGACGCCTGGATCGAACTGGCCGAGCTGACCCAGGACGCGGGCTTCCGTGCGGTGCTGCGCCGGCTTGTGAACCGGCACGAAGGTCGTCTGCGGCGGGACTTGGCCGCCGAGGTGCGCGATGCGGTCGCGCCGGCGCTGGCGGCGGGGATCGATCCGGGCTCGCCGCTGGCGGCGGCGATCGTGGACGGCCTCGGGCGCGACCCCGCCGAGCTGCGGAACTGGCTCGGCGACGTCCACGACCCCCGCCGCGAGCGGTACCTGGAGCTGCTCGCGGTGATCAACGGCTGGGCGGCGCCGGAGAGCCTGGCGCCGACGCTCGACTGGCTGACCGCGGCTACGGCCTCCTGACCTCCGCCCCGATCCGCGCAACGACCTCTTCCACCCCAGCCGCGTCGAGCCGGCGTCCGTCACGCAGCCGTACGGAAAGCTGCCCCTCGGCGACCTCCTTCGACCCGATCACGGCCTGGTACGGCACCAGCCGCCCGTCTCGGATGCGCGCGCCGAGGCTGCCTTCCGACGCGATCTCCGCGCGCACGTCGCCGCACCGGGCCAAGACCTCCCGTGCGTACGGGACTTCGGCCGCGGACACCGGCAGCAGCCGCAGCTGCACCGGCGCCAGCCAAGCCGGGAACGCGCCGCCGTGGACCTCGATCAGCTGGGCCACCGCGCGTTCGACGCTGCCGATGATGCTCCGGTGCACCATGACCGGCCGGTGCTTCGCCCCGTCCGCGCCGACGTACTCGAGGCCGAACCGCTCGGGCTGGTGGAAGTCGACCTGGACGGTGGACAGGGTCGATTCGCGGCCCGCGCCGTCGGCGATCTGGACGTCGATCTTCGGTCCGTAGAACGCCGCTTCGCCCTCGACCGCGTCGTACGGGAGGCCGTCGAGGACCGAACGCAGGATTTCCACGGCGCCGGCCCAGTTGCCGGGCACGTACTTCCCGCCGGGACCGGGCAGGGAAAGCCGGTAGCGCGCCGGGCTGATGCCGAGCGCGTCGTAAGCCCGCCGGATCAGGGCCAGCGCGGCCGCCGCCTCGGCTTCGACCTGGTCGAGGGTGCAGAAGACGTGCGCGTCGTTGAGCTGGATCGCGCGCACCCGGCTCAGCCCGCCGAGCACCCCGGACAGTTCACTGCGGTACATCCCGCCGATTTCGGCCATCCGCAGCGGCAGCTCGCGGTAGCTGCGGCCGCGCGAACGGTAGATCACCGCGTGGTGCGGGCACAGGCTCGGCCGCAGCACGAGCTGTTCGCCGCCGACGTCCATGGGCGGGTACATCTCGTCGCGGTAGAGCGACCAGTGCCCGGAGATCTCGTACAGCTCGCGTTTGCCCAGCACCGGCGAATGGACGCGCTGGTAGCCCGCGCGCCGTTCGAGGGCGCGGACGTACTCCTCCAGGCTGTGGCGGATGATCGCGCCGTCGGGCAGCCAGTAGGGCAGGCCGGCGCCGATCAGCGGGTCGGTGCCGAACAGGCCGAGTTCGCGGCCGAGCTTGCGGTGGTCGTGCATCGTGGACTCCCTCGTGGACGGCGAGGCGGAAGACCACAGGACGAAGCCCGGGGCAACCGCCCCGGGCCGGAAACATCGTTCAGCGCGCCGGGACACTCTCCGGCGTCGTCGTCAGTGCAGCGCGCTTCATGGGATCGACGGTAGCAACCACCGTCAAGCCGGTTACCCCTCCGGAAGCAAGCTTTCGGCACGACGCCGTCCGGGAAAAGCCGGCGTCCCTTGCCCAGCACGACCGGGTACAGCCACAGCCGGTACTCGTCCACCAGGTCGTGCGCGATCAACCGGCAGCGTGTTGAGCCGCGACGCGACCGGGTCGGCGGGGTCGGTGACCTTCGGCCAGTGCGCGGCGAAGATGTCGTACGTCCGCCGTCCGAGCAGGACGCGCCCGCGCGGGAGAACCACTCGGCGACGAACCGGCCCATGCCCTCCTCGTAGAACGGCGTCACCCAGCCGCCGAGGTCGAAGCCGCCGGAAGTGTCCTCGTCCTGGCCGCCGGGCGCCTGGTAGACGCCGTCGACAACCCGGCCGGAAGGAGTTCAGGAGTCCAGGAACAGCTCCAGCTGCTCGACGACGAACGCGTGGTCGTCGGCCTGCGGGAGCCCGGACACGCCGACCGTGCCGACCGGCCCGACCCCGCGCACCAGCACCGGGAAGACCCCGCCGTGGGCCGCGTAACGGGCCTGGTCGAGGCCGGATTGCTCCTCGAACGAGCCGCCCTTCGCGCGGAACTGCGTCCCGACGAAAAAGGAGCTGTGCCCGAAGCGGTCGACGACGCGGCTCTTGCGGTCGATCCAGGCGTCGTTGTCGGCCGACGTCCCGGGCAGCGCGGCGTGGAAGAGCCGCTGGCCGTTGCGCCGGACCGAGATCGTCACCGGCAGCCCGCGGTCGCGGGCGGCCGTCAGCAGCTGCTGGCCGAGGGCGAGGGCGGTCTCGTTGTCGAACCGGGCGAACTGGAGGCGTTCCTCCTGCTCGGCGAGCTGGGCGAGGCGGTCGGCTTCGGTCATGGACGTATTAAATCAACAGTGTTGTTTAATTGCCAGTGAACTCGGTCAGGGACAGCACGTTGCCGTCCGGGTCGCGGAACCAGGCGATCCGGCCGCCCGGCGTGGTCCAGATTTTGTCGGTGTCCTGTGGCAGCGTGTCGAAGGTGAGGAACTCCACGCCACGCCCACGCAGCTCGGCCACCGCCGCCCGGATGTCGGCCACGGCCCAGCCGAGCACGGTGAAGGGCTGCGGCGTGAAGTCGGCGACGGCGGTGACGCGCAGCATGGTCGTGCCGCTGCGGAACACACACGCGAAGGGGGTCTGCTCGATGAACTCGAGCCCGATGACATCCGTGTAGAAGGCGCGCGAGCGCTCGAGGTCGGCTGACGGTGCGAAGGCGACCAAATCCGCTGAGTTGAGCATGGCTTCACCTCTCTCGGTGGCGAACGTACCCTTCGGCCGAGCCGCGGCCGGGGGACGAGGAGGTGGGCATGGGGCGGATCCGTCGTCGCACGGTGCTGGGCGGTGCGGCCGCGGCCACCGTCGCCGGCACGCTGCCGGTGGCGTGCGCCCCCCTGCCGCGGACGGGCAAGATCGACGACGTCCGCCACGTCGTCGTGCTGATGCAGGAGAACCGGTCGTTCGACCACTACTACGGCACCATGGCCGGCGTACGCGGCTTCGGCGATCGCGCGGCCCTGCGCGACGTCTTCCGCCAGCGCGGCGACAAAGGCGGCCCGGTGCTGCCGTTCCACCTCGACACGTCCGTTGTGGACGGCCAGGACCTCGGCGAGCTGCCGCACGACTGGAACAGCACGCACCGCGCGTGGAACGGCGGCGCCTACGACCGCTGGACAGCGGCGAAGAGCCCCATGACGATGGGGTACTTCACGCGCGAAGACCTCCCGTTCCAGCACGCCTTGGCGAGCGCGTTCACCCTCTGCGACAACTACTTCTGCTCGATCCAGGGCCCGACGCACCCCAACCGGCTGTACCACTGGACCGGCACGATCGACCCGGACGGCCTCGCCGGCGGCCCCGCGACGCACAACGCGCCGGACTACGAGCCGTCCTTCCGCTGGACGACCTACCCCGAACGGCTCGAGGCCGCGGGCGTCTCCTGGCGGATCTACGCGAACGACGAGGAGCGCGGCGTCCCCGAGCACTTCGTCGGCGACTACGGCGACAACCCGCTCTGGCTGTTCCAGAACTTCCACGACGCGCTGTACTCGATGGACCCGGCGAAACGCCGGCTGGCCGAACGCGGGAACCTGCGCAAGCGGCTCCAGCCCGACTCGGGGAAGGGGAAGGACCTCGACCACGTGCTGGCCGAGTTCATCGCCGACTGCGCGGCCGGCACGCTGCCCGCGGTCTCGTGGGTCGTGGCCCCGTACGGCTACTGCGAGCACCCGGCGGCGCGGCCGGTCGACGGCGCCGCGTACCTCCAGCGCATGCTGAAAGCGTTGTGGGACAACCCGGAGCTGTGGGAATCAACCGTCGTCTTCATCAACTACGACGAAAACGACGGCTTCTTCGACCACGTCGTCCCGCCGACGCCGCCGCCCGGCACGCCCGGCGAATACCTGCCGGGCAACCGGCCGGAGAAGGGCGAGCCGTCCGGGCCGCCGGTCCCGATCGGGCTGGGCCCGCGCGTGCCGATGACCGTCGTTTCGCCGTGGAGCCGCGGCGGCTGGGTGAACTCGCAGGTCTTCGACCACACGTCGGTGCTGCGGTTCCTGGAGACCTGGACCGGGGTGCGCGAGCCGAACATCTCGGCCTGGCGCCGGGCCATCTGCGGCGACCTGACCAGCTGTTTCGACTTCCGCGCGCCCGACACGACCATCCCGCTGCTGCCCGACGCGAACGCGTTGCGCGCCGAAGCCGACCGGACGCAGGCCCGGCTGCCGAAGCCCGGGCTGGGGCCGGGCGCGCTGGTGCAGGACCCCGGCACGGCGAAGGCGCGCCCGCTGCCCTACCAGCCGGTCGCCTGGGTCACGGCCGAGGCGGGCGTCCTGAAGCTCCACTTAGCCAACCACGGGACGCAGGCGCTGCAGCTGGCCGCGTACGCCTACCACGCGAGCGGAGCGTCGCAGCGCTTCGACGTCGGCCCGGGCGCCTCGATGGCGGGCGAAATCGCGCACGGCGGGACGTACGACGTCGCCATCCACGGCCCGAACGGCTTCGTCGTCGAGGCTTCGGGCGGCCTGGGGCTCGATGCGGCGGTCGCGTTCACGCCCGCGCCCGCACTGCGGGTCACGGTGACCAACAGCGGGCCGTCACCGGTCACGCTGAACGACGTCACCCTCCCGCCGGGTGGCTCCCACGACTTCCCGGTGCCGGCGCGCCACGGCTGGTACGACGTCACGTTCGAGACGCCCGGGTGGCGCCGCCGGTTCGCCGGTCACCTGGAAGACGGCCGCCCGTCGCGGACCGGGCCCTAGCGGAGGGAGTCGAGCGCGAAGGCGGCGAGCATCGCGACGCCGTGGGGCATCGCGTCCTCGTCGAAGAGCACGCGGTTGGAGTGGTTCGCCGCCGCTTCGGCGGGGTCGACGCCGGGCGGGCACGCGCCGAGGAACGCGTACGCGCCGGGGACGCGTTGCAGGACGTAGGAAAAGTCCTCGGCGCCCATCAGCGGGTCGGCGAGCAGCTCGACGTTGTCAGGCCCCAGCACGGCCGCGCCGAGCCGCAGCACCTCGGCGGCGATGCGGTCGTCGTTCACCGTCACCGGGTAACCCGGCTCGACGTCGGCGACCACGCGGCAGCCGTAGGCCGCGCCGACCTGCTCGCACACCTTCGGCAGCTCGGCGCGGACCAGCGCGCGCGTCTGCTCGGACAGCGTGCGGATCGTGCCCTCGAGCTCGGCGGTCTCGGGGATGATGTTCGACGTCGTGCCGGCCTGGATCCGGGTCACCGAGAGCACCGCCGGGTCGAACACGCTGACCCGGCGCGTGATCATCGTGTGCAGCGCCCCGACCATGGCCGCGGCGGCCGGCACCGGGTCGATCGTGTACTGCGGCGCGGACCCGTGGCCGCCCTTGCCGGTGACGCGCACGTGGAACGAGTCCGCCGACGCCATCAGCGGGCCGGGCCGCAGCTGCAGCAGCCCGCTGGGCGCGTTGGCGAGGATGTGGACGCCGAACGCCCGCTCGACCCGCGTGCCCGCAGCGTCGAGCACCCCCTCGTGGATCATGAACCGGGCGCCGTGGTGACCTTCCTCACCCGGCTGGAACATGAACACGACCGACCCCGCCAGCTGGTCCCGGCGCTCCGCGAGCAGCCGCGCCGCCGAAGCGAGCATCGCGACGTGCGTGTCGTGCCCGCACGCGTGCATCGACTCCGGGTCCTCCGACGCGAAGTCGAGACCGGTCTCCTCGGTCAGCGGCAGGGCGTCCATGTCGCCGCGCAGCAGCACCGCCGGACCGGGCCGCGCGCCGCGCAGGACGGCCGTCAGCGACGTCGTGGCCCGGCCTTCGGTGATCTCGAGCGGCAGGCCGTCGAGGGCCTCCCGGATCGCCGCCTGCGTGCGCGGCAGGTGGAGGCCCTGTTCCGGGTGGCGGTGCACGGCCCGGCGGAGGGCGACCGTGCGGTCCTGCAGCGCCCGCGCGTCGTCGAGGAGCCCGGCGAACGGCGTGCCGGGCAAGGTGGGCAGGTCAGTGGGGCCGGTCATGGTCCCGATAGTGCCGCATGCGGCGCTTCGGGCGCACCGTGCGTGCGCGAGATCCACCGGCGGAATACGGTGTGCGCATGGCGGTGGAAGAGCCGGTCACGGGCTTCGCGGTGGCTGTGGTCCGGGAAGACGGTCGGTGGCGGTGCAGTGCGCTCGACCCGGGGGCGTTGACCGAGCTGGACGCGGCGATCACTGAACTGGGCAAACTACGTTCCACCGGCGCGAGCTTCGGGCTGCTGGCGGTCGACGACGAGTTCTTCGTGATCGTCCGGCCGAGCCCGCGGGGGCCGTCGTTGCTGCTCTCGGACGCGGCGGCGGCGCTGGACTACGACATCGCGGCGGACGTCCTCGACGTCCTGCGCGTCGACCCGCCGGACGAGGAGGACGACTCCGTCTGGCCCGAGGGCGACCTGGAGATCCTGACCGATCTCGGGCTGCCCGGGCCGGAGCTGGAGGTCATCGTCGGCGAGGTCGACCTCTACCCGGACGAGCAGCTGCAGATGGTCGCGCAGCGCTGCGGGTTCGGCAGCGAGTTCGCCAAGCTCCTGGACGAGCTCTGAGACGCCTGTCCGACACCGAGGCCGTGGAGGCCGCGCTGGAAGCGGCGCGGGCCCCCGGCGCGGACGTGCCGATCGGGGCGGTCGTGTTCGGCCCCGACGGCGTCCCGCTGGCCGCAGCCCGCAACGCGCGCATCGAGCTGGGCGACCCCACGGCGCACGCGGAGATCCTCGCCCTGCGCGCGGCGGCCCAGGTGGTGGGCGACGGCTGGCGGCTCGAGGGCTGCACGCTGGCGGTGACCCTCGAGCCGTGCACGATGTGCGCGGGCGCGCTGGTGCTGGCCCGCATCGCCCGGCTCGTGTTCGGGGCGTGGGAGCCCAAGACGGGCGCGGTGGGGTCGCTGTGGGACGTCGTGCGTGACCGCCGTCTCAACCACCGCCCTGAAGTGCACGGAGGCGTCCTGGTGGACGAGTGCGCCGGGCTCTTGGAGACGTACTTCGCGATGCGTCGCTGAGAATTGGGTACTCCTCCGGTATGACGATGAAGCACCGGATCCAGCAGGCAGTGGGCAGCGCTCGCGAGAAGGCCGGCGAGGTCACCGGCAACCGCCGTCTGGAAGCATCGGGCCGAACCCAGCGCCGCGCGGCCCAGCTGCGCTCAACGGCGTCGGACGTCGGCCGCCGAGCCCGCCGCGTGGCACGCGAGGCCAAGGTCAGGTTGCGCGGCAACCGGCCCGCCGACCCCAGGTGAGCCCCAGCTCCGCCCTCGGGTATTGTTCTTCGCGGTGGCGTGTCCGAGCGGCCGAAGGAGCACGACTCGAAATCGTGTGACGGCTAATCCCCGTCCGTGGGTTCAAATCCCACCGCCACCGCTCTAGGTAGGCAAAACGCCCGGCGACCCTCATGGGGTTGCCGGGCGTTTTGCTGTCCCGTCTCGGGTTCGGTCTCAAATGCCCCCTCTGGGCCGTGGTGACTTCGGGGCTGGTGTACCGGGCGTGTACCGGGAATGAACCGGCCGCGGGCACGCTCCTCGCACGAGGCATCGCCGATGCCGGAGCGGGAAGAAGCGGGCTTGTGAAGAACACGACGGTGGGTGCGCGGACCCTTCTGTACGTCCTGTCCGGAGGCTTCGCCGGCGCCGTGTTCGGTGTCCTGGGCGCGACCGAGGCGCAGGCCGGGCCGCGGGCCCCGATCCAGGCCGACGGGGGAGGTGGCGGCGTGGCGTCCCCGGCGGCTCCCAAAGCGACGGCTCCCCGGCCGACACCGGCCACGCCGGCACCGGCCGGGCGCACGCCCTCGCAACCGGCGAAGACCAAGGCGGCGGCTCCGCTGCCGGCACCGGCGCCGCCCAGGCAAGCCACTCCCCAACCCGCGCCGGCCGCGAAGACCCGCCCGGGCTCGAACACGCCGGCCCCGAAACCCGCGCCACGGCCGGACGCGCCGGACAACGACAAGAACAAACCGCTCGGCGGTTTCGGCCCCCTCTCCGGCACACCGCTCTGGGCGGAGAAGGACAACGGCGGGCGAAAGGAGGAGAAACCGACGCCGAAACCGGGAGGCATCTTCTCCCAAAGCCCGCTCGCCGAACTGGGCAAGGGCAGCGCTCCCACCCCGGACGGGAAACCGAAGGTCAACACCTCCTGCGCGAACATGGGGATTCTGTGCGTCCCCGTCTCGATGCCGGACCTGCCGAAGCCCGGCGGCTTCCCCGGTCAGCGAGGAACGACCGGCGACGTCCCGCAGCCATGGCCGCGTCCTTGGTACGACACGCAGGACAAGGCCGGCGGCGACACGCCGCAACCGGCCCCGCAGCCCCAGCCGGAGGCGAAGCCGAAGCCGAAGGCCGCGCCCCGGCTTGCCCCGAAACCCCGGCCGAAAACCGCGCCGAAACCAGGCCCGGCCAAGGAGCAGGCCGAGGAGAAGGCGCCCAAGGCCTCCCGTGGCTCGGGCTCATCCGACGAGAACAAGGGCCCCAAGCCCGGCGATCCCTGCAAGAGCCCGAAGAAGACCAACCCCTGCGAGAAGGTGGCGAAGCACTCCGACAAAGCACCGGACCGGCCGGAACGGGGTGAGATCTTCTGGCGGAAGGAGAACGCCCACATGAGTGCCAAAGCCCGTGAGTACGACTCGGGTGCCCCCGGCAGCCGGGACGGAGTGGCGCCCGCGCTGCGGTACACCAAACCGGGCTCCGACCGGGTCTCGTACGTGAAGTTCGACGGCCCCGAGGAGGAGTCGGGTGTGATGGTCGACCGGAAGCTGAGCGTCACGCGCCGCGCCAAGACGCGCGACCAGGTGGCGAGGCAGGCCGAGGCGCTGCGGCAGAACAACCGCACCGGCCGGTGGGAACTGCCGACTGACGTGGAGGCCAACAACGCCAGGAAACTCTTCTACAGCAACGGCAAGTGGATCCTCCACATGCGGGTGCGCACCGTGCCGTGGGGGAACTGAGCCCACGCCCGGCGCGTCCGGCTTAACTTGAAGGGCTCTTGAAGTGTGACCGTGGTCGGCACCAGCTGATCACCAGGAGCGCACCATGACTGTTCTCGTCACCGGGGCCACCGGCCACACCGGACGCCACGTCGTCGCCGGACTGCGGGCCGCGGGCGTGGACACCCGAGTCCTCGTCCGGGATCCCGCGAAGGCGCCGGACGGCGTCGACGTCGTGCAGGGCGACATCACCGATCTCGCCGAAGCCGCCGCCGGGGTCGACGCCGGCTACCTGCTCTGGCCCTTCTTCTCCGCCGACGGCATCGAGAAAGCCGTGGAACCCCTCAGGGGAAAGAAAATCGTCTACCTCTCCGCCATGTCCGCCGAAGACGGGGGCGTGTGGGGCGACGTCGAAGCCGCCGTCGAGAAGGTCACCGATGACTGGACCTTCCTCCGCGTCACCGGGCTGGCCACCAACGCGCTCGCCTGGGCGCAGCAGATCGGAACCGGTGCCGTCCGGGCGGCTTACGGGCAGGCGAAACGGTCGGTCGTCCACGAACGCGACGTCGCCGACATGGCCGTCAAGGCGCTCACCGAGGATCACGCGAAGCAGATTTACCTGGTCACCGGCCCGGAATCCGTCGCGCAGGCCGACCAGGTCCGGCTCATCGGCGAGGCGCTCGGAAAGCCTGTCACGTGGGAAGAACAGCCGCCGGAAGAGGCGATAGCGCAGCTGAGTGGTTACCTGGGTGCGGAATTCGCGGCGAGTGCGGTGCACCACTGGGCGTCACTCGTCGACGACCCGGAACCCGTCTCGCTGGACGTCGCCCGCGTCACCGGGCATCCCGCGCGGCCCTTCGCGGAGTGGGCGCGCGAGCACTTCAGCTGAGTTCGACGGCCGGGGTCGTCAACGGCTCCAGTTCGGCCGCCAGCGCGGTCAGCGCCGCGATCTTGTCCTGCACGGCCCGGACCACCGCCGCGCACGTGGCGCCGACCTCGCTCACCACCTCGGCCGACCGGTCGCCGGCCAGCACCGCCGACACCGAGGCCGCCGCGGTGGAAGCGAGCGCGCACACCTCTTCGGACGCGGTCACCGCCAGCTCGTCCAGCCGGTCGGCGATGCGGACGCCCAAGGCCGCCGTCGACGCGGCCGCGCGCGCCGCCGCCGCGTACTGACCGTCCACTGTGTCCGCCCACGTGCCGAAAGTCTCGGTGCTGCCGCCGGTTTCGGCGTGCTCGACGCCGGCGCGGAACTCCGCCTGCGCCGAGGTCACCCCGAGCGCGCCGGTGTCGATCGCCGAGGCGGACGTGCGGATCGACGCCGGGGCGCAGTCGAGGTGCCGCAGCGCCGCCACCGGGTCCGCGACGCCGAGCCGGCCGGCCGCCGCGCGCAACGCGGACAGCTGCGAAGCCGCCGACGCCAGTGCCGGGTGTTCGAAGACCTCGGTGGTCACGGTGCCACCGCTAACCGCCCCCGGAACCCGGTGCTCCGCGTGCTCACCGCCGCCATGCGCAGCCGGCCCGCCAGGTCCGACGTCGCATCGCCGAGGACGCGCGCGTCCGCCTCGCGCGCCGCCAGCGCCGTCGCCCAGCGCGCGGCCAGCTCACGGGCCTGCGGCGAAATGCCGAACGGCGTCGAATCGACGCGGGCTTCGGCGAACCTCCCCGCTGCCTTGTCGTCGGCGGCCGCGGCCTGGTCGAGCAGGTCGGCGGCGGCACGCAGCCGGTCCGGCTTCTGCGGGGGGTTCCGGGAGAAACCCTTCGCCCCGGGGCGGAGCCCCGGGTTGTCACCGATCCGCGAGCCTCTGCCTTCCGGCATGGGGACCTCCGTCATCAAGAGCGCTCACCCGATCGGGGAAGATCTTGCCTCATGACTCCCGAGCCGCCTGCATCGCGGTGACCTGCGGCGTTGTACAGCGTTCCACCAAGTGGACGTCTTGACCGCACGTCGGGAAGAAAGCGACCATGAACGCATGTCCGCCACCTGGGAAACCACGCTGATCCGGGCTTGCGTGCGGTCGATCGGGGAGGGCGTCGTGGAGCTCCTGCTGCGCCGCGGCCGCCTGGGTTCGCCGCCCGCCTGACGCGAACCCGGCGTCCGAATTCCCGAAAACCCTTGGAGCACAACCATGTCCGTAGATCTTCCTGCCCGGATTCAGCTGCGCGGGGCCGTCGCGCCCGCGGATGGCATCGTCGAAGGCCCCCGGATCCTCCGGGAACCGCAGCGGAGGCCGTACGAGCTGTTCACCCTCCGCCCGCTCGGCCGGGTGCTCGGTGCCGAGGTCGACGGCGTCGACCTCGGCGCGCCCGTGGGCGCTGACCTGCGCGAAGAGCTCAACCACGCCCTGCTCGAGTGGAAGGTGCTCTTCTTCCGCGACCAGCGGATCACTTCGGCGCAGCAGCGCGCGTTCGCCGCGAACTGGGGCGAGCTGGAGACCAACCCGTTCATCCCGCAGGGTGACGACGACGCCGTCACGCGCTTCGAGCGCACCGCGGCCATGCCCGGGTACGAGAACATCTGGCACACCGACGTCACCTGGCGGCCGGCCCCGGCGCTCGGCTCGGTGCTGCGGCTGATCGAGGTGCCGCCGGTCGGCGGCGACACGATGTGGGCCGACATGGCCGCGGCCTACGACAACCTGCCCGAAGACGTCCGCGCCCGCATCGACGGGCTCACCGCGGTGCACGACTACCTCCCCGGCTTCGACCGGTTCTCCGATCCCGCGCTGCTGGCGCGGTGGCAGGACCGCTTCCCGCCGGTGGAACACCCGGTGGTCCGGACGCACCCGGAGACCGGGCGGCGCACCCTGTTCGTCAACCAGGCGTTCACGACGCACATCACCGGCCTGGACCGGGCCGAGAGCGACCGGCTGCTGCGGTACCTGTTCCTGCAGGCTCACACGCCCGAATTCCAGGTCCGGTTCAGCTGGCGGCCGAACTCGGTCGCGTTCTGGGACAACCGCGCGACCCAGCACTACGCGGTCAACGACTACCACCCGCACGTCCGGATCGCGGAGCGCGTCGCCATCGCGGGCGACCGGCCGTTCTGAGCCTTAGCCTGGGGGCATGACCGATGAACCCCAAGCAGTGGTGACCGGTTTCCTGAAGGCCCTCGAAGACCTCGACGTCGACCGGGCGCTGACGTTCGCGGCGAGCGACATCGTGTACCAGAACGTGCCGTTGCCGCCCGCCCGCGGCGTCGCGGCGGTCGAAAAGCAGCTCAGGCTGCTGGCCCGGTTCGGCTCCGGGTTCGAGGCGCGCACGCACCACATCGCCGCGGACGGCAACGTCGTGCTCACCGAACGCACGGACGTCCTGCGCCGCGGCGCGTGGGAGGCGGAGTTCTGGGTGTGCGGCACGTTCGAGGTCGAGGCGGGCCGGATCGTGCTCTGGCGCGACTACTTCGACTGGACGACGGTGCTGGCCGCGAGCGCGAAGGGCGCCGGGCGGGTCGCGCTGGCCGGCGCGCGCACGCTCCTCGACCGGTACAAGGGAAGGCAGGCGGTGCGCTAGACCCGGTGTTCGCCGCGGTCGTGGTCCCGAAGGTCCACGACCGCGGCTATCCCCAGCACCAGCACGAACACGCAACTGAGAACAATCAGCCCCCACATGATCGTTCTCCCTCCCCCCGTGTCGTGCCGATCGTGAGCTGTCGGGGAGTGGTCTGTGCCACTTTTCCGGCGGCTCACGCAGACCGTACCGCCGCTCAACTCAGGTTGTTCCGACCCTTGACCTTCATTTAAGGCAGATGCGCCGGATGGGTGACAAGCCCGTGTCCCGTTGTCACACACTGCGCGCGATCCGTTACGCACCAACAGGTACCGAGGCGATTCCGCTCTGGACGGTCACCGTCGTGGAGCGCAGCGCCGAGACCTCGGCGACGTACCGCAGCACCTTGTCCGCTTCGTCCCCGGCGAGCGGCTCGCACTCGTTGTCCGCGTTCCGCCGCACCGGGATGAGCTCGAGCCGCGGCTCGTCGCCGAACATGCACCCGGCCAGCAGCCCGTCCGGCCAGCCGGAGACGAGGCTCCCGAGGCTGTAGAGGATGGGACGGCGGCGGTACACCTCGACCGCCTGGATGGTGTGCGGCCCGTGCCCGGCGACCAGGTCGGCGCCCGCGTCGAGCGCCGCGCGCCCGTACGCGACCTGGTACTCGGCCAGGTCGGGGCCCGGGAGGCCCCAATGCATCGAGACGACGACGTGGTCATGGGCGGCCTTCGCCTTCCGCACGTCGGCGACGAGCCGTTCCAGGTGTTCGGGGACCGGTGCCGTGCGGACGACCGGCGGGCGGCCCGGGATCTCCGCCACGCGGGGATCGGGCTGGTAAGCCGTGGTCGCAAACGCTTGCGCGACCCCCGGCGCGCTGGGCTGGGCGGCTTGGCCGGGTGCGCGGAGTGCGGTGTACGCGAGGAAAGCGACCTTTTCGCCGGCTCGTTCGAGCACCGCGGGTGCGTGGGCGCTGTCGAGGTTCGCGCCCGCGCCGCAATGGGCGATTCCGGCCTGGTCGAGCACGCCGAGGCTCGCCAGCGCGGCGGCCGGCGGGTGCGGGGCGTCGTTGGCGACCGAGACGACGTCGATGCCGGTCGACTTCAGCGCTTCGGCGGCCGCCGCGTCGACCGGTCCTTCGAGGTTCACGAACCGGAGGTCGGCCCCTTCGAGCAGCGGGTTCAGCCGGCCGAGTGCGGCCGCGGGGGTGGTGCCGGCGGGGCTGGTGACGTCCCCGCCGAGGACGAGCGTGATCACGAAACCTGCTCTGCCGAATGAGTGACGACGAAAGTAGTTGTTACGAATCGTTGCACCGTTGTCTTCCTCCTCCTCACTTGTTCGGGGGACTATGCCACGACTGTTCAAGCACAAAGGGGACTCAGGGTGACCAAGACCCACAGATCCAAGGCTGCCTTCACGGTGGCCGTCGCGTCGGGCCTGGTGCTCGGCGGCGTGGCCGCGCCGGCCGCGCTCGCCGCACCGAGCGCCGACGCGGTCATCGCCGAGGTCTACGGCGGTGGTGGCAACTCCGGCGCGACGCTCACCAGCGACTTCGTCGAGCTCGCCAACCGAGGCGCGGCCGCCGCGAGCCTGGCCGGCTTCAGCGTCCAGTACCTGCCCGGTTCGGCGAGCCCGTCGAGCACCTGGCAGGTGACGCCGCTGGCCGGCAGCGTCGCACCGGGTGGGCGTTACCTCGTGGCCGAGGGCAAGGGCGCCGGCGGCACCGTCGAGCTGCCCACGCCGGACGCGACCGGCGCGATCGCCATGTCGGCCACCGCCGGCACGATCGCCCTCGTCTCCGGCACCACGGCGCTGACCTGCAAGACCGCGGCCGACTGCGCCGCCGACGCGCGCATCAAGGACCTCGCCGGGTTCGGCACGGCGACCGTGCGCGAGGGCAACCCGGCCGCGGCGCCGTCGAACACGACGTCCGTCGCGCGCGGCACGGCGCTCGCCGACACCGACGACAACGCCGCCGACTTCACCGTCGGCGCGCCGACCCCGACCAACACCGCGGGCGAGTCGACCGGCGGGGACCCCGGCCCGGCGCCGACCCCGGCGAAGATCCACGACATCCAGGGCACCACGCGGATTTCGCCCTTCAAGGACAAGAAGGTCTCCGGCGTCACCGGCGTCGTCACCGCGACCCGGACGTTCGGCTCGTCGCGGGGCTTCTGGGTCACCGACCCCCAGCCCGACACCGATCCGCGCACCAGCGAGGGCCTGTTCGTCTTCACCGGTTCGACGAGCCCGGCCGTCGCGGTCGGCGACGCGGTGACCGCGACCGGCACCGTCCGCGAGTTCTACCCGGACGCGCCCGCGACGTCGAACTACCAGTCGCTGACCGAGCTGAGCAGTGCTCTGTGGACGGTCGACTCGCACGGGAACGCCCTCCCGGCGCCGACCGTGCTGAACCCGGACACCGTGCCGGCGACCTACGCGCCGGCGCCCGGCGGCAACATCGAGCCGCTCACCCTGGAGCCGGTGAAGTACGCGCTGGACTTCTGGGAAGCGCACGAGAGCGAGATCGTTTCGATCAGCGACGCCCGGGTCGTCGGCCCGTCGAACTCGTTCAACGAGCTGTACGTGACGTCGAAGCCGGACCAGCACAAGTCGGTCCGCGGCGGCAGCGTGTACCTGGGGTACGACCAGCTCAACAGCGGGGTCATGAAGGTTTCGTCGCTGATCCCGTTCGCCGAGCGGCCGTTCCCGAAGCTCAACGTCGGTGACGTGCTGACCGGCACCACGTCCGGGCCGGTCGAGTACAGCAACTTCGGTGGCTACACGCTGTTCGCCAGCGTGCTGGGGACCGAAAAGGACAATGGGCTGCCGGGCGAGACCACGCGCAAGCAGCGGACCGGCGAGCTCGCCGTCGCGACGTACAACGTCGAGAACCTGGCGCCGGGCGACCCGCAGGCGAAGTACGACCGCCTCGGCGAGGCGATCGTGACCCACCTCGCGACGCCCGACATCGTGAACCTGGAAGAGATCCAGGACAACACGGGGGCGACCGACGACGGCACCGTCGCGGCCGACCAGACGCTGCAGAAGTTCACCGACGCGATCGTGGCCAAGGGTGGCCCGCGCTACCAGTGGCGCGAGATCGACCCGGTGAACGACCAGGACGGTGGCCAGCCGGGCGGCAACATCCGCGTGGCGTTCCTGTTCAACCCGGCGCGTGTATCCTTTGTGGACCGCACCGGTGGGACGTCGACGACGGCGGTAGGCGTGGTGCGCGAGCACGGCAAGGCGCACCTGACGGCGTCGCCGGGCCGCGTCGACCCCGCGAACGAGGCGTGGACGACCAGCCGCAAGCCCCTGGCGGGCGAGTTCGTCTTCAAGGGCCGCACGGTGTTCGTCATCGCCAACCACTTCAACTCCAAGGGTGGCGACCAGCCGACGCACGGCCGGTTCCAGCCGCCGGCGCGCAGTTCCGAGGTGCAGCGCGCGAAGCAGGCCACGGTGCTGCGCGGGTTCGTCGATTCGTTGCTGGCGGCCGATCGCAGCGCGAACATCGTCGTGGCGGGTGACCTGAACGACTACCCGTTCTCGCCGGCGGTCCAGACGCTCACCGCGGGTGGCGTGCTGAAGGACCTGATCGCGTCGGTGCCCGAAGCCGAGCGGTACAGCTACGTGTTCGAGGGCCAGTCCCAGGTGCTGGACCACATCCTGGCGTCGAAGGCGCCGCGCGGGGTGGACTACGACGTCGTCCACATCAACGCGGAGTTCGCCGACCAGGCCAGCGACCACGACCCGCAGGTGATCCGGTTCCGGCCGGGCGCGGGGAACCCGCTCGAGGACGCGCTCTACGACTTCCTCGACTGGCTGGAGCAGGCCTTCGGCAAGTAGTTCCCGTACGGCAAGGCCACCCCCGGGCGCATCGCCCGGGGGTGGCCTTGTTCGTGGTTGACACATTTGGGTGACGAGGAAACCGCGGAGCGTTGACGGCCGTCCTACCGTGGACTGGGACCACAAGGGGAGGGTGGCGTGGACGGGCACGGGCATGGGTATGCGGTCAAGGTCGACGAGCTGGGCAAGCTCATCGACGACCTCGGCACGGCGGCGGACCGGATGGCCGAGGCCGACAAGAAACTCGGCGGCGGTGGGGCATTCGGCTCGCTGGGGACGGCGGAGCTGGGCCAGGCCGGGGTCGAGTTCGAGGAGGCCTGGGCCTTCGGCATCGACCGGCTGGGCGAGGCGGCTTCGGGGGTGACGGAGCGGCTGAAGACGGCGAAGCAGAAGTACGAGCAGATCGAGGCCCAGTTCGGGGGCGAGCTGGGAAAGTTCGGCTCGGCGGTGCTGGGTGACCTCCCGGACAGCGGCCAACCGGGCGGTGTGCGGGGGCACTACCCGGTGGTCGGGCAGCCGGGCGGAGGGCCGGTGGGTGGCGGCGGCGGGGACGGGCCGGTGGGTGGTGGGTACACCGGCGGGGTGCCAGGTATCGATCGGCCGGCCGAGGAGACCGAATCCGAGGACGACCGGCCCGTCGGCGGCGGGACGACCGGCGGCATCACCGATCTCCTGAACGGCCTCGACCGATGAGCGCCCGCGACTTCCCGGCCCTGGGCTTCGACCCGGCGCCCGGCGACCTCGACGGCATCACCGACCTGGCCGGCAAGTACCGCGCCGTGGGCGGCGATCTGACCGAGGCCGACGTTTCGCTCCGCCGGATCGTCCGGCAGCAGGGCATCTGGCAGGGCGAGGCGAGCGAAGCCTTCGCCCGCCGCCTCGGTCCGCTGCCGGACTACCTCGACGATGCGGCCAAGTCGATGACCCAGGCCGCCGACGCGCTCGAAGGCTGGGCGCACAACCTCGGTGACCTGCAGAAACGCGCGGCCGAGCTGGAAGCGCGCGCGGAAGCGGCGGCTCGGGTGGCCGAGCAGGCGCGGGCGAACCCGGACCTCGCGCTGGCCAACCGGACGTTCCCGGACCAGCAGTCCCTGCAGATCGCCCAGCGGCTGCTGGACAACGCGGGCCACCAGCTCCAGACGGCCATCGACGGCTGCCAGAACGTCCAAGACGCGGCGAAGCAGCTCCAGCAGGAGCACACGGACGCCGCCGCCCGGGTTGCCGAGCAGCTGCGGCAGGCCAAGGAGCTGGCCCCGGACGAGCCGGACGTCCTCGACAAGCTCGCCGACGCCGTCGGCGGGGCACTTGTCGACTTGTCGGCCACTCTCGCCGACGGGGTCGACGAGGCGGTGAACTTCCTCCAGGACCACGCCGAGGTGGTCTCCAAGGTCTCCGATGTGGTCGGTGACCTGGGGAATGTCCTGGGCGTGGTAGGTGACTTCCTGCCGGATCCGGCGGGGACGGTCGTCGGCGCGGTGGCCGGCGAGCTGGGGCTCGCCGCGTTGGCCGGGCACGGGGTGGCCGCACTGGCGGGGGCCGATGTGGCGCCCGAGACCCTGGTCTTCGATGCCGCAGGCGTCGCGACCACGCTGATCGGCCTCGCCCCGGGTGTTCCGGACTGGGTGGTCAAGGGGACGACCTACGGCCTCCTCCGCGAGCAGGAGATCGGTGAAGTCCTCGGGGGCGACAAGTTCGAAAGCCCGCTGGACGACTTCAAGAACTACTGGGTACCGAAGAGTCCCGAGCAAATGGCCGCCGCTGGGGTTTCCTGGGCCGGGGTGGCGTTCTGGAACGCGGCCGATGCCGGAGAACAGGCCGACAACGCGCCGGCGCGTCGACGTCAGCGGGCGGAAGACGAGGTGTGGAACTGATGCCTCTCGAAATCGACCTGCCGCCCGGGTTCGCCGGCCTGCCGGTGGGCGACGACGACCAGCTCAACCGCGGGCACGCCCGGATGGTCGCCGAAAACGTCGCGTCCGGGACCAGCGTCGAACAGTTCGGCAGCTACCTGATGGCCCTGGTGCCGGCCATGCAGGCCAACGGCGTCCGCGTGTTCGGCAAGTTCGCCGTCGGCCCGCGGAAGGGTGACGTGGCCACCCTGACGCTCGGCGTGGCGCGCTGGCCGGAGACCGCGCCCGGCAGCCGGGACGCCCTCGTCGCCGCGATGGCCGAGGAGTACCGCGGCCGGCACAAGCGTGCGGTGGTGCAGCCGGTGCGGCTGCCGATCGGGCCGGCCGTCGTCGCCATCAGCGGTGGCGAATTCCACCTGCCCGAACGGGACGTCCGGACGCAGATCAAGGCGGAGTACCAGATCCCGCTGCCGGACGGCCGGTCCGTGGTGATCCTTTCGGTCATCGCGGAGTCCGAAGACGCCTGGCCGGCGGTCGCCGAAGCGACGGCGAAGGTGGCCTGGAGCCTCCGCAGCGGCAAGGAAGCAGACTGGCAGGGGAGACCATGAACAACGCGCAGCTGATCGAGGAACTGCGCTGGCAGCTCAGGCAGATCGAAGACCGCAAGGCCGAGAACCAGCGCCTCCTGGCCGGGATCGCCGGCAGCGACCACACGACCGTCGTCTCGCCGGATCGGAGTGTCACCGTGCTCGCCGGGCCCGGTGGGGTCGTCAGCGAGGTGCGGCTCGCGCCCGAGGCCATGCGGTTCGACGCGGGCACGCTCAGCCGGACCATCACCGCGGCCCTCCGGGAAGCCGTTGCCGCCGGTAAAGGAGCGGCACCGGCGCAGCGCCAAGCGCCGCCCCCGCCCCCGCGCAGGCCGGCTCCGGCCGACGACGATCCCTACGACACCGTGTTCGACGTCTAGGCCGGCGGCGGCTGCTCCCGCTTCGCGGCCGCCCGCTTGGCCCGCCACCCCAGGGCCAGCACCGCCTGGACCAGCTCCTGGTAGCTCGGCTTGACCTCCTCGAGGTACCGCTCCAGGTAGGCCGCGCGGGCCGTGGGGACCGGGCGCGGGTTGTCGCCCGGGTCGAGCCACGGCAGGCCCTGGATGTTGTGCAGCGCCATCTTCCACCAGCGCGTCGCGCGCTCGGCCGCCCTCGTTTCGCGCTCGACGGCCACTTCGATCGCCGCCTCGGCGGCCTCGATCTCCGCGTCCAGCGCCTTGGCCCGCGCCAGTTCCCACTCGCGCAGGTTCTCCGCCGAGCCCCGGGAGAGGGCGATGATTTCCTTGTACCGCATGGCCGCGGTGGCGTCGTCGGTCATCGGTCGTTCTCCGGACGCTGGAACGGGATGATCACTTCGGGTGCGCCGTGGGTGGTGCGGTCGAAGAACAACGCGCGGCCGGGCCGCGGCGACCAGTGCACGACCTGGCCCGCCGCGAACGGCGACAGCTCGTTGCCCTGGACGTCGAGCGCCGCCCACGTGCCGATGTCGTCGGTGCCGCCGAAGCCCAGCGTGTCCTTGAGCCGGGCGATGCTGCGCCACCAGCCGATCGTGTGGATGCCGTGGCCCGGCCCCTGCTTGAGCACCACCCGCAGGTGATCGAGGCCGCTCTTCAGCTGGCCGACCGCTTTGGCTTCCAGCGAAGGCAAAGCCGCGTCGACGCCGTACAGCAGCAGCACCTTCGCGCCGCCGGACATCGAGCCGGTCATCGACTCGAGGACGCCGGTCAGGTCGTCCACCAGCGACGCCGCATGGCCGTCCTCGCGCAGCCGCTCGGTCAGCTCCAGCGCGGCCGGCGCGCACGCCTCGATCGGGCAGCTCAGCAGGAACTCGACTTCACCCGGTTCGTACTGCCGGGACAGCGACCGCGCCGACGAGTCCATGATGGACAGTGCTTCGGCCGTCGCCGAGCCGAGCACCGCGACGTTGCGGCCCGGCGCGCGCGGCAGGTCGACGCCGCACGCCGTCTCGGTCACGTCGATCGACTGGCCGAGCAGGGCCCGCGGTTTCGAGTTCGGCTTGAGGTCCAGGTACGCCGGGAACCGTTCCAGGACCGGCTGGTGCGCGCCGTCGAACAGGCGCGGCCGCGGGAAGTGGCCCGCGTACTGCTCCCACAGCCGGTGCTGCAGCCGGACGAACACGTTCTTGCTGCTCGCGTCCGGGATGTGGGCCAGCTGGTTGCCGTGCGCGACGCCGGAGTCGTGGTTGATCACCGCGTGCCACTTCGGCGCCGACACGGCCGCGTTGTTCGTCTCGGCCAGCACGCGCCGCGCCTTCGGCATCGCGATCCGCAGCGTGCACTGCTCGAACACCGCCGGCTTGCCCCAGAACGCTTCGATGCCGGCGACGTCCTGGCTGGCCAGCACCAGGTGGATGCCCTGCGACCGGCCGCGCCGCGCGATGTCCTCCAGCAGCTGCGTCGCCGTCGCGGTCACCTGGTCGCGGCCCGCGAACAGGTACTGGAACTCGTCGATCACCGCGACGATCCGCGGCCAGTGCCCGCTCGGATCGGCTTCGCGGAGGTCGGCGAGGTTCGTGACTTCGTGTTCCTTCGCGGCCGCGGACCGGCGGCGCAGCTCGTCGGCCAGGAACCGCAGCAGCGCCAGGCCGAACTCGCGGTCGGTGTTGACGTTGACGCCGACGAGCCGCGCGTGCGGCAGCCAGCTCGCGTCCTTCCGGCCCGGCGCCAGGCCGGCGAACGAGACGCCTTCCTTGAAGTCCAGCAGGTACAGCGCCAGCTCTTCCGGCGTGTACCGCGCCGAGAGGCTGCCGAGCAGCGCGTACAGGAAGTTCGTCTTGCCCGAACCGGACGGGCCGCCGATCAGGATGTGCGGGCTCGGGTCGCCGATCACGACCTCGACCGGCTCGCCTTCGAAGAACCCGACCGGGGCCCGCAGTTCGCGCGCCGAGCTCTCTTGGCCCAGCTCCGTCGGCAGGAGGTCGTCGAACGACCGCGGGCCGCCCTGCTTGGCGATCAGCGCCTTGGAAATCGTGTCGATGGCCCGGATGACCTGCGCGGACGGCATCGGGGGATCGAGGTCCACGACGAGGTCGGTGCCGGACATGCTGCTGATCGCGCGCCGGTCGTCGAGCAGGCTCAGCGTCTCGACCGGCGCGCTCACCGCGGTCGGTACGTCCACCATGATCAGGCAGATCCCGGCGGCCAGCGCCCCGCTCGCGACGCGCTTGAGGTCGCGGGCGCGTTCGGGTTCGAGGGTCTCGCCGTTGCCGTAGAGCACGACGATGCGGTACGGCTCGCCCCGCTGCTCGTTGTGCGCCCGCGTTTCCCGCAGCGACGTGAACCCGGCGGACATGCAGCTGGCGTGGATGCGCCGGATGTGGCCGGCCAGCTCGTCGAGGAGGTCCTCCAGCCGGCCGGGGTCGTACAGCGAGAGCGCGCTCGTGTGGCTGAGCGGATAAAGGTCGGGCAGGATCGCGGTCAGCTGCCCGATGTCCCACAGGTGCACGCGCACCGCGCCGGGCTCGAACGTCGAGAGCACGCGGACCAGCAGGTTCTGCACGATGCCGTCGATCGCGGACCGCGTCTTCGGAGCCGACGTGATCGCCACGTGCGACTCGTCGAGCAACGGGACGGCGACGTCGAACGTGCGGGTCGGGTCGCCACCGGCCGCGGTGGTGGTGCCGACGTGCCACAGCCCGGGCGAGGTCAGGCCGGGGTTGTGCCCGACCGTGCCGAGCCAGTCGCCCGCCGGCAGCCCGGCCGGGCCGGGTGCGTTCTGCGCGACCAGCTCCCGCAGCGTGGCGGGACCTTGGCTCCAGTCGGTGTAGAAAGCGCTTCGCACGCTGCCGAGCGCAGCGAACACTTCGTGCGCGGCGGGGTGGCGCGACCACTCGTTCTGCTGCTCGGCACTGGCGTGGTTCATGCCGACCTTGACGATGTCCTGCTCCAGCCGGAGCTTGGACAGGTCGGCTTCCGCGGCTTGGCGCGCACCGGCCGCCGCGCCCAGCACCAGTCCGATCTGATGGCGGACCCGGTCGAGTGCGGTTTCGACGCGGTTGCGTTGCTCGGCTGACTTTTTGGCCATCGGCGTCCCCAAGAAAAGGTGTCCCCTACAAGGATTACAGGCGCGACCGGTATCCGCTCACCAGATCTTCGGCGGCGTGCAGGCGGACGAGGAGCTGGTCCAGCCCCTCGCCGGCCTGTGCGTACTGCGAAGGAAGCCAGGGATCGGCCTTGGCCTGGGCATCCACGAGAGCTTGCCGGGCTTCCCCGAGCAGGCTTGTGGCCCGTTCGGAGTGGGCGCGCGCGTCGGCGAGCCCGGTCACGGCAGCGGTGAGCAGCTGGTGGAGTTCGGCGAGCGTCATCCGGCTAGAGACGCGCCGAGTAGGAGTCGGCGGAGGAAATGCTTGCTTGGACGGTGCTCTGCAAGCCGTTGATGCTTTGCAGGGCCTCCGCCAGGAGTCCGTGCGCCTGGCTCACTTCGGGCTGGCTGCTCCCTTGCGTCGCCTGTGCGAGCGACTGCTGGGCTTCTTCGAGAGACTGCGCTGCCTGCTGCAGGGCGGCGATGCTCGCGGACGCCTTCTCGTTGGCGAGCGCGATGCCAGCGCGGATCTCTTCGACTCCGGCCATCGGGCCTCTACTCCTCGAATTCTGGTGGGTCGTACGGGGACGGATTCCATTGAAACAGATCCAGCGACTCAGCGTGATCATCAGACTTTGCCGAGTGACCGCGGGCCCGCAATCAGCAAGGCCCCGGACGTGGGAACGTCCGGGGCCGGGCCTATCACGGTCTGTGCGGGGGTCGTCCCGCCACCAGTGCCGCCGACTGAAGTCGCTGGCCAGCGCTACCCCAGGTCAGCGCGGTTTTCGTGCCACTGCTGGCCTTTCTCGACAGGGGCGGGCGAGGTGCTGGTGAGACTAGCGCGACCGGAGTAACGACCTGCGGTCAGCCCTGTTCGTAACTCCTCGTACAGGCCCAGAATTCCGCAGCACCGAAGGCATTTCACGATCGGCTGGGCCAAATGCACCCGGCAATCGTGTCCGGGACATACCGACGGTGGGTCGCGCGCGGTCGTGCCGGGCGGAAGGGGGCAGAGACGACAAACGCCGGGCCGCCCGTGAGAGCTGCCCGGCGTCTGCCTGGTTACTGCGGCGGAGGATACAGGATTCGAACCTGCGAGGGCGTGAACCCAACACGCTTTCCAAGTCTGCACACGGCCGTACGCGGCGGTCCGGCTAGCCGTGAGCCGCAGGTCAGAGCGTTGAGCGTCCCTCGGTGGACGCCGGTGGATTGGGCTGAATGAGACTGGAACTGAGACTAGCGCTGGCTGAGACGGACCGGTGAACAGCGGCAGGTGTGGCGTCAGATGGAGCTCGTATCCGCTCGCAGGCTGTGAAGTCCTAGTGTGTCGCGGCCTCGTAGAGCAAGACTTAAGTTGGGCCATTCGAGTGGTATTCACCACATCGAGACGGTTGGCAGCGTAACAGCGTGATGCCCCGCAGCGACCGCTCTCTGTACAAGTCGTGTCGACATCTGGCTTCCACCTGCACTGTGGGCGCAGGGTAGTCGACCGGACGCTCTACGTGCAAGGGCGCAAAGGGCGGGAAGTATACACCTGAACAGGGGTCACTGAGTGAGATGACTAGCCGCGCTGGTGGCGGCTGTTCTAAAATCGCACAGTGACGGTCGACGGGGTGACCATGGGCAAGAAGATTGCCGAAGCCAGGCAGCGCGCTGGCATGACCCAAGACGAGCTGGCTTCCGCTGTCTCGTTAGACCGGTCTGCGTTGGCGAAGGTCGAGGGTGGAGTTCGACGTGTCTCCGCCCTCGAGTTGGCGCGCATCGCTGATGAGCTAGGTGAGCGTATCGAGTGGTTCATCATGGAGACTCCGCCGGCAGTTGTGTCTCATCGCAACGTGCAAGGGCATGCCGAGGCGACGTCGGCTATCGATCGCCTGATCGAGCGGCTAGCGTGGAACGTCGAGTTCGTGGCAAAGCATGGCAAGGATCTACCTGGGATTCGTGTAGAGGCCATGCGTCGGCCTGCTTCTAGGCAAGCGGCTGATCAGATGGCTGCAGATGTTCGACGGAAGCTGGGTCTGGACGACGAAGAGCCTTTCTATCGAATCTCCGAGGCGGTTGCGGAACTGGGGCTTTACGCTTTCTGTTTCGATCTTGGTTCTGACGCGGCTGACGCGGCATCCTTGCTTTTGGCTCAAGGTGGGGTTGCGCTCGTGAATGGTCGACTGCAAGTCGGCCGAAGACGTATAGCACTTGCTCACGAACTCGGACACTTCATGATTGCCGACGAGTACTCTGTGGACTGGCGTATTCTGAGTGGAAACGAGAGTGCGCTTGAAGCACGGCTAGATGAGTTCGCTCGCGCGTTGCTGCTCCCCGAGAAGGGAATCGTCAACTATTGGCGCTCTGTGATCGAAGCGGTTGTCGAGGATGACGATGCTCTCCGAATTGCCGCAGTGAAGTCAGCCAGTAAGTTTAGGGTTGATATGTCCACGCTGAGCAAGCGGCTTCGAGACCTGAGAGTAGTTAGCCATGAAGAGGCAGCACGAATTCGTGAATTCAGGACAAGCAGGGCTGATATCGTTGATTTCAATCTGATCCCGGAAGACGAACTTAGCGCCCCTCATCTGCCGCGTCTATATGAGGAAGGTGTTCTTAACCTCTTCAGGTCAGAGATAGTCACTGCCGCGCGGGCTACGGACCTCTTGTTCGACGCGTGGGCCGAGGAAGAATTGCCTGAATTGCCAACAGTTCCGGAAGGGGCCATCTGGGATCTGATTTGATGAAGTCTCAAAAGGCGGAATCCTCAGATGATTACCTTGTTTTCGACACGAGTCCCCTTGCGCACTTTGCTCAGCGTGACATTCTGGGTGTCCTGAAAATTGTTGCTGGCACGCGTAGGGTTCTTATTCCGGACATGGTGGCAGTCGAGTTAGGCGAGATGACGGTCAGGGATGAGAGAATAAAAGCGACTCTTAATGCTGACTGGATCGAACAACGTGAACTCCGTACCGTAGAGGAGGTCAGTAGCTTTGCGGAGTTTTCTTCACTTTTGGTGCGCGGCACTAGGAATCGTGGCGAAGCCGCCGTTCTTGCTCTTACGAAGAGCATAGGTGACGCGTGGGCGGTCATTGACGACGGCGCTGGGCGGCGAGCTGCGCACGACAATGACATAAATCTCAAGCCAACGCTGGCTTTGCTGTGTGAAGCCATTAATCAGAAGTTGCTCACTATTGGATTTGTGTCCGCCATGGTCGATGAGCTACTTCTCGGTAAGTATAGACTTCCGCTTGCCCCGGGTGGATTCGAGGCTTGGGCAAGGGAGAATGACATTATTCAAGTTTGACTTATGGAGTGGTCCGGCGTTGCAATATTGGCGTATAGCAATGTCTTGAAGTGTTAGTTTTCGCATGTTTTCGTACGTCGCGCCGCATTTGTTGGAGTTCTTCCCTCCAAAAAAGCTTTGACCTGCTCGACGGCCACACCGTAGCAGAGAGCGTTGGTCCCTGGTACCGTCCGCGCTGAGTGTGGACTGATTATCACGTTGGGATAGGACCAGATCGGGTGCCCTCTGGGGAGCGGTTCCGGTTCGGTGACATCTAATGCCGCGCGCAGGCGCCCGGACTGCAATTCGGCCTTTAGTGCGTCAGTGTTGACAATTTTTCCTCGGCCTGCATTGATTAGCAGTGCTCCGTCATTCATTGTCGTCAGGAAATTCTTATCGACCAGATCTCGAGTTTTGTCGTTGAGTGGAGCCGTGATTACGACGATGTGATGCCCTGCAAGGAGGGTTGGAATCTCGGATGCTGCGTGGACACCTTCCCGGCTCGTGCTGGCGACAAGTGTGGACTCAGTGCCGAACGCTGTGAACAGTCTAGCAACGGCTGAACCGATGCTGCCCGCTCCGACGATAAGAGCCCGCTTACCACGAAGAGTGTCAGCAGCGAACTTGCGGTGCGCCCACGTGTGCTCGTCCTGGAATCGCACCAGTGCCGGCCATTGGCGGTACTGGGTCAGTGCGGCAGACAGCACCCATTCGGAGACCGGTCCGGCGTGTGCCCCTCGCGCGCCGGCGAGGACGACGCCATCCGGGACCTCATTCGCCCACTCGTCCGTGCCGGCCGCCGTGATCTGGACCATCCGAAGGTTGGGCATCTGCGCCATCAATGCCATGGGGCGGTTGGTGCCCCGGTAGGGCGCCACGAAGATCTCAGCCTGACGCTGCCGCTCGTCCAGGTTTGTCGTCGTGGGGTCGTACGGGATGACTTCGACGGAGTCGAGCTGGCTGAACAGCTCTTGGCCGACCAGGTCGTCCGTCTCGGAGCTGACAAGGATGCGCGTTGTCGTGGTCACTGCTGCTCTGAATCCTCACTCAGTACGGTGCTGACCAGGTTCCTCGCCTGGTCCTGGAGAGGCTTGCTGGACGCCGAGTTGTCGATGACGACGTGAGGGACGGGCGGTCGTAGCTCGAGGTCGATCCCGGCGAGGTAGCTCTCCCAGTTCGCGAGTTTCGTGGCGTCGCGCGCGGCGCCACGGTGGCGTACGTAGGTGTGCATCGTCTCCGCGTCGCAGTAGACCCAGACGAACGAGAGCTTGGCTCCCATCCCCTGGCACGTCGCCTGAATGCGTTCGACCCACGCTCCTGTGGGCATCTCTGGAGGACGAAACTTACTAACGCCCGGCAAGTCGAAGCCCTGTCCACCCATTTGTTGGACAGGGCTTCGACTTGCGTGGGCCTTTAGGTATCCCGCCGCCGACGGAGAGTAACGCTTGCGTGCCCGAGTGTTGAGCTGCTGGCCAAACGGCTTCAGTCGTAACAGCTTACTTAGGTGGGATCAAAAAGTGACTCTAGATGTTTCCCAATCGTCTGGGCTACATCTGCCCAGCCAAGCGCGCGTCCTTCCGTAACCTGCTCGCCATCGCCGTGTGCAATTTTTTTCCTAGCAGCGACCATTGCGCCCAGTTGATGCGCCCCGGGTTCTGTGCAGGCTCTGATCCCAGGGAGGATGCAGAGCATGCCGGCACCGAAAAAGT
>NZ_PPHF01000005.1 GCF_002904335.1 Amycolatopsis sp. CA-126428 | reverse complement strand
GTGAGTGGTAAGGCGGGTTAGAACCCGCCTTACCACTCACGACCCGCCGAGCGAGGGCTAGGGGGCGATGATGAGCGGGACCTCCGGCGAGGGACCGTCGGACAACGGGATCTGGTACCGCTGCGTCACGTACGACGCGATCGTGTGGAACAGCGGCGCGGCGGAGTGCCCGACCGGCAGCGTCGTGTCCGGCGCGTCCAGCCGGATCCCGACGACGAACCGCGGGTGGTCGGCGGGCAGGATGCCGGCGAAGGTGATGTTGTACAGGTGGTCGCTGTAGGCCTTCGTCCGCGGGTCGACCTGCTGGCCGGTGCCGGTCTTCCCGGAGATCTGGTAACCCTCGACCGCCGCCGTCGGCGCGGTGCCCTTCTGGACGCCCTTGCCGTTCTGGGCGACCGCGCGCATCATGTCGCGCACCGTCTTGGCGGTCTGCGGGCTGACCACCCGGACCGACTTCGGGGCCGGCTCGGGCACGGTCGTGCCGTCCGGGTTCACCTTCGCCTTGACGATGCGGGGTTCGACGCGCAGGCCGTCGTTGGCGATCGCCTGGTACATCCCGGCCATCTGCAGGACGGTCATCGACAGGCCCTGCCCGATGGGCAGGTTGCCGAAGGTGGTCGCCGACCACTGGCTGCGCGCGGGCACCACGCCCGCGCTCTCGCCGGGCAGGCCGACGCCGGTGCGCTGGCCGAGGCCGAACGACTTGAGCAGGTTGGCGTAGCGCTCCTCGCCGATCTTCTGCGCCAGCAGCAGGGTGCCGATGTTGGACGACTTGGCGAAGATCCCGGTGGTGGTGAACGTCTGGGTGCCGTGGGTCCAGGCGTCGTGCACCGTCTTGTCGGCCACCTGCAGCGCACCGGGCACCTCGACGGTGGACTCCGGCGTCGCGACCCCGAAGTCGATCGCCCCGGTGGCGGTGACGAGCTTGTTCACCGAGCCCGGTTCGAACGGCGTGGTGACCGCGGGGTTGGCCAGGTCGTCGGTGTTCCAGGTGCTCTGGTCGTTGGGGTCGAAGGTCTTGTCGTTGGCCAGCGCGTAGACCTCACCGGTCTTGGCGTCCATGACGACGGCCTGCCCGCCCTTGGCGTGCGACTGCTGGACGTAGTCCGCCAGCTGCCGCTGCACCTCGTACTGCAGGTCGGAGTCGATGGTCAGCTCGAGGTCGGAGCCGGGGACGGCGGCCTGCAGGTCGCGCTCGGTGCCCGGGATGACGACGTTGTCGCTGCCGTTCTTGGTGTTGACCATCATCCGGCCCGGCATGCCCGCCAGGTCGTTGTCGCGCAGCAGCTCGAGCCCGACGAGGCCGTGGAGGTTGTGCTTCGACACGTCCTGGTCTTCGGAGCGCCAGTTCGCGGCACCGACGATGTTGGCCGCCAGGCCGCCGCCCGGGTACTCCCGCAGCGCGCGCTTCTCGACGCCGATCCAGGCGAAGTGCTTGACGATGTCGGCGGCGACGGACGGCTCGACGTTGTTCACCAGGTAGGTGAAGGACGCCTGCTTGTGGAACAGGTCGAGCAGCTGCTGCTCGCTCAGCTGGTTCGGCACCTTGGCCGCGATGTACTTCGCGGCCGCGGCGGTCTCGCCGTCGAACGTCTTCGTGGTGCCGGGGTTCTTCGTGGCGAAGTCGTCCATGCTCTTGTGCAGCGCCTTGAGGTTCACCGACAGCGTGCGCACCTCGACGCTGAACGCCAGCTTCGCGCCGTTGCGGTCCACAATGGACCCGCGCTGCGCGGGGATGTCGATGGTCTGGGCACGCTGCCGCTCGGCCGCGGCCGAGAGCGCGGCGGCGTCGAACCACTGCACCTGCACCAGTTTCACGCCGGCGACGATCAGCACGGCGACCAGCAGCAGGCGCACGGCGGAGAACCGGCTGCGGTGCCCGCCGTTGCCCCGCCGCGCGGCCGCGCTGCGGGTGCCGGCGGCGTACGTCCGCCGCGCGCTGCCCGCGGCGCGCGCGCGGGCCTGGCTGCGGCCCGAAGCCATCACTGGCCGCCTCCCGGCTGGGCCGGCGGCTGCTCCTCGGGCACGGCGGGCTGGTCACCCTCGATCGGCGCGCCCTGCTGCGACTGCGTGCCGGCGGCGGGCGCCGCGGGCGGTGCGGCCGGCACCACCGGGGTGTCCGCCTTGGCCTTCTTGGGGTCGCCGACGAGCGAGGTCTTCCCGTCCGGGCCGACGACGATCCGCGCCGGGTCGCCGCCGGGCACCATGCCCAGCTGCTGGGCCGCGGGGGCCAGCGAAGCGGGCGACTCGGCCTTCGCGACGTCGCGCTGCAGCTGTTCCTTCTGCTCGGCCAGGTTCGCGTTGGTGGTGCGCAGCTGCTCGAGCCGGTAGGAGTCGGCGATCGCCTGCGTGGTCAGCCACAGCGTGGTCGCCACCCCGGCGGCCAGCAGCGCCATCATCATCAGCACGAACGACGCGCGCGACTTCGGCAGCAGCAGCTTCAGCTCGAGCTTCGGCTTCACCGGCGGCTCGGCGGGCCGGGCCTTGGGCTCCGGGCGCGCCTCGCGCTCCTTCAGCAGGTCGGCGCGCTGGGCGCGGCGCGCGTAGGCGCGCTCGGCCGCGGACGTGCGGCCGCGCGACCCGCGCCGGGGCGCGGCCTTGACCGGCGGCGCGTGCGGATCCGGCTCGACGGTGGTCGTCGAGGTGCGGTCGGCCTCACTGCGGTCTCGCGCCGGCGCGGCCCGGCGGCGGGACTTCGCGGGAGCGGTCATCGCGGCTCTCCGATCCTCTCTGCGGCCCGCAGCCGCACCGAGGCGGCGCGCGGGTTCCGTTCGATCTCCTCTTCGCCGGCCTTTTCGGCGCCGCGCGTGAGGAGCTTCAACTCCGGTCCGTGTCCCGGCAGCTCCACCGGGAGCCCTTCCGGGGTGCGGGACTTCGCGAGCTCGGCCAGTGCCTGCTTGACCAGCCGGTCTTCCAGGGACTGGTACGACTCGACGACGATCCGGCCGCCGACCTTCAGGGCGCCCAGCGCCGCCGGCATGGCGCGGCGGAGCACCTCCAGTTCGCCGTTGACCTCGATCCGCAGTGCCTGGAAGGTGCGCTTGGCCGGGTGCCCGCCGGTGCGGCGGGTGGCGGCCGGGACGGCGTCGTAGAGCAGTTCGACCAGGCGTCCGCTGGTGGTGAACGGCTCCTTCTCCCGCGCGGCCACGACGGCTTTGACGATCCGCTGCGCGAAGCGTTCCTCGCCGTAGTTCCGCAGGATCCGGATCAGCTCGCCGGGCGCGTAGGTGTTGAGCACGTCGGCGGCGGTGAACCCGGTGGTCGGGTCCATCCGCATGTCCAGCGGCGAATCCTTGGAGTAGGCGAACCCGCGCTCGGCGCGGTCCAGCTGCATCGAGGAGACGCCGAGGTCGAACAGGATGCCGTCGGCCTTGGCGAGGCCCACGCTGTCCAGGGCCTCCGGGAGCCCGTCGTAGACCGTGTGGACGAAATCGACGCGGCCGCCGTGGTGGGCCAGGCGTTCCGCGGACTTTTCGAGCGCGGCGGGGTCGCGGTCCAGCGCGACGAGCCGCAGCCGCGGGAAGGCCTCCAGGAGGGCGTCGGAATGCCCGCCGAGGCCGACCGTCGCGTCGACGAGGACGCCGTCGCGGTCGGTGAACACGGGAGTGAACAGCTCGACGATGCGGCTCAGCAGAACCGGGACGTGCTCGGGTGCCGTCATGGTGTTCCCTCCCCCTTTCTCGCCTGGGCGGCCCGGGGGAAATATGGCGGATGCCGTCAGGTCCCTGTCCGCCCGCTGCTGACCTGGTACCGGGGAAGGTGCACCAGGGCCATTGAGCGGACAGAGGCCTCACGGCATCCGGGTGGGCTTCCCCTCATCGCGCGGGCGGCGGCGAACCTGTCGTCCCCCGACGACGAAGGTGCACCGCGACCGCACGCCTAGAAGACGCCCGGCAGTACTTCCTCTCGAGCCTTCGCGTAGCTGTCTTCGTGCTCCTCCAGGTAGCCCTGCCACGCTTGGGCGTCCCAGATCTCCAGCCTGGTGATCGCCCCGATCACCACGCACTCCTTGCTGAGCCCCGCGTAGCGGCGGAGCTCGGGCGCGATGGTGATGCGCCCCTGGCCGTCCGGACGCTGCTCGTCCGTGCCGGCGAACAGGTAGCGCTGGTAGGCCCGAACCGCCTCGTTCGTGAACGGGGCCTCGGCGACCTTGCGTGCCATCTGCTCGAACTCGGCGCGGGGGAAGACGAAGAGGCAGTGGTCCTGCCCCTTGGTAAGCATCAGCCCACCCGCCAAGGCGTCACGGAACTTCGCGGGCAGCGCGAGCCGCCCCTTGTCGTCCAGTTTCGGGGTGTGGGTGCCGAGGAACACGGCCTCCACCTCCCTACCGCACCGGGGTGGCGGACCACCCCGAACGGCCACGGGGCTTCCCTTCCGCCCCACTGGCCACCACCGTACCCCACTTTTCACCACAGTCAACGCGACAAAAGGGCAGACCACTCCGTTGGGTGTTCCGTTTGCGCAGGTCAGCCGGGTGGGGCCAGGTGGGGGGCGTGGTGGGGCACGGTGGCCAAGATCCCCCGCACCGGGGGCCGGAGCAACCTCAGCTGTCCCCCGAACGTCCGCATAACGGCCGCGAAAGAACCCTCACCCGGCCCAAGTGGGGTCCCGTGGGGCCGGGGGTGGCCCGAAGTGGGGAACCGGATGGGCCTCCGTGGGGCCAGGGGTGGGTCAAGATGGGGAACCCGGGTGGGGCCCCGTGGGGCCCGGCGTGACCAGCGGGACATCACACGTGACCAGCCGGGCATCACCCCGCAAGCCGTGTCGACCCTCCCATCACGCGTGTCGACTCTCCCATCACGTGTGATGCCCCCTCAATCACACGTGATGCCCCTCCGGACACGGATGATGCCCCTCGGCGCTCAGTCTTCCGGGGTGAGGAAGGCCGTGACGCGGGCCGCGAGGCGGGCGCTGTCGACCGGGCTGACCGTCACCCACTCCACCCCACCGCGGCCCGGGGTCTTCGTCGCGCAATAAGCGCCGACGTCGGTGTCGAACCACGTCAAGCCGCCGACCCGCGCCACCCGGCCCGACCCCGAGCGGCGGCTCACGCTGAACTGTCCCGCCGCGTACACCGGCCGCGCCTGGATCGCCCGGACCTCCTCGAGCTGCGCCGCCGCCGGCCCGGAACCGGCGTCCGAGGCACCCGAGAGCGTCGACGCCGGGAGGCTGATGCCGTAGCCGGGACCCGCCGCCAGCTCCGGCAGGACGTCGACGATCGCCGTGCCCAGCTCGCCCTCGCGGATCGAGTCCAGGCCGATCGTCTGCTCCGGCTGGGTCGCCAGGACGCCGCGGCGGCCGCGGGCCGCGGTCACCGCGCGGAAGGGCGTCGCCGCCGTCATGTCCGCCAGTGCCTCGCACGCGACGAACACGTCCGCGTCGGCCAGCAGGTTCAGGCGCGCGGCCAGGACCGGCTCGAGCCGGGACCCGTCGTGCAGACCGCGCTCGGCGAGGTTGGCGTAGACGGCCTTCCGCACCTCGGCCCGTTCGGCGTCGGTCACGCCGACGCTGCGGACGCTCAGCGGTTCCGGCGGGCGGTCGTGGCCGAGGTCGGTCCAGAGGATGTCGAACGCCGACGCCGAAACCCGGATCAAGCCCGCCCCAGCGCCGGCGGGGCGGGGAACGTCTCGGCGGGCGCGTGGCCGCGCAGCGCGGTGTCCCGTGTCCGGAGGACGTCGATGGCCTTCTGCCGCGCGGCTTCCGCCTCGGCCCGGCGGGCGGCCATTTCCCCGGCCAGCCCGGCCAGCACCAGCACGTTCCCGCTGGACGCCGCGTCGCGGATCATCGACGCCGGGTCGTAGGTCACCGGCGGCGGCATGTCGGCCCGGGCCCGCGCGGCCACCTCGGCCTGCGCACCGACCGCCTGGCCGACCGACGCCGAGACGGCGGCGGAGTGCGAAAGCCACTGCGCGGCCCGGCCCAGTGCCGCGCGCGCCGCGTCCCCCGCCTGGCCACGCCAGTGCTCCTCCGAGGAGGCGACGAGCGCGGCGACGTCGGCGGTGGACTCCTGCAGCCGCTTGGCGAGCCCGTCCCAGCGCGCCCCGACCTCGCCCGCGGCGACCGGGTCGTTGCCGCGCACGACCTCCGCGGCCATCGCCTCGTGGCTGTAGGCCTCGTACCGCGCGGTGGCGACGGGGGGTTCGGGCACGGCGCACCTCCTGGTCAGGGCAGCTTGGGTTCGACGAGCCCGGCCACCGTGCCCGCGCGGCGGCACGCGAGCGGGGTGTCCGAGAAGCCGGTGTTGCTGACGTCGATCTGCACGCTGGCGCGGTCGCCCACGCCGAGCAGCACGGCGCAGGTGCCGTCGGCGGCCTTCTTGTCGGCGACCTTCAGCCCGGGGTGGCGGCCGACCGTCGTCTTCGTGGCGTTCTTCTTGGCGACGTCGAGGTCGGCCAGGCCGTGTTGCTCGTCGAAGGTGACGGTGACGCCGAAGGTGGCGGGCACGGTCCAGTCGCACGCCCGGGCCCCGGCGATGGATTTGGGCTTCCCGAGCACGGTGACGCCGGCGGCCGACCGGTCCTGCGGGGAGAGCAAGGTGCAGGGGTCGAGCGCCGCGAGGCCGATCGGCGAAGCGGACGGCGCAGGGACGGCGGTCGCGGAGGCCGCCGCGAAGGTGTGCCCGACGGCGGCCGGTGGGGTGGTCTGCTGCCCGCACGCGGTGAGGAGAAGAAGGAGAGCGGGAGCAAGGAGGAACCGGCGCCCCCGGCCCGACGCAACCGGCCCCCGGCCGCACGCACCCGCCGGCTCCCGGCCCCACGCACCCGCCGGCTCCCCCGGCGCACCCGCCACCCCGGGGCCCCGCGCCTCCGCCCGTTCGGCACGCACCAGCTCACCCACCAGTGCAGTCCACCCCTTCGGCCGCCTGCTCGTCCGCGTGCTGGTACTTCGCCAGCGCCTCGCCGATCCGCCGCTTGAGCGTCTCCAGCTCCTTGCCGAACGCGGTCAGCTGCTGCACCGCCGAGCCCTGGCCGCCGATCCCGTACTCGGCCATGAACTCGCCGATCTCGCCGGCGTACCCGCCGCCCAGCGGCACGCTCCGGCCGAGCACCTTGGCTTCGCGGACCATCTCGCCGACGACGTCCTGCAGCCGGCCGAGCTTCGCGTAGGCGTCCGTGGCCAGCTCGGGCGCGACCGCGAAGCCGCGGACGTCGAAGGGCGGCTGGGTTCGCAGCTCGCTCATAAGCGGTTACGCCTCTCCGTAGCCGGGCGACCTCGAACCGCAGCATACGACAGAGCAGGGTGTCAGCGGGAGCACCCAGAATCGGGTGAACACCCACCCGTTCGGGGTATCGTGCCTGCTTGCGCAGTGTCATCGGCACTGTCCCAGCCCGAAAGGCCGGCCGTGTTCCTCCGGCCTTCGCGGGGTTCCGCCCCCCGGTTCGCCCGGGTTTGACACACTGGGTGGAAGGCTGGTCGCTGCGCGCGGACAGCAGCGAGGGGGCCGTTCGGCCCGGCGGTGCGCACACTGCGCGCGGCCATGCGCCACCAGGAGGTCGAGTGACGTCGAGAATCCAGTCTGCCGCGCCCGGATCGGGCGAGCAGGCATCCGGGCGGCCGCCTTATCCGGCGGAGCCCTCGGGCAACGGCCGGGCCCCCGGTCACCCCGGCAGAGTGCCGCTGGACGAACTGCACGACACGGCGCGGCGGATCGCCGCCAACGTGGAGCGCGTGCTGGTCGGCAAGCCCGACGTCATCCGGATCGCGCTGGTCACCCTGCTCGCCGAAGGCCACCTCCTGGTCGAGGACGTGCCCGGCGTCGGGAAGACGTCGCTGGCCAAGGCGCTCGCCCGGTCGATCGACTGCACGGTCAGCCGCATCCAGTTCACCCCCGACCTGCTGCCGAGCGACGTCACCGGCGTCTCCATCTACAACCGCCAGTCCGGCGAGTTCGACTTCCGCCCCGGCCCGGTGTTCGCGAACATCGTGGTGGGCGACGAGATCAACCGCGCCTCGCCGAAGACGCAGTCGGCGCTGCTGGAGTGCATGGAAGAGCACCAGGTCACCGTCGACACCACGACCTACCGGCTCGAAGAGCCGTTCATGGTGATCGCGACGCAGAACCCGATCGAGATGGAAGGCACGTACGCGCTGCCCGAAGCCCAGCGCGACCGCTTCACCGCGCGGGTTTCCATCGGCTACCCCGACCAGCAGGCCGAGCTGGCCATGGTCGACGAGCACGCCGGGCACAACCCGATCGAGGACCTGCAGCCGGTGTCCGACGGCGAGACCGTGCACCGGCTGATCGAGACGGTCCGCAGCGTGCACATGGCCCCCGAGGTCCGCCGGTACGCCGTCGACGTCGTCGCGGCCACCCGGGGAGTCCCGGAGGTCCGGCTCGGCGCGTCCCCGCGGGCCACGCTGCACCTCGTCCGCGCGGCGCGGGCGCAGGCCGCGCTGTCGGGCCGCGACTACGTCGTGCCGGACGACCTGCACACGGTGGCGGTCCCGGTCCTCGCGCACCGCCTGATGCTGACCACCGAGGCCCACGCGGCCCGCCGGTCGGCGACCGACGTCGTGCGCGCGGTGCTGCACCGGGTGCCGGTGCCGCAGGGCACCCGGCCCTAGCCGGTGACATCCGGGGCTTCGCCACCCGAACCCCCGAAAACCGTCCTGCCGCCGAAGGGGAAGAGAACGGCATGCTGCGTGCCCTGTCCGGCCTGACCACCCGCGGCCGTTGCCTCCTGGCCGCGGGGATCGCCGCCGCGGTGTGCTCGTTCGTGCTCAACGAACGCGACCTGCTGCGGGTCGCGGTGTTCGTGGTGGCGCTGCCGCTGCTGGTCGCCGTGTTCATCTCGGCGACGCGGCTGCGCATCGGCGCCACCCGCACGCTGCGCCCGCAACGGGTCGCCGTCGGCGGCAACGGCGAGGTGCAGCTGGAGCTGTGGCGCAGCGGGCGGCTGCCGGCCGGCGAGATCCTCCTCGAGGACGGCGTGCCGTACGCGCTGGGTTCGCGGCCGCGGTTCGTCGTCGAACGGCTCCCGCACGACCGGCGCGTCGCCCTGCGCTACCCGCTGCAGCCGGTGCTGCGCGGGATCCAGCAGGTCGGGCCGCTGCGCGCGACGATCACCGACCCGTTCGGGCTGTGCGAGTTCGAGCGCGAGCTGATCGGGCACTCCCGGCTGGTCGTCGTGCCCCGCGTGGTCCCGCTGTGGGGCCTGCCGAGCGGCGCGGGCATCGGCGTCGGCGACGACGGCACGGTCCGGCTGCACGCCGGGCAGGGCGAGGCCGACGTGATCGTCCGCCAGTACCGCCAGGGCGACGACCTGCGGAAGGTGCACTGGCGCTCGACGGCCCGCCGCGACGAGATCATGGTCCGCGTCGAGGAACGCCCGTGGCGCGGCGGCACGACGGTGCTGCTGGACCACCGCGCGGCCGCGCACCACGGCGCCGGCCCGGCGGCGAGCCTGGAGTGGGCGGTGGCGTTCGCGGCGTCGGCGGCCCTGCACCTGCGCCGGTCCGGCCACCGCGTCCGGCTGGTGAGCGAGCACGGCGTCACCCTGGCGGACACCCCGGGCGACGGCGGCGACCACTACGACCACGTCGTGCTCGACGCGCTGGCGGCCCTGCAGCCGGCCCACCAGCGCGACATCACCCTGGCCGGCGACCCGGCCGAGGGCCAGGAGCTGATCGCGGTGCTCGGCACGGTGAGCACCGAGGCGGTGCACGAGCTGACCCAGTACCGCCCGCGCGGCATCAGGAGCCTGGCGGTCCTGCTGGACACGCCGACGTGGTCGGCGGGGGTTTCGGCGCCCGAGCAGAGGGCCGCGGCGACGGAGGACTCGGCGGCCCTGCTGCGCGCGGCCGGTTGGGGCGTGATCGTGGCGGGGCCCGGGTCGCCGATGCCGCAGGTGTGGGCCGAGCTGTGCCGCAGCGGCGCCCGGCGCGGCACGCTGATCGGCGGGCCGCGATGAGCACCACCGCGCACCACATCCGGCCGCACCACCTCGATCGGAGGGCCGCGATGAGCCTCGCCGCGCCGCAAACCACGACTCGCGGCATCGCTCCCGACCACGGCCGCACCAGCCGCGGCGCGCGCATCGGGCCGCCCGCGTCGGCGAGCACCACCGCCCCGCGGCGCACCGCACCCCACCGCACCGCCTCGATCGGAGGGTCGCGATGAGCACCGCCGCACCGCCGCGGAAGTTCGATCGGCCCGCGCCCCGGCCGCAACGGCCGCTTTCCGCCTGGCGCAGCAGCGTTCTCGCGCCCGTCGCCGCCGGGGTTGCCACCCTCTGCGCCGCGACCTCGGTCACCAGCGTCGTCGCCGGGCTGGCCTGGTTCGGGTACCTGTTCGTCGCCGTCCTGCTCATCGGGGCTTCCGGGCTGGCCCTTCGCTCACTGCAGGTGCCGACCGTCCTGGTCGGGTGCGGGCAGCTGCTCGTCCTGCTCTTCCTGATCACCGGCGCCTTCACCACGCACGGCATCCTGCAGGTCATCCCCGGCCCGGAAGCGTTTTCCGAGATCGGGACCACGCTGTCGAGCGCCGCCGAGCAGATCCGGGTCGGGTTGCCGCCGGTCGAGGGCAGCCAGCCGATCCTGTGCCTCATCACCATCCTGATCGGCCTCGTCGCCGTCCTCGTCGACACCCTGACCGTCGCCGCCGCGGCGCCCGCGGCGACCGGGCTCGTGCTGCTCTGCGTCTACGCCGTGCCGGCCGCGCTGAGCGAGGAAATGCTGCCGTGGTGGACGTTCCTGCTCGGTGGGGCCGCGTTCGCCGGCCTGCTGGCCGTCGACGGCAACCACCGGCACCAGCGCTGGCGCACCCGGGAGGCCCCGGGGAGCAGCGGCAAACCCGGCGTGCTGTCCGCGCCGGTCGCGGTCGTCTGCGCGGCGATCGTGCTCGGCCTGCTGGGCGGGGCGATCACCTGGGTCGGCACGATCGGCCGGATGCCGTTCGGCGAGGGCGGCAACGGCCCCGGGGCGGGCTCCGGCGGATTCGGCATCCAGCCGTTCACCGAGCTGCGCGGCATGCTCGACCAAGGGTCCAACCGCGAGCTGTTCAAGGTCCGCGGCCTCGGCACCGACCGCCGGCTGATGCGCGCGATGACGCTGGACACCTACTACCCCAACAAGGGCTGGGGCCTGCACGACGAAGGCCGTTCGCAGCAGGGCGTCCCGGTCGGGCCGCAGCTGCCGCCCGCCCCGGGCGACGACGGCACCGGCACCGCGCGCCGGATCGACGTCGAGCCGACCAGCTGGCGGGACAACTGGCTGCCGGTCTACGGCGCCCCGCGGGTGATCGACGGCACGGCCAACGGCTACCTCTACGACCAGATCAGCGGCACGGTGTTCACCACCCGCAGCGAAGCCCCGCCGGCGTACACCGAATACGCGTCGCTGAAGGAACCGACGGCCGCCGAGCTGCGCGTGACCTCGCGGGTCGACGACCTGCCACCGCGCTACACCCAGATCGACCGGGTCGACGACCGCGTCCGCGCGAAGACCCAGCAGCTGATCGCCGGCGCGACCAACGACTTCGACCGGGCCTCGGCGATCTGGCGCTACTTCACGGCGCAGAACGGGTTCGTCTACGACACGAAGACCGCGCCGGCGACCGACGCCGACGCGCTCACCGACTTCATCCTCAACGGCAAGCGCGGCTTCTGCGAGCAGTTCGCGTCGGCGATGGGCGTGATGCTGCGGGTGGCGGGCATCCCGTCGCGCGTGGCGATCGGCTTCACGCCGGGCGTGCAGGTCAACGACTACCTGACGATCACCACCCAGGACGCGCACGCGTGGGTCGAGGCGTACTTCGGCGACAAGGGCTGGGTGACGTTCGACCCGACGCCGCTGTCCGACGGCCGCGGTATCACGCCGTCGTACCTGCAGGCCGGCCCGCAGAACGGCAACCAGCCGGACGACACCCAGGTGGCGCCGAGCACGGTCCAGTCGAGCGCGGCACCGACCGGCGTCCCGCGTGACAACGAGCCGAACGTCCCGGCGCAGACGGCCAAGGACGCTTCGAGCGGCGACGGCTGGTTGTTCGACCTCGCCCTGGTGCTCGCCGCGCTCGGCGCGGGCGCAATGCTCGTCGCGGCGCTGCTGCGGCGGTCGCTGGGCCGCGGGCGCACGCGGCCGGGGGACGGCGCTCCACCACCCGGGCCCGCGGACGGCGACCGGAGCGAGGGCGCACTGCTCGTCCGAGCGCCGGCGCCGGTGGCGGTACCGTCCCGGTTCCAGGCGCTGCTCGGCTGGCTGCCGCTGCTGGCGGCGGGCTTGTGGATCACCGCGCTGGGCCTGCTCGCGGCGACGGTGGCCTGGTGGCTCGGCGTGCTGGTGGTGGTCCTGCAGCTCGCGGCGGCCGGCCCGGCGCTGTTCCGCGAGGTCGTCCGCCGGCGGCGCTTGCAGCGCATCGTCCAGCAGCAGCCGGGCGCGGCCGACGCGGCCTGGGCGGAACTGCGCGCGGAGTGCGCGGACCGCGGCCTGCCGATCCCGAGCAGCGACACGGTCCGCGTCGCGGGCCAGAAGCTGGCGGCCAAGCACCACCTCGACGACGACGGCCGCGAAAACCTCCGGACGGTCATCGGCGTCCTGGAGAGGTCGTGGTACGGCGGGGACGACGCGGCTCAGCCGGCGCTCCCGCCGGCTTTCGAGGGATTGCGGCGGAGCCTTCGCCGCAACGCGCCGCTGTCGTGGAAGGGAAAGCTGTTCCCTCGTTCGGTCTTCCGCAACCGCGACTAACCCCACCCGCCCTCGGGCCATCACCTGTGCTTGGCGGGGCATCTCGCGTGATCAGCGGGGCATCATCTGTGCTTGGCGGGGCAACTCGCGTGTTCAGCGGGGTATCAGCGTGAAGCCCCGCTGAACACGGGTGACCAGGGGCGCCGGGTCACCCGGGTGGGGGTCACCCGCTGTCACCACAGTTGGACGGCCCGCCGCCGGGCAGGTGAGCAAACAAGAAGATCCGCGTCCCCCCGTTCGGCGGGACGCGGACCTTGTCGTCTTGCGGCGCTACTGCTCCTCGAAGCGCTGGCGGAAGCGCTCCTCCATCCTCTGGGTGAAGGAACTCCGGCGACCCGATGGCTTGCCGCCCCGGGTGGCTGGTCCACCGGCCTTGCCGTCTCCGTCGGCGCCGTGCCGAATCGAAGTGACGGCCATCATGACTCCGAAGAACATCACGAGGAACCCGAGCACGCTGATCAGCGGGATGTCGGCCACCCGGAACTGCGGCACCACCACGCCCAGCACCAGCAGGGCCACGCCCACTACGAACAGGGCGATGCCCTGAATACGCCGTCGGCGAGCGGGGCGACGCAACCGGGTGCCACGCACCGTGGATGCGAACTTGGGGTCCTCGGCATAGAGCTCGCGCTCGATTTGATCGAGCAGCCGCTGCTCATGCTCGGAGAGTGGCATCTTTCCTCCTCCGGCACAGCTGTCGCGGGCGCCGGGCCGCGCAACGTCCTGGACCCAACAGCCAACCCCAGGCGGGGTGGCACTGTCCAGGATACGAGGCCCGCGGCCGCACGACTACCCGATCCCGCATCCAAGAGGGATCGAATTGGGCTAAATCCCGCCGGAGGGGCGTTGCGGACGGTCACCGTGGCCGATCGTGACCGTTTTGCGGCCCGGCCGCCGTTGCGGGGGAACGCCGCCGAGCCGAAGATCACCGTCCGTGCCGTCACCCCTCCCGCGGCCCCAGTAAGGACGCCGGCCGCACCGCCGCCGAGCCGAACTTCGACCGCGCGACGTCGGCCGCCACCTCCGCGTCACGCCAGCGCGGGGCCGGCGAATCGAACACCAGCTGCTCCCCCGCCTCCCCCGTGTCCAGCCCTTCGACGCGGACGCCGATCAGCCGCACGGGCCCGGTCGGCGCGTGCTCGGCCAGCAGCGCGACGGCGACCGCGTGGATCTCGCGCGCCACGTCCGTCGCCGAGACCAGCGTGCGGGCCCGGGTGATCGTCCGGAAGTCCGCGAACCGCACCTTGATCGAGACCGTCCGCCCGCGCAGCCCCCGCCCCCGCAGCGTCGCGCCGACCCGCTCCGCGAGCCGCAGCAGCTCCAGCCCCAGCGCGGCCCGGTCGTGCCGGTCGACGTCGAAGGTGTGCTCCGCGCCGATCGACTTCTCCGGCGACTCGGCCACCACCGACCGCTCGTCCACCCCGTGCGCCAGCCGGTACAGGTGCTCGCCGGCCGCGGTGCCCAGCGACTTCTTCAGCCGTTCCGGCGGGAACGCGGCGACGTCGGCGATCGTGGCCAGGCCCAGGCGCCGCAGGTGCTCCTCGGTCCGTGCGCCGACGCCCCACAGCGCCGACACCGGCAGCGGGTGCAGGAACGCCAGGGTCTCCGCCGCGGGCACCACGACCATTCCGTCCGGCTTGGCCATCCCCGACGCCAGCTTCGCGACGAACTTGACCTTCGCCACCCCCACCGAGCAGGTGATCCCGTGCTCGGCCGCGACCCGCGAGCGGAGCTGCGCGCCCAGCGACGCCGGGGTGGCGCCCAAGCGCCGCAGCGCCCCGCTGACGTCCAGGAACGCCTCGTCCAGGCTCAGCGGTTCGACCAGCGGCGTCAGCTCGCGGAAGATGCCCATGACGCCGCGGGAGACCTCGCCGTAGAGCCCCGACGTCGGTGGGATGTTGATCAGGTGCGGGCACAGCCGCTTCGCCGTCGAGAACGGCATGGCCGAGCGCACCCCGAACTTCCGCGCCGGGTAGTTCGCCGCGGCCACGACGGCCCGCGGGCCGCCCCCGGACACCACGACCGGCTTGTCCGCGAGCTCGGGCCGGGTCCGCAGCTCGACCGACACGAAGAACGCGTCCATGTCGACGTGCAGCAGCCCGCACCCGGTGTCGTCCGGCACCGGCTCTCCCGGCCGGACGCGGAACCGGCCCATCCCGCCCGGCAACTCAGCATTTCGCCCCACACCCAGGACGCTACCGGCCACCACCGACAGTTTCGGATCACCGGGGAGCGCGAGGGCGGAAACCCGCGGAACGGGCTCAGGCCGGGCGCGCCACCGCGTGCAGCCGGCCGGCGATGTCCCGCAGCGCCGGCGTGCCCGCCGCCACCCGCTCGAACTCCGCCAGCTCGTCGTCCCGGACGTCGCCGGTGACCAGGTCCGAGATCACCCGGTCGCCCTGCAGCAGCGTCACTTCGAGGCCCGCGGCCTCCAGGTCCGCACGCAGCCCTGCGGCGGAGAAGCGCCGCAGCACGGTATCGCCCGGGGCGACGCCGTCGGCGCTTTCGAGCAGCTTGCGGGCCTCGCCGACCCGGCCCGCCAGCGCGCGGTGGAGCACGGCCGCGTGGCGGTTCGCCACCAGCACCGACACCGCGCCACCCGGCGCCACCGCCGTCGCGAGGGCCGAAAGCACCGCCGAAGGGTCGTCGACGATCTCCAGCAGCCCGTGCGCCAGCACCAGGTCGGCCGAGCCGGCCTCGACGTACCGGCCCAGCGCGTCCGAGTCGTCCGCGACCACCGTGATCAGCTCGGAGACGCCTTCTTCCTCGGCCCGGCGCTGCAGCGTGGCCAGGGCGTTCGGGCTCGGCTCGACGACGGTCACCCGGCAGCCCGCCGCCGCGAACGGCACCGCCCAGCCACCGCTGCCGCCGCCGACGTCGACGACGCGGGGGTGCTCGGCGCCGCGGGCGCGGGCGGCCTCGATCTCGGCCTCGAGCACCCGGCGGACGGCGCCCGAACCCCGGGCGGCCACGGTCTCCGTCTTCATGTCGCACAGGGTAGTGCCCGCCCCCGCCCGCCCCCCGAGCTCCTCCCTTCGAGTGAACGGCCCTTGCCCGGCGGCGCCTCCCGCCCGCACCCGTAGGCTGGACTTCGTGCACACGGTCGCCGTACTCAGCCTCAAGGGAGGCGTCGGCAAGACGACGGTCGCTCTCGGTATCGCGTCCGCCGCCTTGCGTAGGGGCACGCGGACGCTGGTGGTCGATCTCGACCCGCAGGGCAACGCCACCACCTCGCTCGACCCGCCCTTCACCGACGCCACCCTCGCGGACGTGCTCGAAACCCCGACCCGGGAGACGCTGGAACGCGCGATCGCCCCGAGCGTGTGGAGCGAGGACGTCGACGTCCTCGTCGGCACCGAAGAGCTGGAGCTGCTCAACGACCCGGACGCCGACAGCGAGCGCCTGGCGAACTTCTCCCGCGCACTGGACGAGCTGCACCGCACGCCGCTGCGCGAAACGCCGTACGAGCTGGTGATCCTGGACTGCCCGCCGTCGCTGGGCCGGCTGACGAAGTCGGCGCTGGTCGCCGCGGACAGCGCGCTCATCGTCACCGAGCCGACGATGTACGCCGTCGCCGGGGCGTCCCGGGCGCTGGAGGCGATCGAGAAGATCCGCAAGGAGCTCAACCCGGACCTGCGCCCGATCGGCGTCCTGGTCAACAAGCTTCGCGTGCGCTCCTACGAGCACCAGTTCCGGATCGCCGAGCTGCGCGAGAACTTCGGCTCCCTGGTGATGCCGACGGCGATCACCGACCGGCTCGCGGTGCAGCAGGCCCAGGGCGCGTGCAGCCCGATCCACGAGTGGCACTCGCCGGGTGCCCAGGAGATCGCGCTGACGTTCAACATGGTGCTGGCGAAGATCCTCCGCTCGAACCGGGCGGGCCGGCACCGCATCGCCGGCGAAGAACCCCAAGGCCCGGACTGGCCCGAAGGCCCGGCCCCGGAGACGCCCGAGGCCCCCGACGCGCCCGCCGAGGTGTCCGAATCCACGGGGTGAGCCGTGCCCGAAGGTGACACCGTCTTCCTGGTCGCCAAGCGCTTCGCGAACGCGATGACCGGGAAGACGTTGCTGCGCGGCGAATTCCGCGTGCCCCAGCTGGCCACTGTGGACCTGTCCGGCCGCGAGGTGCTCGGCGTCGGAACGGTGGGCAAGCACCTGTTCACCCGCTTCTCCGGCGACCTGACCCTGCACTCGCACCTGATGATGGACGGGATGTGGGACGTCTACCCGGCCGGCGCGAAGTGGCGCCGGCCCGGCCACCACGCCCGCGTGATCTTCACCGCGGCCGGCGTCCAGGTGATCGGCTTCCGCGTCCACGACCTGAAACTCGTGGCCACGAGCAAGGAACGCGACCTCGTCGCCCACCTCGGCCCGGACCTGCTGGATCCGAAGTGGACGGACGAGCACCTGAAGCGGGCGATCGCGAACCTGACCGCCGCTCCGGCACGCGAGCTCGGGCTCGCCCTGCTCGACCAGCGCGTGATGGCGGGCGTCGGGAACCTCTACAAGTGCGAGATCGCCTTCCTGCTCGGGGTGACGCCGTGGACGCCGGTGTCCGAAGTGGACGCCGAGCGCACGGTCGCGCTGGCCCGCAAGCTGCTGCTGGCCAACGCCCTCGCCGGGCGCTTCGACCAGAGCACCACCGGCCACCTCGACCGCAACCGCAAGAACTGGGTGTACGAGCGCACCCGCCAGGGCTGCTTCCGCTGCGGCGGCAAGCTCCTGGTCCGCACGCAGGGCCACGACGTCCAGCGGCGGCCGACGTGGTTCTGCCCGAAGGACCAGACAGGCCCGTACCCGCCGCAGTAAGCTCGCGCACGTGACGACGTTCAAGCTCCCGCTCTACGGGGCCGACACCGAACGCGGCGACCTCGCTCCCTGAGCGCCGCGCGCTCCTTCCCGTCACCCGTTTTCAAAACCCAGGGAGCTTCGTCATGCCCGAAATCCTGACCGGGCCGGCGCTGCGCGCGTTCGCGCACGCCCTGCCCAAGGTCGAACTGCACGTCCACCTGGTCGGCTCGGCGAGCCTGCCGACGGTGCTCGAACTGGCCCGGCGGCGCCCCGCCGCCGGCGTCCCCACCGAGGAACGCGAGCTCGCGGAGTTCTTCACCTTCCGCGACTTCGCCCACTTCCTCACCGTGTACCTCGCGGTCACCTCGCTCGTGCGCGACCGCCACGACGTCCACACCCTCGTGACGGGCTTGGCGGCGGATCTCGCCGCGCACAACTGCCGCTACGCCGAAGTCACCGTGACCCCGTACAACCACCTGCTCGACGGGATGTCCGGCGACGACCTGCTGGCCGGGCTCGAAACCGGCCGGGCCCACGCCGCCGAACTGGGCGTGGAACTCGCCTGGTGCTTCGACATCCCGGGCGAAAAGGGCATCCGGGCCGGACAGGAAACGCTGGTGTTCGCGCTGCGCGAACGCCCCGGCGGCCTGGTGTCGTTCGGGCTCGGCGGACCGGAACTCGGCGTCGGGCGGGCGCAGTTCGAGCCGTACTTCACGCGGGCGCGGGAAGCCGGGCTGCACAGCGTCCCGCACGCCGGGGAGACCACCGGGCCGGCCACGATCTGGTCCGCGCTGCACGACCTCGGCGCCGAGCGGATCGGGCACGGCACGAGCTGCGCGGCCGACCCCGCGCTGCTGGAACACCTTGCGGCCCAGCGGATCCCGCTCGAGGTCTGCCCGACGTCGAACGTGCGGACCGGCCAGGTCGCGGACCTCGCCGCGCACCCGGTGCGGCGCATGCTCGACCACGGCGTCGTCGTGACGCTCAACACCGACGACCCGCCGATGTTCGGTGCCACGCTCACCGGCGAGTACGTCGCCGTCGCCGAGACGCTGGGCCTCACCACGGCCGAGCTGGTGCGCTTGGCGGAGAACGCCGTCGACGCCTCCTTCCTCGACGAGCGGCGGAAAGCCGTCTTGCGGACCGAGATCACCGAAATGACGTTGCCGCGCACCACCGACTTCGCCTAGCTTGGAAGTACACGAGAGAGGAGGTGGTCCAAAGTTGTATATCGACAGGACTCGTGAGGTGGCTGTCCGCTAGCGGATGGCACGTGGAGGACTTTGAGCAGCGCTACAGCTGAGCCACCTTCGGCTCATCGCCTGCTCCACGTGATGCCTGATAGCGAATACCAGGCAGTCACCGTGCCCCCGGGGTTTCCGAGCACCAGTCCGGCTCGGACTCAAGCGTTTGACGGCGCTCGAGAGGCACCCCGGGGGTTCCTTCATGCGCTCATTTGTGCAGGTCATGCCACCCGGCGTCGCCGGATGACCGTCCGGCGATCAGCATTTCGCGCCGTCGTCCCCCGGACGGCTGATGCTCGCTAGCCTGGAAGCATGCTCAGGCCCGACTACCCGATCACCACGGGACGCCTGCTCCTGCGCCCGTTCACGCCCGACGACCTCGACGCGCTGAACTCCTTCCAGTCCCGCGCCGACGTCGCCCGCTACCTGTACTGGGGCCCGCGCAGCCGCGCCGAGTCGGCCGCCGCGCTCGCGAAGCGCGTGCACAGCTCGACGTTGACGAAGGAAGGGCAGTTCCTGGCCGTGGCGGTCGAACTGGCCGCGACCGGGCAGCTGATCGGCGACCTGAACCTGGAGTGGCTCAGCAGCGAACACCGCCAGGGCGAAATCGGGTTCGTCTTCCACCCGGACCACCACGGCAAGGGCCTGGCCGCCGAGGCGACCACCGAACTGCTGCGGCTGGGCTTCGAAGACCTGGGCCTGCACCGCATCATCGGCCGTTGCGACGGCCGGAACACCGCGTCCGCCGCGCTGATGGAACGCCTCGGCATGCGCCGCGAGGCGCACCTGAAGGAAAACGAGATCGTCAAGGGCGAGTGGACCGACGAGCTGATCTACGCGATGCTCGAGGACGAGTGGAAGGACCGCGATTAGTGGCCGCCTTCACTCCGGCGTGACGCTCGGGTCGCGGGTCCCGGGCGATTTGGCAGCATAGGGGCGTGTTCTTCGACAAGATCGTCCGCCCGGCGCTGTACCGGCTGTCCTACCACGACCCCGAGCTGGTGCACGAGCGCACGATCAGCGTCCTGGCCCGGCTCGGCAAGGCCGCGCCCGCGCTGGGTGGCGCACTCCGCGTCGACGACCCGGCAACGGTGCTGGGCCTGCGGTTCCCCAACCGCGTCGGCCTGGCCGCCGGGATGGACAAGAACGGCCGCGCGCTGCCCGCGTGGGCCGCGCTGGGCTTCGGGTTCGTCGAGGCCGGCACGGTGACGCGGCGGGCGCAGCCGGGCAACCCGAAGCCGCGGCTGTTCAGCCTCCCGGCGAGCGACGCGGTGATCAACCGCATGGGCTTCAACAACGACGGCGCCGAAGCCCTCGCGGCCAAGCTCGCCCGCGACGGCAAGCCCGGCGTCCCGCTGGGGGTCAGCATCGGCAAGTCGAAGGTGACGCCGCTCGAGGACGCCGTCGAGGATTACCGGTTTTCGCTGCGGGCGCTGCACCCGTACGCGGACTACTTCGCGATCAACGTCAGCTCGCCGAACACGCCGGGACTGCGGCAGCTGCAGGACCGCACCGCGCTCGCCGAACTGCTGGGCGAGCTGCGCTCGACGTCGCTGGAGCTCGCCGGCGGCGGTTCGCCGACGCCGGTGCTGGTGAAGGTCGCGCCCGACCTGACCGACGACGCACTGGCCGAGCTGCTGGAGGTCGCGCTCGGCCACGGCGTCGCCGGGATCATCGCCACGAACACGACGTTGGCGCGCGACGGCATCGCGTCCGCGGAAAGCGGCCTGGCCGGACAGGCGGGAGGACTGTCCGGCCGGCCGCTGACCACCCGCGCGGCCGAGGTCGTGCGATTCGTGCACGACCACACCGGCGGGAGCCTGCCGATCATCGGCGTCGGCGGGATCATGGGCCCGGACGACGCGATCCGGCTCGTCGACGCCGGCGCGTCACTCGTGCAGCTCTACACGGGCTTCGCGCTGCACGGGCCGGGTTTGGTGCGCCGCGTCAGCCGGGGTCTCGCAGCCCGGCGGTAGACGCGAAGCGCACGTAGCCGCGCCAGGACTCGTAGCGCTCCAGCCCGGGGCCGTCCGCGGCCGGGTCGCAGCGCACCGCCAGCGGGGCGGTGCCGTCCGCCAACTCGACGCGCTCCAGGACGAACGGCGGCTTCAGCGTCGCCGCGAAGCGCTCGAACGCGGCCGGCGACAGCCGCCAGCGCTCGCCGTCGAGGCCGGTGCCGCCGTCGAGGACGCCCGGCTGCGGCGGTTCGGTGTCCAGGAGCACCATCCGGTAGGCCTCGGTGGTGCGGACCGGTCCGGTGAACCGGGCGCCGAGCGCGGTGAGGTCGGCGTTGAGCGGCTGGCCGCGCAGGTGCGCGCCGAACACGACGACGTCCTCCCCCGGCTCGGGGTAGGGCGTCATCGGCTCGTCCGTGCAGACGGTCGCCAGGTCGAGGGCGATCTGGTCTTCGAACGCGCGCGTCAGGAAGGTGACGCCGAAGGGACGGCGATCGCCCGGGAGCACCGGGACGGTCACCGAGGCCACGTCGAGGAGGTTCGCGAAGGCCGTGCAGGAGGCCAGGCGGTGGCCCACGCCGGCCGGGTCGGCCAGCGCTTCGGCGATCCCGGGGTGCTCCGGCACGGTCGGCACGAGGAGGGCGTCGAAGCCGTCGAACCCCGGCTCGGGCCCGGAGATCGGGGTGAGCACGGCGCCGGCCGCGGTCAGCCGGGTGACGACGGTCTCGAGCGCGAGGCTCGCCGCCTCGCCGAGGGGGAGGTCGGCGGGGTAGGCGATCCGCGGGTGCTCGCCGGCGCCGAGGCGGACGTCGGCAGGCCAGCTGCGGTCGCCGCCGGTCATCAGCGTGAGGGCGCGGTGGGCCGCGATCAGGCCGTTCGCGTACACGGAGACGGTGTCGGCGGCGGGCAGCAGGCCGCGCGTCGGCTTCACCGCGACGACGGCGTTCAGCGCCGCCGGAACGGCACCGCCGGTGCTCAGCGCCAGGTCGACGACGCCGAGCGCGACGGCGACCGCCGCGCCGTTGCCCCCGGTCTTGGTGCGGTCCCAGGCGGCGGAGATCGGGGCGGCGCCGGTCTTGCCGAGCACGACGGCACCGGCGGCGGTGAGCCGGGTGACGACCGCGGCGCTGGTTTCCGGGACGCCGTGGCCGGACGGCTGGGCCGCGACGTCGATCAGGTCCTGGACGGCGATGACCGTGCCGGCCAGCGGGAGGACTTCCCCGGCCTTGACGCGTTCGTCGACGGCCTTGGCGTCGACGAGGACGTCTTCGACGGCGCGGAGGGTGGTCCAGAGTTCGGGACGGCCGGCCTCGGTGAGGCGTTCGAAGGCCGCGATGACGCGCTGGGAGGCGGTGGGTGGGGTGATCGGCACGGGATCCGGGTCCGGCGGGAGCGTGTTCACGGGGCGTCCTTTCCTCGGCGGTCGAGAAAGTCCACTGTGTACGGTCGGTGCCGGCGGTCCTCAGTGCACGGCGGGCCTCCCGGCGAGTGACACCTCTTCATGCATGACAGAAACGTTAGGGCGTGGACGTTTCCGTAGCCATCAGATTCCGATTACGCCCGGGTTTCGGCACCGGAAGGTGAACAGGGCGCGACGCCGGGGTGAAACGCACGATCACGCACACCGGGTGACGACCAGCAGGTTCCCCCGGTCGGCGGCCCTCGAACGGCCGAACCAGGCCCCCGAATGGCGCAACAAAGCCTGAACTCGCGTGATCACGCGGGATCCGCCCCGGATCCCGCGGATTCCGGCCCGCCCCGCGTACCTGACGGGTCGGCCCGCGTACCTAGAGGGTCGGCCCGCGTAACTGGAGGGTCGGACGCGAGCCGACCGTCTGGGTACGCCAGCCGACCGTCTGGGTACGCCAGCCGACCGTCTGGGTACGTGGGCCGACCGTTGAGGTACGGCGGTTGAGGGTCAGGAGAGTTCGCGGAGGGCCATGGCCAGGCCGGCCAGGTGGTCGGTGGCGTCGGTGAGGGCCTGCTTGGACGTCACCAGGCCGTCGCCGGCCGCGGCTACTGTGTGGCCGGCCGCGGCGACCAGGCCGCGGTAGCCCTCGAGGCCGTCGTCGAGCTGCTCGCGGAGCTTGGCCACCGCCGCGTCCAGGGCCGCCTTCTCGCGGGTGGGCGCCGAGTCGCGGCCGCGCTCGATCGCCTGGATGCGGGCTGCCAGGCCGCGCAACGCGGCCGCCGCTTCGGTGGCCGTCTGGCGGGCGTCGGCGACGGACACCTCCGAGACCTGAGGCGTCCCGAGCGAAGTCGGCACCGAGAGCTGGCGCAGCAGCTCCGTCAGCGAGGCCTCGCACTCGGCGAGACGCTCCATCGGCTCACGGGCCGCCGAGCGGGCGGGCGGCAGCGGTGGCGGTCCGGCCGGCGCCACCGGGATCGGGGTGCGCTTGAGTTCACGCAGCTTGAGGCCGGAGCGGACGCTGAACGTGCCGAAGATGACGGCGCCCGCGAACGCCGTGATCGCCTGCGGCATCATCGCGGCGTGGGTCGGGCTGATCCAGCCCACCGCGGCGGCCACCGTCACGACCGCGCACAGGATCGTCAGGATGATCCACAACGTCAGCGCCTTCGACGTCCGGCGCTTGCGGCGTTCGAGCTTCGCGGCCGGGTGGTTCCAGCGGTCCCACTTGGCCCGGGCCTCGGCGAACGCCGGGACCTGGCTCGCCATGGACGACAGCGACGCCGTCATGTCGGGCCGCCGGACCGGCGGCCGCTGCAGCGGGTTCGGGCGCCGCGGTGCGGGCTTCCCGCCGGCCTGCTCGGCCGGCGGGAAGTACTTCTGCACCTTTTGGAGGTGTTCCTGGGCGCGCACCGCGTAGTCGGGCAGCTTCTCGATGTGCTTCTCCAGCTTCGCGCTCAGCTCACTGAAGTCACGCCGTCTGCCCTGCTGACCCATGGTGCTCGCCCCCTCGGTGTCGTCAGGCCGGGTTCTTGCCCTGCTCGGCCTGTACCCGTGCCTGGATCTCACGCTGGATGTCGGCCTGGCTGCTCGCCGCCGGAGCCGCCTTGCCGCCGTCGGTCACCTGGGCGACCGAGTCACCGTGCATCGACGCGCGGATCTGCTGCAGCCGCGACTGGCCGGCCATCTGCGTGGTGGAGGCCTGGACCTCCATCATGCGCCCCTGGACCGAGTTCTGCGCCAGTTCCGCCGAGCCCAGCGCCGTGGTGTAGCGCTTCTCGATCTTGTCGCGGACCTCTTCCAGCGACGGCGTGTTGCCCGGCGCCGCCAGCTGGCTCATCTGGTTCAGCGAGGCGGAGACCTGCTCCTGCATCTTCGCCTGCTCCAGCTGCGAGAGCAGCTTGGTGCGCTCGGCCAGCTTCTGCTGCAGCATCTGCGAGTTGCGTTCCACGGCCTTCTTGGCCTGGGCCGCGGCCTGCAGCGACTGGTCGTGCAGCGTCTTCAGGTCCTCGATGCTCTGCTCGGCCGTGACGAGCTGCGTCGCGAAGCTCTCCGCGGCGTTCTCGAACTCGGTGGCCTTCTGCTCGTCACCCTTGCCGCGCGCCTCGTCCGCGAGGACGAGCGCCTGCCGGGTGGAAGCCTGGAGCTTCTCGACCTCGCCGAGCTGCCGGTTGAGCTTCATCTCCAGCTGCCGCTGGTTGCCGATCACGGAGGCGGCCTGCTGCGTCAGCGCCTGGTGGTTGCGCTGCGCCTCCTCGATGGCCTGCTGGATCTGTACCTTCGGGTCGGCGTGCTCGTCGATCTTCGACGAGAACGCCGCCATCATGTACTTCCAGAACTTCACGAACGGGTTGGCCATCTCCTCCGCCTGCCTTCTTGCGTCCCACGGGCCTTGGTACTCGGGGTGGGGCGTCACTCCCCTGCACTAGCAACGCACCGACCCCGGCGTCGGGTTCCATCGTGTCAGGTCGGCCACGTCCGTTCCAGGCGACCCCGGGGGATTTCAGGGTTCGCCCCTGATCACCCCTGGAGGTAACGCCGACGGCCCCGGGCGGGTTGCCCGGGGCCGTCGGCCGAAATCAGGGGTGAAACGGTGCTCGAAGCCACCGCTCGGGGGCGAGCACATCTGGCCCCCCGCCACGCCTCACGCGGCGATCGTGGACGCCAGCTTCGGCTGCCCGATCGTCGTCCGCAACGTCGTGTTCATCCGCGGCGCGGGCGAAACCCGCAGGTCGGCGAGGTCGTTGCCGATCAGTTCCGACATCAGGCGGCCACCTTCGATGCCGGCCGCCGAGGCCTCGGCGCCCCGCTTCTCCCGGGGCGCGCCTTCCACGATCCGCTCGTCGACCGGTGGGACCTCGACGTTGTCGAGGGCCGAAACATCCGCCGCCACGTGGTGCAGCAGCTCGCCGAGCGGAAGGTCCAGGGCCTGGCAGATGGACGCGAGCAGTTCGCTCGACGCCTCCTTCTGGCCCCGTTCGACCTCCGAGAGGTAGCCGAGGCTGACCCTGGCGGCGCGGGAGATGTCGCGCAGCGTACGACGCTGGTTGGTGCGGGCATGACGGAGCCGATCACCGATCGCCTCACGCAACAGCACGGTCATCACGCGCCTCCCTTCCGAACAAGTACCCCCTACGTTACCCAGAGCGGCCCCCCGGGCGCAGGAGTTGGTGTGCACGTACGCCAAGGGCGAACGCGTATTTCACCCCAAATGTTCCCCGAGCAGCGCAAACGCGGCCAAGACCGACTCGGTCCTGATCAAGTCGCGATCGCCGCTCAAGGCCAGCGTACGGACTGTAAGTGTTGCCGGCCCGGCGAGCCCGATGTGCACGGTGCCCGGTTCGACGCCGTCCTGCGCCGACGGTCCGGCCACGCCGGTGAGCCCGAGGCCCCACGTGGCGCCGCACCGGTCTCGGGCACCCTCGGCCAGCTGGGCGGCCACTTCGGGGTGGACGGCGCCGTGCTCGGCCAGCAGCTCCGGGTCGACGCCGGCCAGTGCGGTCTTCAGCTCGGTCGCGTAGACGACCAGTCCCCCACGCAGGACCGCGCTCGCCCCCGGCACCCGCGCGAGGGTGGCGCAGACGAGCCCGGCCGTCAGCGACTCGGCCGCCGCGACGGTCTCGCCCCGCGCGGCCAGGGCCGCGATCAGCGTGCCGGCCTGCTCCTCGCCGCCCGCCGGAGGTCCCGGCTGAGACGTTCGCGACGCCGGACGTCCCGAATGAGTCATTCGCGGCATGTCGGCCAAGCTCAGCTCCCGGTGACCCGGCGCCCGGCCGCCCGCAGCCGGACCGCCCGCACCAGGTAGTCGACGCCGGTGACCACGGTCAGCACCAGAGCCAGCCCCATCAACGCCCACCGCACCGGGTCGGCGCCGGCCGGCAGCGGCAGCAGGTACGCCGTGATCGCGGCGATCTGCGCCATCGTCTTGGCCTTCCCGCCCCGGCTGGCCGGGATAACGCCGTGCCGGATCACCCAGAACCGCAGCAGCGTCACGCCGATTTCGCGGACCGCGATGACGATCGTGACCCACCAGCCGAGCTCGCCCAGCACGCTCAGCCCGACCAGCGCGGCGCCGGTCAGCGCCTTGTCCGCGATCGGGTCCGCGATCTTGCCGAAGTCGGTGATCAGGCCGTACTTGCGGGCCACCCAGCCGTCCAGCTGGTCGGTGGCCGAGGCGATCGCGAACAGCCCGGTGGCGAGCGCGCGCCAGGTCGTGTCGTGGCCGTCGCCGACGAACAGCGCGACGACGAACAACGGCACCAGGGCCAGGCGCGACAGCGTCAGGAGGTTCGCGACGTTGAGCGTCGGGACCGGGGTCGGCTCCGGGACCTGGGCGGGGGCATCGCGGGCCAGGCCCTCGTCGGCGGCGTCGCTGGGGAGCGCACTCACCGGACGGCGTCCGGTACCGCGCGGACGATCAGGTCCACGCCCGCCGAGTCCACGACCTCGCCGCGCAGGAAGTCACCGACCTGCACCTTCTCCGGCGCGTCGAGGATGATGCACTCGCCGTCGACCTCGGGGGCCTGGTGCGCCGCGCGGCCGGTGAGCTCGCCGTCGTCGTCCAGCTCCACCAGGACGTCGACGAAGGTACCGATCCGGTCCTCCGCGCGCTGCGTGGTCAGCTCCTCCACCAGCGCCGAGATCCGGGTGACGCGCTCGGCGACCTCGGCCGGGTCGAGCTTGCCGTCGAACGTCTCGGCCTCGGTGCCGTCCTCGTCCGAGTAGCCGAAGACGCCCACGGCGTCGAGGCGCGCGCCCGTCAGGAACCGCTCGAGCTCGGCCAGGTCGTGCTCGGTCTCGCCGGGGAACCCGACGATCACGTTGGTCCGGATGCCCGCCTCGGGCGCGTACTCGCGGATCTGCTCGCACAGCGCCAGGAACGAGTCCGTCGAGCCGAACCGGCGCATCCGGCGCAGCACCTGCTCGCTGGAGTGCTGGAACGACAGGTCGAAGTACTCGGCGACACCCGGCGTGGTCGCGATGGCCTTGACCAGCTGCGGGCGCGTCTCGGCCGGCTGCAGGTAGGAGACGCGGACGCGCTCGATGCCGTCGATCTCCGCCAGCCGCGGCAGCAGCCGCTCCAGCGCGGTGGCGCCGTCGCGGCCGAAGTCCTTGCCGTAGGACGTCGAGTTCTCGCTGACCAGGAACAGCTCCTTGACGCCGTGCTCGGCCAGCCACAGCGCCTCGGCGACGATCTCGTCCGGCTGCCGCGAGACGAACGAGCCGCGGAACGACGGGATCGCGCAGAACGAGCAGCGCCGGTCGCAGCCGGAAGCGATCTTCAGCGCGGCCACCGGCGAGTCGTCGAGGCGCGTGCGCAGCACCCGAGGACCCCAGCCGTGGCCCGGGACCTCGACCTTCTCCGCGGCGGCGGGCCGCTCGACCGGGCTGATCGGGAGCAGCTTGCGGCGGTCGCCCGGCGTGTGCGAGGCGATCTTGCGGCCGGCGACGACGTCGTCGAGCCGGGCCGAGAGGTCGGCGTAGTGGTCGAAGCCCAGCACCGCGTCGGCCTCCGGGAGGCTGTCGGCGAGCTCGTGGCCGTAGCGCTCGGCCATGCAGCCGACGGCGACGACCTTCTTGCCCGTGTCGGACGCGGCGAGCAGCGTGTCGACGGAGTCCTTCTTGGCCGACTCGACGAAGCCGCAGGTGTTGACCACCACGACGTCGGACTCTTCGGGGTCGGCGGCCAGCTCCCAGCCGCCGGCCGCGAGCCGGCCCGCCAGCTCCTCCGAGTCGACCTCGTTGCGGGCGCAGCCCAGGGTCAGCAGGGAGACGCGTCGGGTGGCGGCTGGGTCCGTGGCAGGGGAAGGCACGAAGTTCAGGGTAGCCGCCGGTCCCGGGCGACCCGACGACGGCGTAGCCCGGTCGTGCCAACCGAGGCCTCGCCCCGCGCCAGGCGCTCCGCCACCCGAACCCCCGAAAGGCGAGCAGTGACAACCGGCGCTCCGCCCCGCGCCGGGCGCTCCGCCACCCGAACCCCCGAAAGGCGAGCAGTGACAACCGGCGCTCCGCCCCGCGCCGGGGACTCCGCCACCCGGACCCCCGAAAGGCGAGCTGTGTCGCCGCGCGCGCCGGGCGATGTGGCAGGGTGGACGATCGTGCCGTCCGACTCGCTCCGCCCGACCGTCCGCCGCGCCCGGATCGCCGACGTGCGCAAGATCAAGGCCCTGGTCGACTCGGACGCGGGCCGCGTCCTGCTGGAGAAGGACCTGGTCACGCTGTACGAGGCGGTCCAGGAGTTCTGGGTCGCCGAAGTGGGTGACGAAGTGGTCGGGGCGGCCGCGCTGCACGTGCTCTGGGAGGACATCGCCGAGCTGCGCACCGTCGTGGTCGACAAGGCCGTCCGCGGCCAGGGGGTCGGGCGGGTGCTCGTGGCCCGGCTGGTCGACGAAGCACGTGAGCTCGGTCTCAAACGGCTGTTCGTGCTCACGTTCGAGACCAGCTTCTTCACCGGGCACGGGTTCGTGGAGATCGACGGCACGCCGGTCTCGCACGAGGTCTACGAGGAGATGCGGCGGTCGCACGACACCGGCGTCGCCGAATTCCTCGACCTCCCCTACGTCAAGCCGAACACCCTCGGCAATTCGCGAATGTTGCTCGAACTCTGAGGGAAAACCTCAACTCTGAGTGAAAACCTCCTTTCGGGCGGTGACGTGCGCCACCCGCCTGCCCGAAGCTGATCGGGCACTTGTCCCCCGATCGGCAAGGGAAGCACGCGATGCGCACGACACTGCGGAACCTGGGGGCCACCTTGACGGTGGCCGTTTCTGTCGGCGCGGGTGCCCTGCTGGGCACCGGCACCGCGGCCGCCGTCGACATTCCGGCGGTCACCGACCAGTACCTCTTCTCGACGTCCCTCTCCGGCTTCGAAACGATCCGGAACCAAGCTCCGTACTCCGGCCAGCTCGACTGGTCGTCCGACGGCTGTTCGTGGGCGCCGGACAACCCGTTCGGCTGGCAGTTCCTGCCGGGCTGCCACCGGCACGACTTCGGCTACCGCAACTACAAGAAGCAGGGCCGGTTCACCGCGGCGAACCGGCTGAAGATCGACGACAACCTCTACACCGACCTGAAGAGCGTCTGCGGGTCCAACATCGCCTGCAAGGGCGCGGCTTGGACGTACTACCAGGCGGTCCGCAAGTTCGGCGGCTGAGCCCGGCGGCCCGGGCCGCGTGCTCGGCCCGGGCCCGTCAGGATGGGTGCATGGACATCGACCATCTGCTCAGCACGACCCGCGCGGTCCGCCGGAAGCTCGACCTCGACCGGCCGGTGGAACCCGAGGTCGTCAAGGAGTGCCTGAACCTGGCGCTGCAGGCGCCGACGCCCGGCAACGTCCAGGCCTGGCGCTGGCTCGTGGTGCGCGACCAGGACGTGAAGAACCGGCTCGGCGCGATCTTCCGCGAAGTCGGCGAGGCCTACCTGGCGGACCGGGCGAGTGCCGCGCCGTCGCGGGCGCAGGCCTCCGGGCAGCACTTGATCGACGTGATCGAGCGCGTCCCGGTGTTCGTGATCCCGGTCGTGGCCGGCCGCCCGGCCGGGAACAACGCGGTCGACGCGGCCTTCTACGGAGGCATCTTCCCGGCGGTGTGGAGCTTCCAGCTGGCGCTGCGCTCCCGAGGGCTGGGCTCGACGCTCACGACGTACCACCTGGCGCGGGAGGCCGAAGCCGCGCAGATCCTCGGCATCCCGGACGGCCACACGCAGGTCGGGCTGCTGCCGGTGGCGTACACGACGGTGCCGGACTTCAAGCCGGCGCCGCGCACGCCGCTGTCCGAAGTGGCCTTCCTCGACCACTGGGGCACACCGCTCAGCTGATCCGGACGGTGGCCTCCCCGCCGTCCTCGCTGACGGACACCAGCTCGACCCGGCTGCCGGCGAACGACGTCGCCTGCGGGCCGGTGCGGAAGCCGCTGTGCAGCTCGGCCGTGGTGCTCTCGCCGCGGCCGGGCTGCTTCAGCAGGAACGCGAGGGTCGCCTCGCCCTGCCAGATGCACTGCATGCCGGGCCGGCACCGCGAGTCGGCGACGAGCCGCGTGTAGCGCACGGTGAGGTCCTTCCCCTGCACGGCGGCCTCCTGCCCGAGCCGCAGGGTGACGTCGGGCCCGGCCGGGGCACTCACCGTCGACGGCGCCGGGGCGGGCCCGGGGACGGCGGGGTGCCCCGCGGCGACCGAGCTCCCGGCGCCCACCGTGACGACGGCGAAGGCGAACAGTCCGGCTACGAATCGCGGTAGGTCCACGTGCTGTGGACGGAACGGACCGACCCCGGGTTGCACGCGCTCAGAGCATCTTCTCGACGAGTAGGCCCACCTGCGTGGACGGGTTGCGAGCGTGCCCGGCGTCGGGATGGCGCGAGCGCTGTACCGCTGCATCGACGCCGGGCTCGTCGTGAGCGAACCGCAAAGCTGACTTACTGTAGCCGGGTACGTACCGCAGCAACCGCCTTTCAACGTCGCGGTAGCACTTCACAGGCGCCGCGCAGGCTTCGAAATGAAGCAACAGCCAGTATTCGAAGCAGGGATTCGACACCGCCAGGTTCACCCGAAGGCTCCGAGCGAGCACTACAGCCCGCTCGAGGTCGAATTCGTCGACGTCGACGACACACCACACCTCGTCGTGTGCGCCGCTCGTCCGGTCGCTCAGTTGCGCAGCGTATCTGACGACCGCTTCGGGATCTGCCGCCTTGACCTTCACCTTCACCTTGACAGCCGGATTCCGGCGGGCGCGTTTCAGCCCTTCGAGGTACGCCGGCTCCGTTGCCCTGGCACCGCAGACCACCAACAGGGACAGTCTCTGCTCCCGGAACGCAGGGCGCCGCCGGTCGCTGTTCTCCCGTCTGGTCACCGTTCGGCGACCGCTTCCGCGAAGTCACCCAGTACCGGCACAGCCCCGTAACTACCCGCGAGATACCGTCGTTCGGTGTTCTGATCCTTGCGCGGCTTGAAGTCGGTGAGCGGGTACAGCTCGCTGGCGCCGTCCGCTCCCTTCTCGACGAACCAAACCTGATCACGGTCCAGCAGGTCGCCGCCCAGCATGGTGCCCAGCAGACTCGTGTCGTGCGTTGTGAAGATCAACTGCGCGCTGTGCGGGTTGGTCTCCGTCGATTGGAACAGCTCGATCAGCTTCGCGGTCAACCGCGGATGAAGGCTGCCGTCGATCTCGTCGACCACGAACAACCGTCCGGCGTCGAGCACATCGAGCACCTCAGGTAAGAGGTCGAGCCAATTCAAAGTGCCGGCGGACTCGTCGACGAGGTCGAACGGAACACCGGAAGCGCCATGCCTGAACTTCAACCGCGCCTGACCGGGGCCGGGCCGCCGCACCTGCTGCAGCGTCATGGAGGCGTGCGGCTGTCGGATGGGCTCGCCGATGTTCTCGATCGAGATATCGGTAATGCCGACATCGGCAGCGACCAGCAGCCCCAGAAGCCGGCGTGAATGGTCCGGGCTGCGTCGGAGGAAGGCAGCGACTCGCTGGCCGAGCGGATCCGTTGCATTCTCCGCATGCCGGTAGTGGATGCGCATTCCGGCTTTGAACCACTCGTAGACCGGCATCAACGGTTCCAGCGAGAGACGCTTGCAGATGCCGAGGACGAGCGCATCCGGCTGGATGAGCCCGTCCAGGACAGTCAGTTTGGCCTTGAGGTCCGGCACGGTGCTGCCGAACTTGATGTGTTCACCGGTTCGCTCGAGGAGTACCCTCCTGCGCTTCTCCGGGTATGAGTACAACCACTCTTGTTCGACGATTTCGCCTCGAACGACGAACCCATAGGTGTAGCGATTCCCCTCCGCGACAAGTTCGACCACGTAAGAAGAGGATCGCTCCTCGTCGCCGTCGTCGAGCCGGAAGCCTTCGCTCCCACCGATGCCACCGACGGTTTCGAGCACCGCCGTCTGCATGTACCAGAGACCGTTCAGCAAGTTCGACTTGCCGGAGGCGTTCGCACCGTAGATCGCCGCGACCGGGACGGCCCGGCGAGCGTCTCCCGGCCGGGCGGGCATCAGCAGCAGCTCCTGCTCGTCCCGGAACGAGCGGTGATTGCCGAGCCGGAAGCTCCGCAGCACCCTGACCACCTCCCTGGCAATGCTTCGAGCCGTTCTGTACCAGTAAACCGCACAGAACCGCGCGAAGCATCTACCAGGGTGTACTACTCGTCGTCGTCGCCCGCGTCGGCGTCCACCGGGCCGCCGCCGCGGATCATGAACAGGACCGACTCCAGTTCCTCCGGCTTGATCAGCACGTCGCGGGCCTTCGAGCCCTCCGACGGGCCCACCACGCCGCGGCTCTCCAGCAGGTCCATCAGGCGGCCCGCCTTCGCGAAACCGACCCGCAGCTTGCGCTGCAGCATCGACGTCGAGCCGAACTGGGACGTCACGATCAGCTCCGCCGCCTGCAGCAGGACGTCGAGGTCGTCGCCGATGTCCGGGTCGATCTCCTTCTTCTCGCCCGCCTTCTGCGCGGTGACGCCGTCCTGGTAGTCCGGCTGCGCCTGCTCCTTGGCGTAGTTGACGACCGCGGAAATCTCCTCGTCGCCGACGAACGCGCCCTGGATGCGGACCGGTTTCCCGGCCCCCATCGGCAGGTAGAGCGCGTCGCCCATGCCGATCAGCTTCTCCGCGCCCGGCTGGTCGAGGATGACGCGCGAGTCGGTCAGCGACGACGTCGCGAAGGCCAGCCGCGAAGGCACGTTCGTCTTGATCAGGCCGGTGACGACGTCGACCGACGGCCGCTGCGTGGCCAGGACCAGGTGGATACCGGCGGCACGGGCCTTCTGGGTGATCCGGACGATCGCGTCCTCGACGTCGCGCGGGGCGGTCATCATCAGGTCGGCGAGCTCGTCGACGATCGCCATGATGTACGGGTACGGCCGGTACTCGCGCTCGGACCCCGGCGGCGCGGTGATCTCGCCGGAGCGCACCTTCTTGTTGTAGTCGTCGATGTGCCGGACCTTGTTGACCTGCATGTCCTGGTAGCGCTGCTCCATCTCCTCCACCAGCCACGCCAGCGCGGCGGCGGCCTTCTTCGGCTGGGTGATGATGGGCGTGATCAGGTGCGGGATGCCCTCGTACGGCGTCAGCTCGACCATCTTCGGGTCGATCAGGATCATCCGGCACTCGTCCGGCGTCGCCCGCGCGAGCAGCGACACCAGCATCGAGTTGACGAAGCTGGACTTACCGGAACCGGTGGAACCGGCGACCAGCAGGTGGGGCATCTTCGTCAGGTTCGCGGTGACGAAGTGGCCCTCGATGTCCTTGCCGAGGCCGATCACCATCGGGTGATTGTCCTTGACCGTGGACGGCGCACGCAGGACGTCACCCAGGCGGACCATCTCGCGGTCGGAGTTCGGCACCTCGATGCCGACCGCGGACTTGCCCGGGATCGGCGCCAGCAGCCGGACGTTGTCGGTGGCCACCGCGTAGGCGATGTTCTTGGTCAGCGCGGTGATCTTCTCGACCTTCACGCCCGGGCCGAGCTCGACCTCGTAGCGGGTGACCGTCGGGCCGCGGGTGAACCCGGTGACCTGCGCGTCGACGTTGAACTGCTCCAGGACGCCGGTGATCGCCTCGATCATGGCGTCGTTGGCCTTGCTGCGGGACTTCGGCGCGTCGCCGAGCTTCAGCAGGTCAGGCGGCGGGAGCTGGTAGTCGCCCTCGACCGTGCGGGTGACCGCGAGCGGCGGTTCCGGGGTCTTCTTCGGCTTCTTCTCCGGGACCTCGGCGGGCGGTTTGGGCAGGGCCTTCGGCGGCTTGATCGGCGTCGGCACCTCGGCGAGGGCGGCGTCGAGGTCGAGCTGTTCGCCGCCCTGGCGGCGCCGCGACGGCTTGCGCAGCCGCGCCGACTTCGGATCGGTCTCGGTGACGGTGTCCTCGTCGGTCGCGAAGCCCGGGCGCTGGGCCTCGGCTTCGGCGAGCTCCTCTTCGTCGAGGCCCCAGTGGCGCAGCCGGTGCGGGATCTCGCGGACCGGCGTGCCGGTGAACACGAGCACGCCGAAGAACAGCGCGAGGATCAGCAGCGGCACGGCGACCCAGGTGGTGACGCCCATGGTGAGGAGGCCGCCGGAGAAGGCGCCGACGATACCGCCGGCGTACATCCGGCCGTCGTTGGTGTCGGGCAGCGCGGTGAAGATGTGCAGCATCCCGAGCACGGACAGGACCACCATGATCGTGCCGACGACCATCCGCGGCCGCGTCTCCGGGTGCGGCTCGGACCGCATCAGCGCGACCGCGACGACGACCAGCACCAGCGGCAACGTGACCGCTCCGGCGCCCAGGACGGTCCGGGTGGCGATCTCCACCCCGGTGCCGATCGGCCCGGCCGCGCGCCACCAGACGCCGACGGCCGCGACGATGCCCAGGCCGATCAGGCCCAGCGCGAGTCCGTCGCGGCGGTGCTCCGGCTCCAGCTCGCGGGTGCGGCCGACCGTGCGGGCCAGCGTGCCGAGGCCCTTGGCCAGCAGGTTCCAGGTCCCCCGGACGCCCTTGCCGAAGGTCCCGGGCGTCTTGCGGCGGCCGCGTGGCGGGGGTTTGCGAGCGGACGACGTACGAGGCTTCGCGGGTGTACGCGGCTTACGCGCCGCTGCCCCCTTCGCGCCGCTTCCCGTGTTTCTCTTCCTCGTCGCCGACCCAGCCATGCCGTCAACGGTAACCGGCCGTCGCCGATCGCCTCGTGCGCCACTCTCGGCTCAGGGTGAACTTCTGCCTCACACCGCCGGTCGAGCGGCCATCCGGGTGAACCGATCCGGCGAGTGCGCAAACGGGTGAAATCGGCGTCTGCCATGCTCTGCCCCATGCTCGCGCTGCGCACCGACGAACCGCCCCGCCGTGCTCCCGCCATCTGGCGGACCATGCTGAACATCGACCGCGGGCTGGTGAACCTCGTCGGGCGGCTGACCGTCAGCGGCCGGGTGCCCGCGCAGCTGCGGGGCAAGCCGCTGCTCATGGCCGCGAACCACATCGGCGTGTTCGACGCCTTCGTGCTGATGGCGGCGTGCAAGCGGATCGGCATCAACCCGCGGTTCATGCTGGCCGGCGGCATCCTCGACGCGCCCGTCATCGGGCCGGCGCTGCGGGTGAGCGGGCACCTGCGGGTCGACCGCAAGCACGCCGGGACCGCCGTCGGGCAGTTCGCCGAGGCCGTCGAGGCGATGAAGACCACGCGCGAGCCGATCGTCGTCTACCCCGAGGGCCGGATCAGCCACGACCCCGGCCTCTGGCCGGAGCGCGGCAAGACCGGCGCGGCGCGGCTGGCGCTGGCGGCGGGCGTGCCGGTGATCCCGATCAGCCAGTGGGGCGCGCACGAGGCCGTCTACTGGGGCACCGAGACCGTCAACGGCCCGGCGGACCTGGTCCCGCTGGCCCGCTCGGGGCTCAGCGCCCCGCTGCGCCGCCCGCGGTTCCGCGTGCACTTCGGCGACCCCGTCGACCTCTCGGACATCGACACCCAGCGGCCGGGTGCCGGGGTGCGCGCGCACGCGAAGATCATGCAGGCCATCACCGACGGCCTGGTCCCGCTGCGCCGCGACGAGCTGGACCGGCCCAAGTTCCACGACCCGACCCGGCCGACCGACACGGTCAGCCCCTGGAAGCCGCCGTCCGTATTGTGAGACGCCCGCGGCGGCGCCCCTAGAGTCGGTGGATGTGAGCACACGGATACTCGTCGTCTACTACAGCTCGACCGGGAACACCGCCGCCCTCGCCGAGTCGCTGGCCGCCGGGGCGCGCGAGACCGGCGCGGACGTGCGGGTGCGGACCGTGCCGGAAACCGTGCCCGCCGAAGCGATCGCGCAGAACCCGCGCTGGCAGGCCTGGGTGGACACCGGCCCCCACCACGAGCTCGCCACCCTCGGCGACCTGGAGTGGGCCGACGGGCTGGCCGTCGGCAGCCCGACCCGGTTCGGTGGGCCGGCCGCCCAGCTCAAGTCCTATTTGGACAGCACGGGTGGCCTGTGGGCGCGGGGAAAGCTGGCGGACAAGGTGGCGACGTCGTTCACGACGGCGTCCACCGCGCACGGTGGTCTCGAGTCGACGCTGCTGGCGATCAACAACGTCTTCTACCACTGGGGCGCGATCGTCGTCCCGCTCGGTTACACCGACCCGCACCTGAAGGAATCCGGCAACCCGTACGGCGGCTCGTTCGTGTCCCGGAAGTCCGCCGCGCCGGACGACGTCGCGCTCGACGCCCTGCGCCTGCAGGGCCGGCGGCTGGCCACCATCACCACGCACGTCGCGACCGGGTTGAAGCGCTCGGAGTGACCGTCGCGCCGTCCGCGAGGAGCGGCGTGACGGCGGATTCGTCGTCGGCCGGGCCACCACCGGTCTGCGGCTTCAGAAAAAGAAACTCACTCCCCGCCGACCCGGACGTAACGAAACGGACCCGGCACCCCGCGACCCGGGTAACCGGGAAAATCGTTTCGGCGGTGACACCGGCCCACCTACAGTCGCGACGGTGACCACCGAACTCCCCGTCCTCGCGCCGCCCCGGGTCGCCCACCGGGGCCGCGGGACCACCTACGTCCTGCTCGCCGCGCTGTTCTTCAGCACGTCGGGCACCCTGGGCAAGTCCGTGATGGCCGCCGGGATCACCCCGGAGCAGGTGGCCGCGGCGCGGATCGCGCTGGCCGGCGTCGTGCTGCTGGCCGGGGTGGCACTGGTGGCGCCGCGGAAGCTGCGGGTGCGCCGGGCGGAGCTGCCCGTCCTGGCCGGGTACGGCCTGCTCGGCGTGGCGGGTGTGCAGCTGCTCTACTTCGTCGCCGCCGGCCGGATCCCGGTCGGGATCGCCATCCTGCTGGAGTTCGTCTCGCCGGTGCTCATCGCGCTGTGGGTGCGGTTCGTGCGGCGGCACCGGCTGCCGCGGGCGGTGTGGGGCGGCATCGCGCTGGCCATGGCCGGGCTCGCGCTGGTCGCCCAGGTCTGGGAGGGCGTCACCCTCGACGGGCTCGGCCTGCTGGCCGGTTTCGGTGCGGCGCTGTGCTCGGCCGGGTACTTCCTGCTCGGCGAACGCGCGGTGGCCGGCATCGACCCGCTGGGCCTGGTCACCTGGGGCATGGTGATCGGCGCGGTCGCGATCAGCTTCGTCGCGCCGCCGTGGACGTGGCCGGCCGGGCTGCTCGGTGCGGACGTCGGGTTCGGGGCCTGGCACCCGCCGGTGTGGCTGCTGCTGACCCTGCTGGTGCTGGTCGCGACGGTCCTCGCCTACGTCTGCGGCATTTCGTCGCTGCGGCACCTGCCGGCGTCGGTGGCGAGCGTGCTCGGGCTGGTCGAACCGGTGATCACGACGGTCGCGGCGTGGGTGCTGCTGGGCGAGCAGCTCGCCTGGCCGCAGCTGCTCGGGTCGGCGATCCTGCTGGGCGGCGCGTACGTCGTGCAGCGGAACTCGGCCATCCTCGCCGGGTGAAGTTGCGCAAATTCTGCGTCTGACCTCGCCGGGGTGCAGAATTCCCGCGATCGATGCCCACCCGGGGAGGAAGCACCTTGACGACCAAGTCCGGGCTGCGGCCCGACCTGCGGCAGCGGCACGTCCGGATGATCGCCCTCGGCGGCATCATCGGCGCGAGCCTGTTCATCGGCAGCGGCGCGGTGATCCACACCGTGGGCCCGGCCGCCGTGCTGTCCTACGCCGTCGGCGGGCTGCTCGTCGTGCTGGTGATGCGGATGCTCGGCGAGATGGCGACCGCGTCACCGGCGCTGGGCTCGTTCATGGAGTACGCGCGCGATTCCCTCGGCGGCTGGGCGGGTTTCACGATCGGCTGGCTGTACTGGTACTTCTGGGTCGGCGTGGTCGCGTTCGAAGCGGTCGCGGGCGCGAAGATCCTGCAGGGCTGGATCCCCGGCGTGCCGCAGTGGGTGTTTTCGCTGGCGCTGATGCTGCTGCTGACGGCGACGAACCTCGCGTCGGCGCGGTCCTTCGGCGAGACGGAGTTCTGGCTGGCGTCGATCAAGGTCGCCACCATCGTCGTCTTCCTGCTGCTCGGGACGCTGTTCGTGCTCGGGCTCTGGCCGGACGCACACTTTTCGGTGGGCAACATCGGCCTCGACGGCTTCGTCGCGAACGGCCCGTTTTCGGTGGTGCACGGCGTCGTCATCGTGATCTTCTCGTACTTCGGCGCGGAGATCGTCACGATCGCGGCGGCGGAATCCGACCAGCCGGAGACGGCGGTCCGCAAGGCGACCTCGACGATCGTCTGGCGGGTGATCGTGTTCTACGTGGGCTCGGTGGCGTTGCTGGTGATGATCACCCCGTGGCGCGAAATCCCGAGCGAGACGAGCCCGTTCGCGGCGGCGTTCGGCCGCTTCGGCGTCCCGGCGGCGTCGACCATCGTCTCGGCGGTGGTCCTGACGGCGGCGTTGTCGGTGCTGAATTCGGGGCTGTACACGGCCTCCCGGATGTTGTTCGCGCTGCGGCGCCACGGCTGGGCCCCGGCGTGGGTGTCGGACACGAACGGGCGGGGTGTGCCGTGGAAGGCGATCCTGGCCTCGACTTCGGTCGGGTACGTGGCGGTGGTGATGAGCTACGTGTCCCCGGACAAGATCTTCTACTTCATCATCAATTCGGCGGGCGCGGTGGCCCTGTTCGTGTACGCGATCATCTGCGGCTCCCAGATCCGCATGAGGCGGCGGCTGGAGGAAACGGCGCCGGAGACGCTGAAGCTGCGGATGTGGGGCTATCCGTGGCTGAGCTGGGTGACGCTGGTGCTGACGCTCGTCGTGGTGGCGTCGATGCTGTTCGTGGATTCCGACGCGCGGGCGCAGTTGTACTTGAGCTTGATCAGCTTGGCGGTGATCCTCGGCGTCTACGCCCTCATCCGCCGGCGAGCCGGGACAGGGCCCCGAAAAACACGTCCGTGATCTTCGCCGGGTCCGGGGCCAGGAACGCCTGGCCGCCCGTCGCCGCGGTCAGCTGGTCCAGTTCCGTCTTGTCCGCGTCCGGGCCGATGCCCACGCCGATCAGGGGGATGGGGCGGCGGGCGTCCTGGAGCTTCGCCAGCTCGGCCAGCAGGTCTTCGCGGGAAATCCCGTGCGGGTCCTCGTTGCGGCCGTCCGTCATCACGATCACCAGGTTCAACCGCCCCGGCTCCCACTCGCGGCGGGCGGTGCGGTACGTGTCCAGGACGCTGTCGTACAGGCCCGTTCCGCCGTCCGGGGTGGCCTTGACCTGGCCCAGCTTGTCCAGGGCTCCGCTCGCCAGGTGCTGGGCGACCGAGGCCATCGGGAGCAGCTCGCGGTAGTCCTTGTCGCCGTCCAGGTGGGTCGAGAAGGCCAGCATGCGCAGCTGGGTCGCCGGCTTGAACAGGTGCATCGCCTTCGCCGCCGCCTCCATCGTCACCTGCATGCGGTTCAGGTTCGTTCCCGGGACCTGCGCGTTCATCGACCCCGACACGTCGATCAGCACCTGGACCCGCGCGCTCAGGTTGACGCCCGCCCACTGGTTGAGCAGCTCGTCGACCAGCGGCTCGGGCGGGAGGCTCTCCGCCCGGATGCCCTCGGGCAGCACCCTCGGGTCGTCGGGGTGGTCGCGCAGCGCCTGGCCGCCCGCCGCGCGCAGGCCCGTCCGGGCGATCGCGTCCGCCCCCGGGTCGCCCAGCACCGCTTCGCGCAGCGCCTCGACGATCGGGCGCTGCTGCGGGGTGATCCCGCCCAGCTCCGCGAACGGGTAGTCCAAAGTGGGCACCGCCGTGGAATAGACGGCGACCAGCGGGGACTTCGGGTCCTCGACGTTGTGGCGCAGCAAGGCGTTCTCCGACGCGGGGAACGCCGTCACCGCGGCCGTGCCGCCGCCGTCGCTCGAGCCCGGCAGCCGCGCGATCAGCTCCGTCTCCGCGCCGAGCGTGTTGGCCGAGAAGCGCCGCAGCATCGCCACATACGCGGCCGAAGGCTCGGGCGCCGCCTTGACGCTGTCGCGCAGGCCGAGCAGCGCCATCGCGCCGACCGCGTCGCGCGCCGGGTCGGACATCCCCGGGACGACGCCGGGCGCGGCCAGCACCTCCGTCCAGGAAGGCACGTGGTCGGGCCAGCCGAGGCCCTTGACGACGTCCGCGGCGACCGCGAGGACCACCGGCGAGCTCGCCACCGACGCCCCGGTTTCGGGGACGTCGGAGGCGCCGAGCTGGTGGGCGCGACGCAGCGCGAGCGTGGAATCCGGCACCCAGATCTGCGGCCGCGGGCTGCCGTCCGACAGGGCGAGGCGCTCGGCCGCCTGCGTCGCCTCCCGCGTCTGGATTTCGATGCTGCCGCACCCCAGGTCCAGCCCGTGCGCGACGAGCGACAGCGCGGGCGCGATGTCCGCGGACGCGGTGACCAGGACCTTCGCGGGCTGCTCGCACGCCGGCCGGGCCCGCACGACCGTCACCGCCACCCACGCGGCGGCTCCGAGGACGAGCACGAGACCGGTCGCCAGGGCAGGCACGAGCAGCCGGCGTCGTCTGCCGTCCGAATGACGTCCCATCGGCGCGGCCTCTCTGCGCGAGGCGGGGTGGGATCAAGGTTAGCCCGCAACAAACCCACCGCATGTGCGCCGGACGGCCTAACAGGCGGGCGATCTCATGCCGAAGGCGGCCTTCGGTGCGTTCACCGCACCGAAGACCGCCTCGGAGCCGGGCTAGACCGGGATGACCGTCGGGACGATCATCGGGCGGCGGCGGTAGGTGTCGGCCACCCAGCGGCCCACCACCCGGCGGACCGCCTGCGCGATCCGGTGCGTGTCGGTGATGCCTTCGGCCTCGGTGCGCGCCAGCTCCATCTCCACCAGCGGCACGACGGCGGCGAGCGCCTTCGGGTCGTCGGAGAAGCCGCGGCCGGACACCGTCGGGCTGCTGACCGCGCGGCCGGTGCTGGAATCCACCGCGACGCTGATCGAGATGAACCCGCCCTCGCCGAGGACCAGGCGATCCGACAGCGTCGACTCGCCGACGTCGCCGACCGAAAGGCCGTCGACGTACACGTGGCCGACCTCGACGCGGCCGGTGCGGGACGCCTTGCCGTCGACGAGATCGACGACCACGCCGTCCTCGGCGATGACCACGTTCTCCGGCGCGACACCGGTGCGGATCGCCAGCTCGCCGTTCGCGCGCAGGTGCTTCCACTCGCCGTGGACCGGCATGACGTTGCTCGGGCGCACCGCGTTGTACAGGTAGAGCAGCTCGCCCGCCGACGCGTGCCCGGACACGTGCACCTTGGCGTTGCCCTGGTGGACGACGTTCGCGCCGAGCCGGGTCAGGCCGTTGACCACGCCGAACACCGCGGTCTCGTTGCCCGGGATCATCGAGCTGGCCAGCACGACGGTGTCGCCCGCGCGGATCGAAATCTGCCGGTGCTCGCCGCGCGCCATCCGCGACAGCGCCGAGAGCGGCTCGCCCTGCGAACCCGTCGAGACGAACAGGACCTTGCTCTCCGGCAGCGTGCTCGCCTGGTCGAGGTCGACCAGCAGGCCGTCCGGCACGTTGAGCAGGCCCAGGTCGGCGGCGATGCCCATGTTGCGGACCATCGACCGGCCGACGAAGGCGATCCGGCGGCCGTGCCGCTGGGCGGCGTCGAGCACCTGCTGGACGCGGTGGACGTGGCTGGCGAAGCAGGCCACGATCACGCGCTGGTCGACCTTGCGGATGACGTCGTCGAGGACCGGGCCGATGTCGCGCTCGGGCATGACGAACCCGGGCACTTCGGCGTTGGTCGAGTCGACGCAGAACAGGTCGACGCCCTCGTCGCCGAGCCGGGAGAAGCCGGCCAGGTCGGTGAGGCGCCCGTCGAGCGGGAGCTGGTCGAGCTTGATGTCGCCGGTGTGCAGGACCACGCCCGCCGGGGTGCGGATGGCCACGGCCAGCGCGTCCGGGATGGAGTGGTTGACGGCGAAGAACTCGAGGTTGAAGACGCCGACGTCACGGCGCTCGCCCTCGCGGACCTCGATCAGCTTCGGCCGCTGCCGGTGCTCCTTGGCCTTGGCCGCGAGCAGCGCGTTGGTGAACTTCGAGCCGTAGATCGGCAGGTCCGGCCGCAGGCGCAGGAGGAACGGGACGGCACCGATGTGGTCTTCGTGCCCGTGGGTGAGCACCAGTCCGTCGATGTCGTCGAGGCGGTCCTCGATCGCGCGGAAGTCGGGCAGGATCAGGTCGACGCCGGGCTGGTCGTCCTCGGGGAAGAGCACCCCGCAGTCGACGATGAGCAGCCGGCCGCCGAACTCGAAAACGGTCATGTTGCGCCCGACTTCGCCGATGCCGCCCAGCGCGACGACGCGCAGAGCTCCCTCGGGCAGTGCGGGCGGGGCGTTGGTGGGGCCTGGACCTTGGGGAAGCGGGCTCACCGAGGCAGGGTCCCAACGCTGGTGTGCGAGGTCGGCGCGATGTAGGCCGCTCGCGAATCTGCTTGTGCCACCCGCTCACCATGCCAGTCCTGAGCCGCCCTGTCGCCCAGCGGCACGCCGCCCTGGGCAAGATCAGCGGCGATCAGGGCCGTCTGCTCGGTGGTCGGCGCGACGATCGGCAGCCGCGGGTCGCCGATGTCGAAGCCGCGCAGCCGCAGCGCCGCCTTGCTGAAGGCGACCCCGCCGACCCGCGACATCGCGCGCAGTACCGGCAGCATGCCGCGGTGGTTGGTGCGCGCGGTGGAGGTGTCGCCGTTCTCGTAGGCGTCGATCATGGCCCGGATCCGGCCCGCGACGACGTGACCGATCACACTCACCACGCCGACGCCGCCGACGGAGATCCACGGCAGGTTGAGGCCGTCGTCCCCGGAGTAGTAGGCGAGGTGGGTGTTGGCGATCACCTCGGAGCCGGCGATGAGGTCGCCCTTGGCGTCCTTGACCGCGACGATCCGGGGGTGCTCGGCCAGCCGCAGGAGCGTGTCGACCTCGATCGGGACGACCGAGCGCGGCGGGATGTCGTAGAGCAGCACGGGCAGCCCGGTGCTTTCGGCGACGGTGGTGAAGTGCGCGTACAGCCCGGCCTGGCTGGGCCGCGAGTAGTACGGCGTGACGACCAGCAGGCCGTGCGCCCCGGCTTCTTCCGCCTGCTTGGCCTGCTCGATGCTGTGCGCGGTGTTGTTGGTGCCCGCGCCGGCCACGACGGTCGCGCGGTCGCCGACGGCCTCGACCACGGCGCGGATGAGCTGCTGCTTCTCCGCGTCGCTCGTGGTCGGGCTCTCGCCGGTGGTGCCGTTGACCACGAGGCCGTCGTTCCCCAGCTCCACGAGGTGCTCGGCCAGCTCCTGCGCCCGCTTCAGGTCCAGCGCGCCGTCGGCGTCGAACGGGGTGGCCATCGCGGTGAGCACGCGCCCGAACGGCCGTCCGGGCGCTGCGGTAGGTGGGTTGGACATGGGGAGACGGTACCTCGCCGGTCCGACGAAAACCGCGCCGACCTGGTCACCAGGAGGATTTCCCGGGGTCGGCCGCTCGTCGCGGAACTTCTACTTGACCTTGGTCACGATCGGCGCGGTGATGGGGCCGCCGTCGGCGCGGGCGAGCACGCAGTAGAACGCGCGGCTGGGCTCTTCACCGGGCTTCTCCGGGACCCTGCGCCACTCGGTTTCGGTGGGCACGAGCGCGCGGTAGGTGAGGTCCGGCCGCTTGATTTCGGGCACGATCGACGAGCGGAACGCGGTCGCGCACGCCGCCTCCGCGCTCGCCGTCACCGCGGGCAGGCCGGGGTAGGCCGCGACCTTGGCGTCGTCGGAGGTCCAGTTCTCGACCGACAGCAGGCCGCCGATCTCGTAGACCTCCAAGGTGTGCGCGTTGCCGCACTCGGCCTGGTTGTCCTCCTTGCTGATGATCGCGCCGTCTTGGACGGGCCCGTTGTAGCAGCGGTAGTAGTCGTTGATGTTCGCGCGGATCTGCCCGCCGACGCCGTAGGTCTTGGTCGGCTGCTTCTGCTCGTCCGCGGCGGGCGTCTCGTACGCCTTGCCCGCGAAAAAGCCGCCGACCAGGGCGGCGACCACCAGCACGGCCGCGGCCGTGAGCCAGAGGGCGCGGTGGGTCTTCTTCGGCGGCTGCGGCGCGGCGGCGCCGAGCATCGCCGTGCCGCGCGGCGGGGTGGGCCGGACGCCCTGCGCCGTGGTCAGCAGGTTCTGGGCCTGGGCCGCGGTCAGCCGCGCGTCCGGGTTCGTGACGAGGAGGCCGAGGATGGCCGCGGCGATCGGGCCGTGGCCGCGGGTGAGGTACGGGATCTCGGTCATGATCGCGTGCAGCGTCGCGGCGGTGGTCGCGCGCTCGAACGGGATCGAGCCTTCGACGGCGTAGAACAGCGTCGCCCCGAGGGACCAGAGGTCGGAGGCGGGCATCGCTTCCCGGCCTTCGACGCGCTCCGGCGCCATGAACGCGGGCGAGCCGACGATCATGCCGCTGGTGGTCAGCCGCGGGTCGTCGACGGCGTGGGCGATGCCGAAGTCGGTGAGCTTCACGCGGCCGTCCGGCGCGACGAGGATGTTCGCGGGCTTGACGTCCCGGTGCACGATCCCGGCCGAGTGGGCGGCCTGCAGCGCGGCGAGCACCCGCTCCCCCAGTTGGGCGGCCTGCGCGGCGGGCATCGGGCCCCGCTGCCGCACGAGGTCGGCGAGGCTGGGCGCTTCGACGAGCTCCATCACGATGAAGGTGGTGCCGCCGTCGGTGACGACGTCGTAAACGGTGACGATGGCGGGGTCGTTGAGCCGCCCGCCGGTGCGCACCTCGCGCAGGGCGCGTTCGGAAAAGACGGCGGCGGACTCGGCGTCGGGCAGCCGCAGTTCCTTGACCGCGACCTGGCGTCCGATGACCTGGTCCTGCGCCCGCCACACGACGCCCATGCCGCCCCGGCCGAGTTCGCCGAGCAGGAGGTAGCGGCCCGCGACGACCCGCTGACCAGGCGTGCTGGGCGCCTGCGGCGGGTAGGGCCGGGTCTGTTCGTCGGTCACGGTGCTCCTTCGGGCGGCGGTCGCGCAGATGCTAGTCGGACCGCCGCGGGGCGCCGCGGGTTCCGCGGAATTCGTGCCGACGAACGGCTGGCCCGCGTACCCAGAGGGTCGGTTCGCGCACCCAAAGGGACGACTCGCGTACCCATAGGGTCGGCTCGCGCACCCAGAGGGTCGGCCCGCGCACCCAGCGGGTCGGCCCGCGCACCCAGAGGGTCGGCTCGCGCACGCAGAGGGTCGACTCGCGTACCTGGAAGGACGACACGCGTGATTGGAGGGACGACACGCGTGATTGGAAGGACGACACGCGTGATTGGAAGGACGACACGCGTGATTGAAGGGACGACACGCGTGATTGGAGGGACGACACGCGTGATTGGAGGGACGACACGCGTGATTGGAGGGACGACTCGCGTGATTGGAGGGGCGACTCGCGTGCCTGACGGTCGGGCTCGCCGACCGGGACATCCCGCGGCCGTGCCCCGGACCTGGGGATTCGCACCAGCAGCAGCCCGAGATTGCGTGTGGCGCCGACTCTTGCTCTCCGACCCTAGGGCTAACTGCCACATCGATGAGACAATTACCCCCTAGGGTTGTCGAGCGGTTGGTCAGCGGCGGGTTTCGCCGCGGTAGGGGAGCCAGCGGTAGCCCGGGGCGAAGTCGCTGAACTCGGCGCGCTTGCCCGTCCGGATCCAGATGTCCTCGGCGACGACGAGGCCCGGGAAGATCGTCAGGTCCTTCTCCGCCATCAGCTCGTCGTAGCTGCGGAACCGGTCGGTCTCGATGCCGGCGAGCGCGTAGCGGTAGACCGGCGGCGCGATCCGGAGCAGCCAGTAGAGCCGGCGGCCGGCCGCGGTCATCGCCGCCGCTTCCTCGTCGGTGTGCGCGCCGGTGCGGCTGAGGCCGTCCGGCGCGATCCCGCACCACCAGGCGTTGTCACGGCTGAAGACACCCGCCGGCCAGCCGTCGAAGTGCCGCGCCAGGTCGCGGGCGTGGGTCTCCCGATCCCCGCATTCGGCGTTGAGGGCGAAGGTCCAGGCCATGGCCGCGTTTCCCCGTTCCGTGGGTCAACCGGTGACCGTGAGGTAGATGAGCACCAGGTTGAGAGCGATGATGATCGCCGCGATCACCGAGGCCGCGACCGTCGTCGAGCGGCGGTTCGTGTCCTCCCCCATCAGATCACGGTCGGCCGTCAGGCGAATCAACGGCACCAGCGCGAACGGGATACCGAACGACAACACCACCTGGGACACCACCAGCGCGGTACTCGGGTCGGCGCCCAGCGCGAGCACCACGATCGCCGGCGTCAGGGTCACCAGACGGCGCAGGACCAGCGGAATTCGCTTGTGCAGCAACCCCTGCATGATCATCGCGCCCGCGTACGCGCCCACCGACGTCGAGGCCAGGCCCGACGCCAGCAGGCCGATCGCGAACAGCAGCGCGATGCCCGGACCGAGGGCCGAGGAGACCGCGCCGTGCGCGCCCTCGATGCTGTCGACGCCCGCCTGGCCCTGGAGGTTCGTCGTGGCCAGCAGCAGCATGCCCAGGTTCACCGCGCCCGCCAGGAGCATCGCCGAGCCGACGTCGACGCGCGTCGCACGCAGCAGGCGGCGGCGCTGGAGGCCCTCGGGACGGCCGTGGCGGTCGCGGACCAGGCCCGAGTGCAGGTAGACCGCGTGCGGCATCACGGTCGCGCCGAGCATGGCCGCCGCGATGAGGATGCTGCCCGCGCCGTCGAACCGCGGGAGCAGGCCGCCGAGGGTCTCCGTGGGCGACGGCGGTTCGACGAACAGGCTGGCCAGGAAGCCGACCGCGATCACCGCCAGCAGGCCGGTGACGACCCGCTCGAACGTCCGCTGGCCGCCGCGGTCCTGGACCGCCAGCAGCGTCAGCGACACCGCGCCGGTGATCAGGCCGCCGACGACGAGCGGGAGGTCGAACAGCAGGTTGAGCGCGATCGCGCCGCCGACCACCTCGGCCAGGTCGGTGGCGATGGCGACGATCTCCGCCTGCGCCCAGTAGGCCAGCCGCGCGGGGCGGGACAGGCGGGCGCGCAGGGCCTCCGGCAGCGACATGCCGCTGATCAGCCCGAGCTTCGCCGACAGGTACTGCACCAGCACGGCCATCAGGTTCGCCGCGACGATCACCCAGACCAGCAGGTAGCCGTAGCGGGCGCCGGCGCTGATGTTCGAGGCGACGTTCCCCGGGTCGACGTAGGCGATGGCGGCGACGAACGCCGGCCCGAGCAGGGCCGACCCGGTGCGCAGGCGGGTCACCAGTCCCGGCCGGACAGCCTCGGTCACAGCCATGACGCCCACCTCTCGAAAACCGGATGTCGGGGACCCAAAACCGGAGTTTAGGCGCGCCGAACTTTGCTTTTCAAGGGTGACCACGCCCACCCACGACCCCGGGTACCCGGATCGGCGGCGGCGAAAAGTCCCGGACGGTCAGGGGAGGGCGACCTCGTGGCCGGAGTCGCGCAGCGCCGTGACCGCGTCGTCGAGGTCGCCGGCGCGGACCAGGATGTGGTCGGTGTCGAACGTCGACATCGAGAACAGCGTGACCCCGGCCGCGGCCAGCTCCGAGGCCAGCGCGGCGATGATGCCGGTGAGGGTGAACTCCAGCGGGCCGCGGACCGACAGCAGCCGCCAGCCGTCCTCGGCGGCCGTGGCCCCGGCCGGTTCGCGGCCGGCCGGGCAGATCACCGACAGTTCTTCGGGCGTCCTGGTCACCGAGACGAACGTCTCGCCGGGCGCGAAGAGCTCGGCGGGCACCGCGGCGTCCGCGGGCAGCCGCACGACGGCGTACTCGCCGGGCCGGACGTCGATCGCAAGTCGTTTCATCAGCCTTCCAGCACCTTCGGGCTCGTGGCGATCTCGGTGCCGTCCGGCAACGTCGAGATGGTGAAGTCCGCGAACACGTTCGCCGCGGCCTTCTGCAGCTGCCGCAGGCACTCCACGGCCAGCTCGCGGATTTCGACGTCGGCGTGCTCGGTCGCGCGCATCGCGACGAAGTGCCGCCAGGCGCGGTAGTTCCCGGTGACGACGATGCGGGTTTCGGTCGCGTTCGGCAGCACCGCGCGGGCGGCCTGACGGGCCTGCTTGCGGCGCAGGGTCGCGCTCGGGACGTCGGCGAACTTCTCCTCGAGCCCGGCCAGCAGCTCGGTGTAGGCGTCGACGCTGGCCCGGGTGGCGGCGAGGAACTTCTCGTGCAGCACCGGGTCGTTCGCGATGATCTCCGGCTCGACGAACTCGGCGTCGCGCTCCGGGACGTACCGCTGCGAGAGCTGGGAGTAGGAGAAGTGGCGGTGCCGGATCAGCTCGTGGGTCAGGGACCGGGAGATGCCGGTGATGTAGAAGGTCACCGAACCGTGCTCCAGCACCGAAAGGTGGCCGACGTCGATGATGTGCTCGAGGTAGCCGGCGTTGGTCGCGGTGGCCGGGTTCGGCTTCTTCCACGACTGGTAGCAGGCGCGGCCGGCGAACTCGGCGAGCGCTTCCCCGCCGTCCGCGTCGGTCGACCAAGGCACGTCCCCGGGCGGGAAGAACTCCGTTTTCGCGATCAGCTGCACTCTGGGTGACACGGTTGCGGTCACGTCAGCACTCCTTCTCCGGCTCCCGCGCAGCCTAACCGCGTGAGGGCGGTCACTCCCGGGGGACACGTGACACCACCCGCCGCCTTGACTGACACCAAGGATGACGTCATAGTGGTGTCATGGACTTGACGCCGTACATCGCCAACCTTCGCGAGGACCTCGCGAACACGGCTGCCGCCGGGGACGAGCACACCCGGCGGGCGGCCGCGCTGCTGTCCTCCGCGCTCGAACCCGCCGTCCGCCTGACGCTGATGAACGCCCTCGCCGACCTCGCCGCCGAGGTCACGGCGGCCTTGCCGGGCCAGGTGGTGGACGTCCGGCTCGACGGCCGCGACGTGCGGGTGGTCGTCACCGGCACCGCCGAGGAGACGACGGCACGCGCGACACCACGTGACACCACACCACCGCCGCCGATCGACGGCGGTGACATCAGCCGGATCACCCTCCGGCTGGTCGAGCAGATCAAGGGCCAGGCCGAACGCGCGGCCGCCGCCCAGGGCGTCTCGCTGAACACCTTCGTGTCGCAGGCGGTGCAGGGCGCACTGGGCCACGGCGCGCTCGGCGGCGGGGGCCACAAGCACCAGGGCAAGGGCGGGAGCGGGTCGCACCTGCACGGCTGGGTCGAAGGCTGAGGGGACGAGACGATGAGTGAAGAACAGACCACACCGGCCGAAGAGCCGAACGACGAACTGGTCCGGGTGGACGAGTTCGAGACCGACGTCCCGCTGGAGCTCGACATCAGCGTGACGATCGGGCGCGTCGAAGTCGTCCTCGAGGGCGACTCCGGCGCCCGCGTGGAGCTGCGGCACGACCAGGGCGAGCAGCAGCCGTGGGTGGCGGGGGTCAACAGCCTGCTGTCCTGGGTCGGCGAGCGCTTCGGCGACCAGCTGGGCGTCGATCCGGGCGCCTCCCCCGCCGAGGCCGTGCGGCAGAGCCGGATCGAGAAGCTCGGCCACCGCCTGGTCGTCCAGGCCCCGAAGGCGTGGCAGCTGCGGAACGTCGCCCTCGCGGTGAAGGTGCACGCGCCGGCGGGCTCGCACGTCGAGGTGCGGGCGGGCGCGGTGGACGTCACCGTCACCGGCTCGGCCGGCCGCGTCGACCTGCTGACCGGCTCCGGCGAGGTCAAGCTCGACCGCGCCGACGGCTCGGCCACCATCCGCACCGGCAGCGGCGCCGTCAAGCTCGGCCCGACGCTGGGCGGGCTGCAGCTGCGCAGCGGCAGCGGCCCCGTCGAGGCGTCGTCGATCAGCGGGTCCGCCACGCTGGCCACCGGCACCGGCGACGTCTGGCTGGGCGCGGTCTCCGGCGAGGTGATGGCCCGCACCGGCAGCGGCGACCTGTCGGTGGCCGACGCCGCCTCGGGCTCGCTCGACCTGATCACCGGCTCGGGCGAGGTCCGGATCGGCATCCGCGGCGGGACGTCCGCCGAGGTCGACCTGACCTCCAGCGGCGGCCGCGTCTCCAGCGAGCTGGACGTCGCCGACAGCGCCCCCGAGGGCGGCGTGAAGCTGAAGGTCCGCGCCCGCACGGGCACCGGCAACGCCGTGGTGACGCGCGCGGCGGGCTGAGTAAGGGGGAAGGACGGGCCGTTCCCGGCGGGGGTGCCGGGAACGGCCCGTTCGCGCGAGATGCCAGCGAAAGGGCCCGCAGAAATCCGGCGATGCCGGCGGACGGGCACAGCGCCGGGGGACCTACGAACCGGACCGGCCCAGCGCCTCCGTCACCGCCGAAGCGATCAGCGCGACCACCCGGTCCTCGTCGTCGCCCATGCGCCGCAGGGTGTCCTGTGCCAGTGGAGCCGGGAGTTCGGCGAGCGCCTGGGCCACCCGGATCCGCACAGCGGTCTCCGCAGACAGCTCGGCAGCCAGCGCACTCACGATCCGGCGACCCGATTCGGGGTCCAGGGCCAGGGTGCCCAGGACCTCCGCCGCTTCGACGTCGTTCGTTCCCTCGGCCACCATGCCGACCAGGATCGGGACCGCGGCCGTCGTTCCGCGACGGCCGGCGGCCAGTGCCGCGTGGCGGCGGATGCCCGGCTCCGGATCCTCGAGCGCGGCCGCCAAAGCCGCGGCCGCCTCTTCGCCCGGCAGCTCGGCGATCGCCAGGACCGCGCGCCGCCGGACTTCGGCGTCGGGTGAACGCAGCCCGGCGGCCAACGCCGGCAAGCCGTCCGCGCCCGCCCGCGCCAGCGCCCAGCGCAGGGCTCCGGCGACGTTCGGGTTCGTTTCGGTCAGCACCGCCCTGGCCAGCAGCTCGGTGGGGAGCGGCACGTCCAGCGCGGCCTGCTGCCGGCGCGCCGGGCTCGGGGAATCGAGCCCGTGCAGGAGCTCGACGACGTGCAGGACGCCGTCCCACCCGGTGGGCTCCGAGGCGTCGATCGCACGGAGCCGCTCGAGCAGTTCCCGTTCCCGTTCCAGCCTGTCCTCGGTCCGCCGGATCAGCTCACCGACCAAAGTGGACGGTGTGAAGGCCGGATCCGCCAGCGCCTGGCCGATCTGCCGCAGCGACATCCCCAGCGACCGCAGGCCTTCGACGTGGAAGATGCGGCGGATGTCCGCCTCGGCGTACTCGCGGTAGCCGCCGACGGTCCGCCCGGTCGGCCGCACCAGCCCGAGGGAGTCGTAGTGCCGCAGCATCCGCGGACTCACCCCGGACCGGCGGGCCACCTCGCCAATCAGCACGCCTCGCTCGCAGCGCGTTCCGGGCCGAGCGCGACGATCCGCTTCGCCTCGTCGACGGCCAGGTCGAACCCGGCCTCCGGGTCGTGCAGGAGCCGTTCCGTGGCGCGGGCGTGCGCGCGCACGGCCGGGTCGGCGCTCACCAGCCCCGCCCGCAAGGCCCCTTCGGTCACGTCGCCGAGCGCGACGAGGGCCCGGCTGAGGCTCAGCTGCACGGCCCGGTCACCCCGGCCGAGCTGACGAGCCAGCTCGGCCGCCAGGGTCGCGTGTTCCCCCGGCGGCACGAGGACGACGGCCGCCCGCCAGGCGCTTCGCGCGACTTCGTCGTCCGGGTCGTGCAGTAGCTCCCGGGTGAGCGCCGGCCACGCCCTGCGGTCGCCGATCTTCGACAGCGTGTGCAGGGCCTGGCTGCGGGCCTGGGCCCGGCCGGAGCGGAGTTCCGCGACGAGCCTGGGCACGGTCAACTCCGCGGGCAGGCGGGTCAGCGCCCAGGTGAGCATGTCGCGGACGAAGAAGTCCGGTTCCGCCGCGCACCGCGTCACGAGCGCCTCGGCGAGGCCGGGGTCGGCCCGGGTGCCCGCGGCCAGCGCCGCCTGGAGCCGGGTCGACGGGTTCGCCGCGCCCAGCGCGTCAAGCAGCCGGGTGTCCGTTGCGTGGTTGATGGTGACCACCTCCTCCCCCGCAGTGAAGACCTTGTCACTGTGTCAAGGTCAAGGCCTCCTCAGCGGACCAACCGGGCCAGAGCCGGGGCCAGGTCGCCCCGGGAACCGACCGTCACGCCCGACAGCCCCAGCCACTCCGCCATGTGCCGCAACTCCGCCGCCAGCTCCGGCAGCACCCGGGCCACGTCCGCACCTTCCTCCGCGAACGCTCCCTGGACCCGCAGCACCCCCGCCGCGCGGTCGGACTTCAGGTCCACCCGGGCGACGAGCGAGCCGTCCAGGAGGAACGGGAACACGTAGTAGCCGTACACCCTCTTCGGCTCCGGGACGTAGATCTCGATCCGGTAGTGGAAGCCGAACAGCCGCTCGGTCCTCGCTCGCTCCCAGATCAGCGGGTCGAACGGGCACAGCAGCGCCCGGCCCGTCACGTTCCGCGGTGTCCGAGCCGAAGCATGGCGGTACGCGAGCTGCTTCCAGCCGCGGACCGCGAGGGGCTCCAGCTCGCCCGACTCCACCAGCTCCGCCACCGCCTGGCGAGCCGGGGCCGGGCCGAGGCGGTAGTAGTCGCGCAGGTCCGTCTCCGTCGCCACCCCCAGCGCCCGGGCCGAACGCGATATCAAGCCCCGCGCGCCCTCCTCCGCGGACACCGAACGGGCCAGGATCTCCGGCGGGACCACGCGCTCGGTCAGGTCGTAGAGCCGCTCGAACGACCGGCGCGTGCCCGTCGTCAGCTGGCCGATGCCGAACAGGTACTCGCAGACGCGCTTGACCTCCGAGCGCTCCCACCACGAGCCCGGGCCGCGGCGCCGGGCGTCCGCCTCCACCGCGCGCTCGATGCCGCCCGCGCCGATCGGGCCCAGCTCCTTGACCACCGACAAGATCTCCTCGACCAGGCCCGGCGACTTCTCGATCAACGGCCCGTAGTGCCGCCACCAGCCGTCGCGTTTGGCGCCCGAGCGGATCAAGGGCCAGTCCTCGATCGGGAGCAGGCTCGCCTCGTGCGCCCACGTCTCCACCAGCATCCGCGGGCGGCGCGCCGAGTGCGCCCACGCCGCTTCGTCGAGCAGCGCCGGGTCGTACGCGCCCAGCCGCGAGAACACCGGCATGTAGTGCGCCCGGACCGCGACGTTCACCGAGTCCAGCTGCAGCAGCTGGACTCTCGACAACACCCGTTTCAGGTGCTGCCGCGAAGGCACGCCGGACGGACGCGGGTCGGTGAAGCCCTGTGCGGCCAGGAACGTCTTCCGGGCCGTCGAGACGCTGATCGTTTGCATGGTGAGCTCATGGTGCCACCCACCACCGACAAAAACGGCGGCCATCCATCCATGCCCCCACCACCGCCCTCAACGGAGGAGCTGCGCTCCGCTGTACTAATTTCACCCACTATGAGCGACGCCGCCGTCCGTCCCGCCGATCTGTCCGACGCCGCGGAGATCGCCCGCATCCAGCGCGAAACCTGGCACGCCGCCTACGAGGACCTGCTCGGCAAGCAGGCTCTCGCGCAGCTGGACGCCACCGACCTCGCCGGCACCTGGACCGAGACCATCGACTACCCCGGCAGCCTCGTCTACGTCGCCACCGAGGGTGAGTTCACCGTCGGCTTCTGCGTCGCCGGCCAGGCCCCCGAAGACGAGGTCGCCGCCGCGGACGGCAGCCTGCCCGAGGACGCCGCGACCACCGGGCTGATCGCCACCCTGCTCGTCGAGCCGCGCTGGGGACGCCGCGGGCACGCCGGGCGGCTACTCGCGACGGCCGCCGCGGGCCTGCGGGCCGACGGCGCCTCCCGGGGCATCGCCTGGGTCGCCCAGGGCGACCACGCCACCCTCGGCTTCTACCGCCGGGCCGGCTGGAACCCCGACGGCACCGTCCGCACCCTCGACACCGGCGAGCGCACCCTCCGCGAGGTCCGGCTCACCGGCACCCTCGACCTCAGTCTCACCTGAGTCGCGGAAGATCACCCACCGCATCACGGCGTACATGAACACGCCCTCGCCCACGCCCGCGAGCACCCGCGAGACGTGGTATTCGACGCCCAGCGCCGTCAGACCCGCGCCCACACCCAGCAGGAACGCCGCGTAATTGACAGCTATCGCACCTGTGTAAAGCACCAGTTGGATTCCGACGGCGGCGTGGGAATGGAAGTTGAACGTCCGGTTCAGCGCGAAGCTCAGCCCGAACGCGCAGGCGTACGCCAGCGTGATCGCCAGCCACACCGGCCAGCCGAGCACACCGTGGAAGACGGTCAGCAGCGTGAGGTCGACGCCGAACGTGAACCCGTTGATCAGGCAGAACCCGAGAAACGTCGGCGCCACGATCCGCGACAGACCCCAGGGCAGTACGCGCACGACGGCCCGGCACAGGGCGCCGAATCGGTCGGCGGGCGTACGGGGTTGCTCGGCGGCCACCCCGTCAGTGTTCCGGCGGAGAGTGACGGGAAGCCGTCCGGCAGGTGATCTTCTGGTGCGGACCACCGGCCGAAGACGGGGGCTAACCCCCGTGCGCGGAGATTTCGGACTGATAACTTGGAAGAACGCGAGCGGTTTTCAGGAGGTGACACGATGAGCTGGATCCTGCTGACGCTGGGCGTCGCGTTCGGCTCGGCCATCGTGCCGCTGATCAACGCCGAGGTCTTCCTGCTCGGGCTGTGCGCGAGCCAGCCAGGGCTGCACTGGCTGTGGCTCGGGGCGGCGGTGGCCGTCGGGCAGATCGCCGGGAAGACGCTGTACTACCTGGCCGCGCGCGGGACGATCAAGCTCCCGAAGCCGCTGCACGACCGGTTGCACCGGGAGCGCCCGCTGACGCCCCGGCGCGTGCGCTGGCAGCTGCGGACCAAGCGGATCCGCGGGTGGGTCGACGGGCTGCGCGAGCGCTGCCACCGGCACCCGCATTGGATGGCCGGGACGTACGGAGTGAGTTCCCTGGTCGGCCTGCCCCCGTTCATGGCGACGAGCGTGCTGGCCGGCCTCGTGCGGATGCGGCTCGCGACCTTCCTGACGACGGGGCTCGCCGGAAGGTGGATCCGCTTCAGTCTGATTGCGGCTTCACCCGCGGTGTTCGCGGGCTGGCTGCACCACTGAGATCAGCGCGGTCCACGCGGCGCGCGAGACGGTGAGTTGGCCCAGGTGACGGGCTTTCGTGTCCCGCACGCCAACAGTCTCGGCGAGGAGAACCTCCACGCATTCGGTTTGCACGCTGTAGCTCGACTTTCGCCACGTCAACACGCTGCTCCCTATCGCGCCATCTCCTGCAGCAGGACCCGCGAGGCCTCCTCGCTCAAAGCCTTGCCTGACAACAGCTTTACCAGCTTCCGGTAGCTGGAGATAGCCTCCAACTCGTTGATGAAGGCGCTGGCATGAAGGTGTTCGAGCAGCACGATCGACGGGTCGGCCGGGAAGTCATAGAGGGTGAACATGCCGAGCTTGCCCGGATGGTAGCCCACAGCGGCAGGCACGATACGCACTGAAATGTTAGATCTTACAGTTGACCTGAGCAGATGGTCGATCTGATCGGACATGATGTCGGTATCGCCGACCACCTCGCGGATCACCGACTCGGACAAGATCGCCTTGAGGTGGGCGGGTTCACGGCCGGTCAGAATCCGCTGCCGCTCCAAGCGACCGACCAGCCGCGCATCGGCATCGTCCAGCTTGATTTCGGAGGCGGTCAACAATGCGCGGGCATAGTCGGGAGTCTGCAGGAGCCCGGGAATGATCTGCGGGGACCAGTTGGTGATCAAGCTGGCCGACCGTTCGCACTGCACCACCCCGGTGAGCGCGGCGGGGAGATCCGACGGGTTGGAGTCCAGCCAGTTGGGGTCCTTCACGTGCTGCACCAAGGCCAGGATCCGGTTGGTCACCACCCGATCCACGCGGAGGTACCCCAGAATCCGGGCCACCTCTTCGATCGGCGGCACCCGAATCCCCAGCTCCCACTGGGACAGCAACCGCGGATCCACCTCGAGTGCCCGCGCCAGCTCGCGCAACCCGAACTTCCGCGCTTCGCGTACTTCGCGCAGCGACGCGGACAACGCCCGTGAACCAGGAGAAGACGAAGTCGGTTTCATGCGGGCGATAGTACGAAGCCCCCTCATTTCCCGAATGAACGACAACTGTCAGCGAATTGCCACACCACCGTCCCGGCGACCGCAACGACGAAAGCCCACCCACCGATCGGCTCCACCAGCACCGCCACCAGAAAACAAAACGCCGAAAACCCGCCGAGCCCGCGCAACACGCCCCGCACGGTCGCCGCGGCCGCCGGCGGGCCGCCTTGCGCGTGCGCGAACACCGCCACCACGCTCGTCCCGGTCGGGAAGGGGGCCAGCACGCCCGTCAGGTCGGGGCCGAGGCGTCCGGCCGCCGCCGTCAGGGCCACCACGAGCCCGGCCGTCGCCGCCGCGCGGGCGGGCAGGTCCCACCACGGCAGCGTCACCGGCCCGGCCTCCCCCGGCTCCGGCAGCAACCGGCTGCCCGCCCAAGCCGCCGCCAGCGCCAGCCCGAGCACCACCCACACCGGCACCAACCCAAACGACAGGGCCAGATCCAGGGCCAGATCCAGCGCCAGGCACACGAGCCAGCCGACCAGCAGCGTGCCCGCCCACCCGCGCGCCCGGGACACCCGCGCGAACACCACCGCGAACGCGGCCAGCGACACCAGCCCCAGCAACGACGCCGACGCCGCCCGCGCGACGAACGCCGCCCCGTGCTCCAGGTACGTGATCAGCAGGATCGGGCCCGCGACCACGGGCATCGCCACCAGGAGACCCGTCACGCCCGGGCCCCAGCGCCGTCCGGCCAGCGACGAGCCGACCACCAGCAACGGCGCCAGGACGAGCTTCAGCAGCAGCGTCACCGGTTCGCCGCCGCCGCGATGCGCACGAAACCGCGCACCAGCGGGCTGCTTCCCGCCTTCGGCCACGCCACCACCAGCTCGCTGGGCGGGCGATCGGCCACCGGCACGACCCGCAGCCCGGGCGGCAGCGGCTGGTCGACCGGGGCGAGGGCGGCGATGCCGTTCCACAGCACCGCCTGCAGGCACTCCTGGATCGTCCGCAGGACGGGGGCGTCGTCACCGGGCGGGCCGCCCGTCCAGTAGGCCGTCCAGCGGGCGTCGGCGCCGTCCGGGAGCCGGACCCAGCGGCGGCCCGTCAACTCGGCCGTCGACACCTCGGGCCGGCCGGCCAGGGGGTCGTCGTCGCGCAGCACCACGCCCACCCGTACCGGGCGCAGCACGTGGACGCCGAGGCCCGCGCTTGCGAACGGCGTCCGGGTCAGCGTCACGTCGACCAGGCCGGCGCGCAGGCCCGCCGTCGGATCGGCCAGGTCCGTTTCGTGCACCCGGACGTCCACGTGCGGGTACTGCTCGCGGAACAGCGGCACCAGCCGGGCGCCGACCTGCTCCGCCGCGTCCGCCAGGGTGCCGACCGTCAGGGTCGCCGCGCCCGCCGCCGCGGTCACCCGGTCGCGGATGCGGCCCGCCTGGGCCAGCAGCGCGACGGCCTCGTCGAACAGGGCCGTTCCCGCGGCGGTGAGCGCGACCCCCTTGGGCGTGCGCTCGAACAGCGTCGCGCCCAGCTCGTCCTCCAGCCCGCGCACCGCCCGGCTCAGCGGCGGCTGCGCCATGTGCAGGCGGCTCGCCGCACGGCCGATGTGCCGCTCCTCGGCCACCGCGACGAAGTACCGGAGCACCCGCAAGTCCATACCCCCACGGTATCGAGTTGCCGCAACCGGTCTTGGACGCCCCCGTCCCCGCGCGCCGATGATCGGACCATGCGCATCGGCACCTTCACCTACGACACGACCCGGGACCTGTCCGGCACCGTGGAAACCGCCGCCACACTGCCCGAGATCTTCGAACGGGCGGTCCGCGGCGAGTTCGACGTCGCCGAACTCGGCCTGACGTTCTACCTGCGACTGCTCGAAGCAGGCACGCCCTTCGTGGCGCTCCCGATCTTCCCCAACCGCGTCTTCCGGCACTCCTGCGTCTTCGTCAACACCCGCTCGGGGATCACCGGTCCCGGTGACCTCACCGGCCGGACGATCGGCGAGTTCGGGACCTACGGGCAGGACTCCGGCGTCTGGGCCAAGGGCATCCTGATGGACGAGCACGGGTTCCGGCCGGAGACGAACCGCTGGGTGATCGGCGGCCTCGAACACCCGTCGGCGCCCTTCGGTTTCATCTCCCACCCGCACCCCGGCGCCGTCGATGTCACCACGGCCGGAGCGGGGAAGACGCTGAGCGCGATGCTCGCCACCGGCGAGATCGACGTGCTGTTCTCCGCGAACGTCCCGCAGTGCGTGCTCGACGGGCACCCGGACGTCGCCCGGCTCTTCCCCGACTTCGTCGCGCGGGAACGCGACTACCACCGCCGCACCGGGATCTTCCCGATCATGCACACCGTCGTCGTCCGGCGGGACCTCCTGCGGGACGATCCCGGCCTGGCCCGCCGCGTCCACACGATGTTCGAAGCCGCGAAGGACGCCGCCGCCGAGCGCTACCGCCGTGGCCGGCGGCTCTACCAGGTGCAGACCATGCTGCCGTGGGCGAACGCGCTGGTCGACGAAACGCTCGACGAGTTCGGCGAAGACTGGTGGCCCTACGGGATTTCCGCCAACCGCGCCGCCCTGGACACGTATCTGCGGTACCACCACGAACAGGGCTTGTCCGCACGCCGCTGGCAGATCGAAGAGGTCTTCGCGCCGGAGCTACTCGGCACGTGAGCGTTCGGCGGCTTCCAGCTCGATCGCCTTCTTCATCGTCTCGCGCGCCCGTCGGCGGTCGCCCGCGATGTCGTACGCGTACGCGAGCTTGTACCAGGCCCGCCAGTTCTCCTGGTCGGCCTCGACCTCCGCGCGGCGCTCCTCGAACCACGCGTCGGCCGCCTCGCGATCCACCCGGCCCGACGGGCGACGCGGAAGGTCGGCGACGTCGGGGAGCGCCCCCTCGGCGTCCAGCTGCCGGGACAGGCGCTGGACCTGCAGGCCGTTGCGCCAGGTCACGACGACGACCCAGATGCCCAGGACGGGCAGCAGCAGCACGCCCGCGCCCAGGGCGATCCCGACGCCCGTGCCCGTCTTGAACAGGGCGAACGCCCGATCCGCCAGCAGGAACAGGTAGACGATCAGCGCCGCCGTCAGCAGCAGCGCCACATTGCGAGCCTTCACAGGTCGAGGACGTTTTCCAGGCCGACCGTCAGGCCGGGGCGGTTCAGCACCTCACGCACGCCGAGCAGCACGCCCGGCATGAACGACGTCCGGTCGAGGGAGTCGTGCCGGATCGTCAGGGTCTCGCCCTCGCCGCCGAACAGGATCTCCTCGTGCGCGACCAGGCCCGGCAGACGGACCGAGTGCACCCGGACCTCCTCGACCGAGGCGCCGCGGGCGCCGTCCAGCTCCGCCGTCGTCGCGTCCGGGCCCGGGCTCACGCCCGCTTCCGCACGGGCCGCGGCGATCATCCGGGCGGTGTGCGCCGCGGTGCCCGAAGGGGCGTCGGCCTTGCGGTTGTGGTGCAGCTCGATGATCTCGGCCGAGGCGTAGAACTTCGCCGCCTGGGCCGCGAACCGCATGGCCAGAACCGCGCCCAGGGCGAAGTTCGGCGCGATCAGCACGCCCAGCGACGGCTTCGGCTCGAGCAAAGCGCGCAGCCGGGAAAGGCGCTCCTCGCTGAAGCCCGTCGTGCCGACGACCGCGTGGATGTCGTGCTCGACCAGGTACTCCAGGTTGCCCATGACGGCGTCGGGGTGGGTGAAGTCGACGACCACCTGGGCGTCGGCCAGCGGGGCGAAGTCGTCGCCCGCGTCCAGCGCGGCCACGAGCTTCAGGTCCGAAGCGCCTTCGACGGCGTTCACCACCGTCGCCCCCATCCGGCCGCGCGCGCCGAGCACACCGACGTTGATGGTCATGAAGCGATCACCTCGTGCAGGTCGTCAGGAAGGTCGTCGGCGTGAGCGTACGGCCCGACGACCGCCGCCGCCGAAACCCCGCCCGGCCGCGCGAACAAAGTGCGAGCGAGCGCACACACCTCGTCGGTGGTCACCGCGTCGATGCGGGCGATCGTGTCGTCGACGCCCAGGTAGTGGCCGTAGTTGAGCTCGTTCTTGCCGATCCGCGACATCCGCGACGACGTGTCCTCCAGGCCCAGCACCAGGCCGCCGCGCAGCTGGCCCTTGGCGCGGGCCACCTCGGCGTCGGTGAGGCCGTCGACGCCGACCTTGTCGAGCACCTCGCGGATGACGCCGGCGACGTCGCCGAGCTTCTCCGGCTGGCAACCCGCGTACACGGCCATGTGCCCGGTGTCGGCGTAGCTCGCCACCGACGAGTACACCTGGTAGGCCAAGCCGCGCTGCTCCCGGATCTCCTGGAACAGCCGCGAGGACATCCCGCCGCCGAGGGCCGCGTTGAGCACCGACAGCGCGAAGCGGCGGTCGTCGTGGCGCGACAGCGAGCGCAGGCCCAGCATGACGTGCGCCTGCTCGGTGTCGTCGGTGTGCAGGGCCAGCTTCGGCACGGTCTTGATCCGGGCGCGGCCCTCACGCGGCGCGATCGGCGACGCGGTCCCGTTCAGGCGCTCGCCGAGGGCCTTGCGGACCAGCCGCAGCACCTGGTTGTGGTCGATGTTGCCGGCCACGGAGAGGACCATCCGCGGCAGCGTGTACCGGCGCTTGTAGAAGTTCCGCAGCGCCGCGGGCGACATCTCCACGATCGACTTCTCGGTGCCGAGCACCGGGCGGCCGAGCGGGTGCTCGCCGAGGATCGCCGTCACGAACGTCTCGTGCAGCAGGTCCTCGGGGTCGTCGTCGCGCATCGAGATCTCTTCGAGGACGACGCTGCGCTCCATGTCCATGTCGCGGTCGGTGCACAGCGCCTCGAACACGACGTCGGTGACCAGGTCCACGGCGAGCGGGAGGTCGGCGTCGAGCACCTGCGCGTAGTAGCAGGTGTGCTCCTTCGCCGTGAAGGCGTTGAACTCACCGCCGACGGCGTCGATCTCCTCGGCGATCTGCGTGGCGTCGCGGTGCTTGGTGCCCTTGAACAGCAGGTGCTCGAGGTAGTGCGCGGCGCCGGCGACGGCGGCGGGCTCGTCGCGGGAGCCGATGCCGACCCACAGCCCGACCGTGGCCGAGCGGGACGCGGGAACGTGCTCGGTGATCACGCGCAGGCCGCCGGGCAGGACGCTGCGCTTGACGACCGCACCGTCCGGAGTGGACTCGAGCGTGCGGGTGGTGCCGACGGGCTGCTCGTGCCCGGAAACCTGCCGTGCCATGGGTTCCTTACTCACGATGCCGCGAAGGCCCCCTGCCGCCGGGGTCGTGAGTGGTAAGGAGGGTTAGAACCCGCTTTACCACTCACGACCGCCACCGCGGTCAGGAGGCCTTCGGCGGAACTGGTGTTACTTGGCGTCGGCCTTCTCGGCGTCGGCGGCGGGAGCCTCGGCGTCGGCGGGCTTCGCGGGCTCGTCCTCCTTGACGACGATCAGGCTGATCTTGCCGCGGTTGTCGATGTCGGCGATCTCGACGCGGAGCTTGTCGCCCACGTTGACCACGTCTTCGACCTTGTTGATCCGCTTGCCGTTGCCCAGCTTGGAGATGTGCACCAGGCCGTCCTTGCCCGGCAGCAGCGAGACGAACGCGCCGAACGCGGCCGTCTTCACCACGGTGCCGAGGAAGCGCTCGCCGACCTTGGGCAGCTGCGGGTTGGCGATGGCGTTGATCAGGTCGATCGCCGCCTCCGCCGACGGGCCGTCGGCCGCGCCCACGTAGATCGTGCCGTCGTCCTCGATGGAGATGTCGGCACCGGTCTGCTCGGTGATCGAGTTGATCATCTTGCCCTTCGGGCCGATGACCTCGCCGATCTTGTCGACCGGGATCTTCACCGAGGTGACGCGCGGCGAGTACGGGCTCATCTCGTCCGGGCTGTCGATCGCCTCGGCGATGACCTCCAGGATGGTGAGCCGGGCGTCCTTCGCCTGCTTCAGCGCGGCCGCGAGGACCTCCGACGGGATGCCGTCGAGCTTCGTGTCCAGCTGCAGCGCGGTGATGATGTCCTTGGTGCCGGCGACCTTGAAGTCCATGTCGCCCAGGGCGTCCTCGGCGCCGAGGATGTCGGTGAGCGCCACGTAGCGCGTCTCGCCGTCGACCTCGTCGGAGACCAGGCCCATCGCGATGCCCGCGACCGGCGCCTTCAGCGGCACACCGGCGTTGTACAGCGCCATGGTGGACGCGCAGACCGAGCCCATCGAGGTCGAGCCGTTCGAGCCCAGCGCCTCGGAGACCTGACGGATCGCGTACGGGAACTCGTCCCGCTTCGGCAGCACCGGCACCAGGGCGCGCTCGGCGAGCATGCCGTGGCCGATCTCGCGGCGCTTCGGCGAACCGACGCGCCCGGTCTCGCCGGTGGAGAACGGCGGGAAGTTGTAGTGGTGCATGTAGCGCTTGTGCGTCTCCGGCGACAGCGAGTCGATCTGCTGCTCCAGGCGCAGCATGTTCAGCGTGGTGACGCCCAGGATCTGGGTTTCACCGCGCTCGAACAGCGCCGAACCGTGCGCCCGCGGGATCACGGCGACCTCGGCCGAGAGCGACCGGATGTCGGTGAGGCCACGGCCGTCCATGCGGATCTTCTCCGTGAGGACGCGCTGGCGCATGATCTTCTTCGTCAGGGCCTTGAACGCCCCGCCGATCTCCTTGTCGCGGCCTTCGAAGGCTTCGCCTTCGCCCAGGCCGATCTTCTCCAGGACGGCGGCCTTGACCTCGTCGGTCGCGGCGTCGCGGTCCTGCTTGCCCGGGATCTGCAGCGCGCGGGCCAGGTCGTCGGTGGCGATCGCCGCGACGGCCTCGTAGACGTCCTGCTCGTAGGCCAGGAAGACCGGGAACTCGCCGGTCGGCTTGGCGGCGACGTCGGCCAGCTTCTGCTGGGCCTCGCACAGGACCTTGATGAACGGCTTCGCGGCTTCGAGGCCCGCGGCGACCGCGGCCTCGTCCGGCGCCTTGCCGCCGGCGGCGATCAGGTCGAGCGTGTGCTCGGTGCCCTCGGCCTCGACCATCATGATCGCGACGTCGTCACCGACGATGCGGCCCGCGACGACCATGTTGAAGGTCGCCTTCTCCAGCTGCGACCAGGTCGGGAACGCGACCCACTGGTCCTCGACCAGCGCGACGCGCACGCCGCCGACCGGGCCCGAGAACGGCAGGCCGGCGATCTGGGTCGACGCCGACGCGGCGTTGATGGCCAGCACGTCGTACGGGTCGTCCGGGTTGAGGCTCTGGACGGTGATGACGACCTGGATCTCGTTGCGGAGACCGTCGGTGAACGACGGGCGCAGCGGCCGGTCGATCAGGCGGCAGGTCAGGATCGCGTCGGTCGACGGGCGGCCCTCGCGGCGGAAGAACGCGCCGGGGATCCGGCCGGCCGCGTACATGCGCTCCTCGACGTCCACCGTCAGGGGGAAGAAGTCGAAGTGGTCCTTCGGGTGCTTCGACGCGGTCGTCGCCGAGAGCAGCATGGTCTCTTCGTCGAGGTACGCGACGACGGCGCCGGCGGCCTGCTTGGCCAGGCGGCCCGTCTCGAAGCGGACGGTGCGGGTGCCGAACCGGCCGTTGTCGATCACGGCTTCGGTCTCGTGCACGGTGACTCCGGTGGAGTCGGTCATAGGGTGTTTCTCCTCTTTAGTTCCTTCGTACGACGCGAGTCTCCCACCCTGGGACCCATTTCGCTGAGGACGCTCGAGGAATGAGGCCGGTCTTCGATCGAAGCCCCCGGGACGCTTCCCGGGAACCACTACCGAGGACCGGCGGACGGACCCTCGTGCGCGCTCGCGCCGTTTCTTCGGTTTGCCTGGCCCAGGGGGGAGCGACCGGCGGCCACTCCCCCCTGGGTTCGAGCTATCGGCGCAGGCCGAGGCGCTGGATCAGCGCACGGTAACGCTCGATGTCCACCTTCATCACGTAGTTCAGCAGCCGGCGGCGGCGGCCGACCAGCAGCAGGAGCCCGCGACGCGAGTGGTGGTCGTGCTTGTGAGCCTTGAGGTGCTCGGTGAGGCCGACGATCCGCTTGGTCAGCAGCGCGACCTGGGCCTCGGGGGATCCCGTGTCCGAGTCGTGCACGCCGTACTCGGCCAGGATCGACTTCTTCTCTTCGGTGGACAGCGCCACTTGTGTTGCTCCTCGAAATAATCAGTGCCGTGCGGCCCCGGGCGTGGATGCACGCCGGGAAGACGGTCACGGCCGCCACGGACTGCAGCCGGACCCGAACGTCGAGGTTACCAGCCCGCTGAACAGCGCCTTCCGGTGCGTGCGTTCAGCCGCGGTCCAGCTCGAAGCCGCGGGCCACGCGGTACCGGGGACCACCCGGCTCGCGCTCGCTGGTCATCAGCGCCACTTCCGCGGCCTGCCACCACCGGCTCGTGAAACCACCGAAGCACTTGGTCCAACGCGCGGCGAGCCCGGGTTCTTCCCGGGGGAACCGCGCCAGCGTGAGGTGGGGCACGTACGGCCTCGCCTCGGCACCGGCTCCCGCGTCGAGCGCGAGCGGCGTCAGCTCTTTTCCGGCGGCAGTCAACCACAGCACCCCGGGGAACGTCGCGGCCTTTTCCAGCCGGACGTCGACCGCCGGGCGCCCGGCCAGCCGCTCGCCCAGCCAGGCGGCACGGGTTTCGACGTCGTCCTCCCCGTAGTAGGCGAGGGTGACGTGCCAGCGATCCGGCGGCTCCCAGCGCAGGCCGTCGCCGGGTTCCCCGAGCACCTCGGCGATCGCCTCGACGACGTCGTCCGGCGGGAGCAGCGCGCTGAACAGGACCGGCATCAGGCGCCGTTGCCCGCCCGGCGGAGCAGGTCGGCGATGGCCGGGAAGTCGTCGTCGAGGCGCTTGGCGGCTTCGCCGAGGTCCTCGTCTTCGGCCAGGTCACGCAGGTAGGCGAGGACCTTCTGGTCGTCGTTGACCACCGGGATGTTGTCGCGCCCGACGGTGGGGCGGGAGTCGCGGACGTCCTCCATCGCGGCCAGCATCGCGTCGCGGTTGCCCGCCGCGACCTCGGGCACCAGGATCTTGCGCTCGAGCATGATCATCCTGGCCAGCACGACCGGGTTGCCGATCTTCGCCCGCCGCCCGCTCATCACCTGGCTGAGCATGGGGGCGCTGATCCCGAGGACCTCGGCCAGGAACGCCTGCGAAACGTCGAACGCGACCACGAGCCGGCGCACGCGGTCACCGAGCGGCTCCCCGTACCACTCGCGCTGCAGCGCGATGTTCCGCTGGACGATCTTGTGGTCCTCCACCAGTCTCCCGCTCCCCTGTTTCACTGCGCGCACACCGTCCGTGAGCATCTTGCCATCGCGGTCACGTGCGTGGACGCGGAATTCCCTATTCGTCCCCGGTCAGGGCGCCCGGGGGCAATTCGAGTGCCTTTCTCGTCTCGACCACGTCGTCGTCGATCTGCGCGACCAGTCCGGCCGAGTCGGCGAACCGCACCTGATCACGCAGCCGCGTCACGAAGTCGATGGCCACGTGCTGGCCGTAGAAGTCCTCGTCGACGTCGAGGACGAACGCCTCCACGGTCCGCTCGCGCCCGGAGAACGTCGGGTTGGTGCCCACCGAGACCGCGGCCCGCAGCCGGCGCGCCGGGTCGGCCGAACGGGTGAACCACGCGCTGTAGACGCCGTCGGCCGGGACCGCGGCGAAGCGCGGGGTCGACAGGTTCGCCGTCGGGTAACCGAGCTCGTGGCCGCGGCCGTCGCCGCGGACGACGATCCCCTCCAGGCGGTGCGGGCGGCCGAGCGCTTCGGCGGCGGCGACCACGTCACCGGCGTCGATGCAGGACCGGACGTAGGTGCTCGAGAACGTGATCGCCGATTGGTCCTCTTCGGACAGTTCCTTGCCCTGCAGCTCGGCGCCGAACGCGGCGAAGCCGAACCGGCGGCCGAGGGTGCGGAGCAGGGCGACGTCGCCGGCCGCCTTGGCACCGAAGGTGAAGTTGTCGCCGACGATCACCGTGGCCGCGTGCAGCCGGTCGACCAGCACCTCGTGCACGAACTCCTCCGGCAGCAGCCGGGACAGCTCGAGGGTGAACGGCAGCACGCAGAAGACGTCGACACCGAGGCCCTCGACGATCTCGGCCTTGCGCCGCAACGTCGTCAGCTGCGCCGGGTGGCTGCCCGGGCGCAGCACCTCCGACGGGTGCGGGTCGAAGGTCAGCATGACGCTCGGCAGGCCGCGCTCGGCCGCCGCCGCCACCGTCCGGCTGATCAGCTCCTGGTGCCCGCGGTGGACACCGTCGAACACGCCGATGGTGACCACGCACCGGCCCCAGCTGCCGGGAAGGTCCCCCAGTCCACGCCACCGCAGCACGTCACACTCCCGTCTCTCGAGCCCACCCTAGGCGGGCAGCAACACGACCACCGCGCGGGACACACCCTGTTCGTCGGCGGCCAGGGCGAGCACCCGGCCGTCGGGACCGAAGAGCCCGTAGGTGCCTTCGACGCCGGCCGCCGGGATGCGCTGGCCGTGGCGGACCGCTTTCGCCGTCGCGGCGTCGAGGTCGCGCCGCGGGAAGGCGGCGGCGACGGCGGCATCGAGGTCGAGGCTCAGTTCGGGCTGTTCTTCGAGCTGGTCGAGGGTCCTCGCCTTGGCGAGGGTGAAGGGGCCGACCGTGGTGCGCCGGAGGGCCTGCAGGTGGCCGCCGACGCCGAGGTCCGCGCCCAGGTCGCGGGCCAGCGCCCGGACGTAGGTGCCGGACGAGCACTCGACGACGGCGTCGACCTCGACGTGGTCCTCCTCGTGGCGGACGGCGAGGACGTCGAAGCGGTAGACGGTGACCGGGCGGGCCGGGATGACGACGTCCTCGCCGGCGCGGACGCGGGCGTAGGCGCGCTTGCCGTCGATCTTGACCGCGCTGACCGCGCTGGGCACCTGCTGCAGGTCACCGGTCAGCTTGGCGACGCCGGCCGCGATGTCTTCGTCTCGCACGCCCGCGGTGCCGGCCCGCGTGCGGACTTCGCCCTCGGCGTCGTCGGTCGTGGTGCTGCTGCCGAGGCTGAGGGTGGCCAGGTAGGTCTTGCGGTCCAGGGCCAGGTGGCCGAGCAGCTTGGTGGCGCGCTCGATGCCGAGCACCAGCACGCCGGTCGCCATCGGGTCGAGCGTGCCGGCGTGCCCGACCTTGCGGGTGCCCATGATCCGGCGGGCGCGCGCGACGACGTCGTGCGACGTCATGCCGGCGGGCTTGTCGACGATGACGAGGCCGGGAGGCGGGGCGGGACGGCGGGGCGGTTTCGGGCTGGACACGCGGCAAACCCTAGCGGCCGCTCCCCGTGGAACGGAGGACGCCTCGGGCGCCACGATGGAGGCGTGACGGAGATCGAAGTCCGGGCCGCCCGGCCCGCCGAACTGGAAACGGTCGCCGGACTCCGGTGGCGCTGGGTGGCCGAGCAGGACGGCCTCCCCGGCGACGGCCGCGCCGCGTTCGTGCGCGAGTTCGCCGCCTGGGTGCGGGAGAACGCGGCCACCCACCACTGCCTGGTCGTCGTGCGCGCCGGGCGGGTGCTCGGGATGGCGTTCCTGGCGGTCACCGCGCGCGTGCCGACCCCGGCGGCGTTCGCGCGGGCCTGCGGTGACGTGCAGAGCGTGTACGTCGTCCCGGAAGCGCGCGACGGCGGCCTCGGCGGCCGGCTGATCGACGGCGTCCTGCGGCTGGCCGGGGAGCTGGGGCTGGAACGGGTCACCGTGCACTCGTCGTCGCGGGCCGTGCCCGCCTACCGGCGGCGCGGGTTCGCGGTCGCGCCCCAGCTGCTGCAGGCGGTGGTTCCGGCAGACTGGGGGTCATGCGGATCAACCACCAGGTCGTCACCTTCGACGCGGCCGACCTCGCCGCCGAAAGCCGCTTCTGGGCCGGGGTCCTCGGCGGGGAGGTGAGCGAGGACGGCGGCTGGCACATGGTGCTGGTCGACGGGGCGCCGCGGATCGGCGTGCAGCTCGCGCCCGACCACACGCCGCCGCAGTGGCCGGACGGCCCGTCGAAGCAGCAGATCCACCTCGACCTGTGGGTCGAGGACTTCGCCGAAGCGCACGAAGAAATCATGGCGCTCGGCGCCACGGTGCTGAAGCCCGCGGCCGGCAGCACGTCCGGGGACGACTTCCAGGTGTACGCCGACCCGGCCGGACACCCCTTCTGCCTGTGCTGGCTGGTCCCCCGGCGCGGGTGATCAGGCCGCGACGATCGGCGTCTCGGGGAGCGCGGCGTCCCAGCGGCGGCGGGTGATGCGGACCGGCAGCTCCTCGCCGCGGGCCTCGGCGAGGAACAGGTGGGTGCGGGTCCGGCGCCACCACACGAGCATCCGGACCGTGCCGAAGGCCAGCACCGCGACCAGCGCCAGCAGCGACCACCGGAAGTTGCCGCCGGTGACCTGCAGGAGCACGCCGACGGCGAGGGCGGCGATCGTCGTCGCCACGAAACCGCCGACGTTGACGACGCCGGTCGCCGTGCCGACGCGGCTGAGCGGGTTGTAGTCGCGGGCGAGGGCGAAGCCGATCATCGACGCCGGGCCGCCGAGGGCGAGGAAGGCGAACGCGGGCACCAGGACCGGCAGGGGCACCTGGCCGGGCCAGCCCAGCAGCACCGCCCAGACCAGCACGGCCCCGCCGATGTAGCCGCCGACCAGCGGCATCCGCAGCGACGGGCGCCGGCCGATCAGCCCGCCCAGCAGCGGGCCGCCCGCCATCGAGCCGAAGACGAACACGGTGAGCAGCGCGCTCGCCGTCGCCTTCGACTGCCCTTGGCCCTGGACCAGCCAGGGGACGCCCCACAGCAGCGTCAGGGCGTTCGGGGCGAACATCGTGCTGAAGTGGACCCAGAAGCCCAGGCGCGTCCCCGGCGTCCGCCAGGCTTCGGCGACCCGGCCGGCGAGCTCGCGCGGGCGGACGTCTTCGCGGACGGGCGGCTGCTCGCCCGCCGGGACGTCACGGACCCGGAGTGCCACGACGACGGTGTAGAGGACCGTGACGGCGCCGGCGGCCAGGAAGGTGGGGGTCCAGCCGGCGCTGTCGAGCACCAGCGAGAGCGGGACGGTGGCGGCGAGGTTGCCGATGTAGCCGACGGCCGCGGTGAACGACGTCAGCAGCGCGTACTGGCGGCCCGGGAAGTGGGCCGCGACCAGGCGCAGGACGCTGACGAAGGTGAGCGCGTCGCCGAGGCCGAGCACCCCGCGGGCGAGCAGGCCGAGGCCGTAGGAATGGGCGACGCCGAGCAGGAGCTGACCGGCCCCGAGGACCAGCACGGCGACGGTGAGGACGCGGCGGGGGCCGTAGCGGTCGACCAGGACACCGGTCGGGATCTGCATCGCGGCGTAGACGCCGACCTGCAGGACGGTGAAGGTGCCGAGCGCGGCCGCGCCGACGCCGAAGCGCTCGGCGGCCTGCAGCCCGGCGACCCCGAAGGAGGTCCGGTGGAAGACGGCGAGGAGGTAGACGGTGACGGCGGCGAGCCAGATCAGCCAGGACCGGGCGGTGGCACGGCCGGTGGCGGGCACAAGTTCCTCCAGGTTTTCGGCGTTCGTCCCCACTACTTGTATCGCCTAAGCAACCGCGAACCATAGCCGCGACCCGGGTGGTTTTCCCCACAGGTAACGGGCATCACCCGTGCTCAGAGAGTCGGCCCCCGTGATTGAGGGGACATCACGCGTGATTGGGAAGCCAACACTCGTGATTGGAGGGACGACACGCGGCGGTGTGCGGGCCCCACCGTGTCGACCCTCCAATCACGCGAGCTGACTCTTCAATCACGCGAGTTGACCCTCTGATCACGGGTGGCGCACGTCAGGCGGGGCGGGTGGCGCCGGTCACCGCCCAGTTTCCGGAGCGCCAGCGGATCAGGACCGCGGCCAGGCGCAGGAGCATGAACAGCGAGAGGCCGGTCCAGATGCCCGTGAGGCCCCAGCCGAAGGCGAGGGAGGCCCAGATCAGCGGGAGGAAGCCGAGCGCCGCGCTGCCGAGTGTCGCGTTGCGGAGGAAGGCCGCGTCGCCCGCGCCCAGGAGGACGCCGTCCAGGGCGAAGACCACTCCCGCGATCGGCTGCAGGGCCACGAAGAACCACCACGCGTGCGGGATCTCCGCCAGCACGCCCGGGTCGGACGTGAACGCGTGCGGCAGCACCCCCGACAACGCCGCGAACAGCACGCCCAGGAAGCAGCCCATCAGCAGCCCGTACCCGGTGATCTGCAACGCGACCCCGCGCGCCTGCCGGGCCGCGTTCGCCCCCAGTGCCGCTCCGACCAGCGACTGCGCGGCGATCGCCACCGAGTCGAGCACCAGCGCCAGGAACGTCCACAGCTGCAGCACCACCTGGTGCGCCCCGACGGCCTCGGTCGACGTCCGGGCCGCCACGGCCGCCGCCGAGACGAAGCACGCCTGGAACGCCAGGCTGCGCAGCACCAGGTCGCGGCCGAGGCCGAGCTGCGCGCGCATCACCTTGAAGTCCGGCCGGAGGCCGACCTTCTCCCGCGCGAGCGCCACGAAGAACAGCGACGCCGAAATGACCTGCGCGACGACGTTCGCGATCGCCGAACCTTCCAGCCCCAGCCCCGCCCAGTAGACGAGGACCGGGCACAGCACGGCCGAGATCCCGTTGCCCGCCAGCACGTACCGCAACGGCCTCGCGGCGTCCTGCACCCCGCGCATCCAGCCGTTGCCGGCCATGGTGACCAGGATCAGCGGCGCCCCGAACAACGCGATCCGCAGCCACGACACGGCGGCGGACGCGATCTCGTCACTCCCCGAAAGCACCCGCGCGATCGGCCAGGCCAGCAACTGCCCCGCGGCCAGCACGACGAGCCCGACGAACACCGCCAGCCACGTCGCCTGGACGCCTTCGCGCACCGCGTCGGCCCGGCGGCCGGCGCCGTGGAGCCGGGCGGTGCGGGACGTCGTGCCGTAGGACAGGAACGTCAGCTGGCTCGAGACCTGGGCCAGCACGACGCCGCCGAGCGCGAGCCCGGCCAGCGACAGCGCGTCGAGGTGACCGACCACGGCGGTGTCGACCAGCACGTACAGCGGCTCGGCGGCCAGCACCCCCAGCGCGGGCACGGCCAGGCCGAGCACGCGCTTCGCCGGGACCCGCTCGATCTCCTCCACGTTCACCACGAACCGGACTCTAACCGCCGCCACCGGCTTCCTTCGGGGGCCCGCGGGTGGCGGAGCCCCCGCCCTGGGGCGAAGCCCCGGATACCACTGCCCGTCCTGACCGGCGGGAACCCGGGAACTTTCCGGCCCCGCCGGCCGACGCGCTACAGCAGCGGCGCGCGCTCCAGCGCGGCGCGCAGGCCCGCGACGACCTCGTGCGCGGAGCCCGCGATCGTGCAGCCCGCGGCCTGCCGGTGGCCGCCGCCGCCGAACTCGGCCGCCACCGCCGAGACGTCGATCCCGATCGAACGCAGCGAAATCTGCCACTGCCCCGGGTGCGCCGGGTCCTGTTTGAGCACCGCCGCGACGGCCGCTTCACGCACCGAGCGGACGACGTCGATGATCGACTCGACCTCTTCGGCGCGCACCGTGCGGGCCGCGTCGACACCGACCACCGCGTGCACGAAACCCCGGCCCTGCGCGGCTTCCGGCTCCAACCGGGCCTCGCGGAGCACCGACGAGAGCATCGGCAGCCAGGCGAACGGGCGCTCGTCGACGATCCGGCGCACGATCGCTTCCGGATCGGCGCCCGCTTCGAGCAGCCGGGCCGCCATCCGGTGCGTCTCCGGGCTCGCCCGGCGGAACCCGCTGGTGTCGGTGACGATCCCGGCGTAGAGCCCGCGCGCGATCGGCTCGTCCAGCTCGGCGCCCAGCGCCTCCAGGACGCGGAACACGAGGACCGCGCTGGCCTCGGCGCTCTCGTCGACGACGTGGCAGGTGCCGTAGAACGTGTTGGTCGCGTGGTGGTCGATCACCAGCACCGCGCCGGCGAGCTCGACGCGCCCGGCGAGCCGGCCGAGCCGCTTCGGCGTCGGCGTGTCGACGCAGACGAGCAGTTCCTCGGCGTCCGGGAGGTCGTCCGGGTGGGTGAGCAGGCCGTCCTCGTCGAGCCAGCGCAGCGTCTCCGGGGCCTCGTCGGGCTCGCCGAAGGAGACGCGCACGCGGGCGCCGCGCTGCCGCAGGGCCCGGCCGAGGGCCAGCGCGCTGCCCAGCGCGTCCGCGTCCGGCCGCACGTGGCCGAGGATCGTCACGTCGGTGGCCGGGGCGAGCAGTGCCGCCGCGTCCCGGATGTCCTGCGCCGAAGTAGAGGTCACAGTGCGTCACGCTACGCTCTGCGGGATGCCTGAGTACGCGATGCTGGTCTACCCCTCGGCCAACCGGGTCTACGCCGCCTCCGCCCCCGCGCTGCTGCGCGCCGAGCTGGCGGTGTTCGGCGCGCGCCTGGCGGCCGAGCTGTCCGCGATCGACGAGGTCGAGCTCGGCGGCGTCGGCTACGTGCGCTTCACCAGCTCGGCGCCCCTCGGCGAGAGCGATCTCGCGCTCCTGTCGAACGTCTCTTCGTTGTACGCGCTGTTCGAGCTGGGTGACGGCGTCCTCCGTCCGGTGCCCGTGACACCGCTGGCGAAGGCCGACTCGGACCTGCTGACCATCCAGAAGTACGCAGGCAAGACGAACGAGCTGTTCACCAAGCTGCTGGTGAACGTGACGCTGCTGACGACGGCGGACCCGTTCTCGGACCGGCCGAAGTACCTGCTCGACCCGCTGTGCGGCCGCGGGACCACGCTGAACCAGGCGATGATGTACGGCCTGCACGCGACCGGCCTGGACGTCGACGCCAAGGACTTCGAGGCCTACGAGGCGTTCATCAAGACGTGGCTGCGGAACAAGCGCGTCAAGCACACCGCCGAGTCGGGACAGCTGCGGCGCAACAAGGTCCGGCTCGGCCGGCGGCTCGACATCGAGTACGCGCTGGACAAGGAAGCGTACAAAGCGGGCGACACGCGCAAACTGACCTACTTCAACGCCGACACCCTGACCACCGACGAGGTGCTGCGCGCCAACTCCTGCGACGTGATCGTCGCCGACGCGCCGTACGGCGTCCAGCACGGCAGCCACCGCGAAACGAGCCTGCAGCGCAGCCCGCGCGACCTGCTCGCCGCGGCCGTCCCGGTGTGGACGCGGGTGCTGAAACCCGGCGGGGCGCTCGGGATTTCGTGGAACACGACCGTGCTGCCGCGGGAAGAGCTCGTCGAGGTGCTCCGGAAGGCCGGCCTCGACGTCCGCGAGGGCGGGCCGTGGGACGAGTTCGCCCACCGCGTCGACCAGGCCATCCTGCGTGACCTGGTCGTCGCGGCGAAACCGGCGTCCTGAGTCGACAAAGCGCTACCGGGTGAGCTCGCCCTTCACCGGCGCCTGCCCGTTCTCCTCCGGAGCTACGGCGGGAGCCGCCGGAGGCGTGCTCAGGCCGCGCTTCACCGAGTCCAAGATGGACAGTCCCTGGCCGACGAGGCCCGCGGCCATCTCGCCGAGGCCGTCGGCGCCGTTGAGGATGTTGACGTTCGCCCCCGACAGGCCCCGGCCGGCTTCCTTGACGATCTGCGGCAGCTGGTCGATGAGCATCCGGTCGAGCGCGACGCGGTTGTTCGACGCGGCCGCCTCCGCCTGCACGCGCATCTTCTCCGCTTCGGCCAGAGCCAGGATGCGGATCCGCTCGGCCTCGGCGTCGGCGGGCTTGATGACCTCGGCGACCAGCTGTTGCTGCCGCAGCTCGGCTTCGCGCTGGGCCAGCTCGGTGCGCGCGTCGATGACCTCCTGCTGCGCCTTCGCCTGCGCCAGCGGGCCGGCCTGGGACGCCTGGGCCTGAGCCGCCTCGACTTCGGCCCGGTACCGCGCCTGCACGATCGACGTCTGGCGGGCGTACTCGGCCTGCGTCCGCTGCGACTCCTGCTCGGCCTCCGCCGCGGTCTTGTTCGCCACGGCTTGGGCGATTTGGGCGTCCCGCTGGATGGCGGCGTTGTGCGGTGCGGCCATCGCGGCGATGTAGCCGAGCTTCATGTCGTCGATCGACTGGATCTGCAGGGCGTCGACGGTGAGCCCGATCTTCGCCATCTCCACGGCCGAGCCGTCCAGCACCTCGGTGGCGAGCTTCTGCCGCTCGGTGATGATCTCCTCGACGGTCATCGAGCCGATGATGGACCGCAGGTGCCCGGCGAAGATCCGGCCGGTCAGCACGGACATCTGGTCCTGGTCGGAGAGGAACCGCTGGCCGGCGTTGACGATGCTCTCGGTGTCGTTGCCGACCTTGAACGCGATCACCGCCCGGACCGTGAGGGCGATGGCCTGCTTGGTGACGCACACTTCGGTCACTTCGGCCTCGCACATGGCGAGCGTGAGGAACCGGACTTTCCGGAAGACCGGCATGACGAACGCGCCGTGGCCGGTGACGACCCGGAACGGCGCCGCGCTCTTGCTGTTGCCCCCGGAGATCAGCATCGCCTCGTTGGGGGCCGGCACGCGATAACCGAACATCGATTTCCTTCTGCGAGCACTAGGAAGCGGGATCCGAGGCGTCCCACGCCACGACGTCGACCGTGCGCCGGCCCCGGGTTTCCACGACCAGGACGGTCGTGCCCTTCGGCAGCTCCGTGTCGGACCAGGCCAGGAAGGTTTCCAAGCCACCCCTGATCCTGATCAGCACCTCCCCGGGACCCCGCTGCCCGCGGGTGCCGACCAGGAGGACTCCGGTGCGGCCGGACGGGGAAAGGTCGGAGTGCATGGTGCCGACCTCCCCTCGGTGGCCGTCTCGGTGCGGGTTCACCCCCGCTGGCACCATTGTGCTCCCGGCCGGCCCCCGAGGTGGGCACTGTGAGGTTCCGATCAGAAGGCAACCAGGCGGGCCGCTCAGGCGTACACGGTTATACTCGCGGACCGTGACCGTCGAGCAACGTCCCCTGCGCGCGGACGCCCGCCGCAACCGGGAAGCCCTGGTCGCGGCGGCGCGGGAAGTCTTCGGCACCAAGGGGGTCGACGCCCCGCTCGACGAAATCGCGCGGCGCGCCGAGGTCGCGATCGGCACCCTCTACAACCGGTTCCCGACGCGGGCGGACCTCGTCGAAGCCGCCTTCCTGCCGACGTTGGAAGAGGCTCAGGCCGTGTTGGAGGAGGCCCTTGCGTGCGAAGACCCCTGGGCGGGTTTCGTCCTGTTCCTCGAGCGTTCGGTGCTGATGCAGGTCTCCGACCGCGGCTTCACCGAAGTGTGCTCGCGGACCTTCGACCCGACGTCGGGGCTGGAGAAAGCCAAGCAGGCCAACGGTTCCCGGATGAACCGGCTCATCTCGCGCGCCCAGGAAGCGGGGGCGTTGCGGCCGGACTTCCGCGGGCCCGACCTCGCGATCGTGTTCGCCGCGGCGACCGCCACCCCGGACTGGCGGCGCGCGCTCGGCATGGTCCTCGACGGCCTGCGCGCGCGATGACCTGGCTCGCGGACACCGCCACCTCGTACGACACGGTGGCGTCGAGCTACGCCGAGTTCGTTTCCGGCGCGCTCGGGGAACAGCCGTACCTCAAGGCGGCGCTGACGCTCTTCGCGTCCCGGGTCGACGGCCCGGCGGTGGACGTCGGCTGCGGCCCGGGGCACTTCACGGCGTACCTGGCTTCGCTGGGCGTCGACGCGTCCGGCATCGACCTGTCACCGGGGATGATCGACCTCGCGCGCCGGTCGCACCCCGGGTTGCGGTTCGAGGTGGGATCGATGACGGACCTCGCGCTGCCCGACGCGTCGGTCGCGGGCGTGCTGGCGTCCTGGTCGCTGATCCACGTCCCGGACGAGTCGGTACCGGTGACGCTGAGTCACTTCCACCGCGTGCTGCGGCCGGGCGGGCTGCTGGCGATCGGCTACCACGTCGGCGCGGGCACCCGGCTGAAGACCGAGGGCTACGGCGGGCACCCGATGCGCGTCAACATCCACCTCCGGCAGCCGTGGTGGCTGGCCCGGCGGGTGCGGGACGCCGGGTTCACCGTGGAAGCCGAATGGCTGCTGCGCCCGGGGGCCGAGGTGCCGCAGGCGATCTTGTTCGCCGCGAAGTAACGTTGATGAGTTGCTGGACGGGGAGTATTTCAGCGCCTTCGCGATGGTGGCCTAGTCGAACGCCTGCCCGGCGAATCGGACAGGCCGGACGGGTCGGTCACGACAGGCGCTCCCCCACGAACATCACGATCTCCGGCAGTACGCCCCGCCAGTATTCGTCATCGTGACCGCCCGGGGAAAATCGGGACACGACCGGCGAAACCGCCTTCACCAGCCGGCGATCCGCCCCCAGGAACGGGTCCGACTCGCCGCACCACACGCCCAAGGCGCCGGGGTGCAGCTCGGCCGGGTGCAGCAGCGGTTCCGCGTCGCGCCAGTTCGACTCGTCCGCGAAGACCTTGCGGCTGCGGGCGTCCGGCCAGCTGACGAACAGGGCCGCGCTCGCCGTGGCCACCGCCTTCAGGTCCGGGTGGGTGCGGGCGAAGCGCAACGCGCCGAAGCCGCCCATCGAAATGCCGAACACCGCCGATGCCGGACGCAGGTCGCGGCTCGCCAGCCAGCCGGGGACTTCGTCGGTGAGCATGCGCTGCGGGTCGTCGTCCGAACCGACGTTCACCCAGTAGTGGTCACCGTCGATCGCCGCGATGGCGAACGGTGGCGTTCCCGCGCGGACCGCCGCCGTCAGCAGGGCAGGGACGCCGAGGGAAAGGAACGTCCGCGCCTGGGCACCTCGGCCGTGCAGGGCCAGGCACACCGGCAGCCCCGCGGCCGGGACGCCTTCGGGCGTGATGAGCACCAGGTCGACGTCGGTGCCGCGAGCCGCCGAGTGCATGCGCTGGACCGTCACCGGGTCGCGCAGCGCCGACGGGTGGGCCGGCTCCGGCACGGCGGGTGGGCCGGGCGGGGGCCCGGCGGGCGGGGACGAGCAGCCCGCCAGCAGCGCGAGTGCGCTGCCGGCGAGCAGGCCGCGGCGGGAAAGCACGGGATCAGCCCCGGCTCTCCTCCTCCGCGAGCTCGTCGTCTTCGGAATCTTCGGCGACTTCGGTGTCCTCGCGAGGAGCCTTGTACGGGTCGGCGTCGCCCGCGTGCTGGGCTTCGGCCGCGCGCCGCGCGACCTCCGCGTCGGCCTCACGGGCCTTCGCGAGGAGATCCTCGATCCGCTTCGACTCCTCGGGAATCGTGTCGGCGACGAAGGTCAGCGTCGGCGTGTAACGGACCCCGGTGCCCTGCCCGACCTTCGTGCGGAGCATCCCGCGCGCCGATTCGAGCGCGGCGGCGGCACCGGCGAAGTCCGGGGGGACGTCCAGCTTCTCGCCGAGCACCGTGTAGTACACCGTGGCGTCGTGCAGGTCGCCGGTGACCTTGGTGTCCGTGATGGTCACGTAGTCGAGCCGGGTGTCCTTGACCTCGTGTTCGATCGCGGACGCCACGATCTGCGAGATCCGCTTGGCGAGCTTGCGAGCCCGAGCCGGATCGGCCATGTCGTTCTCCTAGGAAGATCTAATCGTCTGGGCCGAGCAGCCGGCGGCGGGCGGACAGCAGTTCGAACTCCGGCCGGCTCGCCACGTACCGCTCACACGAGTCGAGCACGTCACGGACGTGCTCGCCACCTTCGGCGACCACGGCCACCCCGATGAGGGTCCGGCGGTGCAGGTCGGCGTGCCCGGCTTCGGCCACCGACACGGCGAAGCGCTTGCGCACCTCGGCCAGCACCGGACGGACCACGGATCGCTTCTGCTTCAGCGAATGGACGTCGCCGAGCAGGATGTCGAGCTCAAGAGCTCCGACGAACATAGGCAAGTGAGTTTGGTGTAGTAGGGACCGCCCGGGGGTCCAGGGGGCTTGCCCAGGGGGCTTGCCCCCTGGCGGGGGTTTGGGGGTTCGACCCCCAAGGGACACCGTAGAGGCGGGGAGGGGCGAGCGATTTCCGCGAGCACACCCCTCCCCAACGAGCCTCTACGCTCGCGGCTTCTCGCGCTGCTCGTACGTCTCGATCAGGTCGCCGACCTTGAGGTCGCCGTACGAACCGAGCGTCAGACCGCACTCGTAGCCCTCGCGGACCTCGACCACGTCGTCCTTGAACCGCCGCAGCGAGCTGACCGGCAGGTTCTCCGCGACGACAGTGCCGTCGCGCAGCAGCCGGGCCCGCGCGTTGCGCCGGATCTCGCCGGACATGACCAGGCAACCCGCGATCGTGCCGATCTTGGAGGACTTGAAGACCTCGCGAACCTCCGCGCGGCCCAGCTCGACCTCTTCGTACTCCGGCTTGAGCATGCCCTTGAGGGCCTGCTCGATCTCGTCGATCGCCTGGTAGATGACCGTGTAGTACCGGACGTCGACGCCCTCGCGGGTGGCCCGCTCGGTCGCCTTGCCCTGGGCGCGGACGTTGAACCCGAGGACGATCGCGTCGGACGCGGTCGCCAGGTCGATGTCCGACTCGGTCACGCCACCGACACCGCGGTGGACCACGTTCAGCTCGACCTCGTCGCCGACGTCCAGCTGCAGCAGCGAGGCTTCGAGGGCCTCGACCGTACCCGAGTTGTCACCCTTGATGATCAGGTTGAGGCTGTTCGTCTCCTTCAAGGCGGAGTCGAGGTCCTCGAGGCTGACCCGCTTGCGGCGCGACGCGTTGAGCGCGTTCCGCGTACGAGCCGACCGGCGCTCGGCGATCTGCCGGGCGACGCGGTCCTCGTCGACCACCAGGAAGGTGTCACCCGCACCCGGCACCGAGGTGAACCCGATGACCTGGACGGGACGCGACGGCAGCGCCTCGGTGACGTCGACGTTGTGCTCGTCGACCATCCGGCGGACGCGGCCGTAGGCGTCACCCGCCACGACCGAGTCACCGACGCGCAGCGTGCCGCGCTGGACCAGGACGGTGGCCACCGGGCCGCGGCCGCGGTCGAGGTGCGCCTCGATCGCGACACCCTGGGCCTCCATGTCCGGGTTGGCCCGGAGGTCCAGAGCGGCGTCGGCGGTCAGCAGGATCGCCTCGAGCAGGCCGTCGATGTTGATGTTCTGCCGCGCGGAGATCTCGACGAACATCGTGTCGCCGCCGTACTCCTCGGCCACCAGGTTGTACTCGGTCAGCTGCTGCCGGATCTTGTCCGGGTTCGCGCCTTCCTTGTCGATCTTGTTGATCGCGACCACGATCGGGGCCTTGGCGGCCTGCGCGTGGTTGATCGCCTCGACCGTCTGCGGCATCACACCGTCGTCGGCCGCCACCACGATCACCGCGATGTCGGTCGAGTTCGCACCACGGGCACGCATGGCGGTGAACGCCTCGTGACCCGGGGTGTCGATGAAGGTGATCAGGCGCGGGTTGCCGTCGAGCTCGGTCTCGATCTGGTACGCACCGATGTGCTGCGTGATGCCGCCGGCCTCGCTCTCGCGGACCTTCGTCTTCCGGATCGTGTCGAGCAGCCGGGTCTTACCGTGGTCGACGTGACCCATGATGGTCACGACCGGCGGCCTGACCTGCAGGTCCTCTTCGCCACCCGCGTCGTCGCCGTAGGTGATGTCGAAGGTCCCCAGCAGTTCGCGGTCCTCCTCCTCGGGGCTGACGACCTGAACGTGGTAGTTCATTTCGCCGCCGAGCAGCTCGAGGATGTCGTCCGACACGGACTGCGTCGCGGTGACCATCTCGCCGAGGTGGAAGAGCACCTGCACCAGCGAAGCCGGGTTGGCGTCGATCTTCTCGGCGAAGTCGGTCAGCGAGGCACCGCGCGGCAGCCGGATCGTCTCGCCCTGGCCCTTGGGCAGGCGGACGCCGCCGACGCTGGGCGCCTGCATGTTGTCCATGTACTCCTGGCGCTTCTGCCGCTTCGACTTGCGGCCCTTGCGCGAGGGACCACCGGGACGCCCGAAGGCACCCGCGGTACCGCCACGGCCACCGGGGCCGCCACGACCGCCACCGCCACCGCGGAAGCCGCCGCCACCGGCCGGGGCACCGCCGCCGCCACCGGGACCGCCGCCACCCGGACGGAAGCCGCCGCCACCGCCGCCACCGCCACCGGGGCGGAAGCCACCGCCGCCGCCACCGCCACCGGGACCACCGCGGAAACCGCCGCCGCCGCCACCGGGACCGCCACGAGCGCCGCCACCGGGACCGCCACGGGCACCGCCACCGGGACCACCGCGGGCGCCGCCACCGGGACCGGCGGGACGCTGCGTGCGGCCCGGCATCATGCCGGGGTTCGGCCGCGGGGGCATGTTGCCCGGGCTCGGCCGGTTGCCACCGGCGCCACCACCCGGCCGCGGGGCCGGACGGTCACCGCCGGCGCCACCGCCGGGACGCGGGGGCCGGTTGTCGCCGCCCTGGCCGCCACCGGGGCGCGGGCCCTGCGGACGCGGCGGGGCGCCGGAACCGACGCCGAACGGGTTGTTGCCGACGCGCGGGGTGCGCGGGCCGGGCTTGGGACCGCCGGGCTTGGGGCCCTGCGGCTTCGGCGGGACGACCGAACCGGTGCCGCCCGCGGGGGGCGTGGCCGGGGTGTCCTGCTTGGGAGCGGCGGGCGCGTCCGCTTTCGCGGCCGGTACCTGCTCCTGGGGTGCGGGCGCGGCGGGCTGCTGACGCGGGCCGGGCCGGGGGCCGGGGCGCTGCCCCGGGGAAGCCGGCTTCGACGCCGCGGGCGCCTGCTGCTGGGGTGCGGCCTGAGCCGCGGCCGGGGCCGGAGCCGCCTTGGCCGCCGGAGCCTGCTGGGCAGGCGCGGGGGGCTTCGGGGCGGCGGGCGCACCGGGCTTGGCGGCCGGCGGGCCGGGGCGCGCCGACGGACCGGGGGTGGGCTTCTTGGCGCCCTTGGGCGCATACGCGTCGCGAAGACGGCGGGCGACGGGCGCCTCGACCGTGGACGACGCGGACTTGACGAACTCGCCCTGTTCCTTCAACTTCGCGAGCACGTCCTTGCTGGTGATGCCGAGCTCTTTCGCGAGCTCGTGTACGCGGGCCTTGCCTGGCACAACTCTCCTCATCTAGGGGAGGCCAGGCGGAAAACCCGCTGACCTCGTCCTTATTGTCTGACGCTCATGGCTTCAGCTTCACGGCTGACTCATGACGGGTCGACCTGCTTCCTTGAATCCTCGCGACCCCGGGGATGTCCCGGGCTCGTGGTGCGGGGTGGTGCGCCCGACGTGCTCGCGGACCTCGCGGGCATCGAGCGCCCCGAGAGCCCGCAAGGCTCTCGGGAAGGCTCGCCGCCGTTCGGCCTTGGCCAGGCAGTCCGGGTCGGGGTGCAGCCACGCTCCCCGGCCCGGCAGCCGCCGACGCTCGTCGACGACCACCCGCCCGGCCACCGCGACCACGCGCAGCAGCTCACCGATCAACGCCCGCCGCTTGCAGCCGACACAAGTCCGCACCGGGGAAATCCGGTGGGGCTGGTGCTCGGCTACCCGCCGCGGGCTTCGAACCACTCCTGAGTCTAGCGCTTCGACCTTCACTCAGCCGAACCGGTTGTCGCGGCGGGCCGCGGCGGACGGGCGTGGTCTTGATCACCCTCGTCGTCCACCGGTGCGGCGTCGCTGCGGATGTCGATCCGCCAGCCGGTCAAACGGGCGGCCAGGCGGGCGTTCTGGCCCTCCTTGCCGATCGCCAGCGACAGCTGGAAGTCCGGCACCACGACCCGGGCGGTCTTCGCCCGCTCGTCCACGACTCGTACCGAAACAACCTTGGCGGGCGACAGCGCATTCCCGACGAAGCGGGCGGGATCTTCGGAGAAGTCGATGATGTCGATCTTCTCGCCGGCCAGCTCGCTCATCACGTTGCGCACGCGCGCGCCGACCGGGCCGATGCAGGCGCCCTTGGCGTTGACGCCCGCCACGGTGGACTTGACCGCGATCTTCGTGCGGTGTCCCGGCTCGCGCGCCACGGCGGCGATCTCGACCGTCCCGTCGGCGATCTCGGGCACCTCCAGCGCGAACAGCTTGCGCACCAGGTTGGGGTGCGAGCGCGAGAGCGTGATCTGCGGGCCGCGGTTGCTGCGCGACACGGTGACCACGTACGCCTTGATCCGGCTGCCGTGCTCGTAGGACTCCCCGGCGACCTGCTCGCCGGAAGGCAGCACGCCCTCGGTGTCACCCACCTGGACCACGACCATGCCGCGCGCGTTGGCGCGGGCGTCGCGCTGGATGACACCGGCGACGATCTCGCCCTCCTTGGTGGAGAACTCGCCGAAGGTCTTCTCGTGCTCGGCGTCACGCAGCCGCTGCAGGATGACCTGGCGCGCGGTGGTGGCGGCGATCCGGCCGAACCCCTCGGGGGTGTCGTCCCACTCCTCGTCGACCTCGCCGTCGTGGGTCAGCGTGTGCGCGAGCACGCGCACCAGGCCCGTCTTGCGGTCGATGTCGATGCGGGCGTGCGACTGGTGGCCCTCGGTGTGCTTGTAAGCGGTGAGCAAGGCCGTCTCGATGGCCTCGATCACCGTTTCGAAGGGGATGTCCTTGTCCCGTTCGATCGCCCGCAACGCGGCGATGTCGACGTTCACTTCGACCCCTTCTCCGTCTCGGCCTGACCGGCAGCGATCATGCCGGACGCGTCGTTTTCGAGCAGTTTCAGGTCCTCGGCGGGCGGCTGCTTGAACTCGATCTCCACGACCGCCTTCGCCACGTCGGCGTAGCGGACGTCGCGGAGCTTGCCGCCGGCCAGGACGCGGGCGGCGTCCTCGCCCGCGTGACCGACCCGGCCGACGAAGGGCGCGCCCTCCGCCGGGCTGACCTTCACCAGGCGGAATTTCGCGCGCCGCCAGTGCCGCGGCTGGGTCAGCGGCCGGTCGAGACCCGGCGAGGTGACCTCCAGCGTGTAGGCGCTCGCGAGCACGTGCTCGTTCTCGTCGAGCGTCGCCGAGACCGTGCGGCTGATCTCGGCGATCTCGTCCAGCCCGACCCCGTCGTCGGAATCGACGACGACCTTGACCAGCTGGCGCCGGCCGGCCTGCTGCACCTCGAACGAATCGAGGTCGAAACCCGCGGCGGTGACGGCTTCGGCCACTATCGGCTGAAGCCGGCTGGCGAGTTCTCCTGGCACGTGGGGCTCTCCTTGTTTCGGACCGGGGGTACGCGGGTCGGTGGTGGACCAGCTTATCCGGTCGCCCGCTCGGCCCGCGCGAGCGGCGGGGCCGCCCCGGGGCCTGGCAGGATGGGGCGGCGTGACCGGAAGACCGACCGAGCTGACCCGCCGCGGCGCCCTCCGAGCGGGGGCGCTGGCCGCATTGGCCGTTCCCCTCGCCGCCTGCGGGCCCGGCTACGACGAAAGCCCCGACCCGTTGCAGCCGCTGCTGGCCGCCGCCCAGGCGGACGCCGACGCCGCGCGGGCGCTGGCCAAGGGCGCCGACGCCGACGCCGCCGGCCAGCTGGCCGATGCGCGCGCGGCCCACGCGGCCGCGTTGAAGTCCGAAGTGGACCGGCTGAACCGGCCCAAGCCGTCGCCGTCCGCGGCCCCACCGGCCCCCGCGGCGCTGGGCGGCCTGAAGGACCGGCTGGCGGCCGCCCGCAAGCAGGCCGAAGACCTCGTCGGCGGGCTGCCGCGCTACCGCGCCGGGCTGGTCGCGGCGGTGGCGGCGGGCTGCGCGGCGCTGCAGCGCACCGCCCCCGCGCTGGGGCCGGGCGAGGACGCCCCGAAGGTGGGGACGGCCCCGGCCGGCGCGGTGCCCCCGGAGGCGGTCGACCCGCTGCAGGTGGCACTGGCGGCCGAGCACGCGGCGATGTGGGTGTACGGGCTGGTCAGCGCGTTCCTGCCGGGCGAATTCGGCGACGCGCAGAAGAGCGGCACGGCGGAGCACGCCCTGCGCCGCGACTACCTGCAGACGACGCTCTCGGCGGCCGGGGCGACCCCGGTGGCCCCGGAGGCGGCGTACGTGCCGAAGACCCCGGTGACGGACGCGAAGTCGGCGTCCCAGGTGGTGGCGACGGCCGAAGCGGACTGCGCGGCCGCGTGGCTCGCGGTGATCGACCACACCGACGACGCCGGCCTGCGCACGACGGCGCTGCACGCCCTGGTGGCGGCCTCGCGGCGAGGCACGCCGTGGCGCTCCGAGGCGGGCGAGAAGCCGGTGGCGATCGCCATGCCCGGCCAGACGAGCTGACCCCGCGTCGTGAGTGGTAAGGCGGGTTAGAACCCGCCTTACCACTCACGACCGGCCGCGGCAGGGCGCCCGGGTCAGGGGTGCAGGTCGGCCGACAGGCGGAGGGCGTCGTCGGCGATGCTCTCGATCAGGTCCTTGTCCTTGTGCTTGGCGTAGAAATCGGCCAGCACGATCGTCGTGTTCGTGCCCTCGACCTTCGACGAGTAGGCCGCGTCCGCGCCGCTCACGCTCGGCGTGCCGGTGCCGGCGAACGTCTTGTCCTTCACCATGTCGGTGACGTTGCCGGTCTCGTCCTGCTCGGTCAGCGCCTTGAGCGCCTTCGCCTTCGCCGAGTCCGGCATGCCGACCAGCGCCACGGACACCAGCGCCTTCGCGCCGCCCGACTCCGTCGTGTACAGCGCGCGCACCAGCGACTGGCACGGCGTGTCCTGGAAGAAGGCCTTCGTCTTGCCGTAGGACTTCTCGACGCAGTCCGTCGTCTTCGCCGGCCCCGCGACCAGGGTGAACTTGAACTTCCCGGTGTTCTGCGCCGGCGGCTGCGCGACCGGCCCGTCCGGCGTCGAGTCGTGCCGGATCAGGAACCACAGCAGCCCGGAGACGACGGCGATCGCGACCAGCCCGGCCCCCCTGAGCAGCAGGGACCGGGTGTCACGAGCCGGCGGCCCCGGCACGGGCGGGCGGGGCTGCGGGGGTACCGCGCCCAGCGGGGCCGTGGTGTCGGACGGGCCTGGGGTGAAATGCGCACCAACCACAGGGTCATACGGTAGTTCACTTCACTTTCGAGGTTCACTCGAATGCGGGTAAGACGCGTTCGACGTCGTCAAGGGTGTTGTAGAGGTGGAAACCGACCCGCACCCGGCCGCCGCGGACGCTCGACACGACGCCCGCCTCGGCGACCCGGGCCGGGTCGCCCTCGAGCGACACGATCGCGGTGCCGCGCGGCGGCCGGCCCAGCTTCTCCAGCAGCGTGTCCGCGAGGCCGGTGTTGTGCGCCCGGACCTGGGCGAGGTCGAGGCCGGCGAAGTACTCCAGCGCCACCGCCGAGCCGACCTGGGCCAGCCAGGCGGGCGAGAGGTCGAACGCGCGGGCGTCGCCGGCCAGCCGCAGCGGGAGGCCGTAGACCGTGGCCCACGGGTCCTCCCCCGCGTACCAGTTCGCCGCGACCGCGCGGGTGCGCTCCTGCGCGTCCGGCCGCACCGCGAGCCACGCGCTGCCGCGCGGCGAGCCGAGCCACTTGTAGGCCGTCCCGGCCACCCAGTCCGCCCAGGCGAGGTCCAGCGGCAGCCAGCCGACCGCCTGCGTCGCATCCAGCAGCACCGCCGCCCCGGCGGCCTCGGCCGCGGCCCGCAGCGCCGGGAGGTCCACGATCCGGCCGTCGGCGGACTGGACGACGCTCACCGCGACGACGTCGTGGCCCTCGACCCGCGCGGGCAGCTCGGCCAAGGGCACCTCGGTCACCGTGACACCGGGGTGCGCCGCGAAGGGGAACGTCACGCTGGTGAAGTCGCCCTCGGCGGCGAGCACGCGGGTGCCGGCGGGCAGCGCCGCGGTGACGTTGGCGATGAGCTGCGAGACCGAGGCGCCGCTCGCGACGCGCCCGGGCTCGACGCCGACCAGCCGGGCGAACCCGGCCCGCGCCCGCGTGACGTACTCGTCGAACTCGTCCGGCCGGATCGCGCCGGTCCGCCACCGTTCCACCGATTCGGCCACGGCTTCGGCCACCGGCGCGGGCGGGATGCCGACGCTGGGCGTGTTCAGGTATCCGGGCGGGGCGGCGAAGTCGGTTCCGAAGGCACGCATGCCCCCGAGCCAAGCAGACCGGGCCGGGGCGGCCCACCCGAATTTACGGCAGCAGCGCGGTGACGTCGGCGTAGGACGGCGGGCTCAGCGGCAGGTCACGGCCGTCGCGCACGGCCAGCGCCGTTTCCGCCGCGGCGGCGAGCGCCATCCGGTACGGCAGCGAACCGAGGCTGACCCGCGCGACGCCCAGCTCCGCCAGCCCGGCCACGGTGACCTTGCCGGGCAGGAACAGGAGGTTGAGCGGCAGGCCGGCGCCGACGATGCGCTCGACGTCGGCCGGCTCGGCGAGGCCGGGCACGAAGACGCCGTCCGCACCCGCCGCCGCGTACGCCCGCACCCGCCGCTCGGCCTCGGCGAGCGAGCGGTCGCCCGCCCAGTGCGTGTCAGTCCGGGCGTTGACGAACAGGCCGGGTGCGCGCTCCTTGACCGCCGTGACCAGGGCGCACTGGACCTCGACCGGGGCGAGCGAGCCGTCGATCCGGCCGTCTTCGAGGTTGACGCCGACGACGCCCGCACCGGCCAGCTCGGCCGCGAGATCGGCGACCGCCGCCGGGTCCGCGCTGAAGCCGTCGGCGATGTCGACGCTGACGAGCACGTCCAGCCGCGCCAGGCGGGTGGCGAGGGCGACGGTCGCGTCGCGCGTCGACGGCGCCCCATCCGGCTCCCCCGCCGCCGCCGAGACGCCGAGGCTGGTCGTGCCCAGGGCGCGGAAGCCCTGCGCGGCGAGGAAGGCGCCGACGCCGAACTCCCACGCGTTCGGCAGCAGCAGCGGGGATCCGGGGACGTGCAGGGCACGGAATTCGTCCATGCCCCGAACCTAGGCCCGCGTCGCTTCGGCGGGCACCGAAGCGAACTGCGCCAGCACCCCCTGACCGTGTCGTCCCGGCAATCACGCGTGTCGGCTCCTCAATCACGCGTGTCGACCCTTCGCGCACGAACGACGTGTGCGGGAACGGTCGACGCGCGTGATCCCGGGGTCGACACGCGTGCTCGGAGGGACGACACGACGTCAGCCTCCGCCGCCGCCGGAGGCCGCGGAGATCGCTGCCGTGCGGGCGGCGCGGAGTTCGCGGATCACCTTGCGCAGGGCCGGGACCGCGGCACCCGCCTGCTCCTCCAGCCGGGCGAGCCGGTCGCGGTGGCGGCGGCGCTCGGCTCGCGGGAGCACGTCACCCAGCTCGACCACCGCGGCCAGCGACGTCAGGGCCGCGATGTCCGCGGACACCGGCGCGTCACCGCGCAACGCCGCCCGCACCTCGTCCCGCAACGCGGCCGCGGAAGCCGGCTCGCGGACCTCCGGACGGCGACGCGGGAACAGCCCCAGCACCCGGGACGTCCGCAGCGTGATCACCCCCGCCGCGTCGAGCTGCGCCTCCAGCGAATGCAACGTCCCGCGCGCCCCGCGGCGCACCCAGGCGCGCCACTTCCGATGCGGTTCGGCGGTGAGCTCGGCGAGCAGGTCGTCGAGCACCAGGTGACCGGTGCCGCCCGCGCCGGTCACCGCCGGCCGGCCGGCGTCGTCGGCGACCTGGCCGCGCAGCACCAGGTCCGTCAGCGCCGCCGCGCGGACCAGCAGCGCCACGCGCTCGCGGTCCGGCAACCGGTTCCGCGCGGTGTCGCACGCCAGCAGGTAAGCCCGGGCGGGCAAGGACAGCTCGCTCATCTCAGGTTCCGTCCCTCGTCGTCGGGTCCCCAGTCCACCGGATCCGGGGCGCGGGCGGAACCGGACGACGGCGGTGATCGCGGCGACGAACGTTGCCGCCTTCCCCGGCGGCCCGCAACTTTGGTTGCGCATCCGGGGCGACGGCCCGGGACAGCCGTTACCTTGACCGCGTGACCACCGCCCGGCGGCCGCTCTGGCCGAGCCGCTCCGACGCCTGCTGGCTGATCTTCGCGGCCCTCGCGTTCGCCGGGATGAACGTCCTCCTCCACGTCCTCGGCGACCGGACGACCGGCGCGTGGGGCCCGGCGGCCGGGCTGGTCCTGCAGCTCGCCTGCGACCTCTCGCTGGTGCTGCTGTTCCGGTTCCCCGGCCCGGTCTGCGCGTTCGTCACCGCGGCGGCGTTCGCGATGCTCGCGGCCGACACCTTCGCGCCCGGCCTGCTCGTGCCGCTCCACCCGCTCGCCCTGACGACCGTGCCGACGATCACCCCGGTGATCCTGTCCCAAGCGGCCCGGGTGCTGGACAAGCGGACCGTGCTGTGGGTGGCCGGCATCCTGGCCGTGCTGGCCGCGCGGCCGTGGACGCCGAGCTGGGCGACGACGTCGTTCGGCCTGCTCAACACCGCGCTGCCGGCGCTGGCCTCGCTGTACTTCGAAGCCCGCCGGCAGCTGCTGCAGTCGCTGCGCGACCGGGCGGAACGCGCCGAGCGCGAGCAGCACCTGCTCGCCGAGCAGGCCCGGGCGGCGGAACGGCGGCGGCTCGCGGGCGAGATGCACGACGTCGTCACGCACCGGCTCAGCCTGATGGTGCTGCACGCCGGCGCGCTCGGCGTGACGTCGGCCGACCCGGCCGCGCGGACGGCGGCCGAGGACATCCGCCGCGAAGGCGCGCTGGCGCTGGACGAGCTGCGCGACCTCGTCGGCGTCCTGCGCAACGGCGCCGAGACCGGGCCGCGGACGCTCAGCCCGGAGGAGCCCGGCGATCCGGCGCGGCTGGTGAGTGAGTCCCGCTCGGTCGGGGTGGCGACGGACCTCGTGGTGGACGGCGACCCGGCGCAGGTGTCGCCGACCGTCGCGCGCACCGCGTACCGGCTCGTGCAGGAGGCGCTGACGAACGTGCGCAAGCACGCGCCGGGTGCGTCGGTGACGGTGTCGCTGCGCTACCACCCGGGCGGCCTCGACGTCTCGGTGGAAAGCACGGCGGCGGCGCACCCGCCGGACCCGGCGCTGGCGGGCAGCGGTTCCGGCGCCGGGCTGGCCGGGCTGCGGCAGCGCGTCGAACTGGTCGGCGGGCGCTTCGACGCGGGCCCGCGACCCGGCGGCGGGTTCCGGGTCGGTGCGATACTGCCCGCCTACGTCCCGACGGCGGAAGGCACGCACTGTGATCCCGGTGCTCGTGGTCGATGACGAGCCGATGGTCTGCGCGCACCTGCGCACGATCCTGGGTTCGGCGGCCGACATCGAAGTGGTCGCCCAGGCCGCCGACGGCGCTGAAGCCGTCGAGGCCGTGGTCCGGCACCGGCCGCGCGTGGTGCTGATGGACCTGCGGATGCCGGGGGTGGACGGGCTGACGGCGATCGCGCGCATCACGGCGCTGCCCGACCCGCCGGCGGTGGTCGCCCTGACGACGTTCGACGCGGACACCTACGTGATCCGGGCGCTGCGCGCGGGCGCCGCGGGCTTCCTGGTGAAGTCGACGCCCCCGGAGGACCTGATCGGCCTGGTCCGGGTGGCGGCGGACGGCCACACGGTGCTTTCGCCGTCGGCCGCGCGCCGCCTGGTGGCGTTGTCGTCGGACAGCCGCGAACGCGGGGAAGACGCCCGGCGGCGGACAGCGGTGCTGACGGAACGGGAGCGGGACGTCCTGGACTGCCTCGGTTCCGGACTGTCCAATGCGGACATCGCGGCGAGGCTGCACCTGGCCGAGGCGACGGTGAAGAGCTATGTGTCGCGGATGTTGGTGAAGCTCGACTGTGCGAACCGGACCCAGGCCGGGCTGCTGGCCCACGAAGCCGGGCTGGTGGCCCGCTAGTGAAACAGCAGCGGCGCGGCGTGCCAGATCGCCCAGCCGTTGAGCAGCAACCACCCGCCGATCCACAGGGGTGAGGGCATCTTGGTGCGCTTGGCCAGCGCCGCGGCGTCGTCCTTCTGGGACTTGTACCCGTTCTGCTTGCGGTTGACGACCAGGATGCGCACGCCGTCGAGCTCGCTGGTCAGCAGCAGCCAGGCTTCGGTGTACGCGATGCCGGTGCGCAGCCAGCCCGGGGCGTAGCTCAGGGCCGAGTACACGACCGCTCCCACCAAGACGATCAGGATGACGGTGAGCAGGTCCCGGGCGAACAGCAGCAGGAACGCCAGCGCGGCGAGGGTCAGGACGAGCACGGCCTGGACGTGCCCGCGGTGCAGCAGGACGGCCGCGCCCAGCCCGGCCAGCGGCGGCATCGCGTACCCGGCGGCCCCGGCCAGCACGGCGCCGAGCCCCGATTCGTGCTTGCCTTCGACGTGGCCGGAGCCCGCGCTGGTGATGGCGACGCGGGCGACGTCGCCGCCGGTCAGCAGGATCACCAGCGCGTGGCCGCCTTCGTGGAACAGGGTGCCCAGGACGTTGGCGTTGCGCAGGAGACTCCGCCGGCCACTGGGCGGCGTGACGACCGAGGTCAGCGACACCGCGAAGGCGAACAACGCGGCGACCGCAACGACTCCCCAGCCCGGTGCGGGCACGGTCTCGTTGAGCACCGCGACAGTGTCCCTGCGGACGGGACGGCGGAACCCGGAACGCTACGGATTGTCCAGGAGCTGTCCAGCCGGGGTGACTACGCGGACGCGGGCGTGTGCTCCGCGTCATAGGCGTCCCGGGCCTCCTGGACCGACGACATGTGCCGCCGGGCCCAGCGGTCGAGCACGTCCAGCGGCTCGGACAGGTTGCGGCCCAGCGCGGTCAGCTCGTACTCGACCTTCGGCGGGATCGTCGGGTACGTCGTGCGGGTGAGGATGCCGTCGCGGACCAGGCTGCGCAGCGTCTGCGTCAGCACCTTCTGGGAAATCCCGTCCACCCGGCGGCCGATTTCGGTGAACCGCAGCGGGCCGGCGGAAAGGGCGCCGACGATCAGCACCGTCCACTGGTCGCCGATGCGGTCGAGCAGCTGGCGGGTCGGGCAGTTGCGGTCGTACGGATCGGGCTCCACGGGGCACCTCCTCACTCTCCCCGGGAGAGTAACACGCCGATCAGGCGGTGGCGGCCAACCCGGCGGCCACCCGCTTGATGAAGGAACCGAGGAACCACCGGTAGAACCAGCCCGTGCCGGGGATCTTCGGCGTGAACGTCGAGTGCCAGTGGATGTCCGTGCCGCCGTCGCGGGGCGAGAGGTCGACGTAGGCCACGTAGTCCCGCAGCGGCAGGCCGTGCTCCAGCGCGTAGCCGAACCGGCGGCCGGGCTCGAGCGCGACGATCTTTTCGTACGAGCGGACGCCGTTCGTCTTGAACAGCCGGACCGCGCCGAGGCCTTCCGGCTCGCCCTCCCCCTCGCGGACCAGCTCGAACGACCCCAGCGGCGACCACGCCGGCCAGCTCCGGCCGTCGCGCAGCAGGGCGTAGACGGCGTCGGCCGGAGCGGCCGTCCGGGCGTGGACCGAAATGCGTTGTACCATTTGGTACGTGTACCATCTGGTACATGATCGACGCAAGCCCGCGCGCCAAGCTGCTCGACGCGGCGATCGACCACATCGCCCACCACGGCGGGGCCGGCCGGAGCCTGCGGGCACTGGCCGCGGACCTCGGCACCAGCCACCGCATGCTGATCTACCACTTCGGCTCGAAGGAAGGCCTGCTCACGGCGGTGGCGCGGGAGGTCGAGGCCCGGCAGCGCGCCGCGCTCGCCGGCCTCGACCCGGCGGAGTTCTGGCGCCGGCTCACCGACGACGACCTGCGCGCCAACGAGAAGCTGTTCTTCCAGCTCTACGGCCAGGCACTCGGCGGCACCCCGGGCACGGCGGAGTTCCTCGACGGCGTGATCGAAAACTGGCTCGGCCCCATCGAAGCCCGGCTCGCCCAGCTCGGTGTCCCGGCGGCCGACCGGCCCGCCCACGCCCGCCTCGGGCTCGCCGTCGCCCGCGGCCTGCTGCTCGACCTCGTCACGACCGGCGACCGCGAAGCCGTCGACGCCGCCATGGAGAAGTTCCTGGCGATGTACGAAAACCCGTGATCATCTGGCTCGATGCTCCTACGCGGACGCGATCCGCCAGACGGCGTGAGTGGAGACCGGCTCGGCGTCGCGCGTCCCCGGGCCGGGCGTACACGATGACGTTCGACCTCGTGCGGACGTCGGTCACCGTCGGCCTTACAAAGCCCGAACACTCGGCGGACGCCCTCCGAACACCGCCCCGCCAGAGTTCTCCTCGTACCCCGGAGCACTCCGGAACGGACACGAGGGAGAGACGATGCGAGGAACCACCTGGACGCGGCTGGCGCTGGCGGGCGGCGCGAGCGCGGCCTGCCTGCTGGTGGCGGCGCCGCTGGCGTCGGCCCAGACGACGTCGCCGGCGCCGGTCGCGCCGATCACGCTCAGCCCGCAGGAGTCGCAGCAGGTCTGCTCGGACTGGGTGCCGAAGCTGCAGAAGCGGGCCGACAACCTGAAGAAGCGGATCAACGGCGGCGCCGAGATCAAGGGCTCGGTGGCCAACCTCAAGGCGCGGGCGGCCGACCAGCGCGCGGCGGGGCACACCGCTCGCGCCGACCAGCTGGACCAGCGCGCCACCAAGCGGCAGGGCCGGATCGGCGAGCTGGACACGGCCAAGCAGAAGCTGGACGCCTTCGCGTCCGCGCACTGCAAGCCGGCCAAGTGAGGGGCGCGAGGATCGCGGCAGCGGTCGGGGCCGCCGCGGTCATCGCGCTCGGCTGCTCGGCCTGCCGCGACAACCTGATGGGCTCACCCTCCGGCGACGCGCCCGCGCCGTCGTCGGTGTCGTCGTCTTCGCCGTCCGGCGAGCTGAGCGGGATCGAGTCGGCACTGAACGGTATCGAGTCGGACATGAACAGCGATGGCTCGCCCTGACCGGCTAGCGTCTCCCCTCTGAACACGGCGGAGACGGGAGCAGGCATGGGGTCACCGGGACGCGGCCTCGTCCTCGTGGTCGAGGACGAGGCCGCGATCGCCGAGCTGGCGGCGCTCTACCTCAAGCGCGACGGCTTCGGTGTGCACGTCGAGGCCGACGGCGGCCGGGCCCTGGACGCCGTCCGGCGCCTCAAGCCGGTGGCGATCGTGCTCGACATCGGACTGTCCGGAATGGACGGCATCGAGATCTGCAAGGCGTTGCGCGCGGCCGGGGACTGGACGCCGGTGCTGTTCGTCACGGCCCGCGACGACGAGCTCGACCGCCTGCTGGGCCTGGAGATCGGCGCGGACGACTACCTCACCAAGCCGTTCAGCCCGCGCGAGCTGGCGGCCCGGGTCCGGACGGTGCTGCGCCGGGCCTCCGGGGTGGCGCCGGCCGCGGAGACGTTCGCCGTGGGCGGCGCACGCGTCGACGTGCTTTCCCGGCGGGCGTGGGCGGGTGACGCCGAAATTTCCCTGACGTCCACGGAGTTCGACCTCCTCACGCACCTGCTCCGGCACCCGGGGCAGGTGCTTTCGCGCGACCAGCTGCTGAGTGCCGTCTGGGGGTACGCCGCCGCGGCGGGGACGCGCACCGTGGACGTCCACGTGGCTCAGCTGCGCGCGAAACTCGGGCCGTCGAGTCCGATTCGGACGGTGCGGGGCATCGGCTACGCGGCGGACCCGGCGTGAAGTACCGGGGAACGCTGACCGGGCGGATCACGCTGGTGTGCCTGGCCGTCGCGGGCGTCGCGGTGATCGTGGCGGCGCTGGTCGCGTCCCGGCTGATCCGGACCACGGCGGACAACGTGCTGCAGTCGACGCTGGCCGCGCAGGCCGACGTCGTCGCGTCGCAATTGGACGAAACGGGCATCGGCAACCGGCTGGGTGTCGGCAAGGTGGCCGACGTGGTGCGCGGGCAGGGCATCTCGGTGGTGGTCCGCCGCGCGGGCGGGCAGGCGGTCGGGGACGCCGTCGCGGTCCAGGCCGCCGGGAAGCTCGGGCTGGCGGCGGACCACTCGGGGCGCGTCACGGTGGCGGGGTCGCAGTACCTGGTCGAGACGCGGGTGGTGGGCCCGCGCGGGGCGGCGTTCGCGCTGGTCCTGCCCGCGCGCAACGCCCAGGCGACGCAACGGGCGCTGGTGCGCAACATCTTGCTGGCGCTCGGGATCGGGCTGCTGGTGGCCGCCGTGGCGGGCTTCGTCTCGGGCCGGCTGCTGGGCCGTCCGCTGCGCCGGGCCGCGCTGGCCGCCGGATCGTTGCGGGCGGGGCGGCGCGACGTGCGGGTGCCGGTGCAGGGGCCCCGCGAGGTGGCGGAGGTGGCCGGGTCGCTGAACTCGCTGGCCGACGCGCTGGCCGTCAGCGAGGCGCGGCAGCGGGAGTTCCTGCTGTCGGTGTCGCACGAGCTGCGGACGCCGCTGACCGCCGTGACGGGCTTCGCGGAGGCGATCGCGGACGGCGTCGCCACCGGGCCCGACGCGGTGCGGGCCGGGCAGACGATCCAGCGGGAGGCGGTGCGGCTCGAGCGGCTGGTCACGGACCTGCTGGAGCTGGCCCGCCTGGGCGCGGACGAGTTCCGGCTGGACATGGCTCCGGTGGACCTGGCCGCGTTGGTGCGCGACTGCGCGGAGGTGTGGCAGCTGCGGTGCGGCCGGGAGGACGTCCGGCTGTCGGTTTCGGCGCCGCCTTCCCCGGTCCCGGTGCTGGCGGACGCGCGGCGGCTGCGCCAGGTCGTCGACGGGCTGGCGGAGAACGCCCTGCGCGTCACGCCCTCGGGGGCGCCGATGGTGTTCTCGTTGTCGGTGTCCGATTCGTCGGCTTCGCTGGCGGTCCGCGACGGCGGCCCGGGCCTGGCGCCGGAGGACTACCCGGTGGCGTTCGAGCGGGGCGTCCTGAACGCCCGTTACCGCGACCGCCGTCCGGTCGGCTCCGGCATCGGCCTGGCCCTGGTCCACGCCCTGGTCACCCGCATGGGCGGCACGCTGACCGCGGGACCGGCCCCCGAAGGCGGCGCCGCGTTCACCCTCACCTTCCCCCTGACCCCCACCACGGTCCCGCTCCCCCGCCCCTGACCCGACCGTCCAGGTACGCGAGCCGACTCCCTGGGTACGCGAGCCGACCGTCCGGGTACTTCGATGGGCGGACCGGGCGTACCGGGACGGTCGGCTCGCGTACCCGGAGCGTCGGCTCGCGTACCCGGAGGGTCGGCTCGCGTACCCGGAGCGTCGGCTCGTTAGGGTCGGGGGATGGAGATGCTGCACCTGCGCTACTTCGTCGCGGTCGCCGAGGAGCTGAACTTTTCCGCGGCCGCGCGGAAGCTGCACATGGCCGCGTCCCCGCTCAGCCAGCGGATCAAGGACCTCGAACACGAGCTCGGGCAGCAGCTGTTCGACCGCAGCACCCACCACGTCACGCTCACCGAGGCCGGGACAGCGCTGCTGCCGCTCGCGCGGGACGTTCTCGAGCAGGTCAGCGCCATTCCGTGGAAGCTCGAAGAAGCCACCAAGCCGCAGCGCAGCACCGTTTTCCTCGGCATGCCCGCCGGGGTGCACCCCGCTCTGCGGGACCGGGTCAACGCTCTCGCCGAGCGGGTGAAACAAAGCTACGAGCTCAAGCGCTGGCCCGGCACCACCGCCGACCTCGTGCAGGGCGTGCACGACGGGAAGCTCGCGCTCACCCTCGCCCGGCTGCCGGTCACCGATCCCGCGCTGGAACAGCTGCCCGTGATGACCGAACGGCTCGGCGCCGTCGTCCCCGCCGACCTGTTCGCCGGCCGTGACTCGGTCAGCCTGGCCGAGCTGACCGAATTCCCGTACGTCGCCTCACCAGGGGAAATCGTTCCCGCCTATTTCGAGCAGCTGGACCACCAATTGAGCGAACTGGGCGTCAAGAAACGCATCCGATTGAGCAACACCGGGTACGGCGGGACGTCGGAAATCATCTCCAGCGGTGAAGCCTTTTCCATTTCCATGCTTGACGCCAAGAGCCCGATGCACGGCTACCGGCTCGACAACGTCACCGTCCTGCCCTTCACGGATTTCCGCCCCCAGCTGGACACCGGCCTGCTCTGGCGGCGCGACCGCACCGACGGCGACCTGCGCGAGCTCGTCGACGCCGCGAAAGAGATCTTCGCCGAGCCGCTCAGCAGCTAGAAGAATGGTATGACCACCAGAGTCATACCATTGTGCGCATCATGATCATTCCCTTTCCCGCCGGACGCGCCTACGTTCGTAAGTAGAGCGAACCAGCAAGGCGCGAAAGGACGACAAGATGACGGACATCACGACCGGACCTCTGGACGGCGTGCGCGTGATCGACCTCTCGACCGTGGTCATGGGCCCGTACGCGGCGCAGATCCTCGGCGACCTGGGCGCCGACGTGATCAAGATCGAGTCCCCCGCGGACACCGTGCGGGTGGGCGAGTACCGCACCACGCCGGGCATGACGGCGCTGAACCTCAACGTCAACCGCAACAAGCGCAGCGTGGCCCTCAACCTCAAGGACGAAACCGAGCGCGAGCAGGCCCTCAAGCTGATCGACACGGCCGACGTGCTGATCACCAACATGCGCCCCGGCGCGCTGGCCCGGCTCGGCCTGAACTACGCCGACGTCGCCGCGCGCAACCCGCGCCTGGTCTACGCCCACGCGCAGGGCTTCCGCAGCGACTCCGACCGGGCCGGGAACGCCGCCTACGACGAGACCGTGCAGGCCTCCTCCGGCCTGGTCGACGTGGCCAACCGCGCGCTCGGCGAGCCGGTCTACCTGCCGACGATCATCGGCGACAAGGTCTCGTCGCTGACCATCGCCTACAGCGTGCTCGCCGCGCTCGTCCACCGCGACAAGACCGGCCAGGGCCAGCAGATCGAGATCCCGATGACCGACACGCTCATCGCGTTCAACCTCGTCGAACACCTCGCCGGGCACACCTACGAGCCGGCCACCGGCCCCACCGGGTTCGCGCTGTCGATGACGAAGGGCCACGCCGCGGTCCGCACCAAGGACGGCCTCGCCTGCGTCATCCCCTACAACCCGCAGAACTTCCGCGACTTCTTCGCCGCGGCCGAGCGCCCGGACCTCGCCGCCGACCCGCGGGTGAACGGCGACGCCATCAACCGCGCCGACAACGAGTGGCTGAGCGCGCAGATCGCGGTGTGCGCCCCGGCGCTGACCACCGAAGAGTGGGCCGAGGTGTGCGCCAAGCACAGCATCCCGATGGCTCCGGTGCTGGAGCTGGACAACGCGCACGAAGACCCGTACGTCCGCGACGGCCACCTGCTCGACACCGTCGAGCACCCGAGCGAAGGCACCATCCGCACGGTCGGCATCCCGGTGAAGTTCTCCGCGACGCCCGGCTCGATCCGCCGCCTGGCCCCGCTGGCCGGCCAGGACACCGCCGAAGTCCTCGCGGAACTCTGAAAGAAGCGAGTCATGAGTGAAGTACGCACCGAACGGATCGGCAGCACCCTGCTGATCACCATCGACCGGCCCCAGGCCCGCAACGCGGTCAACGCCGCCGTCGCGGCCGGGCTGGCCGCGGCCCTCGACGAACTCGAGGGCGACCCCACCCTCCGGGCGGGTGTCCTGACCGGCGCCGAGAACACCTTCAGCGCCGGGATGGACCTCAAGGCCGCCCTCAAGGGCGAGTCGCCGGAGATCCCCGGCCGCGGGTTCGGCGGCCTCACCGAAGCCAAGCTGACCAAGCCGCTGATCGCCGCCGTCGAAGGGTTCGCCATGGGCGGCGGGTTCGAACTGGCCCTGGGCTGCGACCTGATCGTGGCCGCGGAAAACGCCCGGTTCGGGCTTCCGGAAGTCAAGCGCGGCCTGATCGCCGCGGGCGGCGGCGTGATCCGGCTGCCGAAGCGGATCCCCCACCACCTCGCGATGGAGTTCCTGCTCACCGGCGAGCCCGTCACCGGCCGCCGCGCCGGCGAGCTCGGCCTGGTCAACCGCGTGACCGCGGACGGTGACGCCGCGGCGGTCGCCGTCGGCCTCGCCGAGAAGCTGGCGGAGAACGCGCCCCTCGCGCTCGCCGCCGTCAAGAAGATCGTGCGCGGCTCGGAGGCGGAAGCCTTTGCCCTGCAGCGTGAAGAGACCAAGAAGCTGATGCAGTCCGCCGACGTCCGCGAGGGCATGACCGCCTTCGCCGAGCGCCGCGCTCCGAAGTGGACAGGCGAATAACCATGAAGATCGAAGAAGTCCGCCGGCACGTGACGACCCCGCTGACCGCCCCGGCGTTCGCGCCCGTGGTCCCGAGGTTCACCGACCGCGAGTACCTCAACATCGTCTACCGCACCGACGCCGACGCCCTGCGCGCGGTCGTCCCGGAGCCGCTGCGGGTCGAGGAACCGTTGGTGCGCTTCGAAGTCATGAAGATGGGCGACGTCTCCGGCTACGGCCCGTACACCGAGTCCGGCCAGGCGATCGAGGTCAGCTTCGACGGCGAGCGCGGCGAGTACCTGCACGCGATGTACCTCGACAACTTCCCGGCCACCGCGTCCGGGCGTGAGGTCAGCGCGTACCCGAAGACCGCCGGCAGCCCGAAGCTCTATGTCGACAACGGCGTTCTCGTCGGCACGCTGGACTACGGGACGCTGCGGGTGGCGACGGCGACCATGGGTTACAAGCACCACGAGCTGGACGTCCGCGAGGCCGAACGCCAGATCACCGTCCCGACGTTCATGCTCAAGACGATCCCCGGCTACGACGGCGCTCCGCGCGTCCAGGAGCTGGTCCGCACCGAGATCACCGACGTCGTGGTCAAGGAGGCCTACACCGCCCCGGCCCGGCTGCAGCTGTTCCAGCACGTCCTGGCCCCGCTGGCCGACCTGCCGGTGCTGGAGGTCGTCTCCGCGAGCCACATCCGCACCGACCTGACGCTCGCTCCGGTCAAGCCGGTCTTCGACTACCTGAAGGGAGCCCAGGCATGAAGAACGCCGCAGTCATCGGTGCCGGCACCATCGGCCTGTCCTGGACGGCGCTGTTCGCCCACCACGGCCTGACCATCCGGGTCACCGACCCCCGTCCCGACCTCGCCGAGGCCGTTTCGCAGGCGTTGGACCAGTTCGCTCCGCACCTCGGCACCACCGCCGCCGAGCTGGCGAGCCGCGTCCGGATCGCCGCGGACGTCACCGAAGCCGTGCGAGACGCGGACGTCGTGCAGGAGAACGGCCCGGAAAACGTCGAGTTCAAAAAGGACCTGTTCCGGCAGCTCGTCGAGGAAGCACCGGCGCACGCGCTGCTGCTGAGCTCGTCCAGCGCCATCCCCTCGACGGCGTTCACCGGCGAGCTGGCCGACGCGAGCCGGATCCTCATCGGGCACCCGTTCAACCCGCCGCACCTGATCCCGCTGGTCGAGGTCGTCCCCGGCGAGCACACCAGCGACGAGTCGGTCCAAGCCGCTGTCGACTTCTACACCTTCCTCGGCCGCACCCCGGTCGTGGAGCGCAAGGAGATCCCCGGGTTCGTCGGCAACCGGCTGCAGAACGCGCTCAGCCGCGAGGCGATCTACCTCGTCGAGCAGGGTGTCGTCACGCCGGAGGACCTCGACAAGGTGATCACGAATTCGCTCGGCATCCGCTGGGCCACGGTCGGGCCGTTCCTCGGCTCGCACCTCGGCGGTGGCCCCGGCGGCTACCGGCACATGGCCGGGCACATCGGCAAGTCCATGAAGCAGATGTGGGCCGGGCTGGGCAACCCCAGCCAGAGCCCCGAAGAGCAGGAACAGCTCATCGAAGCTGTCGAAAAGGCTTACGGCTCCTCCACGTACTCGGAACTCGCCGAGACGCGCGACCGCAAGCAGCTCGCCGTCCTGAAGGCATTGGAGGAGAACTGATATGACCATGGAAGCACTCGAAGGCCAGCTGACCGCCGACTTCTACAACTTCGAAACGCTGCTGAGCGACGACGAGCGCAAGCTGCTCGTCAAGGCGCGCGAGTTCATGCGCACCGACGTCAAGCCGCTGGTGAACGAGAACTGGGAGGCCGGCACCTTCCCGAAGGAGCTCATCGGCCTGTTCCGCGACTCCGGCCTCGCGGGCCTGTCCTACAAGGGCTACGGCGAGCACAAGCCGGAAGTCAGCCACCTCCTCACCGGCATGATGGCGATGGAGATGAGCCGCACGGACGCTTCGGTGGCGACGTTCTTCGGTGTCCACAACGGACTCGCGATGTACTCGATCTACAGCGGCGGCAGCCAGGAGCAGCGCGATCGCTGGCTCCCCGAAATGGCCGCGATGGACAAGATCGGCGCGTTCGCGATGACCGAACCGCTCGGCGGCTCCGACGTCGCCGGCGGCATGCGCACCACGGCCAAGCGGGACGGGAACACCTGGGTCCTCAACGGCGCCAAGAAGTGGATCGGCAACGCGACCTTCGCCGACTACGTCGTGGTGTGGGCGCGCGACCTCGACGACAACCACGTCAAGGGGTTCGTCGTCGAGAAGGGCACGCCGGGCTTCGTGGCGGAGAAGATCCAGGGCAAGACGGCGTTCCGGATCGTCGAAAACGCCGAAATCACCCTCACCGACGTCCGCGTGCCGGAGGAGAACCGCCTGCAGGGCATCGGCTCCTTCCGCGACGTCGCCGAGATCCTGCGCGCCACCCGCGGCGGCGTGGCCTGGCAGGCGCTGGGCGTGATGATCGGCGCCTACGAGCTCGCGCTGGACTACGCCAAGGAGCGCACGCAGTTCGGCCGGCCGATCGCCCGCTTCCAGCTGGTGCAGGACCTGCTCGTGAAGAGCCTCGGCAACATCACCGCTTCCTGGGGCATGCTGGTGCAGCTGGCCCGCCTGCAGGACGCGGGGATCTTCCAGGACGAGCACTCGTCGCTGGCCAAGGCGTTCGTCACCTCGCGGATGCGCGAAGTCGTCGCGTGGAGCCGGGAGATCTTCGGCGGCAACGGGATCGTCCTCGACTACGACGTCGCGCGGTTCTTCGCCGACGCCGAGGCGATCTACTCCTTCGAGGGCACGCGCGAGATGAACACCCTGATCGTCGGCAAGGCGATCACCGGGCAGTCCGCGTTCGTGTGACGGGCTAGTTCACGCAGCCGGCGGCCGTACTGGCCGCCGGCTGTTTCGCGTCCGAAGAAGGGCCCGGCGCCGGCGCCTTCGTGCCGGTGGCGGCCACCGGCTTCACGGCGCCGGCCGTGTCGTCACCCGCGGCCCGGACCGCGGCGGTGCTGATCGCCGTGGTGACGAACTGCCGGACCTGCGCCGGGTCGACCTTGACCGCGTCACCGTCGGACGGCGTCGCCAGCGACAGGCTCTGCACCGGGATGGTGGCGAAGGCGATCGCGCCCGAGGTCATCCCCCGCAGCTGCTGCGCGAAGCTCAAGATGTCCCAGCCCTTGTCCAGCACGACCGCCCCCTGCACCGCGCTGACCAGCGAACCCAGCTTCGCCGGCTCGGTGAACGTGCCCGCGCTCAGCACCTTCTTCGCCATCCCGGAGAGGAACGCCTGCTGCCGTGCGATGCGGTCGAGGTCGCCGTTGAGCAGGCCGTGGCGCTGCCGGACGAAGGCGAGCGCCTGCGCCCCGGACAGCGTCTGCGGGCCGGCCGCGAAGTCCGCGCCGGAGTAGCTGTCGTGCACCGGTGCCTTGAGGCAGACCTCGACACCGCCGACGGCCTGCGACAGCGCGTCGAAGCCGGCGAGGTTGATCGCCGCGTAGTGGTTGATCGTCAGCCCGGTGAACTTCTCCACGGTCTGGATCGTCGTCCTCGCGCCCGCCTCGTTCGCCGCCACCTCCAGCTGCGCGCCGGAGAGCCCCTGGGCGCGCAACCCGGACATCGCGGCGTTCTTGCCGCGGCTGTAGGCCGAGTTGATCTTGTGCTTGCCGTACCCGCCCGCGATGTCCACATAGGAATCCCGCGGGATCGAGATCGCGGTGGCCGCGGCGCCGCCCGCCGGGATGTGGACCACGATGATCGTGTCGGTGGTGTCACCGCCGTCGTCGCCACCACCGGCGTGGAGCGCGTCGAGCACGTTCTGTGGCAACGGGTTGCCGTAGGTGTCGGTCCGCGCGTCGATCCCGACGAGCAGGAGGTTCTGGGCGACCTTCAACGGCTCGCCCGGCGGGGTCTCGTCGGTGCCGACCTGTGCCGCGGGCGGGATGACGTCGGCGGTGACGATGCCGGCGTCCAGGGAGCTCAGCTGCGTCCACAGGTAGCCGGTGGCGCCGAGCACCACCGTCGAGACGACGCCGAGCGCGACCCGGCCGCCGATCCGGCGCCCCCGCGACGACAACAGCACGTCTTTCCCCTTGCTTCCCGCTCGTGTTCCCCTTCTTCGAGGATCACCGCGTTAGCTGGGAATCAGCTGAGAAAGTTGTCGGAAAGCTGTGACGCTGCCCGATCGGCCGAGCCGGATCCGGGCCCTGGACCGGTTTTGCCACACACGGTAGGGGTGTGCGTACGGGAAAGTGCTGTGGCACCGGCCACAGTGGCCCACGCTATCGCGTCACCGCGGCAGTTTGCGCCAGATCGCGCGCGGCAGCAGGCGCATCACGAAGAAGACCGGACGGAGCAATCCGGGCACCCAGACGACCCCGCGGCCGCGGGCCAGCGCCGCGACCGTCGCTTCGGCCACCTGATCCGGGGTGCTGGAGAACGGCGCCGGCGTCATGCCTTCGGTCATCCGGCCGATGACGAAGCCGGGGCGGACGAGCAGCAAGTGGACGCCGGAGCCGTGCAACGCGTCGGCGAGGCCGCTCGCGAAGCCGTCGAGACCGGCTTTGGCGGAGCCGTAGACGTAGTTCGCGCGGCGCACCCGCACCCCGGCCACCGAGGAGAACACTACGAGCCGGCCGTGCCCCTGCGCGCGCAGCAGGTTCGCGGCGTGGGTCAGCACGCCGACCTGGGCGACGTAGTCGGTGTGCACGATCGCGGCGGCGTGGGCGCTGTCCTGTTCGGCACGCGCTTGGTCGCCGAGGACGCCGAAGGCGAGCACGACGGTCTCGAGCGGCCCGTGCTCGGCCGCCACCTTCTCCAGGAAGGGACCCTGCGCGGCGAGGTCGTCGGCGTCGAACTCGGCCGTCGCCACCGTCTCGGCGCCGGCCTCGCGCAGCACGGCGACCTCCGCGGTCAGGTCCGCACCCGGCCGCGCGGCCAGCACGAACCGCCGGACGTCCCCGCTGACCAGGCGTTTCGCCACGGCCAGCCCGATCTCGCTGCGTCCGCCCAGTACCAGCACCGTTCCGCTCACCGCAGCATTCTCCCAACCCGGGTGCGCTAGCGTGCCGGGGTGGGTCACGCTCCGGATTTCGAGACGCTCGTCGAACGGCACCGCCGGGAGATCCAGGTGCACTGCTACCGGATGCTCGGGTCCCTGGCCGACGCCGAAGACCTCGCGCAGGAGACGTTCCTGCGCGCGTGGAAGGGCCGCGACGGGTTCGAGGGCCGGGCGAGCGTGCGCACCTGGCTCTACCGGATCGCGACGAACGCGTGCCTCGACGTCCTCGCCCGCCGTCCGCGGCGGGTGCTGCCCGACCAGCTCGGCCCGGCCGGGGAGCCCGCCGGGCCGATCGCGGCCGCCGACCTGCCGTGGCTCGAGCCGTACCCGGACCGGCTGCTCGACGGCGCGGCCCCCGACACCACCGGCGGCACCGACGACCCCGGCGCCGCCGTGGTCGAGCGGGAGACCATCGAGCTGGCCTACCTCGCCGCCGTCCAGTACCTGCCGCCGCGGCAGCGGGCGACGCTGATCCTGCGGGACGTGCTCGGCTGGTCGGCGAAGGAGACGGCGGCGCTGCTGGAGACGAGCGTGGCGTCGGCGAACAGCGCGCTCCAGCGGGCTCGCGCGACGTTGCGTGAGCGGTTGCCCGCGCGGCGTGCGGAGTGGACGGCCGGCGACCCGACGGCCGAGGAAACGGCCCTGCTCAAGCGGTTCATCGCCGCGTACGAAGCCGGCGACCCGGCCGCGGTCGCCCGGCTGCTGCACGAAGACGCGCAGGCGATCATGCCGCCGTACACGCTGTGGTTCGGCAGTCGCGCGGCGATCATCCGGGCGCTGTCGCTCTCGATGGACCCGGCGTCGCCCGACTGCATCGGGCGGTTCCGGATGCTGCCCGTGCGCGCCAACCGCCAGCCCGCGGTGGCCACTTACCTGCGGCGCCCGGACGAGCGCGAGCACCGGTGGTTCGGAGTCACGCTCCTCACGATCGAGGGCGGGGTGGTCACGGCGATGGCCGCGTTCGAGTCGCTCGGGGCGGCGGCGTGGGGCCTGCCGGAGACGTGGCCGGCCGGCGACGGTGCCCGCCACTCCCCGGGAAAGATGCAAAGCGACGCATAGCCAATGCGCGCAAAAAGCCCGGGTGGGTGATTCGCGGGGAATCACCCACCCGGGCGCGCACACGGCCGGAATGGTTTTCTTCCGGATTCGGTGCTTGTGCTCGAGGCCGCCGGGAAGAGGTCACCGGGCGGCGCGTCAGGCCGCTCGGTGCCGCTCAGGCGCGGTGCGCACCAGCCGGCGGCGTTCGACCGCCGTGACGCCACCGAAGACGCCGTGGTCAAGGCCGTTGTCGAGCGCGTAGCCGAGGCATTCGGCGCGCACGGGGCAGCGCGCGCACACGGCCTTCGCCTGCGCCGTCTGCCGGGCGCCGGGGCCGACCTCGGAGATCGGGAAGAACAGTTCCGGGTCCTCGTCCTTGCAGGCCGCGAGTTCCGCCCAGCCCGTCATCGTGGCTTCCATTTCCTTCGTTCACCTCCTTGAGCTTTCTTCTACTGCTTCCCATTGTTGGGGCGCGTCAACCGACTTAACTGCGGCGGGCGCGCGAGCGTATCCGCCTGGGTCAAGGGGGTTTTGGCTTCGGTCCCCGGCTCACCCTCCGGGCAACCAAGACTGCAACACATGAGAGTACGCCTTTCTTCCTGGGATCTCGATGTCGATCACGTCACCCGATCGACGACGTCCGCGGGCCGCCGAAGGGTCGCGGGCCGGCCGGCACCGGTCCGCTTCCGCGTTGTCCGGTACGGGTTTCCGGTCGGGAGTGATCGAAACGCGGTCGCCGGGGACGATCTCCGCCGCGCGTCCGGAACCCGCCGTTCGCGGAGCCGGGCGGCACGGCTCGCGGACGGCTCCGACCACCGCCGCGGCCGTTCGTCACGAGCCGTCACCGAGCCAACGCGGTCCATTACTCCTACCGAGCAGTCTTGATCCGATCGTTACACGTGGCGGGCCCCTCAGTGCACCTGTCCTTGTGAGGGCGAGGGGTGGTGGGGTTTCCGTGTGCGGTCACGACGAGTTCGACGCGTTCTTCCGCGCCGACTTCCCGGCGCTCGTGGCGTTCCTCTGCAAGGCCGGGTTCGAGGTCGAAGCGGCCCGCGACGTCGCCGCCGAGGCGATGCTGCACGCGCTGGAGGCGTGGCCGATCGTCGAGGACCCGCGGGCCTGGGTGCGCCGGGTCGCCGGGCGGCTGATCGACGCCCCGGGCGACGCGCGAGCGGACTGGACCCTGGCGGGCGACCCGCACGTCGACGAGGAACTCGCCGGGCTGGTCGAGCAGCACGCGGGGCTCATCGAACTGCTCGCCACCCTCCCGGGCAAGCAGCGGATGGTGCTGGCGTGGTCGCTCGACGGGTTCACGCCGTCCCAGATCGCGGAGGCGCTCCGGGTCGCCCCCGCGACGGTCCGGTCCACCCTCCGCCACGTGCGGGAACGCCTCAGGCGACTCCGGGCCGCCCGGCCCGGTGACCAGCGGGACAGGAAAAGGTGAGCGAAATGCCGGCAACCGAGTACGGGGATCGGGCGATCACCGAGCAGCTGCGGGAGTCCAACGCCGCGCTGCACGACTCGCTGCGCGCCGGGCTCGACGTGGAGGGAGCCCTGCTGCGCGTCCGCAGCCGGGCGCTGGTCCGGGAGATCGCCGCGACGCAGCCCCCCGAGGTGTTCCCGCCGCACTGGCGGCACCACGACGAGCCGGTCGCCGCCGCGATCGCCGGCGACGACGCCGCGATCGCGCGCCTGCTCGCCACCGTCCGGCCGCTCGTGGTCCGCTACTGCCGCGCCCGCGTCGGCCGGCACGAGCGCTCGTTCACTTCGGCGGACGACGTCGCCCAGGAAGTCTGCCTCGCCGTGCTCACCGCGCTGCCGTCGTACCACGACCAGGGCCGCCCGTTCCTGGCGTTCGTCTACGGGATCGCCCAGCACAAGGTGGCCGACGCGCACCGCGCCGCGGCTCGCAACCGCAGCGACCCGGTACCGGAGGTCCCGGACAGCGTCAGCGAGACGGCCGGCCCGGAGCAGCAGGCGCTGCGGTTCGAGCTGAACGAGCGGCTGGCCCGGCTGCTGGACATCCTGCCCGCGAAGCAGCGGGAGATCGTCGTGCTGCGGGTGGTGGTCGGGCTGTCGGCCGAAGAGACGGCCGCGGCGGTCGGGTCCACGCCGGGGGCGGTGCGGGTCGCGCAGCACCGCGCGCTCGGGCGTCTGCGCCGGTTGCTCACCGGCGAAGACACTTAGGGCCGGACGCGCTCCAGAACGAACTCCGCCAGTGCCGCCGCCGGGCCTTCCATCGACTCCCTGGCCAGCAGCATGAACTCGATGTCGCCGGGCTCCGGCAGGCCGTCGAGCTCGGTCAGGTCGGCCGGGATCAGGCTGCGCGCGTGCAGGGTGACGCCCAGCCCGGCCGCCGCCGCGGCGCGCAGGCCGGTGAGGCTCGACGTCTGGCACGCCGCGCGCCACTCGCGGCCGGCGCGTTCGAGGCACTCCACAGCCAGCTGCCGGGTGATCGACGGCATCGGGTACTGCACCAGCGGCACCGGCTGGCCCGGCTCCAGCACGGTGGCGGCCGACCCGATCCAGACCAGCGGCTCCCGCCAGAGCAGCCGGCCGTGGTGCGCGCCCGGGCGGCGTTTGCCCAGCACCAGGTCGAGCTGCCCGGACCGCAGCCGCTGGGTCAGCACGTCCGACAGCTCGACGGTCAGCTCGACGTCCACCAGCGGGTGGCTGCGGCGCAGCCGGTGCAGGATCTCCGGCAGCTCGCCCAGCGCGAAGTCCTCGGAGACGCCGAAGCGCACCCGGCCGCGGAGTTCGGCGCCGCGGAAATGCCGCTCCGCGCGCTCTTCGGTGTCCACGACGGTCTGCGCGAACCCCAGCATCGCCTGCCCGCGCGCGGTGAGCTCGACGGTGTGGGTGTCGCGGGCGAACAGCAGCCCGCCGGAGTCGCGCTCGAGGCGTCGCACGTGCTGGCTGATCGTCGGCTGGCCGACCCCCAGCCGCCGGGCGGCCGCGGTGAAGCTGCGCGTCTCGGCGACGGCGAGGAACGAACGGCACAGGCGAGGGTCCAGCACCGGGCGAGCTTATCGCGATCTGCGATGACAGTCAGTCCGGTCATCGGGGTTCCGAATGAGCACCGGGTCGCCGAGAATGGTCGCGGAAGGAGATCCATGTCCCGGTTGCGCCTCGACCCGTTCGTCCTCGCGATCCTCGCCACCGTCGGCGTCGCCACCCTGCTGCCCGCCTCGGGCGCGGTGGCCGGCGGCTTCGGCGTCGCCACCACGATCGCCGTCGGCCTGCTGTTCTTCCTGTACGGCGCCCGGCTGTCGACGCAGGAAGCCCTTGACGGGCTGCGGCACTGGCGGCTGCACGCGGTGGTGCTCGGAGCGACGTTCGTCCTGTTCCCGCTGCTCGGCCTGGCGCTGTTCCTCCTGCCGCCGTCGATCCTGCCGGACCGGCTGGCGGCCGGGGTGCTGTTCCTGGCGGTGCTGCCCTCGACCGTGCAGTCCTCGATCGCGTTCACGTCCATCGCCCGCGGCAACGTCGCGGCGGCGATCTGCAGCGCGTCGCTGTCCAACCTGGCCGGCATCGTGCTGACGCCCCTGCTGGTGGCCCTGCTGCTGGCCGGCGACGGCGCGGGCGTCGACGGCTCGGCCGTGCTCGGGATCGTGCTGCAACTGCTGGCGCCGTTCGTCGCGGGCCAGCTGACGCGCCGCTGGATCGGCGGCTGGATCACGCGGCACGCGGCGCCGCTGAAACTGGTCGACCGCGGCTCGATCCTCCTGGTCGTCTACACGGCGTTCAGCGCGGGCATGACGGAGGGCATCTGGCACCGGCTCGACCTGGGCCACCTCCTCGTGCTGGTCGTGGTGTGCTGCGCGCTGCTCGCGGCGGTCCTGGCGGCGACGGGCCTGGGCGCGCGCCTGCTCGGCTTCGCCCGCGCGGACCGGATCACGATCGTCTTCTGCGGGTCGAAGAAGAGCCTGGCCAGCGGCCTGCCGATGGCGACGGTGCTGTTCGGGCACGCCCAGGTGGGACTGATCGTGCTGCCGCTGATGCTGTTCCACCAGATCCAGCTGATCGTCTGCGCCACCCTGGCCCGCCGGTACGCCGCCGAGCAGGAGCGGGAACTCCTGCCGGCCTGACCGGCGAATCCTTTGTGGACGATCAGCGGCACAGCCGGCGGCGGCTACTGCACGGTGTCCCCCAGCAGCCGCTGAGCGGAATCCGCGGTTTTCGCCCTGCCCGCCAAGGCTTTCCGTCAACGCGGACCGGGCGAAGGCTTGTTTCCCAGCTCCTCCGCGAAAATCGTGTCGACACGCGAACTCGCGCGCCGCAACGCACGCGCGACCGCCCGGATCAGATAACCGGCGGCGAACACGAGCAACAACCCCAAGCCGACGACCCCGGGGTTCGCCACGACGACCTCCCGGTACTCGTGCGCGAGATAGCCCAAACCGGCCCCCGCGGTGAACGCGTTCAGCCACGCCAGCCGGGTGGCCCGGGAAGAGGACGAGGTGGCAGAGCCCATTGCTTCCTCCCGCCGTTCCGGTCAGCGGTGACGCCCTTGCAACCTAAACGACCCTGCGCCGGTCGGCGGCCACTTCAACCTGTTTGGCCTACCGGATCTGCCCGGATGGCCGCTGTGATAACTTGAAGCGAACTGAGTGTTCTGTGCAGATGCAAACCTCGGATTGTTCGGGAACCCCGAGGCGAGGGGGCGGTAGCTCAGTTGGTTAGAGCAGGGGACTCATAATCCCTTGGCCGCGGGTTCGAGCCCCGCCCGCCCTACACTCGTGAGCCCGGGCTCGTCGCTTCGCTTCCTCGCCCGGGCTCTCTCGTTTCGTTGTTTTCTTCTGGGGGTGCAACCCCCAGGCCCCGCCCGGGGGCTCTGCCCCCGGACCCCCGTCTGGGTCGCCTTAGGCCGCTGGCTTACCGTGTCGCTGCCCCCGTCTGGGTCGCCTTAGGCCGCTGGCTTACCGTGTCGCTGCCCCCGTCTGGGT
>NZ_PPHF01000049.1 GCF_002904335.1 Amycolatopsis sp. CA-126428 | reverse complement strand
CACGAGGTCGCCGGGGCTGTCGCGCCGCCGCGGTCGAGCCCCGGGCTTAGCCACTTCGCCCCGCTCGTGCCCACCCGGGCAGACGTGGCGCGCTTCACCCAGCGGCACCTGGATGCCGGCTTCGACGTCGATCCGCGTGACCACGTCGTGAGCCAATCGTGCTACGTGACCGACCCCGACGGCCACACGATCGAGGCGACCTGGGCCTGCCCGCAGGAGCAATGGCAGTGGACCGAGGAGGGCCTGCCCATCGTGGTCGCCACCCCCATCGCGGTCCAGGATCTGCTCACCGAGCCCGGCGCGAACACGCCCGCACCGCTGCCAGCCGAGACCCAGATGGGGCACGTCCAACTCAAGGTGACCGATGCCGCCCTCTCCCGCACCAAGCAGTTCTATTGCGACCTGCTGGGCCTGCAAATTTACGCCCGCCTGCGCGAAGGATTCATCGGCGTCGGCGTGGCCGACTACCGCAGTCTGCTCGTCTGCACCAACCGATTCAGTCCGCACGGAGGCACCCCGGCAGGGCCCGACACCGCCCGACTCACCCGCGTCGACTTGCTGCTCACCGCCCCGGAGACGATCGGGGCACTGGCTGAACGCCTCGCTGCCGCCGGCCACCCGCACCAGCACACCGGCAGCACCCTGACCACACACGACCCCTCCGGAAACCCGTTGCGCTTCTCCATCCCCGACGCCGGCCAACCACCCGCGAAGCCGGCGTCGAGCACGAACGTTTAACCCACACCGCCACTCGGTGGCGGCCTGCACCGGCGCATCATGCAGGCCGCCACAGATGCGCCGCCGCTCCGCGACCTACCTCCGCCTGCGCCCTCTCTCACGTCGGCGCTGCGAACGCCGGTTCACGTCATCCCCGATCCGCAGAAAGGGGTGATCTGTCATGACAGCCCAGTCCACACCGGCCAACACCGGCGACAGCATCACCATCCCCGCCAACATCCGCTGGGTCCTGCTCGGTGTCATGCTCGCCCTGCTGCTGTCGATGCTCGACGGCCTGATCGTGGGCACCGCGATGCCCACCGTCGTCGCCGACCTCGGCGGCCTGGACCACATGTCCTGGGTGGTGACCGGCTACACCCTGGCCACCGCCTGCTCCACCCCGGTCTGGGGCAAGGTCGGCGACCAGTTCCACCGCAAGACGGTCTTCCTCACCTCAGTTGCCCTGTTCATCGTGGCCTCCGTGCTGTGCGGCACGGCCGGCTCGATGGCCCAGCTGATCGTCTTCCGCATCATTCAGGGCCTGGGCGCGGGCGGCATGGGCGCCGGCGCTTTCTCCCTGATCGGCGCCCTGCTGCCGCCCCGAGAGCGCGGCAAGTACCAGGGTATGACCGCCGCCGTGATGGCCATCGGCCAGCTCGGCGGCCCCCTGGTCGGCGGATTCGTCACCAGCCATCTGGGCTGGCACTGGGCCTTCTACATCAACGTGCCCCTCGGCGTCGCCTGCATCATCTGGTGCTGGCTACTGCTCCACCTCCCACCCGCGCAGCGCCCCGAGAAGATCATCATCGACTGGCTCGGCATCACGTTCCTCACCGGCGCGATCACCGCGCTCGTCCTCGCCGCCACGTGGGCCGGCAGCACCTACGCCTGGCTCTCGTGGCAGATCATCGGCTTGGCCGTCCTCGCCCTCACCCTGCTCGCCGCGTTCGTCGCCACCGAGCGGCGCGCCACCGAGCCGCTGATGCCCCCGCGCATCTACAGCGGGCACCGCAACTTCCCGATCGCCGCGATCCTGCTGACCGTCAGCGGCGTCACAGTGTTCGGCGCGACTCTGTATCTGCCGCTTTACCAGCAGGTCGTCCAAGCGGCTTCGGCCGCTAACTCCGGTCTCCTGCTGCTGCCCATGATGATCGCCACACTGATCACCTCCAGCATTGCCGGCAAGGTCATGACCGCGACCGGGCGCTACAAGATCTTCCCCGTGCTCGGCTGCCTGCTCGCGGTCGTCGGTCTGGGCCTGCTGTCCACCATGAGCACCGACACCCCCCGCGCTTTGACCTCCCTCTACATGGTGATCCTCGGCGCAGGCACCGGCTTGTCCATGCAGATGGCCAGCACCATCGCCCAAAACGCCGTCGAACTCCGCGACATCGGCTCCGCCTCCGCCGCCACCAACCTCTTCCGCAACCTCGGAGGCTCCATCGGCATCGCGCTCTTCGCCTCCTTGCTGACCGGCAACCTCACCGTCGGCATAACCCCAGCCCCTGGAGAGAGAACCGACCCAAGAGTCGGTAGCGCCCACCTCACACAGGCGGCACGCGACCTGTACGTCCATGACGTTGCCCACGCCACTCACCTTATCTTTCTCACCGGCGCCGGTATCGCCGTTGCCGCACTGATCGCCTCCGTACTAATCAAGGAAGTACCCCTCCGCGGCACGCCGGATACCGCCACGTCAGCTAGACCCGATGCCGAGACGGGGTGACCTCATGGCAGCGGTCACCCTTGTCCGCGCTGGCGCGGCCGCCGCGTTCGCGATCCCGGGCAAGCTCGCAACCCTGGAGCTGCCGGGGTGTTGTGCGAGGGGCAGGCGCAGATCAACTGACAGCAGCAGTGTGTGGTCACGTGATCGCGATCTGGGACTTCGCCGTCGAAATGCTTTGACTGCGCACGAAACACCGGCACCGCAACGATTTCCTGCCCACGGACATTGGTTCGATGCCAATGGTCTTGTCCGAGATCGCCGCAAGCTGGGAGCTTCATCCCCGCGCAGGCTTCTGCAAAGCCGCCATTCGCGCGCGTGTCGGTCGCCACCATCACGGGCGCTGGGGGGACGTCGTAGTGATCGAAGGCCGTAACCCGATCGTCGGCGTCGACATGCGGCACCGTAGACGGTACCGCGCCCGGGTCAGGAAGGCGGGGCTGTCCCGGCGTCGACGGTGTGCTCGACCTCGGCTCGCAGATCGGCGAACGCCTCGAGCAGGTCTAACACATGCTCCCCGCGTCCTGGCTCCGGCGAGGCCCTGCCGAGGTAGAACATCAGGCGCTGTGCAGTCCTGACGAACACGCGGTCCTTTCGGCGTGCTCGCGTCGCGGAAGAGCGGGGCGGCGAGGTAGTCGCCGCGGGTCATGACGACCCACAGCAGCAGCGAGGTGGCCGGTGTTCGTCCGGGCCCCAGTCGGAGTGGCTCCCTTGGTGCGGCGCCGGTGCTTCGCACGCAGTTCGGCACAGACAGCCCTTCCAGGTTAGGTCGGGATCGGCCAGCCAGCCAGCCAGCCGGCGCGCTGCGCCGCGCGCGGTAGTCGATCTCCAGCGGTTCGGTGTTGAGCTGGTCGATGACCTGGTTCAGCGCTGCTTACACTTCGCCATGCCGGAGGAGAAGCTGGCCTGGGCCGCCGACAGCGTCCCGGAGCGCGCCGCGGCGCCGAAGGCCGTGACGGTGCTCGACGCACTGCCGGTGACCGACGTCGGCAAGCCCTACAAACTCGCCCTGCGCGCCGACGCCACCCGACGAGCGATCACCGAGGCACTCGCCTCATTCGACGGGGTGGCCGTCGACGCGGTCATCGCGGACGGAACCGTCATCGCCACCGTCACAATCCCGTCCATAGTGGACGAGCCCAAGGTGATGGCCACGCGCGGCCGTTACGCCGTGTCCCTCCGCCTCAGCTCGGCGCCCTCATGACCGCGACCGACGAGTCCACCTCGCGCCCGGCTTCTCCGGATGATCGGCGCGGCGAAGCTGCTCGATCTCGCATCCATGCGCCGTAGGAATTCTGCTCGTGCCGGTTGCCGCTCCTCGGCGTCTTGGCCGGCGCCGGGTTGTTGCTCCTGCGCGCCGGCGCCTTGGTCACACGTGCGCAGTAATGCCGGCGTGCGCGAGTTCGTGCCTGCCGTCGTCTATGCCGCGCTCGTCATCGGTGATCTCACGGTGCCCGGTAAAGATTCCGGTCGTCATCATCGGCGGGGTCCTCACCGGGCTCGCCGTCGCGGGGTTGCTCGGCCGATACCGCAACCGAGTGCCGCGGGCGGCTCCGGCTTGGTACGGCCATTGCGGCGATCTCCCGTGTACGGACCGGACCCCAGAATGCGGTGACCAGCTATCCCGCCGGCGATATTTCGCTTCTCGACGGTATCGCGCCGATCGGCAACAACTTCCACGACGTCCCAGCGCTGGACTTGAGGAGCCGGCGGGACGCGGCTATTGGCGCCTACGCACCATGTAGTTCTGCTTCGATGCGTGGCAGCGTGGGCCCGGTCGACACGTAGTCAGCCGCGACGCCAGTATCGCCTCGGAGACATGCGGACGTTGGCAAAAGACCGGGCGTTAGCTCAAGGTGAAGCGTGAACAGCGTTGCACGTGGTTGTCGCTCAATGAGGTGCGATGCCGTCGATTGTCACGATGGCCGTTCCGCAATCTCAGGCGGGGCGAGATGGCGGGTCAGCAATTCCCAGCTTCTGGATCCGATCGCCGTCTTCTCCTCGTCACTCAGTGCCGCCTGCTCGAGGAACGCCTGCGCGCGTCCACCTGTGGTGTCGATGTAGGGGTAGTCGGTGGAGTAGAGGATCCGGTCGATGCCCATGACCTCGGCCGTCCAGCGCAGGTAGCGCTCACTCAGTACTCCGCTGCCGGTGACCCATACGTTGTTCCAGAAGTAGTCCAACAGCGGTCGGTCCAGGTGTAGGCCCATCTGCTACATCATCGCTGTACGTTCCAGGAAGAACAGCACGAGTTCGCCCCAGTGCCCGACGATCAGCTGCAGGTTGGGGTACCGGTCCAGGACGCCCGAGAAGATCAGCCTCAGCAGCTGCACTCCGGTCTCGTAGTGCCAGCCGATGCCGAAGTTGGCGAACGAGAAGTCGACCTGGTCGCCGAACCCCGAGTAGTACGCGTCGCGGACCGGTGCTGAGGGCGTCTGCGGATGCAGATACAGCGGCGCTTGCAGCCTCTCCGCCGTTGCGTAGAGATCGTCGAACTGCGGCGCGTCCATGTTGGCCGTACCCGTGCGTCCGTTCAGTAAGGCACCGCGGAATCCGAGGTCGGCGACTGCCCGTTCCAATTCCTCCGGCGCTGCGGCAGCGTTCGGGGTCGGGACCGCGGCGAACGCCTGGAATCGCCCGGAGCTTCCGCGCACGATGTCGGCGAGCCCGTCGTTGGCGTCCCGCGCAACTGCGACAGCGTCGGCCGGCGCAAGGTTCTGCACTCCGGGGCTGTTCAACGACAGCACCTGCACGTCCACGCCTTGATCATCCATCTCTGCCAGGCGTCGGTCCCCGACGTCGCGCAGCCGTTGCGAGAGCGGGTCGTTACCTGCCCCTCCCGTATCGGAGTCGTGCCGTCCTGCGGGAATCCGCGACCACGCCGCCAACACTTCCGGAACCACGAAGTGCTCTTCGATCGCGACGATTCGCGTCATCGGACTTCTCCCTTCCGTTCAGGGCGTCGGCCACGACTGAGCACGTGTCAGGCGACGTGTGAACGCGGCAGCTATGCGTGCGATGCTGCATGTGCCGCAGCCGCCAACGTTGGGGCGCGATCGGTCTCACCGCGAGTGATCGATCGCCGAGTGGTCATCTAGTGCGGTACCAGGGCTGTCACCGCTCGAGGGGCACAGGTGTTGAAGGGCGTGCTGCACCTCCTGTTCGATGAATTTCTCGTCGAGGGGCTCGTCGATGAACAGGAACCGGTAGAACAGAACGGCGATGAGCCGATCGAACACGCGGCTCACGTTCGCTTCATCCGGTTGAGGGATCTCGCCGCGGGCAACGGCGGCTCGCACGAACCCGTGGAGGTCGGCGCGGTAGGTGGCGACGAAGCCTTGTTGAGCTTGTCGCTGCTCGGGGTCGTCGAGTGCGGCGACAGCGAGGGAGGCGGCAGCGCGTCCCCAGTTCGAGCTGAGGCCCTCCGCGTACGCGTGAATGTAGCCGCACAACGCGGTCGCCAGGTCCGTGCCGGGGGGCGCCCCGGCCAACGCGTGGGCGGAAAATGCCTCGCGGAGCAAGTCATCACGGGTGCTCCAGTGCCGGTACAGCGTGCTCTTGGCTACGCCGGACCGCGCACTCACCTCATCCATTGTGGCGTTGCCGAAGCCGCGCTCGATGAGGACGTCGTATGCGGCCTCCAGGGCCACAGCGCGGGTGCGAGCGAGTCGCGGGTCGGGGCGGGGCATGCGGATGATCCTCCGGCCGTTCTGTAGTACTGCACAGTAGCATATATTGCTTCGATCGTCAGCAATATTGCCACTTGTTCGAAACTGCTCAGTTCTATAGATTGGTTGGCATGACGATGTTGACGGCAGCAAAGCGATTCGACCCCGGTTCGGCGAAGATGGCCGAGGAACGGTTCTCGGTCCTGAATGAGCTGCGCGAGGAGTCTCCGGTCACCTTCGTTCCCGCGCTCGGCATGTGGGCCGTCACCGGCTACGGGGCGGTTCGGGAGGTGCTGGCCGACCCACAGCGGTTCCGCTCGGATGCCACCTTCGTCCCTTCGCATGACTTGCCCGCCGAGTCGCTTGAGGTGTACCCGCTCGATGGCTCGTTGTGGAAATACGCGCCGGTGAGCAGCGACGGGGACGAGCACCTGCGGCTCCGCAAGGCGATCGTCCCGGCGTTCACGGCGCGGCGGGTCAACAGCCTGGAGCCGGTCATCACGGCCGACGCGCAGGAGTTGCTGTCGTCGCTGTTCGCGGACGGGGAGTCAACGGCGGACCTGCAATCGGATTTCGCTCGCCCGCTACCATCTCGGACTATCGCCCGGTTCTTCGGCTTACCCGTGGAGGAAGCTCACCGATTCTCCCGGTGGTCCGAATCCTTCGTTGTGCCGCAGGTGCCGAACCAGCCTGTCGAGGCCTATGTCGCCGCAGCGCGGCAACTCGCCGAGTTCGACGCCTACATCCGCCAGTTCGTCACCGGTGATCTCGAGGGCGTCGGGGACGGGATTATTCGCGCGTTGGTGACCGGCCGGCGGGAAGGCGCCAACGACCTGACCGAGGATGAGCTCGTCGGCGTCATCGCCAACGTCGTGTTCGCCGGGCACGAGACCACGGTGAGCACGCTGTCGAACGTGTTCGCGCGGTTGCTGCGCGAGCGTGATCTGTGGGACTCCCTCGCCGCGGGCACGGCAGAGGTCGGGCCGCTGGCCGAGGAACTGCTGCGGTTGGACACGTCCGGGATCGGCCTGTTCCGAGTCTGCACGACCGACACCCGACTGGCTGGAACCGATCTTCCGGCCGGGGCGAAGCTGTGGGTGTCCTATGGCGCCGCCAATCGCGATCCCGATGCCTTCCCCGACCCTGACACGCTGTGCCCTGTGCGGGCGCGGACGGCGGACCCGGTCACGTTCGGGCACGGTATCCACGTGTGCGTCGGCACCGCGCTTGCCCGCTTGCAGGTACGGATCGCCATTTCCGCGGTTCCCCGAGCCTACCCTCAACTGCAGCTGGACGGCTCGGTCGCCGAAGTCCCCAACTTCATGTTCCGTGCCACCCGGGCACTTCCTGTCCGATGCTGACCCACTCCACGTGCAGGCAGGACTGATCATGGCGACTATCACCTATGTCGACGCCGCCGCGCACCCTCGCAAGGTCACCGCGACTACGGGGTCGGTGATGTCGATAGCGGTTCAGGAGGGACTACCCGGCATCGTCGGGGAGTGTGGCGGGCAGCTCGCCTGCGCGAGCTGCCATGTCTATCTCGACCCTGCCTGGGCCGACCGAATCGGGCCACCGGCCAGCGAGCTGGAGGACGAAATGCTCGATGGCGCCGTCTGCGAGCGCACGGCGAACAGCCGGCCGTCCTGCCAGATTCCCGTCGGCGACGCCGTCGACGGACTGATCGTGCACACCGCGGCCACGCAGGTGTGACCGCATCATGGGCCGGCGCCGCAGCCTGATCCGCGGGCGAGCCGGGCCAGCAAGCCTGAGGTAACAGCCGTTACCCGGGAACCCAGTCCGACCGGGGACTAACCCACCCCGGTCGGGCTGGCTGGTTGCCCGGCCAGCGGCGGAATGCACAGGCACTGCGACGGGGACGTCTGTGTGGCGTGCCCTTTCCGGGATCAGATATCAACGCCGGCGGCGCAGCAGCAAGATCGCCGCCGACGCGGGACAACTCCCCGACGCGTTCTCGACGTAGTGGGTCCGGCTGGCCGGAGCCGGCGGTGCGAACAGCGGCCGCAGCTCCCGCACGCGCTCCTTGAGCACGGTCGCGACCCAGTCCACCCGATTCGTTCCGCGATCACCGTCGCCGGCTCCGTCGGCCACTCCGCCAGCAACGCCCGGACCCGTGCCTCTACCGCGTCCACAATCGACCCGTGCGGCGGCCGTCGATACCGCGGCGGCCCGTCGACTGCCAACGCCCGCCGGACCGTGTTCCGGCCGATCTCGAGAAACCAGCACATTGTCTGGAACCTGCCCCCGCATAGTCCCGATGACCGTACGGGTACGGAACGTCGTAGTTCGGAAAATGCCGTCGTGGTCGGTGAGCACCAGCGCGTCCAGCTCCAGCCTGGCGGCTTCTTCGACGAGGGTTTCGGGGTGGGAGGCGCCGTCGAGGAAGCTGAAGTTGGAGTGGACGTGCAGCTCGGCGTACGGGGCACGGAGCCGGTCGCCGCCGTCGTCACGGCCGCGCCGGTCGCGCAGGTCCGCCGGGGCGCCGGGGTAGCCTTCGCGCTTGCGTGACCACGCGGGCGAGTCGCTACCGTCGCCGAGCACCGGTGCCCGGCCGGAGGCGATGCGCTCGACTTCCGACCAGGGCACGCTCGGGTTGTTGAATTGGAGAGACGGTACGCGCCTGACCGTTGACCTGTCGGTTGTATGCCGGGCTTCCACTGGCAGTACCACCCTGTCGTGCTCGGGTCGCCGTGGGGAAGACAGCGCGTTCACTTCCCCTGGCAGCCGCAGCTACTAGGGGAACGTGTGTTCGATTCTAGGTCTCATGATGGCGGAGTCAACCGCAGCCGGCCGAACTCACTCTCCGGTTGACCGCAGCCTGCAGTGCGGGGCACTCACACTCCGCCGCCAGTAGGGTCTTGACCAGCGCAAATGCAGACTTAAGTTCGAAGATCGCGATCACGTCTCGATTCTGCTGAGACTGGATATTTCGAGCGTCTTGGGTGATGCGATGCTTCTTCAAGTCGTTCAGGAAGAAACGGAGCGCGTATGGCCCCCACATCCCTTCCTCTTGCGCCGCAGCTGCAGACGTGCGTCGACCGGTTCGCGAAGTCGCTGGTGGTGCCGTCGAAGCTGATGGCTCTCCATCCCCGCAAGCAGGGCAATCCGGGTAACGCAGGGGCGTTGGCTCCCGCGATCTTGCTCGGCATCATCTCCGCGTTCGAAGGGTTCGTCGAGGACTTCCTCGCTACGGCTTTCTACCTCCAGGGCCAGAGTTTCGGTCAGATCGCGAAGAAGGTGAACATCAACAACCCGGACATCGAAGACGTCGAGACGTTGATTGGCAGCAACTTCCCGCAGCTGAAGCCCTCGCTCGGCGCCGGTGTGTCGGTGGACATTCGCAAGATCCCAGCCCATCCAGGCAAGCAGGGCTGGGTTCAACACACCCTCAGCTGGCCTCAGGTCAAGCGGGAAGCCGCAGGCTGGATGCAGGTTCGGCACTGCCTGACACACGGCTTGGTCAGTGGCGCAGCGCCCGAAGTCTGGCCAGCCCCAACGCGGCAAGGCAAGCCGCATGCGTCGACGGTTCTGCGGCCCAAACCGAATGGTAAGCACTCGGTGAACCTCTACGGCGCGATCAGCTGCGCTCGCGTCTACCTCGCCGGCGCGCAGCACGTGAGTGACCTGGTCGCATCCGAGTTGAACCAGCGGCTGAATTGGAAAGACGTCCCCGAGTTCCCCCTGCTCGCCAACCCCGCCTAGGGCGGCGTACCACGACACAGCGGCTGGGAGCCAGAGCCGCAATCGCGTTCGGTCACGGCGACCGGGAGGTTCCAGTCTCCGCGGAAGGCAAGTTGAGCAGCGAGAAGTCGACGCGACCACGCTCCCGATCCACTCGGCATACCCGGACGCGTACGTGGCTTCCCTGTTGCGCGACTCGTGCCCGGCACCGAGGCCCGGCGGGTTCCATCTCCTTATTGTGGAGCAATCCACGTAAGCCGTCGACGTCCACGAACACCCCGTACGGAACCACGCGGGTGACGACCCCGTCCAGTAAGTCACCCTCGTTGCAAGTGCCGAGTGAGACTTGTGGCTCGGACTCCGCCGAAGTCGTGGAGTTTCGTGCACCCGAGGTCTGTGGCCCGAGGGACAGCGAAAGTCGGTTCCTGGCCGGCTCGACCGACACGACGCGGCACTGCACCTGTTGCCCGATCGCGAACGTCCCGGGTAGCTCGGGGGAGCCTGCGATGCGCGATTTGTGGGCCAGCCCCGAGACACCACCGACATCGATGAACAGGCCGTAGTCGGTGATTCCGGTCACGACTCCGTCAAGGTTCGTACCGGGGGAACACGAGGCCAGATCTCGCGGCGGAAGTGCCTCGCGTGCGGCGTCCAGCTGCCGCTTGATAGGGTTCTGAGATCGAAGCGACACGGCTATCTTCCCGGTGTCGGCATCAATCTTGAGAACGCGCACGGTCACCCGTTGCCCGAGCCGGAGAACCTTGCGCGGATCGGTCCGACCGTTCGCCATCTCGGACCGGTGGATCAAGCCTTGGCGGCCGCCGAGGTTCACGAACGCGCCGTAGTCCAAGACGTTCGACACGATCGCCTGCCGTGTCTCGGACGAAGCCACGTCGTCGAATTCGATCGAACCGAGCAGGGCCGTCTCGACGGTACCGCGGCCGCTGGTGTTCGCCGGGTCGAGCAGCCACGCTTCGGCCAATCGAGTCAGGGCGGTCCGTGCCGTGGGATCGGCTGCCTTCAAGCCCAATGCGACGACGTGGGGCCACGCCGAAGTCTTCGAACAACGCTCTCGGGAGCACCACTCGACGACTTGCTCCCCGACCGCGGAGGCCGACAGGTCCACATGCCCGGACGCGTCCAAGTACCGGAAGCCCCAGAGCGGCGAAGACTGCATCCACGCATCGTTCAGGCGTGCCGTTAGCACCGCCGCGGTGGCGGCGTGGTCGAGCAGAGGTGCCAGGTGCGTCCAACCTTGCCGCCAGGTGCGGCCTCTCCTGGTCAGCGGCAGTGCGAGCCACCTTCGGGCAGCGGCGAGAGTCGGGCCCGAGAGGCCGGATGGCATCTTGCTCACCCTGCCTGCGACATAGCCCCAGCCCGGGTCGCCCCAATTCACCGGGTCCGTCAGCCACGACTCGGCGAGCTCGTGCAGTGGGCCGAGATGCTTCTGGTTCGCCAGGTCAGCCGCCGTGCCCAGCACGTACGGCCAGCCTTGATCTTCGCGTGAGCGGGAGTCACTCAGCCACGCCACCGCGACGTCCACCAGCTCCGTAGAATGTTCCGGACTGCGACGTTCACCCAGCGCCCTGAACACGAAGCTCCACCGGCGACCTGCGAAATTCCGTCCGAGGGCGAGCCAGCTGAGACCGAGCGCATGGATGTCGTCCATGTCGAGCGCGGCAGTGTCCGTCATGGTGACGGCGCACTCGATCGCCTTCGAGAACGCGGGGCCATCGCGGTTTACCGGATCCGCGAACCAGGTCCACAGGAACGCCGCGAGCTGCTCCTTCTCCTGTCCTCTCGTGAGCGGGTGCACCTGCTCGAGGACCCAGCCCCACCCGGGGTTCCCTGGGACGTTCCTGAGCCACTGCAGGCCGAGCTGTCGCAGCTCCCGTCGCTGGTCAGGTACGGCCTGCAACACTGTCTGGAAAACGCGGTTCCACGACGGAAACCGCCAGTTGTTCCGGTTCCAGAGCCACAGCAGTTCGAGCCTGACCAACTCGGCGCGCTGGCGATCCTCCAACTCCGAGAGGAGCCCGCTCACCACCTGCGACCTGTCCAACCTGTCGTCGAACGACCTGGTCCGCAGGAAGTTCAATCCCGCCTCGGCCAGCTCACCGCGGTCTAGCACCAGATCGGATCGGACGGCGAGGGCGTAAACGTCGCCCCAGTCTTCGACATTCCGGAACTGCCCGCGGCCGATGAGCCTATTCGTCGAGCATTTGCCGAGGACCTCGCGAGCGTGGTCACTGTCCACCAGTAGTTCCAGGAGCCGGGTCCACCCCCGACCGGGTTGGTGTACCGATGTCCCCAGCCAGCGCACGGCCGTCTCGAGGATGGGCGCCTGGCCGGTGCCCGGGGTCCGTTCGACGATATTCACGACGACCGCTGGCCACAGCGGATCGTCCCGCGCGGGTTCGGAGTCGATCCACCGTCTCGCCAACGCGAGCAGCTCAGTCTGGTCCGTGCCGTCGGTGGCCCGCAGCAGGGTCTGTACCACCGAGCCCCACCGGGGGTCGTCCTGGTCGATCCACTCGCGCAACCACTGCATGCCGATTCCGACGAGGTCGCCCCGCTCGGTGAATTCGGCCACCCTGATGAGGCGTTCCAGGATTTTGCTCCAATGGCTGAGGAATTGGTTCATCGGTTCCCGTACCCACGTGGTGGCCAAGACAAGAACCGCGGCGAACTCTCGGGAGTCCAGGTGGCGCATCAGACTACTGCAGACGTTGATCCAGTTGCTGTCCGAGAATCGGGTTTCGTCGAGGACCCAGCCGGTAGCTGCCCGCAGCAGTTCCTTGCGCTCGTCCACTTCGAGCGTGCTGTGAAGGGTGTCGAAGACGATCGGCCAATTCGGCGAGAACGAGTCGGGGGACTGCAACCACACTCTACCGAGCTCGATCAGCCGAAGGCGACGCGGCGAGGGGGAGATCTCTTCGAGCATTCGCCGGTACAGGTAGTGCCAAGTGTTCGTGCGGTGCGAGTCTTCGTCGCTCAGCCACTCGAGGGCGGCATTTTCTACCTTGGCGAGCAACTCGCCCTGTGTCTCCCGGAGCAGGGCCTGCGCGACGTGGCTCCACGCGGGGTTGGTCGTGGCGCCGGGGTGCACGAGCCAGTCCACCGCCGCCTCCAATACCCGCTCGCGGGCTCGGCCGTCGACACGCGAAAGCTTGTGATCCAGAACGTATCCCCAGCCGGGGTTGGCTACGGTCACGTCGGATTGCAGCCAGGCCAGCGCGACCCGATCGGCGCTGTTGATGCGCCCCGGGTTCTGTGCAGGCTCTGATCCCAGGGAGGATGCAGAGCATGCCGGCACCGAAAAAGT
>NZ_PPHF01000048.1 GCF_002904335.1 Amycolatopsis sp. CA-126428 | reverse complement strand
TCTGCTCGGCGGGGCGAGTTGGTCGCACTTCTCATCCTGCCGCCGAAAGACCCGCCCCTCGTCTCAGGCCCTCACCCACGTCACCAGCGTCATGACCCGCAACAACTAGCTGTCGCACTGCGCCCGCATCTCGTGACTGAGAATGCGTCATCAGTGGTAATGGGCTTACCGAGCCCAATGCTGACGGCGTCGCGCCAGCGTGACCAGGCCCAAGTCGTCCTAGAACGGTCAAGCTGTCGTGACGGCCGTATTTACCTTGGCAACGTGTCAGCCGGCCGAGTGGGTCTGCATCGGACGGCCCATCTCATCGCTGCCTCCATGGGTGATGCTGGCAGTCTCCTCGTCGGGATCAGCGCACATGTAGACGTACTCGCCGACGCGCAGGCCGAACCGTCGGATGTAGGTGCCTAAGCCGTGCGTGAATCCCGTCTCGTCGTTGTACACGGCGGTGCCGCACGACTCGCCTCGTTCGTCGGTCAGCTCGAATCTGGTGGACGGGGTACCACGCGGGAGCCATCGACGAAGCAGCACGCCGGTCAGCCTGACGTTGGAAGTCACGGCCAACAGGACCCATGGGCGACCGTCGGGCGTCACACCAGCGCGGAAGTCGCGGTTCTCCGTCAGCGAGCGTGCCCGCGCCTGTCCCTGGACTGTCGCGACCACGTCCGAGGCGGCCTGCGTACCGCGCACGGTCCACGCGTTCCGGTCGAGCTGCACGAACGCGGGATGGAACGTCAGGTATACGCCGGCCGTGCTCAGGTTGATGCCGTACGCCTCGGCTGTCTCCATCAGGCTCGTGCGGTCAAGGACGCCGTTCGGTGACATCCTGATCAGCTCGACGAGAAGCGCCGCCTCGACACCGAGCTCCGCGTTGAGGTCCAGCGGAACTGTCGCGCTGAGCTCGTCGTCATCGACCGCGAACTGGTCATGCCACTCGCAGAACACTCGCAACCCGGTGAGGGTCGGCGCCACCAGATCTGCCTGGTCTGCGGTCCGGCCGGCGTTGCGGTAGGCCCAGAAGTTTTCGACCGCTCGCCGTGCGCTGAGTAGATCAACTGGCTGATGAACGGAGAGGAGGTTGCGCAATGTATTGACCAAGCGGTTGCGCACTGAGGATCGCCAGGTTACGTGGTGATCATCGAGCCACACTACTGATTCCGACGTCGCCAACAGCGCTCTGACGTCGCCTTCCGTGACGACGACACCGGCGTCCAGTACCTCGTCACTGACCTGGAGCAGGGTGGCGAGCCCCTGTCGCTCGGAAAGCCTGCGAGTTGCTCGGTATGCGGCAGTAAGGACGTCGGGATCGTCGGTGACAACCCCATCCTTCATGTCCAGGCCGAGCTGTCGTCCAGCGAACTCCGCGCACGCGCGCAGGCTGGCGAGGCTGTACCGAACGGTGGTGAGGCCTCTGTCGAGCAGTTCGTCAGCCAACGCCGACTCCGTGCAGGGAGCTTGCCTGCTCGCAAGCTCCAGCGCAGCGTCGAGTTGCGGCCACCGGAGATGCAGCCCGTGGAGAGCCTCGTGCTTCTTCTGGATCTGCCGGGCGCGCTCGCGGGTCACACCCATGGCACGCCCTGTCTCCTCCAATGTGGCGGGTGACTGTCCGAGCAGTCCGTACCGTGCCGCCAAACCGTTTATGATGGCCGGTCGGCAGGGTCGTCGATTGCCGTGAATCACCCTGTCCGCCTCGGACAAAAACCTGACAGCCGTTGTCTCCAGCGGTTCGGTGTCGTCGAAGGTCAATCCGGCGAGCTCGTGAAGCATACGCGCCAGGTCAGCTTGCATGTCTGGTCGATCTGGCTGCTGGACGGCGTTGGCTTGGCCCGTCATCGGGATTCCACGTTCTTGGCCGAGGTGAAGCCGTTGTTCAGGGCGGAGTCGTAAATCCTTCTGAGGTTGTCGATCTGCTTGTCAGTCGGCGTCTTTCCCGCGCTCAGCAGTGTCGAGGTACCGGAGGCGATGCGCCTGTCGACGGCGGTGAGCTTGTTGTGTTCACCGGCCCAGTCGGCCAGTTCCGACCATGGCACGAGCAGCAGGTCCTCGGTGCTGATGTTGGACGCGACGACATGGTTTGTGGCCTTCGTGGTGAGGTGGGCGACTGCCGCTGCGCTGAGCTTCCACGGTAGGGCGCGCGCCTTCTCCCAGCATGCTGGTTTCTTGGCCCATTCGCTGATGTTGCCGTGTGCTCGGTCGAAGAACGTCCGGAGCTGTAGGGCCAGCGCGGGTAGCTCACTGCGTAGCTCTTCCGGTAACTGTTGTGTACGCCAGATGACGTCGAGGTCGAGGCGTCGGCTGGTGCGGTTGCTGATCAGCGCAATGGCGTAGGCGACGACCTGCGCCTTGTAGCCCTCCAAGTTGTTCTCGCGGAAAGTCTTGGCCACGATCTTGTCGGTGTGCCGGAACAGGATCGCCTTCGCGACAAGGTGCTCGAAGTAGCGTCGGTCCGGTTTCTGGCCCTGCTCCGGACGTTGCGCGAGCCGTAGCGCGAACTCGGCGAAACACTTCTGGCCGCCGAGGCTGACGGCGTGTGGAGCCTCGTCCCAGGCGAGTTCGAACTTCGCCAGGTCCGTCTTGACGAACTTCTGCGCTGGCGGGTGGGTCTCCTTGAACGCCTTCTGTCTGGCCGGCGTGCCCGTTCTGGCCACCTCGTCCTGGTACTGGCCGCGGGCACGTTCGTAGAACCATCGGGTCTGCTTCTGGCTGCCGTCGATGGCCGGTGCCCATACCGAGCGAGAGAGGCGTTCAATGTCGACGTGGAAAGGGTGGTTTGTGCTGAAGTCCGCCTCCTGCACCTTGTTCTGGCTGTTGGCGTAGCGTGAGATCAGCGGGACGAGCTCGGTGAGCTGGTTCGGTGGGACGACGGTGAGCTTCATCTGGACGTGTATTCCGTCCAGTGTCGCCTTGTGCTTGACTGCCGCGTGGTAGAGCGACGCGGTGGTCTGGCCGCCGTTCACGATCTGCAGGTCATTCAGGCTGGCGATGGCGCTGCCGCCCTCAGGCGTCCTGATCACGTCAACGGCGGATGCGGTTGCGGAGATGCCGTTGTTGTATGCGAGGAACCGGCGTGGCTCGTTGAGGATGGTATCCCGGATGCCCTGGTTGACCTTGCCTCTTGCTTGGAGAAACGACCGTACGTTGAGCTCGAGCAGACGTGCGGAGTACGTCGCGTAGATCTCCTTCAGCACGGCGCCGGGCACGATGGCCAGCATCGTGTGACATCCCTGCTCGTCGAGATCGGTGGGAAGGCATGGGACCGGTACACCAAACCGATTGACGAAGTCGATGTGGATCGGCTCCTGCTGCCGGCCGGAGGACACCAGACGGTGCAGCCGCACCACGTCCCAGACCTGGACCGACGTCGGCACCTCACCAAACTTCGGCGTCGTCACGTCCTTCCTGGTAGCGACCGCACCATCGGTGAAGACCCAGAACCGGATGCGGGTGACTTCCGGCAACGCCTGGCTAATGCTCTGTGTCATGTCGAACACCGGCGATGCCACCTCAAGTCCGGTGGGGCCGGTTCGCGACACCTTCTCAAGGAACCCGCGCAAGCGACGGAGACAGGTCTCGATGTCCACCTTGCCGATGGTTGGTGGCGGCGCCACCTGCCTCAACACGACGCCGAACAGGTCGAGCGTCTGGCCATCGCCACTGATGTTGTAGCCTGAAACCTCCTCACCGCGCGCTTGGTGGAAACAGGCCTCCCCACCCTCCAGTTCGGCGACATCGGCAAGCTCGCCGACCATGCGTTCAAGGAAGACGTCGCGGATGTTCCGCTCCGTGCCGGGCACGCCGGCCTCTGTGAGCAGATCCTGCTGGAGCGACTCAGCGAACTGGCCGATGTCAGTGTCAGTCATGCCTTCTTTTCCAGAGCGGTGATCATGTCCTCATGGCTGACGAGGAACCGGTCGGCGGCGAGCAAGTCAACGGTGTACATCACATCGGACACTCCGACAGGTCTGGTCTGTTCGGTGATCCGGGGAAAGCCGTCGGTCACCCGGTGGACCGTTCGACCGCGAGGCGCGTATCGCCGGTCCTCGTACAGTCGGCTCTGAGTGTCCAGATAGCCGGCACGAAGCAACCGCTGTTCCAGCTCGCCCGCGACACCCAGGTTGACTGCCTTGCTACGCACCTGGCGAACGAGTTCGGGTAGAGAAAGTCCACGTCCACCTTGTCGCGCGTCGAGCGCGAGCGTTAGCAGGAACAACGCACCGGGTCCGGTATCGTCGAGCTGTCGTTCGCTACTGATCCGTACCCGGTTGGGGTCATGTCCGGTCGCGGTCTTGATCTCTACGCTGCCTGGCTCGAACTGAAAGTCCTGCAACTGCTGGTCGGGACCGGTCCATGCATACACCGCGTCCGGACCGAATGCCGGGAGGAACAGGGCGGACAAGGTGTGCAGTTCGCCGAACAGCCCACGCTGCCGCTCTCGCGACAGTCCGTCGGGGCTGATGTCGGCGAGCATCCGCTGCCACTCACCCAACCTGTTCAGCACTACGCCGCCCGGTTCCGCGGTGATCTGTGCGAGCCTCACGAGCAGGTCGGCCACTAACGCCGTGAAGATGTCCGCGTACGCACCTGCTCGCAGTACGAGGTTCAACGTGGCCCCATGGTCTGGGAGACTTCCTGGCTCAACCACCACGCCGGACGTGACCAGTAGCCCGGTCGTCGAGCTGGCCGGAACGTTTTTGGTGACCACTGAGAAAACCCGCCGTCCGGCTGGATACTCCACGCCGACGAAACAGTGGTGCGGACTGTCTGCCAGTACCCGCCGAACCAGACGACCTGCCGACACCGGATCACTCTGTGTGTCGTGTAGTTCGGCCCAGAGCTCCTCAAGATCTGCGGCGGACGGCACCGCGTTCATGGCTGTTCCTCGTCGGAGTCCTGGCTGCCGAACTCCTGGTCCCACCACAGGTTCGTGACGCGGTACTTGATGGTCTTCGCGGATCGGCTCGTCGGAAAGCTGAGGGCGAACCCCACGGGCGGCAGGTCGGCATGCATCCAGGTGTCGGGCTTGAGCGGATACAGCAAGAGCAGTCCGCGACTCGGCGGGCGGACATCACGGATGGAGAGCCCGCCGGGTGCGCTGGGTGCAGTCTTCCTCGTCTTCGGGTCCAACTGCCAGGCATGCTTGGTCATCTCAAGAGCCTGCTTGCTCTCTTCGTCGGAGAGGTCCATCTCCTCGTCGCTAGGCGAGACAAGGCGACGGATCACGTAACGGTCTTTCCCTGCCCGCAGGCCGGCCTTGTAATCGAGACCGGCGCGCGCGCGCTCCTTCGGCAGGTACAGTGCCCGCTGGACCAGACCGACCTCGAATTCGCCGATCTTGTAGGTCTTCTGGTCGTTGCCGGAGACCGACACAAGCCCAACCGTCCACTTGGTGAGCTCTGGTTCCTTGGTGGTCAGCAAGGTCCGGATGTACTCGGCCAAGGCTCGCGGCTGCGCCTTGGTCGCCACATCGGAGGCCTGGTACCCGTCCAGGAAGTTCAGCACATCAGGTGCCGGCACGTTATCCCACCGGACGGGACCGAGAACGCCTTTACGGGGTGCTGGAGTGCCCAAGCCGCTGACCAAGCGCTCAGTGGTGGCAAGGTTGTTGCCGAGCACCTCCTCGTCCGTTTCGAACGTGATCGACTCGCTGATGGTTTGGGAGAACGTGATGTCGACGTCGGTGCCGTTGCGCATCTTGGTTCTGGCAGTGATCATCAGACCGTCCGGATGTGCACGAACCCGCAGCCCATACTCCTGTGGCGTCTTCCCGAGCGCGGCCATGTACTCGAACTCGCGTAGCAGCTCCTCGTTGGCCAAAGCGATGTCCCGGTACCACCCGGCGAGCTCGCCGGTCGTGTAGAGCCGGCACAGATCGAGGTAGCCTGGGCGATAGCCGAACCAACGGCCCATCTGCATCAGCGTGTCGTACATCTTCGACGCCCGCAGGTAGTAGCTGACCGTCAGCCCTTCGAGGGTCAGACCGCGGGAGAGCTTGTCTCCACCGATCGCGATCAGGGTGAGCGGTCGTTCAGCTTCGCTGTAGGTCAGGGCGTCCTCGGACCTGCCGTTGAGCATGCGCAGCTCGACGTCGTTGAGCACGTCTGGGAGTGCATCGCGGATCTGCACCCAGTCGACTACGGCGCCGACTTCCGACGTCAGGTCCGGGTTCCGCAGCAGCGCTTCGGTGGTCGGCACGAAGTCAGTTCGCCACATGGACTCCAACGCGGGCAGGGGGGAGTCGGGGCTGGCAGGGTCGCCGTGCCACACGCGCTGGCGCATCAGGTCCAGATGCTCCTGCAGCGCCCGGCGGACCAGTGCCTGGACGTCGGTGAACCGGGTGACGTGAATCAGCATCGAGTTGTGGTCCTCGTGGCCACGAACCTGCCGTGCGGCCGTGGCGAGCAGGAACGCGTTGATGGCGGTGAGCAGCGATGCTGGCAGTCTGCCCGGGACGCTGTCCTTCTTGTGCTTATTCGGGAGCCACATCTCGTGGTCGTCGAACGTACCGATGATTGGCAGACCCGCCTGTCCCTCGATGCCCGAGTTCACGTCGCTGTCCAGCCCGAACACCGTGTTCACGCCGACGTAGTTGCTCGGTGGCCGGAGGTTGATGATGAAGCTGCGCGGGAAGAGGTCCTCGCCGTACGTTTCGGTCTTCTCGTCGGCATCGATGAATATGTTTGCGAACGGCGTTGCCGTGTATGCGAGATACGCGGACTTCTCGAACGTGCGCAGCAACTTCCGGATCAGACCGTTGATCTTGGTCGGATCGTAGTCGTCGACCGGCTGCCCGTTTTCGTCGGTCGGCCGGGCCTTGGTGTTGACCGAGGCGTTGTCCGCCTCGTCATCGATCACCAGTAACGGAACGTCACGCACGATCTGCTGGCCAGTTTCCGGGTCGAGTTCCTGGTTCAGTCGAGTCGCCCATAAATGCAGATTTCGCAGCACCGACGCGTTCTTCTTGACCACCAGAATGACCGGGTCGCCGCCGCCCGCGTTGAGCCAGACCTGCTTGGCAACCTTGACCTGAAAGTCGCCCTTTTCGTCGCTGCTAGTCAACGAGTGCACATGGAAGAACTTCCCCTTCATCTGCCCGACCCCGACTTTGGCGTTCGTCAGGTCGTAGCTGCGGTTGCTCCTGGTGTCGAACCCCAGGAACTCCATGTCCAGCCGGTGCTGGGTCTGGCTGCGCAAACTGTTGTGAAGACCGGCCAACACGACGATCAGGCGATAGCCGGCGTCTGCGGCCTTGCAGATGACGCCTGTGTAGTTGGCTGTCTTACCGGACTGCACTTGGCCGACGACCATCCCACGACGGTCCCACCTGCCAGGCCGGTCCGGCTTCTCGAACGAGCCCAGGATCCGATCGGTGACTTGGTTGATGCTGCGGATCTGAGCTGGCGCCCAACCTTTCTTGCCCAGATACCGTCGGTACCGGTCCCAGAAGTTCCACTCGATGTCGTCCCTGGCGGCGTCGAGCCAGGGCATGTGGTCCTCACGGCCGTTGAGCACCTGCTCGGTCGGAAGCCAAACGTTGCATCGACTCTCCAGCTCTTTCCGCAGCTTGTCGATGTCGACGTTGGCCCGATTAACCAGAAGCAGGGCCTTGTCAACCGCCTGTTCGACGTCGCCTGTCGTAACGTCGTCCGCATCTTCGAGCAGCATTAGGGCAATCTCCATTGCCCTGCGGTAGTCGGGGTTCATGTCATCTCCTGACCGAGTTCCTGCGTGCAGACCTCCTGAACAAGGTCGGGAAGGTCAGAGAACGGTTCAGTTGTCACCAGACGTCGAGTAATTTCTCTGCCGGACACCCCTGAGCGTTTCATTGCCCGGACGACATCAGTCAGCACCGACCGAACCGCGTCAGGTGCAGATTCCTCGAACGGTGCGGCCTGTCGGCCCGGGCCATCCGCATGGTTCAGGATGATCAGCGGAACAGGAACTGTCTCCTCCAGTAGCCTGACCATGGCCTCGACGTCACCGCTACCCGAAGTCGCGAGCAGCGCAGCCACGACGGGGTGCTGACGATTGATCTGATAGGCAATTTTTGTTCCGCGTACAACCTGTAGCCAGGCTTGGACCACCTCGCCTTGACCAGCACGCTGAAGTACCTTGCCGCGATGCCGGTAGACGTTCGCCGACCGCATTCGAACGACCTCTGCGATCCGTCGCAACTCTGGCACCAGTGCACCCGGCGCGCGGGCCACCGACTTACGGACGTCGATTTGCCAGTCCGAATCCATGTGATTGGGCAAATCGAGCCGGATCCGGGCCAGTGAGGTGAGCTCCTCCCGCCGGAACCCGAGCCCGAGCCAGCTTCCGGACACGATTAGGCGCCGGTTCCGGTAGACGTAGAACCCCTGCTGGGAAGCCCAGCCACGACGACCACCAGCGGCGATGTGTTCCTGAGTGGTCAACCTGCTCACGTGCGGCAGGACGAACGACTTCACGCTGATCAGCTCGCCCCGGTACGGCAGTGCCTCGTCGGTGACCACCTGGGTTGTCTCGTGGGACTCAAGGAAGGGGTCCCACGGCGCGATGTTGCGGCCGTTCACTCGGATGGTGATCTTTCCGGGACCCGTGACGTACCGATGGAAGATTATCCCGAGATGCGTGGCAACGCGGTCAGCGATGGTGTAGTAGTGTCTCTCTGCCTGCTCGTTCTGCGGATCTGGCGAGACAACAAGTCGGTCCAACTGGCGCCACAACACCACTGTTCCCGACTGGTCGCCATGTAGCTCGTGCCACAGGGCTCGGTCTCCGGACGGTAAGGTCGTCAGCAGCTGCCAGCCACCGACGCGTACGACGTGGTCAAGATCCCACGTCCGAGCTGCCAATGACGATGTCGCTGTCGCCGACATGACGACCATCCGCCGGCACTGTGAAAACGACGCGGTCTTGAGTCCGAGCCCGAACCGTCCGAGATCGCTCCCCTTTCGCGGCGTCGAAGGACTCGTTGTGCCCGGTCGCATCGCCTCCCGGAGCCTTTCGCTGTCCATCCCGAGACCGTTGTCGACGATCGCGATCCACGACTCGTCGCCGGCCCAGCGTAGGCGGACGTCGACCGTTGTGGCCTTGGCTGTAATGCTGTTGTCAACCAGGTCCGCGACTGCGGTCTCGGTGGCGTACCCGAACGCGCGAAGCGACTCCACCAACGACTCTGCACGAGGCTCGACCACCTCGTAGCCGGTCACCTTTCCGCCACCAAGTCGCTGCTGTCCGCCCCTCCGCGGGCATCTGTTTCATGGGAGGGTGCCCTGGATTCACCGCTGCAGATCAGCGGTCTGTTGAAGCAGATCGTGGTCCTGGCGTAGAGGAAGTCTGCATCGTGAGTGCCTGCGGTAGTTGGGCCACGATGTCGGATTGCCCCTTGCTTAAGGCGGCAGACGGCGACGTCGATCCTGTGCTGACAGCCGCGAACCGCGATCGGCGACAAGACTGTCGGCTCCCGGATGTCGACGCTCCAGTCCGCATCGACCTCGGGGGCCATGTCCAACGAGGTCGGCGCGCCTATTGTGCCAGCCGGGTGCGGGTCGGCGATCCTGTTGTTGATGCTGTTCATCTCAACCCCACCCGCCAACGCACCCCCGTCCGCGTCAGACTGGCTAGATCGAACCGTCGACGCACACCACAACTCCCGTGGATCAGACGACCAGTGTAGGTAGGTCGCGCATCTCCGTCTGCATCGTTCGCTCGTGGGCGCGTCACCCAACACACAGAGTGATGAACCCAAGGTCACCGTCGAACCCGATGTGATCAAACTGTTATATTGGGTCTGAGCGGCCCTGGACATGAATCGTCGGACTCCGCCGCTATCGTTACTGTCGTCCATCGGCCCCGGTAACGGACAACGACTCGACACCGGAGATCATGGACGTTGTTGATCCAGGACGACGTCCGTGTTCTCCTGGTGCTCGTTGACGCAGGTGTTTCGGGGAAGGGTACGGGCGAGTGTCGATCTACGGGGTCAAGCTGCAACGCAGCGACGATCTACGACTTGCCCGCCATCCTGACGGCTGCACCGAGGACACTTTCGAGCAGTGGTGCGCGCAGAGACTGGCCGCGGGACGGCGGCTCGCCGTTGACCTGTTCTCCGGCGCCGGCGGACTCAGTCTCGGGCTGGAAGAGGCTGGCTGGACGGTCGCGGTTTCGGTTGACAACGACGAGAAGGCCGTGCAGACGCACAGCCACAACTTTCCCGGCCTGGCGATGGACTGCGACCTCAGCGAGCCCTCGCAACGTCAGGATCTCGTCGAGATGCTCGCCAAAACCGAGATTGACCTCCTCGCGGGTGGACCTCCCTGCCAGCCGTTCAGCCGTGCGGGTCGCAGCAAGATCCGCAGTTTGGTGGTCGCCGGGCACCGTGAGGAACACGACCATCGGCGTGAGCTCTGGCAGGCGTTTCTCGACGTAGCGCTCACCGTGCGGCCTCGGGCTGTCCTTATGGAAAACGTCCCGGACATGGCACTTGGTGACGACTTCGCCGTGGTGCGAACCATGGTCGACGCACTGGAACGCGGTGGCTACTACACAGAGTTCAGGCTGGTGGACGCATGGCGCTACGGCGTTCCTCAGCACCGGAAGCGTCTCATCGTTTTGGCGCGACGTGATATCGAGGACTTCGCTTGGCCGGCCAAGCAAGACAAGCAGCCGACCCTGCGCGAAGCCATCGGTGACCTGCCCCATCTTGACGACACCACCGGTGGTCGTGAACTGGCCTACAGCAAGCCCCGCAATCTGCCTGCCTTTGCGGAGATGATGCGAGCCGGTGCCCGGAAGGGCGTCGTGTGGGATCACATGACTCGGCCGGTACGTGACGACGACCGCAAGATCTTCGGAATGATGGATGCCTCCACCCTGTATGCCGACCTTCCCGAGGAGCTGAGGCGTTACTCAGCCGAGACGTTCGACGACAAGTACAAGAAGCTCGACTGGGAATCGGTGAGCCGCTCCATCACGGCGCACATCGCCAAGGACGGTTACTGGTACATCCACCCCCAAGAGCTGCGGACGCTCACGGTCCGCGAAGCCGCCCGGGTCCAAACCTTCCCCGACCGCTTCCGTTTCGCAGGTACACGCAGCGACGCGTTCCGCCAGATCGGTAACGCCGTACCGCCGTTGCTGGGTCGCGCCGCCGCAACCGCACTTCGACCGATTCCAGCGGATGAACGTTCAGACGAGCGGCAGTGGGAGACTTCGCGCTGGGTGCAGGCCAGGCAGGCGTTGACCAGCTGGGCCGAGCAACAGCAGCGCGGCTCCAACTGGCATGCGCTGCCCGGTCAGAGCGTCACGCCGGCCGTTGCCGCAGTCGCGGCTCTTCTGATGAGCCGTTCCAACGCTCCGAAGGGCGCCGAGCGGGCACTCGCCGCGATTCGCGGCCGCGTGAAGCTGACAAAGGCCGAGCTCGACCAGATGCAGGAAGAGCTCCAGACGCAAGCCGGACGTCAGGTGTTGGAACGGTTCCGGCCGCTGCTGCCCAAGCGCAAGGTCTGGACGGACCCCGATGCTCTGGCCGAAACGCTGGCGATGAAGGGGGCAGAGGAGCGGACCTTCCGGCTCCTGGCAGGCGAGGACGTGCTCCTTGCCTCCCAGGCGACCCTGAGGGTTGCAGCAAGAGTAGCCGGAAGTGAGTCGGACAAGACCAACAGGCTGAGCGACGGCCGCGTCGATCTTGCCAGACTGGTTGGAGCGGGCCCGGAAGCGCCGCTGCGTGCAGCGGCGCTCCGACTACTTGGTAGTACCGTATGTAAGACTCCCAGTACTTTGTGTGATGACTGCCCACTTCGTCAGCAGTGCGCCGACAGCTCGGGTGGTCGTGCGGTGCAGACACTGTTCTAGTGTCCTGAGTCGTTAATTCGTTGGCAGTATGCGGCGAGGGTGTCGAGGATCTGGTCGGCGGTTTTGGTCCAGACGAAGGGTTTGGGGTCGTCGTTCCAGGCGCCGATCCAGGCCTCGACGTCGGCTTCGAGTTCGGCGACGCTGCGGTGGGCTGATCGGCGGAGCTTGCGGTTGGTCAGCTCAGCGAACCAGCGCTCGACCAGGTTGAGCCAGGAGGCGCTGGTCGTGGTGAAGTGCACGTGGAAGCGTGGATGCTGCAGCAGCCAGTTCTTGATGGCCGGGGTCTTGTGGGTGGCGTAGTTGTCGCAGACCAGGTGCAACTCGAGGTCGGCTGGGGTGTTGGCGTCGATGGTCTTGAGGAATTTCAGGAACTCCTGATGCCGGTGCCGGCGGTGGTGCTGGGCGATCACCGACCCGTTGGCCAGGTTCAGCGCGGCGAACAGGCTCGTGGTGCCGTGCCGCACATAGTCGTGGGTCATCCGCGCCGGCGTGGTGGGCATGATCGGCAGAGTGGGCGCGGTCCGGTCGATGGCCTGCATCTGCGACTTCTCGTCGACACACAGCACGATCGCGTTGTCCGGCGGGGCGAGATACAGCCCGACCACGTCCCTGACTTTCTCCACGAACTGCGGGTCTCGCGAGAGCTTCCACGTCTGGATCTGATGTGGCTTGAGACCGAACGCCCGCCAGATCCGCGACACCGTCGACTGCGACATGCCGGTGGCCGCAGCCATCGACCGTGTCGACCAGTGTGTGTCCTGATCAGGTGGGGACTGCTCCAGGGTCTTCACGATCACCGCCTCCACGCGCTCGTCGGTGACCGTGCGCGGCGCACCCGGTCGCGGTTCGTCCGACAGGCCCTCAAGCCCGTCGGCGAGGAACCGCGACCGCCACTTCGCCACGGTGTGACGTTTCACCCCGAACTCCGTAGCCACTTGCGAGTTCGAGCCACCATCCGCGCAACGCAGTACAATCCGCGACCGCAGCGCCAGAGCCTGCGCCGTTGTCCGGCGACGTGACCACCGCAGCAACGTCTCGCGTTCCTCATCGCTCAACACCAACGGCGGCAGCATCGGACTCGGCATCACCGCATCCTAGACACTGGCCACGAAATTCAGACTCAGGACACTAGCTGCCCGCCCTTCGGTTGCGCGCAGCCGCCAGCACCCGATCGGCGGCAGCAGCAGTGTCCCTTCGGATTTCACACTCCCAGACCCGGACTACCTGCCAGCCCGCCGCCTCGGCGGCTTGATTGTTCCGTTGGTCACGTGCGCGGTTGGTCGCCAGTTTCCGTTTCCACTGCTCCGCGTTCGGCCCACGGAACTGGACTGGTGAATGCGCGGGACAACCGTGCCAGAAGCACCCGTCGACGAAGACGGCCAACCGGTACTGAGGTAGTACGAAGTCAGGCGTGCATCGTGGAGCTACGGACCGATGAATCCGGAACCGTAGGCCCAGTCCGTGCACTGCACTGCGCAGCGCAACCTCGGGCTTCGTGTTGCGCGTACGTCGGCCGCGTAAGTGTTGTCCCTTGACGGTCTGTGTCCATGCTGCGGGCACGAAGTCCTCAATCTTCAAGACGGCCGGACGGCAAGAGTCGTCCCAGCACAACTCGCCATCCTTACTTCCTCAACGGTCCTATACTGCGACTGTCGGTGGGGGTTGCGGACCGGATACGTGGCGCCGAGGCGCGAAGATCGGCGATCACTTCCACTGGCTTCCGTCACCATCGTCCTCCGACGAGTAGGTTTCCTGCCGATCGTGCACCTTCAGAGCCTTTGTCGGCCAGGTGGGGTCCTCCGTGGCATCGAACACTGCACTGATGGCAGGTCTGGGCGGTCGGCTGAGTTGCCAAGCGGACCTATGGCACCTTTGGTAGGTCACATAGCCAGCTGCAGAACACATAGCTCAGGCAAGCGATGCTGACGTGCATCCCGGAAAGCGGTAGGTCGATCTCGGCCTCCATGAGACGAGGGAAACCGCAGCCGCGTCTGGCCCCGCGCTCAGTAGTTCTTTGCCGACGCTGGGAGCGTCTAGCCTTCGACGATCCGGCCCTCGATGACCGTCGGCTGCTCCCGCCGCGGCTCCTCCGAAGACACGACCTCGCTGTCCACCACCATCACCGGCCCCCGCCGGCGGTTGGCGAACCGCACTGCCCGCTTCTCCATCCGCTTCAACCACAGCCGCCGCGCCACCGCCCGCGACGGCGGCAGGATCAGCAGCAACCCCAACACGTCGCTGACAAAACCAGGCACCAGGATCAGCACTCCACCGAGCCCGACCAGCATCCCGTCGGTGAGTTCCTTCTCCGCCGGGCGTCCCGAGCGGGCCGCCGACGTGAATGCCCTCATTGCCTTTCCGCCCTCGCGGCGGGCCAGCCACGATCCCAGGAACGCGCCGGCCAGCAGGAGGCCCAGCGTGCCCAGCACGCCGACGGCCGAACCCACCGCCCAGATCGCGGCGATCTCGGCGAAGACGTAAAGCAGGAACGCGACAGCCATACTCCCTTCAACGAACGAGCTGTCCGATTTGCTCCCGGCCCTCCCCGATCAGCGCAGCAGCGTCGCGATCATCGACCGCAGACCCGAAGCCAGGCGATCCGTCTCGCCGGTCTTCAGGAACTGCAGCATCAGGTCGCTGTGCAACGAGCCCAGCAGCAAGTGCGCCGTCAAGTCCGCGTCCAGCGAAGGGGTCGCCGAAGCGATCAGGCCTGCCACGTGTGCGTGCCACGACACGTAGATCGGGCTGTTCAGGCGGTCCGTCGAGGCCTGCTCGAACGCCGCCATCACCTTCACGTTGCGGGTGGCCAGCTCCACCACCGCGTCGAAGAACGCCGCCAAGCGCGAAGCGGGGGGTGCGCCCGGGCCCAGTGGGGGCGGCCCCGACGAAACCGCGTCGGACAGCGCCTGGACCCGGGACTCCACCAGTGCGCGCATCAGGCCCTCGCGGTTTCCGAACCGGTGGAACACCGTTCCCTTGCCGACGCCGGCCGCTGCCGCGACGCGGTCCATCGACACCTCGGCTAGGTCGTGGGACGCCAGCAACTCCTCCGCCGCGCGGAGGATCGCCCGGCGGTTGCGGGCCGCGTCGGCGCGCTCCATCACCACTCCCTCGACAAGTTGACCGTCGGTCCATATAGTAGGCGACCGTAAGTTGACCGTCGGTCCAGTTAGGGGTGGCAGATGCGCGCGGTGGTGCAACACGGCACGGGTGGTCCGGACGTGCTCGAGGTCGAGGAGCGGCCCGAACCGACGCGAAATCCCGGCGAAGTCCTCATCAGGACCGAGGCCATCGGCGTGCCGTTCTACGAGACGCAGATGCGCGCCGGGCTGATCCCGGCCGGTCCCGCGCCGGCGGTCTTCGGGCACGAGGCCGCCGGGATCGTCGTCGAGGCCGACGATCCGAGCCTGCCCGGCAAGAGGGTCGTCACCATGTCGTACACCGGCGGCGCGTACGCCGAGTTCGTCGCCGCGAGTCAGTACACGCTCGTACCCGACGCCATCCCGCCCGTGGAGGCCGTTGCCGCTGCCGTTCCGGCCTCAATGGCGCTGGCCTTGATGGACGCCGCGGACGTCAAAGCAGGTGAGACCGTGCTGGTCGAGGCCGCGTCCGGGGCGATCGGGGGGTACCTGGCCCAACTGGCCGGGCAAAAGGGTGCCCACGTGGTCAAAACCGCCGGCAAGGGGAAAGCCGACATCGACCACGACGACCCGGACTGGCGGCAGCGGGTGCCCGACGGCATCGACGTCGTCTTCGAGTCGATCGGTGGCCCGCGCGCCGGCGAGCTCACCGCGAAACTCGCGCCGCACGGGCGGATCCTCGCCTACGGCCTGCTGAGCGGCGAATTGCCGGCCTTCCCCGTCGCCGGTCTCATCGGGCGCGGCCTCACCTTGATCGGCTTCGGCGGACCGGACGCCTACGGGAAGCGGGTCTCGGCCGTCCGCGCCGAGGCACTCGGCCTCGTCGCGGACGGCACGCTGACCCCCGTGCTCGACCGGACCTACCCCCTCGCGGACGTCGCCGCCGCGCACGCGCGCGTCGAGAGCCGCGAAGGCGCCGGCAAGGTCGTGCTCGTCCCTTAGCTCGGCACCTCGTCCAGGTACGCCTGCGCTTGCAGGGTGAACAGATCCGCGTACCCCGCCTTCGCCGCCATCAGCTCCTCGTGCGTGCCGTACTCCGCGACCTTCCCGCGATCCAGCAGCAGAATCCGCTCGGCTTGGCGAACCGTCGAGAACCGGTGCGAGATGTACAGCGTCGTCCGGCCTTCGGACAGCTCACGCAGGCGCGCGAACAGGTCGTGCTCGGCCTGGGCGTCCAACGCCGACGTCGGTTCGTCGAGGATCAACAGCGGCGCCTCCCGCTGGAACGCCCTGGCCAGCGCGATCTTCTGCCACTCCCCACCGGACAACGAAACACCCTGGTCGAACCAGCGCCCCAACGGGCTGTCGTAGCCGGAAGGCAGCCGCTCGATGCGCTCGTCGGCGCCCGCTCGGCGGGCCGAGTCCTCGATGTGCGGACGATCTTCCAGCCGCGAAAGGTCGCCCAAGCCGATGTTCTCCGCCGCCGTTCCCTGGTACGTCACGTAGTCCTGGAACATCGCGCTGATCCGCCGGCGCAGCTCGTCCGGGTCGTATTCGCGGATGTCGACGCCGTCGAGCAGGATGCGGCCGGCCGTCGGGTCGTACAGCCGGCAGAGGAGCTTGAACAGCGTCGACTTGCCCGCGCCGTTGCGGCCCACCACCGCCACCGTTTCGCCCGGGCGGATCTCGAAGCTCACGTCCTCCAGTGCCGGCTCGTCCGAACCGGGGTAGGCGAAGGTGACCGAGTCGAACTCGATGTGTCCATCCACTTCGGACGGGAAGGGGCGCGGCGAGGAGGGCGCCGTGATCTCCGGCTTCGTGTCGAGGAACCGGTAGAGCGTGTCCAGGTACAGGTTGTTCTCGTACATCCCGGAAAAGGCCGTGAACAGCCCGGACACCGACGTCTGCACGGACGTCGCCGCGGCCGTGTACAGCGCCAGGTCACCCAGCGTCAGGCGGCCGCCGACCGCCTCCAGGGCGATGTACAGCGCGATCGCCGAGCCCGCGAACGTGCTCAGCAGCCCCCAGGACGTCGAACTGAGGTTGCGGTTGATCGTCAGCTTCCGCTGCCGCTCGTACGAGACGACGCCGAGCCGGCGGAACCGGTCGACGAAGTACGGGCCGAGCCCGAACAGCTTCGTCTCCTTGGCGTAGGTGTCCGTGGTGACCAGCGACGACAGGTAGTCCATCCGCCGCTTGATCGGCGACATCAGGAACGTCAGCCAGAACGCGCGCGAGCCGTACTTGGACTGCGAGATGAACGCCGGGATCGGCGCCACCAGCGCCACCAGCGCCAGCAGCGGGCTGATCGAAACGAGCAGGGCGATCATGCTGCCGAACGTGATCAGCGTCCGCACGAGCCCCAGCGCGGAGTTCATCATCGACAGCGGCCGCGTCGGGGCCTCCTGCGCGGCCTGGCGCAGCATGTCGTAGGACGTGGATCCCTCGAAGTACGCGAGGTGCAGTTCGCTCGCGTGCGCCATCACCTGGTGGCGGATGGTCAGCGTCATGCGTTCCTGCAGCAGCGACTGCGCGATCGACGTCAGCGCGCTGCTGATCGCGGTCGCGGCGAGCACGCCGAACTGGAACAGCGCGACGTTCACGATGTCGGCCGTGGTCCCCTTGCCCTGGATCGCCGCGACGACGGCGTCCAGCAGCAGCTTCGCGATGTACGCGGTCACGGTCGGCAGGAGCCCGGACAGCAGCGTGATCAGCGCCAGGAGGATCGTCAGGACAGGGCTCGCCTGCCACGTCAGCTTCACGACCTTCGGCAGGCCACGGACCGTGCCCGCGACGGACGTCTTCGCGCGCTTGAGCCGCGAGCGAAGGTCCTTCGGCTGGTCTTCCGGTTCGGGTTCGGGGATCTCGACCGGTCCGGTCAGCCCGCTTTCCGGGACCGTCGTCGCGTGCCGCCGTCTTCCTCGCCGCGCCAGCATGAACTCCATGCCGCCCCCACCGCCCGGAATCACTGAGCCTCCACGGCGCCGTGCAGGAAGACGTCGACCACCTGGCGCGTGGTGGCGGGGTCTTCGACCGGCGCCATCCGCCGGCCGCCGAACAACAGGGTCAGGAACAGCGCGGCCAGCTGCTCGGGGGTCAATCGCAGCCGGTCCTTCTCGGGCTCGAACAGCTCGGTTATCGCGCCGCGCATGGCGGCCATCGACTCGCTGCGGCCGCCCTTCCACGTGCTGCGCCGGTCCTTGAGGCGCTGTTCGGGGTCACGCTGCTTGTGCCGGCCGGACGCGTGCAGGGCGCCCATCAGCGCGCCCATCCGCTCGAGGTGCGCGCCGAGCGCGTCGGCGGCCTCGACGAGCCGGTCTTCGAGCGGCTGGTCGATGGGGATGTCGGCGATCGCGTCGAGCACGTGGTCGGGCTTCAGCGCCTCCGCGGTGCAGGCGTCGAAGAGCTCGTCCTTGTCCTTGAACGCGCGGAAGATCGTGCCCTCGCCGATGCCGGCCGCGCGGGCGATCTGGCTGGTGGTCACTCCGGTGCCGTGTTCCATCAGGAGCGGCAGCACCGCGTGCACGATCATGGCGCGCCGCGCTTCGACGCTCATGCCCGGCGCTCTCCGCCGGGTTTCGGGTGCTGGTGTCATGTGTCCAGTGTGCGGAGTGAGTGCTCACTCCGTCAAGCGAGTATGCCGAGAGCGAAACGGAGAGGGCCGCCCCGGAAGCTCCGGGACGGCCCTCTACCTGCGAAAACTCAGTACGTCATCGCCATCGCCGGGTCGGCCAAGAGCGCGCCGACGTCGGCGAGGAACTCCGAGCCCTGCTGGCCGTCGACCACGCGGTGGTCGAAGCTCAGCGACAGCTGGAGGACCTTGCGGACCTTGATCTCGCCGTCCACCACCCACGGCTGGTCCTTGATCGCACCGAGGCACAGGATCGCGGACTCGCCCGGGTTGATGATCGGCGTTCCGGTGTCGACGCCGAACACGCCCACGTTGGTGATCGTGATCGTGCCGTTCGCCATGTCCGCCGGGGACGTCTTGCCCTCGCGAGCGACGTCCGTCAAGGCGGTCAGGGCCTGCGCCAGCTCCTTCAGGGACAACGAGTCGGCGTCGCGGACCTTCGGCACGATCAGGCCGCGCGGCGTCGCCGCGGCGATCCCGAGGTGCACGTAGTCCTTGTAGACGATCTCCTGCGCCTGCTCGTCCCAGACCGCGTTGATGTCCGGAGTGCGCTTCGCCGCCAGGCACACGGCCTTCGCGGCGAACGTCAGCGGCGTGACCTTGACCCCGGCGAACTCCCGCGACTTCTTCAGCTTCTCGCGGAACTCCATCATCGGCGTGACGTCGATGGTCAGGAACTCCGTGACGTGCGGAGCGGTGTACGCGCTCTGCACCATCGCGGCTGCGGTCATCTTCCGGACACCCTTGATCGGCACGCGCCGCTCGCGGGAGCCGTTCTGGACAACGGAAGGTACGACTGGAGACCCGCTTGCGGCGCGCTCGACATCTTCACGCGTGATGACGCCGCCATCCGCGGTTCCGGCGAGCGTGTGCAAATCGACGCCGAGATCCTTCGCGAGCTTCCGCACCGGCGGCTTCGCCAACGGGACGTACCCGCCGCGAGGCGCAACCGGAGCAGGTGCCGGAGGGGCGGCGACAGCAGCGGCCGGAGCGGGTTCCGATCCCTTGCGGGCGCGCCGCTGCGTGACCACTGTCTTCGAGCCGTACCCGACCAGCGGCTTCATCTCTTCTTCGGCCGGCTCTTCGACTGGTGCTGGAGTAGCCGAAGAGCCACCGGGGTCGACGTCGATGGTGAGGATCGGCGTGCCGACCTCCACCGTCTGCCCCGGCTCGACGTGCAGCTCCGTGACCACCCCGGCCCACGGGATCGGCAGCTCGACGGCGGCCTTCGCGGTCTCGATCTCGACCACGATCTGGTTGACCGTCACCGTGTCACCCGGCTTGACGTGCCAGTTGAGGATGTCGGCTTCGGTCAGCCCCTCGGCCGTGTCGGCCAGGGGGAACTGTTTGAACGTAGGCATTGCGCGGAAATCCCCCTTACCAGGCGAGCGAGCGGTCGACGGCGTGCAGCACCCGGTCCAGGTCGGGGAGGTAGTGCTCCTCGAGCTTGGCCGGCGGGTACGGCGTGTCGAACCCGGTCACCCGGAGGACGGGCGCCTCCAGCGAGTAGAAGCACTCCTGCTGGACGCGCGCGGCGATCTCCGACGTCAGCGACGACTCCGACGGCGCCTCCGAGAGCGCGATCAGCCGTCCGGTCTTGCGCACCGACTCGAACACCGGGCCGAGGTCCAGCGGCGAGAGCGTGCGCAGGTCGATGACCTCGAGGGACTTGCCTTCGTCCTCGGCCGCGGCGGCCGCGTCGAGGGCGACCTTCACCGACGGGCCGTACGCGACGACCGTCGCCGTCGTGCCTTCGCGCACGACCTGCGACGAAAACACCTGCGACGGCGTCCCGGCGACGTCGATCTCCGCCCGCAGCGCACCCGAGTGGTACAGCCGCTTCGGCTCGAAGAACAGCACCGGGTCGTCGGACTTGATCGCCTGCTGGATGCCCCAGTAGGCGTCGACGGCGTTCGAAATGGACACGACCTTGAGGCCGGGGATGTGCGCGAACAGCGACTCGGGCGACTCCGAGTGGTGCTCGACCGCGCCGATCCCGCCGCCGAACGGCACCCGGATCACGACCGGCATCTTGATCTTGCCCTGCGTCCGGTAGTGCAGCTTCGCCAGTTGGGAAGAGATCTGGTCGAAGCCGGGGAAGATGAAGCCCTCGAACTGGATCTCGCACACCGGCCGGAAGCCGCGCACGGCCAGGCCGACCGCGGTGCCGATGATGCCGGACTCCGCCAGCGGCGTGTCCAGCACGCGCTGCTCGCCGAAGTCCTTCTGCAGGCCGTCGGTGATCCGGAAGACGCCGCCGAGCTTGCCGACGTCCTCGCCCATGATCAGGACCTTCGGGTCTTCTTCCATCGCGCGGCGCAGGCCGAGGTTGAGCGCCTTGCCGATGGTGAGTTTCTGGAGGTCGGACATCAGTGCTCACCCGCCGATACGAAGCCGTCGAGGTAGGACAGGAACTCTTCGCGCTGCGCGTCCAGCACCGGGTTGCCCTCGGCGTAGACGTTGCTGAAGATCCGCTCCGGCGGTGGCTCCGGCATGTTGAACGTGTACTCGCGCAGGTCGGCGGCGAACGCGTCGGCGTCGGCCTGGACGCTTTCGAAGTAGTCGTGGTCGGCGTAGCCGTTGCGGGCCAGGTACGCGCGGACACGCTCGATCGGGTCCTTGAGCTTCCACTCCTCCAGCTCGTCGGAGAGGCGGTAGCGGCTGGGGTCGTCGGTCGTCGTGTGCGCGTCCATCCGGTAGGTGAACGCCTCGATCAGCACCGGGCCGTTGCCGTGCCGGCACTCGTCGAGCGCCCAGCGGGACACCGCCAGGCAGGCCAGGACGTCGTTGCCGTCGACGCGGATGCCGGGGAAGCCGTAGCCGCGGGCGCGCTGGTACAGCGGCAGGCGCGACTGGCGCTCGGTCGGCTCGGAGATCGCCCACTGGTTGTTCTGGCAGAAGAACACCAGCGGCGCGTCGTAGACGGCGGCCCAGACGAATCCTTCGTGGACGTCACCCTGCGAAGTGGCGCCGTCGCCGAAGTAGCAGATCGTGGCTTCGCCGTCGTCGTCGCCGACCTTGCCTTCGAACTTCTGGCCCATCGCGTAACCGGCGGCGTTGAGCACCTGGTTGCCGATCACGATGGTGTACGGGTGGAAGCCCGTGCCCTGGTAGTCCCAGCCGCTGTGGTCGGTGCACCGGAAGATGCCCAGCAGGTCCTTCATGTCGACCCCGCGCGCGTACGCGACGCCGTGCTCGCGGTAGCTGGGGAACGCCATGTCGTTCGCCTTGAGGGCGCGGCCGGAGCCGATCTGCGCGGCCTCCTGGCCGAGCAGCGGGACCCAGATGCCGAGCTGGCCCTGGCGCTGCATGGCGTTCGCCTCGCGGTCGGCCCGCCGCACCAGCACCATGTCGCGGTACAGGCCGCGGAGTGCTTCGGCGTCGACGTCCTCGACGTACTTGTCGAACTGGGGCGAGGGAACCCGTTCGCCTTCGGGGGTGAGCAGCTGAGTCAGCTCAGCGCCACCTTCGCTGGTCGCTCGCAACCCGGCGATCACCTGTTCGGGGGAGGGCTGGGCCGCGACCGCGGCGGGGCCGTCTCCAGGTTCCGGGTGCGTCCACTGTTCGGACGGCATGCGCTGTACTCCTCGGTGTCGGTGCCTCTGGCGGCCGCTTGTGGCGACCACAGCGACTGCACCGGCGGGGACCAGCGCATCGGGTCCGAAGCGCTCGGTCACCGTCGGCGTTGACGGTTCTCGCCGACATCCTGGCACGAAGGTCCACGCTTTGGTGAGTCACGGATACTGATTTGTTGCTGAGAAAAGGCCCCTGAACAGGGGAAACGCTAGGAAGCCCGAGCATCGGACCTACGAGAGTCGGTGATCAGCGGCGACGCTCACCAGGGTCGTGAGTGGTAAGGAGGGTTCTAACCCGCCTTACCACTCACGAGGCGCGGGGCGGGGCTGTGATGTGCCGCACGCTGTTGCCGCCGTGGCACGATGGGCCACGTGGAGCAGAAATCCGTGCGTGAATCCGTCGTGTCGTCGTGGACCAACGACGTCATCCCGAGTCTGTCCGGGCTGGTGGCGATCCCCGCCTTGTCCCCGGCCTTCGACGCCGAATGGGCGAAGAGCGGCCACCTCGCCGCCGCCGTCGAGCACGTCCGCGAGTGGATCGCCGCGCGCGATCTGCCCGGCGCGACGCTGGAGGTCGTCCAGCTCGAAGACCGGACCCCGCTGTTGCTCGTCGACGTCCCGGCGACCCCGGGCGCGGCGGACAAGGGCACCGTCCTGATGTACGGCCACCTCGACAAGCAGCCCCCGGTGGGCGGCTGGTCCGAGGGCCTCGACCCGTGGACCCCGGTGATCCGCGACGGCCGGCTGTACGGCCGCGGGTCCGTCGACGACGGCTACTCCGGCTACTCGGCGACGACGGCGATCGAGGCCGTGCACGCGGCCGGCGGCGAGCACGCCCGCGTCGTGCTGCTCCTGGAGACCGGCGAGGAGTCCGGCAGCCCGGACCTGCCCGCTTACGTCGAGCACCTGGCCGACCGCATCGGTTCCGTCTCGCTGGTGGTCTGCCTCGACGCCGGCGGCAGCGACTACGAGCGGTTGTGGCTGGTCACGAGCCTGCGCGGGATGCTGCACCTCGACGTCACGGTGCAGCTGCTGGGTGCGGCGCAGCACTCCGGCATCGCGAGCGGTGTCGTCGCGAGCTCGTTCCGGATCCTGCGGCACCTGATCGAACGCCTCGAGGACAGCGCGACCGGCGAGCTGCTGCCGGCCGAGCTCAAGGTCGACGTCCCGGCGAACCGGCTCGCGGAGCTCAAGGCCGTCTCGCAGGACTTCCCGGAGGCGCTGACGAAGGCGTTCCCGCTGGTCGAAGGCGGGCGGGTGATCACGGAAGACGCGCTGGAGCTGATGCTCAACAACGCGTGGCGCCCGACGCTGTCGGTGATCGGCGCCGACGGCTTCCCGAAGCCCGCCGACGCCGGGAACGTCCTGCGCGAGAGCACCACGCTGACGCTGAGCTTCCGCCTGCCGCCGACGGCCGACGCCGAGAAGGCGCTCGAAGCCGTGAAGCGCGTCCTGACCACGGACGTCCCGTATGGCGCGAAGGTCACGCTCGGCTCGCCCCAGGCGGAGAGCGGCTGGAACGCGCCGGCCGAGTCGCCGTGGCTGACGACGGCCCTGCGCACGGTCAGCGACGAGGTCTTCGGCCGTCCCCACCGCGCGACCGGCATGGGCGGCTCGATCCCGTTCATGGGCCTGCTCTCGCGGAAGTACCCGGACGCGCAGTTCCTGGTCACCGGCGCGTGCGGAGCGGACTCGAACATCCACGTGCCGGACGAGTGGCTGCACCTGGACTACGCGCAGCAGGTCACCGAGGCCGTCGCGCACATCCTGGACGCGCACGCCCGCGGCTAACCGCAGGCCTCGCGCAAGGTCGCGGCGGCCGTCCGCAGGTAGGCCGGGAACTCCTGCCGCCCGTCTTCGTCGATCCAGCGGTCGAAGGCGTCGCCGAAGACGATCGCCGCGACCTGCGCCGCCGGTTTCGCCAGCTCGGACCGGGTTCCCCGGCGTTCCAGGGCGTCCTGGATCGCGGCCGTGATCGCCGCGCCCTTGCTCCGCTCGCGTTCGCGGAGTTCGGCGCTCGAAGCGATCACGGCCCGGCGTTCCGGCGACGGGTCGACGAGCCGCGTCACCTGCGTACCGACCTCGGCCAGCGCGCCGAGGGCCGTGCGAAGCGGCGACTCCGCCTCTTCGGCGGCGAGGACGGCTTCGGCGACCGCCGGCGGCAGCTGCTCCGCGCCGGCGAAGAGGACTTCGCGCTTGTCGGGGAAGTAGCGGAAGTAGGAGCGGCGCGTGATCCCGGCGCGCTCGGCGATCTGCGTGATCGTCACGGCGTCGTACCCGTGCTCGGCGAACAGCTCCAGCGCGGCTTTCCGCAGCCGGTCCGCGGTCCCGGGATCCCATCTGGCCACGCCTCAGCCTAGCTGACGTCTCAGTGTGTCATCACGTGCTAGGGTCAGTGACGACACACTGAGACATCACTGGAGGTCGACATGGAGATCTGGGTCCTCGGCGCCTTGGGCCGAACCGGCCGGGCCATCACCGCCGAACTGGCCGCGCGCGGACTGCCTGCGGTGCTGGTCGGACGCAACCGGGAACGCCTGGAAGCGACCGGCGCGAAGTTCGTCGTCGCGGACGGCGTCGAGGCGATCGCGGCGGAGATCCGCCGGCAGCGGCCGGCGGTCGTGATCAACACGATCGGCGAGTACGCCGCCACGGCGAAGACGATCGCGCGCGCGTGCCTGCCGGGCGGGCACTACGTGGACATGGCCGCGGACCTGGTCGCGGTCCGGCGGCTGCTCGACCTGCACGACGAGGCCCTGGCCGGCGGCAGCACCTTCGTCACCGGAGCCGGGTTCGGCGTGCTGGCCACCGAAGCCGTCGTCGCGAAGCTGTGCGAGGGGCGTGACACGCCCAGCCGCGTACAGGTCGACGCGCTGGCCTCCGTCGCCATCGAAGAGGGGGCGGTGGGGGTCGCGCTGGCCGCCAGCATCGTCGACGCCCTCACCGCGGTCTCGGCCAGAGGTGCGAAGCCGCGCACCCTTGTCCTGCCGGACGGCGAGACGGGCAAGGTGGCGGGTGTCGACTCGGGTGAGCTGATCGCCGCCCAGCGCGCGAGCGGTGCGCCGGACGTCACGGTCTTCTCCGGGCTGGCCCCGACCGCCCCGGTGGTCCGGGCCCTGCTTCCGCTGCTCGGGCGGGTGGTGTCGATCCCGGTCGTGCGCCGGTTCGCCGTCCGGCGGCTCGCCGCGGTCCGGACGAAGGCGGCGCCCCGCCCCCGCGCGCACACCTGGGGGCACGCCGTCGTGACCTGGCCCGGCGGGACGACGCGCGAAGGCTGGCTCCGCGTGGGCGAAGCGATGGACTTCACCGCGGCGGTGGTGGCCGAAACGGCGGCTCGCCTGGCCCGCGGCGAAGGCAAGCCGGGCGCGCACACCCCGGCCTCGGCCCTCGGCGCGGACGTCGCCGAAGCGGCGGGCGGAACCTTCCTGCTCTAGGCGAGCCGGGTCAGCTGGACCGAGACGTCCAAAGTGGATTGCCCACCGCCGGTGAAGATGCCCTTCAACGGCGCCACATCGGCGTAGTCCCGGCCCATGGCCACCCACACGTGCCGCGGCCCGACCGGGATCGCGTTCGTCGGGTCGTACGCCCACCACCCGCCGGTCCAGACGTCGACCCACGCGTGGGACTCGCCCTCGACCACCTCGCCGAGCTTCGCGTCCGGTTTCGTGTGCAGGTAGCCCGACACGTACCGGGCCGGGACGCCGATCGCCCGCAGCATCACCAGCGTCACGTGCGCGAAGTCCTGGCACACGCCTTCGCGGGCTTGCCACGCGTCCGTCGCGGTCGAGTGGACACCCGTGGTGCCCGGCTGGTACTTGAGCTGCTTGTTCACCCACTCGCACACCGCCAGCACCGCGTCCGCCGGGTCCAGGCCGCGGCGCAGCGCGCGGGCTTCGCGCGCCAGGGCGAGGTCGCGCGGGGTGTAGTCGGTCGGGGTCAGGTACTCGGTGCGGTGGTCGATGACGGTCTCCGAGCGCAAGTCCTTCCACGCCGCCGTCCGGATCGGTTCCGCTTCGTCCGCCGTCTCGACCACCGAGGTCGCCAGCACGGTGAACTCCGTGTGCGGCGCGTGCAGGTCGAACGACGTCACGACCGTGCCCCAGTAGTCCGTGTACCGGTAGGCACGGGTGGCCGGGGCCGTCTCGATGCGGGTCGCCACCGTCGTCTGGCGGCGGTCCGAGCGCGGGGTCAGCCGGGCCTCGTTGTACGACTGCGTCGCCGGTGTCGCGTACCGGTACCCGGTCCGGTGCGCCACCCGCAGCTGCCACGTCACAGCGAAACCTCCGCGCCGCTCCACGCCACCCACGGCGACGTGCTGAAGTACTGCATCGACACCGCTTCGCCGATCTCCTTGATGGACGTCTGCAACGCACCGAGCCGCCGGGGCAGGTCGGTGAGCAGCTCCGACGGGCGGAGGAACTCCAGTTCGCTGCGGGCCCGGCCGAGCTCGCGCAGGGCCTCGGACTTCTCGTTGGTGCGCGCGCCGCCGCCCGGGTCGAGCCGCTGCAGGCACTCCTCGGCCTGCCGCAGCGCGTGGAACACCGAGCGCGGGAACAGCGTGTCCCGCAACAGGAACTGCACGACGCGGCCGGCGTCCAGCGCACCCCGGTAGGTGCGCAGGTAGGTGTCCTGCGCGCCGGCCGAGCGCAGCACGGTGATCCAGCCCGGCGAGGACGCGCGGTCCGCGACCCGGGACAGCAGCAGCCGCACCACCATGTCGGCGCGTTCGATCGAGCGGCCCAGCACCATGAACAGCCAGCCGTCGTCCCGGCTCATCGTCGAGTCGGCCAGCCCGGCGAACATCGCCGCGCGCTCCTCGACGAAGGACAGGAACGCGTGCGGCCCGGCGCGCCGGGCGTAGCGCTGCCGGTCGGGCACCGCGTTCCAGGTCGCGTTCAGGCATTCCCACAGCTCGGTCGAGACGACTTCACGGGCGCCGCGGGTGTTCTCGCGCGCCGAGTTGATCGAGCCGACGATCGACGCGGGGTTGTCCTTCCCGTACGCCACCAGCTCGGTCAGCTTCCACACGTCCAGGGACTCCGTGCTCGCCGGGTCGATGCCCAGCACGGCCAGGAGCTGGCGGCTCGCGTGGTCCGGGTCGACGGTCGCGTCTTCCAGCAGCTGGTGGACCGAGACGTTGAGGATCCGGGAGGTGTCGTCGGCGCGTTCGACGTACCGGCCGATCCAGTACAGCGACTCCGCGTTGCGTGCGAGCATGCGAACCCCCCTAGCTCTGCTGTTGCTGCTGTTGCTGCTGCTGGGACGTCGTCAGTTCGGGCCCCTGCTCGGTGATCAGACCATCCACAGTGGACACCGCGCCGAGTGCGGGCTGCTCCAGCTCGCGTTCGGCGGTGGACGCGCGGGACGCCAGCACCCAGGTGTCCTTCGAGCCACCGCCCTGCGAAGAGTTGACGACCAGGCTGCCCTCCGGCAGCGCCACCCGGGTCAGGCCGCCGGGGAGCACGAAGATGTCCTTGCCGTCGTTGACGGCGAACGGCCGCAGGTCGACGTGCCGTGGCGCGAGCCGGTCGGCCACCTTGGCCGGCACGGTCGAGAGCTGGACCACCGGCTGCGCGATCCAGCCGCGCCGGTGCGCGCGCACCTTGCGCCGCAGCGTGTCCAGCTCCTTCTTGGTCGCCTCCGGGCCGAACACGATCCCGTAGCCGCCGGAGCCCTCGACCGGCTTCACGACGAGCTCGTCCAGGTGGGCCATGACGTGGTCGAACTCGTCCGGCAGCCAGCAGCGGAAGGTGTCCACATTGGGCAGCAGCGGCTTCTCGTTCAGGTAGTACTTCACCATCTCCGGCACGTAGGTGTAGACGAGCTTGTCGTCGCCGACGCCGTTGCCGATCGCGTTCGCCACGACGACGTTGCCCGCGCGGGCCGCGTTCTGGATGCCGGCGACGCCGAGCACGGAGTCCGGCCGGTAGTGCACCGGGTCGAGGAACTCGTCGTCGATCCGCCGGTAGACGACGTCGACCTGGCGCTCCCCCTCGGTGGTCCGCAGGTAGACGACGTTGTCGCGGCAGAACATGTCCCGGCCTTCGACGAGCTCGACGCCCATCAGCCGGGCCAGCAGCGAGTGCTCGAAGTACGCCGAGTTGTGGATGCCGGGGGTGAGCACGACGACCGTCGGGTCGGCGACGTTCGCCGCGGCCGCCGCGCGCAGGGCCCGGAGCAGGTGCGACGCGTAGTCGCCGACCGGTCGCACGCGGTGCTGGGCGAACAGGTCGGGAAACACGCGGGCCATCGTGCGCCGGTTTTCCATCACGTACGACACCCCGGACGGGTTGCGGAGGTTGTCCTCCAGCACGCGGAACGTGCCCTCTTCGTCACGCACGAGGTCCACACCGGACACGTGGATGCGCACGCCGTTGGGCGGGGTGATGCCGAACGCCTCCCGCCGGAAGTGCTCGCACGAGGTGATCAGCCGCCGCGGCAGCACGCCCTCGCGCAGGATCAGGCGGTCGCCGTAGATGTCGGCGAGGAACGCCTCGAGCGCGCGGACGCGCTGGGCGACGCCGCGCTCGAGCTTCGTCCACTCGGCCGCCTGGATCACCCGCGGCACCAGGTCCAGCGGGAACGGCCGCTCCTGCCCGGACAGCGAGAACGTGATGCCCTGGTCGACCATCGCCCGGTCCAGCGCGAGCGACCGCGAGTTGAGGTCGTGCGCGTCGAGGGCCGCGATCGATTCGTACAGCGCCCGGTACGGGCCGCGGACCGTGCCGTCGGCGGCGAACATCTCGTCGTACGCGCCGGCGTGCGGCCGCGCCGGCGAGAGGTACCCCTCGAACCGGTCTCCCGGACGGGTGATCCGGCTGGTCGCCGCCGTCCTCGCGCGTCGACCGGAGGGGGGCAGCCGCGGCGGGGTGGCGTTCATGGTCGACATCCTTACCCACGCCACGGGGTGGGCGCGATACCCGCGGTGCGACGCGCGCCGTCGTAAACATCGCCGTAACTTCACAGTGCTGTGCTTTGGTATGGATGAGTGGCAATATGCGTGCTCTCACGAACTGAGAACTACGAGGAGTGACGACGTGGCCCGAGGAACCCAGCTCAAGGCGATCGCCCTGCTGCCTGCGTTCGCCCTGGTCGGCTTGACCGTGGCGTGCGGAGCGGGAGGGAGTGGCGCGGGCGACGTCAAGCCCAGCAGCTCAGCCGCCGCCCCGGGCGCCGGCGGTGACTTGGGCGCGGTCGCCAAGGACGACAAGCTGGCGGCCATGGTCCCGGATGCGGTCAAGACGGACGGCAAGATCCTGGTCGGCCAGGACCAGAGCTACCCGCCGAACGAATTCCAGGACGAGAGCGGCAAGGTCACCGGTTTCGACGTGGACCTCGGCACCGCGATCGGGCAGAAGCTCGGCCTGAAGATGGAGTTCCAGAACGCCGCCTTCGACGGGATCATCCCGGGCATCCAGGCCGGCAAGTACGAGCTTGCGATGTCGTCGTTCAGCGTCAACGCCGAACGGCTCCAGATCGTCGACATGGTCAGCTACTACAAGGCGGGGACGTCGCTCGGCGTGCTGAAGGGCAACCCCGACAAGCTGAACGTCGACGACCTCTGCGGCAAGAAGCTGGGCGTGCAGAAGGGCACCACACAGGTCGACGACCTGCAGAAGCGGTCGGACAAGTGCACCTCGGCGGGCAAGCCGGCGATCGACGTCACCCAGCTGCAGGCCCAGACCGACGTGAACCTGGCGCTCACCGCGAAGCGGGTGCAGGGCGAACTGGCCGACTCCCCGGTCGTCGACTACGCGGTCAAGCAGACGAACGGGCAGCTCGAGGTCGTCGGTGAGCCGTACGACACGGCGCCCTACGGCATCATCCTGAAGAAGGACAGCGGCGACTACGGCAAGGCGGTTCAGGCGGCGGTCCAGGCCCTGATCGACGACGGCACCTACAAGAAGATCCTCGACAAGTGGGGTCTGTCGGCAGCCGGCGCGGTCAGCAAGTCGGAACTCAACCCGGCGGCGTCCTGAGCCGGCTAGAGAGGGCTTAGCCAGTGTCCAGTTCCTCCGACGCGCCTCCCGATGACCGGGTGGCCGTCGACACCAAGCCCATCAAGGCCGTCCCGGTGCGCCACTACGGGCGCTGGGTGGCCGGGGTGGTCGTCCTCTTCGTCGCCTTCATCGTCGTTCGCAGCATCGTCACGAACGACAACTTCGGCTGGCCCACCGTCTGGGACTACCTGTTCAACGACCGCGTGCTGCGCGGTCTGCAGAACACCCTGATCCTGACCGTGATCTCGATGCTCATCGGCATCGTGGGCGGGGTCCTGCTGGCGGTCATGCGGCTGTCGCCGAACCCGTTGACCAAGGGCGCCGCGGGCATCTACATCTGGTTGTTCCGCGGCACCCCGCTGATCACGCAGCTGGTGTTCTGGAACTTCCTCGCGTTCGCCTACCCGCGGCTCGGGCTCGGGATCCCCTTCGGGCCCGAGTTCGTTTCGTGGAGCACGAACGACCTGATCAACCAGTTCACGGCGTCGCTGCTCGGCCTCGGGCTCAACGAGGCCGCGTACATGGCGGAGATCGTGCGCGGCGGGATCCAGTCGATCGACAGCGGTCAGCTGGAGGCGGCGTCCGCGCTCGGCATGAAGCGGACGACCACGCTGCGGCGCATCGTGCTGCCGCAGGCGATGCGGGTGATCGTGCCGCCCACCGGCAACGAGACGATCGCGATGCTGAAGACCACGTCACTGGTCGTCGCGATCGGCTACTACGAGCTGATGGTCGCGGTCCAGACCATCTACGCGCAGAACTTCAAGACGATCCCGCTGCTGCTCACCGCGGTGATCTGGTACCTGTTCATGACGTCGATCCTGACCGTCATCCAGATCCAGATCGAGAAGTACTTCGCCCGGGGTACCTCGCGGGCCGTCACCCCGCGGACCGGACTGGGCGCCCGGTTGTTCGGCCGGGGTGGAGGGAACGTCACATGACCCCCGTGGTTTCCGCGCAGAAGATCCACAAGAGCTTCGGCAGCGTCGACGTCCTCAAGGGCATCGACCTCGAGGTGCACGAACGGGAAGTGCTCTGCCTGATCGGGCCGTCCGGCTCGGGCAAGTCGACGCTGCTGCGCTGCATCAACCACCTCGAAAAGATCGACGCCGGCCGGCTCTACGTCGACGGCGTGCTCGTCGGCTACAAGCAGCGCGGCGACAAGCTGCACGAGCTGCGCGAGAACGAGGTCGCGTTCCAGCGCAAGGACATCGGCATGGTGTTCCAGCGCTTCAACCTCTTCCCGCACATGACGGCGCTCGAAAACATCATGGAGGCGCCGATCCAGGTCCGGCGCGAGCCGAAGGCCCAGGTGCGGGAGCGCGCGCTGGAGCTGCTGGACCGCGTCGGCCTCGCGGACAAGGCGAAGAACTACCCCGCGCAGCTGTCCGGCGGGCAGCAGCAGCGCGTCGCGATCGCCCGGGCGCTGGCGATGCAGCCGAAGCTGATGCTGTTCGACGAGCCGACGTCCGCGCTGGACCCGGAGCTCGTCGGCGACGTCCTGGGCGTGATGAAGCAGCTCGCCAAGGACGGCATGACCATGGTCGTCGTCACGCACGAGATGCAGTTCGCGCGCGAGGTGGCCGACAAGGTCCTGTTCATGGACGGCGGGGTCGTCGTCGAGGCGGGACCGCCCGAGCAGGTCATCGGGAGCCCGCGCGAGGAGCGGACCAAGTCGTTCCTCGCCCGGGTGCTGAACCCCAACGCCTGAGAGATCTGGGGCGGCGGAAACGGTGTTCCGGCACCGTTTCCGCCGTTTCTTCGTTACCTTGATGGCGGGGCGAGGGAGGGGGAGCCGGCATGTCGACCGAAAGTGCGCTGCCGCCGCTCGACCCCTTCGCGGGCATCCCGGACCGCCGCTACGAGGTCAAGGCCTCCGAACTGCTGAAACCCGGCAACGCGGGCCTGATGCGCTGGCGGCGTCAGGCCACGAACGCCCCGATCGTCTACGTCGAGGACGCCTACATCACCGGGACGCTGGACCTGCGGGCCGCGGACCTGAAGTACCTGTTCCGGTTCGAGCGGTGCCGGTTCGAACAGCCGCCGGACGTGCGCGAGGCGAACCTGCTCGGGCTCGTGTTCCGCAAGTGCTGGCTGCCCGGGCTCAAGGCCCGCAACATGCGCAGCCGCAACGACGTCCGGCTGATCCGCAGCGTCGTGCAGGTCGACGGCGACCGGCGGGAGATCGAAGAGACGACCGTCCAGCGCGGCGACGACCGCGAACGCGGCATGCCGAACGCCGCGGTCAACCTGACCGACGCGGTGATCGAGGGCTCGATGGTGCTCACCCGCACCGTCATCTCCCACCCGCACGGCAAGGCCATCCAGGCCGACCGGCTCGTGCTGACCGGCGCGCTGCTGGCCTACCGGATGGTCGCGAACGGCGAAGTCCGGCTCCCCGGCGTGCGGACCGGCGGTAACGTGAACTTCTCGGGGGCCACGCTGAACAACCCGGACGGCTTCGCGCTCAACGGCAACGGCCTGCACATCGGCGGCAGCCTGCTGTGCGAGGTCGACAACTACGGGCCGGCCAGCCAGCGCAAGCGGTTCTCCGCCACCGGGATCATGTACCTGCCGAGCGCCACCGTGGACAGCGACATCTCGCTGCGCGAGGCCAAGCTGACGGTGTCCCAGCACGGGCCGATCGCCGTCGACGCGTGGAAGTCCAACGACCCGTACATCGACCCCCGGCCGGCGCTGGTCGCCGACCGGATGCGCGTCGACGGGAACGTCGAGCTGTCGGACGGCCTGCAGGCGCTGGGCACGCTGCGCATGGTGAACGCCCGGATCGGCGGCTCGCTGCGGCTGGCCGGCGCCGAGATCCGGGTCGAGCGCGGCAAGACGGTGCCGTACTACGACCGTGCCCTGCACCTCGACGGCACCGAGATCGGCGGCGACATCGAGGCGACGAGCCTGCGCGTCCCGGCGGGGCAGCTGCGCCTGGCCGACGTCACCGTCGGCGGCAACTTCCTGGCCTGGAACTCGATGTTCCGCCATCCCGGCCGGGACGTGTTCTCCGCCCGCCGGTCGAAGATCGCGGGCAACTTCCAGCTCACCGACGCCACCATCCACGGCACGCTCCGCCTGCAGGGTGTGGACGTCGGTGGCAGCATCAACCTGGCGGGCACCCGGCTCACGGACCCCGGCCGCCGTGCGACCAGCAGTTATTCCCTCGACGTCCGCACCGGCCGGGTCGGCCGCGACCTGACGCTCCGGGACAACAACGGCCGCCCGTTCGTGGCCGAAGGAGGCGTCAACCTCGACGGCGCCCAGGTCGCCCGGCGCGTGGACCTGCGCGGTTCCCAGCTCGGGTCGTTGCCGCCGTTCGGCGTGGCCCTCGACGCGGGCGACGTCGCCTCGGACGAGTTCATCCTGACCCCGAGCAGCCCCCCGACGGGCCGCATCGTGCTGCGCCGGGCCCACTGCGGAACGCTGAGCGACAACAACCAGTTCTGGGCGGCCTCCGACGGCATCGAGCTGGAGGACTTCCGCTACGACGCCCTCAAGAAGGGCATCCCCCTCGACGACGACAAGGCCCTGGACGAGCGCATCGAGCTGCTGCGCAAAGCGATGCGCGGGTATCGGCCGGGCCCGTACGACCAGCTGGCCCACATGCTCCGCGCGGCGGGAAACGAAGAGCACGCCTCGACGGTGGCCCTGCGCAAGCAGCAGTTCCGCTACGAGGCATTGGCGCGCGGCTTCAAGTTCTTCGGCCCCGGGGTGCGGCTCTGGAGCTGGCTCCAACGCTCGATGGTCGGCTACGGCTACCGCCCGGTCCGCGCGCTCGGCTGGCTCCTGGCGCTGCTGGTCCTGGGCAGCCTCTGGTTCGGCTTCGGCACCGACGACTGCATCGGCTGGAAGTCCCCGGACCCGGCCCACCAGATCATCGCGAACGGCGACCGCTGCGTGGTGAACCAGCAGGACACCGGGCTGCAGTGGAATCCGGTGATCTACACGGCGGACCTGCTGGTCCCGATCGTGGACTTCGGCAACAAGTCGAGGTGGTACATGCACGGCCCGGACAACTGGGTAGCAGCCGGCTTCACGGCCTCGGGCTGGATCTTGGCCACCACCGTGGCGGCGGGCGTGAGCCGCATGCTGCGCCGGGACAGCTGATCAGTCGATGAAGCGGGACCAGAACGGTATGTAGCGGGGGCCGTCCGGTGGGGCCGTGCTGATGCCGCCCGTCGCGAACTCGCGGTGCAGGTAATCCCGCAGGTCACTGCCGTAGACGATGATGTCCGTCTGGTACACCGACAGCACCGGGTAGCCCACCGTGCCCGCCAGCCCGGGCAGGTACCGGTGCCCGCACACCGGCACCAGCTGCGGCACGTCGGCCAGCCGCCGCCGGGCTTCGCGGACCGCGTCCTCCGGGCCGACCGGGCGCGTGCCCCAGTCCGGCAGCCAGAAGCCGTTGTGCTCGACGTCGTACAGCACGCCGTCGACCGGCCATGCCAAACGTTTGCGCAGCTGCTCCGGGTTGCCGCAGCGCCAGTCGGGCCAGCGGTCGCCGATCGGGACGCCGGCGGCCAGGAACGTGCGGTGGTCCGCGGCGAAGCGGAAGCCGAACCGGCGCTCGACGTCGTCGAGCTCGGCTTCGCTCAGCCCGGGACGCACGGGTTCCCGGAGGTTCTCCTGCAGGTGCCGCGCCTCCTCCGGAGTGAGGGCGCCGGCCGGCTGGACGGGGGTCATGGCCCGAGCCTAAGCGGCGGCTCACCCGCCCGCGCGTCCTTTTTCGCGCCGACCAGGGGACCCACGTCCGGGTGAGTTTGTTCTCTCATCAGGGCGGACCGCGGAACAGAGCGTGAGGGCGTGTAGTTCACTCATGCCGTGACTTCTCCCCGACCGCAGAGCCGCGTGCGCGCCCCCGAGCTGCGCGGCGACGTCTGGCTGAACACCGGCGGCCGCCCGATCACCCTCGCCGAGCTGCGCGGCCGCGTCGTGCTGCTGGACTTCTGGACCAGCGGCTGCGTCAACTGCCTCCACGTGCTCGACGAGCTGCGTCCGCTGGAAGCCGAGTTCGCGGACGTGCTGGTCACCATCGGTGTCCATTCGCCGAAGTTCCTGCACGAGGGCGAGCGCGCCTCGATCGAAGCCGCGGTCCGCCGCTACGAGGTGCACCACCCGGTGGTCAACGACCCCGAGATGGAGCTGTGGTCGCAGTACGCGGTCCGCGCCTGGCCGACGCTCGTCGTCGTCGACCCCGAGGGGTACGTCGTGCACGTCGCCGCGGGCGAAGGGCACGAAGAGGCGCTTCGCCGCGTCATCGCGGACCTCTTGAAGAAGCACGAAGCCAAGGGGACGCTGCGCCGCGGCGGCAGCCCGTACGTGCCGGTCGAGGAGCAGCCCGGCGAGCTGCGGTTCCCGAGCAAGGCCGTCGCCACCGCCGAGGGCCGCGTCCTCGTCGCCGACACCGGGCACCACGCCATCGTCGAGTTCGCTTCGGACGGCGAGACCGTCATCCGCCGCTTCGGCAGCGGGGCCCGCGGCAGCCAGGACGGTCCGTTCGACATCGCGACCTTCACCGAGCCGTCGGGCATCGCCCTCCTGCCGTACGACATCGCCGAGCGCGTCGGCTACCACGCCGTCGTCGCCGACACGGCCGGCCACCGGCTGCGCGGCCTCGACCTGATCACCGGCGAGGTGACGACGGTCGCCGGCACCGGTGCGCAGTGGCGCAGCGGGCCGGACTCGGGCAAGGCCGCCGAGGTCGACCTGACGAGCCCGTGGGACGTCGCCTGGTGGGGGCCGGCCGGCGGGGTCGTCGTCGCCATGGCGGGCAACCACACGCTGAGCGTGTTCGACCCGGTCGGCGGCACCATCCGCCGCTTCGCCGGGACGACCGTCGAAGGCCTTCGCGACGGCGACGCCGGCGAAGCGTTCTTCGCGCAGACGTCCGGCCTAGCCGTGGACGGCGACAAGCTGTGGCTCGTCGACGCGGAGACGTCGGCGCTGCGCTGGATCGAGCCCGACGGCGAGTCCTTCACCGTGCAGACCGCGATCGGCGTCGACCTGTTTTCCTTCGGCCACACCGACGGCCCGGCCGATCAGGCGCTGCTCCAGCACCCGCTGGGCCTGGCCGTGCTGCCCGGCGACAAGATCGCGATCGCCGACACCTACAACGGCGCGGTTCGCCGCTTCGACGTCTTCACCCGCCAGGTGACCACGATCGCGACCGGCCTCGCCGAGCCGCAGGGCCTGCTGCTGCACGACGGCGAGCTGCTCGTCGTCGAGTCCGCGGGCAACCGGCTCAGCCCGCTCGACTCGTCGGCCGGGCCGACGGTCGTCACCGGCGACGCGCACGCGGTGCGCCGCCCGCCGACGGTGCTCGCCCCGGGCGAGATCGACTTTTCGGTGGTGTTCACGGCCCCGCCGGGCGAGAAGCTGGACGACCGCTTCGGCCCGTCGACGCGGCTCGAGATCAGCGCGTCGCCGCCCTCGCTGCTGGCCGACGGCGGCGGGACCGGCACGGACCTGAACCGCAAGATCCGCCTGGCCCCGGGGGTTGCGGAGGGGGTGCTGCAGGTCGTCGCGCAGGCCGCGAGCTGCGACAGCGCGGACGGCGGCAGCGAGCACCCGGCGTGCCGGATCACCCGCCAGGACTGGGGCGTCCCGATCCGGATCGAGGACGGCGGGGTGCGCGAACTGAGCCTGGTCATGGCCGGGGAGCCCAGGACCGACGGGTAACATGCAGGCCGTGTCTGACGGGCCGAAACTCGAAATCCAGATGCTGCACGACCGGGTACTCGTGCGGCTGTCGCCGGAAGAAGGGGAGCGCCGCAGCAGCGGCGGCATCGTGATCCCCGCGACGGCGCAGGTCGCGCGCCGGCTCTCCTGGGGTGATGTACTGGGCGTGGGCAACAGTGTGCGGAACGTCAAGACCGGCGACCGCGTGCTCTTCAACCCGGAGGACCAGCTCGAGGTCGAGATCCAGGGCGAGGGGCACCTGGTGATGCGCGAACGCGACATCCACGCGGTGGCGACCGAGCGCACCGAGCACGGGACGGGGCTCTACCTGTAGGTCGGGTCCCGCGGAAGGCAGGCGCGTGGCAGACGAAGAGGTACGCGAGGGCGGGGAGAGGCTCGAAGCCGACCACGCTCGTGCGTCGGCCGAGCCCGGAACGCTCGAAGCAACGGCCGCCGAGGTGTGGCCCGACGCCGAGCCGGAGCTACGGGCACCCGAGCCGACCACCGCGGCGGCCACGCCGGAGCCGGTGACCGACCCGCCGACCGCGGCGACGCCCTCGGTAAGCGACCCGCCTACCGCGGCTGACCTGCCGACCGCGACCGACTTGCCGGCTGTCGCCGACCCGCCGACCGTGGCTGTGCCGCCACCCGCCGAGCCCGCGACCGAGCCCGCGATCGAGGTCGTGCCCGCTTGGCCGCCCGTGGTCGCCGCGCCCGTTCCCGGCAGTGCACCCGGCAGTGTTCCCGACAGTGCCCCCGAGAATGCCGCCGGCACGACCGATCTCTTCTCCGATGATCTGCTCGGCGAGCTCCTCGAGAACCCCGCGCCACCGCCGGCGCCGGAGACCCCGGCCCGGAAGCTGCGCAAGGGCGTTGCCCGGACCATGATGTCCGTCGGGCTCGCCATGGGCCTCTTCGTCATCCTCTACGCCATCGATCTCGCCGTCAGCGCCGGGGATGTGCCGCGCGGGGTGACCGTCGCCGGCATCGAGGTCGGGGGGCTCAGCCATGCCGAGGCCGAAGCGAAGCTGCGGAAAGAACTCGAACCGCGGCTGATCCGGCCCGTCGCCGTGCACGGCGGGGATGTGCAGGCCGAACTCGTGCCCTCGCAGTCCGGGCTCGGGCTCGACTGGCCGAACACCCTGGGGCTCGCCGGGCACCAGCCGCTCAGTCCGATCACGCGGATCATGTCCTTCTTCAGCAGCCGCGAGGTCGGGGTGGCCACGCGCACCGACCAGAACCGGATCGGGCAGGCCGTGCAGGAACTGGCCGAGGGCAGGCTGAACCACCCCGCCACCGAAGGCACGGTCGGGTTCACGCCGATCCCGGGCAGCGATGGCGGTGTCACCGCCCACCCCGTCCTGCCGCGGCAGGGCCAGCAGCTGACCGACCTGGCCGGCGCCGTGCAGACCGTCACCGACCACTGGCTCGACCCCGGCGGGGTCAAGCTGGCCATGGCGATCACGCCCGTGCGGGCGACCGCCGCCGGCGTGCAGGCCGCTTGTCAGCAGATCGTCGTGCCCGCCGTCGCGAAGCCGGTCGTCGTGCACGGCGAGGGCAAGGACGTTCCGCTGAAGCCCGTGACGATCGCGTCGTCGTTCCAGTTCGCCGTGGTCGAGGGCGGGGCCGTCGAGGTCCGGATCGACCAGGGCAAGCTGCAGGCCGCCCTCAAGGACCAGCTCGCGAGCACCGAGACCGACGGCAAGGACGCGCAGATCGTCTTCACCGGCGACCAGCCGGCGGTGGAGCCCTCCGAGGACGCCCGCAAGATCAACTGGGAGAAGACCTTCCTCCCCCTGATCGACGTGCTCAAGAAGACCGACGGACGAGATCTCCCGGTCGTCTACAGCACGGCGGCACCCGGCGTGACCACCGACGCCGCCAGCGCGCTCGGCATCAAAGAGGTCATCGGCGAGTTCACCACCGGCGGCCTCACCGGCCCGGCCCAGACGAACAACCGGACGCTCGCCGCCCGCGTGTCCGGCGCGATCGTCAAGCCCGGCGAGACGTTCAGCCTCGGTGGCCGCTCCGGCCCGCGCACCGCGGACGCCGGCTACGTGCCCGCCCCGGTCGACGAGGACGGCACCGGCCCCTCCGTGGCCGGCGGCGGTGTCTCCCAGCTGGCGTCCACTTTGTACAACGCCGCCTACCTCGCCGGCCTGGCCGACGCCGGCCACCTGGAGCACGACCACTACCTCGACCGCTACCCCGTCGGCCGCGACGCCAAGGCCGTCAACGCCGACGGCAGCCCCGTCGAGCTCAAGCTGACCAACGACGCGGCGACCGGCATCGCCATCCAGGCCACCGTTTCCGGCGACTCGGTGACCGTCCGGATCTGGGGCACCCGCCACTTCCGCGTCGAGGGCCAGACCGGAGCGCAGACGCCCGGCGACCCGCCGCCGATCCAGTTCGGCGCCGGCGAGGCCGGCTCGTGCCGGCCCTCGATCGGTTCGTCCGGCTTCAGCGTCACCGACACGCGCGTGCTCTACGACCTCGCGAGCGGCACCGAGCTCCGGCGGACGTCGCACACGGCGACCTACGGCCCGCGTCCGACCGTTCTCTGTTGAGTTGTCAGCGAAGGACCATGCACCCCGCCTCCTCGACGTCGCGCAGCCAGGCCGGCTCCCGGAGCTGCTTGTTCCACCGCAGATCCAGCTTGTCCAATTTGGACAGCCGGGCGAGCGACGCCGGCAACGTCGTCAGCGAGTTCTCCCGCAGGTCGAGCTGACGCAGCTCACTCAGCAAGCCGATCGAGTCCGGCAGCGCGGTGAGCCGGTTGCCGCGCAGGTGCAGCTCCCGCAACGCACTCAGCGCCCCGATCGACTCGGGCAGCGCGGCCAGCTCGTTGCGGTACAGCCGGAGTTCGCGCAGCGCCGCGAATCCCGAGAGGTCCGCGGGCAGCGCGGTGAGCCGGTTGTCCGTGCACCCCAGGTACCGCAGCTTTCCCAGCCGGCACCAGGCAGCCGGGAACTTCGTCAGCCGGTTGTCGCTGATGTACAGGTATTCGGTGAGCCCGGCCAGCTCGCCCAGCTCGCCGGGCAAGGAGTCGAACCGGTTGTGCGCCAGGTCGAGCGTGTGCAACGACGTCAGCGCCGAGATGCCCGGCGGCAGCGAAGAAATCCGGTTCGCCGCGAGGTTCAGCACGCGCAGCCCGGTCAGCGACCACAGCGACCCGGGCACCTCCGAGATCGAGTTCTTGTACAGATCGAGCCGGGTGACGCCCTCCGGCAGCGAAGGCGCCGACGTCAGCCCCTGATCGCTCAGGTCCACCAGGGTCACCACGCCTCCCGCCGGGTCAAGGGCAGCAACGCCCACGTCGAGGCGTCCTCCGGAGTGGACACCTGGATGCGCAGGCCCGGCGCTTCCGAGACCGCCAGCTCGGTCAGCCGGAGGTGCATCCGGCCCACCCGCGGGTGCTGGAACTCCCGCAACCGCGGCCGCGGGTCCGCCACCTCGTGCCGCGCCCACAACGCGGCGAACTCGGGGCTCAGCGCGGACAGCCGCCGGATGTCCTCGTCCCACGACGGGTCACCGATGTGCCTGCCGTACTCGGCGCGCATCCGCGCGACCATGTGCGGGACCTCCTCGTCGTAGTTCAGCAGCATCTGCCGCGCCTTCGGCTCGGTCACGCAGCACCACAGCAGGTTCTTGTGCAGGCAGGGCAGGCTGTGCCACTCCCAGAACAGCTCCTCCTGCGCCGCGTTCGACGCGAGGATGTCGAACCGGCCGTTGATCAGGGTGGCCGGCAGCGGATCGAGCGCGCGCAGCACCTCGCACACCGCGTCCGGCACCACCTCGGCCGGCGACGGCAGCCGGGACGGTGTCAGCTCCGCCAGCCTGTACAGGTGTTCCCGCTCGGGGTGGTCCATCCGCAGCGTGCGCGCCACCGCGTCGAGCACCTGGGCGCTCGCGTTGATCGGCCGCCCCTGCTCCAGCCACGTGTACCAGGTGACGCCCACGCCGGCGAGCAGCGCGACCTCCTCCCGCCGCAACCCGCTCGTGCGACGGCGCACGCCGGGCGGCAGCCCGACCTCCTCCGGGCCGATCCGCGCCCGGCACGCCTTGAGGAACTGGCCGAGTTCCTCTCGGTGGCTCGTGTGGACCTGCGTTGACGTCATGCCGACATGGTGCCGGAGGGGTACGACAATTTTCGGCGGCGCGACTCCCAGGCAGCTGCCGAACCAGGTGCTCCCAGTACCAGCATCACCAGGCTCTCTCCGCGCACAACCCAAGAACCCCAAGGTCAGGGGCATGACACTGACCACCCCTGCCCCGGCCACCCCGGACCGGGCCGCCCGGCCGGACCGGCGGCCGTGGTTCATGCTGGCCGTCCTGCTGCTCGGCCAGTTCATGGCGCTGCTCGACGTCACCGTCGTGAACGTCGCCATGACCGACATCCGCACCGATCTGCACGCGTCCGGCGCCGCGCTGCAGCTCGTCGTTTCCGGCTACACCGTGGGCTACGCGATGCTGCTGATCACCGGCGCCCGGCTCGGCGAGCTGTTCGGACGGCGACGGCTGTTCGTCACCGGCGTCGTCGCCTTCACCGTCTGCTCGCTGGCCTGCGGCTTCGCGCCGGACCCGGTGACGCTGGTCGTCGCGCGGATCGCCCAGGGCGCCGGCGCCGCGCTGATGATGCCGCAGGTCATCAGCGTCATCCAGGCGCAGTTCAGCGGGCCCGCGCGCGCCAAGGCGCTCAGCGCGTACACCGCGGTCATCTCGGTCGCGTTCGTGGCGGGCCAGGTGCTCGGCGGCGTGCTCGTCGGCGCGGACCTCTTCGGCACGGGCTGGCGGCCGATCTTCCTGGTGAACGTGCCGATCGGGGTGCTCGTGGCCGCGCTCGCCCTGCGGCTCGTGCCCGGTGGCGCGGCGAAAGCGGGCCGCCGGCTCGACCTCGCCGGCCTCGCGCTCGCGGTGCCCGCCGTGGTGCTCATCGTGCTGCCGCTCGTCCTCGGGCACGAAACCGGCTGGCCGGTGTGGACGTTCGTCTCGCTCGTGGCGGGCGTGCTGCTGGCGGTGCTGTTCGTGGTCGTGGAACGCCGGGTGCGCGACCCGCTGGTCAACCTCGGCGTGCTGCGGGTCCGCGGGGTCGCACCGGGACTGGCCGCGCTGGCCACCGGCGTGGCGTCCTACGGCGGTTTCCTCTTCTGCGTGGCCTTGCACCTGCAGGCGGGCCTCGGCGAGACGGCTCTGGCCGCCGGGCTCACCATGGCCCCCGGTGGCGTGCTCTTCGGCGTGTGCGGGTTCTTCTGGCACAAGCTGCCCGAGCGCGTCCACGCGGCACTGACGCCCTGCGGCTACGTGGGGTCGGCGGTCGCGTACGCATTGCTCGGGTTAAGCCTGAAGGACGGCGGAAACGGCGGCGCGCTGTTCCTCGCCGCGCTCCTGCTGTTCGGCCTTTCCATGGGCCTGGCGTTCGGGTCCCTGATGGCGCACGCGCTGACCCACGTCCCGCTCGAAAGCGCGGCGGACGCCAGCGGCCTGCTCACGACGACGTTGCAGCTGGGCCAGGTCGTCGGGGTGGCGACGTTCGGGAGTCTCTTCCTGACCCTCGCCGGTGGTTCGTCCGCCCACGCCATCACCACGACGATGACCTTGGCCGCGGCACTGCTGCTGGTGGGTGCCGGATTCGGCGTCGCGCTCGCCCGCGCGTCGGCCCGGCGGTAGGCACGGAAAAGCCCGGCCGGTTCACCCGAAGGTGGACCGGCCGGGCTCGAGTTCCGGGAAGTTACCGGGTTACACCGCGACGGCCATAGGCACCCGCGGCGATGCTGACACCGATCGCGGCCAGCACGACCTGGGTGAGGATCTCCAGCCAGTCGATTCCGTTCGTGTCGGCGTAGCCGAGACCACGAGCGATTGCCGTACCGATGAAGGCGGCGATGATACCGATCACGATGGTCAGCCAGATCGGGATGTTCTGCTTGCCGGGAGCGAGCAGCCGGCCCAGAACGCCGATGATCAGCCCGACGACGATGGCGCTGATGATGCCGGCGACAGTCATCACTATCTCCTCTCGGTGGTCGCGGGTCCGGCCACTCGGTCCCGCGAACTCGCAGACGGAATTCCCCGGCGGTATGACCTCGAAACGCCGGAAGGGCCCCTTCCGGGTGGGAAGGGGCCCTTCGGCGGAACACGTTGATCAGAACGCGGCTTCGTCCAGCTCCATGAGCGCGTTGTCGGCGGCCTCCACGATGGCGCGGCGGGCGGTCAGCTCCGGCAGCACCTGCTTCGCGAAGAACGAGGCCGAGGCGATCTTGCCCTCGTAGAACGGGACGTCCTTGGCGGACGCACCGGCGTCGAGCTTGCCGATCGCGACCTCGGCGTGCTTGAGCAGCTGCCAGCCGATGAGCAGGTCGCCGACGGACATCAGCAGGCGGACCGTGTGCTGGCCGACCTTGTTGATGCTCTGCGCGTCCTCCTGGGACGCCGTCAGGTAGCCGATCAGCGAGCCGAGCATGCCCTGGGTGTCCTCGAGGGCCTGCTTGAGCAGCGCACGCTCGTTCTTGAGCCGGCCGTTGCCCGCCTCGGACTCGATGAACTTGGTGATCTCCCCGGCGACGAAGGCCAGCGACCGGCCCTTGTCGCGGACGATCTTCCGGAAGAAGAAGTCCAGCGACTGGATCGCCGTGGTGCCCTCGTACAGCGAGTCGATCTTGGCGTCGCGGATGTACTGCTCGATCGGGTAGTCCTGCAGGAAGCCGGACCCGCCCAGCGTCTGCAGCGACTGCACGAGCTGCTCGGTGGCGCGCTCGGAGCCAACGCCCTTGACGATCGGCAGCAGCAGGTCGTTGACGCCGTGCGCGAGCTTCTGGTCGCCCTCGCCGATCCACAGCTGGTCCTGGAACGACGCCGTGTAGAGGTACACCGCGCGGAGGCCCTCGGCGTACGCCTTCTGGAGCATCAGCGAGCGGCGGACGTCCGGGTGGTGGGTGATGGTGACGCGCGGGGCGGCCTTGTTCAGCATGTTCGGCAGGTCGGCGCCCTGGACGCGCTCCTTGGCGTACTCGAGCGCGTTGAGGTAACCCGTCGACAGCGTCGCGATGGCCTTCGTGCCGACCATCATCCGGGCGTACTCGATGACCTGGAACATCTGCGCGATGCCGTCGTGCACCTCGCCGAGCAGCCAGCCCTTGGCCGGGGTGCCGTGCTGGCCGAAGGTCAGTTCGCAGGTCGTCGAGGCCTTGATGCCCATCTTGTGCTCGACGTTCGTGACGTAGGCGCCGTTGCGCTCGCCCAGCTCACCGGTTTGCGAGTCGAAGTGGAACTTCGGCACGAGGAACAGCGACAGGCCCTTGGTGCCCGGCTTGGTCTCGATGCCGGGACCCTCGGGGCGGGCGAGCACCAGGTGCATGATGTTTTCGCTCATGTCGTGCTCGGCCGAGGTGATGAACCGCTTCACGCCGTCGATGTGCCAGGAGCCGTCCTCCTGCTTGGTGGCCTTGGTGCGGCCCGCGCCGACGTCGGAGCCGGCGTCCGGCTCGGTCAGCACCATCGTGGCGCCCCAGGCCCGGTCGATCATGAGCTGGGCCCAGTGCTTCTGCTCTTCGGTGCCGTTCTTGTTCACGATCATCGCGAAGTTCGGGCCCGCCATGTACATGAACAGCGGGGCGTTCGCGCCCAGGATGAGCTCGGACGCCGCCCACTGCACGGTCGGGGGCAGGCCGAAGCCGCCGAGGTCGTTGGTGAGGCCGAGGCGCCACCACTCGCCGTCCAGGAGCTGCTTGTAGCTCTTCTTGAAGGACTCGGGGATCTTGACGCTGAACGTCTTCGGGTCGTACACGGGCGGGTTGCGGTCGGCGTCGGCGAAGGACTCGGCGAGCGGGCCGGTCGCGAGCTTGTTCAGCTCGGACAGCACCCCGCGGGCGGTCTCTTCGTCGGATTCGGCGAGCACGCCCTTGCCCAGGCGCTCCTGCACGCCGAGTACCTCGAAGAGGTTGAACTCCAGGTCTCGGACGTTGCTCTTGTAGTGGCCCATGTCGTCACTCCAATGTGTTCGGCTCCCCGGCCGGGCACACAGTCGCCTTACTCGCCGGTAACTTCAGGATATTACCTGCGGGTAACCAGGGCAAGCAGATCCGCACTTCCGAGTAATCGAAATCCACCGAAATGTTGCCTTCGGCCTGGGAAAGAGCGGTCAGGGGTGGCCGGGGATCGCCGTTGTGTCCGCCGTCACCGGGACGTGCCCGTCTTCGGCGCGGGCGATCAGGATCCCGCTGCGGAAGGCGATCGTCACCGCGTGTGTCCGGTCCCGGGCGGACAGCTTGCGCAGGATGCTCTTCACGTGGGTCCGGACGGTCTCGACGGACAGGAACAGCAGCTTCGCGATCGCCGAGTTCTCCAGCCCTTCGGCGACCAGCTGGAGCACCTGGTACTCGCGCCTGGACAGCGGCATCCCGCCGCGTGGCGCCGGCGGGCTGTCGTGGGCGAGGTCGCCCTTCGGGGCGGCCGTGCGCTTCGGCCGGGCGGTCAAGGCGGCCAGCGCCGGGTCGATGTAACGGCGTTCGCTGTGGGCCCGCCGGATCGCTTCGGCGAGCCGCCGCGAATCGATCGACCGCGGCACGATCGCGTGCGCCCCGGCGGCGATCGCGGCCGCGAGGTACTGCTGCGTGCGATTCGCGTCACGGATCAGGATGACCAGGATCAGCGCAGGGTCGCCGGTGTTGAGCAGTTTGGTCAGGTGGCAGTTGGGGTCGATCGCCGAGTCCAGGAGGACGACGTCCGGCTTGACCTGCTCGCACAGCTGCAGGGCCGCGTGGTGGCTGGCGGCCTGCCCGGCCCAGTGCAGCCCCTGGTTGCGGTGCACGAGCGCGGCGAGGCCGTCGCGGAAGATCGGCACGGGATCGACGACCGCCACGCCGAGGCTGCGCCCGCCTGGTCCGGCCGGCCCCGCGGGCCTGCGGGTGGGCTCGATGCCGTGCATCGCGGGCCTCCGTCTCTGCGCGGTCGCTCCCGGGTGCCGGACGTCTCCGGCACCGTCCGGTTCCCTGCTTGGACCCGGCCGGAAGTGACTCCTCCTGCTTGGTACGAGTCGCGATTGCGCAGCTCATGACGCCAAATCCCCCTCATGGCCCAATCCGCCGGTCACAGCAAACTTTCCGTAGAAGTCGATCATGGAGAGTGGGCGCGGCTGGGCGGGAAAGGGCCTGATGGGGCAGTTGGCGCTACTGAGGGTGGCCCGCAGCGCGTTCAACGATTTCGACAGTCTCCGGATGCGGCTCGCAGCTCGGCGAACTCGGCCGCCAGGCCGGCCGGCGTCCAGTGGGCGTTGAGTCCGCTCGGGTTCGGGAGCACCCACACGTGGGTGTCGCCGATCCGGTGGTCCTGCCGTCCGACGCGCGCCTTCGGGAAGCCGAAGGCGGTCCGGTAGGCGGTGATCCCGACGACGGCCAGCCACCGCGGCCGGTACTCGAGCACCTTCGCGACCAGCAGTTTTCCGCCCTCGCGCAGCTCGTCGCCGGTCAGTTCGTCGGCGCGGGCGGTGGTCCGCGCGACGACGTTCGTGATGCCGAGGCGGAGGTCGAGCAGCAGGTCCTGCTCGCTGGGGTCGTACAGCCGCGGGGTGAAGCCGCCCTTGTGGAGCGCGGGCCAGAAGCGGTTGCCGGGGCGGGCGAAGTGCCGGCCGAGCGCGCCGGAGTAGAGGCCGGGGTTGATGCCGCAGAAGAGGACGTCGAGGCCGGGGGCGATGACGTCGGGGATGGTGGCGTTGTGCGCCGCGGCCAGCTGGTCCTTCGTGGGTCGGGTGCTCACCCGTCCAGTTTCCGGCACGCCCTGGTTCGCCGCTCTCGTCGCGGGGGGTAGCCAATTCGCCACGAACCTGCGTAACCTGTGTGATCTCCCGCACAGCGCCGTACCGAGGAGGATTTCGTGCAGCTTCCGATCGTCCTCGGGCTGGTCGCGCTGGTCTTGGCCGTAGCCGCGCTCGTTGTCGTCCTGGAAGACCGGCGGGCCGCCAAACGGGCCGCGCTGCAGCGGAAAGCGCGGCTAGCGCGTCTTGGCGAGGTGGACCCGCTCGCTCCGGGCCGGCTGCACGTCGACCGTTGAACGCCGGAGCGTCAGCAGCAGTGTCCCGAACACCCAGCCGGCGACGGCGCCGAACGTGTTGTTCATGAGGTCGTCGACGTCGAAGATGCGGTAGGCGAACGGCGCCGTGCCGAAGTTGGCCGTGAGCTGCGTGAACTCGATGAACAGTGACGCCGCGAAGCCGATCAGCGCGGTGCCGGTCAGGCCGCGGCGCCAGAGGATCCGGGCGAACACCCCGAGCGGCACGAACAGCAGGACGTTCAGGCACGCCTGCTGGAACGTCTGCGTCGTGAACCACTGCCCACCGTGCTTGAGCAGCTCCGTGTGGATGTCGGCGATCCACTGGAACGGGTGCAGCTGCACGGTTTGGGCGAGCCGGCGGGTGCCGGGGCCCGGCAGCGGCAGGAAGACGACCGCGAGCGTCATGCAGCCGTAGAGCAGCACCGCCGCGGTGGTCGCGAGGCCGCGCAGCCGCGGGCCGCCGTGCCGGGCGAGCTGGGTGATCAGCTGCGGCACCAGCACCACGGCCCACAGCGCCAGGAAGGCGATGAAGCCGTACTGCAGGGCGGTGAGCTGTGCGTTCGTCATGCCATCGACGCTATGGATCCTGCCCCCGGTGCCGCTTCGGTCGAAGAGCCCGACGGTCCGCGGGCGCCATCGGCCAGTCGGCCGACCCGTCCGCGGCCGATCGGTGGACCGTGGGTGAGCGAAGTCATGCCGGCGTAACCGGATGCGGCTTGCGCCGATACGGGAATGCGCACGACGCTCGGCACGTCGGGCTCTATGCAGGCAACCGAAAGGAACGCTCATGGCACCGCTCCGGGTCGGCATCGTCGGGCTCAGCGCGAACGGCGGCTGGGCCGCGACCGCGCACGTGCCCGCGCTGGCCGCGGTGGACGGCTACGAACTCCGCGCGCTCGCCGGCAGCAGCGCCGACTCGGCGCGGGTGGCCGGCGAGAAGTACGGCGTGCCGCTGACCTTCGGCGACGCCGGGGAGCTGGCCCAGCACCCGGAGGTCGACCTCGTCGTGGTCGCCGTGAAGGTGCCGCAGCACCGGGCGCTCATCGAACCCGCGCTCGCCGCGGGCAAGCAGGTGCTGAGCGAGTGGCCGCTGGGCGTGAGCCTCGCCGAAACCGAGGCGCTGGCCGAGGCGGCCCGGGACAAGACGACCGCGGTCGGCCTCCAGGGCCGGTCCGCGCCGGCGTTGCGCTACCTGCGCGACCTCATCAAGGACGGTTACGTCGGCCGCGTGCTTTCGACGTCGCTGATCGCTTCGGGCGCGAATTGGGGCCCATCCGTGCGGGCCGGCCGCGACTACCAGCTCCACCCCGCGGGCGGGGCGACGATGCTGACCATCCCGTTCGCGCACACCGTCGACGCGCTGGCCATGGTCCTCGGCGGCTTCGCCGAGCTCTCGGCGACGATGGCGACCGTCCGGCCGCGGGTGCGCGACGAGGTCACCGGCGAGTCCGTCGAGATGACGGCGCCGGACCAGATCGCCGTCACCGGCGTGCTGACCGGCGGCGCCGTCGCGTCGGTGCACCTGCGTGGCGGCACGTCGCCGGCGACGGACTTCCACTGGGAGATCAACGGCACCGAGGGCACGCTGGTCGTCGGGGCCGCGGACCCGCTGTTCTGGATCGCGAAGCTGACGCTGCGCGGCAGCCGGACGGGCACGCTGGAGAAGCTCACCGTGCCCGCGCGGTACGAGCTGCTGCAGCTGGCCGGCCGCAGCGCCGAACCCTCGTACAACGTGGCCCACGCCTACGCCCGGCACCTCAAGGGCGACCTGCCGGACTTCGCGCACGCCCTGCGGGTGCACCGCGTGCTCGACGCCGTCCAGCGGTCGGCGGACAGCGGGACGCGGGTCGAGCCGGACGCAAAGTAACTGTTACCGGCGGTTGCAGATTCCGCTACCCTCGGGTCATGGACGACGTTGTCTACGACCGTGCGGGCCGGGGCGAGCCGCTGGTGCTGATCCACGGCATCGGCCACCGCCGCCAGGCGTGGGCGCCGGTGTTCCCGCTGCTCACGGCCCATCGGGACGTCATCGCCGTCGACCTGCCCGGCTTCGGCGAGTCGCCCGAGCCGTCCGGCGGGTACGGCGTCGAGCCCGCGCTGGTGATGTTCAAGCAGCTCTTCACCGACCTCGGGCTCGCCCGGCCGCACGTCGCCGGCAACTCGCTCGGCGGCCTGCTGTCGCTGGCCCTCGGGCAGGCCGGGCTGGTCCGCAGCGTCACGGCCCTGTCGCCGGCCGGGCTGTGGAACCGGACCCAGAAGGTGTACGCGATCGCCACGCTCAAGGCCCACCGCGCCCTGGCGCAGCGCACGCCGCCGCACGTCGTGCGCCGCATCGCCGCGAGCGCGTCCGGGCGGCGCGCGCTGACCGGGATGATCGTCGGACGGCCCGAGCTGCAGACCCCCGACACCGTGGTCGAGGACGCGCACGCGCTCGCCACCGCCCCGGGCTTCGAGCCCACCGCCGCGCAGTCCCGGGGCGACTTCCGCTTCACCGGCCCGGTCACCGGCGTCCCGGTGACCATCGCCTGGGCCGAACGTGACCGGATCCTCGCCCGGCCGCGCGTCGCCGACCTGCGGAAAGTCGCGCCACACGGGACGTTCCGGCTGCTGCCCGGCTGCGGGCACGTGCCGATGAACGACGACCCGGACCTCGTGGCGCGGGTGCTGCTCGAGGGAAGCCGTTAGGTGACATTCGCTTTACGTCCGTCTTTTGACCCTGGTAGGTGACTCCTCCGCGAGGCAGAATCCTCCGCCGTGCGCCCGTTCGGGGACCTGGGGCGCGAATCGGAGGAACACTCATGAGGCATTTTTTCGGGGGTTCCGGGTGGCGTAGCCCCCGGCCCGGGGCGGAGCCCCGGTTGTTGCAGCTTTCGACCCGGCTTGCGGTATTGGCCGCAGCCGCGCTGGCGACCACGGCGGTGACCACCGCACCCGCGTCCGCGGGCCAGCGCCCGGATTCCACCACCGACGTCCGGATCATCGGGTTCAACGACCTGCACGGCAACCTGGAGCCGCCGTCGGGCTCCAGCGGCCGCGTGGTGCAGTCGGACGGGACCACTGTGGACGCCGGCGGGGCCGCCTACCTGGCCACGCACGTGAAGCAGCTGCGGGCGCAGGTGGCCAACTCGTTCGTCGTGTCCGCCGGGGACAACATCGGCGCGTCGCCGCTGACGTCGGCGCTGTTCCACGACGAGCCGACCATCGACTTCCTGAACATGCTGGGCGTCGGCGCGTCCGTCGTCGGCAACCACGAGTTCGACGAGGGCTACCAGGAACTGCAGCGCATGCAGTTCGGCGGCTGCCACCCGACCGATGGTTGCCAGTTCGAGAAGACCTTCAAGGGTGCGAACTTCCCCTTCATCGCGTCCAATGTGTACTTCACCAACGGCCTGCCCGCGCTGCTGCCGTTCACCGTGAAGTTCGAAGGCGGCGTGCCGGTCGGTGTCATCGGCGCCACGCTGAAGGACCTGCCGTCCGTCGTCACGCCGGAGGCCATCAAGGGCCTGAAGTTCGGTGACGAGGTCGAGGCGATCAACCGGACCGCGAACCTGCTCGACTTCCTCGGCGTCAAGGCCCAGGTCGTGCTGATGCACCAGGGTGACGGCACCGAGGTCGAAGGCCCGAACGACTGCAAGCTGCGCCCCGGCCCGGCCGCGGTGATCGCGGCCGCGGTGACGCCGAAGGTCGACGCCTTCTTCACCGGGCACAGCCACCAGCAGTACAACTGCGTGATCAACGACCCGGCCGGCCAGCCGCGGCCGGTCATCCAGGGCTCGTCGTTCGGCCGGCTGCTGTCGGTGGTGGACCTGAAGATCAGCCGCAAGACGCGCGACGTCGTGCGCTCGCAGACCAAGGCATTCAACGAGATCGTCACCCGCACGGTCACGCCGGACCCGGCCGTGGCCGCGCTGGTCGCCGACGCCAAGACCAAGTCCGCGCCGATCGCGAACAAGCAGGTCGGCACCATCACCGCCGACCTGCCGGCGGCGGGCAACGCGGCCGGTGAGTCGTCGCTCGGCGACGTCATCGCCGACGCCCAGCTCGCGGGCACGCAGTCGAACAACGCGGTCATCGCGATGACCAACCCGGGCGGTATCCGCGCCGACCTGACGTACAAGTCGTCGCCGAACGGCGAGGGTGACGGCGTGGTGACCTACGGCGAGGCGTTCACCGTCCAGCCGTTCTCGAACATCATGCAGACGATCACGCTGACCGGCGCGAACCTGAAGAACGTGCTGGAGCAGCAGTGGACCGCGACCACCACGCGGATCCTGCAGATCTCGAGCTCGCTGCACTACAGCTACTCGGCGGGCGCGCCGGTCGGTTCGCGCGTTTCGAACATCACGGTGAACGGCACGCCGGTCGACCCGGCGGCGTCGTACCGCGTGTCGGTGAACAACTTCCTCGCCGCCGGCGGGGACGGCTTCGCCGAGTTCACCAAGGGCACGAACCTCGCGGGTGGCCCGGTGGACCTCGACGCGCTGATCGCCTACCTGGGTGCGCACCCCAACCTGGCCCCGCCCGCGGCGGACCGGATCACCCAGCTGCCGTAGTTCCCGTTTCTCCAAGACACCGGGTCGACAATGGACCCATGACGACCTGGGAAGACGTCGTGCGCCTCGCCTCCGGACTGCCGGAGGTGGAGGCGTCGACGTGGTACCGCACGCCCGCGCTGAAGGTGGCGGGCAAGGGGTTCGCGCGGCTGCGCACCGAGGCCGAAGGCGGCTTGGTGGTGCTGTGCGGCCACGACGAAAAGGCCGCGTTGCTGGATTCCGGCGACGCGGCCTTCTTCACGACCCCGCACTACGACGGGTACGGCTCGATCATCGTCGACCTGGACCGCGTGGACGTCGATCAGCTGCGCGAGCTGCTCGAAGAGGCGTGGCGGCTGAAGGCGCCGCGCCGGTTGCTCACTTGAGCTCCCCGCGCAGCATGCTCATCAGGATCATGTCGTGGCGCTCGCCGTCGGCGTCGATGAAGCTCTCGCGGTGCCGGCCCTCTTCGACGAACCCGATCTTGCGGTAGACGTGCCGGGCGGCCTCGTTTTCGGCGACCACCCACAGCGTGATCTGGTGCAGGCGCATGGCGGTGAAGCCGTAGCGGCACATCATGCGCAGGGCTTCGGTGCCGTAGCCGCCGCCCCGGTACCCGGCGTCGCCGATGTAGACGTCCAGCGTGGCCTCACCGAGCTCGGGCTCGGCGTCCCGCAGGTCGATGACGCCGATGAGCTTGCGCTCGGCCTTGGCTTCGATGCCGAGGACGACTTTTCCGTAGGTGTTGAGCGCGCGCTCCTCGCAGCGCTTGCGCACCTGGGCCAGCGACAGCGGGTGCTCGTTGACCATCCACCGGCCGACCTCGGGGTCGTAGGTCCACGGATGCAGCCGTCCGGCATCCTCCGGCTCCAGCGCACGCAGCCGGACGAGTTCCCCCTCGAGCATCTCTACTCCCGTTTCACCAGCAGAAAGTCGTTGACATCCAGCAGGCCGAGGAACTGCCGCACGGGTGTCGGCATGGTTTGCCGCGACTCATCATGCACGAGCTGGGGTGAGTGCACGCGGTATTTACGGCGGCGCGTGATCACCGTGCAACTCTCCGCGGCCAGCACGTTCTTCACCCAGTCGGTGTCCGGGCCGTAGGTGAGTGCGACGACGAATCCGTCGTCCGTGCGGAAGACGTTCAGCGGGGTGCGGTACTCCTTGCCGGACTTTCGTCCCTTGTGGACGATCATGCCGAACCCCGGGGCCCAGCCGACCACGTACTTGTTGATCCGGTTGGTCGCCACGCGGTTGAAGCGGGCGAGTCCCTTGGGCAGCACCATGACTCGGATAATATCAACATTCGATGAATTAATCGACCGGGCGACCCCGCTTCCCGGCGCGAGGTCGCCCGATGGTGGGATATGGCGCATGTCGACCGCATGGCCGCTGCGCCAGGATCCGGAAGGGCCGGTCATCATCGCGCTGGCCCTGGTGAACGACCCCGACGAGCTGGGCTTCGTCGTGTTGGACGACGAGGACGACTGGTTCATCAGCGACGGCACCGAGCTGTCCGACGACGTGCTGGTCAACCGCGAGAACTTCGGCAAGATGTCGCTGCGCGAAGCCGTCGAACTGCTGCCGCAGCTGGCGGCGCTGGCGGATCTGCCGACCGGGATGGCCGCCGACTGGGACCCGGAGCGCCGCACGTGGCTGCTCTCGTCGGTGACCGGTTCCGACGACGAAGACGAGGACGTCCGGCTGCTCGCCCAGCGTCGCGCGGCCTGGAAGTACGAGGGCTCGCCGGACGACGAAGCCCAGATCAGCAGCGGCCTCACGGAGATCCCGACCGGCCCGCAGCAGCCGGTGCGCGCGGTCCGCCAGGTCGTCCGCGAGCAGGACGGCACGTGGCTGTTCGTCGGCTTCGAGGTCCCGGAGGCGGAGGACTTCGAGGTCGAGGGCCTGGAGCTGGAGCACGTGGCGAACCTGTACCCGGACGTGCGCAGCGTGCTCAAGGCCGCGCCGGGCCAGGTGTACGACCGCGCCACGCCGGACGCCGACTGGGAGCTCGTCGAAGGTTAGAGCTGGACTGGCAGCTGGAAGAGCCCGCGCGTGATCGGGCTCGGCCACCAGGTCAGCTCCTCTTCGGCGACGGCGAGCCGGGCCGTCGGAAGGCGGCGGAGCAGGGTCTCGAAGGCGACGTCGGCCTGCAGCCGGGCGAGGGCCGCGCCGATGCACAGGTGCGGTCCCGCACCGAAGGCGATGTGCCGGCGTTCCGCGGCTCGCTGTCCCGGCCGGAAGGCGTCCGGTTCATCGAAGGCCGCGGGATCGCGGCCGGCGGCCAGCACCGACACGAGGATCGGGTCGCCCGGCCGCATGAGCCGGCCGCCGATCTCGACGTCCTCGGTCGGGAACCGCCAGGTCGCGTTCTGGAGCGGCGCGTGCAGCCGGAGCGTCTCCTCGATGACGGCGGCGCGGTGTTGAGGATCCTGACGCGCCTTCGCTGCTTCGCCGGGGTGGGTCAGCAGCGCGAGCGCGCCGGTGGCGATCAGCCCGACGGTCGTTTCGTGGCCGCCGATCAGGATCAGGAACGCCGTCGACGTCACCTCGTCCGCGGAGAGCGTGCCGGTGGCCTCCTGGGCGACGAGGTCGCTGATCAGGTCGGTACCGCGCCTCGCCCGCTTGGCCTCGACGACCTCGGTGACCAGCTGTTCCAGCACGTCGGTGGCTTCGCGGACCTTCGAACCGTCGGTGTCGTCGGCGGAGTCGATGACCAGGGACCACTCGTGCACGTCTTCGCGGTACCGCTCGGGCACCCCGAGCAGGTCGCAGATGATCGCGATCGGCAGTGGGTAGGCGAGGTCGGTGACCAGGTCACCGTGCCCGCGTGCTTCGACGGCGTCGATCAGCTCGTCGGTCACCTGCTGGGCGCGTTCGCGCAGGTGCTGCATCCGGCGCGGGCCGAACGCGCCGGCACAGGCGCGTCGCAACCGGGTGTGCTCGGGCGGATCGGTGTTGATCATGTTCGACGCGAGCGACGGCCGGTGGTCGAGCGGCAGGCCCATGCCCGAGCGCTGCCACTCCTCGTTGCCGGCGGCGGGGCTCTTGACCAGCGCGGGGTGGTTGAGCGCCTTGACGGCGTCGTCGTACCGCGTGATCAGCCAGGCCCAGGTGCCGGTGGGAAAGCCGAGCCGGTGCGGCGGTCGTTCGCGCAGCCAGGCGTAGGCGGGTGCGGGGTCGCGATCGAAGTCCGGACCGAACAGCGCGGGCTCTCCCATGGGTTCACCCTGCCCGCCGAACTTTCTTCGCGACAAGTGTCCCGGCGCGGCTTCGCCCGTTCGTCCTTACAGTGAGAACCGGCGATCGGCGCCGGTCAGGACTTGTGAGGAGCAGCCATGCCCCAGTACGCCGCGATCATCTACGCCACCGACATCGACCCGACCACGCCCGAGGCCACGGACCTGATGAAGGACTACAACGAGTTCGGCGAGGGCGCGGCCGCGGTGATCCGCGGCGGCGCGGCCCTGTACCCGACGGCGACCGCGACCACGGTCCGCGTCACCGGCGGCAAGGGCGGCGACCTCGTCACCAGCGACGGCCCGTACGCGGAGACCAAGGAAGCCCTCACCGGCTTCTACCTGCTCGAATGCGCCGACCTCGACGAAGCGGTCAAGGTCGCCGCCCGGATCCCGGGCGCTTGGGACGGCGCGATCGAGGTCCGGCCGGTCGTCGACTTCGGCAAGTGACCGGCGCCGGGGACGCGGTCGCGCGGCTGGTCCGGGAGGAGGGCACCCGGGTACTGGCCACGCTGGTCCGCGTCACCGGCAGCGTCGACCTGGCCGAAGACGCGGTCCAGGACGCCGTCGTGCGCGCGCTGGAGACGTGGCCGCGCGACGGCGTCCCGGAAAATCCGCGCGGCTGGCTACTGGTCGCGGCCCGCCGCCGGGCGGTGGACGTGGTCCGCCGCGAGGCGAAGCGCCAGGGGAAGGAGGCCGTCGCGATGCCCGACATCGACCCGTTCCCCGACCCGCTGGTGGTCCGCGACGACCTGCTGCGGCTCGTCTTCACGTGCTGCCACCCCGCGTTGTCCCTGGACGCCCAGGTGGCTTTGGCGCTTCGGACCTTGGGCGGTTTGTCGACGGCGGAGGTCGCCCGGGGCCTGCTGGTCCCCGAAGCGACGATGGCGAAGCGGCTGACGCGCGCGAAGCAGAAGATCGCTCAGGCGCGGATCCCGTACCGGGTCCCGTCGGCGGAGGAGCTGCCGGCGCGGTTGGCCGGCGTGGCGTCGACGGTGTACCTGATCTTCAACGAGGGCTACACGGGCCGCGTTTCACTGCTCGCGGAGGGCGTGCGGCTGGCGCGCCTGCTGGTTTCCCTGATGCCGGACGAGCCGACGGCGTTGGGGCTGCTGGCTTTGCTGCTGCTGCAGGACGCCCGCCGTCCCGCGCGGTTCTCGTCGGGCGTGCCGGTGTTGCTTTCCGAGCAGGACCGTTCGTCGTGGGACACCTCGTTGATCAAGGAAGGCGTCGAGCTGGTCGCCCGGGGCTTGCGCCGCACACCATCGGTACCGAACGCGTACGTGGTCCAGGCGGCTGTCGCCGCGTGCCACGACCTGGCGCCATCTTACGAAGAGACGAACTGGGACGCGGTGATTTCCTGGTACGACGTGTTGTTGTCGGTCCAGGACACCCCGGTGGTCCGCTTGAACCGGGCGGCCGCGGTCGCGGAACGCGACGGCCCTGCCTCGGCATTGGAGCTGGTGGACGCCTTGACGGAGTTGGACGACTACCCGTGGTGGCACGCGTCGCGGGCGGAGTTGTTGCACCGCTTGGGTTCCGCGTCGGCCATCGAGGCGTTGGACCGCGCCGTGGAAACCGGCTTGCCCGCCCCTCATGTGGCACATTTGCAACGCCGGTTGGGATCACGGTAGTTGTCGCCGACTGTCGGTGTTTGCCTTACCACACGGTGAAAATCGGGGCCTTGACCGTGGTCCGGGCAGGCGCGTTCGATGGATGGACGCCCTATTCGAGGAGGCCACCCATGGCCGAACACCAGAATGCCACTCTCATCCGCCGGGGGTACGAGGCATTTTCCGCGGGCGACGTCGCCGCGCTGTCGGAACTCCTCGCACCGGACGCCGTGCAGCACATGCCTGGTCACAACGTGTTATCCGGCGACCACAAAGGCCGCGACGCGATTCTCGCCATGTACGGGCAGCTGGCCGAGCGCAGCGGCGGAACGCTCAGGGTCGACCTGGAGGAGGTTTACGCGAACGACGAGGAAGTCGTCACCGTCTACCGCTCGACCGGCACGCGTAACGGAAAACAACTGGACACCCGGCACGCCCTGGTCTTCCGCATGCGCGACGGCAAGGCCACGGAACTGACGGACGTTTCGAGCGACGAAGCCACCGACGACAATTTCTGGTCCTGATCGGGGAAAGCGAAAACCCCGGGCGGAAGGTCCGGGGTTTCGGCGAGAGCGGATGACGGGAATCGAACCCGCGTATTCGGCTTGGGGACCAGGGTGATCATGCTTGAAAGTGGCCCTGACCTGCGGGCGGGGCTGTCTCCCGGTGCCTGCTGTTGACCTTGTTTGACCGGTCTGAATGGCACGCTAATGGCATGACCTGAGCGCCCCACTCAGATCTCCCCTGTCACTTGATAAGAAGTCAGCACGCGGCCGGGCGGCAACCATCATGGACCGCCCGGCTAGCCAGATTCGTCGGCCACAGATCCTTCTGTCTCTGGCTCGAAGGCCGGAATTATCCAGTTTGAATCGCTGGCCTGGGTGTCGCACTAGACTCCTTTACTAAAACCGCTACGGTACCCCAGTCGACCGTATTGCCGCTCATGACGATACAAAGTTCCCGTCGATGAGCATGTCGCCGCCCAAAACCTACAAATTCGCAATCTTCTGATCCATTTCTTCGAATCCTTCCAATATCTCCATAACGGTCTTTAGCTCATGTTGTGGATCAAGTTTGACTTGAAGTTTCGCACTTTTATGGGCAGCATCTCCCCTTGAGGCTGCCCAAGTATCTGTTGTAACAAGCCAGGAGCTATTTATCTCCTCTATCTTAATGCCGATTGGTATTAGAATTCTTAGTATGTTCTTTTCCTTGATCCCATGGTTTTGTCGTCGCAGGTATTTATTGAACTCGTTTCTTGCCGCGTCCACAACGCCAGTAAGGTTGTGAAATTTATGCTTGTTGGAAGAGTCGGATAACGAGCCTGGGACTGGGTGCAATGAGTCTTTGTAAGCCACTAAAGATAGTAGGCATGGTGCAAGCTTGCCGGCGTCCTTCCAAACATCGAAGGCTCGGTTCACTACTTCTGCCGCGCGATCTTCGATATACGCCTCAAACTCCGCATGGGCTAATACCCTAAAAGCTCTTGCGCGTTCATAAACGGCATCGGAATAAGATCCAGTAGGATCGAATTTGCGAGGGAGAAGATGTCTCTTGAGCTCCGAGATTCGTTTCGTCAAATCACTAAATCGCGCCGATGGCATGGTTTCCTACAAGTTTATCCGGTTGTCTTCGAATGTAGGTATCCGAATGTCAACGTCTAGCGCTGTCGACAACTTCTGGCCCCAACGCGATAGTCGACGATGCGTTGCAAGCGGTGTCTTTGTCGTCGTCTGTATAGACTCTACGAACTCGATGTCAGTTTCACAGAGGTCCTTAAATGCATTCTCGACGAAAGTTGCCTTTTCTACTGCCAAATCACGAATAGCAGGCTGGCCGAAATAATGGACCATAACGTCAAAAACTGCACGATTGAAGCGACCCTCATAGCCACCTTTTGACCACCGAAAGAAGGCATTGTCATCGAAGATGCTAAAGGTTGCTTCGATTGCGTCCGCGAAGCGGTCTGCCGTGAGCTCTATCTCCGCCTGCAGTGAATCCCAATGACCATTAAATTCCTGTACGGTCTCGTCGAGGAATTTCTTTAGGTTTCCTGTGTACTTCTCGATTCGATATTCGAATGCGAAATAGCGAAGTAGAATCTCGACGTCGCGCATCCTGAAATCGGGCTTCTTGATTCGCAGCGCGCGTTGTAGGGAGCTGCTTTCAGTTGCAAAATCATCTAGGAAGTTTGTGAATTCTCCGGGGTGAAGAGCTTGTCGGAGTTCTTGAGGCGACAGTTTAACGCTGCCGGTGTTCAACCTTAGGAAAACGAGATTAAGGAAATCCTCGTTGGGCCACTGGCGAACTACGACGGTTCTGATGGTCTCATTCAGCAGAGCGTTGAGGTCGTCCACGTAGCGACCATCGTTCTCCATCTTCTTCAAAGTTGCGAGCCGAAGATCGTCTCGAACCTCCAGTGCGGACAGGGAATATCCGGTAAAATTCTCTTCCGCATCGGGAACTGCAAGGCTAGAGCCTGCCGCAAATTGACGTAATGCCAGAAGTCGTTGCTTTCCGTCTAGTACGATGAACTTGCCTCTACGCCCCTTGTCTTCCGCAAGTACAATTTGAGGAATTGGTAGCCCAAGGATTAGGGATTCGATAAACTTGCTTTTTCTCGACTTGGTCCACGCGTCTCGCCTCTGAAACCTGGGATCAAGCTGAATATTGCCGCGCCTTAGCTGGCTCAGGATGGTCTCAGTTGTCCAGTCGGTGTCTGTTACCACGGCGCGTGTGACATCTTCGGAACTTACTCCGCTACCTGCGTCTGCTTCTTCACCATCAGAATCGTCCCAGTCTGGTGCCTCGTCTATGGACATTCAACCTCAACTCCGCTTGCCTCGTTCGCTATTGGGTTGAGTCGGATCATGTCAGATGCCGGTGCCGATGTGAACCATCGTTGTGCCGAGTCGCGCAAAGCGGAACGAGCCCGAAGTCGCGGACCGGTGTCCGGACGCTGATCATTTCGACGGCGGTTCGCCGCGACCTGCTGCGGCACTTGGAGACCTGGCACGCGGTCCGCCGGCCGAACTTCGGCCAGTGCACCCGGTGTGTGGAGGTCGTCGAAAAGGATGGGGCTCAAGAGACTGCACTTCCATGACCTCCGGCAAGCGGGGGAACATCTGGGCGTCGAGGGCCGGTACCTCGACCAAGGACCTGATGGCGCGGATGGGGGCACGACGACCATGCGGGCAGCCCTGATCTGCCAGAGGGCGACCAGTGACGCCGACACGTAGTAGACACCGTGTGACCTGGGGCTTCGCTATGAGAGCGGATGACGGGAATCGAACCCGCGTATTCAGCTTGGGAAGCTGATGTTCTACCATTGAACTACATCCGCAGTGCGTCGCCAGCATACACGGCAACGTGATCCCCCTGTCCAGGCCCCTCCTCCTTGACTCGCGCCCGTCAAGTGACAACACTTGTTGTCGACTGGCGGAGGTGAGTGTGGTGGACGAGCCCGAGCTGTTCCGGCAAGGCGGGTTCCGGCTGGCCCAGCGGCTGTTCATCGAGGGCGACATCCGGGGTGACGAGCGGCAGGTCGCGCGTCTGCGGGAGTTCGCCCAGGTGCAGGACCGGCTCGCGGACGACGTCGTCGCCTGGATGGCGCCGCAGCCCAAAGGGCAGGGGCGCGCCCTCTTCGAGGAAGCGCTGACGAACCGGGCCGAAGCGACCGGGCCGCTCAAGGACTTCTTCGACCAGGTCGACGCCAAGCCCTACTGGGTCGATGACGACCGGCTCGAGCGGGGCGCGAAAGCCATCACGCGGGCCGGGTTGCTGGGGCTCTTCCCGCTCGGGGACATGTCGCTAATGGGCGGCTACCTCGCGTCGCGCGCCACGAAATCGCTGGTCGGGACCGGGGAGATCGAATACCAGGCCATCCGGCGGCTCGTCGAGACCGCCGCGTGGTGGATCGATGTCACCACGCCCGGTGCCCTCGAGCACGGCCGGAAGGGGTACGCGTCCGCGCTGCGGATCCGGCTCGTGCACGCCCACGTCCGCGCCGCCATGAACCGGCGGGACGACTGGGACTACGCGGCCTGGGACCGGCCCGTCAACCAGGTGCAGACCGCCGGGACACTCCTGCTCTTCTCGCTCGTCTACGTCTTCGGCACGCAGCTGCTCGGCCTCCGCTACTCCGCCCGCGAACGCGGTGACATCCTGCACCTCTGGCGCTACATCGGCTGGCTCATGGGGGTCGACGACGAGCTGCTGCCCGCCTCCGAAGAGGACGCCTGGCGGCTGTTGTGGCTGCTCGCCGCCACCGAGTTCATCCCGGACGACGACTCGAAGCGGCTCGCCAAGGCGCTCATCGAGGCCAACGCCGCCGTCGGCGAGGGGCGCGGGGCTGTCGGGAAGGTGCTCTCGCACGTCTCCGTCGCCGTGCACTCGTCGATCAGCCGGCTCGTGCTCGGGAAGACCAACGCCGACTTCCTCGGGCTGCCGAACGATCCCGTCGCGCAGGCCGCGATCGTCGCCGTCGCGGGGGTCAACTTCGCCGCCGAGACCGTGCGGCGGTTCATCCCCGGGGCCACCGCGCTGCAGGAACGGATCGGGCAGGCCGGGCGCCGCGGGTACGTGAAGCGGCTCGAGAAGATCTTCGCGCCCGACACCACCTACGCGCAGCACATGCGGGCGGCCTGAACCCACCGGATAGGCTTCGGGCCGTGCTGCTCAGTGACCGTGACCTCCGCAAAGAGCTCGACGCCGGCCGGCTCGGCATCGACCCCTTCGATGCCGGCATGGTCCAGCCGTCCAGCATCGACGTCCGGCTCGACCGCTTCTTCCGCGTCTTCGACAACAGCAAGTACACCCACATCGACCCGCAGCTGCAGCAGGACGAGCTGACCTCGCTGGTCGAGAAGGAGGGTGACGAGCCCTTCGTGCTGCACCCCGGCGAATTCGTGCTCGGCTCGACGTTCGAGCTCGTCACCCTGGCCGACGACCTCGCCGGCCGCCTCGAGGGCAAGTCGTCGCTCGGGCGCCTCGGGCTGCTCACGCACTCGACCGCCGGGTTCATCGACCCCGGCTTCTCCGGGCACATCACCCTGGAGCTGTCGAACGTCGCCAACCTGCCGATCACGCTCTGGCCCGGCATGAAGATCGGCCAGCTGTGTATCTTCCGGCTCTCCAGCTCGGCCGAGCACCCGTACGGCTCCAGCGAAGCCGGGTCCCGCTACCAGGGGCAGCGCGGCCCGACCCCGAGCCGGGCGTACAAGAACTTCCACCGCGTCGACACCTGGCGCTAAACGCCGACCTTCTCGTCCCAGTCGATGCGGTGGTCCCACATGAAGGCGTTCGGGTCCTCGTCGAACGGCTTCGCGAACGCCCGCTTGATGAAGAAGTCGCGGACGACCCGCCCGACCGGGCCGATCACCTTCTGCTCGCCGTTGCGCTTGCCGGCCGCGACCACGGCTTCCACGCGCTCGCGGCGCAGACCCTCATAGGTGGCCAGCGCGCGCTCGACGTCCGGCACGTCGCGGAGGCATTTGCCCAGCGTGACGGCGTCTTCGATGGCCATCGACGCGCCCTGGCCCGCCGCCGGTGACGTCGCGTGCGCCGCGTCGCCGATGATGACCATGCGGCCGCGGTGCCAGACCGGGACCGTCGGGAAGTCGTACGTCGGCCAGGCCGGGTAGATCTCCCGCGTGGCGCGGATGATCTCGGTGGCCGGTGTCCGGTCGCCGGCCACCAGGTGGAGGAGCTCGGCGCGCAACTTCTCGCCCGAGAGCGTGATCAGCTCGGCCGGGGCCGGTTCGGTCTTGCGGGCCGGGTTCGCGAACCACCAGACACGGCCGTCCGTGCTGACGACGTGGCAGAAGAACACGCGCTTGCCGAAGACCATGTTCAGCACGCCCGGCTCGTCGGGCAGGTCCAGGCCTTCGGCGAACCCACCGGTGTTCAGCAGCGGGACGTACCGCGGTGACGGCGCGTCCGGGTCGATGATCGTGCGGACGCGGGAGCGGAGGCCGTCGGCGCCGATCAGGAGGTCGCCTCGCGCGTGCGAGCCGTCGGAGAAGTCCGCGCTGACCTGCGTGTTCGTCTGGCTCGCGCCGACCAGGCGCTTGCCGTATCCGACGCGGATGCCGCGCCGCGCGGCCTCGTCGCGCAACGCCACGTAGAGGTCGGAGCGCAGGACGGTCTGGCTCACCGTGCCGTCCGGCAGGGTGCCGCCCAGGGGGAATTCGGCGAGCCGGGTGCCGTTGCCGAGCCCGATCGACATCCGCGGCGAGTCGAAGCCCGCGCTCCGGACGACGTCCTTGAGGCCGAGCGGGAGCAGCGCGTCCAGGCCGTTGACGGCCAGCGTCAGGAACGCCCCGACGCCCTCGGAGTCGCGGTCGTACGCCTCGAACAGCAGCGGCTCGTGCCCGGCTTCGTGCAGGGCGATGGCCGTGATCGTGCCCGCGACGCCACCCCCGATGATCAGTGCCCGTGTCATGTCGTTCGGCCCCTCGAATGTCTTAGAAACTAATTCGTTCTGTCGAACTAAAGAGTGGGCTAGGCTGGTCGCCGTGTCAAGCGAGCGAGCACAACTCGTCGAGGAAGTCCTGCTCAAGTCGCGGGAGATGTCGACGGCGACGGTCATGTTCCACAGCGCGATCGCCGAGACCCGGGGGCTTTCGGCGGTGGAGAGCAAGGTCCTGGACTACCTCGCGCGCTTCGGGCCGCAGACGCCGAAGGACCTCGCGCACCTGTCGGGCCTCGCGCCCGCGTCGGTGACGGCGATGATCGACCGGCTCGAGCGCAAGGGCATCGTCAACCGCGAGCGGCACCCGGACGACCGGCGCAAGGTCCTCATCGCGCTGGACCAGGCCGCCATCGCGAGCGGCCTGCACCTGTGGGACCACCTGGTCAAGGGCATGTACGAGCTCTGTGAGCGCTACACCGACGACGAGCTCCGCACGATCATCGGGTTCGCCCAGGCCGCCACCGCCCTCACCCACGAGTCGACGGCGAAGCTGACCGCCTCCGGCTCAGGGGCCACGAACGAGTGAGTTTGAAGGCGTAAAACCGGCTCTCGTGCCACGCTCCCAGGGTCGTCTCGGCCCCGCAGGTGGCGAGGAGTGCCGTTGCCCGAAAGACCGCTTCGCCCGATTCTCGTGCTGGCACTGGTCTTCCTGGCCTCCGCCTTCGTGCCGTCGGCGGGTGCGGCCGCCGCGCCGCCGTTCGAGGTGGGCTACGACGACGTGGTCTACGGCGACTTCGTCTACGCGGGCAACGGCGTCCTGCGCTGCCCGGTCGCCGCCGATGACGCGCCGGCCAAGGGGACGGCGACCCCCGCGGCGTGCGCGAACTCCGCCGACCGCAAGGACACGCTGGCCAACGACGACTTCTTCATGCAGTGGGCCGACGTCGACGCCGACCCGGGCACGTTCGACTCGGCGAGCGCGTCGGTGGGCGTCCCGCCGGGGGCCCACGTCGTCTTCGCCCGGCTGAACTGGGCCGGCAGCACCACCTGCGGCCCCTCGGCCGTCGCGCCGCCAGGAACGCCCGCGAAGCAGAACGTCCGGCTTTCCGTCGGCAGCGCGGACTCCGTGGACATCGCGCCTTCGGGGTACGCCGAAGACGGCGGTTACTACTCGGCGCACGCCGACGTGACCAGCCTTTTCGCGAACGTTTCCGCCGCTTTCGACGTGACGGTCGGGAACGTCTGGGCTATGCGGGGTTTCGACTGCGCGGGGGGTTGGTCGATCGCGCTCGTTTACGCCTACCCGGAGCGCAACGCGGACTACGCGCCGAACAAGCGCAAGGTGGTCGTCTACGACGGCCACGTCCGGCAGACGGCCGGCGCCCCGGCGGCGGAGGCGACGATCACCGGCTTCCGCGCCGCGGCCGCCGACGCGCACCTCGGCGTCACGGCGTACGACGGCGACTGGGGCGCGTCCGGCGACCAGTTCCTGGTCGACGGCACCCCGGCCGCCGAGCCCGCAACCGGTGGTACGGCCAATTTCTTCGTCTCCAGCGCCGACAACGCCGCGGCGCCGGGCGCGAAGAACAACTTCAGCGTCGACGCGAAGGCGTTCAACGTCGACAGCGTCCCTGCCGGCGCGACGAACACGAAGCTCGGCTTCGTCACCAGCGGCGACGCCATCCTGGCGCAGAATCTCGCGTTTTCCGTGCCGGTGCCCGAACTTCAGCTCGCTGTGCGCGCTACCCGGCCGAAGGCGCACGCCGGTGAGCCGGTGCCGTTCGCCGTCGTCGTGACCAACCCGGGCGAGGTCCCGGCGTCCGGTGTCGAGGTTGCCGACCCGGCCGTCCCGGGCTGCGCCAAACCGCTCGGCACGCTCGCCCCGCACCAGACGATCAGCTACACCTGCACCGGAACCGCACCGCCCGACGACTTCACGAACACCGCGAAGGCCACGGGCACGAGCGCGCTCGGCGACGCGCTCGAAGGCGTCGCCAGCGCGCGCGTCGACGTCCTGCACCCGGCGCTGGGCATGACGAAGACGGCCGACCGGCCCGCGTACCGCGCCGGCGAGGTCGTGACCTTCACGATCAAGGTCACGAACACCGGCGACACGGGGCTGGCCGACCTCCAGGTCGCTGACCCGAAGACGCCGTCGTGCGCTCTCACCGGAGCGCTCGCGCCGGGCGAAAGCCGCACGACGACGTGCGCCGCGAAGGCGCCGATCGCCGACGGCGTCAACACGGCGAGCGCGGTGGGCACCGACGAGCTCGGCAAGCAGGTCACGGCGACGGCCGACGCGCCCGCGCCGACGATCGCGCCCGCGGTCGAGGTCACCAAGACCGCGGACCCGCCGGTGATCCACGCGGGTGACGCCGTCACCTGGACGGTCGCGGTGCACAACACCGGCGACAGCCCGCTCGCCCCGGTGAAGCTCACCGACGACACGACATCGGCGTGCGCGCGCACCTTCGCCGGCCTGGCCGCGGGCGCGACGCAGACGTACACGTGCACGGCGAACCCGTCCCGGACCACGACGTCCCAGGTGACGGCGACCGGAACCGACCTGGCCGGCCGGCCCGTGACGGCCACCGCGTCGGCGACGGTCACGGTCATCACCCCGGAGCTGACGCTCACGAAGGACGCCACGCCCGCCACCGCGCGCGCCGGCGACCCGATCACGTTCACGATGACGGTCGCCAACGCCGGCGACGCACCGCTGACCGAGGTCGCCGTGACGGACGACGTCCCGGCGTGCGCCAAGGCGATCGGCGCCCTGGCCCCGGGCGCGACGGTCGCCTACCGGTGCACCGTGCCGGCCCCACCGGACGACTTCGCCACGACGGCCACGGCCACCGGCAAGGACCAGCTCGGCCGCGCGGTGAAGGTCACCGACGACGCGGCGGTGGACGTGATCCACCCGGCGCTCCGGCTGGCCGTGCGCGCGACACCGGCCCAGGTCCGCGAGGGCGACACGGTGACCTGGACGATCACCGCGGCCAACACGGGCGACGTGCCGCTCAACGAGGTCACGGTCGCGGACGACCAGGCCCCGGCGTGCGCGAAGCGGTTCGGCACGCTCCAGCCGCAGACGCAGCAGGAGTACACGTGCACGACGCTCGCGGGCGCGGCCGGCTTCGCGAACAAGCCGGCGCTGACGGGCACGGACCCGACCACTCGCCCGGTGACGGCGGCCGCGGAGGGAGCGTTCGCGGTCCAGCACCCGGCGGTCGCGATCACGACCGAGGTGCCGGGCGGCCCGTTCCGCGAGGGCGACAAGGTGCCGTTCCGGATCACGGTCCGCAACACCGGTGACGTGCCGCTGGCGAGCCTCCGAGTCACCGACGCGCAGGCCAGGGACGCGCAGGCCCCAGCCACCGGCTGCACCCAATCCCTCGAGGGCACCCTCGCCCCCGCCGCCACCCGCGACTTCACCTGCACCACCACGGCCCCGGCCGACGACGTCACCCGCAGCGTCCGGGTCACCGCCACCCCACCCGTCGGCTCGGACGTCACCGCGTCCGGCAGCGCTGCCGTCGACGTCATCCACCCGGCCGTCGCGGTCGCCCGGACCGTCGACCCCGCTGTCGTGCACGCCGCAGACACCGTGACCTCGACCGTCACCGTCACCAACACCGGTGACAGCGCGCTCCAAGACGTCGCCGTCGCCGATGAGCGGGCTTCGGACTGCTCCAAGTCCCTGGGGCGGCTCGAACCTCAGGCCAAGCGCACCTACACCTGCACCCAAGCCGCCGGGGAAGCCGACTTCGCCGCCGTCGCGAATGCCACCGGGACCGATGCCACGAATCGGCCGGTGACCGCGTCCGCCAGCGCCGGCGTCGATGTCATCCACCCCGCCATCAGCGTCACCGACGACGCCGCACCCGCGCGCGTCCGGCAAGGCGACACCGTCACGTTCACCCTCGTCGTCGCGAACACCGGTGATGTCCCGCTGACCGATGTGTCCCTTGTGGACAGTCGGACTCCGGCGTGCGCTCGGTCCATCGGCACCCTCCTCCCCGGCGCCCGGCAGCGCCACTCCTGCAAGGTAGACGCCGGCACCGACAATTTCGTGAGCTCCGCCACCGCAAGTGGCACCGATCCGGTGAAACGCCAGGTCAGCGCGACCGACGACGCGGCCTACACCGTGCTGCATCCGGCCCTCGAACTCACTCAGGACCTCCACGGCGGCCCCTTCCGCCCCGGCGACGCCGTCACCGCCACCCTCACCGTCACCAACACCGGTGACGTTCCGCTGACCGCCGTCGACGTCCGAAGCGGGTCCTGCACGAAGACCTTCGACGAGCTGAAACCCCGTGACAGACAGAACTTCGACTGCACCACGACCGCCCCGGCCGACGACGTGGACATCGCCGCGGAGGCGACGGCGGAGGCCCCCATCGGCCCGCCGCTCACGGCAAAAGACACGGACAAAGCCGACGTCATCCACCCCGCCGTCAAGATCACGGCCGCCGCGACACCCAAGACGGTCCGCGCCGGCGACGATGTCACCTTCACGATCACCGTCACCAACGTCGGCGACGTCCCGCTCACCGCGGTGTCCGTTGTGGACGAACAGGGCACCTGCGCGCACAAGTTCGACACCGTGGCCGCCGGGACGGTGAAGACCTACACCTGCGTCCGGAAAGCGCCCGCTGACGACTTCGGCCAAACCGTCGAGATCAGCGGAATCGACCCGAGTGGTCGCGCGGTGCAATCGGCCGGTGACGCAAAAGTCGATGTCGTCCACCCGGAGATCGCCGTGATGAAAGACGCGGCTCCCTACGAAGTCCGGGAAGGCGACACCGTCACGTTTTCGATCCTGGTCAAGAACACCGGTGACGTCCCGCTCGCCGACGTGAGGGTGGTCGACGACCACACCCCGTCCTGTGCCCACACCGTGCCGGAACTGGCCGCGGACGCCGAAGTCTCGTACATCTGCACAACGATCGCCGGCAAAGTTGGCTTCACGGGCAAAGCAACGGCCACCGGTCAAGACCCGGTCCGGCGTCCGGTGACAGCTTCCGGCGAAGCGACGTTCGTCGTTCGAATGAGCTGAATGGAGTAACGCGGAAGCGGCCGATTGCCCCGAAATCGGTGCCTGTCACCGACGGGAAATGTGACCAGTGCGTTCGTAGGGTTCTCGTCGTAATTGTCCCGTGATACGTTCCTGCGCCGTGTCCCCCATTGGTGAACGTGCGCACGTGGTGATCGTGTCACTCAGTGTGCTGCTCGGCGTTTTTTCCGCCGCGGCAGGCACCTGGATGGCCACCGCGGAAGGAAACACCGCGGAGCTCGGCGCCGCGGCGCTGGTCCTGCCCAACGCGCCCGCCGGCGCCGGCAGTGGCAGCGGGACCGACGTCTCCGGCCGCCAGGTCCAGACCACCACCCCCGGTCAGCCCGCCGCGCCCTCGAGCTCGGCCCCCGCTCCGACGTCCTCCAGCGCGGAACCCACGCCGACCGAGACGTCCGCCGCGCCGCAGCCCTCGACGTCCGAAGCGCCGCCGCCGCCGTCGACCACCAAGCCCGCCGCCCGGGTCGCGCCTTCGACGGCCGCTCAGGTCATCGCGCTGGTCAACGACGAGCGCGCCAAGGCCGGCTGTGAGCCGCTGACCGAGGAATCGCACGTCACGAAGGCCGCGCAGGACTACAGCGACCAGATGTCGGCCGAGAAGTTCTTCTCCCACACCAGTCCCGACGGCACGACGTTCGACCAGCGCATCAAGCAGGCCGGTTACCCGAAGCCGGGCGCGGAGAACATCGCGCGGGGGCAGACGTCCGCCGCGCAGGTGATGGACTCCTGGATGAACTCCGAAGGCCACCGCGCCAACATCCTGAACTGCTCGCTCAAGAAGATCGGCGTCGGCGTCACCACCGCGGGCTGGTACTGGGTCCAGGACTTCGGGTACTGAGCAATACCGAGAGCTACTTGTTCCACCGCTCGGCGATGTCGCCGTAGCGCGCCAGCACCGTCGCCCGCAGATCCGGATCGGACCGCGGCACCGGCTCGATGAACACCTCGGTGACGTCGTGGAACGCCTCCGTCAGCTCGGACGCGAGCCGGACGCAGGCGCGTTCGAGGTCCGCGGCGCCGAGCGAGTCGTCGAAGTCCACGCGGCTGCAGACGAGCACCTGGTCGGTGCCCATCAGCATGGTCTGCAGGTCGACGACGGCTTCGATCTCCGGCGCGGCGGACAGGTGTTCGCGGACCCCGCGAACGATCGTCGGATCGGCCTGCCGCCCGATCAGCAGGCCGCGGTTCGTGCGGCCGAGCAGGTAGGCGACGCAGGCGAGCAGCAGGCCGATGGCGATCGACGCGATGCCGTCCCAGACCTCGGAACCGGTGAGCTGGTGCAGGCCGATGCCGCCGAACGCGAGCAGCAGGCCGATCAGCGCGGCCGAGTCCTCGAACAGCACGGTCTTCGGCGTCGGGTCGTCGATGAGCCGCAGGTAGGTCAACAACGAGCGGTTCTCGGCCTTCGACTCCCGGACGACCTGGCGCACCGCCTGCAGCCATGACGTGCCTTCCAGCAGGAACGCCACGGCGAGGACGATGTAGCTGAGCAAGGACGTGCTCTGCGCCTCGCCGTGCCCGAACAGCGTCGAAACGCCCTCGTAGAGCGCGAACATCGCGCCCGAGGCGAAGATCGAGACGGCCGCGAGCAGCGACCAGAAGTACCGCTCCTTGCCGTAGCCGAAGGGGTGCACGCGGTCGGCCGGCCGATCCGAGCGCTTCAGCGCGGTCAGCAGCAGGACCTCGGTGATCGTGTCGGCCACCGAGTGCGCCGCTTCGGACAGCATCGCGCCCGAGCCGGTGATGATGCCCGCGACCAGCTTCATGATGGCGATCGCCAGGTTCACCCCGCCGGCGAGCAGGACGGTCAGGGTGCTTTCGCCGCCGGAGTTGCCGGATTCCTCGCTCACCTTGGTGAGCGTAGTGCTCAGAGGCGGCGCAGGCCGTGCAGAACGCGTTCCATGAGCGCCATCGCCGGCCGGCCGTCGGCACTGGTCCGGCTGTCGTGGATGGTCACCAGGCCCTGTTCGGCCATGTCGTCGAGCAGGACGCGCACGACGCCGAGCGGCACGCTCAGCGTGGCCGCGACCTCGGCGACCGATCGCGGGTGCAGGCACAGCGAGCGCACCGACCGGATCTCGCCGGTCACCCGGGCGCCGTCCCAGTGCGCCTCGGCCCGCGTCGAGACCATCGCTTCGATCGCGAGGTGCCGCCGGGACTGCGTCCGCCCGCGCGTGAGGACGTACGGGCGCACAAGGGTGCGCTGCGTGGGTACGTAGTCCTGGGCAAGCCGGATGTCGTCCGGGATGGGGTGGAGTGCGTGTCGGCCGGTCGTAGTGGTCCGCCGGTCCTCGGCCATCCGTGCCGCCCCCTGATTCCTTGATCGACAATGGTGCCCTCGCTGGCAACGGCGGCGGCGAGGAAAGGCCAGGATACGCCGCTTGTCCAGGGTTCAGGCCTTCGTTTCTCCCCAACCTGATGGGCCATTTCGGTGATTATCATGAACATCTTTCAGGAAATCGATTACTTTCACGAAGTCCCAGCTAGCGGGCCTGCCGGACAGGACAAAGGTGTGACAACGGGTAGTGGAATGGCTACCTGATTGCCAATCTTGCCGATCACGAAAACGGCCCCGATCAGGAGTCCTGACCGGGGCCGTGCGTTCTCGGGGAAATGTGTCACTCCTCCGCGAGTGACGGCGCTCCGAGCGCGATCGGCTTCGGTTCCGGCTTCCGCTTGACCGACTCCAGCAGCATCTGCGCGACGTCGACGATCTCGACCTTCTCGCTCGCGCTGCCGTCGGCCTGCCGGGCCGTGAGGCCGTCGTTCAGCATCACCTTGCAGAACGGGCAGCCGGTGGCGATCTTCGACGGCGCGGTGCCGAGCGCCTCGTCGACGCGCTCGATGTTGATCCGCTTGCCGATCTTCTCTTCCATCCACATCCGCGCGCCGCCCGCGCCGCAGCACATCGACTTGTCGCCGTGCCGCGGCATCTCCCGCAGCCGCGCACCGGTCGCGCCGACCAGCTCGCGCGGCGCCTCGTAGACCTTGTTGTGGCGGCCGAGGTAGCACGGGTCGTGGTAGGTGACGTCCTCGGCGACCGGTGCCACCGGCACCAGCTGCTTCTCCCGCACCAGGCGGTTCAGCAGCTGCGTGTGGTGCACGACGTCGAACTGGCCGCCCAGCTCCGGGTACTCGTTGGCGAGGGTGTTGAAGCAGTGCGCGCAGGTCACGACGACCTTGCGGGCCTTGCGCTCGCGGCCCTCGAACACCGAGTTCAGCACCTCGACGTTCTGCTGAGCGAGCATCTGGAAGAGGAACTCGTTGCCCGCGCGCCGCGCCGGGTCACCGGTGCACGACTCCTCCGAGCCGAGCACCTTGTACTTCACGTCGGCCATGTGCAGCAGCTCCGCGACCGCCCGCGTGGTCTTCTTCGCGCGGTCCTCGAACGCGCCCGCGCAGCCGACCCAGAACAGGTATTCCGCGTCGCCCATGTCGCCGTCGAACACCGGGACCTCGAAGTCGAGGTCTTCGGTCCAGGCCAGCCGGTCCTTGGCGTTCTGGCCCCACGGGTTGCCCTTGTTCTCCAGGTTCTTGAACATGCCGTTCAGCTCGCTGGGGAACGACGACTCGATCATCACCTGGTAGCGGCGCATGTCGACGATGTGGTCGACGTGCTCGATGTCGACCGGGCACTGCTCGACGCAGGCGCCGCAGCTCGTGCAGGACCACAGGACGTCGGGGTCGATGACGCCGCCGTCATCGCCGATCAGCGCCTTCTGCGACTCGGCGATCGCGAGGACGTCGATCCCGGCGTACACGTTGTCCCCGGACAGGCCGACCTCGTCGCCCGCCATGTCGCGCTTGCCGCCGGCCAGCAGGTACGGCGCCTTCGCGTAGGCGTGGTCACGCAGCTGCGTGATGAGCAGCTTCGGCGACAGCGGCTTGCCGGTGTTCCACGCGGGGCACTGCTCCTGGCAGCGGCCGCACTCGGTGCACGTCGAGAAGTCCAGCCAGCCCTTCCAGCTGAAGTCTTCGATCTTGCCGACGCCGAAGGTGTCCTCGTCGGGGTCGGCTTCCTCGAGGTCGAGGACCTTGCCGCCGCTCATCATCGGCTTGAGCGCGCCCAGGGCGACGCCGCCGTCGGCCTCACGCTTGAAGTAGATGTTGAAGAACGCGCTGAAACGGTGCCACGCGATGCCCATGGTCATGGTGCGCGCGACGACGATCAGCCAGACCGTGGCGCTCATCAGCTTGACGAACGCGAAGACCGTGACCAGGTTCGGGCTGGCCGGCAGCAGCTGGCCGATCGGGTTCGAGACGAAGGACGCCCACAGCGGCCCTTCGTGCGTGTTCAGCGCGGACTTCGCGGCCCGGACCCCGATGATGCCGATGCCTTCGATGAGGACGACGGCCTCGATGAAGTACGCCCACTTGAAGTTGGAGCCGGCGAAGCGCGACTGGCGGTCGGCGCGACGCGGGTGGTTGCGCTGGCGGATCGCCATCAGGACCAGGATGCCGACGATCGTGCCGAGCCCGAGCAGCTCCATGAGCAGCTGGAACGGCGGGAAGTCGTCGAGGATCGGCCAGCCCCACGTCGGGACGAAGACCTCGCCGTAGGCCTCGAACAGGGCGAGCGAGCCGAGCAGGAAGCCCCACATCACCAGCCAGTGGGCCGGGCCGACGCTGCGCTTGCGGTTCATCCGCGTGTGCGCGGCGAACTCCTTGATCAGCGTCTTCATGCGCGGCATGAAGGGCCCGTTGCGCGTCGAATCGGGCTGCCCGAGGCGGATCACCCGCACGAAACGGGCGATCGTCGCGGCGAACATGCCCCAGGCGACGAGGCCGAGCACGACGGAGACCCCGCCGAGCGTCAGTTGCAGAGCGCCCATCGTTCGGGTGCCTTTCGTCCGGTTCAAAACTGTGGTGGTGCCGGGAGACTAACCGTCCTTACTGATGAGTAACCCGTTGAGGCGCCCTAAGTCCCACCGATGTGGTGTACGTCGCTCTTTGTTTCGGGACGATCGTTCAGGTAGTTTTCACCCTATGGTGAAGCTGCAAGTGGACGGCCGTAAGGCGCGCGGCGAGAAGCGGCGCACCGAGCTCATCGCGGCCACGCTGCGGATCATCGAGCGCGACGGCGTCGCGGGCGTCACCCACCGGACGGTCGCGGCCGAGGCCGGGGTGCCGACGACGTCCACGACCTACCACTTCTCGTCGCTGGACGACCTCCTGGTCGCCACGCTCATCTCGTGCGCCAGGGACATGGCGACCGAGGTCTACTGGATGATCGACCGGGCCCGGTCCCGCGGGTCGCGCGGCGCCGAGGAGGTCGCGGCCCTGCTCGCCGAGGCGCTGGGGCCGCGGCGCGGGCGGACGATGGCGGAGTACGAGCTGTACCTCCTGGCCGCGCGGAAGCCGGAGCTGCGGCCGGCCGCGCGCCGCTGGCTGGACGTCCTGACGTCGATGGTCCGCCACGACGACGAAGTGGCGTTCCGGGTGTTCCTCGCGGGCATCGACGGGCTGCTCATCCAGGGCCTGATCGACGACGGGCCGCCGTCGGCCGACGAGCTGCGTCCGGTGGTGGACTACCTGCTGAAACCGCGTTGACGGCGGTTCTAGTTTCGGATCATGCGGACCTTCGGTGACTACGAGCTCGACGACGATCGCGCGCGGCTGGACCTCGACGTGGTGTGGAAGTTCCTCTCCACCGAGGCCTACTGGGGGCGCTGGCGCACGCGTGAGCAGGTCGAAGCCGCCATCGACGGCTCGTGGCGGGTCGTCGGCGCCTACCGGAACGGCTCGATGGTGGGGTTCGCCCGCGCCTTCTCGGACGGCGTCTCGTCCGCGTACCTCGCCGACGTCTTCGTCGTCGGCTCCGCACGCGGCAGCGGTCTCGGCAAGGAGATCGTGCGCGAGATGATCGACAACGGTCCCGGCGCGCAGTTCCGCTGGATGCTGCACACCGCCGACGCGCACGGGCTGTACCGGCAGTTCGGCTTCGCCGAGCACACCAAGGGCCACTACCTGGAGCGAGAGGGCCCCAACGCGGCGAACTTCGCCGGCTAACGCAGGTCGGCGAGGAGGGCGTCCCACGATCGGGTGGATGTTTCGAGGGTTCCGCCCGGGCGGTCCTTCGTGTCACGGATCCGCACCACCGGGGCCAGTGCCACTTCCACGCAGTCGGCCTCTTGGCCGCTGTAGGTCGACTTCCGCCAGGTCACGTCAGGCCTCCAGTTCGGCGATCACCCCCTCGACGAACGCGCGGGACTCGTCCACGTCCAAGGCGAGGGATGCCACGGTCTTCGCGGCCGACTTGTAGTCCGCCACCTGATCCTCATCGTAGAGGTAGGCGCTCCCGCGATGCTGGTCCAAGAAGACGATGGAGGGCAGGTCGGAGTACTCGAGTACGGCGAAGGAACCGTTGAGGCCGGGGTGGAAATCGCCGCCGGACGGCACCACCCGGATCGCCAGCCGCCGCGGGAGATCGACGAGGTGCCGCAGCTGGTCGGTCAGGGTCTCGATGCCGCCGATCTGCTGCCGGAGCGCGACCTCGCCGAGCAGGAACGAGCAATCCGGCGCGCGGTGCTCGCGCATGGCCGCCTGCCGGACCATGCGCACCCGCAACCGCTGCTCGACCAGCTGTGCGGGAGAACCGCCGTACGAGAGGATCGCCCGGGCGTAGTCGGGCGTCTGCAGCAGGCCGTGCACCAGCATCGGCTGCCAGCTGAAGATGGCGGCCGCGGTGCGCTCGTACTCGGCCAGCGTCGTGAGGATCGCGGGCGCGTCCGGCATCTCCTTCTCGGCCCAGTTCGGCTCGCGCGCGGTGCGGGCCAGCTCGAACAGCCTGTCGCGTTCCTCGCCGAGCACCCGCAGCTGCCCGAGCAGGAGCGCGACCTCCTCGATCCGGGGCACCCGCAGGCCGAGCTCCCAATTGGACAGCTCGGCCGCGTGCACGCCGGTGGCGCGGGCCAGCTCGCGCAGCCCGTACCCGCGCGCCTTCCGCGCTTTCCGCAGTCCGAACCCCAGCGCTCTCGACCGGGGTGTCGCTATCGGTGGTGGCATGACCGCAGTGTGTCAGCGGGGTCCGACAAAACCGGGCCCGGCTCCGTTGCCGATCCGCAACAGCGCCGGGCCCGTCGTGCGAAAACTCAGCCCTTGTTCTCGTACACCGGCGTGAGCACCGCGCGGGCCAGCGTGTGCCCGAACAGGTTGAAGCCGAGGAACGCCGGCGTCGCGTCCTCCGGCACGTCCAGCTTGTCCAGATCGAGGGCGTGCACCGCGAAGTAGTAGCGGTGCGGGCCGTGCCCGGGCGGGGGCGCCGCGCCGAGGAACTGCTTGACCCCGCCGTCGCCCTTCAGCGTCACCGCGCCTTCCGGCAGGCCCGAGCCGTCTCCCGCGCCGGAGGCCAGCTCCGTCACCGAAACCGGGACGTTGAACACCGCCCAGTGCCAGAATCCGCTGCCGGTCGGGGCGTCCGGGTCGTAGCAGGTGATCGCGAAGCTCTTCGTCTCCGCGGGGAAGCCTTCCCACGCCAGGTGCGGCGAACGGTCCTCGCCACCGGCGCCGAAGATGCCGGACAAGTGGGGCGTGGCCAGGGTTTCGCCGTCGGCGACGTCGTTGCTGCGGAGGGTGAAGGACGGCACGTCGGGCAGGGACTCGTACGGGCCGGGTGCTTGCGGCATGGATCCTCCTGATCATGGAACTGGAGACTTCGCCAGGTTAGGCCCAGGGCACCGTCCCCGCGTCTCAGGGAGGCATCTCAGGGTCTTTCGGGGGGTTACCCCCATGTACTGCCCGCTCACCTCGTCATAACGTTTCTCACGCAGAGGAAACAACACTGAGGGGACCAACGACCATGGCGCGCCCGCTTCTGGCTCTGGGTGGCATCGTCCTGATCGGCGTCGGCCTGGCGACCGCGCTCGGGTGGGGCTGGGGTTCGGACTTCGACAACACCGGCACCGTTGCGCAGACCATCCGCAGCGTGAAGCTGGAGGGCGACGCGGGATCGGTCAAGATCCGCACCGGCTCCGGGCCGTCGACGGTGCGCGAAGAGGTCAGCTACCACTGGCGGAGCAAGCCGAGCGGTCCCTTCTACCGCGTCGACGGCGACCAGCTGGTGCTCGGCGATTGCGGCGTGAACTGCTCGGTCGACTTCGAGGTCGTCGTGCCGCGCGGGGTGCCGGTCACGGGGACCGTCGACTCCGGGGGGCTGGACATCGCCGGGGTGTCGAGTGTGGACGTTCACGCCGATTCCGGGCAAGCCCGCGTCGAGGACGTCTCCGGTGCGGTGAAACTGGTGCTGGACAGCGGCTCGATCGACCTGCGGGACGTCGGCGAAGTCCAGCTGCAGAGCGACTCCGGCAGCATCACCGGCCGCGACGTGCGCGGCCCGGTGGACGTGACGTCCTCCAGCGGCAGCGTCGATTTCACGCTGGCCCAGGCGAACGACGTGAAGGTGCACGCCGACAGCGGCAGCATCGAGCTGGCCGTGCCGGGCGGGCCGTACCGCGTCGAGGGCAACAGCGACAGCGGGCACCGCGAGTTCGGCGTCCCGACCGACGGGTCCGCCCAGCACGTGCTGGACCTGACGACCGCGAGCGGCAGCGTCACGGTCCGCGCGGCCTGACCTTTCTCTTACTACGGGGGCATTTTCGATGGGCAGGATCGAACGGCGGGTGCTGGTGGCCGCGCTGCTGGGGGCGGTCGCGATGTTCGGGACTGTGGGCTTCTCGCGCGGCGAGCCGGCGGAAACCCCGGCGCAGGGGGTACCGGTCGCGGTGGATTCCCACTATCGGGTGACTTCTTGGGTGGGGACCCCGGCAGAAGTCGTTGTGCAGCAAGGAAACCCGGATTTCTTCTTCTCCTCCTGGACGGCCCGCCACTCCTGAACTGTCGGTGGCCGCTGTTAGGAAGGAGGCACGCCGAAGGCCGGCGTGCAGGGGGAGGAACCACATCATGGACGTGCGCCGGGTCGTCGCGGTCATCGCGGCGGTCGTTTGCATGGCGGCGGTACCGGCCGTCGCTTCCGCGTCGGTTTTGACTTGGCGCCCGTGCGCCACACAGCAGGAGCCGTCGGCGGAGTGCGCGACGGTCGACGTGCCGATCGACCGCACGCGGCCGGAGCTGGGGTCGGCGCAGCTGGCGCTGGCCCGGCTGCCCGCGCTCGATCCGGGCGGGCGGATCGGCTCGCTGCTGGTGAACCCGGGCGGGCCGGGCGGTTCCGGCGTCGGCTTCGTGCAGTTCGGCGGGCTGGCTTCGCCGGATCTCGCGCAGCTGCGGCAGCGGTTCGACGTCGTGGGGTTCGACCCGCGCGGCGACTGGTACAGCACGCCGCGCATCACGTGCGACCCGGCGACGCTGTTCGATCCGGCCCTGAACCGGTTCCCGTCGACGCGGACCGGGTTCGGCGAGCTGGTCGCGCACAACCGGAAGGCGGGCGCGGACTGCCTGGCCCGCACCGGACCGCTGCTGGCGAACGCGGACACGCAGAGCGCGGCCGAGGACATCGAGACGATCCGGGCCGCGCTCGGCGAGCCTCGAATTTCCTGGTTGGGCCTCTCGTACGGCACCGAGCTGGGCGCGGTCTACGCGTCGAAGCACCCCGGCCGGGTGCGGGCGATGGTGCTCGACGGCGCGATCGACCACGCGCGGCCGATGAACCAGGCGATCCTCGAAGAGGCCGCGGCCACCGAGGATGCGCTGGTCCGGTTCGCGGGCTGGTGCCGCACCGCGGCCGGCTGCGCCCTGCACGGCCGGGACGTCCTGCGCTTCTACGACGACGTCGTGGCCAGGGCGGCCCGCGGCTTGATCTGGTCGAGCGACCTGGGCCGGCCCGCGACGGCCGACGAGGTCTCGGCGGGGGTGTACGGCCACCTCTACCTCCGCGACGACTGGCCGGCGCTGGGCCGGGACCTGGCCGCGGCCGGCGGCGAGTTCCCGGACGCTCGCGGGCTGACCGAGCGGAACCAGTTCCTGTCCCCGATCTACGGGGCCTACCGGGCGATCGGCTGCCATGACTTCCCCTCGCCGTTCACCGGGCCGGCGGACCTGGACCGGATGGCCCGGCTCGTGCGTGCGGCGGCCCCGCACAGCTGGCGGTACTCGGAGTACTGGGACTTCGCCAGCGGGTGCACGGGCTGGCCGGTCCCGCCGAAGAACCCACCCCAGCCACACCCGGTCCACGGCGCCCCGCCGATCCTGGTGGTGGGCGGCGCCCACGACCCGGCAACCCCGCTGGCCTGGACCCGCGGCCTGGCGGCGAGCATCGACGGCGCGGCCCTGCTGACCCGCACCGACGACGGCCACACGGGCCTGTTCAACACAGCTTGCGCCCGGGCGGCCGAGGTGGCGTACCTGGTCAGCGGCGTCGTTCCTGGTCGCGAGGCAGTCTGCCGGTGAGCCGGCCCGTCCGGTGAGCGGCGTCACAGGCGCTTCAGGCACTCGGCCACCGGCCCCGGGAACAAGAACCCGGATCGCCTCGTTAGGCTGGGTACAGAGGTTGAGCGCAGTCGACTCAAGTCCAGCTTGACGGAGTGCGCGAAGGCCCGATAAAACTTGCCAGGGCCTCGCTCAAGGCGAGGACGAACGTGCAGGTCACGAACATAGCAGCCGTAAACAGGAGGAAGCACCATGGCGCGAGCGGTCGGCATCGACCTCGGCACGACCAACTCGGTCGTCGCCGTCCTTGAGGGCGGCGAGCCGACGGTCATCGCCAACTCGGAAGGCTCCCGGACCACCCCTTCGATCGTCGCCTTCGCCAAGAACGGCGAAGTGCTGACCGGCCAGCCGGCGAAGAACCAGGCCGTCACGAACGTCGACCGGACCATCCGGTCCGTGAAGCGGCACATCGGCACCGACTGGAAGACCGAGATCGACGGGAAGAACTACACCTCCCAGGAAATCAGCGCGCGCGTGCTGATGAAGCTGAAGCGCGACGCCGAGGCGTACCTGGGCGAGACGATCACCGACGCGGTCATCACCGTCCCGGCGTACTTCGAGGACGCCCAGCGGCAGGCCACGAAGGAAGCCGGCCAGATCGCCGGCCTGAACGTGCTCCGCATCGTCAACGAGCCGACCGCCGCCGCGCTGGCGTACGGCCTGGACAAGGGCGAGAAGGAACAGACCATCCTGGTCTTCGACCTCGGTGGTGGCACCTTCGACGTCTCGCTGCTGGAGATCGGCGAGGGCGTCGTCGAGGTCCGCGCCACCTCCGGTGACAACCACCTCGGTGGTGACGACTGGGACGAGCGCATCGTCAAGTGGCTGGTCGACAAGTTCAAGGCCACGAACGGCATCGACCTGACCAAGGACAAGATGGCGCTGCAGCGCATCCGCGAGGCGGCGGAGAAGGCGAAGATCGAGCTCTCCAGCTCGAACTCGGCCAGCATCAACCTGCCGTACATCACCGTGGACGCGGACAAGAACCCGCTGTTCCTCGACGAGACGCTTTCGCGCGCCGAGTTCCAGAAGATCACCGCGGACCTGCTCGAGCGCACCCGGAACCCGTTCAACAACGTCATCCGGGACGCGGGCATCGCCGTCGGCGACATCGACCACGTCGTGCTCGTCGGTGGTTCCACCCGCATGCCGGCCGTGTCGGACCTGGTCAAGGAGCTGACCGGCGGCCGCGAGCCGAACAAGGGCGTGAACCCGGACGAGGTCGTCGCGGTCGGCGCGGCGCTGCAGGCCGGTGTGCTGAAGGGCGAGGTCAAGGACGTCCTCCTGCTGGACGTCACGCCGCTTTCGCTCGGCATCGAGACCAAGGGTGGCGTCTTCACCAAGCTCATCGAGCGCAACACCACGATCCCGACCAAGCGCTCGGAGATCTTCTCCACCGCGGACGACAACCAGCCGTCGGTGCAGATCCAGGTGTTCCAGGGTGAGCGCGAGATCGCCGCGCACAACAAGAAGCTCGGCATGTTCGAGCTGACCGGTCTCCCGCCGGCCCCGCGTGGCGTGCCGCAGATCGAGGTCACCTTCGACATCGACGCCAACGGCATCGTGCACGTGACCGCGAAGGACCTGGGCACGAACAAGGAACAGTCGATGACGATCACCGGTGGCTCCGCGCTGCCGAAGGACGACATCGAGCGCATGGTCAAGGACGCCGAGGCCCACGCCGAGGAAGACAAGACCCGGCGCGAAGAGGCGGAAACCCGCAACCAGGCGGAGACGCTGGTCTACCAGACCGAGAAGTTCCTCAAGGACAACGACGACAAGCTGCCCGAGGACCTCAAGGCCAAGGTCAAGTCCGCGATCGACGAGTCGAACGAGGCGCTCAAGGGCACCGACTCGACCAAGATCCGCGAGTCGATCGAGAAGCTGAACACCGCTTCGCAGGAGCTGGGCACCGCCCTGTACGCCAACGCGAACGCCGACGCGGCGGCCGGTGCGGCCGGTGCCTCGGGCGCGGCCGGTGCGGACCAGGCCGGTGCGGCCGGCGGCCAGGCCAAGGCCGATGACGTGGTGGACGCCGAGATCGTCGAAGAGGACGAGAAGAAGTGACCCACAGCTACGACGAATCCGAGAACCAGGGCCGAGGCCCCGAGGAGCCGGTGGTCGTGCGGGACCGTCGCCGGGTGGATCCCCAGACCGGGCAGGTTCGCCCGCCCGGTCCGGCCCACGCGGCGCCGGAGCCGGAGGAGGCGCCCGTGGAGCACGCGGGCCCCTCGCTCGGCGACACGATCATGGACGACGCGGTGTCGGTCGTCTCCGACGTGGAGAAGGAGCTGTCCGAGCGCACCGCCGACCTGCAGCGCCTGCAGGCCGAGTACGCCAACTACCGCAAGCGGGTCGAGCGTGACCGCGAGGCGGTCGTGATCGGCGCGAAGGCGACCGTGGTGAACGACCTGCTGCCGCTGCTCGACGACCTCGAGCGGGCCGAGCAGCACGGCGACCTCACCGGCGCGTTCAAGGCCGTCGGCGACAAGCTGATCAGCGGCCTGCAGCGCGCGGGCCTCGAATCGTTCGGGACCGAGGGCGAGCCCTTCGACCCGAGCGTGCACGAGGCCGTCCAGCACAACACCTCGCCGGACGTGGCGGGCCCGACGGTCACCGTGGTCATGCGCCGCGGGTACCGCTTCGGGGATCGCGTACTGCGGGCGGCGCTGGTCGGCGTGACCGACCACGAGCCCGGTGCGGCCCCGGGGGACCCGTCCGTGGGTGGCGAGCTGCCACTCGGCGGCGGAGTCGATGAGCAACAGCAGTAAGCACTATCCGGTTCAAGTGGAAGGAGGAGGCGCCCGATGAGTGCACGGGAATGGATCGGTAAGGACTTCTACCGTGAACTGGGCGTCTCCTCCGACGCCACCGCGGACGAAATCAAGAAGGCCTACCGGAAGCTGGCCAAGGAGAACCACCCGGACGCGAACTCCGGCAACGCGCAGGCGGAGCAGAAGTTCAAGGCGGTCTCCGAGGCCTACGGCGTGCTCTCCGACGCGAGCAAGCGCAAGGAGTACGACGAGGCGCGGCGCCTGTTCGGCGGCGGGGGTGGCTTCAACTTCCCCGGTGGCGGCGGTGGCGGCAGCTTCGACATGGGCGACATCTTCGGCCAGGCCGGTGCCGGCGCGGGTCAGCAGGGCGGTTTCGGCGGGCTCGGGGACATCCTCGGCGGGATCTTCGGCCGTGGCCGGACCTCGGCGGGCGCGACGGCGAACCGGCCGCAGCGCGGGGCCGACGTCGAGACGGACGTCCGGATCGACTTCACCGAGGCGGTCAAGGGCGCGACCCTGCCGCTGCGGCTGTCGAGCCCGGCGACCTGTGCGACGTGCAGCGGCAACGGCGCCCGGCCGGGCACGTCGCCGCGGACCTGCCCGACCTGTTCCGGGTCGGGGCTGGTCAGCCGCAGCCAGGGTGCGTTCGCGTTCTCGGAGCCGTGCCGCGACTGCCGCGGCCGCGGGACGATCATCGACGACCCGTGCCCCGAGTGCGGCGGCGAAGGCATCAGCACGCGGACCCGCACGCTGACCGTCCGGATCCCGCCGGGCGTCGACGACGACCAGCGCATCCGGCTGGCCGGCCAAGGCGAGCCGGGCCGGGGCGGGGCGCAGGCGGGCGACCTGTACGTCCGGGTGCACGTGGCGCCGCACCCGCTGTTCGGCCGCAAGCCGAAGTCGCTCGACCTGACGCTCACCGTGCCGGTGGACTTCACCGAGCTGACGCTCGGCACCACGATCACGGTGCCGACGCTGGACGGCAAGGTCTCGCTCAAGGTGCCGCCGGGCACCGCGAGCGGACGGGTGCTGCGCGTGCGCGGCAAGGGCATCGCCAAGCGCGACGGTTCGCAAGGTGACCTGCTCGTCACCCTCCAGGCGGCGATTCCCGCCAAACTGGACGACAAGGCGCGCGAGGCACTGCAGGCGTACGCCGAGGCGATGGCCGGGCACGACCCCCGGCCCGAGATCACCGAGCTGCTGCAAGGTAGGTGAGAGTGGTGTTCGGCGGGATTCCCCAGGAAGGGGACGAGGAGACCCCGGTGTTCGTCATCTCGGTGGCGGCCCAGCTCGCCGGGATGCACGCGCAGACGTTGCGCACGTACGACCGGCAGGGCCTGGTCTCCCCGGGCCGCACCGCCGGCGGCGGGCGGCGCTACTCGATGCGGGACATCGCGCTGCTGCGCGAGGTCCAGCGCCTGTCGCAGGAGGACGGCGTCAACCTGGCCGGCATCAAGCGCATCATCGAGCTGGAGAACCAGGTCGACGCGCTCCGCGCCCGGATCACCGAGCTGACCGAGGAACTGACGGCGGCGTACGTGGCGGCGGAACAGGCGACGGCGGCGGCGCACGCGTCCTACCGCCGGGACCTGGTGCCACTCAACCAGCAGACGGCATTGGTGGTCTGGCGGCCCAAGCGCCGCTGACCACCGCAGCGACGCAGCGACGAAGGCCTCCCCGGGCGACCGGGGAGGCCTTCGTGCGTGAAGAGTGGGGCCGCGAGCAGCCCCTCCCGGCTGCTCGCGGCCGCGCCGCGGGTTACGTCTTGGTGTTCAGCAACTGCTTGACCTCCGCCGTCCGGGACTCGATGACCCGGCGAGCCAGGTCCCGGGCCTGCGCGTTGACGCCGCCCGCGGTCCCGTTCTCCGTCTGGGCCAGCTCGACCGCTCCCTGCTGCTGTCCGGTCAGGACGTCCAGGAACCGGCGGGTGAACTCGCCGTCCGGGGCGGTCTCCAAAGCTCCTACCAGGTCCGGCGAGGTCATCTTCATGCCGCCGTGGCCGGCGTGGGCCTGCGGGTCCATCGCCATCGTCTCGGGCTGGTTCCACTCCCGGAGCCAGCGTCGCATGTCCTCGACCTCGGTCTTCTGCGTCACCTCGATCGCCGCCGCCAGCTCCTTCAAGCCCGCCGGCAGCGGGCGGGCCGAAGCCAGCCGGACGATCTCGATCCCCTGCTCGTTCTGCGGGATCAGCATCTGCAGGAACATCACGTCGGCCGCGTTGTGCTGTGGTGGAGCGGCCGTCGTCGCGCAACCGGTCAGGAGAAGCGCGACGACGGCCAAGACCACTCTCACTGGCGCTGCCAGAGCGCCGGGGTGTTCGGCGGCTCCCAGCCCGCGATCGCCGTGTGCGGCTGGAGGCAGCGGTAGCTCCCGCCGCCGTACGTCACGACGTCGCCCGCCTTGTACGCCGTGCCCGCCGCCCACGTGCCACCCGTCGGCGGCTTGGTCGTCGGGGGCGGGGTCGTGGTCGGCGGCGGGGTCGTGGTCGGGGGCGGGGTGGTCGTCGGCGGCGGGGTGCCGCCGCCACCGACCTGCAGGTCGACGCAGCTGTAGAACGCGTTCGCCGTGTCCGCGATGTTCCAGATGGCCAGCACCTTGATCCGGCCCGAGTAGCCGGCCAGGTTCACCGTGTGCGACAACGTCGACGGCGGCTGCTGGTTGTTGCCGTTGAACACCGCGACGCGGGTGCCGCCGACGTAGTACTCGTAGTTCGACGTCGAGTGCCGGGCGGTGAACACCCAGTTGAACGTCACCGTGCTGCCCACCGACTTGGCCGGCCACGGCTTCGACTCGTCGGTCAGCTCGGCGAACTGCGACAACCCGCCGTTGCAGCTGCGCAGCCCCTTCGGGCCTTCGACGCTCTGCGGTTCGTAGACGATCTCGCCGCAGCCGGAGACCTTCCCGGCCGCGCAGTTGGCCTGCCGGCTGGGCGGATCGGACACGTAACCGTGGGCACTCGCGCTGGTGGCGGGGAGGACGACGACCAGCACCGGCGCGAGCAGGGCGCCGGCAGCGGCCGCGAAGAGCTTTCTTTTCCAGGTCATTTCGGCTCCTCGAAGGGGAACAGCGTCGTTCCGGAGGGGAGGACGAACGAGCACGTCCGGGGAAGACGTGGTCTAGACCATAAGTCGATTCGGGCACAACGGTCAACGAACTACCGCCGTTCGACGAAACCGCTGCTCCGGTCGGATCAGTGCGAAGGTCGGGCCGGCTGCTGCAGGTGTTCGCCGAAGAAAGACGTCACTCGGCTCCACGCGTCTTCGGCCGCTTCGTGGTGGTAGGTGAAGCCGACGACCTTGAGCAGCAGGTTCACCGGGGCCGCGGTGTCGATCTTGTTGGCGAACCCGTGGCTGGCGTCCGGGTACTCCTTGACGTCGTGCGGGATGTCGCGCTCGGTGAGTGCCGTCTCGAGCTTCGCCGCGGCGCCGCGCAGCCCGAAGTCCTTCTTGCCGAAGCTGGCGACGACCGGGCAGGCGTCGTCGAGCACCGACAGGTTCTTCGGCAGCTGCCCGTAGTACGGCGCCGACGCTTCGAACCCGCGTGACGCGGCGACGAGCGCGAAGCCGCCACCCATGCAGAACCCGGCGACGCCGATGCGGCCCGAGCAGTCCGGCCGCGCGGCGAGGAGCGCGCGGGACGCCTCGATGTCGTCGAACGCCCGGCCGCGGTTGGCGAACATGTCCGAGAACACCCGCCGCACGCAGCGGAACATGCCGCCGCGCGAATACAGGTCCGGGCTGAGCGCGAGATAGCCCTCGCGGGCGAACCGGTCGGTGATGTTCTTCGTGTCCTGGCTCAGCCCGAACGCGTCGTGGATGAGCACCACGCCCGGGTGCGGTCCCGCGGCCGCGGGCTCCGCCAGGTAGCCGCCGATGGTCCCGTCCGAAACCGGAATAGTCATCTCCATATCGGCGAAGATAGCGAGCCACCGCCGCTTCCGCGCCGCGCGCTGAGAGTTTCTCAGCGCATTCCGGACAAACCTCAGTCCAGGGTGAAGGGGTCGTAGGATATTCGTTCCAGATCGATTCCCCTGGCCAGCAGCTTGGCGACGGTCGCCTGGATCATCGGCGGCGAACCGGAAACGAGAACGTCGTGGTCGCCCCACGTGCCGCGCTGGGTGACGGCGTGGCCGAGCGTGCCGCGGTCGCCGCCGGACAGCGCGCCCTCCTCGGTGACCGGGGTGACCGTCAGCCACTTCGACGTCGTGGCCAGCCGGCGCAGCTCCTCCAGCGCGTACAGGTCTTCCGGTCGCCGGCCGCCGAAGAACAGGTGCACGGGCGGGTTCCGCTTCCAGCGCGAAAGGTCGTCGAGGATCGCCAGCAGCGGGGTGATCCCGGTGCCGCCGCCGATCATCAGCAGCCGCCGTTTCGCGGACGTCGGCCGGACGTTCAGGGCGCCCATCGACGGCCCGAGGTGCCACACGTCCCCCGGCCTGGTGTGGTTGACGATGCTCCCGCTGACCCAGCCGCCGGGCACCGCGCGCACGTGGAAGGTGAGCTGACCGTCGCCGCGGGGCGCGTTCGCCGGCGAGAGGTACCGCCAGAACCGCGGCCGTTGCGGCACTTCCACGCTGACGTACCCGCCCGCGCGGTAGGGCAGCAGGCCTTCGGTGCGCACCTTGACCAGGGCGACGTCGCGGCTGAGCTTCCGGTGCTCGAGCACGGTCGCCGACCACGCCGCCGGCCCGGTTTCCGCCTGGGCGGCCTCGCGCATCGTCTTGGCGATGAGCCCGTAGGCCGAGCTCCACGCGGATTCGACCTCGGCGGTCCACTTCTCCTTGAGGAACCGTTTCAGCGCCGCGATCAGCGCGACGCCCACGGCGTCGTAGTGGCGGGAGACGACGGCGAACTTCCGGTGGTCGCGGCCCAGCTGGCCGAGGAAAGTGACCAGCTCATCGGGCCGGTCGACCATCTGCACCACGTACACCAGTGCGCGCAGCAACCGGCTTCGCTGGGTCGTCATGGTGACCGGGAAAAGATCACGGCAATCGGGGGCGACCACGAACAACGCGCCGTAGAAGTACTGCGCGAGTTCGTCGGCTTTCGGCTCGATCTCCGCGAAACTCTCGCGAATCAACCGGGCCATCTCTCGACCTTCCACAGCCGAAACGGGAAGCGTCTCGGGCATGGTGGAGATCTTCACGGATTCAGCGCTCATCGGGAACGGTTTTCTCCAGTCGTGCAAAGGCTTTTTTCGCGCCGTGCATGCGGCGTCGCCGTGCGGTGCCGCCCCCGAGGGTTCCCGACTGTAGGCGAATTCCCGTGCAGATGCGCGTGATTCCGCGCGTTCCCGCTCGAACGGACCAATTCAGGTACGCCCGGTAAACCCCGGCTGTCGCTGCGTAAAAATGATCACGACTTCGGATTCATCCGTTACCGGTCATCGATTTCCGATGCGTAACGAATCGTTCACCGGACGGCGGATTGCGGCGGCCGGTGGCGGCTAGTCGATCGTGAACGGGTCGTACTGGATCTGGTCCAGCGCGCTGCCCGCGACCAGCATGCGCGACACCGTCGCGCGGATCATCGCCGGTGAGCCGGACACCAGGATGTGGTGGCCGGGCCAGGAGCCGTACCGCGTGACGGCTTCGGCCAGCGTCCCCTGCTCGAAGCCGGGGACGTCGCCGCCGCGCTCGACCACCGGCGTGATGGTCAGCCACGGGTTCGTCGCGGCGAGCGCGCGCAGTTCTTCGAGGTCGTAGAGGTCCTCGCGCGCCGGGCCGCCGTAGAAGAGGTGGGTCTTCGGGTTCTCACCCCACAGCGCGAGGTGGTCGAGGATCGACCGCAGCGGCGCGACGCCGGTGCCGCCGGCGATCATCAGCACGGCCCGCGAGGACTCGCGGTCGACCGTCATCCGGCCCAGCGGCGGGCCGAGGCGCCAGACGTCGCCGGGCTGGGTGTGGCTGACGATGGCGCGGGAGACCCAGCCGCCGTCGATCGCGCGGACGTGGAACTCGATGCCGCCGTCCTCGCGCGGCGCGTTCGCCGGCGAGAGGTACCGCCACAGCCGCGGCCGCTGCGGCACTTCGACGCTCACGTACTGGCCGGGGTGGTACGGCACGGGCTGGTCGGGCACCAGCCGCACCAGGGCGAGGTCCCAGGTCAGCCGCCGGTGCTCGACCACGGTGGCCGACCACGACGGCGGGTTCGTGTCGGACGCGGCCGCGTCCTGCATGGCCCGCGCGGCGATGGTGAACGCTTCGGCCCACGCCCGCTCGACCTCGGGCGTCCACGCCGGGCCGAGGTGGTTCTTGAGCGACGCCAGCAGCGCGGTGCCGACCGCTTCGTAGTGCCGGGGCACCACGCCGAACTTGCGGTGGTCGCGGCCCAGCTGGCGCAGGAACGGCGCGAGGTCGTCGGGCCGGTCGACCATCTGCACGATGTGCACCAGCGCGCGCACCAGCCGGCCGCGCTGGATCTCCATGTTGATCGGGAAGAAGTCGCGCGTGGTCGGGGCGAGGGTGAACAGCATCCCGTAGAAGAACTGCGAGATGTCGGCGATGTACGGCTCGGACCTGGCCCAGCTGTCCCGGATGAGCCGGACCATCGCGGTCACGGCCGCGGGGGCTTCACGCGGGGCCGACGACCTGGGGAGCGGGCTGACGGAGTCGGCTGTCATCAGGGGTTGTTCACGGGTCGGGGACCGCCTCCGGGGTCCTTCGCCACTGCTGCCACCTCGTTACTCAACGTTACTCGCCTGCGCTGCGCGCACCGCCCGTCCGCAGGGTAGCCGCCGGGGGCCCTTTTGCCCGCATTGTTGCTCCGACCGGGTGTATTCGCCCCGGTCAGGCGTGGGCGACCTCACCGGAGAGATGGTTGTCCCGAGCAAGCGTCCACCAATATACTTGTATGGCACAACTAAGGGAGGTGCCGAATGGGCTTCGACAACACCGACGACGACGTCCGGGTCGAGCTCATGCGCGAGCTGAAGACGGCTTCCCAGCTCCAGCACGCCTGGGTCATGCAAGCCTGGCAGAGCGAGCCCGGGCTGCACCCGGCGGCCGCGATGCTGCTGTCCGACCTGGCGAAGAACGGCGAGACGCGGCCGTCCGAGCTGGCGAAACGCCGGTTCGTCGACCTCTCGGTCGTCAGCAGGCAGATCACCCAGCTGTCCGCGGCCGGGCTGGTCGACCGCCGTCCCGCGCCCGAAGACGGCCGGGCGTCCCTGGTGAGCGTGTCCGAGAAGGGCCGGGCCGAGCTCGCGCGCTGGCGCGCCAACTACGTCGAGTTCATGGAGAAGGCGCTCGGCGGCTGGGACGACGAGCGCGTCACCGACCTCACCGCCCGGCTGGCGGAGATGAACACCGACCTCCGCCGTGCCCTCGGCAGCGACGCCTGGCTGGCTGACACGAACAAGTGACACCGCGGGGAAGAGGCACACCCGAAGTGGCTCTTCCGCCTGCGGATACTGTCCGTTCGGTCCTGACTTGGCGGCGTTCGTCGGGGTTAACGTCGGTGGGGTGACGCGTGACCGGGTCGCACTGCTGTGCGCGCTGGGGACCGACAACTTCGGCTCAGGTCTGTTCCTCCCGTTGGCACTGGTCTACGTGACGCAGGTGGTCGGCGTGCCGCTGGCCGTGGCCGGCACCGCCGTCACCCTGGGTGCCGTCGGCGGGCTCGTCGTGCCGCCGCTCGCCGGCCGGCTCGTCGACCGCGTCGGGCCGCGTGCCGTGGTGATCTGCGCCCAGCTGCTGCAGGCGGCGGGGGTCGGGGCGTACCTGATCGCCGACGGTGCGGGCCCGGTGGTGGTCGCGGCCGTCCTGCTGTCCGCCGGGCAGCAGCTCTTCTACAGCTCCCTGTTCGTGCTCATCGCCGACGTCGCGGGCGACGGCCCGAAGGACCGCCCGTTCGCCCAGGTCGGGATGGTGCGGGCCGCTTCCTTCGGCCTGGGCGGTCTGGCGGCGGGAGCGATGCTGACGTGGCTCGGGAACTCCGGTTACCGCATCGCGCTCGTCGTGGACGCGCTGACGTTCTTCCTGGCCGCCCTGATCCTGGTCTCCTTCGTCCGGCTCGTGCGGCCGCACCGGCCGGTCTGCGAACGGTCGGTCCGCGTGCTGCGTGACCGGCCGTACCTGGCCCTCATCGTCTTCAGCGGGCTCTTCGGGCTCTCGCTGGACTTCTTCCTGATCGGTATGCCGGTGTTCGTGCTCGACCGGCTGCAGGGCCCGGTCTGGCTGCCGGGCGCGATCCTCGCCCTGCTGACCGTGCTGACCAGCGTCGGCGGCACGCTCGCGCTGCGGCTCACCGCCCGGCTGACGCGGATCGCGGCGATGCGCGCCGGCTCGGCGTTGTTCTCCGCGTGGTGCCTGGTCAGCCTGGGTGTGCTGCTCGTGCCCGACGGCTGGCGGGTGGTGTACCTGCTGGTGTCGACGCTGGTGTTCGCCGCCGGCGACCTGGTCTTCGGGCCGAGATCGGGGGCGCTCGCCGAGGCCGCGGCACCTCCGGTCGCCCGTGGACGTTATCTCGCCGCGTACCAGTACGCGTTCACCGTGGCGCAGGTGATCGCGCCCGCCGTGGTGACCTTGTTCTCGGTCGCCGACTGGTTACCCTGGGTGCTGGTGGGGGCGTGCGCCGGTCTCGCCGTGGCCGGGCTCGGCACGCTCGGCTCGCGGTTGCCGGCGAGCGCGGTCGCACCCGGGCAGAGTTGAGCGGAACAGACTCAAGTTTTCGTGCGTTAGGGATAGTGACGGGTCACGGTCAGGCCTGTCACCAGGACTTTCTCGCAGTACCGAGCATGAGGTGAGGGATGGACGCTTTCAACCCGACCACGAAGACCCAGCAGGCGATCTCGTCCGCGGCGCAGGCGGCCACCATGGCCGGCAACCCGCACGTGTCGGCCCCCCATCTGCTGGGCGCCCTGCTGGCGCAGGGTGAGGGGCTGACCGCACCGCTGCTGACCGCGGTCGGGGCCGACCCGGAGGTGGTGCACAAGGAGCTCGAGCCGCTCATCGCGGCGCTGCCGTCCGCGACCGGCGCGACCGTGTCGAGCCCGCAGTTCGACACCCACGCGGTCAAGTCGCTGACGCGCGCCCAGAAGCTCGCCACCGAGCTGGGCGACGAGTACGTCTCGACCGAGCACCTGCTCGTCGGGCTCGCGACCGAGGGCGGCCAGGTCGCCGACCTGCTCAAGCGCCACGGTGCGACGCCGGACGCGCTGCAGGAGGCGTTCGCCAAGGTCCGCGGCTCGGCCCGGATCACCAGCGCGGACCCCGAGAGCACGTTCAAGGCGCTCGAAAAGTACGGCGTCGACCTCACCGAGCGCGCCCGCGCCGGCGAGCTCGACCCGGTCATCGGCCGTGACACCGAGATCCGCCGCGTCGTCCAGGTGCTGTCGCGGCGCACGAAGAACAACCCGGTCCTGATCGGCGAGCCGGGCGTCGGCAAGACGGCCATCGTCGAAGGGCTGGCCCAGCGCATCGTCGCCGGGGACGTGCCCGAGTCGCTGCGCGGCAAGCGCGTCGTCGCCCTCGACCTCGGGTCGATGGTGGCCGGCGCGAAGTACCGCGGCGAGTTCGAGGAGCGGCTGAAGGCCGTGCTCAAGGAGATCACCGACTCCGCGGGCGAGGTCGTCACCTTCATCGACGAGCTGCACACCATCGTCGGCGCCGGGGCGACCGGCGAGGGCGGCGCGATGGACGCGGGCAACATGATCAAGCCGATGCTCGCCCGCGGTGAGCTGCGGATGGTCGGCGCGACCACCCTCGACGAGTACCGCCAGCACATCGAGAAGGACGCCGCCCTGGAGCGGCGCTTCCAGCAGGTGCTCGTCGGCGAGCCGTCGCCGGAGGACACCATCGCGATCCTGCGCGGGCTGAAGGAACGCTACGAGGTCCACCACGGTGTCCGGATCACGGACGCCGCGCTGGTGGCCGCCGCGACGCTGTCCGACCGCTACATCACCGCGCGCTTCCTGCCGGACAAGGCGATCGACCTGGTCGACGAGGCCGCGTCGAAGCTCCGCATGGAGATCGACTCGCGGCCGGTGGAGATCGACGAGGTCGAGCGCGCCGTGCGCCGGCTCGAGATCGAGGAGATGGCGCTCGCCAAGGAGAGCGACGCCGCGTCGAAGGAGCGGCTCGCCAACCTGCGTGCCGAACTGGCCGAGAAGCGGGAGACGCTGACGGCGCTGACCGCGCGCTGGCAGAACGAGAAGGGCTCCATCGAGCGCGTTCGCGAGCTCAAGGAGCAGCTGGAGCAGCTGCGCGGCGAGTCGGAGCGCGCCGAGCGGGACGGCGACCTCGGCAAGGCCGCCGAGCTGCGCTACGGCCGGATCCCCGCGCTGGAGAAGGAGTTCGAAGCGGCCACCGCGGCGAGCGAGGCCAGCCAGCAGAACGTCATGCTCAAGGAAGAGGTCGGCGCGGACGACGTCGCGGACGTGGTCAGCGCGTGGACCGGCATCCCGGCGGGCCGGCTGCTGGAGGGCGAGACCGGCAAGCTGCTCCGGATGGAGGAGGAGCTGACCCGGCGCGTCATCGGGCAGGCCGAGGCCGTGCAGGTCGTCTCGGACGCGGTGCGCCGCGCCCGGGCCGGCGTCGCCGACCCCGACCGGCCGACCGGTTCGTTCCTGTTCCTCGGCCCGACCGGCGTCGGCAAGACCGAGCTGGCCAAGGCGCTGGCCGAGTTCCTGTTCGACGACGAGCGCGCGATGCAGCGCATCGACATGAGCGAGTACGCCGAGAAGCACTCGGTGGCGCGCCTGGTCGGTGCCCCGCCCGGGTACGTCGGCTACGACCAGGGCGGGCAGCTGACCGAGGCCGTCCGGCGCCGGCCGTACTCGGTGGTGCTGCTCGACGAGGTGGAGAAGGCCCACCCGGACGTCTTCGACGTGCTGCTGCAGGTCCTCGACGACGGGCGGCTGACCGACGGCCAGGGCCGGACGGTGGACTTCCGCAACACCATCCTGATCCTGACCTCGAACCTCGGTTCGCAGGCGATCGCCGACCCGTCGCTCGACGAACGGCAGCGGCGGGACGCGGTGCTCGACGTGGTGCAGCGGCAGTTCAAGCCGGAGTTCCTGAACCGGCTCGACGACATCGTCGTGTTCCACTCGCTCGGCACCGAGCAGCTGACGTCCATTGTGGACATCCAGATCGCCCGGCTCGCCAAGCGGCTGGCCCAGCGGCGGCTGAACCTGGAGGTCACCGACGGTGCCCGCGAGTGGCTCGCGCTCAACGGCTTCGACCCGATCTACGGCGCCCGCCCGCTGCGGCGGCTGGTCCAGTCGGCGATCGGCGACAAGCTGGCGAAGGAGCTGCTGTCCGGCGAGATCCGGGACGGCGACACCGTGCGCGTCGACGGCCCGGAGCTGGAGGCCGGTGCGGCGCTGACCGTCACCCGCGTCTGACCGGTCGTGAGTGGTAAGGCGGGTTCTAACCCGCCTTACCACTCACGAGACCGTCCACAGTGGCGACATGTCGACCCGGTGTCGCCCAAATTGCTCCGAATGGGCCCGGCGACACGGGTACCGGCGATCATCCCTCCGGCGTAGCAGGCGATACGCTGACGGTCGTGGGTATTCCGGCGTGGATCTGGTTCGTCATCGCGGCCGTCGCCCTGGTGGCGGGGCTGGGGCTGCTCGCCGCCGACCGGGCGAAGGAGGGCTCGCGCAACCGCGAGCGAATGCGCTGGGCGCAGTTGCGCGGCTGGCAGTTCGTCGAGGAGGACGAGCGGCTGCCGCAGCAGTGGTCCAACGGCGCGATCGGCTACTTCGGCGCGGACGCGGCCGTGAACGTGGTGGCGGGTTCGACCTTCACCTCCGACGGCCGCCGCCCGGTGTTCATCTTCGACATCGAAACCGAAGGTCAGATCCCCGCGGTGGTGGTCGCGGTGCGCTGCAACAAGAAGCACCGCATCCCGATCGAGATGTGGCTGTCCAGCGTCCCGTTCCAGCGCGCGGACATGCCCGAGATGCTCGGCCCGATCGGAGCCCGGTACGCCTTCGCGGACGACGCGGACGGCGCTCGCGTGGTGATCACGCAGGAGCTCGTCGACGCGGCGGACCAGCTGGGCGGCGACGTCGGCGTGGCCTGGCTGGAGAACGAGTGGGTGCTGGCCAGCGTGGTCCCGACGGCCGGCCCGTCCCGCCTCGAGCGCCTGCTGCGCGACCTGGGCGAGATCGCGGACATCGTCGACCCGTTCGACGAGGACTACGACGCGGGCCGCCACCAGGCGAGCGCGCCGGTCCCGTCCGAGGCGACAGCGTCTAGTGCGCCGGTCGCGAGCACCTCGGCTTCGGGCACTTCCGCTTCGGGCACCCCGGTCGCGAGCACGCCGGCCCCGGGCACCCCGGCGGCGGGGACGCCGGTCCAGCAGCCGCCCGCGGACGCGGAACCCAAGCCGACGCAGGACTGACGCTCAGCGCACGCCGGCCGCACCGCTGAGCTCGGCGATCCGGTCCGCGATCCGGTCGATCTGGGCCAGCAGTTCGGCGCGTGGGCACGTCAGGTCCAGCGTGTGTGCGTAGAGCTCGTACCGCCCACCGCGTGCCCGGTGCCGGACCTCGCCCGGCTTGCCGCTCGCGTAGACCAAGTGGCCGTGGCCGACGTCGAGCGCCGCGCAGTAGGCCAGCAGCTGGTAGAAGTCGTCGGCCGGCTGCTTCTGCTTGTACTTGGCGTCGACCACGACCGCCGGGCGGCCGTCGATCTGCCAGACGAGGTCCGGGTTCATCTTCAGCTCGCGTCCCTCGTCGAGGTGCCACGGGTACTGCGGGAAGCCCCGGCCGGGTATCCGGTCCTTCAACGCCGTGTCGACGGCTTCGGTCACGAAGCTTTCGAACACCTTTTCGACGTTGAAGATGAATCCATTGGTCGCGAAGCCACCTTGGCCGTGCTCGGGTGAAGACGCCTCGAGCAACAGCTCGGAGAGCCGGAGGACGGAGTGGTAGTGCGCGTTCCGCGGGGTGGGGTGCCACGGCGGTAACGGCGCGTTCCGGACCAGGGGTGACACGCCGTTCAGCGTCCGCCGGACGGCGTTCAGCCGGTCGGCCGACGTGGCGTCGAGCCCTTTGGTCTCCAAGAGCAGCGTCGTCGCGGCCAGCAGGATCCGGTTCTCCGGGATGTCGACACTGAAATCGTCGTAGCCGATCTCGAACGGGAACTCGCGGTCGTAGTTCCGGCGAAGCTGATCGGTCAGCCGGACCTTGCCGCGGATCGTCGTGGACGTCTCCGTCGCCGGGACGTACCCCGACAACAGGTTTGTGTCGAGCGCCCGTCGCGCCTGCCGCCAGAGCATGTTCGCGACGGCCGGGACGACGCCCTCGTCGGTCCGCATCGCGGCCGGCTCGTCGTACCACTGGTCGGACGCACGGACGCCGTGGCCGGCGAGGAACAGCAGCCGGGCGATGCCGAGCTTCGGAACCAGCCGGACCTGCAGGTCGGCGGCCCAGAAGACCCCCACCCAGCCGCGGTTGCCCGCGATCGTCCATTCGTCGCCGCCCGGCCGCGGTGGGGTCAGGGTGACGAACTTGCTGGCTTCCAGCGCGCGCGACTGCGGCTCGGTCAGCCGGCTGGTGCACCGGCCGGTTTCCAGGAGCTCCAGCGGATCCGTCATGTCCCGTTTCCGCTGACGCTCCGCCTGATCACGTCGAGCCGGTATTCCTCGAGCGCACCGGGACCGGCCGCGTAGTGGTGCTCCGCGAGCAACGGCAGGATCGAGGCCGCCCACGCCCGGTCCAGCCCGTCGGGGCGCCGGTAGATGGCCGGTTGCATGAGGAAGGACGGCCCCAGCGCCAGGTCGCGGCGACCGACTTGCTCGTTGAGCGCGTCGAGCACCTTCGGCGCGTCGTTGTTGAACGTCGAGCCGGGCTCCGCCGCGACCAGCCGGTCCAGCCACCGCCTCAGCAGTCCGGCGGTCGGTGGCACGTCCGGGTGGAGTTCGGTGAACACGAACCGCCGCCGGATCGCCGCGTCGACCGTGGCGATCGACCGGTCGGTCGTGTTCATCGTGCCGATGACGAAGATGTTCTCCGGCAGCGTGAAGGCCGTATCGGTCGAATACAGCAGGTTGATCGGCTCGTCGCGGTACTCGAGCAGGAAATACAGCTCGCCGAAGACCTTGGCGAGGTTCGCCCGGTTGATTTCGTCGATGATCAGGATGTGCGGTTCGCCGGGCTTCTTGCGTGCCGCATCGACGAGAGTCCGGAACGGACCGGGGTGCAGGCCGAACTCGACCTTGCCGTCCTTGTTCTGGGTCGGCCGGAACCCCTCGAAGAAGTCCTCGTAGGTGTACGACGGGTGGAACTGGACCAGTTTGACCGCGTTCACGTCGGCCAGAAGCCGGGCCAGCTTCTGTGCCAGATATGTCTTCCCGGTTCCTGGCGGGCCGTGGAAGATCAGCTGCTTGTACTCCCAGAGCAATTCGGCCTGCAGCCGCAGCCAGCCGGGCTCGATCAGCAAGTCCTCGGCCGCGTCGTCGGCGATCTCGGGAAAGGCGAGCACCCGGCGAGGTTCGGTGGACAGCTCGGCCGTCTCGGCGTTGAAGTCACGCAGCACCTGCTCGATCTCACCGAGGTGTTCGGTGAGGTCCACGATGGACGATGTGCTGCGCAGCTGGGCCTGGAGCGAGCGTGGCAGCTGGTCCAGTGAGGGTGCCGGGGTGAGCCGCTCCCATTGGGCGAACCGCCGGAGCGGAGCCAGGCGGTCATCGGCCAGGAAACCGGGGCTGGAGGCGATCCGGCCGAAATAGGCGGAACTGCCGCTCAACGTGAGGACGTAGTCACCGGTCCTCATCCTGTTCAGGAAGCCGTTCAGTTCCTCGAACCGAACGTTCCTGGCGTTGTAGGACTCGTGCCGGAAGTCTTCGTCGATCACCTCTCGCAGCAGGTCGGGCGAGACCGGCAGGGGCAGGGTGCGCAGCCCGTCGGCTGCCGTCGAAACGAACCCCTCGGCGATCCAGTGGCCGACCAGGCTCGACTCGGACGTCGTCGTGGCGCGGATCAGCCAAGCCCGTCGGGGAACCGAATCCGCCGCCTCCTCACCCCAGCGCAGGCGTTTGCGAAGAGCGGTGACGTCGAGTCGCTGCCGCTGGGACGCGCGGTCGTCCGCGTCGAACTCGACTCCTTCGAGCGCCAGCTTGTCCCGCAGATCGACGTGGTGAAAGCGGGCGTGGAGCCGGTTTCTGCCGGGGATCGATCCGTCCTCGTAAAGGATGCGGTGCGCACCCGCCGGGCCGGCTGTCAGAAGGTAGCGCGTGACGTCCTCGTCAGACGTGCCGGCCGCCCGCCGGAGACCTTCGAAGGAGCTCCACGATCCCGGAGTCACGACGTCCACCAGCCGCGCGATCACCGCTGCGGTGCCGGAAAGGCGGGAATGAGCGAGCTCTCGTTGCTTGCGGACTTCACTCGTCCGCTGCTTGAACTCCTCGAACAGCTGGTCACCCGGGAAGGTGTCCAGGGCGAGTTCGCCGGGTACGGTCAGGCACCACCCGTTGATCCTCTCGAGCCACCCGATCGTCGCGGCTTCCGCGGTGCAGCGGTCGAGCTGTTCGCGCCGGCTCGCCGGTTCGTCAGGCTCGTCCGGCGCGCTGCTCAGCTGGGCGGTGACGCCTGCGAACAGCTTCTCCGGCGAGAGGGGGCCGGCGTCACGGATCACCTCCATGCAGGCCCTGAGCAGTTGCGCAGAGTCGGCCATGTGTCTCCTCGCGGTGCGGCGGCGAGCACCCTCGCCGATGGGTCTATGCGGTCATCTCTTCCAGGAAGCGCTGCGTTTCCGGATCCACCGAGTAGACACAGGCGCCGCGCATCCCGCGGGTCAGCAGCACTTTGTAGGCCTGTGCGGTCAACACGTGGAACTGCTCGTCGGGAGCCTTCCGGACCGACGTGTCCGCGGACCCCTTCTTGTCGGCAACCCACGCGTCACCTCGCCGCACGAAGTCCGGCCCGAAGATCACGCCTGCCCAGTCGTATTCGAAGCCCTGCGCGGTGTAGATGCAGCCGACCTGGCCGAAGCCCCGGGGGTCGGTCGCCCAGTAGTGCGAGGCGGGTATTCCCTTCGGCAACGAGACCTTGCCGTCCGGCTTGGCGTTCCACGGACGTTTCCAGTCGCCGATCGTCACGTCGTCCACCAGGTGGCGGTCGGCTTTGGCGCCGGCCGGCTCACTCCACGGCCAGCAGAACCCGGCGGCGATCCGCGCGGTGGTGCCGTCTTGCTGCCGTTGCTTGTCCAGCAACCACGCTTCCAGCCGGGTCGGGTCCGGCGCGTCGGCGACGACGAATTCGTCGTCGGGGCCGACGATGCTGCTCCACTTCACCGGAGGCAGAGGACTCAGCCCGACCAGCCGCGCGACCCAGGCGTCGAAGGCATCCGATCCGCCGCAGCGGAACTGGCCGTCGAGCCGGATGACTTCGACCGCGAAGCCCTTCGCGCGGGCCGCGGCCTCGATCGCGGCCCGCGAGCCGAGCTCGTCCGGGCGGACCCGTTGCTGGTCGTCGAGGAGGAACACCGGCACCTTCGCCGCCGCGAGCAGCTCGTCGATCTGCCGGCCGGCCCGGCCTCGTACCTCTTTGCTCGCGAACCGCGTGTAGCTCTTCTCGCGGATCCGGTGCGCTTCGTCGCAGATCAACGCGTCGAGTTCCGCGGGGTCGGCGTCCATGTAATTGTTGAAGTACCGAAATCCGCCCTGCGGGCGTTGCGAACGACTTCCGGTGAACGTCCGCAACGTGCTGGTGAACGACCTCGAGCCGGTGGCGTGTTCCACCCGGAAGCCCTCGGCGTCGAGATCGCGCTTCAGGTTGAGCGCCACCGCGCTCTTTCCCGAGCCGGGGCCCCCGATGATGATCAAAGCGGTCGGCCGGCCGCCGGCGCGGGCGTTGTGCACTGCGGTCCGGACCCGCTCATACGCCACTTCCTGCTCGTCCAGCAGGACGAAACTGTCACGCAGCAGCCGGTGTAGCTTCCCCGCCTTGTCTTCTTCGGTCTTGAAGAGGAAGGACCGCTCTTGGCGGAAGGCGAGGAACTGGTCGCCGGCTCGCCGGGTCTCCGCTGTCGAGGAGGAGGCATCCAGCCGGGAGCGAAGGTGGTAGTGCAGTCCGGGGCCCGCCGCGGTGGTGAAGACCTGGGGGAGTCCGGCTGCTTCGTGATCGGGGACGGACGTGCCGGCGGCCTGATCCTCGACATAAGCCATGCCGTGGAGAGAACGCGGCCGCTTGGCCAGCTCCGGCGTAGCCGCGGCCAAGTAGTCGAGGTATTGGCGGACCTGTTTACCCGGGGAAAGGACATAAGTACCGTCGCGGACGAACAACTCGTCGGTCGCCCTCACGGTGTCACCCGCGGAAGCCAGGTTGACCAGCACGTGGCTCGACTCTTTGGTGTGCGGGTCGAGTCCGGACAGGACGAGGTCGATGTACTTCGAGCTGTGAGGTAGCCGGTGGTGCAAGATCACGTCGACGTGACTCAGCTGGGCGTCTTCCAACTCGGTGAGGAACTCCCGGAGCAGATCCGCCCAGCGATCGGGGGTGCTCTGATCGGCTTCGCCGGAGTGATTGCGGCCGAGTCGAGCGATCAGGTCGTCCAAGCCGTTGGCTCGCAGATCGGCGAGCATTTCTCCGGCACTCTTGCGCAGCGACATTCTCCCCCACCAGGCACGCGTCATCGATGCGCGGGTGGGGGCAGCAACGAGATTCCTCGGTGCCCGTCGGGCCGCATTGCCCGACCAGGTTAGTCGATCAGCGGGGAAGTGGATAAATGCTTCGAAAAACCGGGCGATACCCGCTGGTCAACGATTTGCCCGTCACGAAACCGGAGGGCTAGAAGCCCAGCACCGGCTGGTCGAGCGCGCTGAGCGACGCCGACCGGTCGAGCGTGCCGCGCACCGACGTCGTGGTGCCTTCGGCGTGGATCACGTGGTCCACGCCGAGGTCGCCGCGGATCGAGCCGGCCGGGCCGGCCTCGTCGAACGACTGGCTCGTCTTCGCCAGGCCCCATGCCGGGCCCAGCTGGCCGCCCGCCTCGTGCTTCTGGCCCACGTCCAGGACGCCCGCGATCTGGCCGGTCGCGTACTGCTCGGACGTGGCGCCCACCGCGCCCAGCGCGCCCAGGTCGATCGCCTGGCCCGACGACCTCCTGGCCGAGAGCGCGCCGTGGAGGTTGCCGGCGAAGGTGCCGCGCCAGCCCGTGTCGAGTTGCTCCGCGTTCTGGCTCAGGACGTCGATGCCCTCCGGGAGCCAGACGCCGTGGCTGGTGCCCTCGCCGATGCCGAGGCGGCGCTCGGCCGAGCCCGCCAGGCCGGGGGCGATGGTCAGGTCGCGTGACGCGCCCTGACCGAGCCGCTGGCTGTTCGCCGTGGTCGCCGAGGTCCGGCCCAGCCGCAGGGCGTGCTGGCCGGAGCGGACCAGCGATTCGCTCTCGCTCTCCGAGGAGGCCGTCGCGTTCTGCCAGCCCTCGCGGCGGATGGCCGCCGACTCCGAGAGGTTGTCGATCAGCAGGGCGCCCGCCACCTCCTTGGCGACGAAGTCGTGGCGGGTCGCCGTCACGGCCTCGCGGGTGGACGACGTCTCGTTCTCGGTCGCGGTCGAGATGTCGCGGTCGAGCGTGCCGTCGTGGCGGTGGTCGACCGGGAGGGAGATCCGGTCGAGCGGCAGCGTGATGTCGGTCTGGGTGGCGAGTGCCGTGGCCGGGGCCGCGAAAAGCAGCGCGACGGGCGCCGCGCCCGCGGCGACCTTGGGCAGATAGCCGCTTTTGCGCCTGCTGTGCTTACCCATGCGGCGGACGATACTTCCCCGCCGAATCGAACGCACGTCCACCCGTGACCAGCGGGTATGTTCACCCACATGACCACCACCGCTCTCATAACCGGCGCTACGGCGGGCATCGGGGCGCAGTTCGCGCGCACGCTCGCCGCCGAAAAATACGACTCGGTGCTCGTCGCCCGTGACGCCGCGCGGCTGGCGTCCTACGCCGCTGAGCTGCGGGAAAAGCACGGTGTCGCGGTGGAGGTGCTGCCCGCCGATCTGTCCGAAGTGGAGGGTCGGACGGCGGTCGAGGAGCGGCTCGCCGGTGCTCCCATCGACCTCCTGGTGAACAACGCCGGTTTCGGGCTGAACGGCGACTTCTGGACCATCCCGCCGGACGCGCTGCAGCGCCAGCTCGACGTCAACGTCACCGCCGTCCTGCGGCTCACCCGGGCCGTGCTGCCCGGCATGATCGAGCGCGGTCACGGCGAAATCATCCAGGTCAGCAGCGTGGCGGGCTTCTTCAGCGGTCGCGGCTCGACGTACACGGCCAGCAAGAACTGGGTCACGTCCTTCACCGAGGGCATCGCCGCTTCGCTGCCGAAGGGCGTCCGGATGATGGCGCTGTGCCCCGGTTTCACGGCGACCGAGTTCCACGAACGGGCCGGCATCGGCAAATCCGGCCCGAAAATCGCCTGGCTGGGTGTCGAACAGGTGGTCGGCGAGGCGCTCGCGGACCTGCGCCGCGGCAAGGTGATCTCCGTGCCGAGCCTGCAGTACAAAGCCGTTGTCGCGATCGGCGGCCTGCTGCCGCGCGCGGTGCTGCGCCGGATCAGCGGCGGCTTCGGCGGCAAGGGCCGCACCTGAGTAGGGCTGTCCCCACCTTCGAGACGCGCGTCAGCACCAGGGTGGTCCGGCGGCGGGCTCAATAGCGTTTTGCCCATGACAACTGGGTGGCACGAGGCAGCCGACGCGGTCCGGCTGGAGGCTGTGCGCAAGGAGTACGGCGACGGCGTGGTCGCGCTGGACGGGGTTTCGATCGCGTTCCCGCGCGGCGGGTTCACCGCGGTGATGGGCCCGTCCGGCTCGGGCAAGAGCACCTTCCTGCACTGCGCGGCCGGCCTCGACCGGCCCACGTCCGGCCGGGTCGTGCTCGACGGCCAGGACCTCGACGGCAAGAACGAGACCTACCTGACGAAGCTGCGGCGCGACCGCGTCGGCTTCGTCTTCCAGGCGTTCAACCTGCTCCCGGCGCTGACGGTCGAGCAGAACGTGGTGCTGCCGCTGCAGCTGGCCGGCAAGCGCCCGGACAAGCGGCTGGTGGAACGGATCCTCGCGCACGTCGGGCTCGACGGGCGCCGCAAGCACCTGCCCGGGCAGCTCTCCGGCGGGCAAGCGCAGCGCGTCGCGATCGCGCGGGCCCTGGTCACCGACCCGGCCGTGCTGTTCGCCGACGAGCCGACCGGCGCGCTCGACACCCGGACGGCGTCCGAGGTGCTCGGCCTGCTGCGCGATTCCGTCCGGTCTTCGGGCCAGACGGTGATCATGGTGACGCACGACCCGGTCGCCGCGTCCTACGCCGACGACGTCGTGTTCCTGGCCGACGGCCGGATCGCCGGCCGGCTGGCCCGGCCGACCGCCGAAGCCGTCGCCGAGCGGATGACCCACCTCGGGGCCTGGGACCGGCTGGCGGTGCGCGCCTGATGTTCAAGCTGGCCCTGCGAACCCTCCGCCTGCGCAAAGGCGGCTTCCTGGCGACGTTCGTCGCCGTGTTCTTCGGCGCGCTGGTCGTCTCGGCGTGCGGTGGCCTGATGGAGACCGGCATCCGGTCCGAGACGCCGGTGCAGCGGCTGGCCGCGGCGCCGATCGTCGTCGGCGGGCAGCAGACGCTCAAGCTGCCGAAGGAGGACCCGGCGGCCCTCGAGCCCGAGGACAAGCACAAGTTCGAGAACGCGACCCTGCCCGAGCGCGTCCGGCTCGACGCGGGCCTGGCCGGCCGCCTGCGCGCGGTTCCCGGCGTCACGGACGTCGTCGGCGAGATCAGCTTCCCGGCGCAGATCGGCGCCGCGAGCGCCCTCGGCCACGCATGGGACTCCGCCGTGCTGACGCCGTACGCCCTCAGCGGCCAGGCGCCGAAGCCGGGCGAAGTCGTCGTCGACGCCGGGCTCGGGCTCGCCGTCGGGGACACGCTGCCGGTGGCCGCGCACGGCAGCGCCGGCCGGTACCGGATTTCCGGGATCGCCCAGGCGCCGCAGGCCATGCAGGACGCGGCGGTCTTCTTCGCTGCTTCGGACGCCGAACGGCTCTCCGGGCACCCGGGCCGCTTCGACACCATCGGCGTCTTCGGGGGTGACGTCGCCGCCGTGACCGCGGCCGTCGGGGACGCCGGTGTCGTGGCGACCGGCGTCGACCGCGGCGCCTTCGAGTTCCCCGAGACCGGCAAGAGCGGCGAGAACCTGATCGTGTTGGCCGCCGTCTCGGGCGGGCTGTCGGCGCTGGTCATGGTGTTCGTCGTGGCAGGCACGCTGACGCTGTCGACGCAGCAGCGCCAGCGCGAACTCGCGCTGCTGCGCGCGGTCGGCACGACCCCGCGCCAGCTGCGGCGGATGGTGCTCGGCGAGGCGCTCGTCGTCGGCGTGCTCGCGGTCGGCGTCGCGGTGGTGCTCGGCCCGGTGCTCGGGGAGTGGCTGTTCGGCGAGCTCGCCGGCCACCACGTCGTCCCGGACGTGCTGCGGTACGAGCAGGGCTGGGTCCCGGCCGTGGTCGCCGCGGGTGCGTCGCTGCTGGCGGTCGTGGGTGCTTCCTTCGTGGCGGGACGGCGTGCGTCGCGGATCCGCCCGACCGAGGCGCTCGCCGAAGCCGCCGTGGAGCGGCGCTGGCTGACGCCGATCCGGCTGATCGTCGCGATCCTGTGCTTCGCGGGCGGGACGGCGCTCGGCATCGTCACGGTCGCGGTGATGACCGGCCCGGTCGCGGCCAGCACGGCCGGCCCGGCGGTGATGCTGTGGGCGTTCGGGCTCGCGGCGATCAGCCCCGGCGTGACGAAGCTGATGGCCACGCTGCTGCGCTGGCCGGTGGAGGCGCTGACCGGCGTCAACGGCCGGGTCGCGCTGCGCAACACCCGCGTCGGCGCGGTGCGGGCAGCCGGTGCGGTCACCCCGATCATGCTCGCGGTCGGCATCGCGACCGCCAACATCTACCTGCAGACCACCCAGGAAGCCGTCTCGAACCAGGCCTACACCGAGGACCTGCGCGCGGACGCCGTCGTCGCCGCGCCGGGCGGGCTCGACCCCGCGGTGCTCGGCCGGGTGCGTGCGGTGCCGGGCGTCGCCGGGGCCTCCGAGTACGTCACCAGCACGGTGTTCGTCGAGAAGCCGTTCGACGCGGACCAGCACGACGACGGCCGGCCCGCGCTGGGTGTGAGCGAGCTGACCGGGAACACCGTCGAGGTGCCTTCGACGTCCGGCCACCACGTCGGCGACACGCTGTCGCTGCGGCTCGGCGACGGCACGCCGGTGGACGTGCGGGTCACCGCCGTCACCGACCAGCGCCCCGGGTTCGAACGGCTCGTGCTGCCCGCGGAACTGCTGGCCCCGCACACGACGCTCGGGCTCGCCCCGCAGCTGCTGGTCCGCGCCGCTCCCGGCGTCGACCCGGCGACCCTGACTTCGCGGCTGCGCGAAGCGACCGCCGGGCTGCCGGTGGCCGTGGGTGACCGCGGCGCGCTGATCGCGGCGCACGCCAAGGGCAACGAGGTCGGCGCCTGGGTCAACTACCTGCTCGTCGGGATGATCCTCGCGTACACGGTGATCTCCGTGGTGAACACGCTGGTGACGGCGACCGCGCGGCGGCGTCGCGAGTTCGGGGTGCAGCGGCTGAGCGGCTTCACCCGCGGCCAGGTGCTGCGCATGGCCGGTGTCGAAGGCGGCTTGATCGCGACCATCGCGGTGCTGCTCGGCACCCTCGTCGCGGCGGGCGCGATCGTGCCGTTCTGCCTGGTGGTGTCCGGGTCGCTGCTGCCGTCGGGCCCGGTGACGATCTACCTGGCGGTGCTCGCGATCGCGGTGGTGCTCTCGCTCGTGGCGATCCTGGTCCCGGCCTGGGCGGCGACGCGCGGGCGTGCGGTCGACGCCACATCCATCGGTGAGTGAACCCGGCCGTGTGTAAGACTCACGGCCGTGGCGAACCCCGGGTTGGATCAAGCGGCGAAACTCGAACTGGCCAGGCTGGTCACCGATCTTTCCGTAGTGCACGGAAAAGTGACCCTGGCGTCCGGCAAGGAAGCCGACTACTACATCGACCTCCGGCGGGCGACGCTGCACCACGCGGCCGCGCCGCTGATCGGCAAGCTCCTGCGTCAGCTCACGGCGGACTGGGACTACGTGGCGGCCGGCGGCCTGACGCTCGGCGCCGACCCGGTCGCGCTGGCGATGCTGCACTCGGCGGCGTCCGACGGGGTCGTGCTGGACGCGTTCGTCGTCCGCAAGGCGGTCAAGGAACACGGCATGCAGCGCCGGATCGAGGGCATGGAGGTCCGCGGCCAGCGCGTGCTGGCGGTGGAGGACACGTCCACGACGGGCGGCAGCGTGCTGACGGCGGTCGAGGCCCTGCGCGAAGCGGGCGCGAACGTCGTCGGCGTCGTGACGGTCGTCGACCGCGACACCGGCGCGCGCGAGGCCATCGAGAAGGAAGGCCTGGAGTACCGGTACGTCCTCGGGAAGGACGACCTGGGCCTGGACTGAGCCGCCCACCGGGGCGGATCCGTGGATTCGCCCCGGTGTCCACCGTCACCCACAATCGGTGCGTGACGTTTTCCGCCCGCCGGTGTCCTCCCCCTGAGGAGGTGCCGTGACGACGACTACGCCGCTCGACGACGTGACTCTCGTCGGCCGGGCGCGGGACGGGGACGTCCGGGCCTACGAGCAGCTCGTGCTCCGCTACCAGGGCCCGATGTTCCGGCTCGCCGTCAAGATGCTCGCCCACCGCGGCGACGCCGAAGACGTCGTGCAGGAGGTGTTCCTCAACGCCTGGCGCAAGCTCGGCCAGCTCAGCGAGGACGCCGCGTTCGTCGGCTGGCTCTACCGGGCCACCACGAACCGCTGCCTCAACGCGATCCGCGCGCGCAAGCCCCAGGCCGACGTCGACCTCGACACCGCCGAGTCGCCGCGGGCCGACCTCCAGCCGGAGCGGGCCGCCCAGGTGAGCGGCCAGCTCGCGGCGTTGACCGCGGCGCTGGACCAGCTGACTCCCGAGCAGCGGGCGTGCTGGCTGCTGCGCGAAGTGCACGGCCGGTCCTACGAAGAGATCGGCGAAATCGTCGGCGCGAACGCGACCGCGGTCCGCGGCCGGATCGCACGCGCCCGAGCCCAGCTGGCGGAGGTGATGCGGCCATGGCGATGACGGACTACGAGCTGCCCTGCGAGCGCGATGTCGAGCAGGTGTGGGAGCGGCTCGACGCGGTCGGCGCCGGTTTGGCCGACGAGCACGAACTGACCTGCCCGCACTGCCGGGCCGCGCGCGAGAGCCTGCTGGCCTTGCGCGAGGCCACTTCCGAGCTGGCGGCCACCGAGGACGCGCCGTCGCCGGACCTGTTCGGGCGGATCATGTCGGCGGTGCGCGCCGAGGTGCGGCGCGGCTCGATGGTGCGCCTGCCGACCCCCGAACCCGGGTTCGTCGAGGTCAGCGAGCAGGCGGTGGCGTCGGTGCTGCGGTACGCGGCGGACACCGTCGACGGCGTCCGGGCGCGCCGGTGCCGCCTGCGGCCCGGCCCCGGCGGGGTCGAGGTGGAACTCACCCTCGCGGTGAGCCTGCGGAACGCCACCGGTGGTGCGGCGCTGGCGAAGGTCCGGGAGCGGGTGACCGCGGCGGCCGCGGCCCGCGTGGGCCTGACGCTGGCGAAGCTCGACCTGCTCGTCGACGACCTTTTTGAGGAAGACGCTGTCGAGGAAGACGCGGCCGGGGAGCCAGGGGAATGAGCGCCGGCAGCGCTGATTACGTCATCGCCGATCCGGTGATCGCCGGCGTGGCGGCGCGGGCGGCGATCACCACGCCGGGGGTGGTGCGCCTCGAACCGGGCCTGCGCGGCCTGGTGACGGCGTGGACGCGCGCGGCCCGGCAGCGCTGGCAGGGCCTCGAACCGGCGCCCACGGACGGCGTCCGGGTCCGCACCACCGACGGCCGGGTGAGCGTCCAGATCGACCTCGTCACGGCGGCGGCCGACCAGGCGGCGGCGGTGGGCCGGGCGGTCCAGCGCGCGGTGACGCGGTCCGTGGCCGAGCCGACCGGCCTGGTCGTCGCCGAGGTGACAGTGTCCATCATGGACATCGAGCCGGCGGCCCGGTGACCACCGGCGAAGCCGTCGAGCGGATCGTCGGCGCGCTCGCGGAGGTGGCCGGCTTGCGCCCGGCGACCCCCTCGCTGCCGATGGGCCGGGCGGACACGGCGGTGGACCTGAGCCCGGAGGTGGTCCGGATCCGGCTGATCGCGACCCGGCTGCCGATCCCGCCGCTGCTGGACGAGGCGGTGCGAGCCGTGCGCCCGGTGCTGGCGGGCACGCAGTGGGAGAACGCGCGGCTGCGCCTGGTGGTCACCGACCTCGACGGCGCGGCGTTCACGAGACCCGCGGTGCCGGGTGATCGCCTTCGGTGAAATCCGGCTGCCGCGGCCACGGTCCGGGCGTACCGTCGGGCCACGGAGGAGCCGCCGGAACCGCAGCATCCCGCCGATCCGAACCGGAAGAAACCGGACGGCGCGCCGGACCAGTACCCGCACGAGGAGCCGGCGCAGTACCCGGCGAAGCAGCCGCCGGAATTTCCACCGGGCGTAACCCCTCCGTCACCGCGCAGGTGAACGGGCTGCTCCGCTGGGTTAAACATCACCCGGCTGGGCACTCTCCAGGGCGGACGACCTTGCTCGGCGGAGTAAAGTCGCTGGTAGGGGGATCGGTGGAGGGGGTGCGATGGCGAAGTTCCTGGCTGACGTGACCGTCGCGGTGCATATTCTGGCGCTGCTGCTCATCGGTTTCGGCGGATTCGTGGCGTGGCGCTGGCCGAAGCTGATCTTCGTCCACCTGCTGGGGCTGGCCTGGGGCATCCTGGTCAACGTGGCTCCGGTGGCGTGCCCGTTCACCGCGCTGGAAAACTACTTCCGGCACCAGCAGGGCCTCGGCGACCTGCCCGGCGGGTTCAACGCCTACTACCTGTACGGCACGGTGTTCCCGCAGTCGTGGCTGCCGGCCATCGGCATCGGCGCGATCGCGGTGGTCGCCTACTCCTACGTCGGCGTCTACCACCGCTGGCGCCACCGCCACGACGACGCCCAGGAAGCCCACGTGCGCCCCGTCCACCTCGGCTAGGTCCGTGGCGCCTACAGGCCCCACCCCCAGCGCAGCTGCGTCACACCCGTCGCGTTGTTGGTCTCGAGGCCGCTGCCGCTCTGCCGCGTGATCGAGTACGTGTCCCCGGACCGCAGGCCGGGCCAGTAGACGACACCCATCTGCCGGGACCGCGCCAGGTCCGTGGTGGCGGCGAAGTACGCGGTGAAGTTGTTGCCGTCCTGGTGGCCGGCGGAGTAGTTCAGGCCCGTCGTCATCGGGGCACCGGCCTCGTCGATGATCGTGCGGGACGAGTACGACCCGAGCCGGTTGCTGAGGTTCGTCGTCCACGCCGAACGGGTGGTGTCCGAAGCCCAGAAGCCGTAGAAGTGCAGCGACAGCAGCGTGCCGTCCAGCGCGCTCGCCGCGCCGACGCCGGTCACGTTGTCGTTGTAGCCGGTACCGCTGATCAGCACCCGGCCGCGCGGGATGTTCGCGTGCCGGGACAGCCACGTCGAGCAGAGCGAGACCCAGGCGCTCAGGCTGTAGCCGAACGGCTCGTTCATCGGCTCGAAGTACACGTTGCCGTTGCCGCCGTAGTCGGCGGTGACCTTGTCCCACATGGTGTTCCACGCGCTCGTGTCGTCGACGAAGCCGTCTTTGTTCGCTTCCCAGTAGCCGAAGACGACCTTCATGCCGTGGGACAGGGCCGAGTCCGCGGCGCCCTTGTACCGCCCCCACCAGTCCGAATTGACGCTTTGCGGGTTGATCGGCAGCCGCACGGTGTTCGCGCCCAGCTTCTGCTGGAAGCCGGTGATGATGCCGTCCGCCTTGCCGCGGACGCTGTCGTAGCTGTCCCCGGCGGTGAGGCCGGTCGGGATCACCCAGCCGTCCACGTAGTTGTCGCGGGCGTCCGCCCAGTTGACGCCGCGGAACGCGTTGGTGGCGGCGGACGCGCTCTGCGGGGGCGCGATCAGGGAAACAAGCAGGAGGACAAGCAGGCAGTGACGAAGGCGGGCCATGCGAAGTCCGATGTTCACGTAAACATGCCGGGTCGAGAATCCTCGATGGCCCCCGGGACGTCAAGGGTCAGACGGGGGTGACCTCGACCGGGATTCCGTTCAACACCGACGTTCCGGACGGAACGTCCAGCAACGTCTCGTCGGCGACCAGATTCGAGTTGACGCCGGGGTTCGCGCGCGCCACCCGCGCCCGCGAGCCGTCGACGTCGTGGCCCCAGCCGTGCGGGATGCTGACGACGCCGGGGCGGATCTCGTCGGTCACCTCGACCGGGACCTGCAGTTTTCCGGCGCGGGACGTCACCGACGCGAGGCCGCCGTCGGTGAGGCCCAGGCGCGTCGCGTCGGCGGGGTGGACCTGGATGGTGCACCGGTTGCCGCCGCGGACCAGCGGGGCCAGGTTGTGCATCCACGAGTTGTTCGAGCTCAGGTGCCGCCGCCCGATCAGCACGAGACCGGTTTCCGCGGTCTTCGCGAGTTCTTCCCGCAACCGCGGGACGTCGGCGACGACCGGCTCGGGCGCGAGTTCGATCCGGCCCGAGGCGGTGCACAGGATCTCGGGGATCCGCGGCTGCAGCGGCCCGAAGTCCATCCCGTGCGGCGCGGCTTCGAGGTCGGCCAGCGTGACGTCGTAAGGGCCGGCGCGCAGCAGCAGGTCGACCAGCCGCGCGGGCCCGGTGCGCTCCCCGGCGACGGCGACGTCGAGCCCGTTGCGGCGCGCGGTCTCCCCCGCGACGAAGTCGTCGAGCGCCGTGACGTCGGCCTCCGGGCCCTGACCGGCGACGATGCCGGTGAGCCGCAGCATCGTCTCCCACTCCTGCGGGACCGCGGACGGCAGCGTCGCCGGCGTCCAGTTGGCGACGTTGCGGATGGACAGCTGGTAGAAGGCCAGGTCGAAGTGCGGGCGTTCGAGAGGTGACGGGCCGGGCAGGATGACGTCGGCGTGGCGGGACGTCTCGTTGAGGTAGACGTCGACGGAGATCATGAAGTCGAGGCTGTCCAGCGCGGCGGCCAGCCGCCCGGCGTTCGGCGTGCTCAGGCAGGGGTTGCCGCTGACCGTGATCAGCGCGCGGACTTGGCCCTCGCCCGGGGTTTCGATCTCGTCGGCGAGCGTCGCGACCGGCAGCTCGCCGACGACCTCCGGAAGCCCGCGCACGCGGCTGCGCCAGCGCGCGACGGCGAACGGCCGCCGGTTCCCGGTGGGCTGGCACGCGGCCAGCGGGAACATCGCGCCGCCCGGGGCGTCGAGGTGACCGGTGAGCACGTTGAGGACGTCGACCAGCCAGCTCGCGATGGTGCCGAACGCCTGGGTCGTGGTGCCGATCCGGCCGTAGACCACGGCGTTTTCGGCCTCCGCCAGCTCTCGCGCGAGCCGTCGGATCTCGGCCGCGTCGATGCCGGTGCGCGGGGCGACGGCCTCCGGCGTGAACGGCTGGGCCAGTTCCCGGACGTCGTCGAGGCCGTTGAGGTGTTCCGCCAGCCGTCCCGGGGCGACGAGGTCCTCCGCGAACAGGACGTTGACCAGCGCGAACAGCAGCAGCGCGTCGGTGCCGGGCCGGATGGCGTGGTGTTCGTCGGCGAATTGGGCGGTGCGCGTGCGGCGCGGGTCGACGACGACGATCTTGCCGCCGCGGTCGCGGATCCCGCGCAGCCGCCCGCGGATGTCCGGCGCGGTCATCAGGCTGCCGTTGGAGACGAGCGGGTTGGCGCCGAGGATGAGCAGGTGCCGCGTCCGGTCGAGGTCGGGCACCGGGATGGCGAGCGGGTCGCCGAACATCGTGCCGGACGAGTAGTGCTTCGGCAGCTGGTCGACCGAGGTGGCGCTGTAGAAGTTCTTGGTGCCCAGGGCTTTGTAGAGCACGCGGCCGTAGAGCGTCAGCGCGATGTTGTGCACGCCGGGGTTGCCCGCGTACACCGCGACGGCGTCCCGGCCGTGCTCCTCGATGATCGGCGGGAGCCGGCGGGCGATCTCGTCGTAGGCCTCCTGCCAGCTGACCTCGACGAACTCGCCGTCGCGCTTGAGCAGCGGGGCCGTCAGCCGGTCGGGGTCGTGGTGCAGCGCGCCGAGCGACGCGCCCTTGGGGCAGATGTATCCCTTCGAGAAGACATCCTGTTCGTCCCCTTGGACCCGCGTGACCCGCTGGTTCGCGTCGAGCGTCACCTCCAGGCCGCAGGTGGCTTCGCACAGCGGGCAGGTGAGGTGGGCCGTCGTCATGACCACCGAACATACCGAGCGGTATGTCGATCGGCAAGGCACGATTGCGTCATGGACGTCTCGGCCGCGGAACACGCGGTGACTTCGCGGCACCTGCGCCGGGTGTGGGCGCTGCCCGGCACGGTCCTGGGCCGCAGCCGCTGGCCGGCTTCTGCCGATCAGCGGTTGCACTGGCACTGGAACTACTGGTGGCAGGCGCACCTGCTGGACACCCTGGTCGACGCCCAGGTGCGCGCGCCTTCTCCCGCGCGGCTCACCTTGATCCGCGCGTTCGTGCGGTCGGTGCGGCTGCGCAACTTCGGCCGCTGGACCAACGACTACTACGACGACATCGCGTGGCTCGGCCTTGCGCTGCAACGGGTTTCGTCGTTGGGCATCGACGTCGGCCCGGCGGTGGCGGCGATCGACACCCAGCTCCTGTCGGGCTGGACGCCGGCGGCGGGCGGCGGCATCTGGTGGCGCCGCGGCGACGACTTCAAGAACGCCCCGGCCAACGGACCGGCGGCGATCTTCCACGCCCGGACGGGGAACCTTTCGCGCGCCCGCGAGATGACGTCCTGGCTGACGTCCACTTTGGTCGATCCGGCGTCCGGTCTGGTCTGGGACGGGATCCGCGCGGACACGGGCGAGCTGGTGAAGCACATTTACACGTACTGCCAAGGGGTCTACCTCGGTGCGTGCCTGGAGTTGTCCGAAATGGACAATGCGGCCCGGACGGTGCGGGCGGTGGCCGAGCACCTCGCGCCCGGCGGCGTGCTCCGCGGCCAGGGAGGCGGCGACGGCGGGTTGTTCGCGGCGATCCTGGCCCGCTACCTGGCCTTGGCGGCTCGTGCCCTGCCGGGCCCGGAGGCTTCGGTGGCTCGCTCGCTGGTGCTGACGTCGGCGGAGGGCTGCTGGTCGGGGGCCGCGGCCACGCCGGAGGGTCCGCTGTTCAGCGCGTACTGGGACCGCCCGGCACCGTGGCCATTGCCCGAAGACGCCCCGGAGCGGGACATGTCGGTCCAGGTGGGCGGCTGGATGCTCCTCGAAGCGGCGGCAACGCTGTCGTGAGTGGTAAGGCGGGTTAGAACCCGCCTTACCACTCACGACCTCAGCAGCCGCAGGAAGCGCCGTGGAGGAAGCTCGGGGTCAGCCAGACCGATTCCGGGGGCCGGTCCGGGTCGGCCATGCGGGACATCAGCAGCTGGACCGCCCGGCGGCCCAGGTCCGCGACCGGCTGGACCAGCGTGGTCACCGCCGGGCTCACGTGGCGGGCCCAGTCCATGTCGCCGTACCCCACCACCGCCAGCTCCGAGCCGATGCGGATGCCGCGGCGGTGGGCCTCGTACTGGACGCCCACCAGCATCGACTCGTCCGCCACCACCAGGGCCGTCGGGGATGGCCAGCCGTCGAGGAGCTTGGCCGTCGCGCGGGTGGCGCCGCCTGAGTTCGAGAACCCGCTCTCCACCAGCTCGCGGTTGAAGCGCAGGCCCGCCTGCTCCAGCCCGAGGCGGTAACCGCGGACGCGCTCGCGGCTGACCTCGAGGCTCTCCTCGCCCGAGATCAAGCCGATCTTGCGGTGCCGCCGCTCGGTCAGGTGACGGACCAGGGACGCCACCGCGTGCACGTTCTCCGTGCCCACCTGGTCGACGTCGTTGCGGGCGGCCACGCGATCCAGCAGGACGGTCGGCACGCCCATCCGCACCAGGCCGTTGATCACCGCTTCGTCGCCGGCCGAGGGAACCAGCAGCACGCCGTCCACGAGGTCCGCGCGTAGCGCGCGCACCACCGCCGCTTCTTCGCCCACGGTGTCCTCGGTGTCCGCCAGTACGACGTCGCAGCCCGCCTGCGCCGCGGCCGCCCTGATGGCGCGCAGGAGCTCGCCGGAGTACGGGTGCGCGTGCACCCCCATCGCGACGCCGATCCGGTAGGTGACCGGGGGGTCCCACAACCGGAGGTCCGGCGAAAGTGCGGTCATAAGCCCTCGCAGACGCTCAGCGGAAAGGTATCGGCTGAACGGCCGCGCGGGGATATCAGGAACCCAGATTCACTGAAGTGAGTGAACCGCTGGGCAGCCGCACGACTCGCGGTGACGCAGCGTGGGTGCCAGCCGGACCGTTTCGGCCTTGCGCGCCGGGTCGTTGATGCGGGCCAGCAGCAGCCGCACCGCCTGCCGGCCGATCTCCTCGATCGGCTGCGCCATCGTCGTCAGCGGCGGGTCGACCAGGTCCGCCCACTCGACCTCGTCGTAGACCACCACCGGCAGGTCGCGCCCGATCCGCAGCCCGCGCCGCCGGGCCTCGTGCAGCACCCCGACCATCATGCTGTCGTTCCCGACGACCAGCGCCGTCGGCGGCTCGGGCAGCGCCAGCAGCGTGCTCAACGCCAGCGCGCCGCCCTCACGTGAGGAGTTTCCGCAGGCCACGAGGTCGGACGACCAGGTGAGCCCGGACCGGCCGAGGCCCAGCCGGTAGCCCAGCACCCGCTCCTCGCTCGTCGACAGCCCGGGCACGCCGCTGATCATCCCGATCCGCCGGTGCCCGAGCGTCGCCAGGTGCGCGGTCAGCGCCGACGTCGCCTGGATGTTCTCCGAGCCGACCTGGTCGACGTCGGTGCGGGTGGCCAGCCGGTCGATGAGCACGGTCGGCACGTCCAGGGACACCAGCTCGCCGATCACCGGCCCGTCGCCGGGTGCCGGGGTGATGAGCAGGCCGTCGACGCGCCGGGAGCGCAGCGCCCGCACGGTGTCACGCTCCGTGTCCGCCGCGTCGTGGGTGTCGGCCAGCAGGACGGTGTACCCGTGCGCCGACGCCTCCCGCTCGATCGCCTGCATCAGCGTCGCGAAGTACGGGTTGGCCACCAGGGAGATCGCCATCCCGATCGACCGCGTGCCGCCCGTGACCAGCGAACGCGCGATGGCGTCGCCGGTGTAGCCGGTCGTCTCGATCGCCCGCAGCACCGCCGCCTTGGTGTCCTCGGCGACCGCGCGCGTCCCGTTCACCACGTGCGAGACGGTCGTGATCGACACGCCCGCGAGCTCGGCGATGTCCCGCTGGGTCGGCCGCGAAGACTTCGACTGGGGCATGCCCATCCTTTCCGGCAAGCGTTTGCGCAAACGCTTGCGCGCAGGGAGCAGTCTGTCTACCTTCCCGACCATCGGCAAGCCTCGACACGAACAAAGGCTGGGAATCATGAGACACCGAAGTCTCACCGCGCTCACGCTGGCCGCCGTCCTCGCCGCGACGACCGGGTGCACGGTCGAGCGCCACTGGGGTGGCAACACCAACACGGGCGGGAGCGGCAAGGCGAAGGTCGGCCTGGTCACCAAGACCGACACCAACCCCTACTTCGTGGAACTCCGCAACTCCGCCAGAGCGGCCGCGCAGGCCAACGGCGCCGACTTCAGCGCGCTCGCCGGCCAGTTCGACGGCGACAACGACGGCCAGGTCCGCGCCATCGAGAACCTCCGCCAGCAGGGCGCGAACACGATCCTGATCACGCCCAGCTCGTCCACCGGCGTGCTGAAGGCGATCAAGGATGCCCGCGACGCCGGTGTCCTGGTGATCGCTCTCGACACCGCCACCGAACCGCCGGACGCGGTCGACGCCACCTTCGCCACCGACAACTTCGCGGCCGGCGAGCAGCAGGGCGCCTACGTCAAGGCCTCGCTCAAGGGCGTCCCGGCCAAGCTGCTGATGGTCGACGGGACCGCGGGCAGCTCGGTCGACACCCAGCGCCACGGCGGTTTCCTCAAGGGCATCGGGCTGACCGACGGCTCGCCGGAGATCAAGGGCCACACGGCGGCCAACGGCGACCAGAGCCTCGCCCAGCAGGGCATGGAGAACCTGCTGCAGCGCAGCACCGACATCAACGCCGTCTACTCGATGAACGAGCCGATGGGCCGCGGCGCGTACGCGGCGTTGAAGGGGCGCGGGCTCACCGGGCAGATCGTGATGGGCTCGATCGACGGCGGCTGTGAAGGCGTCCAGAACGTCAAGGACGGCCAGTTCGCCGCCACCGTCATGCAGTTCCCGAAGAAGATGGCCGAGCAGGGCGTGCTCGCCGCCGTCGAGTACGCCAGGACCGGGAAGAAGCCGTCCGGGTTCGTGAACACCGGGTCCGCCGTGATCACCGACAAGCCCCTGCCCGGCATCGAGAGCCACGACTCGGCCTGGGGCCTGCAGAACTGCTGGGGAGGCGCACGGTGACATCTACAAACGCGACAACAGCGACCGCGGTGTCTACAAGGGACACCAAGGACCGTGAATCACTCGGTGACTTCCTCCTCCGCGCCCCTGCGGTCGGCCCGGCGCTCGCGCTGATCGTCGCCATCGTGGTGTTCTCGCTGGCCACGGACACGTTCTTCGACCTCGACAACCTGTCCACGGTGGTCCAGCAGTCGCTGGTCGTCGGGACGCTCGCGCTGGGCCAGACGCTCGTCATCCTCATCGCGGGCATCGACCTGTCCAACGCGGCCTCGATGGTCGTCGCGACGCTGATCATGGCGAAGCTCGCCGCGGCCGGCACGAACGGCTTCGTCGCGCTGCTCGCCGGAGTGGTGCTGACGATCATCGTCGGCATCTTCATCGGCGGCCTCGCGACGCGGATCAAGCTGCCGGCGTTCATCATCACGCTCGGCACGTTCACCATGCTGACCGCGGTGTCGAAGCTGATCGCCGGCGGCCAGGCCGTGCCGGTGACCGACGGGGTGCTGCAGTGGCTGGGCACCAAGCGCTACCTCTTCGGCGGCATCCCGATCACCTACGGCATGACGCTGGCGCTGCTGATGTACCTCGGCGTCTGGTACGCGCTCACGAAAACGGCGTGGGGCAAGCACGTCTACGCGGTCGGCAACGCGCCGGAGTCCGCGCGGCTGTCCGGCATCAAGGTCAACCGCACGGTGCTTTCGGTGTACATCGTCGCCGGGCTGACCTTCGGCATCGCCGCCTGGCAGGCGCTCGGCCGGACGCCGAACGCCGACCCGAACCAGTTCCAGCTCGGCAACCTCGACTCGATCACCGCCGTCGTCCTCGGCGGGACGAGCCTGTTCGGCGGCCGCGGCTCGGTGCTCGGCACGCTGATGGGCGCGCTGGTCGTGGCGGTGCTGCGGTCGGGGCTGACGCAGATGAACGTCGACGGCAACTACCAGGACCTCGCCACCGGCGCCCTGCTCATCGCCGCCGTCGTGGTGGACCGCATCGCGAGGAGGCAGCAGCAGTCATGAGTGAACCCATCCTCCAGGCTCGCGGACTGGTCAAGCGCTACGGCCGGGTGACCGCCATCGACGGCGCCGACTTCGACCTCCTGCCCGGCGAGGTGCTCGCCGTGGTCGGCGACAACGGCGCCGGGAAGTCGTCGCTCATCAAAGCCCTGTCCGGCGCGGTGATCCCCGACGAGGGCGAGATCAAAGTGGACGGCAGGACCGTCCACTTCAAGTCCCCTTTGGACGCTCGCCACTACGGGATCGAGACGGTGTACCAGGATCTCGCCGTCGCGCCCGCGCTCGACATCGCGTCGAACATGTTCCTGGGCCGGGAAAAGCGGCTCAAGGGGCCGCTCGGGCTGTTCCGCAAGCTCGACACCGCGACCATGCGGTCGGAGGCGCAGCGGATCCTCGACGAGCTGGGCATCAACATCAAGTCGATCAGCCAGCCCGTCGAGACGCTCTCCGGTGGCCAGCGCCAGGGCGTCGCCGTGGCCCGCGCGGCCGCGTTCGGCACCAAGGCCGTGATCATGGACGAGCCCACCGCCGCTCTCGGCGTCGCCGAATCCGGCAAGGTGCTCGACCTGATCGGCCGGATCCGCGACCGCGGGCTGCCGGTCGTGCTGATCAGCCACAACATGCCGCACGTGTTCGACATCGCCGACCGCATCCACGTGCACCGCCTCGGCAAGCGCGTCGCGGTCGTCTCGCCGAAGACGCACTCGATGAACCAGGTCGTCGGCCTGCTCACGGGTGCCCTGCGGCTCAACGAGAACGGCGAAGTGGAAGAGGCCGCCGCGGCGACGCATGTGGCCGGCTTGAAATGAGAGTGCTGCTGGCGGGCTTGTGCACGGTGGACGTCGTCCAGCGGGTCGACGAGCTTCCGGCGCCGGGCGAAAAGGTGCAGTCACTGCGGGTGGACGTCGCGGCCGGGGGACCCGCGACGAACGCCGCGGTGACGGCGGCCGCGCTCGGTGCCGAGGCGACCCTGCTGACCGTCCTCGGTGCGCACCCGCTGGCGGCGCTCGCCCGCGCCGACCTCGAAGCCCACGGCGTCCGGGTCGTCGACCTGGCCCCCGAAAACCCCGAGCCGCCGCCGGTCAGCGCGGTCGCCGTCCGCGACCGCGACGGCGAGCGGACGGTCGTCTCCCGCAACGCGGCGGGCTCCGAAGCGACCTGGAGCGGCACGGTCGACGCGGACGTGGTGCTCGTCGACGGCCACCACCCGGGCCTCGCGCTGTCCGTCGCCCGGGCGGCCGGGGACGTCCCGGTCGTGCTCGACGCCGGCAGCTGGAAACCCGTCCTCGACGAGCTCCTCCCGCTGGTCGACGTGGCCGCGTGCTCCGCGCACTTCACCGCGCCGGAGCCCGGCCTGCACGAACGCGGCGTCCCCACCGTCATCACCACCGCGGGCGCCGGCCCGGTGCGCTGGTCCACAGCGGACGGCGGCTCGGGTGAGGTGCCTGTTCCCGCGGCCGAAGCGCGGGACACACTAGGGGCGGGCGACGTCTGGCACGGCGCGCTCGCCGTGGCCGTGACGCGCGAACGGACGGTGACGGACCGGATCCGCTTCGCCAACGAGGTGGCCGCCGAACGGGTGCGGCATGTGGGACCGCGGTCGTGGACGACCGCGATCGCAGGAAGGAACAGGACATGACGGCGTTCGACGACCTGCTGGCCAGGGCCGAGGGGCTGACCGTGCGCGGGCAGCGCAACGTGCTCGGCATCATCGGCTCGCCCGCGTCCGGCAAGACCACGCTCGCCTGGGCGCTGGCCAACGCGCTCGGTTCGCGCGCGGCGGTGGTCGGCATGGACGGCTTCCACCTCGCGCAGGTCGAGCTGCGCCGGCTCGGCCGCACCGAGCGCAAGGGCGCCCCGGACACGTTCGACGCCGCGGGCTACTACCACCTGATCCGCCGCCTGGCCGAAGGCCGCGAAACGGTGTACGCGCCGGAGTTCCGCCGCGAGATCGAGGAACCGATCGCCGGGGCCGTCGCGGTGCCGCCGGAGGTCCAGCTCGTCATCACCGAGGGCAACTACCTGCTGCTCCCGGATGACCCGTGGAGCGCGATCCGCCCGCTGCTCACCGAGGCCTGGTTCCTCGCACCGGACGAGCCCGAGCGCATCGAACGGCTCGTGTCGCGCCACCGCCGCTACGGCCGTTCGCTGGTGGAGGCCCGGCAGCGCGCGCTCGGCTCGGACCAGCGCAACGCCGACCTCATCTCGCAGACGCGCGACCGCGCCGACCTGGTGCTGGAGAACCTGCCGCTGGCGAACTTCGCGATTTGACCCTCGTCGTCACCGGCGGCAGCCGCGGGATCGGCGCGGCGATCTGCGCGCTGGCCGCCGCGCGGGGCCACGACGTCGTCGTGAACTACTCCGGCGACCCGGCGCCCGCCGAAGCCGTCGCCGAGCAGGTGCGTGCCGCGGGACGGCAAGCGCTGCCGTTCCGCGCGGACGTCTCCGACGAGGACGACGTCCGCGCGCTGTTCGCCGCGGCGGCCGAGCTGGGCCCGGTGACCGGCCTGGTCAACAACGCGGCGATCGTCGGCAACACCCCGGGGCGGCTCGAGGACTACGCGGTCGGCGTCGTCCGGCGCACCCTCGACGTCAACGTGACCGGAGTGTTCCTGTGCTGCCGCGAGGCGGTCCGCCGGATGTCGGCCCGCCACGGTGGCGACGGCGGCGCGATCGTCAACATCTCCTCGACGGCGGCCCGCACCGGCTCGGCCGGCGAGTGGGTGCACTACGCGGCATCGAAGGCCGCCGTGGACACGCTTACTTTCGGGCTGGCGCAGGAGGTTGCGGCGGACGGCATCCGGGTCAACGCCGTCCGGCCCGGCATGATCGACACGGGCCTGCACGCGGCCGCGGGCCTGCCGGACCGGATGGCCAAGTACGCGCCGCAGATTCCGCTGGGCCGGCCCGGTCGGCCGACGGAAATCGCCGAGGCGGTGGTGTTCCTGCTGTCGGAGGCGTCATCGTTCACGACCGGTGCGGTTTTGGAGGTCGGCGGCGGCCGTTGATCCTTGTGAACCGGCATTTCCCGGCTTTCGTGTGGTGAGCGTTCCCGGAACCGCGCGAAAGGTGAACAACAATGCGAACATTCGAGCTGCCCGTTTCGGTGGGTGGGACGACAGTCGATCGGATACTGGGTAAGCAACTGGTCCGGACCTGGGAGGACGACGGGATCTTCCAGGTCGCCGCCACCGCCGAGCAGGACCGCATCACCGGCGAAGCACTCGCCGCGAGCCGGCGGTTCTTCGCGAGATCCCTGCCGGAGAAAGCAAAACTCGTCAGCGACCTGACCTACAGCGGCTACATCGCCTCCGGTGAAGAAGTGACCGCGGGCGAGGCCGACTATTCCGAGATCTTCACGGTGTGCCCGGACATCCCGCTCACCGACACCCGCGTCACCGGAGGCTGGCCGTGCCACGGCCCGGTGCCGTGGCCGGACGAGGGCTACCGGACGGCGATGAAGGCCCACCTCCGCGAGGTCGGCGAAATCGGCGAGAAGCTCCTGAAACTCGTCGCGCTCGGGCTGGGCGTGGAGATCGACACGCTGACCCGGCTCACCCGGGACGGCTGGCACCACATGCGAGTGCTGCGGTTCCCGGCCCGGTCCACGACCACCGAACGCGGGATCGGCGCGCACACCGACTACGGCCTGCTCGTGATCGCCGCGCAGGACGACGTCGGCGGGCTCTTCATCCGGCCGCCGGTGCCCGGGGAACCGCGTCGCCGCAACTGGCTTCCGGAAGAAAGCACGGCCGGGATGTACCAGGACGACGAGCCGTGGCACTTCGTCGAACCCGAACCGGCGGTGTTCACCGTCTTCCCCGGCGACATCATGCAGTTCCTCACCGGCGGCCGGCTCCTGTCGACGCCGCACAAGGTGCGGCTCGCGGACCGGGAGCGGTACACGCTGGCGTACTTCCACGAGCCGTCGTTCGGCGTCACCGTCCGCCCGCTGGCCGGCGGCGACGAGGGCATCCACTACGGCACGCACTTCACGAACATGTTCACCCGCTGCTACCCGGACCGGGTGACGACCAAGCGCATCCACGAGGAGGACCGGATGCGGCTGCTCAGCCAGTGAGTGTCACCGGCGGTCACCATCCGTAAGACGGGTGTGACCGCCGGTAGGTCCCGTCCGCCTGCTGAGACGGCCGGAGACGGCGAGATCACGATCGGACCGGGAACTTGGTCACCTCGGTTTCGGCGATCGAACGCTGTGCAACTCTGGGGAAGCCGCCACCGGAAAGGACGGCTTCGGAAGCCATGGCCAAACTCATGTCCGTGCACCACCTGGCGCTCACCGTGACCGACGTGGACCGCAGCGTGCCGTGGTACGTGCGCGTTCTCGACCTCGAAGAGGTCACCCGGCGCGAAGAACCGGACACGGGGCTGCGCAAGGTCGTGCTGCGGTCCGCCGGGGACGAGTTCTCCGTGGTCCTGGTGCAGCACGCGGACACCGGGCGCCGCGGGTTCGACGAACGCCGGACCGGCCTGGACCACGTCGCCTTCCGGGTGCACTCGGCCGCCGAGCTGGCCGAATGGGAGAGCCGGCTGCAGGAGTTCGGCGTCTCGTACACGCCGGTCGCGCCGTCGCGCACCTTCGAGGGCTCGCGCGTGATCGTGTTCCGCGATCCCGACGGCATCCAGCTCGAAATCTGGACCGATCCGCAGCTCTGACGACTGTGACATCCGGGGCTTCGCCCCGGGCCGGGGGCTCCGCCACCCGGACCCCCGCAAGACTGCTCAGGCGCGCGCGTTGCTGTCGTCCGGCGCGTCCACCGGGCGGCGCATCTCCTGGCGGTAGCGCAGCACGCCGTACCCGGTGCCGAACACGAAGAACGCGATGCTGACCCACAGCGCCGCCGTCTTCAGCCACGGCAGCGCGTCGAGCAGGCCGGCGCCGTAGTAGCCGAGCAGCACCAGCGTCGGCACCCAGAGCAGCCCGCCCAGCGTCGTCGCCACCAGGAACCGGCGCTTGTCCATCCGGGCGGCGCCCGCGATCAGCGGGGCCAGCGTGCGGATCCACGGGATCCAGCGGGCCGCCACGATCGCGAAGAACCCCCGCCGGTCCAGGAACCGTTGCGCGCGCTCGAGGTTGTGGCGGTTCAGCACCTTGCCGTCGCGGCGGGCGATCAGCTTCGTCCCGCTCTTGCGGCCGATGTAGTAGCCGATCTGGTTGCCGAGGACAGCGACGATCAGCGCGGCCCCCGACAGGAACCACGCGTTGGCGTCCGAACCGTGCTGCGCGAGCACCACGCCCGCCCCGAACAGGAGCGAGTCGCCGGGCAGGAACAGCCCGACGATCAGCGCGCACTCGACCAGCACGAAGCTCAGCACGATCACCCAGACGAGCAGCGGTCCGGCGGTGTCCAGCCAGCTCACGCCGACGCCCGCGGCCTCGATGCTCACGACGTTCACACCGCGAGCCTACGTGGCCCGGGTGAACGGGCCACGGCGAACGGGCAAATCGAACTTGCCCGAAGATTCAGCTCTCACCAACGGTGAAGGCCCCCTCACCAGCGGTGAGAGGGCCTCCGGAGGAGCGTGCTTCAGAACTGCGGCAAGGTTTCGCCCTGCACCGCTTCGACGTCCAGCTCGATCTTCACCGTCGTGCCGACCGCCGCGACACCGGCCCGCACCATCGCGCTGTAGTTGATCGCGAAGTCGTTCCGGTGCAGCGTCGTCTCGGCGTGGAACGCGACGCGCACGCCGCCCCACGGGTCCGGGCCCCAGCCGCCGTAGGTCAGCTCGAGCTCGACCTCGCGGCGCTCGCCGTGCAGCGTCAGCTCGCCCAGCAGCGTCCACGAGTCCGCGCCGCGCTGGCGCAGTCCCGTGCTGGTGAAGGTGATCACCGGGTGCACGTCGACGTCGAGGAAGTCCGGCGAGCGCAGGTGGTCGTCCCGCATCCGGATGCCGGTGTCGATGCTCGCCGCCTTGATCTCGGCGTGCACCGACGACCGCTCGGCCGGGCGGCCGATCTCGATCCGGCCGGAGACGTCCGGGAACCGCGCCTTGATGCTCGCGATGCCCAGGTGCCGCGCGGTCGCGACCACCGACGTGTGCATCGGGTCGATCACCCACGGCCCGGCGGGCGGCAGCTCGATCGCCTCGGCGACCGGGGCCAGCACGACGTCACCGAGCGAGCCGCTGCCGTCCGAGGCGATCTGGGCCGTCCGGGCGACCGGGGTGTACCCGGCCCCCGTGACGACGGCCGTGTACACACCCGGCGCCAGCGCGTCGGTGACGACTTCCCCGCGGACGTCGGCCGCCTGCCGGGCGACCTGCCGCCCGGCCGGGTCGGTGACGGTGAGCACCGCGTGCTCCACCGCCCAGCCCTCGGCCGTGCGGAAGGTCGCGCGCAAGCCGGTCATGAGCGGTCGACCAGCTCGTCGAGGGCCTGGTCGTAGCTCAGCCGGACGTCGTGGTCCGCTTCGCCGCCGGTCAGCTCCACCTGGCTGGTCGCCGGCGGGTAGCCGCTCGCGACCACGGTGTACGCGCCCGCGGGCAGGTCGCTGACCACGTACCGGCCTTCGCCGTCGGTCCGCGCGACCGCCGCCACGTTGCCTTCGGCGTCGAGCACGGTGATCCGCGCGTCCGGGACCACCCGGTCGCCCTCGGTCCGCGCGGTGCCGGCGAGCAGCACCGAGCTGGCGAGCTCGACGTCGTGGCGCAGGACGCCGCTGTCGGGCACGGTCAGCGTCACCGCGAAGGGCCGGTAGCCCGCGCCGCTGGCGACCAGGGTGTACGCCCCGGCGCCGACCCCGACGAAGGCGTAGGTGCCGTCCGCGGTCGTGATGAACGCGCCGTTCACCTCGCCGCGGCCGTCGGTCAGCGTCACCGTCACGTTCGGCAGCGGCTGGCCGGTCGCGGCCGCCCGCACGGTGCCGGTCAGCTCGCCGGACCCGGTGAGCGTGACGTCGACCGTCGCCGGCCCGTTGCTGATCACGACGCTGGAGGCCTGCGGCTGGTGGCCGTGCGCCGACACGATGAGCACGTACGCGCCCGGGCCCTGGCTGGGCACCGAGTAGCTGCCGTCGGGGGCCCCGGTGGCCCGCGCGACCTGGCGGCCGCGCTGGTCGATCAGGGTCAGCGCCGCGCCGGAGACGTGGCTGCCGTCCTGGCGCCGGACGTGGCCGGTCACCGGCAGGCCACCCGCGCCGACCGGGGTGTCGACCTCGGAGTCCGCGACGGAGTTCGTGATCGGCATCGGCAGCGCGCCGGAAACGGCCTGGTAGTCACCGTGCCCGTTGGTGCTCAGCGCGTGCTTCCCGCCGCCCACGAGAGCCGGCTCGCGGTCGACCGGCTTGACCGGCTCGACGATCTCGGTCGGCGCGTCCGCGAAGTCGTCCTCCTCGAGCAGCGCCTCGCCGCCCTCCATGGCCGCCGCGGCCGGGGCCGCGTTGGTCAGCGGGATCTCCTTCATGAACAGGAGGACCACCGTGGCCAGCAGGGCCACCGCACCGGCGATGTAGAACACCGTGGTGATCGACTCGGTGAAGCCGATCAGGATCGGCGTCTTGATCGCCTCCGGCAGGGACTGGATCACGCTGGTGTTCTCGGACAGGTTGCCGACGCTCGCACCGGCGCCGGCCGGCAGCTGCCCCCCGAACGCCTTCGTGATGTTCGGCATCAGCGTGTTGAACAGGACGGTCAGGAAGATCGCGACACCGGCGGTACCACCGATCTGGCGGAAGAACGTCGCCGACGCGGTCGAGACGCCCATGTCACTGCGCGGGCCCGCGTTCTGCACCGCGATGATCAGCGTCTGCATGCACTGGCCGAGGCCGAGGCCGATGATGGCGGCCGCGACCAGCGGGTGCCACACCGGCGAGTCGTATTCGACCTGCGCGAAGAAGAACGCACCGGCGGCGATCATCAGGGTGCCCACGATCGGGAAGACCTTGTAGCGACCGGTCTTGCCGGTGATCCGCCCGGAGACGATCGAGCTGGTCATGATGCCCGCCATCAGCGGCAGCATCAGCAGCCCGGACTCGGTCGGCGTGTAGCCCTGCACGACCTGCATGAACTGCGGGATCATGGTGATCGCACCGAACATCGCGACACCGACGATGACACCGCCGATGATCGCCACGGTGAACGTCGAGTTCTTGAACAGCCGCAGCGGGATCAGCGCGGCGTCCTTCATCCACCGTTCGACCGCGATGAACGCGATCACGCCGACGCCGCCGACGACGTAGCAGAGGATCGACTTGCCGTCGCCCCAGCCCCACTTCTGGCCCTGCTCGGCGACGATCAGGAACGGCACGACCGCGACGACCAGAGCGAGGGCGCCCCACCAGTCGATCTTGTGCTTCTGCGGGATGTGCGGCACGTTGAGCACCCGGGCGACGACGAACAGCGCGAGGATGCCGATCGGGACGTTGATCAAGAAGACCCAGCGCCAGCCGTGGATGTCGTAGCCGAAGATGCTGCCGGCGTGCTCGATGCCGGCGAAGAAGCCGCCCAGCACCGGGCCCAGCACGGTGGACAGGCCGAACACCGCGAGGATGTAGCCCTGGTACTTGGCCCGTTCCCGGGGCGGCACGATGTCGCCGAGGATGGTCATGGCCAGCGACATCAGACCGCCGGCGCCGAGGCCCTGCACGGCGCGGAACGCGGCCAGCTGGTACATCGACTGTGCGAAGGCCGAGGCCAGCGAACCGGCGACGAAGATCGTGATCGCGGCCAGGTAGAACGGCTTGCGGCCGTAGATGTCCGACAGCTTGCCGTAGATCGGCGTGACGATCGTCGAGGTGATCAGGTACGCCGTGGTCGCCCAGGCCTGCAGGTCGAAGCCGTGCAGGTCGTTGGCGATCTTGACGATCGACGTGCCGACGATCGTCTGGTCGAGCGCGGCGAGGAACATGCCGCACATCAGGCCGCTCAGGATCGTGACGATCTGGCGGTGGCTCAGCCGTGGTGGTTCCTTCGCCACGACTTGTTGTTCGACGGTGGTGCTCATGCGTTGGCCCCCTTGGCCGGTGCACCGGCGGACGCGTGCGCGTCGGCCAGCTGTGGAGAGTGGTTCTCGATACCTGTGTTGAGCCGGCCGAACAGGCGGTTCAGGGTCTGGATCTCCCCGTCGGTCCAGTCCCCGAGCACCTCGGCCAGCCATTGGTTGCGGTTCTTGCGGTTCTCTTCGAACACCCGCATGCCCTCGGTCGTCGGCGCGAGCAGGCAGGCACGCCCGTCTTCCGGGTCGGCCTGGCGCTCGACCAGCCCGTGTTGTACGAGCGAGCTCGACTGCCGGCTGATCGTGGAGATCTCGGAGTGGAGCGACTCGGCCAGCTTGCTGGTGCGCTGCGGGCCCTCGTGGATGAGGGTGAAGAGGATCGCGTACGCCGCCCGTTCGATGCCGTCCGGACCCTGCTTGGAGACCTGCGACTTCGCCTTGTTGATCAGCCGGACCAGGCGCACGAGCTCGTGCCCGAGCTGGTCGGCGAGGTCCAGCTCGGCCGTGGGCCGGGTGGCGGAGTTGTTCGGTGCCATGGTCATCCTTCACGGCGTTGGTTGGCGGCTGCAACTAGTTGCCTCAGGCAAGGATGTGCCTTCACTAGCGGTTATGCAAGCGGAGTACCTCGTGATGTGGCAGAACACACTTTAGTTGTCGTATGCAAGCAGATTTCTCCCGGGTTGCCGCCGGAACAACGCCGCCCGCCGCGGGTTGAGAAGGGTATGACCGACGACACAGCGTTGCAGGACTTTCTCGCCGCCCACCGCCACGGCGTCCTCGCCACGATCCGCCGCGACGGCCGGCCGCAGCTGTCCACCATCACCTACCTCCACGACCCGGCATCGGCGACGGTGATCGCGTCGATCACCGAGACCCGGGCGAAGACGAAGAACATGCGCCGGGACCCGCGGGTGACGTTCCATGTGGGGAGCGAGGACGGCTGGAGCTACGTCGTCGTCGAGGGGCGCGCCTCGCTCACGGCACCGGCCGCCGCACCCGATGACGACACGGTGGAAGCGCTGGTCGACTACTACCGGCGCGCGGCGGGCGAGCACCCGGACTGGGCCGAGTACCGCGCGGCCATGGTCGCCGACCAGCGGGTGCTGCTGACCGTCCACGTCGAGAAGCTGCTGGGCCTGGTCCGCTGACCCGCTGCTCCGTTTCGGCTGGTTTCGAAAGAAGATTTCCGCACTGCGGACTGTCCGGGCTTACGATGAGGCCATGAGCAACGAAGCTTTGGTCACCCGGCTCCGGGACCTGCTCGGCAAGGGCGCCGTGCTCACCGATACCGACGTCACGGCTTCATATGCGCGCGACATGATGCCGCTGGCGCCCTCGGGCACGCCGCTCGCCGTCGTCCTGCCCGCGAACGCGGCGGAGGTGCAGGCCGTCGTGAAGGCGTGCGCCGAGGCCAAGGTGCCGATCGTGCCGCGCGGCGCGGGCAGCGGCCTGTCCGGCGCCGCGAACGCGATCGACGGCTGCGTCACGCTGTCGCTGACCAAGCTCAACGAGATCGTCGAGATCGACGCGGGCAACCGGCTCGCGGTCGTGCAGCCGGGCGTGGTCAACCTGGACTTCCGCAACGCCGTGGAGAAGCACGGGCTGTTCTACCCGCCGGACCCGTCCAGCTACGACTGGTGCACGATCGGCGGCAACCTGTCCACCAACGCCGGCGGCCTCTGCTGCGTGAAGTACGGCGTGACGACGGACTCGGTGCTCGGCCTGGAGGTCGTCCTGGCCGACGGATCGCTGCTGAAGACCGGCCGCCGCACGGTGAAGGGCGTCGCCGGCTACGACCTCGCGCGGCTGTTCGTGGGCAGCGAGGGCACCCTCGGCGTGATCACCCAGGCCACGGTCCAGCTCAAGCCCCTGCCCCAGGCCCCCGCGACGCTGGTCGCGGGCTTCGGCACCACCGAGGCGGCGGGGGAGGCCGTCGCCCGGGTGGTGCGCGAAGGTCTCGTGCCGTCGTTGCTGGAGATCATGGACGCGTCCTCGATCAAGGCGTCGGAGGCGTACCTGAAGACCGACCTGGGCGCGGGGTCGGACTGCCAGGCGCTGTTGATCGGCCAGTCGGACGCGGGCGGTGAGGTGGCCCGCCGCGAGCTGGCGGCGCTGGAGCAGATCTGCCTGGACTGCGGCGCGGACCTGGCGTACACGACGGAGGACCTGGAGGAGGGCCGGATGCTCCTGCACGCCCGCCGGGTGGTGCTCACGGCCTTGGAGACGTACGGGCTGTGGCTGACCGACGACGTCTGCGTGCCGCGGACGCGGATCGCGGAGCTGATCCGCGGCTGCGAGAAGATCAGTTCCGAGGTGGGCCTGCGCATCGCGGTGGTCGGCCACGCCGGCGACGGCAACATGCACCCGACGATCGTCTACCAGCCGGACGACCCGGACGAGTTCGAGCGGGCCCAGCGCGCGTTCGACGAGATCCTCGAGGTCGGGCTGGCCCTGGGCGGCACGGTGACCGGCGAGCACGGGGTGGGGAAGATCAAGCGCGAGTGGCTGGCCCGGGAGATCGGGCCGGTGGGGCTGCGGGTGCACCAGGAGATCAAGCGGGCGCTGGACCCGGAGAACCTGTTCAACCCGGGCTCGATGTTCTCGATGACCTGAGGGCTCGGGCTCGAGTAGCTCCCGCAGGGGTCCCCGCCCGGGGGACCCCTGTTTTCACGTTACCGCGAGGGTCCGACAGTTTTGGCCGGCCACACGTGCGCCGAACTGCGACCTCGCTCCGGTGCCCGGCGAGCCGTGGTGCCCGGCGAGCGAACCGGCACTCACTCCTTGATGCGCGGGATCCGCTGCGTGACCTCGGGGTCCGCCTCGGCCAAAGCCTTCTTCTCGCGCCGCGACTTCAGGTACTCCAGCCCGATCGGCACCACCGAAACGAGCACGATCAGCACGAAGATCGCGTCGACGTTGTCGCGGATGAAGCCGATGTTGCCCAGCAGCGAACCCAGGATCGTGATGCCCGCGGCCCACAGGATGCCGCCGAGGACCGTGTACGTGAAGTAGCGCTTCGGGTCCATGCGGCCGATGCCCGCGATCCACGTGATGAACGTGCGGACGAACGGGACGAACCGGGCCAGTACGACCGCCTTGGGGCCGTGCTTCTCCAGGAACTCGTGCGTCTTGTCCACGTACTCGCGCTTGAAGAACTTCGAGTCCGGCCGGTTGAACAGCTTCGGGCCGGCGAAGTAGCCGATGTAGTAACCGGCCACGTTGCCGAGCAGGGCCGAGGCCGTCACCAGGACGCAGACCAGCCACAACGGGGCGTTCAGCGTTCCGTTCGCGATGAACAGGCCCGCCGTGAACAGCAGCGAATCACCCGGGAGGACCGGGAAGATGCTGCTCTCGATGAAGATGATCAGGCACAGCACCGCGATGACCGGTGTCGTCAGCCCGCTCAGCAGGTGCTGCGGGTCCAGCCATGAGGGCAGCAGCGACATCGTGTTGACCGTGCTCTGGGCGAGAATCACCTGGAAAACGGTACAGGGTCACCCTGAGTCGTGGCTGAGACCCGGTCAGACCAGCGTGAGCAGGCCGACCACGGACCCCGCGGCGAGCCCCAGCAGCACCGCCAGCAACAAGATCCAGTACGCGGGCAGCTGCGCCGACGTCCGCACCGGGGCCGGCTCCGGCGGACGCGGGGTGAACGTCGTCGGCGCCTCGGCCTCCAGGGCCGCGCGCTCGCGCTCCAGCGAGTCCGCGCTCGCCCCGGAGAGCAGCCCGTACGCCGAGGGCAGCTCGTTGATCGCGCTGGTCGGGACCGCGTCGGTGGCCGGCTCGGCCCCGCGGACTGCCGACGCCGAAGACCCTGAAGACGTCGAAGAAGCGGCCGGGGACGACGAAGACGTGTCGGACGCCTTGGGGGGCGGCGACACCTGCGGTGCGAAGACGGCTTGCGCGCGAAGGGCGTCCGCCAGCAGCTGCTCGGGGTCCTTCGGCTCGCTCATCTCCGCCCGTCCGCTCGCAACACCTACGTGCTCAAGGTAGCCGTACCCACCTCGGCGACCCATTCTCCCCGGCGCAACACCTTCGCCGGCCGCAGGTCCTGGTCGAGGACCACGACGTCGGCCTGGTAACCGGAGCACAGCATCCCGGTCCGGTCCGCGATGCCGAGCAGCTCCGCGGGCCGCTGGGACGTCGCGTGCACCGCGTCGAGGATGCCGAGTTTCGCACCCCGGACCAGATTGCGGAAGGCGGTGTCCATCGTCAGGGTGCTGCCGGCCAGCGAACCGTTGTCGGCGAGGGTGGCGACGCCGTCGTGGACGTCGACCTCGAGGCGGCCCAGCGTGTAGCGGCCGTCCGCCGCGTCCGTCGCCGACATCGCGTCCGTGATGAGGACCGTCCGGTTGCGGCCGGCGTGCTTGGCCGCCAGGCGGACCACCGTCGGATGCAGGTGGACCAGGTCGCAGATCAGCTCGATCGTGATGCGCTCGTCGTCCAGCAGCGCGCCGACCGGGCCGGGCTCGCGGTGGTGCAGCGGCCGCATGCCGTTGAACAGGTGGGTCGCCACCGTGGCGCCCGCGTCGATCGCCGGCAGCAGCTGCTCCTCGACGCCGTCGGTGTGCCCGATGGCGGCGATCACGCCGGACTCGGCCAGCTGGCGGACGGCTTTCACGCCGCCGTGCAGCTCGGGGGCGATGGTGACCATCCGGATCGCGCCCTGGCCCGCGCGCAGGAGCTTCTCGACCGTGCCGGTGTCCGGTTCGAGCAGCGTCTCCGGGTCGTGCGCGCCGCAGCGGGCCTTCGAGATGAACGGGCCCTCCAGGTGGATGCCCGCGACCTCGCCGTCCTGGACGAGCTCACGCAGCGCCGCGACCTGCTCACGCAGGATGTCCACCGGGTCCGAGACCAGGCTGGCGAGCATGGTCGTGGTGCCGTGACGGCGGTGCGCTCGCACCGCCGTCAGGAGTTCCTCGGGATCGAGGGAGGTGAACGAGCCACCTCCCCCGCCGTGGCAGTGGGTGTCGACGAACCCGGGCACGACCAACGCCCCGCCGACGTCCACGTGTTCGCCGGACGGCGGGGTCCCGGAACCCACACCGGCGATCCGCCCGTCGGACACGGCCACCCAGCCGTCGTCGAGTAAACGGTCCGGGGCGGCGACCCGGCCGCCCATGATCACGAAATCTCCGGCGCCTCTCACGCACCCCAGCATATATTGGTCTGGACCAAGCATGGTGATACGACTCAGTGATCGGAATGGTCCACCCGGGTCACTGTGGGGCTTGCATGGCCTTCTGGAGTGCCTCGAGCGCCCGGCTGGCGGTCGATTTAACGGTACCCTTGGAGATACCTGCGGCCTCAGAGATCTCGGCCTCGCTCAGCCCGCCGTAGTACCGCAGCACCAGCACTTCGCGCTGGCGGGGCGGCAGCTTCGACAGCGCGCTGACCACGGCCTGGTGCTCGCTGGAGAGCATCGCGAGGCTCTCCGCGGAGCGCGCGTTCACCGCGTGCGGGGGCACGTATTCGCGGGCCGTCTTGCGGCGGCGCAGCACGCTGCGCGACCCGTTGACCACCGCGGTGCGCAGGTAGCCGACCGCGGCCGCGGCGTCCCGGAGCCTGCCCCAGTTGCGGTGCAGGCCGGTGAAGGCCTCCTGGACCACGTCTTCCGCCGTCGCGGGCTCGTCCACCAGCAGAATCGCCAGCCGGACCAGCCGCATGCGGTGCTGGCGGTAGAGGTCTTCGAGGGTCAGCGGTGTCGGCGCCTGCGCCGGGGCCGGACCGTCCATGACCCGCAGGTGGCCGAGGGTCGCCTCGACGCTGCGTTCCGCATTGCCCTCGAGCATGAACCCCTGCCTGTTCTCGACCCCGGCTTGCACGGTGTGCCGCGTCAGCAGGTTCACGGTATTCACAGCGCTCACACAGGTACTGACGCACGCCCAGCCTATCGGGTTCGGATGCCGGTGCCACAGATCGGATGCTGGTACAGAACCGTGACACGGGTAGCGTCGGCAGTGTCCCGCCCGCGCCGACCCCGGAGATCCACATGGCCTGGTTCCTCGTCGAAATCACCTACGTCCAGGAGAAGATGCCGGACGTCCGGCCGCGCCACCGGGAGTTCCTGAGCAAGCTGGCCGACGAGGGCCGCGTCGCGGTCGCCGGGCCGCTCGGCGACGGCACCGGCGGCGTCACGCTGTACCGGGCCGACGACGAGGCGCACCTCAAGGAGACGATCGACCAGGACCCGTACTTCCTGGAAGGGGCCATCGCGCAGCGGTCCATCCGCGAGTTCAAGCCGGTGATCGGCGCCTGGCTGCCGTCATAGGTCGAGCACGGCGCTGCCGCGGTCGACGCCGGCCTGACCTGCGCAAAGTCAGCCGGAACGGCGCAAGCCACGCAGCGGCGGACCATCGGCAGGATCGGCGTGATCCCGATGCGGCCGGCGACGAACAGGAACGGCCCGGCGCCGACGAGCGGGAACGTCGTCCGCGGGCCCCGGGCGGTCGCCGCACAGCGAGTATTGCCTGGTCAGCCCGGACGGCAGCACCAGGTCGAGGTGCGCGCCGGGCCGCCAGGCCGGCAGTGGGGTGCCGTTGGCGAGCCGCAGGCTGACGACGCCGTCGGCTTCGGGCCGGATCGTTTCGACGGCCAGCGAAAGGTTCCGGTCCACCGTGCGCACGGGCGGCCGCCGTTTCCCGCTGAATCGGGACAACCGGCGGTAAACGCCCACCACGCCGACCAAAGTGGACATCAGGTGGTCGGTGCGCTCGCTGCCGTCGAGCCGGGTGGGCGCGCGTCGAGCACCCACTGGCCGAGGAACGCGGTGTAGTGCTCGATCGCGGCGATGATCCCCAGCCGCTCGACCAGCCACTCTTCGGCGGCCGGTCAGGTCGCGGTCACCCAGCAGCTTCCGGAACAGCCACTCCATCTGCGCCACGAACGGCCGCACGCGCACGCCCGCCGCTTCGAGGTGCGCCGCCGCGCCGTCATGGGCCTCGGTGTGCACCGCCTCCTGGCCGACGAAGCCGAGGACGTCCGCCCGGAGCCGCTCGTCGCGGATCAGCGGCAGCGCCTAGCCGAACCGCACGTTCCGGGCGGGCAGGACGAGCTGTTCGTCCCCGGACGTCACGACGCCCGGCCGGACAGTTCGTAGTCGGCCGGGTCGACCTTGCGGGTCTCCAGCCAGTAGCGCCAGGTGAAGCCCGGCCAGATCGTCCGGTTCACGCCCTGGGCGTCGAGGTACCAGCTCTTGCAGCCGCCCTGCGTCCAGACGCCCTTGACCAGCTTGTCCTGGATCTCCCGCTGGAACTCGTCCTGCACGCCCGGCCGGACGTCGAGTGCGGCGGCACCGCGCGAATCGGCGAGCTTGATGGCGTCGACGACGTACCGCGCCTGCGACTCGATCATGAACACGACGGAGTTGTGGCCGAGCGCGGTGTTCGGGCCGAGCAGGAAGAACAGGTTCGGGTAGCCGGACACGGTGATGCCCTTGTGCGTCCGCATGCCCTCGCTCGCCCACTCCTTGGCGAGGTTGCGGCCGTCGACGCCGGTGATGTCGAGGTACTCCAGTGCGTCGGTCACCTTGAAGCCGGTGCCGTAGATGATCGCGTCGACCTCGTGCTCGACCCCGGCGGAGTCGACGATCGAGTGCGCCTTGACCTCCTTGATCCCGGCCGTGTTCACGTCGACGTTCGGCCGGGCCAGCGCCGGGTAGTAGTCGTTGGAGATCAGGACGCGCTTGCAGCCCATCGTGTAGTCCGGCGTGACCTTCTTGCGCAGCGCGCGGTCCTTGATCCCCTTCGCGATGTTCCGCTTCGCGATCAGCTCGCCGGCCTTCATGATCGCCGGGTGGCCGTTGAAGCCGATGGCCCGCGCCTCGAGCAGCCAGTACAGCGCGTTGCGGTAGAGCCGCTGGGTGCCGGGGACGCGTTCGAACAGCGTCCGCGCCCACGACGGCATGGCGTGGTCGGGCTTGGGCATGATCCACGGCGGCGTCCGCTGGAACAGCGTCAGCTCGGCGACGTCGGGGGCGATCTTCGGGACGAACTGGACGGCGCTGGCGCCCGTGCCCACGACGGCGACCTTCTTGCCGCGCAGGTCGTACTCGTGGTTCCAGCGCGCGGAGTGCCAGGTCTGGCCCTTGAAGTCCGCGATCCCGGGAAGGCCGGGGATCTGCGGGATGTGCAGGCCGCCGACGCCGGAGACGAGGAACTGCGCGACGAACTCGCGGCCGTCCCTGGTCGTCGCCGTCCAGCGGCGCTCCCGCTCGTCCCAGTGGGCGCCGGTCAGCTCGACGCCGAAGCGGATCTTCTCGCGCAGCCGGTACTTGTCCGCGACGCTCTTGAGGTAGTCGAAGATCTCCGGCTGCGGCGAGAACGACCGCGACCAGCCCGGGTTCTGCTCGTACGAGAACGAGTACATGTGCGACTGCACGTCGCACGCGCACCCCGGGTAGGAGTTGTCGCGCCAGGTACCGCCCACCTCGGCGGCCTTCTCCAGGATCACGTAGTCCCGGATACCGGCCTTCTCGAGCTGGATCGCCTGGCCGAGCCCGGAAAACCCGGTGCCCACGATCACGACCTTGAACCGCTCGGTCATCTGTCGGCCTCCGCTGCGTCGGGGATCCTGCGCAGATGACGTTACCTCAGGTAACAGTTACTTGGAAGTACCGGCTACTGATCAGTACGTCCCGCCGAGCTTGCCGTGGTTCCAGCTGACGACCTTGGTCGGCCGGAAGACCAGCCCGACGCGTTTCGCAGCCTGACCTGCGATGAAAGCGCTCATCTCGGTCGAAGCGGGGTCCTCGGGCTTGGCGCCCGAGTACCGCTGCATGAGCGCGGTCCCCATCCGCGTGACCTCGTCGATGTCCTCGACGAGCTCGACGTCGGCCTCGAACGAGACGCCACGCAGCTTCTCGTAGCTGTCGCCGTCCTCGACCAGCACGGTCGCCTCCGGCAGCCGCCGGAGGTTCTTCGCCTTCTGCGACGTGCCGTACGTCCAGGTCGCGACGCCGTCCTCGTGCGGGAAGTACCAGAGCGGCGCGAGGTGCGGCCGGCCGTTCGGGCCGATGCTGGCGACGTTGATGACCTTCTGCTCGGCGAGGAACTCCCGCACCTCGTCCCCGGTCATCCTGATCTGGTCGCGACGGGACATCTTCACCCCTTGGTGGCGGCCCGCCCGCCGTGGCCGGTGACCGCCGACTCGAACGCGCCGCGCGCCTCGATGTCGGCCAGCGCGGCCTTGTCCGCCGACGGTACCCGGCTGCGGGAGCCGATCTCGACGACCGGCGGCAGGAAGGCGCGGAACAGCTTGAGGCCGCCGACCCAGCGCGGCACGTGGATGGTCCGGGCGCGCTTGAGGATGCCCGCTTCGAGGTCGTCCAGGGCCACGTCCAGCGGGTACGTCTTGCCGATCAGGCCGGGCATCGACGCGCGGAGCTTGCCGAACACCGGGTGCGCGTCGGCGCTCTCGACGAGGTCGGTGCGGATCCACGTCGGGTGCGCGACGCCGACCTTGACACCCAGGTGGGCGACTTCGGCGCGGAGGCTGTTGGAGAACGCTTCGACGCCGGCCTTGGCGGCGGAGTAGTTCGCCATCCCCGGCGCGTGCGTGATCGCGGCGAGCGACGAAATCGCCAGCAGGTAGCCCTTGCGCTCGATGACGTGCGGGAGCGTGACGCGGAACGTGCGCCAGACGCCGAGCAGGTCGACCTCGATGACCTTCTCGAACGCGGCCCGGTCGACCGAGCGGACGAAGCCCGCGGTCGCGATGCCGGCGTTCGCGATCACGATGTCGATCCCGCCGAAGTGCTCGACGACGCTCGCCGTCGCGCGCTCGAGCGCGTCCCAGCTGGTGACGTCGGCTTCCCAGGACCGCGCGTCCGGGCCGATCCGGTCGGCGACCTTCTTCTGCTCGTCGGCTTCGAGGCCGACGAGGGCGACCTTGGCGCCGCGAGCGGCCAGCCGTTCGGCGAGGCCGGCGCCGATGCCACGGGCCGCGCCGGTGATCAGCACCACCTTGCCGTCGACCTTCTTGGTGCCGCTCAGCAGCGAAAACGGGTTGGCCACGGTGCCCTCCTGGACGTCGAACGTCGCTCTCGGAGGGCACCGTACCTCAACTTACCCGCAGTAAGCTACCCATGAGTATGTTCAGGCGGTGGCCGCGCTCAGGGTGGCGACCTCGGCGTCGGTCAGCTCGAGCGAGACCGAGGCGAGGAGGTCGGTGAGCTGCTCGGTCGTCCGCGCGCTGGCGATCGGGGCGGCGACCGTCGGCTGCTGCCGCAGCCACGCGAGCGACACCGTGGCCACCGAAACCCCGTGCGCCTGGGCGACTTCGTCCAGTGCGGCGAGGACGCGTTCACCATCGGCGTCCAAATAGGACATGGCGCGCGCGGCGCGCGGGCTGTCCCCGGTTTGGTCCTTCGTGCGGTACTTGCCGGTGAGAAAGCCCTTCGCGAGGGCGAAGTAGGGCAGGGTCGCAAGGCCTTCGCGCTCGACGAGCGGCGCGAGGTCGCGTTCGTAGTCCCGCTCGACGAGGTTGTAGTGCGGCTGCAGCACGGCGAACCGCGCGAAGCCGTTTTCGTCCGAAATGGACAGTGCTTCGGCGAGCCGCGCGGCGGTGTAGTTGGACGCGCCCAGGTAGCGGACCTTGCCCGAGCGGACCAGGGCGTCGAACGCCGCCAAGGTCTCTTCGAGCGGGGTGTCCGGGTCGTCGCGGTGGGCGTAGTAGAGATCGATGTGGTCGGTCTGCAGGCGGCGCAGCGAATCCTCCGCCGCGGCCTGGATGTTCTTCGCCGAAAGGCCCGGCCGGGCGTCCCACAGCCCGACCTTGGTCGCCACGACGACGTCGGCCCGCCGGCCGCGGGCGGCCAGCCAGTTGCCGATGATCGTCTCGGAGCCACCGCCGCCTCCGTAGAGGTCGGCGCTGTCCAGGAAGTTGCCGCCCGCCGCGGTGTAGGCGTCCAGCACGGTGAACGACCGCGGTTCGTCGGCCGTCCAGCCGAAGACGTTGCACCCGAGGTTGAGTCCGTACACGTCGAGGTCGGTGTTGCCGAGCTTGGTCATGGTTCCGAGATTAGTTGCCGGTTCCGGGAGGAAAACCGGCGTCTCACGCGTTGGAGTGTTCCATGGCTATCGAACTGGGCAAGCTCGGAATCTGGCGGCACTACTCGAGCGTCGACGCGGACTTCGCGGGGGAGGCGGAGAAGCTCGGCTACGGCGCGATCTGGCTGGGCGGTTCACCCGGCGGGGATCTCGAATACGTCGACGACCTGCTCGGCGCGACGGACTCCCTGGTCGTCGCGACCGGCATCGTGAACATCTGGCAGGACGAACCGGCCTCGATCGCGAAGGCGTACGAGCGCATCGCCGGGAAGTACCCGGACCGCTTCCTGCTCGGCATCGGCGCAGGCCACCCCGAGCACACGCAGGAGTTCAAGAAGCCCTACGCGGCGATCGTCGAATACCTGGACGGCCTGGACGCGGCGGGCGTGCCGGTGGCTGGCCGCGCGCTGGCCGCGCTGGGCCCGAAGGTGGTCCGGCTGTCCGGCGACCGCACGGCGGGCGCGCACCCGTACCTGGTGACGCCGCAGCACACGCGCGAGGCGCGGGAAATCCTCGGTGACGGCAAGCTGCTGGCACCGGAGCACAAGGTGGTCCTCGGGACCGACGCGGCCGAGGCCAGGGCGATCGGCCGCAACACCGTCAAGTTCTACCTCGGGCTGTCGAACTACGTCGCCAACCTGCGGAAACTCGGCTTCACCGACGACGACCTCGCGGGTGAGGGCAGTGACCGCCTGGTCGACGCGCTGGCCCTGCACGGTGACGCAGAGACGATCGCGGCGGGCCTGCGCGAGCACTTCGAAGCCGGCGCGGACCACGTGAACATCCAGGTCCTGAACGAGGACCCGTGGCCCGCGTACCGCGCGCTGGCTTCCGAACTGCTGTGATCTCCGTCCGGCCGCCGGCTCGCCCGGCGGCCGGGCACTCCCTTCTGAACCGATCCGACGTGCGGAGAAGTTTCTGTGCGGGGACCGGTGTGCGGCGGCGGTACACCTCGTACGATGCGGTCGGGACCACCCTGTGCCAAGGAGGAGTAACGATGCCCATCGCCACCCCCGAGGTCTACGCGGAGATGCTCGACCGGGCCAAGGCGAACGAGTTCGCCTACCCGGCCATCAACGTGACCTCGTCCGAAACCGTGAACGCCGCCCTCCGCGGCTTCGCCGAGGCGGAGAGCGACGGCATCATCCAGTTCTCCACCGGCGGTGCGGAGTTCGCGTCCGGCCAGAAGGTCAAGGACATGGTGACCGGCGCGACCGCGCTGGCGGAGTTCGCCCAGGTCGTCGCGGCGAAGTACGACATCAACGTCGCGCTGCACACCGACCACTGCCCGAAGGACAAGCTGGACGGCTTCGTCCGCCCGCTGCTCGAGATCTCGACCGAGCGGGTCAAGAACGGCCAGAACCCGCTGTTCCAGTCCCACATGTGGGACGGCTCGGCGATCGACCTCGACGAGAACCTCGAGATCGCCGCGGAGCTGTTGGCCAAGGCCGCGGCGGCGAAGATCATCCTCGAGGTCGAGATCGGCGTCGTCGGCGGCGAGGAAGACGGCGTCGCGCACGACATCAACGAGAAGCTGTACACCGCCGAGGGCGACTTCCTGAAGACGATCGACGTCCTGGGAGCCGGCGAGAAGGGCCGCTACCTGCTGGCGGCGACGTTCGGCAACGTCCACGGCGTGTACAAGCCGGGCAACGTCAAGCTGCGCCCGGACGTCCTGAAGGGCGGCCAGGAGGCGGCGGCGAAGAAGCTGGGCCTGCCCGAGGGCTCGAAGCCGTTCGACCTGGTCTTCCACGGCGGCTCGGGTTCGCTGCCGGAGGAGATCCGCGAGGCGGTGTCGTACGGCGTGGTGAAGATGAACGTCGACACGGACACGCAGTACGCGTTCACCCGCCCGATCGTGGACCACTTCTTCAAGAACTACGACGGCGTCCTGAAGATCGACGGCGAGGTCGGCAACAAGAAGGTCTACGACCCGCGGTCGTACCTGAAGGCCGCCGAGGCCGGGATGGCGCAGCGCGTGGTCGAGGCCTGCCAGGCGCTCGGCTCGACGGGCACGAAGCTCAAGTAGTTCCGGACACGACAAAGGGCCGCCACTTCTCGTGGCGGCCCTTCGTCGTGTTCAGGCCGATTCGGCGACCGGGCGCCGCGCTGCCCACCTCCGGGTCAGCGGTTCCGCGCCGGCCCACAGGGCGAACACCCCGGCCAGCACCACCGCGGCCGTCCAGTACGCCGCCGGTGGGGCCGACTCCGTGTGCGCGTCCCCGAGCACCCACGGGCGGAACTGCGACTGCAGCCAGAACGCGCCGTACCCGAACGCCGTCACCAGCAACGCCCCCGCGGCCGCGCGGACGACGCCGTGGCTCATCGCGAACGCCAGGTCCACCGCCAGACCCACGAAGAGCAGGTAGAACGGCACCGTCGACACCGGGAATCCCAGCCCCAGCAGCAGCGGCCACATCACCGACCGATAAGCGACGTACGCCAGCGCGACCGAAGTAGCCGCCCAGCGGAATCCCAAGGTCTTCCGGGCCAGCACCAGGATCAACGCCATCACGCCGATGCCCCACAGCGGGTACACCCACTCCGGGATCGGCATCGTGAAGTGCAGCACCGCCGTCCGGTCGACCGGGTGCCCGATCTGGTTGGCCGCGAAGTCCAGCAGCGACTTCTCCGCCTCCGGCTCGCCGCGCTCCCAGGCGCGCAGGCCGAGGATGCCGTACTCCTGCTGGCCGTTCGGGAAGAACGTGTTCTCCAGGAAGAACGCCCACAGCGCGAGCAGCACGCCGGTCCGGAAGCGGCCCGGCGGGGACAGCCGGAGCCAGCCGAGCAGGACGCCGGCCTGCATGATGCCCGTGCCCAGGTAGAGCATCATGTGCGACGGGCTCCACGCGGTCAGGTCGAGGCCGTTGACGCGGTGGTTGATGACGTCCAGCGGGGCCGCCACCAGGAACGTCAGCAGGCCGGCCTGCATCAGCCGCAGCGACGTCTTGTCGGCGCCGAGACCCGTGTAGCTGTGGATCGCCACCAGCACCACGATGATCACCGTGCCCACGGTGTTGATCAGGTGCGGCGGCGCCAGGTCGTCGCGCAGCCACCTGAAGTGCCACGACATGTCCCACGACGAGCCGACCAGCTTGAACGCGAACGCCGCCAGCCACATCCCGTAGCAGAACCGGAGCACCCAGTCCGGGGTCGGCTGCCCGGGGGCACCGCGGTGCCAGTGCCGCGTGAAGAACAGCCGCGTCTTGCCGACGGGACTGCGCGGAATGACGTCCACCGGGACGTCGACTGCCTTGGCCATGCCGGACATCATGGCCGGTCATGGTCACGAGTGGGCCAAGACCGTGGCAAAGGACGCGAAAATCGGGGTTCCCCCGACCTTCTTCCCCGCCACCACCCTCAACGGAGGCGCTTCGCGCCCGGGGTTCACCCCTACGGGTGGCGGACTTGCTCCGGGCCGCCCCGGCTTGGCATGGTGTCGCGCCATGATGCCGAAACGAGTTGTCGCGGCGGTGCTCGTCGCCGCGCTGGTGCTGGCCGGCGGCGGGATTCTCGCGGGCTTGTTCTTCTGATCCGGGGGCATGGGCACAATGGCCCCATGACGCACAACCTGCTCGGCCCCGAGCCGACGCTGCTGCCCGAGCACACCGCCGCCCAGGCCGCGCTCGACGCCGGGACCGACCCGGCCACCGTCGCGGCCGAACACCCCGACTACAGCGAGGCCTGGGCTTCGCTGGCCGAGAAGGCCTTCGACGCGGGCGAGACCGTTGCCGCGTACGCGTACGCCCGCACCGGCTACCACCGGGGTCTCGACCAGTTGCGCCGCGCGGGCTGGAAGGGCTTCGGCCCGGTGCCCTGGGCGCACCGCCCCAACCAGGGGTTCCTCCGCGCCCTCGCCGTCCTGGGCAAGGCCGCCGGGAAGATCGGCGAGACCGAGGAGTTCGAGCGCTGCCGGACGTTCCTCGCCGACTCCGACCCCGCCGCCGCGGAAGCCACCGGCCTGAAGTGACCCCCCCGGTCGTGAGTGGTAAGGCGGGTTCTAACCCGCCTTACCACTCACGACCGGCTGCGGGAGACCTCAGAACCAGCCACAGTTGACTGGCGCCGGGAGGCCGGCGAAGCGGCCTTCGAGCCAGGCGAACGCCTCCGGGAACGCCCGCACCGCACCGAGCACGTGCGTCGGGATCAGCGTCGTGCTGAACTGCACCCGCACGCCCTTGCCGCACCACGTCCGGCCCAGGTCGCGGTCCTGCGCGTAGGGGACGATGTCGTCGAGCGCGCTGTGCACGATCAGCACCGGCGCCGTCGGCTTCAGCGTCCCGATCTTCTGCTCGGCCACGCGGGAGGCGTACGGCTCCTCGCCGAGGTACGCGGTGAGCGAGCGGCCGTCGGTGGTCAGCGTCGAGGACTGCGTGAAGGCGTGCGCGGCGATCGCTTCCACCGTGCACTCGGTGCGGACCTGCTCGAACAGCTGCTTCCCGCGCGCGTTGAGCAGCGCCGGGATGTTCAGCTCGGGGTAGGCGTAGTTCATGCTCACCAGCGCGAAGCCGAGGAAGCCGACCGCGTAGTGGCCGTCGAGGTTCTTGGCGACCTCGGCGAGGTCCGCCGGCACCGCCCCCGCGTACGCGCCCTTCAAGTTCAGCTCGGGTGCGTAGCTCGGCTGCAGCTCCGCCGCCGCGGCCGACGCGCCGCCGCCCTGGGAGTAGCCCGCGATCGCGACCGGGCCGTCGTCCGGGAGCCCGGCCTCCGGCAGCCGCTGCGCCGCGCGGATCGCGTCGAGCACGGCGTGGCCCTCGGACGCGCGGTTGACGTACGTGTGGTCCCCGGGCGTGCCCAGCCCTTCGTAGTCGGTGACGACGACCCCGTACCCCCGCGCCAGCAGCCCCGCGATGAACGGCCCTTCGTACTCGAAGCCCGCGGCAAGCGCTTTCGACGGCGCGCAGTCGTCGCCCTCGCCCTGGGTGCCGACGGCGTAGGAAACGATCGGGCGCACCCCGGTGCCGTGCCACGCCGACCGCGGGGTCAGCACCGTGCCGGTGACGGCGATCGGCGAGCCGTGCGTGTCGGTGCTGCGGTACATGATCCGCTGCACGTTCGCGTCGGCCTTGATCAGCTGGACCGGATCGATGTAGAACGTCGACGTCTCGTGCCGGATGAGGTCACCGTTGCGGCCGGCGGGCAGGGGGGACGGCGGATCGTAGAAGGACGCGGCGGAGGCCTGGGGCGGGCCCAGCGTCGCCAGCGCGAGAACGGAAATCGTGGCGACGGCCGCGGAGAGGGCGCGGCGGAGGAAGATACGCATGCTTGCTCCTCGTTGAGCAGGGCGGGTGCGCGGGGAAACACCTTTTTAGACAGAGGTGTCGGAAAAAGAATCACGTGAGGTGGACCACCATGTCAAGCCCGGCTCCGCGTGGGCGGCCGCGCAAGCTCCCGGTTTCGGAGCAGCGCGCCCGCGTGCTGAACGCGACGGCGAGGGTGGTCGGGCAGCACGGGATGCAGGGCGCGACGATCGAGCAGATCGCGCGTGAGGCCGGCGTCTCGCGCCAAGCCGTCTACGAGCAGTTCGGCGACCGGGCGACGCTGTTCGCCGAGGTCGTGGCGGACACCGAAGAGAGGGCTTTCACCGCCATCGCGGGGCCGTCGGTGGCCGACGAGCAGCCCGGCCTGCGGGCCTGGGCGCGGGCCAACTACGCCAACATGGTCACCTTCGTCGCCGACCACCCCGAGGGCTACGGCGTGCTCCGCGCGGCCGAGCGGGCGGGCGACCCCGCTCTCACCCGGCTGAGGGAGCGGCTGGCCGTCGTCTACGCCGAGGCCAGCCGCAAGCGGTGGGCCGCCCACGGCATCGACTCGGGCCGGGCGGACCGCGCGCTCGTCACGCTCTTCTTCGCGATGACCGAGTCACTGGTCCAGGCCACCTGGGACGGCGAGCCGCCGGACCAGGACGCCCTGATCGACCTGCTCACTGAGTTCACCGTGGGTGGCGTCGCCCGCCTGCAGACCAAGGCGAGCGACGTCATCGATCGGTTGCGTTAGGGCGCTAAGCCGCGGCCAAGGCCGCCGCCTCCGACCCCACCACCCGGTTGCGCCCGCCGTGTTTGGCCGCGTACACGGCCGCGTCGGCGGACGCCATCACTTCCTCGATGGACGAGCCGTCCAGTGGGTACGCGGCGACGCCGATCGACGCCGTCTGCCGTTCGATGTCGACGGCGGCGCCCGCGTTGGTCGTGGTGCTGATGATCAGCTCGCTGACCCGTTGCCGGATCCGCTCCGCAGTGACGATCGCGTCTTCTTTGGACGTCGAGGGCAGCAACGCGACGAACTCTTCACCGCCGAACCGGCCGACCAGGTCGTGCGCCCGGGTCTCCTGCCGGACCACGGCGGCGACCGCCTTGAGCACGTCGTCCCCCGCGAGGTGCCCGTAGGTGTCGTTGATCCGCTTGAAGTGGTCGAGGTCGATCATCATGGCGCCGAAGCTGCCGTTCTCCCGCTCCGCCCGCGAGATCTCGCGCTGCGCGCCGTCCTGCCAGGTGGTGGCGTTGAGCAGCTGCGTCTTCTGGTCGGTCGTGGCCAGCTCTTCCAGCCGCTTGATCAGCACGGACCGCTGCAGCACGTAGAGCGGCAGGATGACCAGCACCGAGAGCAGCGGCTCCTCGTTGAGCACCATCACCAGCAGCGCGCCGACGCACAAGGTGGACAGCTCGAGCAGGTTGTCGTCCATGTTGCCGAGGCACGACACCGGGGTCGCGTTCTTCGGGTCGGCCAGGTACAGGCCGAGGCCGGTCAGCGCGGTGTTGACCGTGAAGAAGGCCAGCGCGGCCAGCGTCACCGTCGCGACGCCGCTGCCGATGGTCATGTGACCGACGACACCCGCGGAGAAGGCCGAGAGGATCATCGTCGTGGCGTTCGCGGCCACGCGGTGAAATTCACCCGGACGGGTGCCGGACCAACTACGGAACGCGAGGTAGACGTAGAGCACGACCCCGAGTGCGGCGATCAGCTGGGCCGGCAGCAGCAGGCCGGCGGGCAGCAGCCAGACCGAAGTCATCGAGATGTAGGGCCCGCTGCTGAGGATGCGGCGCTGCCGCTCCAGCCGCCTGCTGACCTCGGTCTGCGCCACGGCCAGGGCCGTGAGCAGTGAAAACGTGCCCAGCTGGGCGACGGTGACCGGTACGGTCAACAGCGAGACGGCCGTCCAGCTCAGCATGACCGTGATGGCGGTCAGCGTCGCGATGATCCAGTCGCGGGGGCGGGTCCACAGTGCCCAGCCCCGCGCCCGAGAAATCAAGTCTTGGCCGCGCTGTTCCCCCGATGTGACCATTTTTCCCCCAGACCCTTGCGCAAATGTACGGTGACAAAGTACTCACAGACAGTTTCAGACCGTTCGCCTGCTGTCCACAAGGGCTTTCGGTGTGTACTTTTTCTTTGACACCGGAACGAGAGGTGGCCAGCGATGCGCGGCAAAGAACAGTGACCGCACAGCGCACCGCAAGGTCGCGCAGGTCGGGCCCACGCGCGGGGCATGTCATGCATGTTCGGCGCGTGCGGCTTCTTTGTCGATCCATCGTCCGGGCTCGCCCGACAGCGCCCGGCTCCACAGCACCGCCAGCGGCAGGGTGAGCACGATCCCGGCGATGCCGAAGATCCCGACCGTCCCGTGCGGGGTCAGCTGATCCGCGAGCACGCCGCCGATCAGCGGGCTGATGCCCATCATCGTGGTCAGGCCCGTGTTGGACAGGCCCATCACCTGCGCCCGCTGCTCGTCGGGCACCGCCAGGGTCAGTGACGCGGTCGCCTGCAGCAGGCAGACCGTGCCCAGGCCGCCGGAGACGATGAACAGGACGATCGACGAGATCGGGCCGGGGTTCAGGAAGCAGAGCACCAGCGGCACGGCGCACAGCGCCGAGAGCGGGCCGATCAGCTTCGGCCGCAGCCGCGCGGGCACCCAGCGCGTGTAGGCGAAGGTCGCGATGACGCTGCCGATCGGGTCGGCCGCGAGCAGCAGGCCGATCGATTCGGGGCCGCCGCCCGCCGCGGTGACGTACGGCGCGGCGATGCCCTCGTAGACCGGTAGCAGCCCCATCAGCCAGGTGAACAGCACCAGCGTCCGCAGCGACGAGCTCGCGAACGCCGTGCGGCCACCGCCGCCGAGCGTCGCGAAGAAGGACTTGCGCTGCTCACCGGAGGCCGCGGCCGGCCGGGCGCGGACCCCGAAGCGCACGAAGAACGCCGACAGCACGAACGTGGCGGCGTCGACGACCAGCGCCACGTGCGGGTCGAGGGCGAGCAGCAGCGCGCCGCCGCCGGCGAAGCCGAGCAGCTGGGCGGTCTGCACGGTCATGCTCCGGATGCCCATCCCGACGACGAACCGGTCGCCTTCGAGCACCTGCGGCAGCAGCGCCAGCTGGGACGCCTTGAACGGCGGGTTGACCAGGGAGACGCCGCCGACCAGCACGCACATCAGCCAGAACGGCATCCCGGGCAGGGCGACCAGCAGGATCAGGACGGCCCGCAGCAGGTCGACGAGCACCATCACGCTGCGGCGCGGGAAGCGGTCGGCGAAGCCGGTCAGGAAGATGCCGCCCAGCAGCGAAGGCGCGTACGTCAGCGCGTAGGTCAGGCCGGTGAGCGTGGCGGAGTTCGTCCCGGTGAACACGAGGATGGACAGCGCGACCCTGGCCAGCTGGTCGCCGGCGATCGAGAGCAGCTCGCCGAACCACAGCGCCCGGAACTCGGCGATCCCGAACACCTCGCGGAACGTGACGCGATCCGGCGGTGCTGCCATGCGTTTTCTCCCGACCTCTTCTACAGACCGCGTCCGTCCCGTGGCCTCCGGTGACAAGACGACCAGGCGGTCATGAGGCAGTCACGGTACGTGAGTTACCCCAGCCAGTGTCCCGTGACTGTTGGTAAATCTCTAGGTTCTTTCGCTGGTATCCAAGGTGTCACGGAGCTTTCCCGAACGGGTCAGACGATAGCCCGCAGTGTCTGACCGGTCGCCCAGGAGTCACGAATGGATCATTCCGTACCCCTTGGTCGGTCGCCAGGGGCAAAAGTAGCCACCTCGCGTGCGCGCGGTGGCCGCGAGGGAAACGGGAGGTCAGCCGCGGCCCCGCGCGCGTTCGATGACCTCGACGGACGCGCGGACCTGCTCGAAGGTGGGGGGTATCGCCCGGTTGAACACGACGGTCAGGGACCGGCGCGGGATGACGACGAACTCGACGTCGACCCCGGCCGCCTCCGCGGCGGCCTCGACGACGTCCCGCCAGTGCTCGGGGTCGATCCCGTCGGGGTCGGCCCATTCGTGGGCGAAGATCGCCCAGTTCCCCCGGAGGAGGGTGCCGACCACGTCCTGCGCGGTGTGGACGCGGTGCGGCGAACCGAGCTCATCGGTCAAGTATTCGCAGGTGGGGGGCGGGTGATCGAGGCCCGGGCGCCTGGGTGGACGAAGGACAAGTTCGCTCCTTTCACCGGTGTGCCGGGGTATTCGGAGCCGCGGCCGGGAGCGGATGGGTCCGGGCCGCGATTCCGCCCTGTGGGACGGACGTCCGGCGCCGGAACCCCGGCGTAGCTTCGGATTCGTGGCCGACTTCCCGCCGTTCACCCTCGCCGTCGTGGGCGCCGGACCCCGCGGGGTCGGCGTCCTCGAACGGCTCGGCGCGAACGCCGCGGAACTGCTCGGCGGCCGGCGGCTCGAGGTGCACCTGATCGACCCGTTCCCGCCGGGGCCCGGCCGGGTCTGGCGCTACGACCAGTCACCGCTGCTGCGGATGAACTCCATGCCCGAGGACGTCACGATGTTCACCGACGAGTCGGTGAAGATGGCGGGCCCGGTGCGGCCGGGGCCGTCGCTGCTGGAGTGGGCGCGGAAGGTGCGTGACGGCGGCCTCGACGCCGACGTGCCGCCCGACGTCGTCGCCGAGCTGACGGCGCTCGACCCCTTCCACTTCCCCACCCGGCGCCTGCAGAGCGCCTACCTGACCTGGGTCTACCGGAAGGTCGTCGAGGACCTGCCCGAAGACGTCGACGTCCTCGAGCACGCGGCCCGCGCGACCGGGGTCGACGGCCGCACCGTCACCCTGTCCGACGGATCGGCGATCGTGGCGGACGCCGTCGTCTTCACCGTCGGCCACCTCGACGCGGAACCGGACGAGCGGGAGCGCGAGCTGGTGGCGTTCGCCGCGCGGCACGGGCTGTCCTACTACCCGGCCGGCTACACCGCCGACGTCGACTACGCGGGCGTCGAACCGGGCGAAACCGTGCTCGTGCGCGGGTTCGGGCTGGCGTTCGTCGACCTGATGCTACTGCTGACCGAGGGCCGCGGCGGCCGGTTCGAGGACCTCCCGTGCGGCGGCCTGCGCTACGACCCGAGCGGCGCCGAGCCGGTGCTGCACGTCGGCTCGCGGCGCGGGGTGCCCTACCACGCCAAGATCGGCTACCGGCTGCGCGGGAAACCGCTGCGGCTGCCCAGGTTCTTCGACGCCTACGCCATGGACGGGCTGGCCGGGGCCGCCCTCGACTTCCGCGCGGACGTCTGGCCGCTGATCGCGAAGGAACTGGCCTGGGGCTACTACAGCGAGCTGTTCACCGGGCACCCCGGCCGCGTCCGGATGGACTTCGCCGTGTTCGCCGACGCCTTCGCCGACCTGGCCTGGGATTCGCCCGCCATGCGGGAGCTCATCGGGCGCGCGGTGCCCGCCGACGCCGACCGCCTCGACCTCGACCGGCTGGACCGGCCGATGGCGGACCGGACCTTCGGCACGGCGGAGGAGTTCGGCAAGGAGCTGCGCAAGTACGTCGAGGCCGACCTGGCGCGCCGGGCGGACCAGGAGTTCAGCGCCGACCTCGGCGCCTTCATGGCGCTGCTGTCGGTGTACGGCCAGCTGCCCGCGCTGGTCCAAAAAGGACGTCTGGGCGCGGCCTCACAGGTGTCCGATATGGACGGCTGGTTCCACGGGTTCTTCTCCTACTACGCCAGCGGTCCGCCGCCGCGCCGCCTCGAGGAGCTGCTGGCGCTGCACGAAGCGGGGGTCGTTTCCTTCGCGGGCGCGGAAATGCGGGTGACGGCGGAGCGCGGCGTCTTCGTGGCGTCGTCGGCGAGCCACCCGGAGACGGTCGAGGCCCGCACGCTGATCGAAGCGCGGCTGCCGGGCCCGAGCGTGACCCGTGCCGCCGACGGCCTGCTCCGGCAGCTGCGCGACGCGGGCGAACTGGCGGAAGAGACGGTGGCGGACCCGGTGACGGGCACTTCGCTGCCGTCGGGCCGCATCCACACGCGCGTGTCCGACTCCCGGTTGCTCGACGGGACCGGACGCCCCCACCCGCACCGGTTCGCGGTGGGCCCGCACACGAGCGCCCGCTCGGCGGCGGCGTTCACACGGCCGCGGACGAACGCGTTGTCCTTCCGCCAGAACGACGCGGTGGCGCGGGAGATCCTGGCGCTCGTGAGTGGTAACGCGGGTTAGAACCCGCCTTACCACTCACGAGGCCCAGGTGACCAGCTCGTCCAGGACCGCCTCGGGTGCGGGCATTGCGGCGATCTCGGCCGCGATGCCGCGGGCGACGGCCCGTGTGGCGGGGTCGGCCAGGAGTTCCCGGGCGGCGGCTTCGATGGCGGGCATCGTGATCTCGTCGCCCGCCAAGGACTTCGCGGCACCCAGCGCGGAGAGGCTGTCCGCGTTGGCGAACTGGTCGGCGCCCTGGGGCAGGACCAGCTGCGGCAGGCCGGCGGCGAGCGACCCCAGCACCGTGCCCGTGCCGCCGTGGTGCACCACCAGGCCCGCGTGTGCCAGCACCTCGGCCTGCGGCACGAACCCCGCGACCCGCACGTTTTCCGGCACCGGGCCCAGTGCCGACGGATCACCCGGTCCGAGCGCGACGAGCACGTCCACGCCCAGGCGGGCCAGCGCGTGGATCGCCCGGCGCAGCACCTGCGTCGCGCCGAAGACCACCGTGCCCAGGGTCAGGTACACGAAGCCGTCTTCGGGCAGTGGCGGCAGCGGGACATCGGGGTCGTACGGCGTCGGGCGCATCCGGAACACCTTCGGCACGGCCGCCGTGCCCGGGTCGCGGAGGCTGTCGGGCCAGCTATCGACGCAGGCGTCACCGAACAGGGCGTCCGCGGGCAGCGTGCCCCACAGCGGCCGCAGCCGTTCGGTGGCGATGGCCAGGACCTCCGGCGGCATCGACCGCGCGATCGCGACCGAGACGACGGGGATGCCGGCGCGGCGGGCCGCGACCCCGGCGCCGACGTCGCTCATCTCGTAGACCACCAGCCCGGGCCGCAGGTCCGGGAGCAGCGGTGTCAGGTCGGCGAGCAGCGAGCGCGGCAGCAGCTCGCCGAACGTCGTGAGGGCGAGGTCCACGAACCCGGCGTCCTCGCCGTGCCGCCGCTTGGCTTCGGCTTCCGCCTCGGAGATGCCGAGGCCCGCGCGGTGGGTCACGAACCCGAGCTCACGCACTTTCGGCACGAACGCCTCGCCGGTGCCGAACACGACCTCGTGCCCGGCCGCGCGCGCCGCGTTCGCCAGGGGGAGTAGGGGAAAGAGGTGGCCGTACGCCGGGCGGCACGTGAACAGGATCCGCACCGCCCGAGCGTACCGGCGTCAGCAGCGGTTGAGCATGTCCGTCAGGGCGGTCTTTTCGGCGGAGTTGATCGTCAGCTTGAACTTGTACTTCACCGCGACCCACATCTTCGCGTAGGTGCACCAGTAACCGACGAGCGGCGGCTTCCACGCGTCGGGCGACTTGTCGCCCTTCTCCTGGTTGACGTTGTCGGTCACGGCGATCAGCTGCGGGTCGGTGAGGTCGTTCGCGTACGCCTGGCGCTGCGCGGTCGTCCACGACGACGCGCCGGTGCGCCACGCGTCGGCCAGCGGCACGACGTGGTCGATGTCCACATCGGACGCCGCGGTCCAGGTCGCGCCGTCGTACGGGCTGACCCACTTGCCGGAGGTCGCGGCGCAACTGGAGTCGGTCACCACGTTCGTGCCGTCGCGCTTGAGCACCACTTCGCGGGTGTTGCAGCTGCCGCCCTGGTCGATCCAGTGCGGGAACTTGTCGCGGCTGTAGCCGGTCTGCGAGCCGTCGGCCTTGACGGTCAGCGCCGCGAGCTCGGACTTCGCCGTGGTGGCCGACGGGATGCCCGGCGGGGTCGCGTCCGCGACGCCGGCCAGCGTGCCGGACAGCACCGCGGTGACGGCCAGCACAGTGAACGAATGACGAACAGCACGCCTGGTTGGCATTTTGCTGCCCTCCGTGTCAGGGGTGGGGACAGCCAACCCTCAAGCACGGGAGTGTCGGGTACAACACGTATAGGTGACATGTTGCTGTCCGTCAGACGGCGCCCCGGACCAGCCGCAGGTCCTCGGTGTGCCGGTACCAGGTCCACTTGTTCACCGCGCGCTCGTGCACGACGTCGTCGAGCACCGGCCGGGTCGGGATGCAGCCGATCTGGAACGCCCGCGAGTAGAGCGTCATCGGCCGCTTGAAGAGGGTGCCCTTCACGACGCGGACGGCCAGGCCGGGGCCGCCGGGGTCCGGCAGCACCTCGATCGACGCGGCCGGCCCCCGCAGTGCCACCCGCTCGTCGGCGTAGGCGACACCGCGGACCATCCGCAGCTGCCCGCGCCCGACGAGCACGCCGCCGACGTCGTCGCGGATCAGCGGCACCGGGTCGACCTCGCCGCGCAACGCCAGCGCGAGCGCCCGCAGCGGCGTCTTCGGCAGCCCCCAGAGCGCGCCGACGACCGAGTCCGGCGACGACGGCACGAACCCGACCGACACGCCGGAGAGCGCGTCCTTGCGGAGCAGGCGCAGCACGACGGCGGCGAGGTCCGCGTCCGTGCCGGAGACCACCAGGTGATCGTGTTCGCCCAGCAAGGGGTCGATTTCCGCCTTGCCGGGACGGCTCGGCACGCGGATCGACTCGACGTCGTCGACCTCTTCGAAGCCGGCCGCTTCGTCGCCACAAGCCACCACTATTCCGCGCACCCGCGGGTCCTCCGTTACGCTCATGCACCGGCATTGAGCAGCGCCACCGGTGTCCGTCCGGGACACTAAACCTCACGTCGTCGAACACCTGGAGTGTCACATGCCGGCCATCGTGCTCATCGGGGCCCAATGGGGGGACGAAGGCAAGGGCAAGGCCACCGACCTGATGGGTGACCGCGTCCAGTGGGTCGTCCGCTACCAGGGTGGCAACAACGCCGGTCACACGGTCGTCCTGCCGAACGGCGAAAACTTCGCCCTGCACCTCATCCCGTCCGGCATCCTCACCCCCGGCGTGACGAACGTCATCGGCAACGGCGTGGTCGTGGATCCGGGCGTGCTGCTGGAAGAGCTGTCCGGACTGGAAGCGCGGGACGTCGACACGTCCAAGCTGCTGATCTCCGCCGACGCGCACTTGATCATGCCGTACCACGTGGCCATCGACAAGGTCACCGAGCGGTACCTCGGCAGCCGCAAGATCGGCACCACCGGCCGCGGCATCGGCCCGTGCTACCAGGACAAGATCGCCCGCGTCGGCGTCCGCGTGCAGGACCTGCTCGACGAGAAGATCTTCCGCCAGAAGGTCGAAGCCGCGCTGGAGTTCAAGAACCAGGTGCTGGTGAAGGTCTACAACCGCAAGGCCCTCGACGCCGACCAGGTCGCCGACGAGGTGCTGGCGGCGGGCGAGAAGTTCGCGCACCGCATCGCCGACACGCGGCTGCAGCTCAACCAGGCCCTGGAGCGCGGCGAAACCGTGCTGCTGGAGGGCTCACAGGGCACGCTGCTCGACGTCGACCACGGCACTTACCCGTTCGTGACGTCGTCGAACCCGACGTCCGGCGGCGCGAGCGCGGGCTCGGGCATCGGGCCGGGCCGCATCACGACGGTGCTCGGCATCCTCAAGGCCTACACCACGCGCGTCGGCTCCGGCCCGTTCCCGACGGAGCTGCACGACGAGTCCGGCGAGTACCTGCGCAAGCAGGGCGGCGAATTCGGCGTGACGACGGGCCGCTCGCGCCGCACCGGCTGGTTCGACGCGGTGATCGCGCGGTACGCGGTGCGCGTCAACGGCATCACCGACTACTTCCTCACGAAGCTGGACGTGCTGTCCGGCCTGGAGAAGGTCCCGGTGTGCGTCGGCTACGAAGTCGACGGGTTCCGCACGCAGGACATGCCGATGACGCAGACCGACGTGCACCACGCGATCCCGATCTACGAAGAGCACCCCGGCTGGTTCGAGGACATCTCCGCGTGCCGCACGTTCGAGGAGCTCCCGGCGAACGCCCGCGCGTACGTCGAGCGCCTGGAAGAGCTGTCGGGCGCGCGGATTTCCGCGATCGGCGTGGGTCCGGGCCGCGAGCAGACGATCGTGCGGCACCAGTTCGTCTAGGTCAGCTTGGTGCTGACCGGCGTTTCGTTCCGGAACAGGTCGAGCACCGGGCAGTGCTCGTCGACCTCGCGCTTGAGGTCTTCGTAGCGCTCCCGGCTCGCCGGCCCGTCGAGTTCGACGGACACGCGGACGTCCCCGAAACCGGGCCGCGTGTTGAAGGAGAAGCCGAAGAAGCCGTGCAGGTCGAGGTCGCCGTCGACGGTAACCTTGATGGAGTCGAGGGGGATCCCGCGCTTCGCCGCCCAGAACTGGTAGGTGATGACCTGGCAGGACCCGAGGGCCGCCAGCGCGTACTCGACGGGGTTGGCGGCCTGGTCGGTCCCGCCGAGCGCGGGCGGTTCGTCGACGGTGAAGGTGTGGTCCCGGACGGTGACCGCCACCTCGGTCTTGGTGCCGGGCTTGAGAACGTGGCCGACGCTGAAGGAGGCGGCGGCGTTGTGCGGATCGGCGTCGACGGCCTTGCGGGTGCCTTCGATGACTTCGGTCAGCGACATGGGCTCTCCTGAAGATCGGGATTTCGCTCCAGCGTGGGCGATCTCACGCCGGCCCGCTCGGGTTCTCAATTCCTGGGAAGCCGGAAAACCGCTGGCGCCGGTGGCTAGCTTGGGACCATGACCATCGGAGTCGCGCTGCCGGCCGGGGACACGGACCGGGCGCCGAACCTCGTCGACGAGCTCATCGCCCAGACCCGGCAAGCCGCCGAGGCCGGGATGAAGTCCGTCTGGTTCTCGCAGCTGCCGCTCAGCCAGGACGCCATCGCGATCGCCGCGCTCGCCGGGCGGGAGGTGCCCGGGATCGAGGTCGGCACCTCCGTGGTGCCCACGTATCCGCGCCACCCGCTGCTGGTCGCGAGCGCGGCGCAGACCGCCCAGGCCGCCACCGGTGGCCGGTTCACGCTCGGGATCGGGCTCGGCTCGAAGGGCTTCCTGGGGCCCGTCTACGGCGTCGAGTACCCGCCGCCGATCCGGCACCTGCGCGAGTACCTGACCGTGCTGCGGCAGGTCTTCGCCGGGGAAGCCGCCGACTTCGACGGCGAGACCGTCCGGGCCCACTCGCCCGGACCGTCCACTGTGGCCGGTGGTGGGGACGTGCCGATCATCGTCGCGGCCATGGGGCCGCAGGCGCTGGCCGTCACCGGGGAACTCGCCGACGGCACCCTCCCGTACCTCGCCGGGCCGCGAGCGCTTTCCGAGCGGATCGTCCCCGCTCTGCCCGGCGGGAAGCGGATCATCGCCGCCGTTCCGGCCGTCGTCACGGACGAACCCGACGCCGTCCGCGCGCTCGCCGCCGAGCAAATGGCCTTCTACGCGCAAATTCCGTCGTACCGGAAGATCCTCGATGCGGAAGGCGTGGACCACCCCGTGGAACTCGCGCTCATCGGTGACGAAAAGACCGTCGCGCGGGGGATCCGGCGCTACTACGACGCCGGCGCCACCGACGTCGTCCTGACGTCGACCGGGATCCGCTCCGCCGAGGAGCGCCTGCGGACCTGGGCGGCGCTCAGCCCATCCGGTTCGTGAGGGTCGCCGACACCGACAGTTCCTCCAGATCCAGCTCCCGCAGCACCTTCCGCAGCACTTCGTCGTCGAGGCGGCCCGCGCGGTTCTCCTCGATCATCGCCTTGCGCTGGGTGATCAGCAGTTCGCGCCGGGCCTTCGCGAACTGCGCCTGCGGGCTGCCGGAGTGTTCCTCGCCGGACAGCGTGATCGCCGCCTTGGCGAACCGGTAGCGCATGTCGATCAGGCGTTCCAGGCGCTCCTTGAGCCGGGTGACCCGGTCCGGGGGCAGGTCCAGGGAAGTCAGCCGCTCGTGGCTGATCTCGCGCAGCCGTTCGTGCGCGGCCTGCTTCGCGACTTCGCGCGCGGCCAGCTCTTCGGCCTCGTCGCGGGCGGCCTCGGAGGGGTCCTCGACCCGCAGCACCCGGATGAGCGGCGGCAGCGTCAGCCCCTGGATCAGCACCGTGCCGATGGCCACCGTGAACGCGAACAGCTGGATTTCCGCGCGGCCCGGGGTGTTCGCCGGGATGCCCGCCGCGGCGGCGAGCGTCACCACGCCGCGCATGCCCGTCCACGAGACCACCGCCAGCGTCCGCCACGACGGCGCTGAGCGGTCGCGGCCGAAGAGCCGCATCGTCTGCGGCAGGTAGGCGGACACGAACACCGCCGGGACGCGCACGAGCATCGTCACCGCGAGCACGGCCACCGCGACCAGCGCGAGCGTCCCGTTGTCGCGGGCGGCGTGGTGCGCGCCGTCCAGCACGAACGGCAGCTGCAGCCCCATGAGGGCGAACACCAGCGCTTCGAGCAGGACGTCGATCGACGCCCACACGGATCGGTCCTGCATGCGCGTCGCGGGCGAGGCGTACAGCGCGCGGTGCCCCAGCAGCAGGCCCGCCGCGACGACGGCGAGCACGCCCGACCCGCTGAAGTCGGCGCTGAAGGGGTGCAGGTGCTCGGCGGTGACGTACGCGGCGAACGGCACGATGATCCCGAACGCCGACTCCACCAGCGGGTCGTCGAGCAAGCGGCGGATCAGCACGACGAGCCCGCCGATGGCCAGGCCGACCCCGATGCCCAGCACGGTCGCGACGCCGAACACCGCGAACCCGTGCCCCGCCGAGCCCGCGGTGCCCGCGACGGCGGCGAGCGCGACCTTGTACAGCGTCAGCGCGGCGGCGTCGTTGACCAGGCTTTCCCCGGTCAGCACGGTCATCACCCGCCGGGGCAGGCCGAGCTTGCGGCCGATCGCCACCGCCGTCACCGCGTCCGGCGGGGCCACGACCGCCCCGAGGACCAGCGCGGACGCGAAGGGCACGTCCGGCAGCAGCAGGTGCACGACGAGGGCGACGACCACGGCGGTGACGGCGACCAGCACCACGCCGAGCGCGACGATCGGCCGCAGGGCCCGCTTGAAGTGCGTCAGCGAACTCTCCAGCGACGTCGAGTAGAGCAGCGGCGGCAGCACCACGGTGAGCACCAGCTCGGGCTCCAGCTCGAACCGCGGCACGCCGGGGATCAGCGCGACGCCGAGCGCGACGACTACCACCAGCAGTGGCGCGGACAGGTTGTAGCGCCGGGCGAGGGCGGTCAGCGCCAGCGAACCCGCGAGCACGCCCATCAGCGTCAGGATCTCCACGAGCCCGATCTTTCCGCAGGTCGCGGGCCTCTGCTCGGCTTCCGGTCAATGGAAGCGCGCTGGATTGTGTCGTACCCCGCAGGCATACTTGTGCGCAATACGCACACCTGTGCGGCAGGCGTGCACCGACGCACCTCCGGAGGTTCCGATGTCCCCTGGCCCCCGCTCCTGGGTCGTGCCCCTGGCCTGGACCGCCGTCCTGCTCGACGGGTTCGACCTGGTCGTCCTCGGCACGGTGCTGCCCGTGCTGCTCCGCGGCCACGTCTGGGGCCTGACCCCGGCCACGGCGTCGGTCGTGTCGACCGTGGGGCTCGCCGGGATGATGCTCGGCGGCCTGGCCATCGGCACGGTCACCGACGTCATCGGCCGCCGGAAGTCCCTGATCATCTCCGTGACGCTGTTCTCGCTGTGCACGCTGCTGTGCGCCTTCGCGCCGTCGACGTTCGTCTTCGGGCTGCTGCGGTTCGTCGCCGGGCTCGGCCTCGGCGGCTGCCTGCCGACGGCGATCACGCTGGTCACGGAGTACGCGCGCCACGGCAAGTCCGGCAGCGCGACGACCACGGTGATGACCGGCTACCACGTCGGCGCGGTGCTGACGGCGCTGCTGGGCATCGTCCTGATCTCGCCGCTGGGCTGGCGCGCGATGTTCGTCGCCGGCGCGCTGCCCGCGCTGGTCCTGGTTCCGCTGATGCTGAAGTTCCTGCCGGAGTCCGAGACGTTCCAGCGGGTCCGGGCGGCCGAACGCTCGGCGGGGCACGCCGTCGCGGGCCTGTTCCGCGGCGGCCTGCTGCGCGCGACGATCGCGTTCTGGGTCACCTCGTTCATGGGGCTGCTGCTGGTCTACGGCCTGAACACGTGGCTGCCGGAGATCATGCGCCAGGCCGGGTACCCGCTGGGCGCCGCGCTGAGCCTGTTGCTGACGCTGAACGTCGGCGGCATCGCGGGCCTGCTCGTCGCGGGCCGGGTCGCCGACCGCGTCGGCATCCGCCCGTCGGCCATCGCCTGGTTCTGCGCGGGTGCGGTGTTCCTCGCCCTGCTGAGCGTGAAGCTGCCCGCGGTCGGGCTGTACGTGGCGGTGTTCCTGACCGGGTGCTTCGTGTTCAGCGCCCAGGTGCTGGTGTACGCCTACATCGGCCGGCTCTACCCGGACGCGATCCGCGCGACCGGCCTCGGCTGGTCGGCGGGCATCGGCCGGATCGGCGCGATCTCGGGCCCGCTGCTCGGCGGCGCGCTGCTGACGGCTGGCATCGCCTATCCGTGGGGCTTCTACGCGTTCGCGGGCGTCGGCGCACTGGGTGCGGCGGCCGTGGCGGTGGTCCGGCCCGGCCACCGCTCCCCGGCGCCGGAGGTCAGCCCGGGCGAATCCCGTCCCGCCACCACCTGACGTCGGCTGGACGGCCCCGCGCGGGTTACCGGTGCTGAGGCATCTTCGCCTTGCCGATGGCGGGGAACCGCGCACAAGGTTCGTTCAAGGTCGGCCTGCGACATTGGAGCCGGTCTCGTGAGGCCGCCGGGGGCGGTGAAGGAGTCTTCCGCACAGGGGAGGGCGGAAGACTCCTTCACCAGTTCGCCCGGGGCCCGAGGTCAGCCCAGTTCCTTCAGTTCCTGTTCCACCGCGGCCAGTTCCGCCTCCGACCCCTGGACCTTCGGCCCCGTGAACCACTTCCGGGCCGAAACCACCCACCACAGGCCGGCCCCGCCCAGCACCACGAGGAAGGCGATCGGCGTGTAGTTGAAGGAGTCCACGGTCACCGGCGACGCCGGCGGGAGCATGAACAGCACGAAGATGAACGCGACCCAGACCGACGCGATGATGCCGATCGGCTTGCCCCACTTGCCGAGGTTCCACGGGCCCGGTTCGAACGAGTCGCCGCGCCGGACCCGGAGGAACACGGGGATCACGTAGGCGACGTAGAGACCCACGACCGCGATCGAGGTGACCGCGTAGTACGCCGTCGCGCTCCACAAGTACGGCAGGGCGAGGATCAACGCGCCGATCGCGGCAAGCCAGACGGCGTTGGTCGGGGTCTGGGTGCGCTTGTTGATCCGGTGCCAGAAGCTCGAGCCCGGGATCGCGCCGTCACGGGCGAAGGCGTAGATCATCCGCGAGTTCGCCGTCACCGACGACATGCCGCAGAACAGCTGCGCGCCGATGCAGATGAGCAGCAGGAACTTGCCGGTGGTGACCCCGGTGGCGTCGATGAAGATCTGGGCGGGCGGCACCCCGGTCCCGGAGTTGACGGCGCCGTCGTAGTCCTGGATCGCGAAGGTCAGGCCGATCAGCAGGATCCAGCCGGCGACCAGGGAGACGAGGATCGAGGTGACGATGCCGCGCGGCCCGGCCTTGGCGGCGTTCTTCGTCTCTTCCGTCATGTGCGCCGAAGCGTCGTACCCCGTCAACGTGTACTGCGCGAGCAGCAGGCCCAGCGCGAACACGTAGATCGGCGAGGTCCAGCCCGTCTTGTTGACGAACTCCCCGAACACGAAGGAGGCGTCCTGGTGCTTGGCGGGCACGAAGGTCAGCACGCCCACGATGATCAGCACCCCGATGAGGTGCCACCACACGCTGACGTTGTTGAGGAGCGCGACCAGCCGGACGCCGAAGGTGTTCAGCAGGCCGTGCACCACGAGGATGATCGCCAGGAGCAGGATCGTGTGGCCCGGCGTGGCGGTGAAGCCCCATTGCAGATCCAGGAACGCGTTGAGGAACAGCGCGGCGCCGAAGTCGATGCCCGCCGTGACGGCGATCTGGCCGACCAGGTTGAACCAGCCGGTGAACCACGACCAGGCCGCACCGTTGCGCGGGGCCAGTTTCGCCGCCCAGTAGTACAACCCGCCCGCGGTCGGGTAGCTGGAGCACACCTCCGCCATGCCGAGGCCGACGAGGATCACGAAGAAGCCGACCAGGACCCAGCCCCAGATCATCGCGGCCGGCCCACCGGTCTTCATGCCGGTGCCGTAGAGGGTCAGGCAGCCGGAGAGGATCGAAATGATCGTGAAGGAGACGGCGAAGTTCGAGAACGCCGACATCGTCCGTTTGAGCTCTTGGGCGTATCCCAGCTGGTGCAGCCGGGCGGCGTCGTCGTCGGGGGTGGTCTGCTGGTCGGAAACATCCATCGGGCACCTCTTGAAAGGTATGCGGCCAGACCATTGAATTCGCCGAAGGTAGCCCTGGTCCCGGAGGGTGTCAAGCCTTCGTGAAGAACTCGTCCAGCCACCGCAGCAGGGGCCCGCCACCTCGGTGGTTGTTCGAGATCAGGGTCGCGGTGAGCCCGGACGCCGGCTCGTGCGTGCTCCAGAAGGTGACGCCGTGGTCGCCGCCGTTCAGGTGCACCACGCCCGGCCGGGGCAGCCAGAAGCCCAGCCCGTAGCGCTCCGCGTGCGGGCGGAGCATCCGTCCACCCACTCGCGCGGCAGGATCCGGCCGTCGAGCAGCGCGGGCCAGAACTTCCGGAAGTCCGGTGCGGAGCTGTAGATCCCGCCGTCGGCGAAGCCCACGACGGGGAGGCTGAACACGTTGGTGCGGCCGTCTTCGAGGTAGCCGGTGGCCGTCCGGGCGGGCAGCGCGTCCGAGCGGAGGAACGCCGTGTCCGCCATGCCCGCCGGCTCGGTCACCCGGATCCGGACGAGGTCGGCGAAAGGTCTGCCCGCGATCCGTTCGGCGATCAGGCCGAGCACGGCGAAGGCGCCGTTGTGGTACCGGAACTCCGTGCCGGGCGGCGAAACCTGCGGGTACCCGTCGAGGGCGGCGAGGTAGTCGGCCGACGTGGCCAGGAGCGGCGTCGGTGGGGGCGGTGGATCCGCCTCTTCGTCGCAGTAGTCGCCGATGCCGGAGGTGTGCGTCAGCAGGTGCTCGACGGTCACCCGGTCGTCGATCAGCGGCAGGTCGTCGCCGAGGACCTCGCGCGCGGTCGTCGAAAGCGCCAGCCGCCCCTCGGCGACCAGTCCCACCACGACCAGGGCGGTGAACCCCTTGGTGCCGCTGGCGATCGCGAACCGCGTGCCGGGGGTGTTCTCGACGCCGTAACCGAGGTGCGCGTACCCGAACGCCCGCTCGACGAGGACCTCCTCGCCGCGGGTCACCAGCACGACACCGGAGAAGCCGTGTTCTTCCGCCAATGCCGTGAGGGGCACCTTCACGGACCAAGCGTCCCCGAAGGTGCCCCTCACGGCCAAGCGATTAACGGCCCAGGAACGCGTGCAGCGACTCCAGTGCGGTGTCCGGCTGGTCGGCGAAGAAGCCGTCGACGCCGGCCTTGAAGAACGCCGCCTCCTCGGTGAAGACGTCACCGTAGGCGTCCGGCTCGGCCGACGAACGCAGGTTCGCGGGCAGGAACGGGTTCTCGTTCCGGAACGTGTACGGCTGCACCTTCAGGCCCGCCTGGTGCGCGTCCGCGACGAGCGCGGTCGGCGTGCCCAGGTTGTCGTTCTTGTCCCGCGGGATGACCTGCGCCTTGTCCGGGCCGAGGTACTTCGCGTACTTCGCGACCTCGCGCAGGCCCTGCGGCGTCACGAGGTCCGCGTACGTCCGCTTGTCGCCGTTCGCGACGAAGTCCGCCGGGGCACCGCTCGCCGACGTCAGCTGCAGCAGCGGCGTCCGGACCTGCCTGTGCAGCGCGATCAGGTTCGACACCTCGAACGACTGGATGATCGCGGGCGCGTCCGGCCGGTCGAGGCCGTTGCGCTTGAGGATCGCGACCAGCTTCGGCTCGGTCGGGTTGCCGATGGACTGGAAGAACGTCGAGTGCTTGACCTCGGGGTAGGTGCCCAGCGTCCGGTGCAGCTCGCGGCCGAGGCGCCGGGTCAGGTCGAGGACCTCCTGGTAGGAGGCGATCTGGTAGCGCCCGTTGTACAGCGTGTTGTGCGGCCGGTTCTGCGGGATCCGCTCGACCGCGCGCAGCGTCTTCAGCTCGGCCAGCGTGAAGTCCTGCGTGAACCACCCGGTCGTGGTGACCCCGTCGAGGACGACGGTCTTCTTCCGGTCCGCGAACTCCGGGTGCTTCGCGACGTCGGTGGTGCCGCCGATCTCGGGTTCGTGCCGGGCGACCAGCTGGCCGTCCTTGGTCGGCACGAGGTCGACGTCGACCCAGTCGACGCCCATCCGGTAGGCGAGCTCGTAGGAGGCGAGCGTGTGCTCCGGCCGGTACCCGGGCGCGCCGCGGTGTCCGATGATCACGGGGTCATGGTGGCCCCGCCCGCGCGCGGCCGCATCGGCGGACCCGCTCTCGGCGGCACTCGCCGACCCGGCCGCCACGCCGGTGACGCTCAGCAACGCCAGCCCGGCCAGTGCCAGGAGACCGACACGTTTGCGCTTCATCTGGTGACCTCTTTCCACACAGGGTGTGCCCTGATCTACTCGCGCCACCCTCGGTGTCGCAAGCGTCCGAAGTGCGTATCCGGGCGAACACGGCGGTGAACGGCACGTGGACTCCTGCTCGCGCGGCACCCCGCCCTCCCTGGGGGCAGCCCCCGCTTCCAGCGTATCGGCGGCCTCCGGCGAAATCGCCGGATCGCCGGGGCCGGAGGCCGGGTTGTCCACACCGGTGGTGACTTGTGGACAGGCCCGTCCGGCGTACGGGTGACGCCGACGGACGGCGCGATGTCCCCCGCGAACCCGGCCGGATACGCTGTGCGGCGTGCGCGTACTGGTAATCGGCTCCGGCGCCCGAGAGCATGCACTCGTCCTCGCGGCGTCCGGTGATCCCGCTGTCACGGCCCTGGCCTGCGCGCCCGGCAACGCCGGGACCGCCGCGGTCGCCGAGCAGCTCGGCGTCGAAGCGGCCGATCCCGAAGCGGTGGCCGGGCTCGCCAAGAGCTGGCTGGCCGACCTCGTCGTCGTCGGGCCGGAGGTGCCGCTCGTCGCCGGCGTGGCCGATGCCGTGCGCAAGGCCGGCATCGCCTGCTTCGGCCCCTCGGCCGCCGCCGCCCGGATCGAAGGGTCGAAGGCCTTCGCCAAGGACGTCATGTCCGCCGCGAACGTGCCGACCGCGCGCTGCGAGGTCGTCGACAACCCGGCCCGCCTCGACGCCGCGCTCGCCCGCTTCGGCCCGACCTGGGTCGTCAAGGACGACGGGCTCGCCGCCGGCAAGGGCGTGGTCGTCACCACCGACTACGACGTCGCGCGCAAGCACGCCATCATGCTCCTCGACGGCGGCCACCCGGTCCTCCTGGAGTCCTATTTGGACGGACCGGAGGCGTCGCTGTTCTGCTTCGTCGACGGCAACACCGTCGTCCCGCTGCTGCCCGCGCAGGACTTCAAGCGCGTCGGCGACGACGACGCCGGCCCGAACACCGGCGGCATGGGCGCCTACGCGCCGCTGCCCTGGGCGCCCGAGAACCTGGTCGACGAGCTCGTCGAGACCGTCGTCCAGCCGGTCGCCGACGAACTGGTGAACCGCGGTGCGCCGTTCTCCGGCCTGCTCTACGCCGGCCTCGCGCTGACCTCCGAAGGTCCGCAGGTCATCGAGTTCAACTGCCGCTTCGGCGACCCGGAGACGCAGGTGGTGCTGGCCCTGCTGCGCACCCCGATCGCCGGGCTCATGCACGCCACCGCCACCGGCAAGCTCGCCGAGCACCCGCCGCTGGAATGGGCGGGCGGCGCCGCGGTCACCGTGGTGATCGCCGCCGACGGCTACCCGGGCAAGCCGCGCACCGGTGACGTCATCACCGGGGCCGAGCTGGAAGGCGTCCTGCACGCCGGCACCCGCCGTCGTGACGACGGCGCCGTCGTCTCCTCCGGCGGCCGCGTGCTGTCGGTCGTCGGCACCGGCAAGACGCTCAAGTCGGCGCGCAAGCACGCGTACGAGACGGTGGAGAAGGTCCACCTCGCGGGCTCCCACCACCGCACGGACATCGCGCTGAAGGCGGCGAACGGCGAGGTCGGCGCCCCGGCGGCGAAACAGCGCGCCTGATTCCGCGGATCGGGGGAACCGGCCGGGCGCACTCTTCGTCCAAACTCAGGCTGCTGCCACCTCCGCGTTGGTAGCCTCGACGGGAACCGGCCGGTCACTGTCCGTATGACGTCAGGGGAGCGCATGTCAGGACCCTCGTACGACAGCGTTGTTCCGGGGCTTCGCCCCGGGCCGGGGGCTCCGCCACCCGGACCCCCGCAAGACCTCAGCTCGGCCGTCCCGGTGGTACCGGCCGCCGCGGACGTCCTGGTCCACCCGGACAAGCTCCTCGACGTCGCCCGGATCGTCGAAGAGCAGGCGAACGCCCTCGAAGACCAGCTGCTGACCCGGCTCGGCCAGCTGCGGATCGACGCGCCGTCCGCGGACGTGATCAGCACCCAGTCGATCCAGGCCTGGAACTCCCTCATCGCCGACGGCGACCGGTCCTACGCCGGGCAGGTCCGTGAGTACGTCGCCGGCCTGAAGCGCCTGGTCTCCCAGCTGCGCGAAGCCGCGAAGGACTACAAGGTCAGCGAAGAGGAGAAGGCGGCGGTGTTCGGTGACCGCGGCAAGCATGGTGCGTAACCGGATCGCCGGCGGCGTGCTCGCGACGGCGGCGCTCGCCGGCTGTTCCGCGGGCACCGAAGGCACGCCGTACCCGGTCGAGACGGCCGCGACAGCCGCTTCGCAGAGCGCCAAGGCCGCCCAGCTGCCGCAGCGGCCGGCCGACCTGCCGCTGCAGGGCGTCGATCTGTGCGCGCTCTTCCCCCAGGTGCAGCTCGACGCGCTGAAGATCACCAGCCTCCCGCGCGCGGCTCCGGAGCAGGACGGCCCGACCTGCGTGTTCGACGCCGACGGCGCCGAGCCGGTGCACTCCTACCACGTGCGGGCGGTGCCGGCGGACCTCGACCAGTGGATCACCGGGGCGCGCAAGAAGAACAGCATGACCACCGAGCCGAAGACCATCGGTGGCTACCCGGCGCTGACGAACTACCGCGCGGCCGGCGACCCGGCCGACTGCGAGACGCTCGTCGGCGTCGCGAAGGGGCATACGCTGGCCGTCCAGACCTTCGCCATCACCCGCGGCAAGCTCACGCAGCCGCAGCTGTGCGAGATGTCGGTGCACGCCGCCGACATCGCGCTGCAGTCCCTGAAAGCACGCAACTAGGGAGGGCGCGTGGAATTCTCCGAGCTCGCGGCCGGGATCCAGAACCACCGGTTCGACGGCTGGACCAACACCGCGATCGCCGACCAGATCACGCGGATGATCAACGGCGACGGCACCGGCAGCATCGGCACCGCCGTCGACGCGCTGAAGGCCGTCGCGACCGCGCTCGCCCACACCGACCAGACGTTGCGCGCGCAGCTGCTGAAGCTCGGCGTCGAATGGCAGAGCCAGGCCGGGGGCGCGGCGAGCCAGGTGTTCACCGAGCAGGCCGGCTTCTCCCAGGACGCCACCACGAAGGTCGCGCACGCCGCGGAAATGGTGTTCGAGCAGGGTGAGGCGTTCAACCGCACCAAGTACAAGCTGCCGGACGCCGAGACGGTCCGGAAGGGCGCGGGCGGCTTCACCATCGGCGACGGCCTGCTGAGCCTCATCGGCTTCGAGACCGACCACGCCCGGCAGGTCGAGGCCGCGAACGACGCCAAGGCCCAGGCCCAGCAGGCGCTGAACGAGTACGCGCAGCAGAGCGGCACGAACCTGCTCTCGACGCAGTCGCTGTCCGACCCCGAGTCGCTGAAGCTGGCCGCCCCGGGCATCACGCCGGGGGTGCTGGACGTCGCCGGCGCCGCGGTCGCGGTGACGCCGGACGGCGGCGTGAAGCCGGCCTCGGACAAGGTCCGGTCGGTGCACGTCGAGCCGCCGGTGGTGCAGCCGGTGTCCCACACCGTGCACGCCGATCCGCCCACTCCGGTCTACGGCGTCGCCGCGCAGCAGCCGTCCCGCTCCGCGCAGCAGCAGCCGCCGCGCCGGACCAGCGCGGCCGGCGCGGGCAGTTCGGCCGGCTCGGCCGGCGCCCCGGCTGCCCAGCACCTGACGCCGAGTTCGACGACGCCGTCCGGTGCGAAGCCGCCGACGGCGACGCCCGGGCCCGGCTGGGTCCACAGCCCGGGCCGCGGCCCGTCCGGCGACCAGTCGCCCGGCGGCCCGTCCGGCCGCTTCACCCCCGGTCCGGCGACCGGGGGCGAGTGCGACCCGTTCGTCCCGCCGGGCGCCCCCGGCGCGCAGCCGCCCGGCTCGGCCCCGGCAACGACACCGATCAAGTCGCTCGGCGGCGGTGGCGGGGGGACACCCGGTGGTGCGACCGGCATCGACAGTTCCACCACCCGCGGGCCCGACGGGTTGCTGGCCAAGGGCCGCACGGTCGGCGCGATGCCGCAGCCCCCGCTCCAGCCCGCCCAGTACACGGGTGAACGCGGTTTCGCGGGAAAGCCCGGCGCCACCCCCGGCGACATCGGTGCCGGCGCGGCGGCGATCGGCGCGGGTGCCGCCGGCGGCGCGTTGAGCGGCGACAAGGAGCGTCTGCGGCGCGACAAGAGCCAGCCGAAGGGCCCGGTGCGGCCGCTCCCGGTCGGCGAGCTGCCCGAAGAGGAGGCCGTCGCGCTGCGCAAGTCGGAGCAGATCAGCCCGAAGCAGCAGCCCGGCGAGGCGAAGTTCCTGTCCGAGGCGGCCCCGCAGGAGGAGGACGCCGAGCACGTCCGCCGCTACGGCGTCGACGACCAGGACCTGTTCGCCGACCAGCGGATGGTCTCCCCCGACGTGCTCGGTGACCACGGCGGGGATGTGCGCTGACCGTGTCGCTCGTCCTGTCGGCCCTCGAGTTCGACGTGCTCTGGGAGTCCTTCGAGCTGCCCCGGCGGCACGTCGCGGTGGAAGTGCCCAGCGAAGGAGCCACTCGCGCCGAACGGCTCGAGCTGGTGGAGTCGGCATGGGTGTCGCTGAGCGAGCGGCGCCTGGCCCGCAACCGGCGGGTCTCCGGCGAGCTCGCCGACCTGCTGCACCTGCTGGCGCGCCCGCAGTTCGGGATCGACGTGTGGGTGTGGGCGGAACGCGAGATCCGCGCCCGCGCGGTCAGCCTGCGCAGCCAGGCGGTGCTGGCGGTGGTGGACGACGGCGAGGTCTGGCTGATCCCGGCCACCGAGGACGGCCTGGCGGAAGCGGCGGTCTCGGTGGCGGGTGACCTGGGCCCGGGCATCGGCCAGACGGTCAGCCTGCCCTACGACGTGGTGAAGTCCGCCGACGCGGCCGCGAAGGGTGACCCGAAGGCGCTGGTCACCGCGCTGGAGGACCGCGGGATCCCGCTGTTCCAGGCCCAGGAGCTCTCGGGCATGCTGCTGGGCCAGGAGGCCCGCGGCCAGTTCGGCGCGGAACGCACCTCGCGCGACGGCGTGGTGCACCGGGCGGGCCGGGTGGTGGCGTTCTTCGACACGGACGCGGGCCGCTACCTGTTCCAGGTGGGCCGCGACGGCGACGGCCGCGAGTGGGCCACCGTCACCCCGGCGGACAACACGCTGCTGGCCACGAGGATCCGCGAACTGGTGGCGGAGGCCTGATCCCCGCTGGGGTGGAAGTTGGCGGAGATCCGTACCCGCGCCCCGGGCGAAGTCATAAAGTAAGCGCGGGAACCGTCCTGGTCATGGCAACGTCCGATCGGGCGGAGACAAGTTTCCGAAGGGGATGACGAACCGTGCCTGTCTACGACCCGGACTCCATGGCCATCGCGGCCCGCCAGGTGGAGAAGCTGAAGGACGAGTTCGAAAAGTCCAAGCACAAGGTCACCGGGCTGGACCACGAGAAGGAAAGTCCCTTCGGCGGGATGGACGAAACGGGCGACGCGCACGGCGCGGTCGGCAAGTTCAAGGACGGCGTGCACAACCAGTTCGACGCCGCGGGCAAGCACATGGAGGCGCTGGGCTTCGCCATGCGCAAGGCCGCCGGCCTGATCGCCGAGACCGACCAGGTCGGCGCGAGCGACCTGAAACTGCACGTCGACAAGTAAGCGGGGGGCACGAGAGTGGGTTTGAACGCGGTCGGCGCCGGAACGCCGGACAATTGGGACGCCTTCATGAAGAAGGTCGACCAGGTCGAAAAGGTCGACCTGGAAAAGATCTCGGCGGCGGCGACGCAGTTCCGCGAGGCGGGCAAGAACGCCGGCGACCACAATGCGTCCCTGAAGAATTCGACCGACGCGCTCAACGGCAGCGTCTGGGGCGGCCCCGCGGCGGACCAGTTCTTCCAGTACGTCCGCCAGGTCCGCGACGCCGGGACCAAGGTCCAGACCCACCTCGAGGACGTCGCCAAGGACCTCGACGACCTCGCGAAGTCCCTCGACCAGATCAAGAAGAACGTCGGGGACAAGCAGCTCGCCGCGGAAAAGGCGGTCAACGAGCGCAACGCCACCGCCGAAACCCAGATCAACAACGCCCTGGCCGCGGCGAAGAAGGCGCACGACGAAGGCAAGCCGGGCCCCAGTCCCAGCGCCGACGAGATCCTGGCCACCGCCAAGACGGACATCCACAACATCACCGCCGGCTTCGACGGCGACGTGACCGGCCTGCAAACCCAGGCCGACACGGCGATCAAGGCGTCCCAGCAGCTGATGTCCCAGCAGATCGAGGGCGGCTACGACCAGGTCCCCCTGCCGAGCAGCTCCGCCGCGGCCCCCAAGAGCACGGGCGGCATCCACAGCAACGGCGCCTCCCACGGCGGCGGAGGCGGCGGCGGTGGGGGTGGCGGAGGCGGTGGTGGCGGCGGCCTCGGCCCGAGCGGCGGCCCGCCTTCTTCGCCGCCGCCGGGGAACGTCCAGCAGTGGATCCAGGAAGCCATGAAGGCGCTGCAGGCCGCCGGGATCCCGGTGACGGACGCGGACATCCCGAAGATCTGGGCGATCATTCAGCACGAATCCGGCGGAAACCCGAACGCGATCAACAACTGGGATTGCGTACCGCTGGACACGTTGATCGTGACCCGGCGTGGCCTGCTGAAGCACGACGCGGTTGTGGTCGGCGACGAGACGATCGGCTACAACCGGGCCACCGGTCAGAGCGAGTGGACGCGGATCACCCGGGTCGTCCACTACGAAGACGCCGAGCTGGTCCGGATGTCCAACTCGCGGTGGCAGGCGACCACGACACCGAACCACCGTTGGCTCAACCTGCCGCGGGTCGCGGTGGGCCGCACCGACCTGCCTGAGGTCTGTCCGGAGTGCGGCTGGGAGCCGCGTGCGGCACAGCAGCCGGGGAACGGCGTCGCGGTGCACCGGCGGAAGAAGCACGGCTTCGTTCCGCCGAAGCAGAAGAACCGTTACGAGACCGAGGCTGCCTTCGTGACCACCGAGGACGTCCGGTCACGCGACCGGATTCTCCTGGCGGCACCGGCCGCCACCGAATCCTCGCTGGACGTCAGCGTGCCGGAAGCGGCCATCCTCGGGTGGATCGCCGGCGATGGTCACATCGAGAGCCGCCGGCACCGCCCGACCATGTCCATCGCGCAGTCGAAGCCCGAAATGGTGGCGAAGCTCCGCAAGCTCCTCGACGGCGTGCCGCATGCGGTGTACGTCGACGACCGCGGCGGGTGCGGACCCCGGCACCAGTTCCGGCTGGACCACGACTACGCCCAGGACCTGCTGGCGCGCGCCGGGCATCCCCGGTCCGACGCCGTGGCTCAGGTACTGGCGATGTCCGCTGTGCAGCGTGAGGCGTGGCTCGAGGCGATCACCGACGCCGAGGGCACCCGATACGTGCGTCCCGGCTATTCGCGACCGCAGGTCGTCATCTACCAGGCTCCCGGTGCCGTCCTCGACGCGATTGCGCTGGCCGGGTACCTATCCGGCGCGCGGCCTCGGGTGCTCCCCGTGGCGCGGGCGAACCAGCCGGAAACCTGGCAGCGGGAATTCTCCGTGCACCTGAACAACCCGATCATCACGGGCGCCTTCCTGCGGCAGGAAGCCGCCGGGCGGGGCGACGTGTGGTGCGTGACCACGGAACTGGGCACGTGGACGGCGCAGGAGGGTGACCACATCTTCTTGACCGGCAATTCGAACGCGGCCGCAGGGCACCCGTCAAAAGGGCTCATGCAGTGCATCGACTCGACGTTCAACGCCCACAAGCTGCCCGGGCACGACAACATCTACAACCCGGTCGACAACATCATCGCCGGTGTCCGGTACTCCTTCGACCGGTACGGCGGCCTCGACAACGTGCCCGGCATCAAGGCCATGGCGCACGGTGGTGCCTACCGCGGCTACTAGCCTGGCCCCATGGCCGACCTCGGAGCTTTCGCCGGGCCCGCGTTGCGGGCCGGCGTGCCGCCCTTCCACGTCATGGACGTGCTCTCCGCGGCCGGGGCCCGGCAGCGCAGCCACGGTGATCTCGTGTCGCTCGCCGCCGGGCAGCCGTCCGCGCCCGCCCCGAAGCCCGTGCTCGAAGCCGCCCAGGAGGCGCTCCAGCAGGGCACGCTCGGCTACACCGAGCAGCTCGGTATCCCCGAGCTGCGCGAGGCGGTCGCCGGGCACTACCGGACGCGGTACGACGTCGACGTCCAGGCGCACGACGTCGTCCTGACCACCGGCTCCTCGGGTGGCTTCCTGCTCGCCTTCCTCAGTGCCTTCGATCCCGGCGCGAAGGTCGCCATGGCGCGGCCCGGCTACCCGGCCTACCGCAACCTGCTCTCCGTCCTGGGCTGCGAGGTCGTCGAGTTCGCCACCACCGCCGAGACGAACTTCCAGCCCACCGTGGCTCTGCTCGACGAGCTCGGGCCGATCGACGGCCTGATCGTCGCCAGCCCGAGCAACCCCACCGGCACCGTGCTGCCGCCCGGGGAGCTCGCCGCCATCACCGGCTGGTGCTCGTCGCACGGGGTCCAGCTGATCAGCGACGAGATCTACCACGGCATCTCGTACGGCGCCGAGCTCGATTGCGCGTGGCAGTACGGGCGTGAACCGATCGTGCTCGGCAGCTTCTCGAAGTACTTCGCGATGACCGGCTGGCGGCTCGGCTGGATGCTCGCCCCGCAGCGGCTGCACCGCGCGATCGACGTCTTGACCGGCAACTTCACCATCTGCCCGCCCGCGGTCTCGCAGTACGCGGCCCTCGCCGCCTTCACGCCCGAGGCGTACGCGGAAGCCGACGCGCACGTCGAGCACTACCGCGCCAACCGCGATCGCCTCTTCGCCGGCCTGCAGCGCATCGGCCTCGGCAAGCTCGCCCCCGCCGACGGCGCCTTCTACGCGTACGCCGACGTCAGCGCCTACACCCAAGACAGCCTGAGCTGGTGCCAGCGGCTGCTCGCCGACACCGGGCTCGCCATCACCCCCGGCGTCGACTTCGACCCGGTCGACGGCGGCAAGTACGTCCGCTTCTCCTTCGCCGGCAGCGCCGGGGACATCGACGAAGGGGTCCGGCGCCTGGGGGCCTGGCTGGCCAGGGGGAACCCTGAATAAACCCCGAACGTTGGCCTTCCGAGGGGAGTTTCACCGCGCCGGGTGGCAGTGTGGAGTCATCGGGCCGGTGGGGCCACGGGGAAACATCGGAGGAACCATGTTCTGGAAGATCGTCGGCGCCCTGCTCATCGCCTGGGTGGCGTTCATGGTGCTGGGCGCCGTGATCGGCTTCGTGTTCAAGGCCGTCCTGTGGATCGCCATCATCGGCGGCATCGCCTTCCTCGGCGCCGCCGGCTACAAGGCGGTCACCGGCGGCAAGAAGGACCCCCGGCGCATCAACCGCTACTGACTTCTAGGGAATCCGCGCCACGCCGCCCAGCGCCGTCCGGTTGACCGGCGTCAGCGGCGCCAGGCGCGGCCCGTCCGGCCACCACAGGTGTGGCTCGGTCAGCCCGGGCTCGAGCAGGTCGAGCCCGTCGAAGAACGACGTGATCTCGGCCCGCGACCGGTAGACGGAGTCGAGCCCGGTGCGGGCGAAGCGGTCCTGCAGGGACGTCGCGACGGCGGCCGCGTCGGAGCCGTCGGCCGGGTTGTGCCGGTGCAGCAGGATCAGGTACGAACCCGGCGCCAGCGCACCGACGTAGGACTTGACCACCTGCTGCGCCTGCTGGAGGTCGGCGATGTGGTCGACGACCCCGCACAGCACGAGCCCGGCGGGCCGGTCGAAGTCGATGAACCGCCCGACCCCGGCGAGCGTCTCGCCGGGGTTCAGGGGGTCGGTGCCGCAGATGTGCGTGAAGTCGTTGTCGACGAGCAGGGCCCGGCCGTGCGCCTCCACCACCGGGTCGTCGCCGACATAGACGACGTGCGCTTCCGGGTTGTACTTCTGCGCCACCTGGTGGGTGTTTTCCGCCGTCGGGAAGCCGGAGGCGAGGTCGAGGAACTGGTCGACGTCCAGCCGCTCGGTCAGGTAGCGGACGGCGCGCACCAGCCACTGCCGCACTTCCCGCGCCATCGCCGGAGCTTCCGGCGCGATGGCCACCAGCTGCCGGAGGACGGCACGATCGGGCTCGTAGTGGTTCTGCCCGCCCAGCAGCGCGTCGGTGACGCGAGCGATGCTCGGTCGTTCGAAGTCGACGCGGACCGAGGGTCGTTCGCTCGTCGCCATGCGCACCTACCGGGGAGTGTGGGGACGCTCAGCCTAGGACATGGAGATCACGGCGGGTAGGCGGCTGTGCGGTGCGCGTGAGCGCTCAGTCCAGCCAGGCGCCGGCCGCCTCGGCGCCGTTCCACACGTGGGCCCGGAGCCCCACCGCCCGCGCTCCCTCCACATTGGACTCACGGTCGTCGAAGAACAGGCAGTCCGCCGGCTCGGCGCCGAGCTCGTCGAGCAGGAGGCGGAAGATCTTCGCGTCCGGCTTGACGCACCGGACGTCGCCCGAGAACAGCGTGACGCGGAAGTGCCGCGCCCAGTCCTGCGCGCGGACCCACTCGCCGAACGCGATCGGTGCGTTCGAGAGCAGCGCCAGGTTCGCGCCGGCCTCGGAGAGCGCTTCGAGCAGCGCCGCCGACGACGGCTCCAGGTGACCCCAGCCCTCGACGTCGATGCGGGTCAGCTCGGCCGACAAGGTCTCGTCGACCGGCACGCCCACGGCGTCGCCGACCGCCTGCCAGTACTCCAGCGGGGTGCTGCCGGCGTCGTAGGGAATCCGGTACTCCCAATACGCCTTCAGGAACTCCGGCAGCGGCGCGCCCATCGCCGCGGCCAGGTCGGGCAGGGCGGCGCTCGGCTTGCTGAGCACGTCGCCGTAGTCGAACACGATCCAGTTCACGCTGTCCCCCGGAACTCCTCAGGCGCCGGTCTTGATCCGGCGCACGGCTTCTTCGACGTCGGTCGCGCTCAGGTCCCGGTGGGTGACGAACCGGACCTTGCCCGCCATCGGCACCGCCCGGATGCCGAGCGAGTCGAGCCAGGCGAGCGCGGTCGGGATGTCGGGAACTTCGGCGAGCACGATGTTGGTGTCGGGTGTGTTGGCCGGCCAGCCGTGCTCGCGCAGGCCCTCGGCGAGCCGCCGGGCGTTCTCGTGCGACTCGGCCAGGTCGGGGATGCGGTCCAGCGCGATCAGGCAGGCCGCGGCCAGGACGCCGCCCTGCCGGACGCCGCCGCCGAGCATCTGCCGCATCCGGCGCGCCCGTTCGACGAACGCCGCGCTGCCCGCGACGACCGAGCCGACCGGCGCGCCGAGGCCCTTGCTGAAGCAGGCGGACACGGTGTCGACGCCGACGGTCAGCGCGGCCGGCGGGACTTCGAGGGCGACCGCGGCCTGCCACAGCCGGGCGCCGTCGAGGTGCACGGTCAGGCCCGCTTCCTTGGCGACGGACAGCAGCTGGGCGTGCTCGTCGGGCGGCGTCACCGCGCCGCCGGCCGCGTTGTGGGTGTTCTCGAGGCAGAGCAGCGATGTCAGTAATGTGAAGTACGGCCCGGGTTGTCCGATCGCGGCGGCGAGGGCGCCGGGCGATGGGCGGCCCGGGCCGCCGTCGTGCTCGAGGATGTCCGGCATGCCGCCGGCCAGCCAGGCCGCCGAGCCCAGCTCGTTGGCCAGCACGTGCGCGCCCCGGGTGGCGAGGAACCGGTCGCCGCGCTGCAGGTGCAGGCTCAGCGCGATCAGGTTGGCCATCGTCCCGCTCGGCACCCAGAGGGCGGCCGGCATGCCCAGGACGTGCGCCGCCCGTTCCTCCAGTTCCGCGACCGTGGGGTCGCGTTCGAGGACGTTGTCGCCGACCTCGGCCGACGCCATCGCCGCCCGCATCGTCTCGTCCGGCCGGGTGACGGTGTCGGAGCGGAAGTCCAGTACGGGCGGGGAGAAGGTCACGGTGTGATCACATCACACCCACGTCGTGGGGATCAATGAGCCCTCGGGTGGTCGAACCCCTTCGGTCCGTGCAACCGTGGACGCCCCTGATTCCGTCCTCCCGGGCGAACGACGATCGAGCGGAGCACGACTGCGCGTGGACCAGCGCGACGAGCAGGAGTTCGCGGAGTACTTCGCCGCCAGGCGGGACGCCGTGCGCCGGACCGCGTACATGCTCTGCGGCGATTGGCACCGGGCGGACGACCTCGCGCAGACGGCGTTCGTCGCACTGCACCGGAGGTGGAAGAAGATCAGGGATCGCGCGGCGACCGACGCGTACGTCCGCACGACGCTCGTCCGGGCGTCGATCGACGAATCGCGGCGTCCGTGGCGGCGCGAGTGGCAGACCGAGACGCTGCCGGAGCCGGCCGACGACACGCCCGGCCTCGACGACCTCGTCGCGACCAGGGAAGACCTGCTCGCGGCGCTGAAGGAAGTGCCGCCCAAGCAGCGGGCGGTGCTGGTCCTGCGGTTCTTCGAAGGGCTCGACGTGACCGGCGCGGCGAAGGTGCTGGGCTGCAGCGAAGGCAACGTGAAGAGCCAGACCGCCCGCGGGCTGGCGAACCTGAGGCAGGTCCTCGAACGGGAGGTGGAGACCAATGGATGAGCAGGAGCTGCGCTCGTTGTTCTCCGCCGCGCCGGGTGACGCCCCCGAACCGTCGTTCACCCAGGGCGACGTCGTCCGCGAATCCCGCCGCCAGACCGTGCGCCGCCGGAACCGGATCACCGCCGGGGTGAGTGCCGCCGTGCTGGTCGTCGCCGGGTTCGGCGCGTACGGCCAGCTGTCCGGGAACGTCCAGAAGTCGATGACCGCGGCGGACAACGCCGTACCCGCACAGGGGAGGCCGGGCTCCACGCAACCCGGAGACGACCCACTGCGTCCTCAGCTCGGCGGGGAGTCACCGAACTTCTCGTCCCAGTCACCTCAGCAGGGGGGTGCCGGGGACGGGAAGACCGGCCCGTTGGCCGAAGGCACCTCCGGGTGCGAACAGGTGGACGGGGAGCTCGCCATCGCCCTCGCTGGCGAGCTCCCCGGCCACGTCGCCGCCGCCCAGGCCGTCCCGGGCGGCGCCTGTTCGACGGTGTCGCGGTCCGCCGGGTTCCCGGTTCCGGGCGGCGAAGTCGCCGCGGCGGTTTACCCGAAGGGCATCCCGGAGGTCTTCAAGTCCCAGCCGGCCGGCACGGTCACGGCCCGGGCGGGAACGGCGTCCGGTGGGGTGCTGGTGCTGGTCAGCGTGCCGGCCGCGGGAGCGGCGGCGCCGTACGCGGGCCAGGTGGACCGGTTCGCGCTCGATCTCGCGCCCCGCTTCTGAGCCCGGGTCCGCCCGGTTGGCAGAATGACCGGCCATGACCGCTGCGACCACCCCGAAAGGGGAGCGACGGCGCGCCGCGCTCGTCGAGGCCGCCGCGAAACTGCTCGTCGAGGGCGGGTTCGACGCCGTCCGGCACCGGGCGGTGGCCGAGCGGGCGGCCCTGCCGCTCGCGTCGACGACGTACTACTTCGACTCGCTGGAAGACCTGGTCACGGCGGCCGTCGAGCACCACTCGAACGCCGAGCTGGCGACCGGCCGCCGCCGGCTGGAAGAGCTCGCGACCCGCAACCGCGGGGTGCAGGCGACCGTCGACCTGGTGCTGGACCTGCTGCTCGGCCCGGAGAGCGGTGACCCGGCGGCCGACGCCGAAGCCGTCCTCCTGCGGTACGAGCGGCTGGTCGCCACCGGCCGCCGCCCGTACCTGCGGCCGCTGATGCGGACGCTGTCGGCCCAGCTCAACGAGCTGCTGACGGAGATCTTCGCCCGCTCGGGCACCCCGGTCACCCCCACCGAGCTGGAGCGGCTGGTCGCGCTGGTCGACGGCGCCGTCGTCAACGCGCTGGTCGAGGTCGACCCCGAGCCCCGCGCGGCGGCGGCCCGGATGCTCCAAACCGCGCTCGCCGGCTGAGCACTCTGCCGCGGCCGTCGTGAGTGGTAACGCGGGTTAGAACCCGCGTTACCACTCACGACCGCGCGCGCTGAGCCTTCTCCAGGTCTTCGCGGGCCTTCGTGACGAGGGCGAGCATCGCCTGTTCCGCCGCGGCCGGGTCGCCCGCGACGATCGCGTCGAACACCTTCCGGTGGTCGGGTACCGGGTCCTCCGCCGCCGCGGAGCCGTGCACGAGCTTGTCGCGCTCGGCCAGCCCGATCGCGATGACCCGTTCCACCCGCGTCAGGAAGTTGTTGTGCGTGGCGGCCATCAGCCGCCGGTGGAAGGCGAGGTCGGCCTGGACGCTCGCCGCCGGATCATCCCCCGCGGCGGCCATGTCGGCGAGCGCGCTCCGCAGCGCCTCGAGGTCTTCCTCCGTCGCCCGCTCGGCCGCGAACCGGGCGGCGGCGGGCTCGACGACCGCGCGCACCTCGGTGAGCTCGTCGAGCAGCACCGGATCATCGGCGGCCGCGGTCTGCCAGCGCATGACGTCGGCGTCGAGCATGTTCCACTTTTCGCGCGGCTGCACGAAGGTGCCCCGCTTCTGCCGGGCATCGATCATGCCCTTGGCGGCCAGCACCTTCAGCGCTTCGCGCAGCGCGGTCAGGCTGATGTCGAGCTCTTCGCGCAGCGCGGGCAGGTCCAGGACGGTGCCCTCGCCCCACTCGTCGGAGAGGATCCGGCTGGCCAGTGCCTCCACGGTCTGGCCGTGCAGCCCGCGTGGCCGGTGTTCGGTCAATGGAGGGCCCTCTCAGCCGGGGAGGTGGTGACCGCATTATGAATGCCGGGTCAAGGCCGCGAAACCGGCAGCACGAACGTCGGCGACCCCGTCGGGTAGTACCGCAGCTCCGCTTCGCCGGACGCGGTCAGCGTGAACGCCGTGATCGCGTCCTCCGACTGCGCCGCCACGTAGCAAGTCCCGTCCACCAACGCGAAGTGCCGCGGGTTCGCGCCGCACGGCTGGTCCGCCACCGCGGCCGCCTCGTCGAGCGCGAACTCCGTGACGCAGTCCGGCCCGCGGTTCGACACGTACAGGCGCGAGTCGGCCAGTTCCAGGTGCGCCACCAGGTTGGGCGTCACCGAAGACAGCGTCGACGGCGTCGAGGACACCACCTCGAACGCGCCCGGCGCCTTCTCGCGGACCGTCACCAGCGTCCCGGCCAGCTCGCCGACGACGTACGCCAGGTCCGTGCCGGGGCGGCGGACCAGCTGGCGCGGTCCCGTGCCCGGCGGCAGCGAAGACACCGCCAGCGGCTCGAGGGTCCCCGACGACGTCAGCGTGTAGCTGCGGATCTCGTCCGTGCCCAGGTCGACCGCGCTCACGATCGTCCCGTCCGCCGACGGGACCGCCATGTGGACGTGCGCCGCCTCTTGGCGGTCGGACACCGGGCCGTTGCCGTGGTGCTCGACCAGTGCCGTCCGGGCGGTCAACGCGCCGGACGGGGACAGCGAAAACACCGCCACGCTGCCGCCGGTGTAGTTGGCGCACAACAGGAAGCGGCCGTCCGGCGTCACCGCCAGGTGGCACGGGTGCGCGCCGCCCGTCTCGGCCGTGCCCAGCACCGACAGTTCGCCCGAAGGGGAGATGCCCAACGCCGTCACGCCACCGGTGGACAGCTCGTTGGCCGCGTACAGCACGGGCAACGACGGGTGCTGCGCGAGCCACGACGGCGACTCCAGCGGCAGCGAAGCCACTTCGCGCAACGAGCCGGACGGCGACCGCGAGAGCGTCGTGATCCCGGTGCCGTTCCCCGCATCGCCGGTGTAGCACCCGACGAAGACCAGCTCAGCCATGCGCGCTCCTCAACAGCGTTTCGACCCGGGCGGAGATCTCCGCGGCGGTGCCGCGGGTCAGCGCCGAGCCGATCCCGCAGGCGACCGCACCCGCCGAGAGCCAGCCTGGCACGTCGCCGGGGCCGATGCCGCCCGTGGGTGCCAGCGGGGCCTGCGGCAGCGCGGCCCGCACGTCCGCCACCCACGACGGCCCCGGCGCCGAAGTCCGGACGCCCGCGCGGATCGCGAGCACCGTCCGGAGATCGCGGCCAGTGCGCCGGGGTTCGTCAGCGGCAGTTCGATCGAGCGCAGGCCGCCTTCGAGGGCCGAGCGGATGCGGTGATTTCCCAGCGGTACATCCTGGGTGCAGGCTACCTTGTGAAATATTATTTTAGGATTTATTGTCACGGCAGCACGCGTGCTGGAAGGAGCGGCGATGCCCACAGCGGTGGTGACCGGAGCGGCGTCCGGGATCGGGGCGGCGACCGCGCGGAAGCTCCTCGGCGACGGCTACCGTGTGCTGGGCGTGGACATCGCCGAGCTCCCCGGCGGCGTCACGCCGATCCGGGGTTCGGTGAGCGACGAAGCGACCTGGGCGGCCATCGGCGAGGTGGACGCGCTGGTCAGCAACGCCTACGTGCCCAGCACCGGGCCGCTGCACGAGATCGGCCGCGCCGAGTGGCAGCGCCAGCTCGACGTCAACCTGACCGGCGCCTACCTGGCCGTGAAGGCGTGCCTGCCGTCGCTGCGGGAACGGCGTGGCGCGATCGTGCTGGTCTCGTCGGTGCACGCGCGCTTCGGCCTGCCGGGCCATCCCGCCTACGCCGCGAGCAAGGGCGCGCTCGTCGCGCTCGGCCGGCAGCTGGCCGTCGAGTACGCCCCCGAAGTGCGGGTCAACTCCGTGCTGCCGGGGCCGGTGCTCACCGAAGCCTGGAAGGACATCTCGCCGGCGGACCGCGAACGCAGCGCGCGGGCGACGCCGGCGGGCCGCCTGGGCCGGCCGGAGGAGGTTGCGGACGTGATCGCGTTCCTGCTCTCGCCCGCCGCGTCGTTCGTCACCGGGGCCGAACTGACCGTCGACGGCGGCTGGTCCGCCGCCAAGGATTCCGCGTAGAAACGAGGCACCCGGGTGAAGATCACCGCGATCGAAACGTTCCTGGTCGCGCCGCGCTGGCTGTTCCTCAAGGTCAGCACGGACGAAGGGATCAGCGGCTGGGGCGAACCCGTGGTCGAGGGCCGCGCGGAGACCGTGCGCGCGGCCGTGCACGAACTGTCCGAGCTGCTCATCGGCCAGGACCCGCTGCGCATCGAGGACCACTGGCAGGTGGTGCGTCGCGGCGGCTTCTACCGCGGCGGCCCGGTGCTCTCCAGTGCGCTGGCCGGGTTCGACCAAGCGCTGTGGGACATCGCCGGCAAGGTCCGCGACGCGCCGGTGCACGAGCTGCTCGGCGGGCCGGTCCGCGACCGCGTCCGGGTCTACAGCTGGGTCGGCGGCGACCGCCCGGCCGGCCTCCGCGAAGCGGTGGCCGCGCAGGTCGAGGCGGGGTTCACGGCGGTGAAGATGAACGTCGCCGGCCCGCTGACGGCGATCGCCTCCCCGGCCGAAGCCGACGCGGCGGTGGCGCGCGCCTGGGAAGCGCGGGAGGCGCTCGGCCCGCACCGCGACCTCGCCATCGACTTCCACGGCCGCGTCTCGCCCGCGATGGCGCGCCGGCTGGTGCGGCTGCTGGAGGACGTCCAGCCGATGTTCGTCGAGGAGCCGGTGCTGCCGGAGACCCAGGGCGACGCGCTGCGCGCGGTCGTCGAGGCGTCCACGGTGCCGATCGCGGTCGGCGAGCGCCTCTACTCGCGGTGGGAGTTCAAGCCGGTGCTCGACGCCGGGGTCGCGGTCGTCCAGCCGGATCCGTCGCACGCCGGCGGCATTTCCGAGCTGCGGCGGATCGGCGCGCTGGCCGAGATCTACGGCGCCTCACTGGCGCCGCACTGCCCGCTCGGCCCGATTTCGCTGGCGGCGTCGCTGCAAGTGGCCTTCGCGACGCCGAACTTCCTGATCCAGGAACAAAGTGCGGGCATGCACTACCACGAGGGCCGCGAGCACGGGTACCTCACCGATCCGTCGGTCTTCGCCTTCCAGGACGGTTACGCGGCCCGGCCGCTCAAGCCCGGCCTCGGCATCGACGTCGACGAAGCGGCCGTGCGCCGCGCGGACGAGATCGGGCACACCTGGCGCTCACCGGTGTGGCGCCACGACGACGGCAGCTTCGCGGAATGGTGAAACCCGGGCCGTCATCGCGCTGACCTGCGCAGGTAGGGTGAAGGCGTGACGGACAAGCCCCGCATTCCGAACGTACTCGCCGCCCGCTACGCCTCGGCGGACCTGGTCTCGCTCTGGTCCCCGGAGCAGAAGGTCGTCCTCGAACGGCAGCTCTGGCTCGCCGTCCTCAAGGCACAGCAGGACCTCGGCGTCGAGGTGCCGGACGGGGTCGTCGAGGCCTACGAGCGCGTGCTGGAGAACGTCGACCTCGAGTCGATCGCGGCCCGCGAGCGCGTCACCCGCCACGACGTCAAGGCGCGGATCGAGGAGTTCAGCGACCTCGCCCGCCAGGAGCACATCCACAAGGGCATGACCTCGCGCGACCTCACCGAGAACGTCGAGCAGCTGCAGCTGCTCCGCTCCCTCGAGCTCGTGCGCACCCGCGTCGCCGCCGTGCTGGCGCGGCTGGCGGCGCTCGCCGTCGAGCACGCCGACACCGTCATGGCCGGGCGCTCGCACAACGTCGCCGCGCAGGCCACCACCCTCGGCAAGCGGTTCGCCACGGCGGCCGACGAGCTGCTGGTCGCCTTCGAGCGGCTCGACAACCTCATCGAGCGCTACCCGCTGCGCGGCATCAAGGGCCCGGTCGGCACCGCGCAGGACATGCTCGACCTGCTCGGCGAAGAGTCCACTTTGGACCAGCTCGAGGACCGCGTGATGCAGCACCTCGGGTTCAACCGGCGGTTCGTCAGCGTCGGCCAGGTGTACCCGCGCTCGCTCGACTTCGACGTGCTGTCCACTGTGGTCCAGCTCGCCGCGGCGCCGTCCAGCCTGGCCAAGACGATCCGGCTGATGGCCGGCCACGAGCTGGTCACCGAGGGCTTCAAGCCCGGCCAGGTCGGCTCGTCCGCCATGCCGCACAAGATGAACACCCGCTCGTGCGAGCGCGTGAACGGCTTGGCCGTGGTGCTGCGCGGCTACCTGTCGATGATCGGCGAGCTGGCCGGCGACCAGTGGAACGAGGGTGACGTCTCCGACTCGGTCGTCCGCCGGGTCGCGCTGCCGGACGCGTTCTTCGCCCTCGACGGCCTGCTGGAGACGTTCCTCACGGTGCTCGCCGAGTTCGGTGCCTTCCCGGCGGTGATCGAGCGTGAGCTTGATCGCTACCTGCCGTTCTTGACCACGACGAAGGTGCTCATGGCGTCGGTCCGCGCCGGTGTCGGGCGTGAGACGGCCCACGAAGCGATCAAGGAGCACTCGGTCGCCGTCGCGCTCGAGATGCGCGAGGGTCGCGCCGAGAACGACCTGCTCGACCGGTTCGCGGCCGACGACCGCATCCCGCTCGATCGCGGTGAGCTGGACAAACTCCTCGCCGACCGGATTTCGTTCACCGGCACGGCGGGACGGCAGGTCGCGCAGGTGGCCGAGCGCGTCACCCGCGTCCTCGAGCGGTTCCCCGAGGCCACGGGCTACGTGCCGCAGCCCATCCTGTGAGCTGACGCACGAGTCCACGGACTGGAACGAATCCACTCGAACGGGCGAAATCCCTAATCTCGATCGCTGACCCACGGAGCGCTGTCCGGCGCCAGTCCTCACCATGGAAGAAGCGATGAGATCCACGCTGTCCAAGATCGCCGCCGCCCTGACCGCGGGCGCGCTGACGTTGACCCTCGCCGCCTGCGGTGGCTCCGACGCGGGGTCGACCACCCTGCGCGTCGGGACCCTGAGCGACGCCCCGCCGTCGATCTACCTGGAGAACGGCCGGTTCACCGGCTACGACAACGAGCTGCTGCGCGACATCGCCAAGCGTGAGGGCTTCGAGGTCGAGTTCGTCGGCACCGAGTTCTCGAGCCTGCTCGCCGGCGTCGCGGGCGGCAAGTTCGACATCGGCAGCTCGACGATCTCCAGCACCGAGGCGCGCAAGAAGACGGTCGCCTTCTCCAACGGCTACAACACCGGCTTCACCACGGTCGTCACGGCGAAGGGCGCGAACCTCAAGGACGCGGCTTCGCTCGGCGGCAAGCGCCTCGGCGTGGTCCAGGGTTCGGTGCAGGACGAGTTCGCGGGCAAGGTCGCCGGCGCCCAGGTCGTCCGCTTCCCGGACTACAACGCGGGCTTCGCGCAGCTGAAGAACGGCACCTTCGACGGCTGGGTCGTCCCGCAGGACATCGGGCAGAAGTACCTGGACCAGAACCCGAGCGTCCCGCTCGAGCTCGGGTACACGGTCGAGGACAAGGACACGCCGTCGGCGTTCGCGGTGGCCAAGAAGAACACCGACCTGCTGAACAAGCTGAACGACGGCCTCGCCAAGGCCGTCGCGGACGGCACGGTTGCCCGCATCTACGGGCAGTTCTACAAGAACACGCCGCTGTCGAAGGAACTGCAGCCGGGCGGCCCCGGCCTGACCGTGAAGAACCTGGGGGCGTGACATGAAGAAGCTGATCGTCACCGTGCTGGCCGCCGCGCTCACGCTGACCGCCTGCGGCGGCTCGGACAACGCTTCCTCGACGCTGCGCGTGGGCACGCTGAGCGACGCGCCCCCGAACATCTACCTCGAGAACGGCAACTACACCGGCTTCGACAACGAGCTGCTCAAGGCCATCGCGGCCAAGCAGAACCTGAAGCTGGAGTTCGCCGCGACCGACTTCTCGGCGCTGCTCGGGCAGGTCGCGTCGGGCCGCTACGACATCGCCAGCTCGGCGATCGCGCAGACCGACGAGCGCAAGAAGACGGTCGACTTCTCCGCGGCCTACGACTTCGAAACGATGAGCATCCAGGCCAAGCAGGGCACCCCGGTCACCGACGAAAAGGGGCTGGCCGGCAAGCGCGTCGGCGTCATCCAGGCGACCGTCGGCGACCACTGGCTGACCAGCACGGTGCCGGCCGCCCAGGCCGTGCGCTTCCCCGACTACGCCGCCGCGCTGACCGCCTTGAAGAGCGGCGCGGTCGACGCGTACATCCTGGACCAGTCCATCGCCGAGAAGAACGTCACCGACAACCCGGACGCCAAGCTGGTCGTCGTGAAGAGCTTCGTCACGGACGTGCCGCACGGTTTCGCGGTGAAGAAGGGCAACGCCGAACTGCTGGGCAAGATCGACGCCGGGCTCAAGCAGGTGATCTCCGACGGGACCTGGCTTAAGCTGCACCAGCAGTTCCTGCCGACCGCTCCGGTGCCGGCCGGGTTCCAGGGTTAGGAGAAGCATGAAGAAGACACTGGTCACGGCGCTCACCGCGACCTTGCTGGCCGCGCTCACGGCGTGCGGCGGCTCGGACAGCGGCGGCGACAAGACCCTGCGCGTCGGCACGCTGAGCGACTCGAAGCCGAACGCCTACCAGGAGAACGGCAACTACACCGGCTTCGACAACGAGCTGCTGAAGGCCATCGCGGCCAAGGAAGGCCTGAAGCTGGAGTTCGCCGCGACCGAGTTTTCGGCCCTGCTGGGTCAGGTCGCGAACGGCACGTTCGACATCGGCAGCTCGGCGATCTCCCAGACCGACGCCCGCAAGAAGACCGTCGACTTCTCGGCGCCGTACAACTACCAGGCCCTCGGCATCGAGGCCAAGGAGACGGCCGGCATCACCGACGAGAACTCGTTGGCGGGCAAGCGGATCGGCGTCGTCCAGGGCACGGTCTCGGACACCTGGCTCGGCTCGAACGCGCCGACCGCGCAGGCCGTCCGGTTCCCCAACGACGCCGCCGCCCTCAACGCCCTCAAGACCGGCGCGATCGACGGCGCGGTGTTCGACCAGGCCACCGCCGAGGACTACGCGAAGAACAACGCCGACGCGAAGCTCAAGGTGACCAAGGCGATCACCACGACCATCCCGCACGGGTTCGCCTTCAAGAAGGGCAACACGGACCTGATCAACAAGATCAACGACGGCCTGAAGAAGGTCATCGCGGACGGCACGTGGGTCAAGGTGCACGACCAGTTCGAACCCACCGCGCCGGTGCCCGCCGAGTTCAAGGCGGGGCAGTAGTCCACTGTGAACAAGCCAGTAGCGCGAAGCGCTTCCGTTGAGGGTGGGGGTGGGTGACGGGTGGGAGATTTCGTCAACACGTTCCTGAACTGGGATTACATCTCCCAAGTCCTGCCCGACCTGCTGAAGACCGGGCTGCTCAACACGCTGGTCCTGTCGGTGTCCTCGGCGCTGATCGGCACCGTGCTCGGCATGGTGCTGGCGGTGATGGGCCTGTCCACCAAGTGGTGGCTGCGCTGGCCCGCGCGGATCTACACCGACATCTTCCGCGGGCTGCCCGCCATCCTGACGATCCTGCTGATCGGCCAGGGCCTCGGCACACTCGCCCGGGACGTCGTCGGCACGAACCCGTACCCGATGGGCATCCTGGCGCTGTCCCTGATCGCCGCGGCCTACATCGGCGAGATCTTCCGGTCGGGCATCCAGAGCGTCGACAAGGGGCAGATGGAGGCCAGCCGCGCACTCGGGATGAGCTACACCAAGTCGATGCTGCTGGTGATCATCCCGCAGGGCGTCCGGCGGGTGCTGCCGGCGCTGGTGAACCAGTTCATCGCGCTGGTCAAGGACTCCAGCCTCGTCTACGTGCTCGGGCTGCTGTCCGGGCAGCGCGAGCTGTTCCGGATCGGCCAGGACCTCGCGGCGAACACGGGCAACCTGTCGCCGCTGGTCGCCGCCGGCGTGTTCTTCCTGGTGATCACCGTGCCGCTGACGCACCTGGTCAACTACATCGACAAGAAGCTCCGGACCGGCCGCAAGGTACGCGTCGACGAGCCGGGCGACGGAGACGAGCTGGACCTGGTCGCCAGCGGGAAGGTGCCCTCGTGACCACGGCGGTGCGTTCGTCCAGTGTGGAGCTGCGCGACATCCACGTCAGCTTCGGCACGCTCGAAGTCCTGCGCGGGGTCGACCTGAAGGTCGAGAGCGGGAAGACGACGTGCGTCATCGGCCCGTCCGGCTCCGGCAAGTCGACGCTCCTGCGCTGCGTGAACCGTCTGCAGGAGCCCGATTCCGGCGACCTGCTGCTCGACGGCGAATCGGTGATCAAGGCCGACCCGGACGCCCTGCGCCAGCGCGTCGGCATGGTGTTCCAGCACTTCAACCTCTTCGGCCACCGGAGCGTGCTGGACAACATCGTGCTGCCGCTGCGCAGCGTGAAGAAGCTGAGCAAGGAGGAGGCGTCGGCGATCGCCCGCGCCCGCTTGGCGGACGTCGGCCTGGCGGACAAGGCGCCGTACCGGCCGAGCGCGTTGTCCGGCGGCCAGCAGCAGCGAGTGGCGATCGCGCGGGCGCTGGCGATGGACCCCGAGGTGATGCTCTTCGACGAGGCCACGAGCGCGCTGGACCCGGAGCTGGTCAAGGGCGTGCTGAACCTGATGGCGGGCCTGGCTTCGCGCGGGCTGACCCTGATCGTGGTGACGCACGAGATGGGGTTCGCCCGGAGCGTGGCCGACGAGGTGGCGTTCATGGACGCGGGCCGCATCGTCGAGCAGGGCCCACCGGCGGAGATCTTCGACGAACCGCAGAGCCCGCGCTTGCAGCGGTTCCTCTCCCAGGTGCTCTGAAAGAAGAGGCTTCGGCGGCCGTTGCCCGGGTAGCCTGCGAAGATGGCGAGAATCGCTCGGCTGACGTACTACCCGGTCAAGGCCTGCGCCGGCATCGACGTGCCGTCCGCCGAGGTGACCCCCGCCGGGCTGGCGCACGACCGCGTCTTCCAGGTCATCACCCCGGACAGCGACGTCCTCACGCAGCGGCCGCACCCGGTCATGGCGACCGTCCGGCCGCGGGTGCTCGGCGACCGGCTCGCGCTGTCCGCCCCCGGGCGGGAAGACGTCGTCTTCGCCATCCGGCGTGACGGCCCGCGGCGCCCGGTGTCGATGTCGGCCTGGGACGGCGAAGGCGTCCGGCAGGATCCGCGGGCCGACGAGTGGTTCTCGGACCTGCTCGGCCGGCCGGCCGAGCTGATCGGCGTCGCGCCCGGGCACGATCGCGTCACCGGCGGCGACACCCCCGGCACGGCCGCGTTCGCCGACGGGCACGCGCTGCTCGTCGCCTCTGAGTCCTCTTTGGACAGCCTGAACGAGCGGATCGCCGCCGGGCAGGGCGAACCCGTCCCGATGGACCGCTTCCGCCCCAACGTCGTCATCGCCGGCTGGGCCGAACCCCACCGTGAAGACGAAGCACGCGAGCTGACCGCCGGCACCGCGAAGTTCGGGTACGCCGAGAAGTGTGTCCGCTGCACGGTCCCGATGGTCGACCAGGAGACCGGCGCGAAGGCCGGCCCCGAGCCGATCCGCACGCTCGCGACCTACCGGCGCGGCCCGAGCGGGGGCGTCGTCTTCGGGATGAAGGCCGCGGTGCTGCGGCCGGGTCAGGTCGCCGTCGGCGACGAGGTGATCGTGCACTCCTGGGCCGGCCCGAGCCCGAGCACGGCCGCCGCGGAGCCACCGTTCACGGCGACGGCGAGCCGGCCCGCCGAGTCCGTGTAGAGCACCGAAGCGCCGGCGGGCACGTCCGCGAAGGTCCGCCCGAGCACCGTGGTCACCGCCACGCGCTCGCTGTGCACGGAAACCGCGCCCGACAGGCCCGAGAGCTCGAGGTCGGCCGGGGTCGCGGCCAGCTGGACGTTGCCGAAGTGGTCGACCGTCAGCACCTCCGACACGAGCTTTCCGGGGAACGCGGCGACGAACGGCTCGGGCATCGCGACCAGGCCGTCCACCGGGTCGCCGAAGTCGGCCGGTGCCACTCCGAGAGCGAGGTGCGCGGCCGCGGGCGCGAAGACGTCCCGCCCGTGGAAGGTCGCCGACGTCGTCGCCAGCCGCAGCGACGGCTCCGTGAGCTCGTACGCCGCCCGGACCCCGCCCAGCGCCTGCGCGGCGGGCAGCAGCAGGCCGTTGTCCGGCCCGACCAGCAGCCCGTCCTCCGCGACGACGACCACGCCGAGCCGGGCCGTCCCGACACCGGGGTCGACGACCGCCACGTGCACCGATTCCGGCAGGTAGGGGACCGTCTGGGCCAGCGCCATCGCCCCGTGCCGGATGTCCTGGGGCGGCACTTCGTGGGTCACGTCGATCACCCGCACCGCGGGCGCCAGCCGCGCGATCACGCCGTGGCAGGCCGCCACGAAGCCGTCGCGCCGGCCGTAGTCGGTCGTCACCGAGATCCAGTCGTACGCCATGCCAGCATCATCCATGGTGGCGGAGGGTGCGCGTTAGGGTTCAGCGCGTGACACCCCTCCCCACCCTCGAACGGCTCGCCACCGGCAAGGTCCGCGACCTCTACGCGGTCGGCGACGAGCACCTGCTGGTCGTCGCCTCCGACCGCATCTCCGCCTTCGAACGCGTCTTCCCCACCTCGGTCCCCGGCAAGGGCCGCGTGCTCACCGCGATGAGCGTGTTCTGGTTCCGCGAACTCGCCGACGTCCTCCCGAACCACCTCGTGACCTGCGAGGGGCCGCTGATCCCGGAGGCCGTCCGCGGCCGCGCGCTGCTGGTCGAGCGGCTCGACATGCTGCCGGTGGAGGCGGTCGTCCGCGGCTACCTGACCGGCCGCGGATACGCGGACTACCGCCGGTCCGGGGAGGTGTGCGGGCTGGCGCTGCCGCCCCGCCTGGCCGAGTCGGCGCGGCTGCCCGAGCCGATCTTCACGCCGTCCACCAAGGCGCCCCGCGGCTGCAAGGACGAAAACATCGACTTCGGTAGGTGCGTCTCGGTGCTGGGCCGCGCGCTCGCCGAGGAGGTCCGGGAGGCCTCTCTGGAGCTGTACCGCCGGGCCGCCGCGCGCGCGGCGGAGCAGGGCCTGCTGCTGGCCGACACGAAATTCGAATTCGGCATCGGCGCCGACGGCCGGCTCGTGCTCGCGGACGAGCTGCTGACGCCGGATTCGGCCCGCTACTGGCTCGCCGACGGTCATCAGCCCGGCGTCCCGCAGCCGTCGTTCGACAAGCAGCACGTGCGCGACTGGCTGGTCGACCCGGCGTCCGGCTGGGACTGCGTCTCCCCGCTGCCGCCGTTGCCGCCCGAAGTGGTGACGGCGACGCGCGACCGGTACATCGAGGCGTACCAGCGCATCACCGGGCTTTCGCTGGCAGACTGGCCCCGTGATCCTGCTGATCTGCGGCAGCCTGCGAGCCGGCTCGGGCAATGCGGCGGTGCTGGGGACCGTCGCGACCCTCACCGCGAGCCGGACGTACACCGGCCTTGCCGATCTGCCGCACTTCAACCCCGATGACGACCGCGACCCGCTGCACCCCGAGGTCGCTTCGCTGCGGGCCGCGCTGAAGGACGCCGACGCCGTCCTGATCTGCACGCCGGAGTACGCGGGCGGGCTGCCGGGCTCGTTCAAGAACCTCCTCGACTGGACGGTCGGCGGCGGCGAGATGTACGGCAAGCCGGTGGCGTGGATCAACGCGTCCTCGATCGCGGCCCCGACCGGCGGCCGGGACGCGCACGACTCGCTGCGGAAGGTCCTGACGTACGCGGGCGCGAAGATCGTCGAAGAGGCGTGCGCGCGGATCCCGGTGTCACGGGCGGACGTCGCCGACGGTCAGGTCGCCGACCCCGACCTGCGCGGCCGGATCGCGGTGGCCGTGAAGCGCCTGCGTGAGGGCGTCTGAGCCGGCTGGTGCCGGGCTTTCCGGCAACGGTCGCCCGCCCGTTCTGCGCAGTTCACGAGGGTGTCAGACGCGTGCGTCCCAATGGTGGTCGTGGAAGCTCGCTTGCTGGTTTCGCTGTCGGGAATCACCCCGCGCACGCTGCACCGGTGCGCCGACCTCGCGGCCGAGCTCGACCGCCGCAAGGTGCCGCTCTCGATGCTGTACGCCGCCCGCACCGGCGAAGGCCCGGTGACGGAGTGGGTGCGCACCCGCGCCCGCGGCGGTGATTCCGTGCTGCTGCACGGCTACGACCACACCGTCACGCCCACGCACCGCACGGTCTACCTGGGCAAGCGGGCGGAGTTCGCGACGCTGCCGGCGCACGAGGCACGCCTGCGCCTGATCGCCGCGAAGGCCGCGCTGGACAACGCGGGGCTGTCGGTGGACGGCTTCGCGCCGCCGCGCTGGATCGCGTCCCAGGGCACGCTGCAGGCGTTGGCCGAGCACGGGTTCCGGCTGTGCGCGGACCTCGGCGCGGTGCGCGACCTCGTGACCGGCGAGGTGCGCCGCGCGCGGGTGAGTGAGTTCACGAGCCAGTCGCACCGCACGGAGACGGTGCGTTGCTTCGCGCTGGTGCTGGCGGCGGCGCGCGCGGCCCGCCGGGGCGGGTTGGTCCGGCTGGGGGTCGATGCCACGGACCTGACCCGCCCCGGCCTCCGCCAGGCCCTGCTCGACGCGGTGGACGTCGCCCTGGAGAACCGCGCGTTCGGCGCGACCTACGGCTCGCTGCGCGTGGTGGCGGCCTAGATCTTCGCGGGTTCGCCCCGGTCGAGCACCTTGACCTCGGTGCCTTCGGGGGCGAGGTTCCCGAAGAGGCCGTAGTGCATGGCCGGGTTGGCGAGCACGGCTTCGTGGATCGGCACGGCCACCCGCGGCGCGACGGCCCGCAGGTAGTCGACGGCTTCCCCGGCCTTCAGCCACGGCGCGCCGGTGGGCAGCCCCAGGACGTCGATCCTCTGCTCCGGCACGAAGAACGAGTCGCCGGGGTGGAAGAAAGCGCCGTCGTCGAAGACGTACCCGATGTTCGGGATGACGGGGATGTCCGAGTGGATGACGGCGTGCTCCCCGCCGACGGCCTTGATGGCGGTGTCCCCGACGGCGAAGGCGTCCCCGACGTTGGCGACGGCGAACTCCAGGCCGAGCTTCTCGACCTCAGGAGCGGACCCGGGATCGACGATCAGCCGGGCACCGGGGTTGGCTTCGAGGACCCGGGGCAGCCGTTCGACGTCGAGGTGGTCGAAGTGCTGGTGCGTGACCAGCACGGCGGACAGTTCCCGCTCACCCTCGAAGCCGGTGGAGAAGGCGCCGGGATCGATCAGGATCCGCTCGGAGCCGGTCTCCAGCAACAGGCAGGCGTGTCCGAAATGGACGATACGCATCGATGGTTCTCCTTCACGGGTGGTCGATCCCAGCCTAGTCCCGCCGGGTCAGCCGGTGCCGGATGCCGGCGAGGTCGCCGGCGGCAACACCGGCGTCGAGGAGGTACCGCTCGACGTCGAAGCCGTCGAGCGTGTCCCGGACGGCCGCCGCGGTCGTGGTGCCCCGCTCCGCGAGGATCGCCGCGATGACCGGCCCCTGGTCGTCGGTGCCCATCGCGGCGTACAGCGGTCTCACGGCTTCGGTGGACAGGTCGTAGTCCGCGGCGATGGCGTCGGGGCCGACGCCGGCCAGCGCCAGGAGCAGGTGCGCGACGAGACCGGTCCGGTCGCGCCCGGAACCGCAGTGGAACAGGACGCCGCCGGGGGCCGCCCGGGCGATCGCGGTCATGACGGCGGCGCAGCGCCCGGCCTTCCGTTCGAGGAAGACGCGGTAGTAGAGCGGGCTGCCGTTCAGCCGCTCGCCGTTGACGTACCGCCAGAACTCGAGGTCGGCGATGTCGTCGAGGGGAACCTCGACGCGGTCGAGGCCCGCCGGGGTGACCGGGTCGGCCGCGGCGGCGAACTGCGCGGACCCTGCCAGCGCCGTCGGAGCGCCCGCCGTCGGCCGGATCTCGTCGGGGTTGCGCAGGTCGATGACGGTCCGGACGCCGGCCTCCCGCGCCTGGGCCCACCCGGCGCCGGTCACGAACCGGAGGTCGGCCGCCCTGAAGAACGCGCCGCGGCGGGTCGTGCCCGAGTGCGCCAGCAGGCCACCGAGGTCCCTGGTGTTGTAGAAGCCTTCCCAGGCCACGGCTCTGTCCATCTGTCACAGCTTGCCCGAGAGGAGCGCGTCGCCGAGTTCCGTGCGCCGGTACAGCACCCGGTGCCCCCGGCGTTCCGACGCCAGCAAGCCCGCTCCGCGCAGCGCCGTCAGGTGGGCCGAAACCGTCGCCGGTGCCAGCTCGTGGCGCCGGGCCAGCTCGGTCGTCGCCGCCGGGCGGTCGAGCGTGGTCAGCAGCAGGGCCCGCGTCCGGCCGAGCACCTCCGCCAGCGGTTCCGGCGGCTCGGCGGTGGAAGTCCACAGCGAAGCCACGCCCCGGGCGGGGTACAGCAGCGAAATCTGCCACGGCGGCACCGTCACCACCCCGACGTTGGGCCACGCGAACACCGCCGGGATCAGCAGCAGCCCCCGCGCGTCGATCGGCAAGCGCTCCCGGGACCGGACGTCGACCAGCACCGACGTCCCCGACAGCCGGACGCGCGGGTGGAGTTCCGCCAGCATCGCCGCGAGCCCGCCCGACCCCAGCTGCCGCGTCCGGTGGGCGATGTCCGCCGCGAGCAGCTCGCGCAGGCGGGGCCACTCCGGGGCCAGCAGCGCGTCCCACACCGTCTCGAGCTGATCGGCCAGCAGGTCGCGCGCGGCCGCCGGGTCGGCCGGCAGCCCGGACAGGTCCGCGTCGACCATGCCCAGCTCCAGCGCCACCTGCGCGGGCGGCGTCGCCCGGACCACCGCGAGCTGCGCTTCGGCGGTCGTCTCGGGCCCGTCGGGCGGCGGGCTCAGGAACTCGGTGAGGTAGTGCCGCGCGCTCAGCACCGCGGCCAGCTCCGGCACGTCGGGCACGGCGGAGAGCCACGGCGGTGGCGCGGGGTGCTGCCGGATGCCGAGCAGGGTCTGGACCGCGCCCAGCACCTCCTCCAGCGGCGAGATGGCGAACCGGACGCGGTGGCTCCCGGCCGCGGTCAGGACCAGCTCGATCACGACTGATTCGCTCTCACCCGAATCAGTGTGCCGCACGCGGGTGGCCCGCAAGCGTGTGAGCATGTCGTTGTTCACCCATCGCGCGTACTGGCGCTGGTCGGCGGGCGTCCAGTTCGCCCGGCTGCCGTCGACCATGGCGCCGCTCGCGTTCACCCTGCTCACCACCGCGACGACCGGCTCCTACCGGCTGGGCGGCGTGCTGATGTCGGTCTTCGTCGCCGCCGAGATGGTGTGCGCGGTGCCGGTCGGCCGGCTGCTCGACCGCGTCGGCCCTTCGCGGGGCCTGCCCGCGCTGCTCCTGCTCACCGCCGCCGGGTACGGGGTGCTGACGCTGGCCGCCGCGAACGGCGCGCCGAGCGCCGCGCTGCTCGTGCTGGTCACGCTGCTCGACCTGGCCGGTCCGCTCGTGCCGCTCGCCGCGATGGCGGCCGCCTGCGTTGCCGCCGCTTTGCTCGTCCCGCGTCGCGCGGCAGCCCGCGATCGGGTGGAATCCGGGCCCGGCGTCCCGCCCGCGCGACCCGGCGCCGCCCTGCCGTGGCTGTGCTGCGCCTTCACCATCGGGCTGCTGACGTCGACGATCGAGGTCGCGCCGTTGCCGCTGGTCCAGTGCCTCGGTGCGCCGGAGACGGCGGCGCCGGTGGTGATCGCCGTGCTGACCGGAGCGAGCATCGCGGGCAGCGCCTGCTACGCGTGGCGGGGCAAGATCGGTGACCCGCGGCTGTTCCTCGCCGGGTTCGTCCTCGGCGGGCTCGTGCTCAGCGCGGACCTCGGCTGGCCGGGCCTGATCGCGTCGGTGGCGGTGATCGGCGCGTTCGGCGGGCCGCTGGTCGCCACGACGTCGGTCAACCTCCAGCGAGTGTTGCCGAAGAACCGCAGGTCAGCGGGGTTCTCCTTGAGCTTCACGGTGCAGGCGGCCGGCTTCGGGCTCGGCTCGCTGGCGGTCGGCGTGCTGCCGTTGTGGCTCCCGCCGCTGCTCGGTGTCTTTGCCGCGGCGACCGCCGGTGCAATGCTGGTGCGGAAGCCCGCACGAGCTATTGGCACGATGTCAGTAACGTCGTAACCTGGGCTGACCCGCGACCTCCAGGGAGACGCCGATGACTGCCGTCCAGCCGAAGCCGACGACGGTCGGCGAGACCTTCGACTCGCTCAGCCCGGCGACCGACGAGGTGGTCGGAACCTACCCGATCCACACCGCGGAGGACGTCAAGGCGGCCGTCGAACGGGCGCGCGTCGCGGCGGAGTGGTGGGCCGGCCTCGGTTTCGCCGGGCGCGCCGAGCGGCTCAGGAGCTGGAAGGGCGTGCTGACCCGGCGGCTGCCGCAGCTGTGCCAGGTGGTCCGCGACGAGACTGGCAAGCCGATCGCCGACGCGCAGCTGGAGAGCGTCCTGGCCATCGAGCACATCGCGTGGGCGGGCAAGCACGCGAAGAAGATCCTCGGCAAGCAGAAGCGCTCGGCCGGCCTGCTGATGTCGAACCAGGCGGCGACGGTCGAGTACCAGCCGCTGGGCGTGGTCGGTGTGATCGGCCCGTGGAACTACCCGGTGTTCACCCCGCTCGGCTCGGTCGCGTACGCGCTCGCGGCGGGCAACGCCGTGGTGTTCAAGCCGAGTGAGTACACGCCGGGCGTGGGCAAGTGGCTGGTCGACGCGTTCGCCGAGATCGTCCCGGAGCAGCCGGTGCTGCAGCTGATCACGGGCTTCGGCGAGACGGGCGCGGCACTGGTGACGGCGGGGGTCGACAAGATCGCGTTCACCGGCTCGACGGCAACGGGCAAGCGCATCATGGCCGCGGCCGCCGAGAGGCTCACCCCGGTGGTGATCGAGGCGGGCGGCAAGGACCCGGTCCTGGTCGACGCGGACGCCGATCTGGAGGCGGCGGCCGACGCAACGGTGTGGGGCGCATTCTCCAACTCCGGCCAGACCTGCATCGGCGTCGAGCGGGTGTACGTCCACGAGAAGGTCCACGACGAGTTCGTGGCGAAGGTGGTCGAGAAGTCGAAGGACGTCCGCGCGGGTTCGGACGAGGCGGCCCAGTACGGCCCGGTGACGATGCCGTCCCAGCTGGGCGTGATCAAGCGCCACATCCACGACGCCCTCTCCCGCGGCGGCAAGGCGGTGCTGGGAGGAGAGGACGCGGTGGGCGACCGCTACGCGCAGCCGACGGTCCTGATCGACGTCCCCGAGGATTCCGAGGCGGTGACGGAGGAGACGTTCGGCCCGACGGTGACGATCGCGAAGGTCCGCGACATGGACGAAGCGATCGAGAAGGCGAACAGGACGAAGTACGGCCTGGGCTCGACGGTGTTCTCGAAGTCCCGAGGAGTGGAGCTGGCGGAGAAGCTGCGCACGGGCATGACGGCGATCAACGCACCGTTGTCCTTCGCCGGAATAGCCTCCTTGCCCTTCGGCGGCGTGGGCGATTCGGGTTTCGGCCGCATCCACGGACCGGAGGGGCTGCGCGAGTTCGCCCGCACCAAGGCGATCGCCCGCCAGCGGTTCACGGCCCCGCTGACGCTGACATCGTTCACCCGCAAGGAATCAACGGACGCCTTGGTGGCCAAGCTGGTGACGATCCTCCACGGCAAGCGCTGAGCTGTTCCGGGGTTGTGGACAACTCGGGTCCGCAACCCCGGAACGCACCGGAAGTGTCGGTGCGCGCCGGTAAACTGGATACCGGGGGGCCGAGGGCCGCGCTTCGCCGCCGCGCGAACCGGCTCTGCGCGAACCGAACGCACGGCCGCCCTCGCGCGAAAGCCCGCCGCGGCCGGCCAGGCGCGAAGCCTCTCGCGCCAAGGCACCGCCGCCGCAAACCACCGGAACAACCGCCCGCAGCTAAACCGACCGCCCCCGAATCAAATCCGCCGCCTTCTCCGCCACCATGATCGTCGGCGCATTGGTATTCCCCCGCGGCACCACCGGCATCACGGACGCATCCACGACCCGCAACCCGTCCACCCCCTGAACCCGCAACTCCGCGTCAACCACCGACCCGATCGAGCAAGTCCCGACCGGGTGATAAAGCGTCTGCGTGTTCTCCCGGATGTGCTCGGCCAGCTCGGAATCACTCAGGTCGTGCCGCAACGGCAGGAACGGCTTGTCCAGGAACCGCCGCAGCGGTCCCACCTGCCCGATTTCGATCAGCGACCGCAACCCGGCGATCATCGTCTCCATGTCCCGCGGTTCCGCGTAGTAAGCCGGATCGATTTCCGGCTTCCACAACGGATTCGCCGACTTCAGCCGGAGCCGTCCGCGGCTCGCGACGTCCACCAGTGTCGCCGCCGAGGTGAACCCGGGCACCGTCGGTTCGCGCAATCCGTTGTCGTAGAACAACGTCGGCGCGACGTGGATCTGCATGTCCGGCGCCCCCAGGCCGTCCGTGGTCGGGTAGAACGCCCCCGCTTCGCCGATGTTCGACGTCAGCGGCCCGCGCTTCGTCAGCTGGTAGCGGATCAGACCACGAGGAGTGGCCGCGTCGACCAGGTCGGTTGTGTCCTTTGTGGACCAGATGATCCCGCACGCCGGGTGGTCGTGCAGGTTCTCGCCGACGCCGGGCAGTGCCGCGACGACGTCGATGCCGTGCTCGCGCAGGTGCTCGGCCGGGCCGACACCCGAGACCATCAGCAGCTGAGGTGAGTTGACGGCGCCACCCGAGAGAATGACCTCCGCCGAAGCACGCACCGTGCGCTCCACGCCGTTGTCCAAATAGGACACGCCCACCGCGCGGGTCCCCTCGAACACGACGCGAGTGGCGGGCGCGAGGGTCTGCACCGTCAGGTTCGGCCGCGAAAGCGCCGGGCGCAGGTAGGCGTCCGCGGTGGACCACCGGCGCCCCTTCTTGCACGTCACCTGGTAGACGCCGGCGCCTTCCTGGCTCTCGCCGTTGAAGTCGTCGGTGCGCTTGAGCCCCCACGCGACGGCCGAGTCGACCCAGGCCTGCGACAGCTCGTGGGTGAACCGGCGGTCTTCGACGTGCAGCGGGCCGTCGGTCCCGTGCAGCGGCCCGCCGAGCCGCTGGTTGCCCTCGGCGCGCTTGAAGTACGGCAGGACGTCGTCCCAGCCCCAGCCGACGGCGCCGTGCGAATCGCGCCAGCCGTCGTAGTCGGCGCGGTTGCCGCGGATGTAGATCATCGCGTTGATCGACGAGCAGCCGCCGAGCATCTTCCCGCGCGGCCAGTACGACGTCTTGCCCGTGTGCTTCTGCTCGACGGTCTCGTAGTTCCAGTCCCACTTGGTCTTGAACAGCGACGCGAACGCGGCCGGGATGTGGATTTCGTCCGCGGTGTCCTCGGCGCCCGCTTCGAGCAGCAGGACCTGGGCCGAAGGATCCTCGGTGAGGCGATTGGCGAGGACGCACCCCGCGCTGCCGGCGCCGACGATGACGTAGTCGTAGGACTCCTGGACGGCCACGGTGCCTCCTGTTGGCGAGATGTCAACGACTCATCATGGCGCACCCCCGCGCCCTCGGCCAGTCTAGGTTTCCCGGTGGGCCCCGCCAGGGGGTCGAGCGGGTGAACTATGCTCGCGGGGTACCCACGACCTGCGTGAATAAGGAGCAGCCTGCCGTGGCCCGAGTCGTCGTCGACGTCATGCCGAAGCCCGAAATCCTCGACCCGCAGGGGCAGGCCGCGCTCGGCGCCGCCGGCCGCCTCGGCTTTACCGGGATCACCGAGATCCGCCAGGGCAAGCACTTCGAGATCGAGGTCGACGACACGGTCGACGACGCGACGCTGGAGAAGATCGCCGAAGGCTTCCTCGCGAACCCGGTCATCGAGCAGTGGACCATCAAGCGGGTCGACGCGTGAGCGCGCGCATCGGCGTCATCACCTTCCCGGGCACCCTGGACGACGGCGACGCGGCGCGCGCGGTCCGCTACGCCGGCGGCGAGGCCGTGCCGCTGTGGCACGCCGACGAAGACCTGCACGAGGTCGACGCCGTGATCGTCCCGGGCGGCTTCTCCTACGGCGACTACCTGCGCGCGGGCGTGATCGCCCGGTTCGCGCCGGTCATGACGCCGGTGATCGAGGCGGCCCGCGCCGGCATGCCGGTGCTCGGCATCTGCAACGGGTTCCAGATCCTGTGCGAGGCCGGCCTGCTGCCGGGCGCGATGATCCGCAACCAGGGCCTGCACTTCATCTGCCGTGACCAGTGGCTGCGGGTGGAAAACACCGACACGGCGTGGACCACCCGGTACGAGACCGGCGCCGAGATCCTCGTCCCGATGAAGAACATCGACGGCTGCTACATGGCCGAGCAGTCCACTTTGGACGAGCTGGAGGGCGAGGGTCGCGTGGTGTTCCGGTACGTCGGCGGGAACCCGAACGGCTCGCGCAACGACATCGCCGGGATCCGCAGCGAGAACGGCCGGGTCGTCGGGCTGATGCCGCACCCGGAGCACGCGATCGACGCGCTGACCGGGCCGTCGGACGACGGGCTCGGCATGTTCTTCAGCGCGGTGGACGCGCTTGTGAAGGCGTGAGTGCGGGCCGCGCCCCCCGGTAACCATTCTACCGGGGGGCACCGACAGTTTCGGGCAGTTCCGGGGCCGTGGACGCGAGTTGTCCACAGCTCGGACCGGATCAGCTCTTGCTCTGGTCGTTCGACAGCCACTTCTCGGGCCGGACCCGGACCAGCACCGATCGCTCTCCGAGCGCCGAGTCGACGTAGGCCGTGGCCTGGTCCGACGGCCAGTACCGCTTCGCGATCCGCAAGGCCTGCTCGCGCGTCGGCGGTTCGTCGTTCGCCACCACCGGGCCCTCGACCGTCACGTACTTGTACGGCGGGTTCTCGTCCTGCGCCACCAAACTCAGCCTTCCGGCCGCGCGGATCGAGCGGTCCTTGACCGTGTCTCGTTCCATCCAGATCAGCAGCTCGCCGCCGGGCGAGTAGTCGTACCAGACCGGTACCGCCAGCGGGGCCCGGCCGGCGCGCTCCACCGCGAGCACCCCGACGTGCACCCCGCTCAGGAACTCTTCGCGTTCCGCGGCGGTCATCACGAACGACGACATGTCACTCCCCGGGTAGATGGTCATCCACCGGGGAGCAACACGCCGATCACTCCGGACATTCCGGACTAACTGGCCGCCGCGACCAGGCGGGCGTACGAGCCGCCCGCGGCAAGCAGCTGGTCGTGCGGGCCCAGCTCGGTGATCCGGCCGCCTTCGACCACCGCCACCCGGTCGGCCGCCGCCGCCGTGTGCAGGCGGTGGGCGATCGCGATCACCGTCCGGCCCGCCAGCACGCTGTTCAACGACCGCTCCAGGTCGCGGGCCGAGCCCGTGTCCAGCAGCGACGTCGCTTCGTCGAGCACCAGCGTGTGCGGGTCCGCCAGCACCACCCGGGCCAGCGCCAGCTGCTGCGCGATCGCCGGCGGCACCGGGTGCTCGCCCGGTCCCAGCTTCGTGTCCAGCCCGGACGGCAGCGTCGCGACCCAGTCGGCCGCGCCCGCCGAGGCCAGGGCCGCCGTCAGCTCCTCGTCCGTCCAGTCGCCGCCCGCGCGGCGGGCCGGCAGGGCCAGGTTCTGCCGCAGCGTCCCGGAGAACACGTGGTGCTCCTGGGTCAGCAGCAGCACCTCGCCGCGCAGCACGTCGTCGGCCAGCGCCGAGACGTCCTGGCCGCCGATCCGCACCGAACCCGACGACGGCGCCGCGATGCCGGCCAGCAGCCGGCCGAGCGTCGACTTGCCCGCGCCCGACGGCCCGACGATCGCGAGCCGTTCGCCGCGCGGGACCCGCAGGTCGATTCCGTGCAGCACCTCGCGGTCGGCGGTGTAACTGAACCGGACGCCGTGGACGTCGATGTCACGCCCGCGCGGCACCTCGTCCACCTTCGCCACGTGCTCGGCCGCGACCGTCCGGACGCCGAGGATCCGCCGGGCCGCGGCCGCCGCGACCTGCAGGTCCTCCAGCCAGAACAGCGCCTCGTTGAGCGGCGCCGCCATGGCCTGCATGTACAGCAGCATCGTGGTGATCTCGCCGAGCCCGGCCCAGCCGCGCGTGTACGCGAGCAGCCCGAGCGGCAGCATCACCGCCAGCGGCAGCACGTAGCTGATCTCCAGCGAGGGCAGCCACCGCAGCTGCAGCGCCCGCATCCGGCGTTCCCCGAAGATGCTCTGGTCCAGCGCGTGGTGCGCGGCGTCGACTCGCCGCTCGGTCAGCCCGAGCGCCTCCACCGTGCGCGCACCCTCCGCCGTCTCGTGGACGCTGGTGGTCAGGTCCGCCCACCGGTCCAGCATCCACTGCATCACCGACGGGATCCGCCGCTGGTACCAGACGTTCACCGGGACCAGCAGCGGCAGCGCGACCAGCAGGCCCAGCGACAGCAGGGGGGACGTCAGCACCATCGCGACGACCGTGAACACCACGGTCACCGCCGCGACCAGGATCTCCGGCGCCGCGAACCGCGCGGCGTGGTCGATCCGGCCGAGGTCGGTGGTGGCCCGGCTGAGCAGGTCGCCCGTCCCGGCCGCTTCGACCGTGCCGAGCGGCAGCTGCAGCGCCGTCCCGACGAACTCCTCGCGCGTCTCGGCCAGCACCAGCTCGCCGAACACCGCGCCGCGCATCCGCGCGACCTTCCGCGCCAGCGCCTGCAGCACGAGGATCGCGATGAACGCCGCCGCCAGCACGTCGACGTGCCCGGTCGTGGTGCCGGCCGCGACATCGTCGACCAGCGCGCCGAGCAGCTGCGGCCCGGCGAGCCCGATCAGCGTGGCCACGGCCAGCGAGCCCAGCAGCAGGCCGAACTCGCGCCTGCGGCTCGCCGCCGTCTTCAGCGCCCAGCGCCGGACGTCCCGCCGGGACGCCGTGGGGAGCCGCTTCACACCGTCACCACCTTCGCCGTGAATACCTCGTCTGCCACATGTGTCCACAAGGGACTCTGGCTGAACACCACCGTCGTCTTGCCGTGCCGCAGCGCGGTGACGCGTTCGGTGATGCGGGCCTCCGTGTGCGCGTCGACCGCCGACGTCGGCTCGTCGAGCACCAGGACGTCGGCGTCGGTCGCCAGCGCGCGGGCCAGGTTCAGCCGTTGCCGCTGGCCGCCGGACACCTCGCGGCCGCGCTCGCCGATCACCTCGTCGACGCCGTTGGGCAGCGCCTCGACGATGTCGTCGGCATCGGCCGCGTACAGCGCTTCGGTGATGCTGACCCCGCCCGGCCGCGCCGGCGCCAGCTGCTCGCGCAGCACGCCCGAGAACCAGATGTCCTGGTTGTGCGCGTAGACGATCCGCCGCCGCAGCTCCGCGAGCGCGACGTGGTCCGCCCGGACGCCGCCGGTCAGCACCTCTTCGCCCTCGGCCGGATCCGCGAACCGGGCCAGCCGGTCGGCCACCGCTTCGCCGTCGGCGCCGAGGTCGACGACCGTCAGCCGGCCGGCCGGGACGCGGATCCCGGATTCGGTGTCCACCAGCTCCAACGGCCCTTCGGGCAACGGCACCGGCGTCTCCGGATCCGCCAGCTTCGGGCGGATCGCCAGCAGCGCGACGACCTTCCGCGCGGCGACCAGGCCGGACGTGATCGAGCCGACCGCCTCCGTCGCCGCGGTGACCGGCCAGATCAGGAACGCCGAAACGCCGTAGAACGCCACCAGCTGCCCGAGGCCGATCTCACCGGCCACGGCGAGCCGCGCGCCCAGCCAGGTGATCACCACGGTGACCAGGCCGGGCAGCGCGATCTCCGCGGCGGCCAGCCAGGCCTCGGCCTGACCGACCTCGATGCCGGCCCGCCGCACCCGCTGGCTCGTTTCCCGGAAGCGGGCGAAGAACCGCCGCTCGCCGCCGATGCCACGCAGGATCCGCAGGCCGGACACGATGTCCGCGCCGAGCGCGTTGACGTCCCCGCGCTTCTCGCGCTGCTTGGACTTGCGCTTCTGCAGCGGCGCGAGCAGCGGCCCGATGCCCAGCACCGCGAGCGGCACGCCGACCAGCGCGACCACGCCGAGCAGCGGCGACGTCGAGATCAGCCACACCGCGACCACGACGAACGCCAGCAGCGAGCCGAACGTCCGCCCGGTCATCTCGACGGTGTTGCCGATGTGGTTGATGTCCGTCGTGCTGACCGCGACGAGGTTCCCGGTGGTCGTCTGCTCCCGCAGGGCGGCGCCGACGCGCGTGGTGTGGGCCGAGACGGCGCGCTGGGTGGAGCCCGCGCCGTGCAGCCACAGGCCGTAGTTCAGGAAGTGCATCCAGGTCCCGGACAGCGTCTGCGCGACCCCGAGCGCCGCCGCGACCAGCGCCCAGCGCCCGACGGCGGCACCGTCGTGCGCGCCGATCGCGCTGATGCCCTGGCCGATCACCAGCGGCATGAGCGCACCCGGCAGCGCCCAGACGACACCGATCGCGGCGGCGCCCAGCACCGTGCCGAGCCGGGCCCGGAACACGGCGAGCAGGAAGCGGCTCGCGGTCGGCCGCACGGGCAGCCGCAGCGGCGGAAAGGGATACGTGGCGGAAAGCACGATTTCCGACGGTAAGCCGCACCCCGGGGAAAGGCGACCGATTTTCGCGCGCTCCGGCCGCCGCCGCCGGGTGCCCTTCCGGGCAGCCGCGCACCCTCGCCGCTCGGGGGACCCCCGGTTTCAACGTTACTCCCGGACACTGACACTTCCGGGCCTCCGCCCGAGCCACGCCCCGGGTTGTCCCCAAGGTCGCGCCGACGCCCGAGTTATCCCCAGAAGCACCCCCGACCCCTTGGGGGACCCCCGGTTTCAACGCTACTCGCGCCCCCCGACAATTCCGGCCGCGCACCCGAGCCGCACCCCGAGTTGTCCACAACGCGCACCGCCCACCCGGACCCGTCCGATGTCGCCTCGGTCACACCCCCGGCGGGGTGTCCGGGTTCGGTGGCCCACCGTCCGGGGCGGCCCGGCCCGGCACGTATCCTGACGGCCGTGGCGAACCCTGACACGGACACCGTGACCAGCACCGTTGACACCACCGAGCGTGCCGGGGCGACCCCGGACCACACCCAGCCCTACCGCGAGCTCGGGCTCGCCGACGACGAGTACGCCCGCATCCGGGAGATCCTCGGCCGCCGGCCCACCGACGCGGAGCTGGCGATGTACTCGGTCATGTGGAGCGAGCACTGCTCGTACAAGTCGTCGAAGAAGCACCTGCGCTACTTCGGGGAGACCGCCACCGACGAGATGAAGGCCAAGATGCTGGCCGGCATCGGCGAGAACGCCGGCGTCGTCGACATCGGCGAGGGCTGGGCGGTCACCTTCAAGGTCGAGAGCCACAACCACCCGTCCTATGTGGAGCCCTACCAGGGCGCGGCGACCGGCGTCGGCGGCATCGTCCGCGACATCATGGCGATGGGCGCGCGGCCGCTCGCGGTCGCCGACGCGCTGCGCTTCGGCCCGGCCGACGCCCCCGACACCAAGCGCGTGCTGCCCGGCGTGGTCGCCGGCGTCGGCGGCTACGGCAACTGCCTCGGCCTGCCGAACATCGGCGGCGAGCTGGTGTTCGACCCGTCCTACTCCGGCAACCCGCTGGTGAACGCCCTGTGCGTCGGCGCGATGCGCGTCGAGGACCTGCACCTGGCGTTCGCGTCCGGCACCGGCAACAAGATCATCCTCTTCGGCGCCCGCACCGGCCTCGACGGCATCGGCGGCGTGTCCGTCCTGGCGAGTGACACCTTTTCGGGTGACGAGTCCTCGGGCGGCCGCAAGAAGCTGCCGAGCGTCCAGGTCGGCGACCCGTTCACCGAGAAGGTGCTCATCGAGTGCTGCCTCGAGCTGTTCGCCCAGAAGCTCGTCGTCGGCATCCAGGACCTCGGCGGCGCCGGCCTGTCCTGCGCGACGTCGGAGCTGGCCGCGGCGGGCGACGGCGGCATGCACATCTACCTCGACCGCGTTCCGTTGCGCGCCACCGGGATGACGCCCGCCGAGGTGCTCTCCAGCGAGTCGCAGGAGCGCATGTGCGCGGTCGTCTCGCCGGAGAACGTCGAGGCGTTCATGGCGGTGTGCCGCAAGTGGGACGTCATCGCGACCGACATCGGTGAGGTCACCGACGGCGAGCACCTGGTCATCACCTGGCACGACGAGGTCGTCGTCGACGTCCCCGCGCACACGGTCGCCCACCAGGGCCCGGTGTACGACCGGCCGATCGAGCGTCCGTCCACTCAGGACGCATTGATCGCCGACACGTCGGCGTCGCTCCCGCGTCCGTCCACTCCGGACGAACTGCGCGCGGACGTCCTGAAGCTGGTTTCGTCGCCGAACCAGGCGTCGAAGGAATGGGTGACGTCGCAGTACGACCGGTACGTGCGCGGGAATTCCGTGCTGGCGCAGCCGTCGGACTCCGGCATGATCCGGATCGACGAGTCGTCGGGCCGCGGCGTCTCGGTGGCGACGGACTGCAACAGCAAGTTCGTCTACCTGGACCCGTACCGCGGCGCGCAGCTGGCGCTGGCGGAGGCGTACCGCAACGTGGCCACGGGCGGCGCGACGCCGGTCGCGGTGTCGGACTGCCTCAATTTCGGCGCCCCAACCGACCCGGGTGTGATGTGGCAGTTCGAGCAGGCGGTGCACGGCCTGGCGGACGGCTGCGTCGAGCTGGGCATCCCGGTGACGGGCGGCAACGTGAGCTTCTTCAACCAGACGGGCTCGACGGCGATCCTCCCGACGCCGGTGATCGGCGTCCTCGGCGTGATCGACGACGTCACCCGCCGCATCCCGACGGGCATCGGCGCGGAGGCGGGCGAAACCCTGCTGCTGCTGGGCGAAACGCACGACGAGCTGGACGGCTCGGCGTGGGCCCGCGAGCTCCACGGCCACCTCGGCGGCGTTCCGCCAAGGGTCGATTTGGCCCGCGAGAAGCTGCTGGGCGAGATCCTGGTGGCGGGCTCCCGCGACGGCATGATCTCGGCGGCCCACGACCTCTCGGACGGCGGCCTGATCCAGACCCTGGTCGAGACCGTCCTCATCGGACAGTGCGGCGCCCGCGTGTTCCTCGACGCGGACCAGGACCCGTTCGTGCAGCTGTTCTCGGAGTCGGCGGGCCGCGTGCTGGTGGCGGTCCCGCGCACGGAAGAGCTCCGCTTCACGGAGATGTGCACCGCACGCGGTTTGCCGTGGCGCAAGACCGGCGTGGTCGACCCGGAGTCGGGCACGCTGGAGCTGCAGGACATCACGGAGTTCACGCTCGACGAGCTGCGTGAGGCCTGGGAGCGCACGCTCCCGGCCCTGTTCGACTGACACGGACCCCGACCTGTCCACAGCCCTGCGGGGTTGTGGACAGGTCGAGGGTTCGCAAGCGTTTCCGGGCTTTTCGTCGGACCCCGCCGGTAGACTGGAACTGGGGACGCCCCCCAAGGGAGGGCGGGGGCCGCGCCCAGGGGATGCCCGGTGGGCTCAGCCCACCTTGGCAATCACCCGCAAAGCCCCATCGTGCAGTTCCTCGAAGTCCCAAGCCGAGGGCAGCCGCACATTCTTCTCACCCCGAACCATCGTGTTGTACAACGAAACCGACTCCGGCAGCGAAGCGAACCGCAGGTCGGTCTGCCCGGCGAACCGGGTCCGCCGCAAGTCCAGCGAATCCGTCGCGTGTGCCCCGGTGAACTCGACGTCGCCCCCGAACTCCGCGTCCTTGAACGTTGTCGGCCCGGCGAACTTGGTGTTCCTGAAGTCGGCGATCTCGCTGAACCGGGTTCCGCTGAACCAGGCGACGCTCGCGAAAACCGCGTCACGGCAACGGAAGTAGCCCACCGAGCGACCTTTTCCCGTGCCCGCGCCGGTGAAGTACGCCTTGCCGGCCACGAGGCAGCGGCTGAAGTGCGTGCTGCTGTGCAGGGACGCGTAGCGCAGGAGGAGGTTGCCGATCTTGCGGTCGGTCAGGTCGAGGTACTCCAGCACCGCGCCGGTCAGATCCAGGTCGTAGGCCGGCGCCTCGGCGTCCGTCGCGGCCGGGAGCAGCTCCTTGACCAGCCGCTGTGCGGTGAGCCGGACCGTGAGCTCCTGCTCTTGCTCCTGCTCGCCGCGCATGGTCTCCCGATCGCGGCGGTCCAGGCCCTCGTCGTACCGCGGGTGCTCGAACGGCCGCCGCAGGTACGAGCACAGCACGTCCAGCACCGTCTGCGTGTAGGCCGGCCGGCTCCGCGCCAAGCCCGCCAGCGCGTGCAACGCCCCCACTCGCACCTGGTCGGCCGTGTGCCCGAGCAGCTCGACCGCCTTCGCGAACCGCTCGTCGGCGACCCGCTCGCGGTCCTGTTCCGCGCGCTGCGCCTCGAGTTCGTGGCGCCGCCGCTCGATTTCCTGGCGGCGCTCCTCGACCCGGCGCCGCCGGTCGTTGAGCCACAGTGCGTACAGCGCCACGATCGCGCCGCCCGCCAGGCCGCCCGTCTTCAGCGCGTCACTGCGGCTGGTGGCGGGGTCGGTCAGCAGCCAGCCGCCGACCCCGAGCAGCAGCACCAGCGACGCGAGGAACGTCCACGCCAGCGGTGATCGCCACAGCTTCACCGGCTCAGGACACCAGCATCGTGCTGACGCAGAAGCCCTTTTTGTCGAAGTTCGTGGCGCTCAGCGTGCCCTTGACCGGCTTGCCGGCGGACGTCCCGGTGACCTCGCCCTCGACCAGGTACTTGTCGGTGGGCACGTTGCCGAGCTGCAGCTGCAGCGGCGGCTTGAGGAACGTGTCGAGCCAGGAGCTGAGCAGCTCCTTCGAGTCGGCGCAGCCCATGGCGACCGCCCCGGCGTTGTCGCCCGCGTTCAGCTTGTCGATGAAGCCCTGCAGCAGGACCTTCGCGTCCGAGTTGCCCCCGCCGCCGCCGTCGGGCGTCGTCGGCTTCGTGGCCGAGGCCGTCGGCTTCTTGGTCGTCGGCTTCGACGGGGACGGCTTGGCCGACGTGCTCGACGACGGGGCCGCGGCCGTGTTGGTGTCGTCCTTCGAGAGGAAGAACCCGGGCGCGACGAAGCCCGTGACGCCGACCAGGGCGAGCACGACGACCACGGCGGCGCCGATGGCGATCCACATCCCGGTCTTGCTCTTCTTCGGCGGCGCGGGCGGCCCGCCGAAGCCCTGCGAGTAGCCGCCGGTCGCCGGGTCCCAGCCGGGCACCTGGCCGCCCGCGTTCGGGTTCCAGGCCTGCTGGCCGTACTGCTGCGCGTTCGGGTCCGCCCACGCCGACTGCTGCTGCGCGTTGGGGTCAGCCCAGGCCTGCTGCGCGTACGGGTCGCCCCACGGCTGCTGCGGGTTGGCCGGGAAACCGCCCGACGCCGGCGGGTGGGCCTGCTGGTTCGGGTCCCAGCCCTGCGGGTACTGCTGCGTCGGGTACGGCTGTTGCTGCTGGTTGGGGTCCCACCCGCCCTGCTGCTGGAAGCCACCGGACTGCGGCTGGCCGTACGGGTCGGGCTGGCCGGGCTGGCCCGGCTGAGGCGGGTAGGTCATCTTTCATGCCTTCCGGGCGCTGGGTGTTCGTGCGCTTCCGACGTCCGGCGGGCATGTGCGGTTCCCCCCGGGGACGTGGCTGCGGCATTCTGCAAGCTCGGACGGTACGGCATGAAACCGGCTCCCGGTCGTGGCGACGCCAAGCCGTCACGATCCGGGAGCCGGGTGGGGGTGGGTCAGCCGTTGGCGAGTGCCTGGAGCCGGTCGTAGGCACCGTTGAAGGTGTCCTGGTCGAGCGGGCTCGAGGTGTACTGCCAAACGGTGTAGTAGCCCCAGTTGTAGGGCAGGGCGCCGACCGTCGACGCGTACCGCGCGACCCACAGCGGGGCGGTGCTGGAGAAGTCACCGCTCACGCAGCTGCCCCACCAGCTCGCCGACGTGTAGATCGCCGGATAACGGCCGGTCAAGGAGTGGTACGTGTCGTGGAAGTCGAGGATCCACGACGTCATCCCGGCCTTGCTCAGCCCGTAGCAGGTCGCGCCGTACGGGTTGTACTCCATGTCCAGCGCGCCGGGCAGCGTCCGGCCGTCCTTGGACCACCCGCCGCCGTGGGCGACGAAGTAGCGGGCCTGCGCCGCGCCGCTCGAGGTGTTCGGCGTGGCGAAGTGGTAGGCGCCGCGGATGAAGCCCTGGTTGTAGGAACCGTTGTACTGCTGGGCGAAGTACGGGTTGGTGTAGTTGGTGCTCTCCGTCGCCTTGGTCCAGACGAACCGCTTGCCTTGGTTCCACCAGTTCGCCCAGTCGACGTTGCCCTGGTAGCTGGCGACGTCCATGCCGGCCACCGTCGCCAGCACCTGGCCGGGCATGGCCTGGCCGGGCTGCGGCTGCTGCGCCGATTTCTGGGTGTCCGGAGTCGACTTGTCGCCTTCGACGCGCCGGATCTGTGAACCCAGTTCGTGGTTGTGCTGCGCGATGTCCGCGTTGATCGCGGCCACGGGGTCGACTTCGGGGGAGAAGGTCGTCGCCTGCGCCGTGCTGCCGAGCAGGAGCAGCGTGGCCGGGACGACCAGGGCAGCGAACAGCCGCCCTCTTCGGGAGGTGGACATCGTTGAATCCCTTCACGGAAACCCTCGCGATGAGCGGCTTACTGCAGGTAGCCGCCCGTGCACGATTGTTGAGGACGAAGTGGCGTTTGTCACTCAGTTCCGTGAAATTGGGTATACGTGTGGGTGATTTTCCCGGGAAGAAGATCGTTAATTGGTGACGAGTTAACACCTATTATTCGACGGTTGCGCCGTTCAGCCCAGCGCCAGGGCCCGGAGCCGGTCCGCCGAGCCGTTGAACCAGTTCTGGTCGCCGGGCAGCGTGCCGCGGTCGGCGAACTGCCAGATCGTGTGGATGCCCCAGCCGGCCGGCAGTTCGCCGATGAAGCTGTTGTAGCGCGCGATCCACAGCGGGTTGGCGCCGAAGCCGCCGTCGTTCGCGGTGCACCGCTTCCACCAGCTCGTCGACGTGTAGATCGTCGGGAACCGGCCGGTCGCCGCGCGGTAGGTGTCGGAGAAGGCGCGGATCCAGGCGACCATGCCCGCGGCGTCCTTGCCGTAACACGTTTCGCCGTACGGGTTGTACTCCGCGTCGAGCGCGCCGGGGAGGGTCTTGCCGTCGGCCGACCAGCCGCCGCCGTGGGCGAGGAAGTACCGCGCCTGGGCCGCGCCGTCGGAGATGTCCGGCCGCGCGAAGTGGTAGGCGCCGCGGATCAGGCCGACGTTGTACGAGCCGTTGTACTGCTGGGCGAACTGCGGGTTCACGAACCCGGTGCCCTCGGTCGCCTTGACGTAGACGAACTTGGCGCCCGACCCCGCCGCGCCGGGCCAGTCGACCGGCCCCTGGTGCCCGCTGACGTCGTGCCCGAGCTGCTGGTCGGCACCCCCGTACAGCACGTCGGGGCCCTCGCCGACGCCCTCGACCTTGGCGATCTGCGAACCCGCGTAGTGGTCCTCGGCACCGGTGTAGCGGTCGACGGCCTTCGCCGGCGCCTGCCCGGCCACGAGCAGGACCGACGCGAGGACGGCGGCGAAGGGCAGCGAACGTCGTTTCACCCTCTTGCTCCCCACCGATCTCGTGAGACTTCTTCAGTCTCACGATGCACCGGCGTCGCCGGATCGGCGACTCGATGATCACTCGATGGGGTGGGACCCGCAGGTCAGCGCCGTTCGTCGGCGACGGCCTTCAGGAGGTGCTCCGCCGGCACGACCGCCGTGATGAGGTCGTGCGGGTTGATCGCGACCGGGTGCCCGCCGAGCAGGTCGACGATGTCGCGGCCGACCACCGCCCGCGCGTGCGGCCACTCGCGCGGGACCAGCGACTTGCGGGTGTAGGCGGGCACCATGACCCGGCCGTCGGTGTTGTGGAAGCCGATGACGGTCCGCTGCACCGGCGACATCGCGTAGACGAACAGCGTCGCGTCGAGGACGGCCTTCGGCAGGTCCGACGGCGGGCGGTGTTCGGTGCGGACGAGCTGCAGCAGGTGTTCGAGGTCGTTCGCCGGTTCCGGGAAGCCGAGCGCCTTGGGCGAGGGCCGGTAGCGGTCGTTGGGGTGGAAGTCGGCGACGACGTCGCCGGCGCCGTTCACCGGGTACGCGCCGACGACCGCCCACGACGGCACCGGGCCGTTCGGGTCGAAGGCCTCGTCGATGACGTAGAGCCAGCTGTCGGGGTTGGCGCGGGCGTTCGCCCGCATCTCCGCGGTGATCTCGGGTGTGCCGTGCTTGCCGGTGCGCCGGGCCTGCTGGCCCTCCCGCCGCGCGGCCCGGTTGTGCTTGCCGTGCCTGCCGGGGCGATCGGCTCCGCTTCCGGTGGGCTGCTGCGAAACCATCCGATCCGCCTCGTCCCGCTGCGCCATCGTCATCCCCACGTTCTCGGGTGTGCCTGCCAAGTCTTGGTGCGCCACTCTACTGTTTGCCCATGGCCTCTTCGCGTTCGGTCGACCCCGGACAGTTACGTGCGGCGGTGCTGGCGATTTCCCCGTGGCTGCAGGGCGATGCGCCCGCTCCGGCACGCCCGGAACTGGCCGCGGCGGTGCGCCTTTCGCTGCGCGCGCTGGCGGCGGACGCACCGGGCCGGACGGTCGAAGTCCGGGTGCCGCCCTTCGCCGCCGTGCAGTGCGTCGAGGGGCCGCGGCACACCCGAGGCACCCCGCCGAACGTGATCGAGACCGACCCGCGCACATGGCTCGAACTGGCCACCGGGCAACTGGACTGGACCACGGCCGTGGCGGACGGCCGGGTGACCGCGTCGGGCACCCGCGCCGACCTGTCCCACTGGCTCCCGCTGCTCCGCCTTTGACGGGTGGGCGAGGCGCGCGCCGGGACTAGGGCTTGCGGCCGATCCCGCCCGCGATGGTCCGCTGGGCCACGTTGAGCTCCTTGAGCCGCGGGCCGTCCGGCCACCAGTCGGCGCACCGGACCACACCCGGGGGCACCATTTCGAGGCCGGGGAACAGGCCTTCGATCTCCGCCTGCTTCCGGAAGGTGCCCGAGCCCATCGGGCTGTGCAGGAAGAAGTCCTCCATCTTGCGGGCGGTCGCGGAGTCCTCGTCGTCGGGGTCGAAGAAGTGCGAGAGCGCCACGAAGGAGCCCGACGGCAGGGCGGCGATGTACTCCTTCATGATCTCCGCCGGCCGCTCCGGGTCGCCGTTGAAGTGGTGCAGCGTGCCCATCTGGAGGAGGGCGACCGGCTCGGTGAAGTCGATGTGCTGCCGGACGACCTCGTTCTCGAGGATCCGCTGCGGCTCGAAGATGTCCTCGGCGACGAAGTGGGTGTTCTCGTTCTCCTCGAGCAGCGCGCGGCCGTGGGCGAGCACGACCGGGTCGTTGTCGACGTAGACGACCTCGATGTCCGGGTTGATCCGCTGGACGACCTGGTGGGTGTTCTCGGCGGTCGGCAGGCCGGAGCCGCAGTCGAGGAACTGGGTGATGCCGGTCTGGCTGGCGAGGAAGCGGCAGGCCCGGATCAGGAAGCCGCGGTTTTCGAACGCGAGGTCCTGCGCTTCCGGGGCGGCCTTCTGCACCTTGTGCAGGACCTCCCGGTCGATCTCGTAGTTGTCCTTCCCGAGCAGGAAGGCGTCGTACACGCGCGCGATGCTCGCTCGGGTCGGGTCGACCCCGACGGGAACTCGTTCGGTCCGGGTCGCGGCGTCGGGCATGTTGAACCTCGCAAGTTCTGTGTCGAAAGTCTCGTACTCTACGTAGAGTAGGACTACGCACGCACGCGGTAAACCGGGTCACCTCTTTGCGCAGGACGGCCCAACGTGTACTTTCGGTAGTCGGGCTAGGACCCCCTGGTGACGTGAGCGCGGAAGGGCCGGGAATGAACGCGGTGAACGCGTCCGCAGCTGAACAGAACATCGGCCCGACGGCGCGCCGCATGATCCTGGGCTCGCAGCTTCGCCGGCTCCGTGAAGAGGCCGGCATCACCCGTCAGCAGGCCGGTTACAACATCCGCGGGTCCGAGTCCAAGATCAGCCGGCTGGAGCTGGGCCGGGTCGGGTTCAAGGAACGCGACGTCACCGACCTGCTGACGATGTACGGCGTCGACGACCCGACGGAGCGTCGCGCGTTCCTCGACATGGTCAAGCAGTCGAACGAGCCGGGCTGGTGGCGGCGGTTCGGCGACACCATGCCGAACTGGTTCACCGACCTCGTCGGCCTCGAAGAAGCCGCGGCGCGAATCCAGATCTGGGAGCCGCTCTACGTGTCGGGCCTGCTCCAGATCGAGCCGTACGCGCGGGCGATCTTCAGCCACGGCCGGTCGGAGATGGCCGACGAGCGGGTCGACCAGCTGGTCGCGCTCCGGATGCGGCGGCAGAAGATGTTCAGCAGGCCGGACGCGCCACGCGTCTGGATGGTGCTCGACGAGTCGGTGCTCTACCGCCCGATCGGCGGGATGAAGGTCCTCAAGCAGCAGATCGAATACCTGCTCGAGATGAGCGCGCTGCCGCACGTGTCGATCCAGGTCCTGCCGTACACGCGCAGCGGCCTCTCCGCGGAGCACGCGTTTTCGCTGCTGCGGTTCGGCGAGCCGGAACTGCCGAACATCGCCTACGTCGAATACATGACCGGCGCGCACTACATCGAGAAGCGTGAAGAGATCGAGAAATACAGCCGCGCGCTGGACATGCTGGCGGTCGACGCGGAGACGCCCGAGCGGAGCCGGTCGATGCTCGGCAAGCGCCGTCAGGAGATCTAGCCACCCTCGCCTTGCTCCGGAGGCCGGTTTCGCTCAGGTGAGCGGTGACAAACAGTAGCCATTGCGCCGTTCGTGCACCCTCTTGTCATCCAATAGGTTAACGGCAGGCTGGCAATTCTTACCGTCGGCGAACTTTGCAAGAAATTCTGCACGTGCATTTAACTTTGCACTCACACGTGCTAGCCTCGGACACGCGGGCAGATGCACATGCATATGCATCGCCCTGGAGCTTTCCCGCATCGAGAGGTGGGCACATGGCTGAGCGATTCGAGAACGGCATCCCGGCCGATCGGCTGTCCGGTGCCGAATGGCGCAAGGCGAGCTACAGCGGTGCATACGGCAACTGCGTCGAGGTCGCGCCGCTGGTCAACGGGGAGATCGCGATGCGCAACTCGCGGTTCCCGACCGGCCCCGCGCTGGTGTACACGCGCGCGGAAATGGCGGCGTTCCTGGCGGGAGCGAAGGACGGTGAATTCGACGATGTCCTCGGCTGAGGCCGTCGCCCCCGTCTTCGACATCGAAACCGGACTGCAGGAGCTGGTGGCGCGCGGCTACCAGTTCGTCCACCCCGCCGACGAACGCGGTGAAGTCCTCGCCGTCGTCGGCGTGCGGGTGCACGACGACGTGGTGGACGTGGTCCGGCTCAACGCCGAGGACGACGTCGTGGCGACCAGGATGCCCGGCTCCGAAGAGAACATCTTCGAGCCGGAGCGGTGGCTTTGGCGCCGCCGCGGAGAAGGCGCGCAGGTGCTGGCGGAGATCCTTTCGCTGCCGGATGCGTGCTAGCGGTACAGGCTTGCGGGCCCCGTCCGAAGTGGTCAGTGCCACGTCGGGCGGGGCCTGGCTCATGTCCGCACCGTCTACACTGAAAGCGGCCTGACCACGTCTTCCCAGGAGCTCCTCGGTGGTTTCCGACCCGCAAGTCGTGTCCGACCAGCCCGACCCGGAACCCCGTGAGGAGTGTGGCGTCTTCGGCGTCTGGGCTCCCGGGGAAGAAGTCGCGAAGCTGACCTACTACGGCCTCTACGCCTTGCAGCACCGGGGCCAGGAGGCCGCCGGCATCTCCGTCTCCGACGGCTCGCAGATCGTGGTCTTCAAGGACCTCGGCCTGGTCAGCCAGGTGTTCGACGAGCAAATCCTGCAGTCGCTGCAGGGGCACATCGCCGTCGGGCACTGCCGGTACTCGACCACCGGCGCCACCATCTGGGAGAACGCCCAGCCGATCTTCCGCACCACCGCGACCGGCAGCGGCCTCTCGTTCGCGCACAACGGCAACCTCGTCAACACGGCCGAGCTGCGTGAACGCACCCTCGAAGCGGGGCTGAAGCCGCACGCGGGCCTGACCGGCTCCTCCAGTGACTCCGACCTGATCTGCGGCCTGCTCGCCGCGAACGCCGCCGACAAGGGCATCGAGGCGGCGGCCATGGAGCTGCTGCCCACCCTCAAGGGCGCCTTCTGCCTGGTGTTCGCCGACGAGAACACCCTCTACGCGGCCCGCGACCCGCACGGCGTGCACCCGCTGGTGCTCGGCCGGCTCGAGCGTGGCTGGGTCGTCTCGAGCGAGACGGCGGGCCTCGACATCGTCGGCGCGTCCTTCGTCCGCGAAGTCGAGCCCGGTGAACTGATCGCCATCGACGCCGCGGGCCTGCGCTCGTCCCGGTTCGCGAACCCGGACCCCAAGGGCTGCGTCTTCGAGTACGTCTACCTCGCCCGCCCCGACACCACGATCGCCGGCCGCGGCGTGCACGCCACCCGCGTCGAGATCGGCCGTCGCCTCGCCTCCGAGCAGCCGGTCGAGGCCGACCTGGTGATGCCGGTGCCGGAGTCGGGCACTCCCGCCGCGATCGGCTACGCGCAGGGCTCCGGCATCCCCTACGGCACCGGCCTGGTGAAGAACGCCTACGTCGGGCGCACCTTCATCCAGCCGTCGCAGACCATCCGCCAGCTGGGCATCCGGCTCAAGCTGAACCCGCTGCGCGACGTCATCCGCGGCAAGCGCCTGGTCGTGGTGGACGACTCGATCGTCCGCGGCAACACCCAGCGCGCGCTCGTCCGGATGCTGCGCGAGGCCGGCGCGCTCGAGGTGCACGTCCGGATCGCGTCGCCGCCGGTGCGCTGGCCGTGCTTCTACGGCATCGACTTCGCCTCGCGGGCCGAGCTGGTCGCGAACGGCGTCGACCTCGACGGCATCCGGCGCTCGATCGGAGCCGACTCGCTGGGCTACATTTCCCTGGACGGCCTGGTCGCGGCCACGGAACAACCGAAGTCGCGGCTGTGCACGGCGTGCTTCTCGGGCGAGTACCCGATTCCGCTGCCGGAGGACGCGCTGATCGGGAAGCACCTGCTCGAAAGCCTCGACGCGGTCAATGGCGCGGCGACCCCCGTCAGTCCCGCCGGGTACGGTGCCGAAGACGCCGTCCGGCGTCCCTAGCAGTTCCTTCCAGTAGGGAGTCCTTCCACCGTGAGCGAGTCCACGAGCGCCACGTACGCCGCCGCCGGCGTCAGCATCGACGCCGGCGACCGAGCCGTCGAGCTGCTCAAGCCGCACGCCGAGCGGGCGACGCGGCCCGAGGTCATGGGTGGCGTCGGCGGTTTCGCCGGGCTCTTTTCCCTGAAGCTCGACAAGTGGAAGGAGCCGGTGCTCGCGTCGTCGACCGACGGCGTCGGCACGAAGATCGCGGTCGCGCAGGCGCTCGACAAGCACGACACCGTCGGCATCGACCTGGTCGCGATGGTGGTCGACGACCTGGTCGTGACCGGGGCCGAGCCGCTGTTCCTGCAGGACTACATCGCCGTCGGCAAGGTGCACCCGGAGAAGATCGCCGCGCTGGTCGGCGGCATCGCCGAGGGCTGCGTCCGAGCCGGCTGCGCGCTGCTCGGCGGCGAGACCGCCGAGCACCCGGGCATGATGGGCGAGCACGACTACGACATGTCGGCCACCGGCGTCGGCGTGGTCGAAGCGTCGCAGCTGCTCTCGCCGGAGAAGGTCCGCCCGGGTGACGTCGTGCTGGCCCTCGGCTCGTCGGGCCTGCACTCGAACGGCTACTCGCTGGCCCGGCACGTGCTGCTGGACATCGCCCGGATGCCGCTCGGCGGGTACGTCGAGGAGTTCAGCCGCACCCTCGGCGAGGAGATGCTGGAGCCGACGCGGATCTACGCGAAGGACTGCCTCGCCCTCGCCGCGGAGACCGAGGTCCGGACGTTCGCGCACATCACCGGCGGCGGCCTGGAGGCCAACCTCGCCCGGGTCATGCCGCGCGGCCTGGTCGCCCGGCTCGACCGTGGCACCTGGACGCCGGCGCCGGTGTTCGCGCTGATCGGCCAGCGCGGCAAGGTCGAGCGCGCCGAGCTGGAGAAGACGTTCAACATGGGGGTCGGCATGGTCGCGATCGTCGGCGCCGAAGACGTCGACCGGGCGCTGGCCATGCTGACCGCGCGGCACGTCCCGGCGTGGGTGCTGGGTGACGTCCAGCCCGCCGAAGACGTCGACGGCCCGCGCGCGGTGCTCTCGGGTGACCACCCCCGCTTCTGACAGAAGTCCCTTGCTCGCGGCTGTCACACTTGAGGGGTGGCAGCCGAAGACGTGGTGATCGGCTCCCGGTTCACGATCCCGGGAGCCGAGTTGAGCGAGCGCTTTTCGCGCTCGTCCGGCCCGGGCGGGCAGGGCGTGAACACCACGGACTCGCGGGTCGAGCTCTCCTTCGACGTCGCCGCGTCGCCGTCGATCCCCGAGCACCTGCGTGACCGGGTGCTGACCGGGCTCGGCTCGCGGCTGGTCGACGGCGTCCTGACGATCGCCGCCAGCGAACACCGGTCGCAGCTGCAGAACCGGGAGGCCGCGCGGGGGCGCCTGGCGAACCTGCTGCTGGACGCGTCGGCACCGCCGCCCGCCAAGCGGCGCCCCACGAAGCCGTCGCGCGGTTCGAAAGAGCGCCGCCTGGCGTCGAAGAAGCGCCGGAGCGACGTCAAGAAAGGCCGCTCCGGCCGCTTCGACGACTAACGCAGCGACAGGTGCACGCACTCCCCGGCCGGCCGGAAGCCGACGCGGGCGTAGACGTTTCCGATCCCCAGGTCACCGGGGGTCAGGAACGCCGTGTGGGCGCCGGCCTCGTGGACCTCTCGGGTGAGGCGCGCGGTCAGCGCCGCGGCGATCCCGCGGCCGCGGAACGGCTCGAGCACGGCGATCCCGGCGATCTCGGTGGTGCCGTCGACGATTTCAAGCGCGAGCCCGCCGCCGACCACCGTCTTCGTCGCGAGATCCTCCGCCAAGAGGTGCCGCACGCCGGCTTGCCGGCCGGCTTTCAGCTGTTCGACCTCTTCGTCGCCGATTTCCGCGGGTTCGCCGAACGCCGTGTTCTGCGCCGACCGCATGCGCCGGAAGTCGTCGGCGGACTCCGGCAGGCGCAGCCGGATCCCGGCCGGAGCCGGCTTGTCGACCCGCGCGGCCGGCGCGCACGTCATCAGCGGCACCCGCCGTTCGAGCTCGTACCCCGCTTCGACCAGCAGTTTCTCCAGCTCGGGTGCGACGTCGGTGAAGTACTCCAGCCGCGGGAGCAAGTCCCGCCGCCGGTAGGCCGCGGTCAGCGCGCCGATCTCGGCCGCCGCCGGCTTCGCGCCGTCGTCCGGGATCGCGTAGTTGAGCATCGGGTGGGGCGTGCCCGGCGAGTAGGTCGCGAGGAACGGGCCGACCTGCTCGGTCTCGCGGCCGCGTGGCGCCGTCGTGCGGACATAGGCCTGAATGGCGGACATTGCTGGGTGTGAGCCTTTCGAGAGCACATCAAGGAACCGCAGCCCTCGGAACGGGCGTGCGGGGCGGGGCGCTGGGCGTCGGCCTAGCGGGGGCCGACGCCGGAGACGGCGCCAGGCATAGGCGGTCATTCCTCGAAGTCGAAACGGGCTCTTCGCAGCCATGATCGCACGGCCGGCAACCGGATTTACCGGCGTTCCGGAGACACACTGTCCACAGTGGAGCCTGTGGACAACCCTGTGGATGAATTCGCCGGAAAGGTGCGAAAGCTTTGCGTCGCAAGGAAAAGACGTGAGGTGACCCTGTGTACTACTTCGCGGCCAGTGCGCGCGCCTGCTCGAGCAAACGCTGAAGGTGCAGACCTCGCCGGACGTCGCACGGGTGCGTCGTCGTGCCACTCGCGATCATCGCCGCGAAATCGTCCAGCAGTGCGGTGTAGGACTCCTGCGCGGAGCCCGGTTCGCGCCCGAGCGTCCGGTAACCGTGCTCTCCCCAGACCGCGACTTCGACGACGGTCGGCTGCACCGGCAGCCGCAGCGAGAGCGTCGCCGTGCTGACCACGCCGCCGTCGTGCGCCAGCATCAGGTGCCAGAGGTCGCCGGGGCTCTGCCGGGCCGCCACCACCTCGGTGATCGGGCCGAGTGCCGCGTCCAGCATGTCGAGGGCGTGCGGGCCGATGTCGGACAGCGCGCCGCCGTCCTCCTGCCGCCACTCCGAGGCGGCGTACTGGCCGCCGAGCAGCGAGCCGGACAGCCAGCGCGCACCGCCGCCCGCCCAGCCGCCCGCCTGGGCGAGATCGGCGAGCCACTCCCGGGTCTGCGCCGAATAACGCAAGGTCAGCACCACGAGCGCAGCCACGTCGGCGGCCGCGACCGCGTCGGCCAGCCGTCGCGCGCCGTCGAGGTCGGCGGCGATCGGCTTCTCCAGGATCAGGTGCTTCCCGGCTTCGGCCGCGCGCACGCCCAGCTCGGCCTGGATCGACGGCGGAACGGCGAACGCGACCGCGTCCACCTGCTCGAACAGCTCCTCGACGCTGCCGGCGGCGACCGCGCAGTGCGTCTCCGCAAGCGTTTGCGCCGCCTCCGGCCGCCGGGCCCAGACCGCGGTCAGCACCGTGCCGGGGTGATCCGCCAGTCCGGGCGCGTGGATCGTCGTCGCCCACGGGCCGGCGCCGATCAGGCCGACGCGCAGCTGTCCGTCCGCGATGAGCTGTCCCACGGCCCGCAGTCTAGGTGTGTCCCGCGTCGCTCCGGAACCGCACCTGCCGCGGGCACCGGCCTGGTTAAAGTGCCTGCATGATCGCCTCCCGCTTCGCCGTCGTTTGCGCTCTCCTGTTCGGCGCCGCCCCCGCTTCGGCGGCGGGCACCGACGGGGCCTGCCCGGACGGCGGCGGCGTGACGGTGGTCGTCGACTTCGGCGACCTCGGGCCCGGGACATTGATCCGTTGCGCCGCCGGCACGCCCGCGAACGGCATCGCCGCCCTGCAGGAGGCCGGGATCGAGGTGGCCGGTTCGCAGAAGTACGGCCTCGCGGTGGCCTGCCGGATCAACGGCAAGCCGGGTCCCGACGTCGAGTCCTGCGCGGGCATGCCGTCGGCGACGGCGTACTGGAGCTACTGGCACGCCTCCGCCGGGGGCAGCTGGACGTCGAGTCAGGAAGGCGCCCAGACGGCGAAGCCGGCCCCGGGCGGGTTCGAGGGCTGGGCGTTCGCGCGGCCGAAGTCGGCGAACGACCTGCCGGCGCCGCCGCGGGTGCCGCCGGTGCGCCAGGTTTCGGCGCCGGCGCCCGCGCCCGCCGCCTCCGCCGAGGGGTCGTTCCCGTGGGGGCTGGTGATCGGGGCGGCCGTGATCGTGCTGGTCGGCGGCGCCGGGATCGTCGTCGCCCGGCGCCGGCGTGACCGGTAGGGCGCTGCACCCCGGCGCCTGGTGGGCTTGGGCGCTCGCGCTGGCCGTCGCCGCGAGCCGGACGACGAACCCGCTGCTGCTCGGGCTGATCATCGCCGTCGCCGGGTTCGTCGTGGTGAACCGGCGGAGTGACGCGCCCTGGGCGCTGGCGTTCCGGCTGTACGTCTACGTCGGCGCGGTGATCGTCGCCTCGCGCGTGCTGTTCCGGATCCTGATCGGCGGCGAGGACGGCGGCCACGTGCTGGTCACGCTGCCGCGGATCCCGCTCGCCGCCGGGTTGGCCCTGTTCGGGCCCGTGTCGGCGGAGGCGCTGCTCGGCGGCTTCTACGACGGCCTGCGGCTGGCGACGATGGTCGTCTGCGTCGGCGCGGCGAACGCCCTGGCGAACCCGAAACGCCTGCTCAAGGCGGTGCCGGGGGCGTTGTACGAGGTGGGTACGGCGGTGACGGTGGCGCTGACGGTCGCCCCGCAGCTCGTCGAGAGCGTGCAGCGGGTGCGGCGGGCCCGCCGGCTGCGGGCGGGGCGGACTCGCGGATTGCGGGCGGTCAAGGGCATCGTGGTGCCGGTGCTGGAGGACGCGATGGACCGGTCCCTGCGGCTGGCGGCCGCGATGGACTCCCGGGGCTACGGCCGCCGGGCCTACCTGAGCGGCGGCCTGCGGGCGCTGATCGCTTCCTGCGTCTTGGCGGGGTTGACTGGCGTGTGCGTCGGCGTCTACGGCGTGCTCGACGGGACGTCGTCCTGGCTCGGGGTGCCGTTGCTGGCGGTGGGGCTGATCGTGGCCGTCGTCGGCTTCGTCCTCGGCGGCCGGCGGGTGCGGCGGACGGCGTACCGGCCGGACCCGTGGCGGTGGCCGGAGACCCTGGTCGTCGCGGCCGGCGTCGGGGCGTGCGCGCTGCTGTTCGCGACCGCCCGGATCGACGCGGGCCGGTTGTTCCCGTCGCTGAGCCCGCTGCGCTGGCCGGAGGTTTCCTGGGTGCACGTGGTGTCCGTCCTGGTCGCGGCGCTGCCGGCGTTCGTTTCGCCCCCGGTTCCGGAGGTCGGCCGATGATCGAGCTTTCGCGGGTCACGGTGACCTACCCGGACGCCTCGCGGCCGGTGCTGTCGGACGTGTCGCTGCTGGTCGAAGAGGGCGAGTTGTGCCTGGTCGCGGGGCCGACGGGGGCGGGCAAGTCGACGGTCCTCGGCCTCCTCAACGGGCTCGTCCCGCACTTCACCGGCGGCCGGCTTTCCGGCCGGGTCGTCGTCTCCGGCCTGGACACGGCCCGGTACCCGCCCCGGGAGCTGGCTTCGGTCGTCGGCGTCGTCGGGCAGGACCCGCTCGCGGGGTTCGTGACGGACACCGTCGAGGAGGAGCTCGCGTACGCGATGGAGCAGCTGGCGGTGCCGCCGGACGTCATGCGCAAGCGCGTCGAGGAAACCCTGGACCTGCTGGGCATCGCGGAGCTGCGCAACCGTCCACTTCGGACGCTATCGGGTGGCCAGCAGCAGCGCGTGGCGATCGGTTCGGTGCTGACGGCCCACCCGGCCGTCGTGGTGCTGGACGAGCCGACGTCGGCACTGGACCCGACGGCGGCCGAGGACGTCCTCGCGGCGATCACCCGGCTCGTGCACGACTTGGGGACGACGGTGATCGTCGCGGAGCACCGGATGGAGCGGGTGGCCCAGTACGCGGACCGGCTGCTGTACCTGCCGGGCGACGGCTCGGTGCGCTCCGGACCGCCGGCCGAAATCTTGGCGACGTCCTCGATCGCCCCGCCGATCGCCGAGCTGGGGCGGCTCGCGGGCTGGTCGCCGCTGCCGTTGTCGGTGCGGGACGCGCGGCGGGTCGCGGGGCCGCTGCGCGCTCGGCTCGCACCGAGTCTCCAAAAACTGTCGGTGGTGGGTCGTAGCCTGTCGGTGACCGGTTCGGCACTGGATGTGCGAGGGGTGGTGGTCCGATACGGAGATGTCCTGGCGGTGCGCGGGGTGGACCTGCGCGTCGGACCGGGCGAGGTGGTCGCGCTGATGGGACGCAACGGCTCCGGCAAGTCGTCGCTTCTCTGGGCGGTGCAGGGCAGCGGCCCGAGGTCGGCGGGGAAGGTCGACGTCGGTGGAGCGGACCCGGCAGCGCTCAAGCCACGAGTGGCCCGTCAGCGCGTGGGCCTGGTCCCGCAGACCCCGGCCGACCTGCTGTACCTCGATTCGGTGGACGCCGAGTGCGCCCAGGCGGACACCGAGTCGGAGGTCCCGGCGGGAACGGCCCGGGCCCTGCTGGACAGGCTCGCCCCCGAAATCGCCGGTGAAGCGCACCCCGGCGACCTTTCGGAAGGGCAGCGACTGGCGTTGGTGCTGGCGATCCAGCTGGCGTCGGCCCCACCGCTGGTCCTGCTCGACGAGCCCACCCGCGGCCTGGACTACCACGCGAAACGGCGCTTCGCGTCGGCCCTGCGAGAGCTGGCCTCGCAGGGCCACGCGGTAGTGCTGGCAACCCACGACGTCGAGTTCGTGGCAACGGTGGCCGACCGCGTGGTGGTCATGGCCGAGGGCGAGGTGGTAGCGGACGGCCCGACGAAGGAGGTGATCGTCGCCTCGCCGGCGTTCGCCCCGCAGGTGGCGAAGATCCTGGCCCCGCAGCAGTGGCTGACGGTGGACGAGGTAGCGGAAGCGCTGGCGTGAGCACGCGGAGGAGGGGGTGGGCGGGGCGGGGGGCGGGGGCGGGGAGCCGAAGCCCACGAGCGCACTCGGCCGCCCGCAGGTGCGACGCCTTTGCCGCCGGCTCGCGGTGTGTGGTTGGTGGCTGCCCGCAGGTCTGCGACCGCTTCGCCGCCGACCTGCGGGTCGCGGTGGGCGGCGCCTCGTCGGTGCGCAAGCGTGCGGGCTTTCACAGCCGCCCGCAGGCGCGCGAACGGTCGAGCAGTGATCTGCGGGCTTCGGCCTGCCTCGGAGCGGCGGTGACATCGGCATGACCGACTTCCTCGGCCCACCGCCCCGCGCTGTCCGCCTGACCCCGCGGCCCGCCCTGGTGCTCACCGTCGCGAGCCTTCTCGGGCTGGCCATGTTCTGCTGGCCCCTGCTCGCCCACCCGCAGCCGACCGCGGCCGCGCACACCGCGGATGCGCCCTTCGTCTTCATGGCGACCCTGCCGGTGCTCATCCTGGTCGTGCTCGCCGAGCTGTCGCGCGGGGGCATCGATGCCAAGGCGCTCGCTCTGCTCGGCGTGCTCTCGGCCGTCAACGCCGGGCTCCGGCCACTCGGCGCGGGCACCGGCGGTATCGAGCTGGTCTTCTTCCTGCTCGTGCTCGCCGGCCGCGTCTTCGGGCCCGGCTTCGGGTTCGTGCTCGGCTCGACGTCGCTGTTCACCAGCGCGCTGCTCACCGCCGGGGTCGGGCCGTGGCTGCCGTTCCAGATGCTCGCGTCGTCGCTGGTCGGGCTCGGGGCCGGGCTGCTGCCGCGGAAACCGCGCGGCAAGGCCGAGATTGCCCTGCTCGTCGGGTACGGCGTCTTCGCGGCCTACTTCTTCGGGCTGCTGATGAGCCTGTGGTCGTGGCCGTTCCTCGCCGGTGACTCCGCGCAGCTCGGGTTCGTGCCCGGGGCGCCGCTGGCGGAGAACCTGCACCGGTTCGCCGTCTACACCGTTCTGACGTCGACCCTCGGCTGGGACACCGGCCGCGCGATCACCAACGCTGTCGCGATCGTCCTGCTCGGGCCGGCCGTGCTGGGCGTCCTGCGACGCGCCGCCAGGCGGGCCGCCTTCGAGGCGCCTGTGACCTTCGGTCAGCCGTAGGAATAGAAGCCGCGGCCGGTCTTCTTGCCGAGGAGGCCCGCGTCCACCATGCGCAGGAGCAGCGGGGGCGACGAGTACAGCGGCTCCTTGAACTCCGCGTACATCGAGTCCGCGATGGCCTTGATCGTGTCCAGCCCGATCAGGTCGGACAGCCGCAGCGGGCCCATCGGGTGGGCCGTGCCCAGCTCCATGCCGCGGTCGATGTCCTCGGCCGAAGCGAAGCCCGACTCGATCATCCGGATCGCCGAGAGCAGGTACGGCACCAGCAGCGAGTTCACGATGAACCCGGCGCGGTCCTGCGAGCGGATCACCGTCTTGCCCAGCGCCGTCGTCGCGTGCTCCTCCGCGCGGCGGGCGGTCTCCTCGCTGGTCAGCAGCGAGGGCACCAGCTCCACCAGCGGCAGCACCGGCACCGGGTTGAAGAAGTGGATGCCGACCACCTGCTGCGGCCGGCTCGTCGCCATGCCCAGCTTCATGATCGGGATCGACGACGTGTTGGACGCGAACAGCGCGTCCTCGGCCTCGACGATCTTGTCCAGCTGGCGGAAGACGTCGACCTTCGCCTGCTCCTGCTCGAGGATCGCCTCGATGATCAGCTCGCGGTCGGCGAACTCGGCGATGTCCGTGGTGAACCGGAGCCTGGCGAGCGCCGCGTCGGCGTCCTCGGTGGTCAGCTTGCCGCTCTTGACGCCGCGTTGCAGCGACTTCTCGATGCGCGCCCTGCCCGCGTCGAGCGCCGGCTGGTTCACCTCGGTGATGACGACGTCCAACCCGGACCGCGCGTGCACCTCGGCGATGCCGGACCCCATGAGGCCCGCCCCGACGACTCCAACCCGACTTACCACCGGTTCACTCCTTCATCGCTTCGCAGCCCGCGCGCCTCATCCGGGCAACACTCGCCCGGACGACACTGTGGACGCGATTTTGGGCAGCACGCGACGCGCGAGGGCGGTCGCCGGATGTGTTCCGGCTACGCCCTCGCGCGGTTACGCGTGCTCAACGACGGTAATCGTCATACCCGTCGTCGTACGGGTCTTGATCATCGCTGTCGGACTCCTCGTGGTGGACACTGGAGGAGTTACTCGACAGCTCGCGCTGCAAAGCATCGAAGTCGGTCTCGTGCGAGCTGTACTTGAGCTCACGCGCCACCTTCGTCTGCTTGGCCTTAGCCCGGCCGCGCCCCATGGCTCGACCCCCTCGCACAGGGGCGGGGCGGCCGGGGGAATCGGCGGCCCCGCATCGTCTCGACAATTATTTCCTGCTCACACCGTACCGTGTCCGGGGGGTTGGATGCGACGTGGCACGGTGTGCCGGTCGCGACAGTGTTCGGCGGACACCGGTTACCGGCCGGTCGGTGGCGATCGGCGCAGGTAGACGTGCCACGATCTACCCGTGCTTCGTCCCTTCGTGGCTTACCTGCGGGTGTACGAACCCCTGCTCGCCCTGGGCGATCCGCCGGACGAGCGGCTGCGTGCGGCCGTCGCCGCGGCCAAGCTGCGGCGGACGGACGCGGGCGCGCGCGAGCAGGCCATGTGGCTCAGGTCACAGGTGGCCGCGCCGCGGCGGCTGCTGCCCGCCGAGCTCGCCGACGGCCGTCCGGCGCCGAGCCTGCTGACCGACGTCCTGGTGCTCGATCCCGGCGAAGTGCCGGGTGGCAAGGCCGAACTCGGCCCGCTCGTCTGCCCGCTGGAGCTGCGGGCCCGCTCGGCGGCCGCGCTGGTCACCTTCCTCGGCGACGCGCACCCGGCGCTGAAGAACGTCGTCCTCGAGGAAGGGGGCTTCACCCAGGAGACGATCCGGGCCCGGACGAAGTCGGCGATGGTGGACCTGAGCACGTCGGCGGCGCACACGCTGTCGACGACCTGGACCGTCCCGCTGCCGTGGTTCGTGCTGGTCGAGCCGGAGGAACGGCGCCTGGTGCTCGGCGACGGCCGGACCGACCCCCGGCGCGAGCTGTCCTGGCGGGCGACCCTCGCCGACGCGCAGCACCGTGCCCGCGAGGCCGGCGAGCTGCTCGAGCAGACCTTCGGCGACTCCGGACCCGGCCGCGTGCTGTTCGAGACGCGCCGCTGGCTGGACAACTTCCACGCGGATTCGGTGGTCGAGCTCGACTACGGCGGCCTGGTGCAGCTGTTCACGGACCCGGTCCTGGAAGCCGACAACACGGCCGACGAGGTCCACGACATCCTGGACGCCCTGCGTTCGGGCAACGTCGAGGAGCTGGCCGAACTGTTCTCGGACCTGCGGGAGTTCTGGGGCGACGTGGCCGCCCGCGAACGCGCCAACTAGCCCGCAACGCGCCAGCTAGACCGCGAACGCGCCAGCTAGACCGCGAACGCGCCAACTAGCCCGCGAACGCGCCAACTAGCCCGCGAACGTGCCGACCAGTGGACAACCCGACGGCCCGGCGGCTTTCCGCCCCGGAACTGTCGGTGCCTCCCGGTAGCGTGGAAAACGGGGGCTGCTCAGCCACGGTCACCGACGTCCGTCAGCGCAGCTCAGGCACCCGGATCTCGCCCACCGCACGCCCGCCGCCGGACACGATCGGCCGCGCCAGCTCCTCGAGCCGGGACACGTCCGCGCCGAGGTACCGCAGCGCCTCCACCGCCAGCGGCGCGCAAGCCCGCTTCGCGCCGTCGTCCAGCTTCATCGCCACGGCGAACCCGTCCGGCAGCGCGAACGCCTGGACCCCTTCCGCGCCGGCCTTCGCGACCAGACCCTCCACACCGGACATCAGGGCCGTGTCCTCGCGGCCCGTCCCCGCCACCAGCCACGGATTCGCCCGCATCGCCGAAGCCACGGCCGCCGAAGGGCCCTCGGAAGCACCGGCGATCCGGCCGAATGCGCGCGCCAGCCCCGTCAGGGAGAACGCGAACAGCGGCGCGCCACAGCCGTCGACACCCGTGTGGGCGATCGGTTCGCCGGTCAGCTCCGTGACACAGGACGCGATCGCCTGCTGAAGGGGATGGTCCGGTGCGGCGTACCCGGCCGTCGGCCAGCCGACCCGGACGCACGTCGTCAGCATCGCCGTGTGCTTGCCCGAGCAGTTCATCATCACGCGGCGCGGCTCGGCCGCGTCGCGCATGCTCGGCACGTGGAGGGGGAAATCCGGTGGACACGCCAAGTCGTCTTCGCGCAGGCCGGCCGCGTCCAGCAGCTCCAGCACCCGCTTCACGTGCCCGGGCTCGCCCGAGTGGGACGCGCACGCCAGAGCCAGGGCCTCGCCCGTGAAGTCCAGGCCCGCGCGCAGCATGCCGGCCGCCTGCAGCGGCTTGTTCGACGACCGCGGGTACACCGGCGTGACCACGTCTCCCAGGGCCAGCCGGACAGAACCTTCCGGGCCCGTGATCACGAGGGCGCCTCTGTGGACGCTTTCGACGAAGCCGGAGCGGACGACTTCGGCGAGCACGGGGTTGGTCACTCGGCGCGGCCGCCCTCGTTCTCCAGCAGCTCGTCCACTGTGGCCGATCCCTGCTGGTAGCGCTGGGCGATCTCCGCGTTCAGCGTGTCCATCACGCCTTGGACCTCGCGGCGGAACGACGACACCGACAGCTCTTCGCGCGCGTACGTGTCCAAAGCGGAGGCGAGTTTCTCGTCCGAGAGGGACCCGACGTCGGTCAGGTCCGTGTCGCCGATCAGGGCCTCCGCGTGCCGGCGGTGCTCGCCGGCGCGGGACGGCTCCAGCTGCTGGTGCCGCCCCGAGCCCGCCGCCGGGCCCAGTGCGTTGTCGGCGAGGATCGTCGCCAGCTGGTCGACGATGCTCGCTTCGCCGCCGGAACTGCGCCGCGCCTGCTCCGCGCGCACGATGTCGATCCGGGCGTGCAGGAGACGGCGCAGGTAGGACAGGTCGGTCTCTTCTTGTGCGGCTTCGTCGCGCCGCTCGCGCAGCACCTTCAGCGGCAGTTCACCCAGGCCGCTGAGGTACCCCGGGCCGAGCACGCGGTCGATCCGCCGCCTGCCGCCGGGCCGCACTTCGATCACAGCGCAGTTTATCCCGGTTGAGCGTGATCTCGCTGTCAGGGGCTTTCGTTCAGCCACGGAGTTGGGCCGCGGCCGCGCGGCCCGGTGCCGGCTGTTCCGAGGGCACGGAGTCGGGGTCGATCGCCGCCTGGACGAGGTGGTCCTCCGACCCCGCCAGCAGCTCCGCGCCCACCGGTGTCGACCGCTTGACCAGCGCCAACGCGATCGGGCCGAGCTCGTGGTGCTGGATCACCGTGCCGATCCGGCCGACCGTGCGGCCGTCCAGCAGCACCGGGTCGCCGGTCTCCGGGGTGACTTCGGGCGAACCGTCGAGGTGCAGCAGGAGCAGGTTCCGCGGCGGCCGTCCCACGTTGTGGACTTTCGACACCGTTTCCTGGCCGCGGTAGCAGCCCTTGGCGACATGGGCGGCCGAGCCGACCCAGCCGACCTCGTGCGGGATCGTGCGGTCGTCGGTGTCGACGCGCAGCCGCGGCCGCAGCGACTCGACGCGCAGCGCGTCGAACACCCAGCTGCCCGCCGCCCGCGCGCCCGCGTCGGTGAGCCGCTTCCACCAGTCCACCAGCGCCTCGCGCGGCACCGCCAGGTCGACGCTCGACCGGCCGGGCCACGGCATCCGCCGCGCGAACCCGCCACCCGGCAGCGCCGCCACCGCGTACGGCTCCGGGCCGACTTCGGCGCCGGCCGCGCTCAGCACGCGCTCGGCGTCCGGGCCGAGCACGGTGAGCAGCGCGAGCTCGCCGGTCGCGTCCCGGATGTCCACCTTGGACCAGAACTTCATCGCCTCGAGGTACTCACGCAGCGTCTGCGGGCCGCCCTTGGGCAGCGCGCTCGTCACGCTCGGGCCCGGGTCGGTGTCGAGGTACACCGTGCCGTCGAGGTGCGCCAGCACCATGTGCGCCTCCACGCGGCCCTGGCTGTCGAGGACGAGCGCCTCGGTGCCGGAGCCCTCGGCCAGCCCGGTCACGTGCTGCGAGATGACCAGGTGCAGCCACGACAGCCGCTCTTCGCCGGTCACGGCGAGGAACTCGCGGTGCGAGCGGTCGATCACGACCACGCTGCGCGAGGCCGTGCGCTGCTCCGCGAACGGGTCCCCCCAGTGCCAGGGCACTCCGGCCTCGGGGTGCGCAGGGTCCGACTCGGGGGCAGGGATCGATCCGGGCACGTCCAGCAGCGGCGAGCGGTACGGCATACCGCCCAGCCTAGGTGAGTACCGTGTCCGCATGCGCGTGCTCGTCTTCCTGGACGGAACCCCGGCCGACCCCGACCTCGCCCAGATCAAGGTCGACGACCTCGGGCTGATGCGCGGCGACGGCGTCTTCGAGACGATCCTCGTCGTCGACGGCCGGCCCCGGGAGCTGCGGCCGCACCTGGAGCGGCTGGCCCGTTCGGCCGCCATGCTCGACCTGCCCGAGCCCGACCTCGGGGCCTGGGAGCGGGTCGTTTCGCTGGTGCTCGAAAGGTGGACCGGCGGGGCGGAAATGGTGCTGAAACTGGTGTACACGCGGGGATCCGACGGCGACCCGGCCGCGGTGCCGACCGGCTTCGCGCTCGGTTCGGAGGTCCCGCCGTCGATCGTCAAGGCCCGCGCCGGAGGCGTCGCCGCGATCACCCTCGAACGCGGTTTCCCGCCGGATCTCGCCGAGCGCGCGCCGTGGCTGCTGCTCGGGGCGAAGCCGCTGTCGTACGCGGTGAACATGGCCGCGGTGCGGGAGGCGGCGCGTCATGGAGCCGAGGATGTGATTTTCACCGCGGCCGACGGATCGGTGTTCGAAGGGCCGACGTCGACCGTCGTGCTCGCGAAGGGGCGGACGCTCTACACACCGCCGTCGAGCATCGGGATCCTGCCGGGCACCACCCAGGCCGCGGTGTTCCGCGGCGCCGAGAAGGCGGGCTGGGCGGTCAAGGTGGAGCCGCTGACCGTGCGCGACCTCGTCGAGGGCGACGGCGTCTTCATGGCCTCGAGCGTCCGCAAGCTGACCCGGGTGCACACCCTCGACGGCGAGCGGCTGCCCGATTCCGAAGCGGTGTACGCCGAGCTCCTCGCGGCCTACGAGGGCGAATACGCCTGACCCCGGGTGATCCGGACGACGGCGGGGGCGACCTCTTCGGCGCGGTAGGCGGCGATCTTGTGGTGGCCGTCGATGATCAGCTCGCGTTCGCCGCCGGCCAGCACCACCGCGACCGGCCGGTGCCCGGTGCGGATGGCCGTCCGGTAGTAGCCGACGCGGGACTCGTCCGACGGCGGCCAGGCGTCGGTCGGCGTGAGCTCCTGGCCCGCCGGCACCCGTTCCGGGCCGCTGACCCGGTAGTCGCCGTCGACGAGCAGGTCGAGGACCGGTCCGAGCGTGGTGGCCAGCGGACGGCGCAGCTGACCGGTGGCCAGCGCGATCCGCAGCGACTGCGGCAGCTCCGCCCGTGCCCGCGCGTTCACGTCGAGGAAACCCGTGCCACCGCTGATCGTCACCTGTTCCACGCTTATGAGGACGGGCGGCGGCGCGACATGGTTCCGGCCCCTACCCGGACGGGTGCACCGGGTGATCGGGGTCTCACCCGCGCGGCGGTACGCCTTGCTCAGGACGGCCGGAACCGGATTCGGGTGCCCGGCCGAGCCTGCGCGAGGGCGTTCAAGGCGGCTTTCTTGACGACGGCGGCGACGGGGTAGCCGCCGGTGGTCGGGTGGTCGGCGAGGAACACCACCGGCAGCCCGCTCGGCGGCACCTGGATCGCGCCGGTGACGACGCCTTCGCTGGGCAGCTCGCCGTCGACGGCCCGGCGCAGCGGCGTCCCGTCCAGGCGCAGGCCGACGCGGTTCGACTCGGCCGTCACCGTCCACCCCGCCGAGAGGCCGGCGGCCGGGTCGTCGATCCAGTCGTCGCGCGGGCCGAGCGTCACGGGCACCACGAGCTCGGCCGGCGCCCGGACCGGCACGACGACGTCCGCGCCCGCGGGGATGCCGGGCTCGCCGAGCGGAAGGACGTCTCCGGCGCGCAGCGGCGGCGGCCCGATGCCGGACAGGACGTCCCGGGACCGGCCGCCCAGCACCGGCTCCACCGCGATGCCGCCGGAGACGGCCAGGTAGCAGCGCAGGCCCGTCGAGGGCGTCCCCAGCGCCAGTGTCTGGCCCGCCCGAACCGCCAGCGGCGCGTGGGAGCCGGAGGGCCGTCCGTCGATCCGGACGTCGACCGCCGGGCCGGTGACCGCGGCCGTCACCGCGGCCGTGAACCGCACGGACAGGCCGCCGAGCAGGGCTTCGATCCCAGCGGCGTCCTGGGGATTGCCGACGAGCCGGTTCGCCAGTCGCAGCGACGCGGTGTCGAGAGCCCCTGAAGGCGCCACCCCCAGGTGGGCGTAGCCGGGCCGGCCCCGGTCCTCGACCAGCGCGTACCGCCCGGGGTCGAGCACCTCCAGGCTCCTCACCGGACGCTCCGGAAGCGGACGCGGTCCCCCGGTGCGAACAACGCGGGCGGGTCCGCGTGGGGGTCGAACAGCGTCGCCGACGTGCGCCCGAGCAGCCGCCAGCCGCCGGGCGACTCGCGCGGGTAGACGCCGGTGAACTCGCCGGCGAGCCCGACCGACCCGGCCGGCACGCGGGTTCGCGGCGATTCCAGGCGAGGCTGCCGGAGCCGCTCGGGAAGGCCGGTCAGGTAGCCGAAACCGGGGGCGAACCCGGTGAACGCGACGGTGTAGCCGGCTTCGGTGTGCATCGAGACGACGGCGTCGGGCGAAACTCCGGCGTCGGCGGCGATCAGGGCCAGGTCCTCGCCGTCGTAGCGGACGTCGAGGATCACTTCCCGGGGCTCGCCCGCGGGCGGGTGCGCGAGGTCGGCGTCTTCGAGCAGGGCCCGCACGGCCGCCACACCGCCGACGACGAGCAGGCTGCGCGCGCCCGGCACGAGATCGGTGACCCCGGGCGGGCGGGCGGCCAGCACGGTGGCGTGGGCGGCCCGCATCCGGTCCAGCGAGTCGCAGTCGAGCAGGGCGGCGTCCTCGCCACACCGCCGCCAGCGCACGGCGTCAGCCGACGACGCGGTGCAGCAGCGCCGAGGTGTGCGGCTGCATCTCCTGGCCCATCATCGCCCGCTCCTCGACGTAGCCGAGGGAGCCTTCGATCAGGCCGTACAGGCGCTGGGCCGCGGTGACGTCCTTGGCCGTGGCCGTGCGGATCACCGCGTCGGTGCCGAGCTCCCAGGACGTCTGGTTGCGCGGCTTGCCGTAGTACAGCTCGAGGATGCCGGTGTTGTGCGTGAGCAGCAGCTCGATCGTGTCGTCTTCCTGCGGCCGCCAGAACCCGGACTCGCGGGCGGCCGGGCGGATGACGTTGCCGTCGTCGTCCAGCAGCCACGCGCGGGACTCGTGGATCAGGAACGGGCGGCCGTCGTGGGAGATCGTCAGCTGCTGCGCGAACTTGCGGGGGCCGTCGATGGTCGGGTAGCCGACCTCGCCCTCACCGCGCCAGACGCCGACGAGCGGCAGCAGCGCGAGGCAGGCGTCGTTGAGGTTCGGCCCCTCGCGCAGGTTCGCGGTGTCATTGGGGATGGGCAGGTCGTCCCACAGCGGGAGGTTGCGGGCGCGGGTGCTTTCCGCGCGCCTCTCCGCTGCCACGATGGCTTCGTCGCCGCTTGCGGTCATGGGTCAGCGCTGGTCCGCGTACAGCCGGTAGACGACGTACACGGCGAACCAGGTGATGGCCACGCCGGCGAGGACCAGCAAGGTCGTAAACAGAGCTTCCACGGCAAGCAGCTTAGTCCGTCCGGCCCCGGGCGGCCCTGCGCAGGGTCGCCGCGGTGAGGACGGTCACCCGCCCGGAAACGCCGTGAGGGCCTCCCTGCCGCAGCAGGAAGGCCCTCACGGGGGAGAAACTCAGGCGACCGAGATGGCCAGCTGGTGCACGCCGGGTCCTTCGGCGGTGACCGAGGCTTCGCCGTTGCCGGAGCGGTGCAGCGCGCGCACCGTCCACTCGCCCGGCGCCGCGTAGAAGCGGAAGTCACCGTCGGCCGACGAGACGACCTCGCCGGTGAAGTCGCCGCCGCCGTCCAGGAGCCGGACGAACGCGCCGCCGACCGGCCCGTTCGCGCCGGTCACCTTGCCGGCCAGCACGACCTGGCCGCGCGTGTCGTAGTCCGCGGGCGTGGCCTCCTGGACCGGTGCGCCGCAGCTGTCGTCAACCGCCATCACTTGGCTCCCAACTCGACCGGCACGCCGACGAGCGAGCCGTATTCCGTCCACGAACCGTCGTAGTTCTTGACGTCCTCGTAGCCCAGCAGCTCGTGGAGCGCGAACCACGCGATCGAGGAGCGCTCGCCGATGCGGCAGTAGGCGATGGTGCCCTTGCCCTCGTCGATGCCCTCGTCCTTGTACAGCTCCTTGATCTCTTCCTCGGTCTTGAAGGTGCCGTCCTCGTTGGCGACCTTCGCCCACGGCACGTTCAGCGCGCCGGGGATGTGACCGGGAACCTGGGACTGCTCCTGCGGCAGGTGCGCCGGGGCGAGCAGCTTGCCGGAGAACTCGTCCGGGGAGCGCACGTCGACGAAGTTCTTCGACCCGATCGACTGGACGACCTCGTCGCGGAACGCGCGCAGCGAAAGGTCCTGGTCCTGCGCGTGGTACTCGGTGGTGTCGCGCTTGACCTCGTCGGAGTTCAGCTCGCGGCCGTCGAGCTCCCACTTCTTGCGGCCGCCGTCGAGCAGCTTGACCTTGTCGTGGCCGTACAGCTTGAAGTACCAGTACGCGTACGCGGCGAACCAGTTGTTGTTGCCGCCGTAGAGGATCACGAGGTCGTCGTTGGAGATGCCCTTCTCCGAGAGGAGCTTCTCGAAGCCCTCCTTGGAGACGAAGTCGCGGCGCACCCCGTCCTGCAGGTCGTTCCGCCAGTCGAACTTCACCGCGCCCCGGATGTGGCCGGCGTCGTAGGCGGTGGTGTCCTCGTCGACCTCGGCGAACACGACGCCGGGGGTGTCCAGGTTCTCCTCGGCCCACTGGGTGGTGACCAGGACGTCTTCACGGCTCATGGAACGGACTCTCTTTCTGGGGTTGAACTTCTAGGACGCGCGGGCGGGCGTGAAGCGTTTGATGAGCAAGTACATTTCGCAGCCGAGGCAGAAGTTGAAGGCCGCGTTGAGGAAGGCCGCGAACAGCGCGAACGCCGTCGCGACGATGCCGAGCGGGGTGATCCCCACCGCGAAGCCGACCGTGCCGACCAGGGCGAACACGAACCCGACGGCCTGGGCGAACCGCAGCGGCGCCGCGTCCTCCCGTTCGGAGGGCGGGCCGAGGCGCGGGGCCACCAGCGCCCGGTAGACGATCGAGTACGGCGCCTGCTTCAAGCCGACGAACGCACCGATCGCGAAGACGACGGTCTGGACCGCCAGCAGCGGCCACCACTCGGTGACCAGGACGACCGCGAGCACGATCGTGGTCAGGATGGCGGCGAACCGCGGGCCTCGCGGGTCGACGGCCGGTCCGGCGGGCATGGTTCCTCCAGCTGGGCGAAGAGGGTGCGTGCGAACGGCACGCGTCAGCGGCATCAGGGCTGGTGGGGGACCGGTTCGTACGGTTCAGCGCCGGTCGGGCCGAACACGACACAGGCTGCTGCGGACGCGGCAGAGGTCGACTGCGCGTCGCTGCGTCAAGAAGGTGGTCAGCCCGGTCACGGGTGCGAGGGTACCCAGAGCTCCCTCACAGTGGGAACCACGTTCATACCTTGGGACGATTCCCGATTCCTGGGACAACGCCCTGGTCAGGGCGTCCGGGAAGTGAGATGCGGCCGCAGGGCGGCGAGCAGTTCGGGGCCCTTGGGGACGCCGCCGACGCGCAGGAGCTCCCGGCCGTCCGGGGTGAGCGCGATCGTGGTCGGCGTCCGCAGCACGGACAGCGACTGCGCGACCTCCGGCTGCTCCGTCACGTCGAGTTCGACGTGGTGCAGGCCCTCGGTTCGCTCGGCCAGCGGCGCGAGCACGGCCTTCGCGTGCCGGCAGGGCGCGCAAAAGGTGGTGGAGATCTGGACGAGCGTCACGGCGGAGGCCGGGTCCAGCGCGGCGGTGACGGGGGCGGGCAGCTCGCGGGCGGCGGGCTTGGCGGCGCGCACCCGGCCGTTCCGGGCCTTGAGCAGCGCACCGACGGCCCCGGCGGCCACCAGCGTCGCCACGAGCACCCACAGCCCCGTCACCGCACCGCTCCCTACTTGCTCAGGTCCGCGAAGGACACGTTCGCCGCCTTGCCCTTGATCGTCACCGATCCGCTCTGCACCCGCACGCCGGTCGGGGTGACCGACAGCGGCAGGTCCTTCGTGCTGATCGACACGTTGAAGTTCGGCATCAGCGCCTTCTGCACCGCCGCGGGGACCACGGTGGTCTCCTGGTTGTTCCCGAACTGCAGCCGCTTGGGGAGGAAGTTGATCGTGCCCTTGGCGGCGTCCGCCTCGATCATCGCGAAGCAGAAGATTTCCAGGTCCTTGCCCGCGAACGGAAGGTGTCCCGAAATGCGGACACCGGTGCTCGACTCGTCCTGGTCGGCCTGGCCCTCGGTGGTCTTCGTCGTGGTCGGGGCCGGCTCGCTCTGCCCGCTGTCGCCGTTCTGGACGTACTCCGCGGTCGACGGCTCGATCCGCAGCTCCTTGATCTTGTCCAGCGGGGACAGGCGCGCCAGGTCGGCAGCCTTGATGGTGACCGCACCGGTCAGCTGCCCGATGGTGATCGCCTTCGTGTTGCCGTTCGTGATGTCGGACAGCGGCGCCTTGACGTCCTCGAGCTCGGCGGTCACCGCGACGTCCTGCAGCTTGTTCGCGACCGGCAGGCCCGCGGCGGACACGCTGATGTGACTGTAGTCACCGCCGAGCGCCTGCGTCAGGAACGGGAAACCGTGGATCGTCACCGACGGGTCGTCGGTCAGCTGCAGCTGCGTGCGGGCCTTCTGCGAAATCATGTGCTCGGCGAACGCGGCGGCTCCGAAATCGGCGCCGACCAGCAGCAAGACCAGCACCACGACAGCGATCACCCAGCGCCGGGCGCGGCGGCCGCGGCGTCGCGCGTCGGGCCTCGGTGCGGGTCGGTCGTCCCGGGTCACGGGCCTGCTCACCATCGCGTCCGTACTCCTGTTCTTCGGGGACACCCGGGTTTCTCCAGGTGTGATCGATCCAGCAAGGGTTAGGTGCCCGGCCGTTCAGCCGCTATTCTCACTTAGCACCGACCAACGCCGCTTTGCGGCGACGACTCGAGAAGGCGGTGCGGCGATGAGCCTGGACCTTCTGGTACTGACTGCGGAGGCCGACGCCACCACGGTGCTTCCCGCGCTGGACCTGCTGCCGCACACCGTACGCGTCCGTGCTCCCGAGGTGACGGCCCTGCTCGACGCGGGCCACCGTGACGTGATCCTCCTCGACGCCCGCAGCGACCTGGCCTCGGCGAAGAGCCTTTGCCGCCTGCTCAAGGGCACCGGCGAGGACGAAGCGGCCACCCCGATCATCGCGGTCGTCGGCGAAGGTGGCCTGGTGGCGGTCAGCGCCGAGTGGCGCACCGACGACATCCTGCTCCCGACCGCCGGCCCGGCCGAGGTCGACGCCCGGCTGCGCCTGGTCACGACCCGCGACGGCGGTTCCGCGCAGGTCGACGCCGAGCTGCGGGTCGGTGAGCTGGTGATCGACGAAGCGACCTACACCGCGCGCCTGCGCAAGCGCACCCTCGAGCTCACCTACAAGGAGTTCGAGCTGCTCAAGTACCTCGCGCAGCACGCGGGCCGGGTGTTCACCCGCGCCCAGCTGCTGCAGGAGGTCTGGGGCTACGACTTCTTCGGTGGCACCCGCACGGTCGACGTGCACGTCCGGCGGCTGCGCGCCAAGCTCGGGCCCGAGCACGAGCAGATGATCGGCACCGTGCGCAACGTCGGCTACAAGTTCGAGCGGCCGGCCAAGAGCGGCGGCCCGCGTCCGGGCGTGCCCGCCCAGGCTACCGCCGCCCCCGAGGCTCCCGCGGAGACTCCCGAACTCACCCACTGATCCCCCTTTCGCACACGGAAGACGTCTCGCACAGCCGTCGCGTTGCGTCCGTCACGGGTACGGTCGCAGGGTGAGCGGAGACGGCGAGTGGCGCCAGGAACTGGACGAACAGCAGCTCGACGACGTGCGGCGGCTGCTGCTGGCCGTGCGCGAAGCCGACGGGCGGCCCGAGGTCGAGCCGGCCGGCGCGCTGCCCGGCGAGTTCGACGGCGGTGAGCACCTCGTCGCCTGCGTCGAGGGCGAAGTCGTCGGCTACGCGCACCTCGACACCACGGGCGACTCCTTCGACCACCAGGTCGTCGAGCTGTTCGTGCATCCCGCCCACCGTGACCGCGGCTACGGCGCGAAGCTGCTTCAGGCGGTCGACGAGCGGGCCGCGGTCGGCTTCCGCGTCTGGGCGCACGGCGACCACCCGGCCGCGCGGAAGCTGGCGCTGAAGACGGGCCTGGAGCGCAAGCGCGAGCTGCTCATCCTGCGCGTCGACGTCGAAGGCTCGGACTGGCCGGAGCCGATCCTGCGCGAGGGCGTCTCGCTGCGGACGTTCGTGCCGGGCCAGGACGAGGACGCCGTCATCCGGGTCAACGCGCGGGCCTTCGACTGGCACCCCGAGCAGGGCGCCCTGACCGCCGACGAACTCCGTGCCGACGAAGCACGTCCCTGGTTCGACGCCGACGGCTTCTTCCTCGCCGTGGAAGAAGACACCGCAAAGGGCAGCTCGGAAGACACGGTCATCGGCTTCCACTGGACGAAGGTGCACGAACCGACGCCCGGCCGGTTCGGCGGCGAGCGCGTCGGCGAGGTGTACGTCGTCGGCGTCGACCCGGCCGCGCAGGGCGGCGGGCTCGGGCGGGCGCTCACGCTCGCCGGGCTGCGGTACCTCGCGGGCCGCGGGCTGCGGCAGATCATCCTGTACGTCGAGGGTGACAACGCGGCGGCGCTGGCGGTCTACACCAAGCTCGGGTTCACGCGTCACGAAACCGACGTCCAGTACGGTCGGTGACCACAATGGACGCCGCGAGAGCGCCTCGTCACGGTGCGCGAACGCGCAGGTCACGGCCGGGACACGGCGCACTTTCAGACTAGTAGCACTGCTCACATCGGCGGCCTTGTTCACTTTGCGTTCACCTGGACAGGGGTGACCGTCCATCGGGGCTGCCTAGTGTCCGGATCCGGCGCGGCAGCACGCCGCGACGACCCGGTCAAGCTCCTGATGGAGGAAACAGCAGTGAAGATCATGCGGCCCCTGAGCGCGGTGGGCATCGTCGCGAGCGCCGCCCTCGTGCTCGCCGCCTGTGGTTCCGACCCCGCGGCGACCAACAGCGGCAGCTCGAACTCGGCTTCGGCGCCCGCTGCGACCGGCACCGCCGACGTCGAGTGCGGTGGCAAGAGCCCGCTCTCCGCGGAAGGTTCGTCGGCCCAGAAGAACGCCATCGACATCTTCACGCAGCAGTACAGCAAGAAGTGCGCCGGCCAGCAGGTCAACTACAACCCGAGCGGTTCCGGCGCGGGCGTCAAGCAGTTCAACGCCAACCAGATCGACTTCGGCGGCTCGGACTCGCCGATCAAGGACGCCGACGCCGCGGCCGCCAAGGCCCGCTGCGCCAGCGACGCCTGGAACATCCCGCTCGTCGTCGGCCCGATCGCGGTCGCCTACAAGCTGTCCGGTGTGGAGAAGCTGACGCTGACCCCGTCGGTGACCGCGAAGATCTTCAGCGGTGGCATCACCAAGTGGAACGACCCGGCCATCAAGGCGGTCAAGGGCAACGAGAGCCTGAACCTGCCGGACAAGCCGATCCAGGTCGTCTCCCGCGCCGACGAGTCGGGCACCACCGACAACTTCCAGAAGTACCTGGGCGCGGCGGCGAAGGCCGACTGGACCAAGGGTGCCGGCAAGAAGTTCAACGGTGGCGTCGGCAACGGTGCGCAGGGCTCCAACGGCGTCGCGACCGCGGTGAAGGCCTCCGACGGTGGCATCACCTACGTCGAGGGCGCGTTCGCCAAGGACGGCCTGACCGCGGCCCTGATCGACAGCGGCTCCGGCGGTGTCGAGCTCAACGCGGCGAACGTGGCGAAGTCCCTCGACGCGGCGAAGTTCCTCAACGAGGGCTCGAACGACCTCGCGCTCGACCTCAACGGCATCTACGCCAGCAACACCCCGGGTGCCTACCCGCTGCTGCTGACGACCTACGAAATCGTCTGCTCGAAGTACGCCAGCGCGGACGTCGCCAAGGCCGTCAAGGCGTTCCTGACGGTGGCCGCGACCGACGGCCAGCAGCCGCTGTCCGCCAAGGGCTACGTGCCGATCCCGCAGTCGCTGCAGACCAAGGTCCTGGCCGCGGTCAAGGCGATCTCCTGACCTGGTCTTGCGACTGTTCCCCGAGTTGATACAGGCTGGACAGAAGTAGTCGATGAGCGAGTCAAGCTCGACGCGAACGCCCACCGGCGACCCCGGTGGGCGTTCGTCGTCCGCCACAACGCCCCCGGAGGATCCGATTTCGGAGCAACGAGCCTCGACGGCGGCGCCGGAGCCGCCCGCGAGCGAGAAACCGAAGAAGGTGCGGCCCGGTGACCGCATCTTCCAGAACTTGACCACCGGGGCGGGTATCTTCGTCGTCGCCCTGATCGGCCTGATCGGGCTCTTCCTGCTCATCCAGGCGATCCCGGCGCTGCAGGCCAACAAGGGCAGCTTCCTCACCAACCACGGCTGGTCGACCAGCGATCCCGCGAACATGTCGTTCGGCATCCTCGACCTGCTCGAGGTGACCGTGGCGACGTCGTTCGTGGCGCTGATCATCGCGATGCCGGTCTCGCTGGGCATCGCGCTGTTCCTCACCCAGTACGCGCCGAAGCGGCTCGCGCGGACGTTCGCCTACGTCGTCGACCTGCTCGCCGCGGTGCCGTCGATCATCTTCGGTCTCTGGGGCATCCTCGTGTTCGCCCCGGCGATCGAGCCGTTCTCGCAGTGGATCAACGACACGTTCTCGTGGTTCCCGCTGCTGGCGCCCGGCAACGTCGCGCCCAGCGTGCGCGGCACGATCTTCACCGCCGGCATCGTGCTGGCCGTGATGATCCTGCCGATCATCACGTCGCTCTCGCGCGAGGTCTTCGAGCGCACGCCGACCCCGCACATGGAGGGCGCGCTCGCGCTCGGCGCCACCCGCTGGGAGGTCATCCGCACCACGGTGCTGCCGTTCGGCAAGGCCGGGTACGTCGGCGCGTCCATGCTCGGCCTCGGCCGCGCGCTGGGCGAGACGATCGCGCTGGCCGTCATCCTGCTGATCCCGCAGGGCAAGAACTTCGACTGGAGCCTCTTCGACGGCGGTGCCACGTTCGCCTCGAAGATCGCCGCCAACTACAGCGAGTTCAACAACGAGATCTCCGCGGGCGCGTACATCGCGGCCGGCCTGGTGCTGTTCGTGCTCACGTTCCTGGTGAACTTCGCGGCCCGGTCCGTCATCGGCAAGAAGGGAGACTGAGCATGTCCGCCACCACGCTCGAAGCCCCTGCCACGACGCCGGCGTTCCAGCAGGTCAGCATGGCCCGCAAGGTCAAGAACGGCATCGCGACCACGCTGGTCTGGCTGTCGTTCCTGATCGCCGTCGTCCCGCTGGTGTGGGTGCTCTACACGGTCGTCGCGAACGGCATCAAGCGCATCCCGTACTCCAACTGGTGGTCGCAGGACCTGGGCAACTACCTGTCCGACGAGGTCGGCGGCGGCGTGCTGCACGCCATCATCGGCAGCCTGCTGCAGGGCCTGGTCTGCGCGATCATCGCGGTGCCGATCGGCATGCTCGTGGCGATCTACCTCGTCGAGTACGGCCGCGGCAAGCTCGCGAAGGCCACGACGTTCATGGTCGACATCCTCTCCGGTGTCCCGTCGATCGTCGCCGCGCTGTTCATCTACGCGCTCTGGATCACCACCTTCGGCCTGCCGCGCAGCGGTTTCGCCGTGTCGCTGGCCCTGGTGCTGCTGATGATCCCGGTGGTCGTCCGGTCGTCGGAGGAGATGCTGCGGATCGTCCCGGACGACCTGCGCGAGGCGTCGTACGCGCTGGGTGTGCCGAAGTGGAAGACGATCATGAAGATCGTCCTGCCGACGGCGATGTCCGGCATCATCGGCGGCATCATGATGGCGCTGGCCCGGGTGATGGGCGAGACCGCACCGCTGCTGGTCCTCGTCGGTTACTCCGCCTACACGAACTGGGACATCTTCCACGGCGAGCAGGCGGCACTGCCGTTGCTGATGAACAACGAGCGTGTCACCAACTCGATGGATCCCGGTTCGGTCGGCTTCGACCGGATCTGGGGCGCGGCACTGACCCTGGTGCTCATCATCGCGATCATCAACCTCCTCGCCACCGTGTTCGCGCGCCTTGTCGCCCCGAAGAAGAAGTGAGCTGTAAGCCATGGCAAAGCGAATCGACGTCAAGGACGTGGACATCTACTACGGCAAGTTCCACGCCGTGGACGGTGTCACCCTTTCCGTGCCGCCGCGCAACGTCACCGCGTTCATCGGCCCGTCGGGCTGTGGCAAGTCGACGGTGCTGCGCACGCTGAACCGCATGCACGAGGTCATCCCCGGCGCCCGTGTCGAGGGCGACGTCCTGCTGGACGGCGAGAACATCTACGCGTCGGCGGTCGACCCGGTCCAGGTGCGCCGCACGATCGGCATGGTGTTCCAGCGCCCCAACCCGTTCCCGACGATGTCCATCAAGGACAACGTCGTGGCCGGGCTGAAGCTGGGTGGCACCAAGGGCAAGAAGACCCTCGACGACATCGCCGAGCGCGCCCTGCGCGGCGCGAACCTGTGGAACGAGGTCAAGGACCGCCTGAACAAGCCGGGCGGCGGCCTCTCGGGCGGTCAGCAGCAGCGGCTGTGCATCGCCCGCGCGATCGCGGTCCAGCCGGACGTGCTGCTGATGGACGAGCCGTGCTCGGCCCTGGACCCGATTTCCACGCTCGCGATCGAGGACCTGATCGGCGAGCTGAAGAAGGACTACACGATCGTCATCGTGACGCACAACATGCAGCAGGCGGCCCGGGTTTCCGACCAGACGGCGTTCTTCAACCTCGCCGGCGTCGGCCAGCCGGGCCGGCTGGTGGAGCTGAACGACACGGAGAAGATCTTCTCCAACCCGGATGAAAAGGCCACGGAAGACTACATTTCCGGTCGCTTCGGCTGAGTAGCCGTTGCTGCGGAAGGCCTTTCCCGCCGGCGCTCGGGGCCGGCGAGGAAGGCCTTTCGTTTTGTCCTAAGTGGAGCAACAAGAAAGCCCCCGGCCGCGGCCGGGGGCTTTCTTCGTTCGGTGCGGCTCAGATGTCTTCGTCGGAGCCGTAGCCCGGCATCTTGCCCGTGACCACGAAGATCATCCGCTTCGCGACCGACACCGCGTGGTCGGCGTAGCGCTCGTAGAAGCGGCCCAGCAGCGTCACATCGACCGCGGCGGCCACGCCGTGCGGCCACTCGCGGTCCATCAGGACCGTGAAGAGGTGGCGGTGGATGTCGTCCACCTGGTCGTCGTCGGACTCGAGCGTCTTCGCCGCTTCGACGTCCTTCGTCTTGATGACCTGCTCGGTCTGCCGGGCCAGCTTGACGGCGATCTCGCCCATCTCGGCGAAGTACGGCCGCACCGCCTCCGGCAGCACCGGATCGGGGTGCCGGCGCCGCGCGGCCTTCGCCACGTGCAGCGCCAGGTCGCCCATCCGCTCCAGGCTCTCGGCGGCGTGGATCGCCGCGAGGACCGTGCGGAGGTCGGTCGCCACCGGCGCCTGCAGGGCCAGCAGCGCGTATGCCTGCTCCTCGCACTGGGCGCGCGCGTCGTCGACCTTGGCGTCGTCGCTGATCACCTGCTCGGCGAGACCCAGGTCGGCCTCCAGCAGCGACCGTGTGGCCCGCTCCATCGCTTCGGCGACCTGGACCGACATCGCGGCCAGGTTGACGGCGAGCTGTTCGAGTTCGACATGGTAAGCCTCACGCATGGCCCAACCCTACGGCCAACCGTGACCAAACACCGCATCGCCCGGTGAACCGCACGTGAACCCGGACTAACGATCCTCGCGGATCAACCTGTGGTGGTGCTCTTGCGGCTGGTGGTGGTCGGCTTCGAGCTGCCGCTGCTCTTCGGCTTCGACGACGAGCTGGTCGGCGGGGCCTGCTCGCTCACCGGGACCGGTGCCTTCGGGTCGGGCAGCGGAGTGTTGTTGCGCAGCGCGTCGAACAGCGCCTTCGTCTTGCTGACGACGAGGACCTCGTTGCCCCGGGTGTTGGCCATGCCGACCGTCGGGACGGTGAGGAACGTGATCTTCGACTGGTCGAGGCCCTTCATCGACTGCGCCAGCGTCATCATCTGCTTGACGCCGAGGTTGTCACCGAAGGTGGCCTTCGCGAAGGCGTTGATGAAGTCGGTGAGCTTGCCGGGGTCGAGCACGACGTCCGAGGACATGACCTTCTTCAGCAGCGCGCCGATGAACGCCTGCTGCCGCTTGATCCGGTCGTAGTCCGACTTCGCCACGTCGGCCTTGACGTGCCGCGCACGCACGTAGTTCAGCGCCTGGTCGCCGGAGATCGTCACGTCACCGGTCTGCATCAGCACCTTGCCGAGGATCTCGTCGTCGATCGGGATGTCGGTGTGGATGGTGACCCCGTGCACGGCGTCGACCATCTCCTTGAAGCCGTTGAAGTCGATGCCGACGAAGTGGTTGATCCGCAGGCCGGTGATCTGCTGGATCACTTTGGTCACGCAGGGCGGCCCGCCCACGGCGTACGCGGTGTTGAGCTTGGCGATCTTCTGCGCGGGAGAGACCTGGTCGGTCGTCTTGCCCTGCGCCGGGTCCCAGCGCTGGCACGCGGGCCGGTTGATCTCGAGGTCACGCGGGAACGACGTGACGACGACCCGTTTCCGGTCGGCCGGGATGTGCGCGACCATCACGGTGTCACTGCGCGCGCCCGGGGTGCTGTCGGCGGTGCCGACGCCTTCCTCGTCGGACGCGCCGTCGCGCGTGTCGGAGCCGACCATCAGGAAGTTCTCGTCGTTGGCCTGCGCGTCGGCGTCCTGGATGTCGGCGGAGTTTTCGTCGAGCGCGGAGACCTGGGTGAACTTGGCGTCGAAGTAGGTCTGCGCCCCCCAGGCACCCCCGATCCCCAGGAAGACGAGCCCCGCCACGACGGCGGCGGCGATCCGCCCGAACCGGGCCGACCGGTCGAGCTTCCGCTGCTTCTTTTCCTGCAGCCGGGTCTGTTCGGCGTCGGCTTGGGCTTCTTCAGGAGCCGTGGCGACGACGCGGTGCAGCGCGGTGCGGGTGCTCTCGATCAAGGAGGTGGGCGAGAGCCGTTCACGGCGTTCGCGCCGCTTGGCCTCCTCGGCTTCCATCTCGTCGTGGGCGGCGGAGAACCGGGCGAGGGTGTGATCGATCTTGCGACGGTACTGGGTCGCCTCGTCGATCGCTTCCATCTCATCGGTCATGGTCAGCGGATCGAGCTCGGCCCGCGCCGGCACGGCGGCGGACCGCTGGGCCGCGGAACCACCCTCAGCGGCGGCGCGCTGCGGTGCGGCCGGGCCGTCCGCAGCGGGGCGGCGGCCTGCGGGGGCGTCGCCGGTGGCGCGCTGGGGGGCGATCCCTTCGGCGTTGGCCGAGGCGGCGGTGCGGCGGCCTGCGGGGCCCTCGCCGGTGGCGCGCTGAGAGGTGACCCCTTCGGCGTTGGCCGTGCGGCGGGGTGCGGGGCTGTCCGGTGTGGCGCGCGGGGGCGCTGCCGGGTCGGCGTCGGCCGGAGCCACCGGGCGCCGGGAGGCGGGGCTCGGCGGGCCATCCGGTGCGGGGCGGCGGCCTGCGGGGGCCTCGCCGGTGGCTCGCTGGGAGGTGATCCCTTCGGCGTTTGCCGTGCGGCGGGGCGCGGGACCATCGCTGGCCGCGCGTTGGGATGCGGGCCCTTCGGCGGCTCGGCGGGCTGCGGGGCCGTCGCCAGCCGGGCGCGGGGATGCGGCTCCCTCGGCGGTGGTGCGGCGGGGCGCCGGGCTGTCCGGCGTGGGGCGCCGGGAGGCGGGGCTCGCCGGGCCGGGGCGCTGCGGGGCGGCCGCGTCGGCCGGGCCTGCGCTGCGGCGGCCTGCGGGACCCTCGCCGGTCGCGCGCTGGGGTGCGGCTCCTTCGGCGGCGCGGCGGGGTGCCGGGCTGTCCGGCGTCGGTCGCTGGGGTGCGCGGCGCGGCGGGGTGCCGTCGGCCTGGGGGGCCTCGGGTGCCGGGCGGCGGAGGCGGCGGGGCGGCTGCTGCGCGCCCGTCGTCTGCTGGGGGCCCGGGTTCGCAGCCGGCGGGCGCCGCTGGAGGGGGGCCTCCGGCTGCGGGGCCGCGGCCGTCGTGCGGCGGGGCTGGCGAGGTCGCGGGGCGCGCGGTTGACGAGTGGCGTCCGTGGGTACTGGGTCTTCAGCGGGCCCCTGTGCCGGCCTCGCGGCACGCGGCTGCGAAGACCGCGCCGGGGTCGCCGGCTCGGCGCCGTGGACCCGGCGTCCGGGCTGGTCGGAGCGGTCCTGCTGCTCGCGGGGCGGCACCGGGCGGGCGCCGGTGGTCTTGGCGACGACGTCCGAGACGCTGATCCCGCCCTGGTCCTCCATGGACCGGCGCCGTCCGGGCCGCGGCCGCGCGGCACCGTCGAGGCGGCGACCGGTTCCCGGGCTGTCGAGCTCGTCCGGCACTCGGTCTCCTTTCGCGCGTTCGCAGGGGGTGGCTCCGACTTGGCCGTCTTCCCCCGCAGGAGGTGATCGTTCCCGCCGAGGTTTTCGTTATCGTACGGATACCCCCCGTTCGTGACGACACCCTCCCGGAATTTTCTTCACCTTGAGTCGACGAACGGCCGGTGTGCGTCGACAAACGGGTGATAGCCCTTGTCGGCGGACGGAGTAATGCGGCCTTTGTGTTACTCAGAGTGGGTTATTAACTGTGTCGTTTGCGCGTCGCGATAGACGACTTTGTTGCGGCCTGCGCGTTTCGCCGCATAAAGCAGCACGTCCGCGCGGCGCAGCTGGCGCTCCGGTGACGCCGGCGGGCCGGGCTCGTGCGCCAGGCCGGCGCTGATGGTCACCCGGAGTCCCGGCTGGAGTTCTGACCAGGGGTGACGGGCGACGCGCACCCGGGCGTCGTCGACCACACGGAGGGCGCCCCGGGCGTCGACCCCGGGCAGCCACAGGGCGAACTCCTCGCCGCCGTAGCGGGCGCAGAAGCCGCCCGGCGGGAGGTTCTCCTGGAGGAGATCGGCGACCCGGCGCAGGACGCGGTCGCCGACGAGGTGACCGTACGTGTCGTTGATGCCCTTGAACCGGTCGAGGTCGATCAGCGCGAGCGCCAGCGGCGGACGGTCGGTGAACGGTCCGTACAGCCGCTCGTCGAGGTAACGGCGGTTGTAGCTCGACGTCAGCGGGTCGCGGAGGCTGCCGTCGCGGGCGATGGCCAGCGCGGACCGCAGGTGCTGGTAGGCGCGCCGCCAATCGCCTTGGGTGGCGAACAGACCGGCGATGGCCTCGTGCAGGCGGAGCAGGTCCGGCGGCTGCGGGCCGGCTGTCCGGCCCGGAGTGCCTTCGCCCTCGGCGACCATCCCCGCTTCCACCACCCCTTGGTTGTCGTCGTGGGGGCGGTCGCGCTTGAGGTGCCGGTGCGGAAGAAGGTGAATTTCGCTCAAACGGGACCCGGTCAGTTACTCTCCGGAGTATTGAAAAGTTCAGAGTCCGGAGAACGGCTCGATGCCCTTGAGCTGCGAGAACTGGTCCTTCGCCCAGTAGCTCACATTGGCCGTCGCGTCGTCCAGTAACTCGATGTAGTCAGTCCAGGCCACCCAGCGCCAGTCGCCGACCTCCTCGGGGTTCGGCGCCGGCTCGGCGTCGGCCCAGGCGGCGAACACCGGGCAGAACTCGTTTTCGACGATGCCCTGGAACGGCGGCGTCCGGTAGCGGTAGTTCGGCAGCACGCAGTGCAGCCCGGACAGCGACGGCAGCCCGAGCTCGTAGCCGGCCCGGCGCCGGACGGCGTCCTCGAGGGCTTCGCCGGGCGCGGGGTGGCCGCAGACGCTGTTGGTCCAGACCCCGGGCCAGACCTTCTTGTGGAGGGCGCGCTGGGTGATCAGCAGGGCGTTGTCGCTGCGCCGCAGGACGTAGCAGGAGAAGGCCAGGTGTAACCGGGTGTGTTCGTGGTGGCTGGCCAGCTTCGGGCCGGTCTCGCCGGTGGGCACGCCGTCCTCGGTGACGAAGACGACCTGCTCGGTCTCGGGTTCGGTCGCGATGTCCACGTGCCCCAGTGAACACGACGGGCCGGGCCGCGCCGTACCGCGAGGCGGGTGGGTTACCCGTGATCCGCCCGGCGGGGTGACGCGCCGTCACCGCGCGTGGAGGTGCTCCACGAGCAGCGTGGTGACGGCTTCCGGCGCCTCCTCGGGCGCCCAGTGCGTGACATCTTCGAGCATTTCGAAGCGGTACGGCCCGGTGACCCAGTTGGCGGTGTCGAGCGCGGCGGTGGAGCCGAAGGAGACGTCCTCGGTGCTCCAGATGTACAGCGTCGGCACGGCGATCTTGCCGATCTTCCCGCCGGGCCGCCCGGCCCGGTACCAGTTGAGGGCCGCGGTGAGCGCCCCCGGCTCGGACAGCCGCCCCACGTAGTCATCGACCTTCGACGGCGCCACCCGCCGCTCGAACATCTCCCGCAGCGCGCGGCCGTCGTTCTCCAGCATCCGCCGTTCGGTGACGCGGGTCTGCCGCCACTCGGTCATGTACCGGCTGCGCAGGTGCTGGTCCTCGTCGGTCTTCATGGCCTCGGCGAGCGCGGCGGGGTGCGGCGTGGAGACAACGGTGAGACTGCGCAACCGCTCGGGATGCGCGTCGGCGGTCCACCAGGCGACGGCGCCACCCCAGTCGTGCCCGACGAGGTCGAACTTCGGCCACCCCAGCGCATCGGTGATGGTGACGACGTCCCCGACGAGGTGATCGATGGAGTAGTCCCCGGCCGCCTCCGGCCGCACCCCGGGCGAGTAACCCCGCTGATCCGGCGCGACGGCCCGGAACCCGAGCACCCCGAGCGTGGCGACTTGGTGCTCCCACTCGACCGCGGCTTCGGGAAAGCCGTGCAGCAACAGCACGGGCCGCCCGTCCTCGGGCCCGGCGGCGATGGCGTCGAAGGAACCGGCCTCGGTGGGGATGCTGATGTGGTCGATCACGGCCCGAATCTACTGCTTGCCGCCCCGACCTCGTCGAAAGGTGTCTACTGGGCGGTCGTTCGGATCTTGAGACCAGGCCGATCGGCGAGGGAGGACAGATCGACCTCGTTGGTGCCGTGCAGGCGCAGCTCTTGCAATGCGCTGAGACCGGACAAGAACCGAAGATCCGGAACGGGGGTCTCCGCGATGTGCAACAGCCGGAGCTCGGTCAAGGGAGGAAGCGAGCTCAGATCCACCCTGGGGCATTCGTCGAAGGTGAGCTCCGTCAGGCTGCCCGTCCAGCGGATCAGGGCGTGGACGTCCCGCAGGCTTGGACAGTCCTGGAAGGTGAGCTTGGCGGGTTGATCCAAAAAGGACAGTATCTGCAGATCTTCGAGGTACGGCACCGAGCTCAAAGTCAGCGCCGGCAAGTGGCGCAAGGGGGCCAGCTCGGTGAGCCGGTGGATGTCTTCGATGTGGCTCAGCTGGAGGAATTCCAGGTTCGGCAGTTCGGCCAGCCGTTCCCACCCGTGCGTCTTCACCTCGGCGACGATGGCGCGCAGGGTGGGGATCCCGGCAAGTGGTCCGAGGTCGATCGAGCCGGCGGAGAAGCCTGTCAAGTTGATGCGTTCCAGCGACGTGCTCACCAGTGAACGCAGGTCAACGTTCGGTATTTCGCACCAGATTTCGAGATGTTCGAGGTGGCGCAGGTGTTCCAGCGCTGCGAAGTCGCCCGGATCATCCACCCCGAGGTAGTCGATCGGCAGATCGGCCAGCACGCGTTCGGCGAATTCGACCTGATCGAACCGCTGCCAGGCCTCGATCAGCTCCTTGACCACAACCTCATCCCGAGCCCCGCGGTAGCGGGTCAGCAACTCCATGGCGCCGGCGCCGCCGATCAAGGCGATCGCGTAGATGGTCGCAGCCGTTGCTTCGGGGGTCTCGGGTACGCAGTCGGCCAAGAGGTCGAGAACGAACTCGCCCGCTCCTGCCAGCGCCTTGGCTTCCTCATGGTTGGAAGGCGGGATCAACGTGCTGGCGCGGTCCTCGATCTCGTTCCGCAGGCGCTCGCTCAACACCGGTGACGTCTCCAAGCACGCCAGCGCCACCAGGTCGAGCTTCAGCCGCTCCTGCTCGTCCGTGTCCCACTGGAGGATCCCGTCCAGCAACAGCTCCCGCTGCGCGGGATGGGCGTGGCCCGCCGCCAGGACCACCACTTCGCGCCACTCGTCGAGACGGGCGTTCGCGGTCAGGATGCCGATGTCGTCCTCTTCGATCGCCGCCTGGGCGGCCAGGTACTCCTGGAAGGTGCGGTGCACGAAGTCGATGCGGCCCGGGACCGGTTCGCGCAGCACGCCTCCGCGATCCAGCAGGTGGCGGAACACCGTGTGCGGCGTGACGTCGATCTGGCCCATCGAACGCAGCTTCGCCGTGATGCGGGCTTCGGCGTCGGCGGCCGGGACGTCCGTGTGGCCGTTGCGGACCAGCCAGTACGCGAGGCTTCGCAGCAGCACCAGCTTGTCGGTCAGCGAAAGCCGGACGGGGACCTCGATCTTTCGCTCGATGTCGCGGCTGTCGAGCAGCATGCGCAAGGCGACTTCGTACAGCTCCATCCGGTTTTCCGGGAGCCGTCCGCTGCCCTGGTGGTGCAGCGCGCAGAGCAACGCGCACAGCAGCGGGTTCTCGGCGATCCGCCGCAGCGCGCTGCGGGCGCCGATGGCCGTGATCAGGGCGTCGCGTTCTTCGTCGAGCGGCTCGCCCGGCAGCGCGTGGTGCCAGCGCGTGACGAACGTCCGGACGTCGCGCGGGGTCATCGGCTGGAGCCGCACCTCGGTGAACCCCTCGCCGCTCAGCCAGCCGGCGGTCACCGCGGCCGGGCGCGTGGTGACGACGAACCGGGCACGGGGGAACGCGCCGACGAGTTCGCGCAGCCACTCGTGCACCTCGCGACGGCGCTCGTCCGGGACCTCGTCGAGGCCGTCGACGAGCACGACGGCCCGGCCGTCGCGCAGGTGCCGGTGCACCCAGCCGGGCGGCATCTCGTCGGCGATGTGCCTGCCGACCTCGTCGAGGAAGCGTTCCGGTGCCGGCAGCGGCGAGTGGCTGAACCGGCGCAGCCGCACCAGGAACGGCTCGACGTCTTCCCAGCCGCCGACGTCCGGCAGCTGCCGGCTCGCGCACTGGACGGCCAGCCACTGCAGCAGCGTGGTCTTGCCGGAGCCTGCTTCGCCGCGGAGGAGGATTTTCGACGTCCGCGGCAGCACGTGCTCGATCCGGTCGCCGGGGGTGTCCTTGTCGGACGTGACGCTCAGGCTCAAGTAGGCGACCGAAAGCGGGTACAGCCGGGTCGCCTCGGTCAGGCCCGCGCCGTACAGCTCCATCCGGTCGAGCTTCGTCACGACCTGGCGGCGGAAATCCGCGGCGAAGTCGTCCGGGTGACGACGCTCGGGCAGCGTCGCCAGCACGTTCCGGACCGTCTCGAGGATCTCCGTCTCGCGCTGGAGGATCTCGACGAGTGCGCCGGGCTGGAAGCGCGGCAGGGTGCTCGTCACCTGCACCAGGTAGGCGCAGCATTCCCGCAGCACCCGCCGGTACAGCTCGGTCGCGTCGGCCGAGAGGAGCCGGGTGACGCGAGGGACGGTCCGGAGCAGGTAGCGGTAGAGGTACGCGGCGTCGAGGTCGGCGTCGAACAGGTCGTCATCGGTCAACGCGGCGCACTCGAACGTCTCGCGCACCGCCTCCACCGCGGCCGCCCGCTCGTTTTCCGGCACGGCACGGAACTCGACGTCGAGGAACGGCAGCAGCCTGTCGGCGACGCGGTCTTCGAGGTTGGTGAACAGCAGCCGGAGCTTGCGGCGGTCGTTGAGGCCGGTGACCTGCTTCTCCAGCAGATCGAGCGCCTTGGCCGAGGCGTCGGCGGCGACGGGGCGATCACCCAGCCAGATCTTCGCGGCCGCCTTCACCACCGCAGTCGTCAACGCGATCGCCGAGGCTTCGATGCTCACCGAGCTGAGCCTAGCCGAGCAGCTCCGCGGTTGTGACGACGGTCACTAGTGGGGCGTACAGCCTCATGATGTCCAGTGCCTTCGCGTGGCTTTCGTCGTTCGCGCCTGCGCAAGCGTCGGATACCACCGTTACCGCGACGCCCGCGTCCGCCGCGGCCAGGGCTGTTGACAACACGCAGCAGTCCGTTGAGACGCCCGCGAGTACCAGGCCCGCGCCGCCCACTCGGGTGGCCATGCGGGCGTTCCACTTGCCGAACGTTGTTGCGACCACAGTGGACTGTGGCTCGAACGGGTCGACCACCTGGTACAGGGGTGCGTCGGGTGGCTGCAACGCGAACGGCCACTGCTCGTAGTACCGCCGCCATGCTCCTTCCGGGGTGGAAGGTGCGACGAACCTCGTGAACACGACGTCGTTGCCGAAGGTTGTCACCAGGCGCTGGATCGGGGGGAGGATCTCGGCGAAGCGGGGGGTGAACCACGGGCTCGCCGGGTCGGCGAACACGTTCTGCAGGTCGATGACCGCCAGAATCCTCTTCACGCTGCCTCCTGCTCGCGGACCCGCCGCCGCGTCAGCAACGTCGCCAGGAAGCCCAGGGCCAGCGCCAGCAGCACGCCGAGGTTTGCGAAGGCCCAGGCGCCTTCGCGGCCGCCGAGCCCGAACGGTTCCAGCAGGTAGCCCTGCCACTTCAGCCACTCCGCGGACGTGTTCGTGACCAGGCCCCAGCCGAGCGCTGTCGACACCAGGACCAGGGCGATCGGGCCGACGCGGATGTCGCCGTAGCGGCCGGCCGGGTCGAACAGGTCGCGCTCGGCGTAGTCACGCCGGCGCAGCAGGACGTCCGCCAGCATCACGCCGCACCACGCCGCCACCGGGACGCCCAGCGTCACCAGGAAGCCCTGGAACTGGCCGAGGAACTCGCCGCCGAAGAAGACGATGTAGATCGTGCCGAGGATCATGATCACGCCGTCGACCAGCGCCGCCGCCGGGCGGGGGATGCGCAGGCCCGCCGAGAGCAGGGCCAGGCCCGACGAATAGATGTCCAGCACCGCGCCGCCGACCAGGCCGAGCACCGCGACGATCGCGAACGGCACCAGGAACCACAGCGGCAGCAACGTCGTCAGCGCGCCGATCGGATCCGCCGAGATCGCCTTGTTCAGGTCCGGCGACGAGCCGGCCAGCAGCAGCCCGAACACCAGCAGCACCACCGGCGCCACCGACGCGCCGAACGTCGTCCAGCCGACCACGCCCCGGCTCGACGACGACCGCGGCAGGTAGCGCGAGTAGTCCGCGGCCGCGTTGACCCAGCCGAGGCCGAAGCCGGTCATCAGGAACACCAGCGCGCCCACCCACTGCTGCGCCGAACCGGACGGCAGCGCGCGGACAGCTTCCCAGTGCACGTCGCCGGCCACGAGAACCACGTAGACGACGGTGAGCACCCCGGTGATCCAGGTGATCCACGTCTGCAGCCTCATGATCGCGTCGAAGCCGAGCACACCGGCGGCGACGGTCAGCGCCGCCACCACGACGAGCGCGACCACCTTCGTCGGTGTCCCACCGCCCCAGCCGAGGCGCTCGAACACGGTCGCCGTGGCCAGCGTCGCCAGCGCGGCGAGCACGGTTTCCCAGCCGACCGTCAGCAGCCACGAGATCGCCGACGGCAGCCGGTTGCCACGCACGCCGAACGCCGCCCGCGAGAGCAGCATCGTCGGCGCCGACCCGCGTTTGCCCGCGATGGCGATGAACCCGCACAGCAGGAACGAGAACAGGATGCCGACGAGGCCGGCGACGAGCGCCTGCCCGAACGAGATGCCGAAGCCGAGGGTGAACGAGCCGTAGCTCAATCCCAGCACCGACACGTTCGCGCCGAACCACGGCCAGAACAGCTGCCGTGGGCGCCCGCGCCGCTCGGCGTCGTCGATCACGTCGAGGCCGTTCGTCTCCACCTCGAGCTTGCGGGAACCGGTCATCGCGTGGCCTCCACCAGCTGGTCGATCTCCTCCCGGCCCGGCGCGGTCGCCGGGCCGCGCCGGGTCACCGAAAGCGCGGCCGCCGCGTTGGCGCGCACGGCGGCGTCGAGGACGGTGCTGCCGCGCAACAGCTCCGCGGCCAGCACGCCGCAGTGCGTATCACCCGCTCCGGTGGTGTCCACCGCGTCGACCGGGAACCCGGGGACGTCGGTGATCCGGCCGTTTTCGTGGACACGACAGCCTTTCGCGCCTTCGCGGACGACGGCGACGGCGACGGGCGGCAGCTCGCCCAGCACCTCGGCTTCGCGGGCAGTACAGCTCAAGATGTCTGTTGTGGACAGCAAGTCATGGATGTCTCCAGGGTCGATTTCGGTGATGAGCGGGCCGGGGTCGAACAGGATCTTCGAGCCGGGCAGCCGGGGCAGCCACTCGATGAGGGCCGCGCGATTGATCTCGTGCAACCAACTGTATCCGCTGACGTACACGACGTCGTCCTTCTTTGGGAGGATCCGGTCGAGCAAATCCGTCCGCAGCCGTCCTTCGGCGCCGGTGCCGGTCGCGAACGTCCGCTCGCCGGTCGCGTCCACCAGCACGACGACGACCCCGGTGTCCATTTCGGACTCCGGTTCGTGCGCCAGTTCCACGCCCTCGGCCGCGAGGGCGGCGCGCGCGAGATCGCCGAAGCCGCCGGTGCCGTGGCTGCCCGCGTAAAGCACGCGCGCCCCGGAGCGTGCGGCGGCGGCCATGACGTTGAAACCGCCGCCGGGCACCAGATTCGTCGATGAGGCCAGCACGTCGCCGCCCGGCGGAGGCAGGGCCGGCACCGCCATGACGAGGTCGAGGACGACCTGCCCGGTGTGCACCAGCCGCCCGGTCATCGGCGGCGCAGCTTCAGGAGTTCGTCGACCAGCGGCCCGAATTCGAGCCGGTTGACGGCGAGCACGGTCTCGACGACGTCGGGGCGGAAGGCGCCGATACCGTGCGTGGCCCCGAGCATCGCCCCGCAGATCGCGGCGACGGTGTCGGTGTCGCCACCGAGCCCGGCGGCCAGGCGCAACGCCGACGGCGGGTCGTCGCCCATGGCCTCGGCCAGCGCGAACGCGGCCACCACGGACTCCTGCGACGCGACCGACGTCCCGATCACCCGCGCGACCGCGTCGGCAACGGCGGCGGGAGCCATGCCCCGCACCCAGTCGCGCGCCCAGCGGATCCGGGCGGCGATTTCCCCGCCGGGGGCCCAGTGCCCGCGTTCCCCGCCGACGACGGCGGCGCGCTCGCCCGCGTCGAGCGCTTCGGCCAGGCTCGCGCCGTCGACCCCGGCGGAAACGGCGGCGGCGACCGCGGCGGCCGACGCGATGCCCAGACTGGTGTTGTGCGTGACCCGCGCGGTCGCGACGACGGCGTCGACCAGCCGGTGCAGGTCGTCCGACGGCGTCGCGATGCCGACCGGCGTGACCCGCATGGCAGCGCCGTTCGTGGTGCCGGTGCGGCCGGCTTCGTCGGGCGGGACACCGTCCCGGAGCCGGGTGAGCGCGCGTTTGGTGGACGGCCCGAGCAGGTCCGCGGAACCGCGGCGGACCATGTCGGCCTCCCAGGTCAGCAGGGCGTCGGCGAAGACGTGCGGCTCGACCGTGCCGCGGCCGTCGATGAGCAGCCGGGCCAGCAGAACGGCCTGCTCGGTGTCGTCGGTGACCGAGCCGGCGGGCATCGACGGCGCGACCGGCTGCTCGGCGACGGCGGTGAGCAGCCCGGTGACCGGCCCGTAGGTGGCGGCGATGGTGGCGCGGGACATCGACTGCGTCGGCATGCCGAGCGCGTCGCCGACGGCCAGCCCGGTGAACGCGCCGAGCGCCCGGTCCCGCGCGGTCACCGGTGTCCGAACGTGAGGTGGAACTGGAACCGGTCCGGGTCCAGCAGGCTGACGACCCGCTCGACGAGCCGGCCTTCGACGTCGACCGAGGTGCGTTCGGCGCGGAGGAAGAGCTCGCCGATCGAGCGGCCGAGCAGTCCGGCGGCGCAGGCGTCGAGGCGTTCGGTGCTGATCCACTGGTCGCCGCCGACGGAGAGCCGGCCGGCGGCTTCGAGGGTCTTGGTCAGGGACCCGTCCAGCAGGCCCGTCCCGGGGAGGCCGGCGAGCGGCCCGACGGCGGGCACAGTGGCGGTTTCGAGCGAGATCCCGCGCTCGCGCTCCCGCCGCAGCCGCCGCACGGCGACGTAGGCCCGCTCGCCGAATTCTTCGGCCAGGGCGACGTCTTCGACGGCTTCGATGCCGAGCAGTTCGGTGGTGACCGGCGCACCGGCGTCGGCGAGGGCACGGGCCCAGCCGATCCGCTGGTCGAGCTGGACGCCGTCGAAGGTGACGAACGACCCGACGCCGGCCTGGGTGGAGATGAGCTCGAGCTGCTGGAGCTCGGACAGCGCGCTGCGGACGGTGCCGCGGCTGACCTGGTACCGCAGGGCGAGCTGGTTCTCGCCGGGGAGGCGTTCGCCGTGGGCGAGCCGTCCGGAGCGGATCAGGTCGGTGAGGTCCCCGACCAGCTGCTGCCGCTTGCTGTACATGTCCACACCTGTACGCCCTGCGTCGGTGCAGGTCAAGCGGCGACGAGTTCCCGCGGCCGGGCTTCTCCGGCGACCATCATGCCCGCTTCCTTGGCGCTCAGGCCGGCGACCAGCATGATCACCGTGAACGAGCCGACGAAGATGACGGTGCTCAGCCACACCATCGTGGACACCGGCAGGGTGAAGGCCCCGATCACCCGGGCGGCGCTCTCCAGCACGAACCCGACGCCCCAGATGAAGCTGCTGCGGCGCAGGACGGTGTCGAACCGCCGGGTGCCCCGCAGCCGTTCCCAGGCCGCTTCGTGGTCGGCCTTGCCGTGGGTGAGGAAGGGGCGCAGGGCCTTGGTCATGAGCGGCTGCGCGGTGAAGGCGGAGATCAGGATGACCAGCCCGGTGATGCCGCTGCCCAGCGAGTCCTTCGCGATCATCATGCGGGTGTCCCCGGAGACGAAGGTCAGCAGCATGCCGACGACGTTGGTCACGAGGACGACGAGGGCCAGCCCGTTGAGGGTCCGGTTCTTGGCGAACTGGTAGAGGGTCCGGGCGAGCGGGAACACCCCGGAGAGGGCGAGCGCGGTGAAGTCGCTCGCGCCGAGCGAGTGGAGTCCGTAGTAGACGCCGAGGGGAACGGCGATCTCGATCGCGAGGGACTTGAGGGGGGCACCGGCGGGCTGGTTCGTCGTCATGGGAAGAGCTTGTCGCGGCGAGCGGCTCCGGAAGGATGCCGTCCGCCACGACTTCGGGCTGACAGATGTCATGGCCGGCTTGCTGGTATCGGTCGGATCCGTCGTCAGGCCCCTCTGCGAATGGCTGACGGCGAAGACCCTCTGGTGCGGCTCACCCGCCGGAGCGGGTGAGCCGCCTGGCTCACGCCGCGGGCACCGTCCACTGCTGGTTCGCCTGGCCGTTGCAGGCCCACAGGAGCACCTTGGTGCCGTTCGCGGTCCCCTGGCCGCTCGCGTCCAGGCACAGGTTCGACTGCACCCCGGCGATCGTGCCGTTCGCGTTCACGGTCCACTGCTGGTTGGCCTGGCCGTTGCAGTCCCAGATGACCACCGGTGTCCCGTTGGCCGTGCCCTGCCCGGACGCGTCGAGGCACTTGTTCCCGTAGACGGTCAGCTGCCGCGACGCCGTCCGGGTCCAGGTCTGGCCCGGGCCGCCCTGGCAGTCCCACAGCTGCAGCTGGGTGCCGTTCGCCGAGGTCGCGTTCGGCACGTCGAGGCAGCGGCCGGACGGCTTGCCGGTGATCGCCCCGCCGCCGGTGGGCGTGCCGTCGGATCCGGTGACCGTGAGCAGGACGGCCTCCCCGGCCGGGACCGAAGTCGCGTAGCTCGAGGCGAAGGTGCCGCGATCGGCGCCGGCCCACACGTCACGCACGGTGGCCGAGCCCGTCAGGCCGAGGGAAGACCACCGGGCGGTGATCGTCGCGGCCGAGCCGGTGCGGTTGAGGAGCACGACGGCCCGGCGACCGGTGCCGGACAACACCTTTTGGTAAACCTGGAGCCCCGAAGCGTCCTCGGCGACCTTCGTGCCTTGCCGCCCGAGCGAGTCCTGGTCGATCGCGATCATCTCCGGGTTGGTGAGCGCGGCTTTCGTGGCGGCGGTCATCTCGCCGGGCTTGTTGCCCGCGATCAGCGGGGCGCCCGAAATCGCCCAGAGGCTCAGGTGCGTGCGGTTCTGCGCGTCGGAGAAGCCGGGCAGGCCGGCGACGAGCATGTCGGGGTCGTTGTAGTGGCCGGGACTCTGCGCGCTCGCGTGCCGGGCGGCGTCGAAGTTGGCCAGCACGCGCGACATCGAGGGCTTCTCGCCCCAGTAGATGATGTCGCCGCTGGTGCGCCACAGGTTGGCGATGCCGGGGGCCCAGTTCCACGGCTGGCTGCTGCCCCACTCGCAGACGGAGAACACCATCGGCCGGCCGGTCTGGGCGGTGGCGCGCGCGATGGAGTCGCTGATCGCGGTGTAGGCGTTGCGGGCGTTGAGGCCTTCGGCCTGGCCGCCGCACCAGTCGACCTTCACGTAGTCGAAGCCCCAGCGGGAGAACTGGAGGAAGTCCTGGTCGTAGTGGCCTTCGGCGCCGGTGCCGGGGTAGGCGGGGTGCCCGGTCGGGTAGTAGTAGCCGCAGCCGTTGCGGCCGGCGTCGGTGTAGATGCCCGCCTTCAGCCCTTTGCTGTGGATGTAGGCGGTGATGGCGGACATCCCGCCGGGCCACTTCGCGGTGTCGACGGTGATGTTGCCGCCCGCGTCGCGGGCGCCCGTCCACCAGCCGTCGTCGATGTTGACGTACTCGTAGCCCGCGTCCTTCATGCCGGAGGTCACGAGCGCGTCCGCCTGCCGCTCGATGACGGTGTGGTCGATCGTCCCGGCGAAGGAGTTCCAGGAGTTCCACCCCATCGGCGGCTTGGTGATCGGAGCCGCCGCCGCGGCACTCGGCGGGGCCGCGAAGACCACGAAAGCGGACAGCAGGCCCAGGATCGCCGCGAGCACCTTCCACGACGTCCACAAAGGACGGAAGGATCGGCGCGGCGGGGCGGCGGGTGCGGACGCGTGCGACAACGGAACCCCCATCAGCATTGACGGCGAGCCGGGCAGGAGCGGAATGTGAACGCTAACACAAACTCGCTTTTTGTTGTGCCGCACCGTGAAAGTTTCATTTCACGGCCCGTTTATGCCTGCGTCAGGGCTCTCGGCGGAGATGAGGGCTCGGCGGCAAACGGGGGGCGTTTTGCCGCCGAGCCGAAGCGTCGATGGTCGGGCCGGTCGGGGGGCGTGCCGGACCGATCACCTCGGCACCGGACAAGAGGGCAGGCGGCGGCGATCATGACGCCCGGGGCGGGAAGTCACCGAAACGGGTGACGCTCAGCCGCCCGAGTGCATGTCTTCCGCTTCGGGGACGCAGTCGTCGTCCGGGTCGTCCAGCCAGCCGTGGGGCAGCGTGACCTTGCCCGGTGAACCCTGGCGGCCGCGGGGGCCGGTGGCCGCCTCGGGGAAGGGTGCGTCGTGGTCGAGCTGGGCGATCAGGTCGTCGAGCTGCTCCATCGACGAGAGCATCGCGAAGCCGCGGCGGAGTTCGGAGCCGACCGGGAAGCCCATCAGGTACCAGGCCATGTGCTTGCGGATGTCGCGCATGGCCTTGTCGTGGCCGTCGTGCTCGATGAGGAGCTCGGTGTGGCGACGGAGGACGGCCGCGACCTCGCCGAGGTTCGGCGGCGTCGGGAGGGGGCGTCCGGCGAAGGCGGCTTCGAGCTCGCCGAACAGCCACGGGCGGCCGAGGCAGCCGCGGCCGACGACGACGCCGTCACAGCCGGTTTCGTCGACCATGCGCAGCGCGTCGGCGGCGGAGAAGATGTCGCCGTTGCCGAGCACCGGGATGCTGGTGACGGCTTCCTTGAGCTCGGCGATCTTGGTCCAGTCGGCCTGGCCGGAGTAGCGCTGCGCGGCGGTGCGGGCGTGCAGGCTGACGGCGGCGGCGCCCTCGGCTTCGGCGATGCGGCCGGCGTCGAGGAAGGTGCGGTGGTCGTCGTCGATGCCGATCCGGAACTTCACCGTGAACGGCGTGTCCCCGGCCGCCTTCACGGACTCGCGCACGATGGCTTCGAACAGCTTCCGCTTGAACGGCAGCGCGGCCCCGCCGCCCTTGCGCGTCACCTTCGCCACCGGGCAGCCGAAGTTGGAGTCGACGTGGTCGGCCAGCCCCTCGCCGACGATGATCCGGACGGCTTCGGCCATGGTCTTCGGGTCGACGCCGTAGAGCTGCATGGACCGGGGCTTTTCGTCCGCCCCGAAGGTCATCATGTGCATGGTCCCGGGGTGCCGTTCGACGACGGCGCGGGCGGTGATCATTTCGCACACGTAGATGCCGGCGCCGTACTCGGCGCACAGCTGCCGGAAGGCGACGTTGGTGATGCCGGCCATCGGGGCGAGCACGACCGGCGGATCGACCTCGTAGGGGCCGATCTTCAGGGCGGGCTTGCTCAAGGTCGCGGTCACGTCCTCCATTGTCGCTTGTGGCGTCGATCACGTCGACCAGGGGCGCCGGGCAGGGTCACTTGTCCCAGACCGTGACGTCCCCGGTGGCGCCGCCGTCGGAGGTTTCGGCGACCCCGGTCACGTCGAGGCGGAACACGCGCCCCTCCGCCGTCCGGCCGCAGACGTGGTTGCCCTTCTCCGTTCCGCTGATGTACGTCTTGCCCTGCTCGTCGACCGCCGAGGCGCAAGCGGCGCGGTCCGGGGTTCCGCTGCTGGTCCACACCGCCAGCTTCGCGGCGTCGTGGTAGCTCTCGAACACGCCGCCACCGCCCCAGACGTACGTGTCGCCCGTGCGTTTCGGCGGCTTCAGGTCGAAGTTGAAGCGGCCGAACTCCAGGTGACCCTGGTAGTACACCGTCGCCGGGGCGGCCGGGGTGTTCGCTGCCTGGGGCTGCGTGGCGCCGGGCGCCGCCGGGGAGCTGCTGCTGCCCGGCGGGCTGTCGCCGGCGCTCTTGAACAGCCCGCCGAAGTCGGCGATACCGGTCAGCAGTGCGCCGATCGCGCCCATCAGCGCGACGGCTCCCGCGATGCACCCGGCCTTCTTCGCCTCCGCCATCACTCCCCCTCACGACGTAATCGCTTGGTCACTCTAGACAGGCATAGGGTTCGGCGTATGACGAACGCGCCCCTCCGCTGGGGAATCATGGGTACCGGTGGGATCGCCGGCGCCTTCGCCCGGGACCTGCGGCTCACCGAGTCCGGCGTGGTCGCCGCGGTCGGCTCACGCTCGGCCGGGAGCGCCGAAAAGTTCGCTGACGAGCTGGGCATCCCCACCCGGCACAGCAGCTACGAAGCGCTCGCGAACGATCCGGACGTCGACGTCGTCTACGTCGCCACGCCGCACCCGATGCACCACGCCAACGCCCAGCTCGCGCTCGAAGCCGGGAAGCCCGTGCTGGTCGAGAAGCCGTTCACGATGAACGCCGGCGAGGCCCGCGACCTCGTCGACCTGGCCCGAGCCCGGAACCTCTTCCTGATGGAGGCGATGTGGACGCGCTTCCTGCCGCACATCCGGCACATCCGTGAGCTGGTGCCGCAGCTCGGGGACGTCGTCACCGTCGCCGCCGATCACGGGCAGTGGTTCGCCGAAGACCCCGCCTTCCGGCTGTTCGCTCCCGAACTGGGCGGGGGCGCCCTGCTCGACCTCGGGATCTACCCCGTTTCGTTCGCGTCGATGATCCTCGGGCCGCCCGAGCGCGTGGCCGCGATGGCGACGCCCGCCTTCACCGGTGTCGACGCCCAGACGTCGATGCTGTTCGGCTACGCGAGCGGCGCGCAGGCCGTCCTGACCTGCACGTTGAGCGCGGTCTCGCCGACCACCGCGACGATCGTCGGCACGGACGCGCGCATCGAGGTCGACGGGCCCTTCTACGCTCCCGCCTCCTTCACCGTGATCCCGCGCGACGGGGAGCGAAGCCGCTTCGAGTACGTCGATGAGGGCCTTGGCCTGCGGCACGAGGCCGACGAAGTGGCGCTCCGGCTGGCCGCCGGGGAGATCGAGAGCCCGCTGATGCCGCTGGACGAGACCGTCTCGATCATGACGACCGTGGACGCGGTGCTGGCCGCGACCAGGACGTGACCCGGGATTGAGTAGTGCTACGGATCCGCAGGTGGACGCCGGTGCGTGACCCTGTCCGGTATGACCACCGAAGCAGATGTGCTCCTCCGGCTCGCCGGCGAGATCGACGACCTGGGGCGTCGTCTCGCCGTGGTGGGTTCCGAACTGCGGACCGTCCGGGAGGTTCAGCCCGAGCAGGCCGAACAGCCGGAGCAGGCAGCGCAACCGCAACCTGAGCCGCAACCCCAACCCCAACCCCAACCGCAACCGCAGCCACAGCCCCGGCCGGTTCGGCCCGAGTCGGTCCCGTGGCCGCAGTACCAGTGGCAGCCGCCGCACCAGCAGCCGTACCTCCCGCCGCAGCAGCACTACTACGGTCCGCCGCCGTCGCCCGCCATGCCGGTTCCGCGGCCGACGCTGGGCGAAAAGCTCGGCCGGGAAGGTGCCGGCAGCCGCGTGCTCGCCTGGGTCGGCGGGGCCGTGACGCTGCTCGGTGTCGTGCTGCTGCTCGTGCTGGCCGTGCAGCGGGGCTGGCTCGGGCCGCTGCCGCGGGTGCTCGTCGGTGCTGCGTTCGGGCTGGCGCTGACCGGCGCCGGCGTGTGGCTGCACCGCAAGCCCGCCGGCCGCACCGGGGCCTTCGCGCTGGCCGCCACCGGCATCGCGACGCTCTACCTGGACGTCGTCGCCGCGACGTCGCTGTACGAGTTCCTGCCGGTGCTCGCCGGGCTCGCGGCCGGGCTGGCGGTCGCCGTCGGCGGCCTGCTCGTGGCCGTGCGCTGGGAGTCGCCGCTGCTGGCCACCGCCGTCGTCATCGGCTGTGTCGTGTGCTCGCCGATGATCGTGCGCGGGTTCACCCCCGAACTGGTCACCTTCCTGCTGATGGTCCAGCTCGCGACGGCGCCGGTGCGGCTGCGCCGCGACTGGCCGTCGCTGACGCTCGCCGCCGGCATCCCGCCGCTGCTCGCCTCCGTGATCAGCACGGCGTGGCTCGGCGGGGGCGGCAGCTGGGCCAACACCGCCGCGGCCGGCGGCACCGGGCTCACGTCCGTCGTGCTCGCGCTGATCGTGCTGCGCCGCCGCGAGAACGACCCCGCGGCCCTTTCCCTGCTGGCCACGGCGGTGGTGCCGGCGCTCGTCGCGGCGGTGCTGCTGCCGAAGGCGCAGGCGGTGCCGATCACCGCCGGGGCGGGCGTCGTGCTGCTCGCCGTCTGGGCGGCGCGCCGCTGGTGGCCCGGGTTCGCCGGGCAGGTGGCCGGGCTGGCCGGGTTGGTCGCGCTCCTGCAGGCGACGGTCACCCAGTTCGACGGCCCGGTGCGCGCCGGGGTGCTGCTCGGCGAGGCGGTGCTGCTGGCCGTGGCCGCGGTGGGCGGCCGCCACCGGGGCGCGCTCGCCGCCGCGCTCGGGTTCGCGGCGATCGGTGGCCTGCTCGGCGTGGCCTTCGACGTCACGCCCGCGCTGCTGATCGTGCCCCGCGCCCACGCCGTCGCCGAGCTGACCGGCGCGCTCGCCGTCGCCGCGCTGATCCTCGCCGTGTCGGTCGTGCTGCCGTGGGCCGCCGCGCGCCTGGCGGTGTTCCGCGGCCCGGCCGAAGACCTGCCGATCTGGCTGCTCGCCGGGGTTTCGGCGCTCTACGGCGCCGCCGGGGTCGTGCTCTGCGGGGCGCTGCTGGCGGTCCCCGGCCGGACGGGGTTCCTCCTCGGCCACGCGCTGATCACGGTGTCCTGGACGATCGCGGCGCTCGTGCTGCTGCTGCGCGGGATCGACGTCGCCGCGCTGCGGGTGACCGGGCTGGTCCTGGTCGGCGCCGCGGTGCTCAAGCTGGTGCTGTTCGACCTGGCGGCGCTGGACGGCCTGGCCAGGGTCGGCGCGTTCCTCGGCGCCGGCCTGGTGCTGCTGGCGGCCGGGACGCGGTACGCGCGGCGGGTCGCATCGCGCTAGCGGCGGGAAGAATTGTCGGTGCCCCGTGGTTACCTGGGTCACAACCCGACGACCAGGGGGCACCGACATGGCACAACCGAAACTCGCCGACCGGGCCGGCGACTCGATCGCCTGGCTGACCACCGTCACGCCGAAGGGGCGTCCCGCGCCCCGGCCCGTGTGGTTCGTCCTCGACGGTGACGACATCGTGGTGTTCAGCGAGCCCGGCACCGCGAAGCTCCGGCACATCGAGGCGAACCCCGACGTCAGCTTCCACCTCAACAGCGACTCCCGCGGCGGCTCGATCCTCGTCGTCACCGGGAAGGCGCACGTGGAGGCGGGCAAGCCTTCCGAGGCACCCGGGTACCTCGACAAGTACGGCGCGCACTACGCGGCGCTCGGCCTGACCGCCGACGGGTTCGACGCCAAGTACTCCGTCCGCGTCCGCGTGGTGCCCGAGCGCTCCTGGGGGTTCTGAGCAGTCCATTTCGGACGGTGAGGGTCCGGGGGTTCGTGGGAAACTCACGGATTCCCGCCCGGTGGGCGCTCCGGTGTGCGGTTATTGTGCATTTCGTGCCCGAACACACCGGCGAAACCCGCAACGAACAGCTCACCCGCAACATCGGCGAGCTCCTGCAGGAACTGCGCGTCGCGCAGGCCGGGGTGCAGATCCTCTTCGGCTTCCTGCTGTCGGTCGTGTTCACCGACCGGTTCCACGACGCCAGCGGGTTCGAGAAGGCGCTGCACCTGTCCGCGGTGGCGCTCGCGGTGGCGGCCACGGCCCTGCTGACCGCGCCCGCGGCGTGGCACCGGCTGCTGTTCCGCACCGGCAGCCGGGAACGGATCCTGGCCGTCGGCAACCGGCTCGTGCTGGTCGGGCTGGTCTGCCTGGCCCTGGCGATCACGTCGACGGTCGCGCTGATCGCCAAGGTGGTCTACGGCGGGATCGCCATGGTGATCATGGGCGTGCTGTGCCTGCTGATCTTCGGGATCCTGTGGTTCGCCATGCCGTTCCGGCTGAACCCGGCCAACGGCGGTCAGCCGACGGGCCCACCCAAATAGAGCGTGTCCTCCTGGACGAAGCAGAGCGGGTTGCCGAACGGGTCGTCGGCGTAGAAGGAGCGTTCGCCCCAGAACTGGGTCTCGATGACGTCGTCGGCCCAGCGGGGCCCGGCGGCGCGCACCCGCTCGAAGGTCTCCTCGACGTCCTCGACCGCGAGGTAGACGATCCGCGGGTCCCGCTGCGGGCGCGGCTCACGGTGCTCGAGCGGCGCTTCGACGCAGGCGAGCACCACGCCGCCGCAGGTGAAGTAGTGCCGGTTGACCGCGATCCGCTCGCCGGGGTCGCCGAAGACGGCGGCGTAGAACGCGACGGCGACCTCGATGTCGTCGACGGGCTGGATCAACCGGAACACCCGGGGGCCGCTCATGCGCACACCTCGCTGACGCTCGGTGCGCCCTGAGCGGGAAGCGCAGTGTTGAATGATTCGCTCGC
>NZ_PPHF01000047.1 GCF_002904335.1 Amycolatopsis sp. CA-126428 | reverse complement strand
CAGCAGGGTGAGAAACAGGTGGGCGGCGGTGACCAGGGTGACGTGGCGATTCCAGCCCTGCCAGGAGCGGCCTTCGAAGTGGTCCAGGCCCAGGCCGGTTTTGAGTTCGCGGTAGTCGTGTTCGATCCGCCAGCGGATCTTGGCGTAGCGGACGAGATCGGCGGCGGGAGTGGTGGCGGGAAGGCTGGACAGCCAGTAGGTGACCGGTTCGGGCTCGTCGTCGGGCCATTCGGCGATCAGCCACCGCTGTGGCAGAGCGCCGTCCTCGGCGCCGCGGGGGACGCGGTGCCCGGCGGGCCGGACCCGCAGGAACACAAACTGCGAGGACAATGCGCCCTTGCTGCCTTCGCGCCAGGTGACGGTGAGCGCGGCCTGGCGGCCGGCGGCGGTCACGTGCCGGGCCAGGCTGACCGGCTCGTCAGCGTAGACGGGCGTGGTGTTGGCCGGCGGGCGGCCGCACCGGCCCGTGCCGGACCATTCCCGCGGGACGGGGACCGCCTCGCCGGTGTGGGCCAGGGCCTCGCCTTTGAGCTGCACGCTGTAGGCGATGTCCCGCTCGTCGAGCGCGGCCCGGAACTGGCCGTTGTCGCCGTAACCGGCGTCGGCGACCAGCACTGGCGGGCGCAGCCCGTGTCCGGCGAGTTCGTCGAGAATCTCGACGGCCAGCATCCACTTCGGAAGGTGTCCCTCGTCCTCGGGTATACCGCACCGGTTGCGCCGTGCCCTGGCGGCCTCGGTGACCGCCTCCACGTCCACCTCGATCCCGGCGCCGGCCTGCTCGCCTGCCGGCGCGGCTCGTGGCGCGTTCTTCAGTGTCTTGCGCCGCCTGGCTTTGGCCGCTTTGACCGCCGCCGGGCCCGCCTTGGCGGTGTCCCAGGACTCCGGCAGGAACAGCCGCCAGTCCAGCGGGCAGGAGGCAGTGTCGGTGACCGCGTGCACGCTGACCCCGATCTGGCAGTTGGCGACCTTGCCCAGGGTCCCGGAGTACTGCCGGGCCACGCCCGGGGAACCCGTGCCGTCCTTGGGGAAGCCGCTGTCGTCGACCGCCCAAGCCACCGGACCGATCGCCTCCACCGCCAGCCCGGCCAGCCGCGCTCGCACCGCGTTGGTGTCCCAGGTCGAGGTGGTCACGAACTGTTGCAGCCCCTGGTGATCCACTCCCAGCCGTTCCGCCATCGGCTGCATCGACTTACGCCGCCCGTCCAGCAACAGCCCACGCAGATACGTCTCGCCCTTGGCCCGCTGGTCTGACCGGGCCAAAGGAGCGAACACCTCCGCTGCGAAGGTCTCAAGACGTTGCCGGACATGGACAAGCTCGTCGGGAGTCACCGAAGCATGAAATCATCCAGCCCGCTCCACGCCCCCACGACACACCAACACCTAACAAAGCACTACTAGG
>NZ_PPHF01000046.1 GCF_002904335.1 Amycolatopsis sp. CA-126428 | reverse complement strand
CCCACAGCTCGCTTTCCGGGGGTCCGGGTGGCGAAGCCCCCGGCCCGGGGCGAAGCCCCGGTTGTCACAGCGTGATCGAGTTCGTCGGCCGCGCCGACGACCAGGTGAAGATCCGCGGCTTCCGCGTCGAGCTCGGGGAGATCGAGACGGCGCTGACCGCTCACCCTGACGTGGCCGAAGCCGTCGTCGTCGCGGCCGAGCACGGCGGGTCCAAGCGGCTAGTCGCCTACGTCGTCGCGACCGGGACGCCGGACCTGCGCGAATTCCTGCTGCGCTCGCTGCCGGACTACCTCGTCCCGGCCGTGTTCGTGCCGCTCGAAGCCCTGCCGCTGAACGAAAACGGCAAGGTCGACCGCCGGGCGCTGCCCGCGCCCGACTTCGTCTCCGGGCTCGGCTACCGCGAGCCCGCCACCGACGCCGAGCGGCTGCTCGCCGGCATCTGGGCCGAGGTGCTGCGGGTGGCGCGGGTCGGTGCCGACGACAACTTCTTCGAGCTCGGCGGCGACTCGATCCTGAGCATCCAGGTGGTCTCCCGGGCCCGCCGGGCCGGCCTCGACCTGATGCCCGGCCAGGTGTTCGACCACCCGACCGTCGCCGCGCTCGCCCTCGCCGCCACCCCGGCCGCGCCCGCCGCGGCCGCCACCGACGCCGAACCGGTGACCGGCGCGATGCCGCTGACGCCGGTGCAGCACTGGTACCTCGACCCGCGGCCGGTGCACCCCGAACAGTTCGTCCAGTCCGTTTCGGTGGAACTGCCGGCCGCACCGGACCCGGCCGTGCTGCGCCGCGCGCTGCGAGAGCTCCAGCTGCACCACGACGCCCTGCGGCTGCGGTTCACCGCCGACGGCCCGCACCACGCCCCGGACGCCGGAGACGTCCTCGGCGCCACGATCGACCTCGAGCACGGGCCGCTGCTGCGCGCCGAGCTGGACGGCACGACGCTGACGCTCGCCGCCCACCACCTGGTGGTCGACGGCGTCTCGTGGCGGATCCTCCTGGAGGACCTGGAAACCCTGCTGAACGGCGGCGAACTGCCGGCCAAGACGACGTCCTTCCGCGACTGGGCCCGCACCCTGGCCCGCCACACGGCCGACGGCTTCTTCGACGGCGAACTCGCCCACTGGGCGGCGATCGACGCCGACCCGGCCCTGCCGGTCGACGCGACGGGCGAAAACACCTACGGCTCGGCCCGCTCGGTCGTCGTACGGCTGCCCGCGGACGTGACCCGGTCGGTGCTGCACGACGTGCCGGGGGCGTACCGGACGCAGGTCAACGACGTCCTGCTGACCGCGCTCGGCCGCGTCCTGCGCGACTGGACCGGCCGCGACCGCGTCCTGGTCGACCTCGAAGGCCACGGGCGCGAAGACCTGTTCGGAGGGATCGACCTCTCCCGCACGGTCGGCTGGTTCACCTCGATCTTCCCGGTCGAGCTGACCTCGTCCGGGGCGGACTGGGGCGAGGCCCTGAAGACGGCGAAGGAACGGCTCCGCGCGATTCCCCGCCGGGGGATCGGCTACGGCGCCCTGCGCCACCTCGCCGGCACCGCCCCGCACCTCGACCCGCGGATCAGCTTCAACTACCTGGGCCGCTTCGACCACGGCGGCGGGCTGGGCGGCGCCGCGCACCCCGAGCAGACCCGCGCGCACCAGCTCGACGTCATCGGCGCGGTCGTCGGCGACGAGCTGGAACTGACCTGGCAGTACTCGGCAGGCGTGCACACCGAGGCCACCGTCCGCCGGCTGGCCGAGGCCCTCCTCGACGCGCTCACCGGGATCGCCGGGCACTGCGCCCGGCCGGACGCCGGCGGCCGCACGCCGTCGGACTTCCCGCTGGCCCGCCTCGACCAGGCCGCGGTGGACCGCCTCGCCGGCACCGGCCGGACGGTCGAAGACATCTACCCGCTCACCCCGATGCAGTCGGGCATGGTCTTCCACAGCCTCGTCGACGGCGCGGCCGGGACCTACCTCAACCAGGTGCGGCTGCGGCTGACCGGCATCACCGACCCCGAGCGCCTCGCCCGGGCGTGGCAGCAGGTCGTCGCGGACACGCCGGTGCTGCGGACCCGCGTCGTGTGGGACGGCCTCGACGAGCCCGTGCAGGTCGTCGAGCGGGCCGTCACGGTCCCGGTCGTCCAGCTCGACTGGACGGCGCTGGACGACGACGAGCGGGCCCGCGAGCAGGAGCGGTTCCTCGAAGCCGACCGGGAGGAGGGCTTCGACCTGACGGCCGCGCCGCTGCTGCGGCTGGCGTTCGCCCGGCTGCCCGGCGGCGACGTGCTGCTGGTGTGGACGTTCCACCACGTGCTGCTCGACGGCTGGAGCGCCGCGCAGGTGTTCGGCGAAGTGTGCGCCCGGTACGCGGGCGCCGCGACGCCGGGGCACCGCCCGCCGTTCCGCGAGTACCTGCGCTGGCTCGGCGAGCAGGACACCGCGGCCGCCGAAACGCACTGGCGCGAGCAGCTCGGCGGTCTGCGGACGCCGACGCCGCTGCCGTTCGACCGCCGCCCGGTCGAGGCCCACCGCGCGCGGTCCGCCGCGTCGGTCCGGGTGTCGGCGCCCGCCGACGGGCTGCGCGAGCTGGCCCGCCGCGCCGGCCTGACGCTCAACACGATCGTGCAGGGCGCCTGGGGCCTCGTGCTTTCCCGCTACAGCGGGGAATCCGACGTCGTCTTCGGCACCACCGTGTCCGGCCGGCCGGCCGACCTGCCCGGCGTCGAGTCGATGGCGGGGCTGTTCATCAACACCCTGCCCGCCCCGGTGACCGTCCACGACGGACAGACGGTGGCGGACTGGCTGCGCGAGCTGCAGGCGGGCCAGGCGCGCTCGCGCCGGTTCGACTTCGTGTCCCTGGCCCAGCTGCAGACCTGGGCGGGCGGCACCACGCTGTTCGACAGCATCCTCGTCTTCGAGAACTACCCGTTCGACACCGAAGCCGTGGCCGCGCACGGGATCGGCCTGCACGAGGAAGGCGAGCTGCAGCCGACCAACTACCCGCTCAGCGTCGTCGTCGCGCCGGGCGAGCAGCTGACGGTGACCTTCGACCACGACCCGGACCTGTTCGACCGGGCCACCATCGACCGGCTGGCCGGGCAGCTGCTGCTCGCCCTGGAGCGCATCGCCGCGGGCCCCGGCCTGCGGGTCGGCGAGCTCGACCTGCTGACCGACGGCGACCGCGAGCGCGTGCTGCGGACGTTCAACGACACCGCGCACCCGGTGGCCGAGGCCACCGTGGTGAGCCGGTTCGCCGAGCAGGTCCGCCGGACGCCGGACGCCCCGGCGGTCGGCGACCTGACCTACGCGGAGCTGGATGCCCGGGCCGACCGGCTCGCGGGTCGGCTGATCGAGCTGGGTGTCGGCGTCGAGGACCGGGTGGGCCTGCTGCTGGAGCGGTCGGCCGACGTCGTCGTCGCCGAGCTGGCGGTGCTCAAGGCCGGGGCCGCGTACGTGCCGGTCGACCTGCGCGCCCCGGCGAGCCGGATGCGGCTGGTGCTGGCCGAAGCGGGTGTCTCCGTGGTCATCACCGATCGGTCCGAAGTGGACGTCCACGATGGACCCGTCGTGCGGGTGGACGAAACGGGTCCAGCCGGTGCGGCGGAAGCCCTGGTGCGGGCCGGGAACCTGGCCTACGTGATGTACACGTCCGGATCGACGGGCCAGCCCAAGGGGGTGGCGGTGACCCACTGCGACATCGTGGCCCTCGCGTCCGACCGGTCGTTCGCGGGCGAAGCGCACCGGAGCGTGCTGCTGCACTCGCCGCAGGCGTTCGACGCCTCGACGTACGAGGTGTGGGTGCCGCTGCTCAACGGCGGCCGGGTGGTCGTCGCGCCGCCGGGGGACGTGGACGCCGACGTCGTGCGCGAGGTCGTCGCCGGGCAGGGCGTCACCGCGCTCTGGCTGACCGCCGGGTTGTTCCGCCTGCTGGCGCAGGAGGATCCCGGCTGCCTGCGGGGCGCCGGCGAGGTGTGGACCGGCGGCGACGTCGTGCCCGCCGCCGCCGTCCGCCAGGTGCGGGCGGCCTGCCCGGGCCTGACCGTCGTCGACGGCTACGGCCCCACCGAGACGACCACCTTCGCCAGCCGGTTCTTCCTGGCTCCCGAAGACGCGGTCCCGGACGCGATGCCGATCGGGCGGCCGCTGGACAACATGGCCGCCTACGTCCTGGACGAGGGGCTGCGGCCGGTCCCGCCGGGCGTGACCGGGGAGCTGTTCATCGCCGGCGCCGGCGTGTCCCGCGGCTACCTCGGCCGGCCGGGACTGACCGCGGAACGCTTCGTGGCCGACCCGTTCGGCGAGCCGGGCGCGCGGATGTACCGCACCGGCGACGTCGTCCGCTGGTCCGGCGACGGCGTGCTGGAGTTCGTCGGCCGCGCCGACGACCAGGTGAAGATCCGCGGCTTCCGGATCGAGCTGGGCGAGATCGAGACGGCCCTGTCCGTCCACCCGGACGTCGCCGAAGCGGTCGTCATCACCCGCGACCGGCGGCTGGTCGCCTACGTGGTCACGACCGGGAAGCCGGACCTGCGGGCCTGGCTGCAGCAGGATCTGCCCGACTACATGGTGCCCTCGGCGTTCGTCACCCTCGACGCGCTTCCCCTGAGCGCCAACGGCAAGGTCGACCGCCGGGCGCTGCCGGAGCCCGCGGCGGAGCCGGTGGCCGGGTACGTGCCACCGCGCACGGACACCGAGCGCGTGCTCGCCGAGGTCTGGGCCGACGTGCTCGGCGTGCCCGGCGTCGGTGTCGAGGACAACTTCTTCGAGCTCGGCGGCGACTCGATCCTCAGCATCCAGGTCGTCTCCCGGGCCCGGCGCCACGGCCTCGCGCTCACCCCGCGGGACCTGTTCGCCCACCAGACCGTCGCCGCGCTGGCCGTCGCGGCGGGCTCGGCCGCGGTCACCGTGGCCGAACAGGGGCCGGTCACCGGCTCCGCCGCGCTGACCCCGATCCAGCACTGGTTCTTCGCCGGGGACTTCGGTGACCCCGACGGGTTCACCCAGTCGGTCCGGATCGAACGGGCCGAGCCGTTCGACGTCGAGACCCTGCGCGCGGCACTGGCCACCCTGGCCGGGCACCACGACGCCCTGCGCATGCGGTTCACCGGGGGCGGCCAGGAGAACGCCCCGGCCGAACCGGCCGAGATCCTCGGCGGCGAGATCGACGTGACGAGCGGGCCGCTGCTCACCGCCGAACTCCTGGAGCCCGCCGTCCTGCGGCTGACGGTCAACCACCTCGTCGTCGACGGCGTCTCGTGGCGGATCCTCCTGGAGGACCTGGAAACCGCCTACCGCGGTGGCCCGCTGCCGCCGAAGACGACGTCGTTCCGCGACTGGGCCAACCGGCTCGCCGCGCACGCCGAAGCCGGCGGCTTCAACGACGAACTGCCGTACTGGCGCGAAGCGCTCGCCGTCGACCCTGCTTTGCCGGTCGACAGCGACGCCACCGGCGAAGGCGCCGGCACGGTCACCACGCGCCTGGACCCCGGCCTGACCCGGGCGCTGCTGCAGGACGTCCCGGCCGCCTACCGGACGCAGGTCAACGACGTGCTGCTGGCCGCGCTGGGCCGGGTGCTGGCCCGCTGGACCGGCCGCGACGGCGTGCTGATCGACCTGGAGGGCCACGGCCGCGAGGACCTGTTCGACGACGTCGACCTGTCCCGCACGGTCGGCTGGTTCACCTCGCTCTACCCGGTCGCGCTGCGCATCGGCGACGAGTGGGGTGCCCTGCTCAAGTCGGTGAAGGAACAGCTGCGCGCGGTGCCCCGCCGCGGGGTGGGCTACGGCGCGTTGCGGTACCTGACCGGGACCGCGCCCGCACTGGAACCCCAGATCAGCTTCAACTACCTGGGCCGGCTCGACGGCGCCGCCGGCAGCCTCGACTCTTCGGTCGGGGAAGGGGCGGGCCGGGCGCACCTGCTCGACGTCGTCGGCCGGGTGGACCGGGAAACCCTGGAACTGACCTGGTACTACGCACGCGACACGCACAGCGCCGCCACGGTGGAGCGCCTGGCCGCCGAACTGGTGGCCGCGCTGGGCGAAGCCGTGGCGCACTGCGCCGAACCCGGCGCGGGCGGCCGCACCCCGAGCGATTTCCCGCTGGCGAAGCTGAACCAGCGGCAGGTGGACCGGATCGCCGGCGACGGCCGCGGCGTGGCCGACGTCCACGCGCTCACGCCGATGCAGGCGGGCATGGTCTTCCACGGCCTTTCCCAGGAATCCCAGGGCGTCTACTTCGAACAGGTCACCGCGGTCCTCGACGGCGTGGCCGAGCCGCGGTTCCTGGCCGAAGCGTGGCAGCACGTCGTCGACCGGACCCCGGTCCTGCGCGGCAGCGTCGTGTGGGAGGACGTCCCCGAGCCGTTGCTGGTGGTCCACCGCGAAGCGCGGGTGCCGGTCACCGAGCTCGACTGGCGGGATCGCGACCGCGAGGAAGCCTTGCGCGAGCTGCTCGCGAGTGACCGGGCGAAGCCGTTCGACCTGGCGGCCGCGCCGCTGGTGCGGGTCACGCTGGCCCGGCTGCCGGGCGAGGCCGTCCAGCTCGTCTGGACGTTCCACCACGTCCTGCTGGACGGCTGGAGCGTCTTCCAGGTGCTGTCCGACGTCTGCACCGCCTACGCGGCCCTGCGCGACGGCGCACCGCCCGCCCTGCCGCACCGCCGTCCGTTCGGGGACTACGTCACGTGGCTGAGCGGCCAGACCGCCGAGGGCGCCGAAGAGTACTGGCGCCGGGAGCTCGCCGACGTCACCGAGCCGACGCCGCTGCCCTACGACCGGGTCCCCGCGTTCGCCCACGAATCGAGCTCGTCGACCTGGGTCGGCCGCGACCTGGACGAAGCGGCGACCGGCCGGCTGGCGGCGTTCGCCCGGCGCGAGCGGCTCACCGTCAACGCCGTCGTGCAGGGGGCCTGGGCGCTGCTGCTGGCCCGCCACAGCGGCGAGGACGACGTCTGCTTCGGCGCCACCGTGTCCGGCCGCCCGGCCGGGCTGGCCGGCGTCGACGACATCACCGGCATCTTCATCAACACCCTGCCGGTGCGGGTGACCGCCGACCCGGCGGCCCCGGTCGCCGGCTGGCTGCGCGGCCTGCAGACCGCGCAGGCGGAATCGCGCCGGTTCGAGCACGTGCCGCTGACCGCGGTGCAGGCCTGGAGCGGGGTCGAGGGCGGCCGGAACCTGTTCGACAGCCTCGTGGTGTTCGAGAACTACCCGGTCACCGCCGACGACGTGGACGGCGCTGCCGCGCACGGGGTGCGGCTGCGGGATCTGCAGGCGATGGAGACGACGAACTACCCGCTCAGCGTCGTGGCCGCACCCGGCCCGCGCCTGTCGCTCGGCCTGGGTTACGACCCGGCGCTGTTCGACGAAGCGACGGTCCGGCGGCTGGCCCGGCGGCTCGAGCACCTCTTGGTGGCGATCTCCGAAGACCCGGCCCGGCCACTGCGGGAGCTCGACGTCCTCGGTGCCGGGGAACGCGACGAGGTCCTGGTGGCCTTCAACGACACCGGTCACGAGGTCCCGCCGGTCACCCTCACCGAGCTGATCGAGGCCCAGGCGGCCCGCACCCCCGACGCCGTCGCGGTGCTGTCCCGCGAGGAACGGCTCACCTTCGCCGAACTCGACGCCCGTGCCGACCGGCTGGCGCGGCTGCTGGCCGCGCGCGGTGCCGGGCCGGAGCGGATCGTCGCGCTCGCCTTGCCGCGGTCGGTGGAGATCGTCGTCGCGCAGCTGGCCGTGCTGAAGACCGGTGCCGCGTACCTGCCGGTCGACCCCGACTACCCGGCCGAGCGAATCGCGTTCATGCTCGCCGACGCGAACCCGGTCGTCGTGGTGACCAAGCCGGGGACACCGCTGCCGGTGGAGAACGTGCTCGTCCTCGACGGCTCGGAAGCGCACGGCCCGGCGGCCCCGCTCCGCCGGTCGATGCCGTTGACCGCACCGGCGTACGTCATCTACACCTCGGGTTCGACCGGCACCCCGAAGGGCGTCGTCGTCACCCACGCCGGGCTGGCGAGCTTCGCGAGCGCCGAAATCGCCCACTTCGACGTCCGGCCCGGCGACCGCGTGCTGCAGTTCTCCTCGCCGAGTTTCGACGCGTCGGTACTGGAACTGTGCATGGCGCTGCCCGCCGGGGCCGCGCTCGTCGTGCCGCCGCCCGGGCCGCTGCTCGGCGAGCACCTGGCCGCCGTGCTGCGCGACGAAGGCGTCACCCACGCGCTGATCCCGCCGGTCGCGATGGCGAGCGTGCCCGACGTCGAGCTGCCCGCGTTCCGCACCCTGGTCGTCGGCGGCGAGGCCTGCCCCGCCGACCTGGTGGCCCGCTGGGCACCGGGCCGCCGGATGATCAACGCCTACGGGCCCACCGAAACCACGGTGGTGGCGACCTGGAGCGACCCCCTCGAACCCGGGGCCACCCCGCCGATCGGCCGCCCGATCCGCAACACCCGCGTCCGCGTCCTCGACGCCGCCCTCCGCCCGGTGCCGATCGGCGTCGCGGGGGAGCTGTACGTTTCCGGCGCCGGGCTCGCCCGCGGGTACCTCGACCGGCCGGGGCTGACCGCCACGCGGTTCCTCGCCGATCCGTTCGGGGCGCCGGGGACACGGATGTACCGCACCGGCGACCTGGTGCGGTGGCGCGCCGGCGGCACGCTCGAGTTCCTGGGCCGCGCCGACGACCAGGTGAAGATCCGCGGCTTCCGGATCGAGCCCGGGGAAATCGTGGCGGTGCTGCGCAAGCACCCGGGAGTCCGCGACGCCGCCGTGGTCGCGGACGGGCAGCGGCTGATCGCCTACGTCGTGGGCGATCCGGGGAGCGGGCTGCGGGAGCACGTCGCCGCGGCCCTGCCGGCCCACTTCGTGCCCGCCGCGTTCGTCCGGCTCGACGCACTTCCGTTGACGGCCAACGGGAAGCTGGACCGGCGGGCGCTGCCCGCCCCGGCCGCGCCGGAAGAGAGCGCCGCGTACGCGGCCCCGGAAACCGAGACCGAAGAGGTCCTCGCGGCCATCTGGGCCGAGGCGCTGGACCTCGACCGGGTCGGCGTCGAGGACAACTTCTTCGCACTCGGCGGCGATTCCCTGCGCAGCCTGCAGATCACGTCGATGACGAAGTCCGCCTTCGACGTGGAAATCACGCCCAGGGACGTGCTCACCGCCGGCACCGTGCTGGCGCTGGCGGAGCTCGTCGAAGAACGGGTCCTGCAGGACCTCGAGCGGCTCGCCGCCGGCCAAGACCACTGACCGAAAACCCCTACCGGAAAGGTGAAAACCCCATGCAGGACGACGCTGAATTCCAGGTGCTGGTGAACGACGAGGGCCAGTACTCGCTGTGGCCGGTGGCCAACGAGGTCCCCGCCGGCTGGCGCGCCGACGGCTTCCGCGGCGGCCGCCAGGAGTGCATGGACCACGTCGACGAGGTGTGGACCGACATGCGGCCGCTGAGCCTGCAGCGGCAGATGGCCGCCGACGGCTGAGCCGGCGGCGAACCCCGGCCCACCGAACCCACGCGGAAGGTCCCTTCTGATGCCCTCTCCTTCGACGTTTTCCCAGTCCATACCCGTGGTCCGGGACGTCCCGGACCCGCGGTCGCCCGCCGACGGCCGCCTCCAGCGGCTGCTCACGGGGCTCGCCCACAAACACGGCGTCCCGGCCGCCCAGCTGGTCGTCCACGACGGCGGCCGGGCGGCGTCGGCCACGGCCGGCGAGATCACCGCCGAGGCGAAGTTCCCCGCCGGGTCCATCACCAAGGCGTTCACCGCGGCGCTGGCGATGCTGCTCGTCGCCGACGGCGACCTCGACCCGGAGGACCCGCTCGGCGAGCACCTGGACGGCCTCGGCCCCCAGGTCGGCAGACCCACCGTGGGGCAGGTGCTGAGCCACACCGGCGGGTTGCCGGCCGCGCTCGGCGCCGACGCGGCCGGGGGCGGCTCGGCCCGCCGGTACCTGCGGGCCTGCCGCGACGCCGGGCTCGTCCAGCCGCCCGGGCTGGGCTTCTCCTACTCCAACGTCGGGTACGTCCTCACCGGCTACCTGGTCGAGGCCATCACCGGGATGAGCTGGTGGGAGGCGATGGACACGATGCTGCTCGGCGAACTCGGCATCGAGGCCGCGTTCGTCGTGGAGCCGGGTGCGCGGCGCCGGACCGCCGCCCACGTCAGCGGGCACGCCGTGCACGCGGTGACCGGCCGCGCCCGGCCGGTCGCGCAGACCCTGACCCCCGCCGAGGCCGCGGCCGGGGCGCTCGCGCTGAGCGCCGGGGACCTGGCCGCGTTCGGCCTGATGTGCTGCGGCGGCGACGGCCCGCTGCCGGCGGACCTGATCGACCTGATGCGCCGCCCGGTGCCGGGGGCGGAGCCGTTCGGGCTGGCCGACGGCTGGGGGCTCGGCCTGGCCGGCTACCGCGGCGCCGACGCGGACTGGACCGGCCACGACGGCACCGCCGACGGCACCTCCTGCCACCTGCGGATCGACGCCGAGCACGGCCGGGTCGTCGCGCTCACCACCAACGGGAGCACCGGCTCGGCGCTGTGGACGGACCTGGTCGCGGCGCTGCGCGCCGAAGGCCTGCCGGTCGGCGACTACGAGCTGCCCCGCGACCTCGACCGGGCCGCGCGCCCGGCCGCCGACCTGACCGGCCGCTACACCAACGGCGACCTCGAGTACCAGGTGGACGTCCGCGCGGACGGCGGCGCCGTGCTCGTCGTCGACGGCGAGGTCTACCCGGAGCTGGCGCTGCTGCGCGACGGGTCGTTCTCGGTGCGCGAACCCGGCACCGGCCGGCGGATCATCGGCGGCCGCTTCCTGACCGACCCGGCCACCGGCACCGTCAGCGCCATGCAGGCCGGGGGCCGCGTCGCCCGGCGCCGCCGCCGCGCCTCCTGATCTCCCGCCCCGACTTGTTCTGCCGCGGCTCGTCGTGAGTGGTAATTCGGGTTCTAACCCGAATTACCACTCACGACGAGCTGACCACCCCGACTCGTGTTGTGAGGAAACGAAAGCGATGACCACCTCGAGGAAGAGCCGCATCGACGCGCTGCCCGCGGAACTGCGGGAGACGCTCAAGCGCCGGCTGGCCGGGCGGGCGGAGCGGTCCGACGTGATCGGCCGGGCGCCGCGGGAGAACGCCCTGCCGCTGTCGTTCGCCCAGCAGCGCCTGTGGTTCCTCGACGAGTTCCGCCCGGGGGACGCGGAGTACAACAGCGCGGTGGCGCTGCGGCTGACCGGGCCGCTCGACACGAGCGCGCTGACCGGCGCGCTCGCGCAGCTGGTGGCTCGCCACGAATCCCTGCGCACCACCATCGACGACGCCGGCGGCACCCCGGTGCAGGTCGTCCACGGCACTCCGGAGATCCCGGTGCGGACGGTCGACCTGACCACCGACCCCGCGTTGCGGCCGGCCGATCTGGACGAGGTGCTGGAGGCGGAGTACGGCCGGTCGTTCGACCTGCGCCGCGGCCCGCTGGTGCGGCTGCTGCTGGTGCGGGTCGCCGAGGAGCACCACGTCCTGCTGATCACCGCCCACCACGTCGTCACCGACGGCGAGTCGATGGGCATCCTGGTCGGCGAGCTCGGCACGCTGTACGCGGCCGCCGTCCGGGGCGAAGCCGCCGAGCTGCCCGAACCGGCGGTCCAGTACGCCGATTTCGCCGTGTGGCAGCGGAACCGGCTCGCCGGGCCGGCGCTGGACCGGCACCTGGCCTACTGGACGACCCAGCTGGCCGGCGTCGAACCCCTGGACCTGCCGTCGGACCGGCCGCGCCCGGCCGTGCGCACGACGGCCGGTGCGGTGCACGGCTTCCGCGTCCCGGGCGAGGTCGCGGCCGGGCTGGCCGAGCTGGCCCGGGTCCACGACACCACGCTCTACACCGTGCTGGTCGCGGCCTGCCAGGTGCTGTTCGCCCGCTACACCGGCCGTGACGACATCGCCGTCGGCACCGTGGTTTCCGGCCGGAACCGGCCCGAACTGCAGCGGACGGTCGGCTTCTTCGTCGACACCGTCGTCATTCGGTCCACTGTGGACCAGAGCGTGCCGTTCGGGACCCTCCTCGACGCCGTCCGCACGACCGTGCTGGAGTCCTTCGAGCACGCCGAAGCCCCGTTCGAGAAGCTCGTCGAAGCGCTGCGCCTCGATCGCGACGCCAGCCGCAACCCGCTGTTCGACGCGATGGTGCTGCTGCACGGGAGCCAGGGCGGGCCGGCCGACTTCGCCGGGCTGACCGCCGAGCCGGTCGAGGTGGTCCGCCGCGCCGCCAACTTCGACCTCACCGTCGAGTTCCAGCCGTCCGCGGACGCGCTCGAAGGCTCGCTGGAGTACAACACCGACCTGTTCGACGAGCGGACCGCCGTCGCGCTGGGCGAGCACCTCACCGTGCTGCTGACCGCGATCGCCGCCGACGCGACGCGCCCGGTCGGTGAGCTGCCGCTGCTGACCGGGGACGAACGCCACCGGCTGCTCACCGAGTGGAACGAAACCGCGCTGGACGTGCCCGCGGCCACCGTCACCGAGCTGTTCGAATCGCAGGCCCAGCGCAGCCCGGACGAGACCGCGCTCGTCGCCGGGCACATCGCGCTGAGCTTCGCCGAGCTGAACGCGCTCGCCAACCGCCTGGCCCGCCACCTCGTCGTGCTGGGCGCCGGCCCCGAGCGGGTCGTCGCGCTCGAGCTGCCGCGGACGGCCGAGGCGATCGTCGCCTTCCTGGCGGTGCTGAAGGCCGGTGCGGTGTACCTGCCGATCGACCCCGCCCTGCCCGCCGACCGGAAGGAGCTGCTGCTGCGGGACGCCGGGGCCACCCTGGTCCTCACGACCGCGGAACTCGCGGCCGTACCGCCGGAGTACTCCGCCGCGGACCTCACCGACGCCGACCGGCTCGCCCCGCTGCGGCCGGACAACACGGCCTACGTCATCTACACGTCCGGGTCGACCGGCCGCCCGAAGGGGGTGGCGGTCCCGCACCGCAACCTCACCAACCTGCTCTTCAACCACCGCCACGACTTCGCCCCGCCCGGACGGCGGCTGCGGGTCGCGCTGACCGCCACCCTGTCGTTCGACACGTCCCTGGAAGGCCCGCTGCTCATGGCCGACGGCCACGAGCTGCACCTGATCGGCGACGACGTCCGGCTCGACGCCCACGCCCTGGTCGACCACATCGCCGAGCGCCGGATCGACTTCCTCGACCTCACCCCGACCTACCTGCGCCGGCTGATCCCCGCCGGGCTGCTGACCGATCCGCGGCACCGGCCGAAGATCCTCATGCTCGGCGGCGAAGCCCTCGACGACACGCTCTGGCGGGAACTCGCCGGCGCCGAAGTCACCGTGGCGCACAACTTCTACGGCCCGACCGAGTACACCGTGGACGCGGTGTCGTGCCGGGTCGGCGAAACGGCCCGCCCGGTGCTGGGCCGGCCGCTGGCCAACACGCGCGCCTACGTCGTCGACCAGGCCCTGCGGCCGGTGCCCGCCGGCGTGCCCGGCGAGCTGTGCCTCGCCGGGGCGCAGCTCGCGCGCGGCTACCTCGGGCGCCCGGGCCGGACGGCCGGGAGCTTCGTCGCCAATCCGTTCGGGGCGCCGGGGGAGCGGATGTACCGCACCGGCGACCGGGTCCGCTGGACCGCGGACGGGCAGCTGGAGTACCTGGGCCGGCTCGACGACCAGGTGAAGATCCGCGGCTTCCGGGTCGAGCCGGGCGAGGTCGAGGCCGCGCTGGCCCGCCTGCCCGAGGTCGCCGCGGCCGTCGTGGTCGCCAACCGGCCGGACGGCGGCCACGCCCGGCTGGTCGCCTACGTCGTCGGCGCCGGACCGGTGCCGCCCACCGCCGACGAGCTGCGCGCCGCCCTGCGGGCCACGCTGCCGGACTACCTGGTGCCCTCGGCGTTCGTCCCGATCGACGCGATCCCGCTGACCCCCCAGGGCAAAGTCGACCGGCGGGCGCTCCCCGCCCCCGACGCGCCGTCGGACAGCGGCCAGGCCTACGTGCCCGCGCGCACCGCCGTCGAGCACCAGCTGGTGGCGATCTGGTCCGAAGTGCTCGGCAACGACCGCATCGGCGTCGAGGACAACTTCTTCGGCCTCGGCGGCGACTCGATCCTCAGCATCCAGGTGGTCGCCCAGGCCCGCCAGGCCGGCCTGCGGCTCACCTCGCGGGACATCTTCCTGCACCAGACCATCGCCGGGCTCGCGACCGCGGTGCAGACCACCGCGATCCACCCCCCGGCGGCGGGCCCGGTCGCCGGCCCGGCCCCGCTCACCCCGATCCAGCACTGGTTCTTCGCCACCCACGGGCCGCTGGCCCACTTCACCATGTCGCAGCTGCTCGAGCTGCCCGGCGGCGTCGACCAGCAGGCCCTGCGGACCGCCCTCGACGCGGTCGTCGCCCACCACGACGCCCTGCGGACCCGGTTCTTCACCGTCGACGGGCAGTGGCGGCAGGAGGTCGCGCCGGAGCCGCCGACCGGCGTCCTGCGGATCCGGGACCTGTCTTCGCTCGGCGAAGCCGGGCAGCGCGCCGGTATCGAGGCCGCGGCCGCGCAGGTGCGCGCCGGCCTGGACCCGGCGACCGGCACCCTGGCCGGCGCGGCGCTGCTCGCCCGCGGCACCCGGCCGCCGCTGCTGTTCCTGGCCGTGCACCACCTGGTGGCCGACGGCGTTTCGCTGCGGCTGCTGCTCGGCGACCTCGAAACCGCCTACGGCCAGATCGTCGCCGGCGCGCCGGTCCGGCTCGCGGCCACCGCCACGCCGTTCACCCAGTGGGCGCACCTGCTGGAGCAGCACGTCCGCGCGGGCGGCTTCGACGACGACCTCGAACACTGGACGCGGGTGGCGCGCCGGGTCCCGGCGGCACTGGCCGCCGACCACGCGGGCGCGGGCACCACCGGCTCCACCCGCACGCTGACCGTGACCCTCGGCGCCGAGGACACCGACGCGCTGCTGCACCGCGTCCCCGCCACCTACCGGACCCAGGTCAACGACGTGCTGCTGAGCGCCCTCGGCCGGGCCCTGGCCGACCGCACGGGGCAAAACGGGGTGCTGATCGCCCTTGAGGGGCACGGGCGCGAGGACTTCCTCGACGGCGTCGATCTTTCCCGCACCGTCGGCTGGTTCACCACGCAGTTCCCGGTGGCGCTCGACCTGCCGCCGTCGGGGGACTGGGGCGCCACCCTCAAGGCGGTCAAGGAGCAGTTGCGGGCGGTCCCGCGCCGCGGCTTGAGCTACGAAGCCCTGCGGTACCTCGGCGAGCCCGGCGCGCCGGGTCACGCGCTGCAGGCGTTCCCGCTGCCGCAGATCTGCTTCAACTACCACGGCCGCTGGGACGCCCAGGCCGGTGCCGACGGGCTGTTCCGCGGCCGGCACGACAGCCCGGGCGCCGACGTCGCCCCGGACGGGGCCAGCACCTACCAGCTGGACGTGACCGGCGTCGTCGAATCCGGCGAGCTGTCGCTGACGTGGTCCTACTCCGACCAGGTCAACGACTCCGGCACCGTCCGCGAGCTGGCCGAGGCGATGCTCGCGGGCCTGCGGGAGATCGTCGCCCACTGCGCGCGACCCGGCAGCGGCGGCCGCACGCCGTCGGACTTCCCGCTCGCCCGGCTCGACCAATCCACTGTGGACAGGATTGCCGGCGACGGCCGCGCCGTCGACGACATCTACCCGCTCACCCCGCTGCAGGCGGGCATGTTGTTCCACAGCTTGCTCGATCCCACCGCCGACGCCTACGTCGACCAGGCGCGGATGCTCCTGGACGGTGTTCGCGACCCCGACGCCTTCGCGCAGGCCTGGCAGCAGGTCGCCGACCGCACCCCGGTCCTGCGGACCGAACTCGTCTGGGAGGGCGTCAAGGACCCCGTGCAGGTCGTGCGGCACCGGGCGGTCGTCCCGATCACCCGCCACGACTGGCGTGGCCTGTCCGAAGCCGAGCAGAGCGCCCAGCTGGACCGGCTCTCGGCCGCCGACGCCGCCACGGGCCTGGATCTCACCACGGCGCCGCTGATGCGGCTGGCGATCATCGCGCTGACCCACGACCGCGTGCTGCTGATGTGGACCTCCCACCACATCGTGCTCGACGGCTGGAGCCTCGCCCAGATCTTCACCGAGGTGTGCGAGCAGTACGCCGCGCTCACCGAGCAGCGGATCCCGCGGGTGCCGGCGCACCGGCCGTTCCGCGACTACCTCGGCTGGCTCGCCGCGCAGGACGTCACCGCGGCCGAAGACCACTGGCGCGGGGTGCTGGCCGGCTTCGCCGCCCCGACCCCGCTGCCGTGGGACCGGTCCCCGGCGCAGGCGCACCGGACGCGCTCGTCGCGGACGGTCCGGACGTCTTTGTCCACTGAGGACACCGCGCGGCTGCGGGAGGTGGCCCGGCGCCACGGCCTGACCGTCAACACGCTCGTGCAGGGCGCCTGGGCGCTGCTGCTGGCCCACTCCAGCGGCGAGTCCGACGTCGTGTTCGGCACCACCGTCTCCGGCCGTCCCGACGACCTGCCGGGCGTGGAGACCATGATCGGGATGTTCATCAACACCGTCCCGACCCGGACGTCGATCGAGGGCGGCGAGCGGGTGCTGCCGTGGCTGCGGCGGCTGCAGGACGAGCAGAACCAGGCCCGCCGCTACGACTTCCTCGCGCTCGGGAAGCTGCGCGCCCTCAGCGACGTCCCGCCGGGGGAGAACCTGTTCGACAGCATGGTCGCGTTCGAGAACTACCCCTTCGACGAGAACGCCGCCGCGCAGGCGGGTGTCACCCTGCGCGAGGTGACCGCCCTCGACGCCACGACGTTCCCGGTCACCCTGCGCGCCTACGTCGACCGGCGCCTGGGCTTCGAGCTGGGCACCGACCCGGCCCTCTTCGACGAGGAGACCGCCGCCGCGATGGCGGCCCGGCTGGAGACCCTGCTGCTCGGGCTGGCCGAGAACCCGGACCGCCCGATCGCGCGGCTGCCGTGGCTGTCGGCCGAGGACCGCGCCGGGCTCACCGCCGGCCGGCCCCCGTCGCTGCCCGCCCCCACCATCACCGAGCTGTTCGCCGCCCAGGTCGTGGCGCACCCGGACGCGGTCGCCCTCACCGGCGACGGCGTCTCCCTGACCTACACCGAGCTCAACGCGCGGGCGAACCGGCTGGCGCACCGGCTGATCGAGCTCGGGGCCGGGCCGGAGCGGTTCGTCGCGCTGCGCCTGCCGCGCTCGCCGGAGCAGGTCGTCGCGATCCTCGCCGTGCTCAAGGCCGGGGCCGCCTACCTGCCGATCGACCCGGCCACGCCGGCCGAACGCGTCGACCGGATGCTCGCCGACACCGAGCCCGTCGCCGTCCTCGCTCCGGAAGACGTCGACGTCGAGACGGGCCCGGAGACCGACCCGCCGCCGCGGTGCACGCCGGACCACCCCGCCTACGTCATCTACACCTCCGGCTCGACCGGGCTGCCCAAGGGCGTGGTGATCCCGCACCGCAACGTCACCCGCCTGTTCGCCGCGACCGGCGCCCGGTTCGGCTTCGGCGCCGAGGACGTCTGGACGCTGTTCCACTCCTACGCCTTCGACTTCTCCGTGTGGGAGATCTGGGGTCCGCTGCTGCACGGCGGCCGGCTCGTCGTCGTCCCGCACGCGGTGTCCCGGTCGCCGCGGGAGTTCCTGCGCCTGCTGGCCGACGAGGGTGTCACCGTGCTCAACCAGACGCCGTCGGCGTTCTACCAGCTCGTCCGGGCCGACGAGGACGATCCGGAGGCCGGCGCCCGGCTCGCGCTGCGGTACGTGGTCTTCGGCGGCGAGGCCCTGGACACGCGCCGGCTGGCCGGCTGGTTCGGCCGCCACGGCGACCGCACGCCGCGGCTGGTGAACATGTACGGCATCACCGAAACCACCGTGCACGTCACCCACCACGACCTCGTGTCCGACAGGGACACAGTGGACGCTCCGGGACTCATCGGCACCGCCCTGCCCGACCTGCGCGGGTACGTCCTCGACGCGGATCTGAACCCGGTCCCGGCCGGGGTGCCCGGCGAGCTCTACGTCGCCGGCGACGGCCTGGCCCGCGGCTACCTCGGCCGCCCCGGGCTGACCGCCGCCCGGTTCGTCGCCGACCCGTTCGGCGCGCCCGGCTCCCGGATGTACCGGTCCGGCGACCGGGTGTCCCGCACCCGCGAGGGCGCCCTGCGCTACCACGGCCGCGCCGACCAGCAGGTGAAGATCCGCGGCTTCCGGATCGAGCCGGGCGAGATCGAAGCCACCCTGCTCGCGCTCCCGGAAGTCGGCTCGGCGGCGGTACTGGCCCGCGAAGACGAGCCCGGCCGCAAGCGGCTGGTCGCCTACGTCGTCGCCGCGACGCCGGAGGAGCCGCCGAGCACCGCGCGGCTGCGGGAGCACCTCGGCCGGTCGCTGCCGGACTACATGGTGCCCTCGGCGTTCGTCACGCTCGACGAACTGCCGTTGACCCGCAACGGAAAGCTCGACCAGCGCGCGCTGCCGGCCCCCGCCGCGGCGGCGCCGGAAAGCGCCGAGTTCGCCGAACCCCGCACCGAAGCCGAGCGCACGGTCGCGGCCGTGCTGGCCACCACGCTCGGCCTGGAGCGCGTCGGGGCCGACGGCAACTTCTTCACCCTCGGCGGGGATTCCATCCTCAGCATCCGGTTCACCTCCGCGCTGCGGGAGGCCTTCGGCGTCGAAGTGTCCCCGCGCACGGTGTTCGACCACCCGACGGTGGCCGGCCTGGCGGCCGCGCTGCCGGCCGCGTCCGCCACGCCGCTGACCGCGGCGATCACCCCGGTGGCCCGCGACGCCGAGCTGCCGCTGTCCTTCGCCCAGCAGCGTCTCTGGTTCCTCGACGACTTCGCGCCCGGCAGCACCGACCACGTCACGGTCTTCGGCGTGCGGCTGCGCGGCGCCCTGCGGCCCGACGCGCTCGGCCGCGCGCTCACCACGCTGATCGCCCGGCACGAATCGCTGCGCACCACGTTCCCGGCCGTCGACGGCCGCCCCCGCCAGGTCGTGGGGGAGCCGTGGCAGCTCGCGCTGCCGGTCACCGACCTCTCGGGCCCGGCGGTGGAGGAGGAGCTGCGGCGGCTGCTGGCCGAGGACCTCGCCCGGCCGTTCGACCTCGCCCGGGGCCCGCTGCTGCGGGCGCGGCTGGTCCGCCTGGCCGCGGACGGCCACGCGCTCGTGCTGTCCCTGCACCACATCATCACCGACGGCTGGTCGATGGGTGTCCTCGTCGGCGAGCTGGCCACGCTCTACGGCGACGAGCGGGTCGACCTGCCTGCGCTGTCCGTCCAGTACGCGGACTTCGCGGCGTGGCAGCGCGAGCGCCTCACCGGTGCCTTCCTCGACGAGCAGCTCGGCTTCTGGCGCCACGAGCTCGAGGGCCTGCGCCCGCTGGACCTGCCGGCCGACCGCCCGCGCCCGGCCACCCGGACGTCGAACGGCGCCGAGCACGAGTTCGCTCTCGGCGCCGAGGCCCTCGCCGGGCTGCGCCGGCTGAGCCACGACCGCGACACGACGCTGTTCACCGCGCTCGTCGCGGCCTGCCAGCTGGTGCTGCGCCGCTGGTCCGGCCAGGACGACGTCGCCGTCGGCACCGTGACCTCCGGCCGCGACCACCCGGAGGTCCAGGACCTCGTCGGCCTCTTCGTCAACACCGTCGTGCTGCGGTCCCGAGTGGACGGTCGGCGGGGCTTCGGCGAGCTGCTCGGTGCCGTCCGCCGGACGGTCCTGGACGCCTTCGCCCACCAGGAAGTGCCGTTCGAGCGGATCGTCGACGAGCTGAGCCCCGACCGCGACCCCAGCCGCACCCCGCTGTTCGAGGTGCTGGTGACCCTGCAGAACGCCGGCAACCGCCTGCCCGCCCTCGCCGGGCTCACCGCCGGTGAACTGACGCTGCCGATGACCACCGCGGGCTTCGACCTGAGCGTCGAGTTCGAGGAGCGGCCCGACGGGCTGCGCGGCCTGCTGAACTACAACACCGACCTGTTCGACGCGGCGACGATGCGGCGCTTCGCCGAGCACCTCACGGTGCTGCTCACCGCGGTCGTGGCCGACCCGGACCGGCCGGTCGACGCGCTGCCCCTGCTGCCCGCCGCCGAACGCGACCTCGTCGTCGAGACGTGGAACGCGACCGGCCGGGCGATGCCGGACACGACCGTCGTCGAGCTGTTCGAGGCCCAGGCCGCCCGGACTCCGCACGCGACCGCGCTGGTCAGCGGCGACACGACGCTGACCTTCGCGGAGCTGAACGCCCGCGCCAACCGGGCCGCGCGGGTGCTCGTCGCCCGCGGTGCCGGGCCCGAGCGGCTGGTGGCGGTCGCCCTGCCGCGGTCCGCGGAAGCCGTGGTCACGATCCTCGCCGTCCTCAAAGCCGGTGCCACCTACCTGCCCCTGGACCCGGAGCTGCCCGCCCCGCGGCGGGAAGCGTTGCTGGCCGATGCCCGGCCGGTCCTGGTGGTCACCGAACCGGTGGTCGCGGACGGAACCGACACGAACCTCCGCACCCCGATCAGCCCGGACCACGCGGCCTACGCGATCTACACCTCCGGCTCGACCGGGACGCCCAAGGGTGTGCTCGTCACCCACCGCGCGCTGGCCAACTTCGCCGTCGACCACGGGGATCAGTTCACCGCCGCGGCCGGGAAGGACCGGCTGCGGGTGGCGCTGACCGCCGCCTTCTCGTTCGACGCGTCCTGGGAAACCGTGCTGCTGACGCTCACGGCCGGGCACGAGCTGCACGTGATCGACGGCGACACCCGGCTCGACCCGGCCCTGCTCGCCGGGTATGTCGCCGAGCACGAGATCGATCTGGTCAACTCGACACCGTTGTTCGTCCGGCACCTGCTGGAAGCGGGACACTGCCCTCCGGTGCTGCTGGTCGGGGGAGAAGCCGTCGGCGAAGCGCTGTGGCGCGACCTGAGCGACCTCGACGGCGTCACCGCGTTCAACCTCTACGGCCCGACCGAGTGCACCGTCGACGCCACCTTCTGCCGGATCGGCGAGACCGCGCGCGAGGTGATCGGCCGCCCGCTCGGGAACGTGCGGGCCTACGTCCTCGACGACCGGCTGCGTCCGGCACCGATCGGCGTGCCCGGCGAACTGCACCTGGCCGGCGTCCAGCTGGCCCGCGGCTACCTGAATCGGCCCGGGCTGACGGCGGACCGCTTCCGCGCCAACCCGTTCGGCCCGCCCGGCAGCCGGGTGTACGCCACCGGCGACCGCGCCCGCTGGACCGCCGAGGGCTACCTGGAGTACCTCGGCCGCGTCGACGACCAGGTCAAGATCCGCGGCTTCCGGATCGAGCCCGGCGAGGTCGAGGCGGCGCTGCGGGCCCTGCCCGAGGTCGCCGACACGGTCGTCGTCGCCCGCCGCGACGACGGCCACGCCCGGCTGGTCGCCTACGTCGTCCCGGGTTCCACAATGGACCCGGCCCGGCTGCGGGCGGAGCTGAAGGAAACCCTGCCCGACCACCTGGTGCCGTCGGTGTTCGTCCCCCTGGACCGGCTGCCGCTGGCCACCAGCGGCAAGGTCGACCGCCGCGCGCTGCCCGCGCCCGCCGTCCACCCGGCCCCGGCCGAGGGCCGGACCGCGCCGCGCACCGCGACCGAACGGCTGCTGGCCGAGATCTGGGCGGATGTCCTCGGCGTCGCGGAACCGGGCGTCGACGACAACTTCTTCGCCCTGGGCGGGGATTCCATCCTCAGCATCCAGGTCGTCTCGCGGGCCCGGCGGCGCGGCCTGCGCCTGACCTCCCGGGACGTCTTCCGCCACCAGAGCATCGCCGAGCTCGCGCTCGTCGCCGGCGCCGAAGCGGCCGCCGAGCCCGAAGCCGCGTTCACCGGCTCGGCGCCCCTCACCCCGATCCAGCGGTGGTTCTTCGAAACCGGCCACCACGACCACTTCACGATGTCCACGCTCGCCGAACTCGACCCGGACGTGGACGTTCCCGCATTGGAAACGGCTCTGGGCGCGGTGCTGGCGCGGCACGACGCCCTGCGCACCCGGTTCACCCGCACCGGCGACGGCTGGCGGCAGGAATTCCGGCCCGACGCGGAAATCCCGGCGCTGCGGCACGTGCCCGATGGAGACACTGTGGACATCAGCACGGTCGCGGCCGAGGCTCGGGCGGCGCTGCGGGTCGAGGGCGGCCCGCTCGTCGCGGCCGCGCTGATCACCGCTCCCGGGCGGGCACCGCGGTTGCTGCTGGTCGTCCACCACCTGGTGGTCGACGGCGTGTCCTGGCGCATCCTCTTCGACGACCTGGAAACCGCCTACCGCCAGGTGGTTTCCGGGCGGCCGGCCGACCTCGGCCCGGCGCCGGTCAGCTTCCTCCGCTGGGCGGACCGCCTCGCGGGGCACCCGTTCGACGCCGAACAACCGTACTGGAGCGAAGCGCTCGACGGAGTCGACCCGGACCTGCCGGTGGACGCGGCGGGGGAGAACACCGCCGGAAGCGCCCGCACGGTCACCGTCCGCCTGGACTCCGCCACCACCGACGCCCTGCTGCACCAGGTGCCCGAGGTCTACCGCACGCAGATCAACGACGTCCTGCTCGGCGCGCTCGGCCGGGTACTGGCCCGCTGGACCGGCCGTGAACGCGTCCTCGTCGGCTTGGAAGGGCACGGCCGCGAGGAAATCTTCGACGACCTCGACCTGTCCCGCACGGTCGGCTGGTTCACCGCCGAGTACCCGGTCGCGCTCACCCTCCCCGCGACCGAAGACTGGGGCTCGACCCTGAAGGCCGTCAAGGAGCAGCTGCGGGCCATCCCCGGCAAGGGCCTCGGCTACGGCGCGCTGCGGCGGCACGACGACCCGGTGCCGCAGATTTCCCTGAACTACCACGGGCAGTGGACCGCCGGCGGCGACGACGGCGGGCTGTACCGCGGCTGGGGCGGCGACCTCGGCGACGACATCGACCCCTGGCGGCCGCGCACGGCCCTCCTGGACGTCGTCGGCATCGTCGACGGCGGCCGGCTCGAACTCGCCTGGACCTACGCCCCCGGCGTGCACCACGAGGACACCGTGCGCGGGCTCGCCGAGCAGGTCCTCACGGCCCTGCGCGAAATCGTCGAGCACTGCGCCGGCCCGGACGCCGGCGGCCGCACGCCGTCGGACTTCCCCCTGGCCCGGCTGAGCGCGGCCGAGCTGGACGCCGTGGCCGGCAACGGCCGCGCGGTCGAGGACGTCTACCCGCTGACCCCGCTGCAGGCCGGGATGGTGTTCCACACCCTGGTCGACGACGGCTCCCCGGCCTACTTCGAGCAGGTCCGCATCCGCCTCGCCGGCGTCACCGACCCCGCCGCGCTCGCCGCGGCCTGGCAGCGGGTCGTCGACCGGACCCCGGTGCTGCGCACCCGGCTCGTCTGGACGGGTGTCGAAGAGCCCGTGCAGGTGGTGGACCGCGCCGCGACCCTGCCGGTCACCCACCACGACTGGCGCGACCTCGGCCCGGAAGAGCGCGAAGCCGCGCTGCGGGACGCCCTGGCGGCCGACCGGGCCGTCCCGTTCGACCTGACCCGGGCCCCGCTGACCCGGCTGACGATCGGCGCGCTGCCCGGCGACGAGGTCGACCTCGTGTGGACCTCCCACCACGTGCTGTTCGACGGCTGGAGCTCCGCGCAGGTCTTCGCCGAAGCCTGCGAGCAGTACGCCGCCGCGACCGCCGGCGTCCGCCCGGCCCTGGTCACCCGGCGCCCGTACCGCGACTACCTCGGCTGGCTGGCCGGGCGCGACCAGGCCGCGGCCGACGCGTTCTGGCGGGACACCCTGGCCGGCTTCGACGCGCCGACCGCGTTGCCCTACGACCGCCCGCCGGCCGAAGCCCACCAGTCCCGGTCCACCGATTCGGTGCGGATCGAGCTGCCGCCGGCCGCGACGCTGCGGCTGCGGGAGTTCGCCCGGACCCACGGCCTGACCGTCAACACCGTCGTGCAGGGCGGCTGGGCGCTGCTGCTGGCGATGCTTTCCGGCGACCGTGACGTCGTCTTCGGCACCACGGTCTCCGGCCGCCCGGCCGACCTGGCCGGCGTCGAAACGATGATCGGGCTGTTCATCAACACCATCCCCACCCGCGTCCGCATCGACGGCACCCAGCCGGTCGCGCGGTGGCTCGGGCAGCTGCAGACGGCCCAGAGCGAGGCCCGTGACCACGACTTCGTGTCGCTGGCCCGGCTGCGCCCGCTCAGCGACGTCCCGGCGGGGCAGAACCTGTTCGACAGCATGGTCGTGTTCGAGAACTACCCGATCAGCGAACCCGCCACCGCGGGCGCGCCCCGGGTCGTCGAGGTCGCCTCGGCCGACGCCACGAACTTCCCGCTGTGCCTGCGCGCGTCCCTCGACGAAGGACTCGCGCTCGACCTCGCCTACGACCCGGCGCTGTTCGACCGCGACACCACGGCGGCCCTGACCGACCGGCTGGGCCGGCTGCTCGACGCCGTCACCGCGGACCCGGACCGCCCGCTGGCCCGCGTGCCGTGGGTCGCCGCCGCCGAGCGCGCCCGGGTGCTCGCGGACGCCCACGGCCCGGGTGCGGCCGGGACACCGTCCACGGTGCCCGCGCTGTTCGCCGACCAGGTGCGGCGGCGTCCGGACGACGTCGCCGTGCTCGCCGGCGACCGGACCCTGACCTACGCCGAGCTCGACGAGCGGGCGAACCACCTGGCCGCACGGCTGGCCGAACTGGGTGTCGCCGTCGAGGACCGGATCGGGCTGCTGCTGGAGCCCTCGGTCGAGCACGTCGTCGCCGAACTCGCCGTGCTCAAGGCGGGCGCGGCCTACGTGCCCCTGGACACCCGGGCGCCGCACGAGCGGCTGCGGGCCGTGCTCGCCGAGGCCGGGGTCTCGGTCGTGGTTTCCGGCGACACCTGGGTGCCGGCCGCCGAAGCCGTCCACAGTGGACCAGTGCTGACCGTGGGCGAGCGGCGCTCGCGGACCGCGCCGGAATCCGCCGTGGTGCCCGAAAACCTCGCCTACGTCATGTACACCTCCGGCTCCACCGGCGTCCCCAAGGGGGTCGCCGTGCGCCACCGCGACATCACCGCGCTGGCCCAGGACGGCCGGTTCGCCGGCGGCGCCCACACCCGGGTGCTCGCGCACTCGCCGCTGGCCTTCGACGCCTCCACCTACGAACTGTGGGTCCCGCTGCTCAACGGCGGCGCGACGGTCCTGCCCGACGGGCCCGACCTCACCGTGGAATCGTTGCGGCGCGCGGTCTCCGCGCACGGGGTGACGGCGGCGTGGCTGACCGCCGGGCTCTTCCGGCTGCTCGCCCAGGACGCCCCGGACGGCCTGCGCGGCCTGCGCGAGGTGTGGACCGGCGGCGACGTCGTCCCGCCCGCCGTGGTCCGCGCGGTCCAGGCCGCCTGCCCCGGCCTCGTCGTGGTCGACGGCTACGGCCCCACCGAAACGACCACCTTCGCCACGTCGTTCCGGATGACCGGCGGGGCGGGCGTGCCCGAGCCCGTGCCGATCGGCCGGCCGCTCGACGGCATGCGCGCGTACGTGCTGGACGCCGAGCTGCGGCCGCTGCCCGCCGGGGCGCCCGGCGAACTCTGCCTGGCCGGTGCGGGCCTGGCCCGCGGCTACCTCGGCCGGCCCGGCCTGACCGCCGAGCGGTTCGTGCCCGACCCGTTCGGCGCGCCGGGGGAGCGGATGTACCGCACCGGCGACGTCGTCCGGCGCGGCGCGGACGGCGAGCTGGTGTTCCTCGGCCGTTCCGACGACCAGGTCAAGCTGCGCGGGTTCCGGATCGAGCTCGCCGAGGTCGAGGCCGTGCTGGCCGCCCACCCGGCGGTCGCCCAGGCGGTCGCGACCGTCCACACGGACGCCGCCGGCACGCGGCGGCTGATCGCGCACGTCGTCCTCACCGCCGGGCGGACCGCGGACCCCGCCGGGCTGCGCGGCCACGCGGCCGCGTCCCTGCCCGAGTACATGGTGCCCGCCGTCGTGCTCGTGCTGGCCGCGCTTCCGTTGAACCGCAACGGGAAGGTCGACCGCCGCGCGCTGCCCGCCCCGGACGGCCCGGTGGCGTCCCGGCGGCCCTACGCCGAGCCGGCCACCGCGACCCAGCGCGCCGTCGCCGACATCTGGCAGCGGCTGCTCGGGGTCGACCGGGTCGGCGCGCAGGACAACTTCTTCGAGCTCGGCGGCGACTCGATCCTCAGCATCCGGCTGGTGTCCCGGCTGCTGGCCGAATGCGGCGTGTCGCTGTCGCCGCGAGCGGTGTTCGCGCACCCGACGGTGTCCCGCCTCGCCGCCGCGATCGAAACCGTCGGGGCCACCGCCCAGGACCCGATCCCGGCCGTGCCCCGGGACGGCGAGCTGCCGCAGTCCTTCGCCCAGCAGCGCCTGTGGTTCCTCGACGAGTTCGAGCCGGGCGGCACCGAGTACGTCACCAGTTCCGCGGTGCGCCTGCGCGGCGCACTGGACGTCGGCGCGCTCGCCGAGGCGTTCACCGCGCTGGTCGCCCGGCACGAACCGCTGCGCACCACGTTCGGCTCGGCCGACGGCCACGGCGTCCAGGTCGTGCACCCGCCGTCGCCGGTTCCGCTGCCGGTCGTCGACGCTCGCGAGGAGGAGCTCGCGACCATCCTGCGTGCCGACGGCGAACAGCCCTTCGACCTCAGTGCAGGGCCGCTGCTGCGGGCCAAGCTGATCCGGCTCGCGCCGGAGGAGCACGTGCTCACCGTGGCGGTGCACCACATCGTCACCGACGGCTGGTCGAACGGGCTCATCGCCGAGGAGGTCGGGGCGTTCTACGCGGCCGCGTTGCGCGGCGAACCGGCGGACCTGCCGCCGCTGCCGGTGCAGTACGCGGACTTCGCGGCCTGGCAGCGCGGCCGGCTCGCCGAGCGGGTCCTGGCCGGCCAGGTCGACTACTGGGCCGGGCGCCTGCGCGACCTCACGCCGCTGGAGCTGCCCACCGACCGGCCCCGCCCGCCGGTGCGCACCACCCGCGGCGCGACGCGCGAGGTCGTCGTCCCGGCGGCGGTGACCGCGCGGCTCGAGCAGGTGAGCCGGCAGCGCGAGACGACCCTGTTCACCACGCTCGTCGCCGCGTGCCAGGTGCTGCTCGGCCGCTGGGCCGGCCAGGACGACGTGGCCGTCGGCACGGTCACCTCCGGCCGGGAGCGGCCCGAGCTCGAAGGGCTCGTCGGGTTCTTCGTCAACACGCTGGTGCTGCGCTCGCGGGTCCGCCCGGACCTGGCGTTCACGGCGTTCCTCGACGAGGTCGGGGCGGGTGTCCGCGCGGCGTTCGACCACCAGGACCTGCCGTTCGACCGGGTCGTCGACGCGGTGCAGCCCGGCCGCGACCCGAGCCGCACGCCGCTGTTCCAGGTGATGGTGGTGCTGCAGAACAGCCCCCGCGAGGCAACCAGCCTGCCCGGTCTCGAAACCGAAGAGCTCCCGCAGCCGGCGACGGCGGCGAACTTCGACCTGACGCTGGAGTTCCAGCCGGACGGCGAAGTCCTGCGCGCGGCGCTGACGTACAACACGGACCTGTTCGACGCGGCCACGATCGACCGCCTGGCCACCCACCTGGGTGTCCTGCTGGCGGGCGTCGCGGACGACCCGGACCGGCCGCTGGCCCGGCTGCCGCTGATCGGCGCGGCCGAGCGCGAGCTGGTCCTGGGTGCCTGGAACGACACGGCCGTCCCGGTGGAGCCGCGCACGCTGCCCGAACTGGTGTCGGCCCGCGCGCGGCGGACGCCGGACGCACCGGCGGTCATCGCGGGCGAGACCCTCACCTACGCGGAGCTGGAGGGCCGCGCATCCCGGTTGGCGCGGGTGCTGGCCGGGCACGGCATCGGCCCGGAGCGGATCGTCGCACTGGCCCTGCCGCGGTCGGTGGAGATCGTGGTGGCGCAGCTCGCGGTCCTGAAGGCGGGCGGAGCGTTCCTCCCGGTGGACCCGACTTACCCGATCGAGCGCATCACGTTCATGCTCGCCGACGCCCGCCCGGCCCTGGTCCTGACGCTGGCGGGGCTGGCCCCACCGGTCCCGGATGACGTGCCGGTGCTGTCCCTGGACGACCCCGAGTTGTTCGGCGGCGAACCCGCTCCGCCCGTCCCCGTCCGGCCGGAGCACCCCGCCTACGTCATCTACACCTCCGGCTCCACCGGCCGTCCCAAGGGCGTGGTCGTCACCCACGCCGGGCTGGCCTCCTTCGCCGCCGCCGAAGCCGAGCACCTCCAGGTCACCGCAGGGGATCGCGTCCTGGCCTACTCTTCGCCCAGCTTCGACGCGTCCATCCTGGAGCTCTGCCTGGCCCTGCCCAGCGGCGCCGCGCTCGTCGTGGTGCCGCCCGAGCCGCTGCTCGGCGAACCCCTCGCCGAGTTCCTCACCGCCCACCGGATCACCCACACCCTGATCCCGCCCGCCGCGCTGGCCACCGTGCCCGCCACCGACCTGCCGGACCTGCGCACCCTCGTCGTCGGCGGGGACGCCTGCCCGGCGGAGCTCGTCGACCGGTGGGCGCCCGGCCGGCGGATGATCAACGCCTACGGCCCCACCGAATCGACGATCGTCGCGACCTGGAGCGACCCCCTGGAACCGGGCACGCCGCCACCCATCGGCCGGCCCATCCCGAACACCCGCGGCTACGTGCTCGACGCCGCGCTCCAGCCGGTGCCGGTCGGCGTGGCCGGCGAGCTGTACGTCGCCGGGCCGAGCCTGGCCCGCGGCTACCTCGACCGGCCGGGCCTGACCGCCGACCGGTTCACCGCCAACCCCTTCGGCGCGCCGGGGGAGCGGATGTACCGCACCGGTGACGTCGTCCGGTGGACCGCCACCGGGCAGCTGGAGTTCACCGGCCGGGCCGACGACCAGGTCAAGGTCCGCGGCTTCCGCATCGAGCTCGGCGAAGTCGAGGCGGCGCTGACCCGCCACGCGAGCGTCGCCGCCGCGGTGGCCGCCGTCCAGCAGGACGAGTCGGGGCACAAGCGCCTGGTCGCCTGCTTCGTCGCCGAACCGGGCGCCGGCCCGGTCGGCGCCGGCGAACTGCGGGAGTTCCTCAGCCGGTCGGTGCCCGGGCACCTGGTGCCCGCCGCGCTGCTGGAGCTGCCCGCGCTGCCGCTCGGGCCGAGCGGCAAGGTCGACCGCCGCGCCCTGCCCGCGGTCGCCGCCGCGGCCGAGCCGGCCACCCGCCACGTCGAGCCGGTGACCCCGGCCGAGCGCGCGCTCTGCGAGATCTGGGCCCAGGTCCTCGGCCTGGACCGGGTCGGCACCGCCGACAACTTCTTCGAGCTGGGCGGCGATTCCATCCTCAGCATGCAGGTCGTGTCCCGGGCCCGGCAGGCCGGGCTGCGGGTGTCCACGAAGGACATCTTCCTGCACCAGACCGTGGCCGCGCTGGCGCCCGAAGCCGGCACGGTGGCCGGGGAAGCGGCGGCGGACGGGCCGGTCGTCGGCGAGGTCCCGCTGACCCCGATCCAGGATTGGTTCTTCGCCACCCACACCGTCAACCCGCACCACTTCAACCAGTCGATGCTGCTCGAGCTCGCCGACGGCTTCGACGCCGGCGCGCTCGAGCGGGCGCTGGCCGCGGTGTGGACCCACCACGACGCCCTGCGCATGCGGTTCACCCGCACCGAAGAGGGCTGGCGCCAGCACAACGCCGACGTCGAGCCGGTGCCCGGGCTGCGCCGCGAGGACCTGACCGCCGTACCCGCGCCCGGCCGGGCGGCCGCGCTGGAGCGGATCGCCGACGGCGTCCACGCCGGGTTCGACCTCGCGGAAGGCCCGCTGCTGGCGGCCGTCCTGGTCACCGCCGATCCGGCGTGGCGGCCCCGGCTGTTCCTGGCCGCGCACCACGTCGTCGTCGACGCCGTCTCCTGGCGGATCCTGCTCGACGACCTCGACACCGCCTACCGCCAGGCCGCCCGGGGCGTCCCGGTCGACCTCGGGCCGCGGACGACGTCGTTCCGGGACTGGGCGCACCGCCTGCGTGACCACGTCCGTGCCGGCGGCTTCGACGACGAACTGGCGTACTGGACGAGCCTGCCCGCCTCGGGCGCGCTGCCGGTCGACCACGACACCACCGACGCCGACGCCGATACCGGTACCGCCGAAGTCACCGTGGCGCTGGACGCCGCCGACACCGACGCCCTGCTGCGGTCGGCGCCGTCGGCCTACCGCACGCGCGTCAACGACGTCCTCCTCGCCGCGCTGGCCTGGGCGCTGGCCCGGTGGACCGGCCGCCCGGACGTTTCGATCGCCCTGGAGGGCCACGGCCGTGAGGACATCCTCGACGGTGTCGACCTCAACCGGACCGTCGGCTGGTTCACCACGCTGTTCCCGGTCGCGCTGTCCCTCGAGGACACCGGCACCCCCGACTGGCGGACGCTCGTCAAGTCCGTCCGCAAGCAGCTGCGGGCCATGCCGGGCAACGGGTTCGGCTACGGTGCCCTCCGCCACCTCGGCGACCCGGACGTCCGGAAACAGCTCGCGGAAACCGGGCCGCAGCCGGAGATCTCGTTCAACTACCTCGGCCAGTGGGACGGCTCCGGGGGCGCCGGGACGGTGTCCGACAGCCTCTACGCCGCCGCCTGCGGTTCGCTCGGCCTCGACCACGACCCGGCCGAGCACCACCCGCACCTGCTCGACCTGGTCGGCGCGGTCCAGGACTGCGAGCTGGTGTTCTCGCTGATCTACCAGCCCGGCCGGCACGACCGGCGGACCGTCGAAGCGGTGGCCGGCGACTTCGCGGGCGCCCTGCGGCGGATCGCCGCCGACTGCCAGGCCCCGGGCCACCGGAAGGAGCGGCGGTGACCACGCGGCTTTCGCGCAACCGCAACTACGGGCTGCTGTGGGGCAGCCAGGCGCTGTCGGAGGCCGGGTTCAGCGCGTCGATGATCGCGTTGCCGCTGCTGGTGCTGGCGGTGACCGGCTCGCCGGCGCTGTCCGGGCTGGTGCTCGGCGTCGACGCGATGGCCCAGCTGGTCGCCGGGCTGCCCGCCGGCGCGCTGGCGGACCGGTGGGACCGCAAGAAGATCCTGCTCGGCTGCGAAGCGGCGTACGCGGTGACGGTGGCGAGCCTGGTGGCGGCGATCTGGTGGGACGGCGTGAGCATCCCGCACCTGATCGCGGTCGCGGCGGTCATGGGCTGCTGCCGGTCGCTGTTCGGCCCGGCCGAAGGCGCGATGCTGGCCGGGGTGGTGCCCCCGGCCCAGCTGCCCACGGCGGTGGCGATGAACTCCGCGCGCGGCGCCCTCGGCCAGCTGTCCGGCACCGCGGTCGGCGGGTTCCTCTACGGCATCGGGCGGGCCGTCCCGTTCGCCTTCGACGTGCTCGTGCACCTGGTCTCGCTGGTCGCGCTGACCTTCGTCCGGGCGCCGCGCCGCGAGGCCGCCCGGCTGGAGGGCGGGCACCTCGGCCGGGAGATGGCCGAGGGGCTGCGCTGGGTGTGGAGCGAACGGCACGTGCGCGTCACGGTGGCGTGCGCGGTGAGCCTGAACTTCTTCTTCAGCGCCTACTACATCGTCATCATCGTGCTGGCCAAGGAGCGGGGCGTCACCTCGGGCGAGATCGGCGTGATGGCCGCGATGCTCGGCGTCGGCGGGGTCGTGGGGTCGCTGATCGCGCCCTACCTGCAGCGGCGGCTCAGCCCGTACGTGTCGATCATGAGCGTGTTCTGGGTGCTGACCCTGCTGACCCCGCTGGCGGCCGTGATCCACGACGGCTACCTGCTGGGCGCGCTGTTCGTCGCCATGGCCCTGCTCCCGCCGACCGCCAACACGACGATCGGGACCTACCAGCTGCTGCTCACCCCGGACCGGCTGCGCGGCCGGCTGACCAGCGTGATGGGCGTGATCGGCGGGGTGTCCGCGGCGACCGGGCCCGCCTTCGGCGGCCTGGTGGTGCAGGCGTTCCCCGGCACCGGCGCCGTCGTGCTGTGCGCCGCCGGGATCGCCCTGGTCACCCTGGTCGTCACGGTCAGCCCGACCCTGCGCCGGTTCCCCCGCAGCGACACCCTCGTTCCCGCCCCCGAGCCGACGACCACCGAGGAGAAGACGTCATGACCACCCAGGAACCCGACCTCGCGTTCGCCTTCGAAGACCTGCTGGCGCGCTCGGCCGAGCTGCGCGAGCGCGGCCCGGTGCACCACGACGAAGAGCGGGGGCTGTGGCGGGTGCTCGACCACCCGGGCGTCTCCCGGGTGCTGTCCGACCCGGCGGCGTTCTCGTCGGACTTCAGCGGGCTCACGCCGGTCCAGGAGGACTTCGAGACCTTCCGCAAGGGCAACTTCGTCGGGATGGACCCGCCGGACCACCGCAAGCTGCGCACGCTGGTCAGCCAGGCGTTCACCCCGCGGGTGGTGGCCGGCCTCGAGCCGAGGATCCGGACGATCGCCGGTGAGCTGCTCGACGAGGTCGGCGGGGCGTCCCGCTTCGACGTCGTCGACGCGCTGGCGTACCCGCTGCCGATCATCGTGATCGCGGAGCTGCTCGGCGTCCCGGTGGCGGACCGCCCGCTGTTCACCCGCTGGGCCCAGGTCCTCTTCAGCGGCGACCAGCTGGGGGAGTCGGCCGACATGGCCGACATCCAGCGGGCCCTCGACGCGATCGCCCCGACGATCCGCGAGATGAACGCCTACATCCTCGACCACATCCGGCACCACCGCGCCCACCCCGGCCCGGGCCTGACGAGCCGGCTGGTGGAGGCGGAGTTCAACGGCGAGCGCCTCGAGGACCAGGAGATCGTGGGGTTCGTCGCGCTGCTGCTGATCGCGGGCCACATCACGACCACCGCGCTGCTGGGCAACGCGATCGTGACGTTCGACCGCAACCCGGCCGCGGCGGCGGCGCTGCGGTCCTCGCCGGCCGGCCTGCCGGCGGCGCTGGAAGAAGTGCTCCGGCTGCTGCCGCCGTTCCCCGAGCTGGGCCGCCGCACGACCCGCGAGATCGAGCTGGGCGGCCACCGCATCCCGGAGAACTCGATCGTGATGGCGGACCTGGCGGCGGCCAACCGGGATCCCGCGTTCTTCGACCGGCCGGACGCGTTCGACCCGGCCCGGACCCCCAACCCGCACCTGACGTTCGGCCACGGCATCCACTTCTGCTTCGGCGCGCCGCTGGCGCGGCTGGAGGGCCGGATCGCGTTCGAGGTGCTGTTCGAGCGCTACCGCGATCTGGCGGTCGCGACGGACGCGCCGGTGGTGTTCCAGAACCCGTCGGTGATCGTGAGCGTCCGGCACCTGCCGCTGGACGTGGAGCGGGCCTGAGCGGCCCTCGGCTGACGCCGATGGGTGGTCCGAGGTTCCGGATGCGCCTTCACTGGGTAGCCCACAGGTGTGAGCTGAGCAGGTGATGCCTGCTGCGACGAGTGAGAGGTGATCACATGAGCCAGGGCGACGCCCCGGTCGGGCGATCGGTGAAGACGGCGGCGGCCGGCGTACGGGATCTCGCCGCGGAGGCCGCGCGGGTGGGGGCGGCCGCGGCCGCGCGGGCGGTCGAAATCACCGATCGGAAGCTGGCCGAAGGCAAGGACGAACTGACGAAGGTCGGCCGCGCGGCGACCAAGGACCTCGACAAGAGCACCCGGTCGTCCCGCCGTGACGTGCTGGCGAACTCCGGCGCGGCCCGCGACGAGGTCCTGGCCCGCGCGGTGAAGCTGCGCGACCCGGGTCGCAAGGCGGCCCAGGCGGTGGCCACGGTGGTGAGCTCGGCGGGCGAGTCCGGCCGGAAGCGGCGGAAGGCCGTGGCCACGGCGAAGCGCGACTTGGCGGTGGCGCTCCAGGAGGCCAAGAGCGTGGCCCGCGGAGAGCGCACGAAGCGCGCCCGCTGGCCGTGGCTGCTGGCACTGGGCGCGGTGGCGGCGGCGGTCGTCGCGGTGGTCAAGGTCCGGCGGCCGAACCCGCTGGCCGAGAACGCTCCGGCCCAGCCGGCCGACAAGCCGGCCACGCAGCCGACGGCGACCACGGCGGACAAGCCGGCCGGGACGACGGCGACCCAGCCGGCGGGGACGACCGCGGACAAGCCGGCGGCGGCCGCACCCAAGCCGGCGACCCCGGCCTCGCCGCCGGCGGCCAAGCCGGCCCGGGCGCCGGGTGAGAAGCCCGCACAGCAGGCGGCCAAGGCCGCCGACGGCGCGAACGGCCGTGCGCCCGCGGGCCGCGGCCAGAACAAGGCCCACTAGGCCACGCGCCGGTGCCCGCGCCCGAGGTGATCACGGGCGCGGGCACCGGCACGCCCGGAAACGGCGAGGGTGCCGCGCTCGCGGGTTATTGCGGGTGCGGCTCGTTGAGGCGGCGTAGCCGTGCCGCCGAGTCCGCGAACCGGCGCCTCGGGCCGAGCCGAAGCGGGGCTCGCTGCCCTGAGCTCCACCGCGGGCAAGCGCCCCCAGTCCTGGCGTCCCCGGCAGCGCAACCCCAGTCACCGCCGTTCCCGCTGAAAGCGCTTACACTCGCCCCCGAACCAAACCCGGGAGGCCATCGATGGACCGGCAGTTCGCGGTGAGCACCCTGGGCACGCCCGGCATCCCGGTCCGCGAAGCCGCCCGCACCGCCCGCGCCCACGGCTGCACCGGCCTCGAACTGCGCGTGCACCCCGACGAAGAAGTCCACCTGGGACTCCCCGGCACCGCCACCGACACCGTCCGGGCGCTCCTGGAGAGCGAAGGCCTCGCCATCTCGTGCCTGGCCGGGTACGCCAAAGTCGCCTCCCCCGGCGACGACCAGCCCGTGATCGACGAACTCCGGGCCCTGATCGCCCTCGCGCACCGCATCGGTGCGCCCGCGATCCGCGTCTTCCCCGGTGGTGACGGGGACGCGCAGCCCCGCATCGCCGCCGTCCTCGGGGAGCTGCGGGATGCCCGCGTTCGGTTGCTCGTCGAGACGCACGATTCGCACCCCACCGGGGCCGCCGCCCGGAGTCTCGTCGCCGGGTTCGGGGCACCGGATCTGGCCGCCGTGCTGTGGGATGCCGTCCACCCCTGGCGCGCCGGTGAGGCACCGGCCGTCACCAAGGCGGTGCTCGGCCCCTACCTCGGCTACTTCCAGGTCAAGGACGTGGCGAGCCGGGAAACGCCGACGCCCGTCTCGCCGGGCGACGGCGCCGTCCCGCTCGATGACTGCGGTGAGCTGCTGCGTTCGTGGCCCGGCTGGGTGTCCCTCGAATGGGAAAAAGCCTGGTACCCCGACCTCGCACCGGTCGACGTCCCGCTGCGGGCCGCCGCGGCCTGGTACGACCGGTACTTCACGCCACCCGGATGATCGTCCGGCCCCGCGCGCCGAACGCCGCCGGGGCTTCGGCGAGCGGGCGCACCGTGTCGATCCGCGGGCGGAGACGTCCGTCGCGGACCCGCTGGGCCAGGTCCGCGAGACGGGCCCGGTCGGGCTCCACGACGAAGAAGATCCCGGGCCGGACGCGGGGCGGCTCGGCGATCGTGACGAGCGTGCCGCCGTCGCGCACCAGCTCGGCGGAGCGGTCGAGGACCTCGCCGCCGAGGACGTCGAGCACCAGGTCTACCGGGCCGATGTCCGGGGAGAGCGGGTCGAAGAACGCTTCCGCACCGAGCCCGAGAACCGTGTCGCGGTCGGCGGCCCGGCCGGTGCCGAGCACGCGGGCGCCCGCCTCCCGCGCCAGCTGCACCGCGAGCGACCCGACGCTGCCGGCCGCGCCGTGGACGAGGACGGTCCGGCCCGCGGTGAGACGGCCGTGGTCGAACAGCGCCTGCCACGCCGTCAGCCCGGAGATCGGCAGGGCCGCGGCCGTGACGTGGTCGACGTCGGCCGGCAGCGGTGCCAGGTTGCGCGCTTCCACCGCCGTGTACTCGGCCAGCGAGCCGTTCCGGGCCCAGTCGGCCATGCCGAAGACCCGCTGGCCGACGGTCAGGCCGGTGGTCCCGTAGCCGAGGTCCGCGACGACGCCCGACAGCTCGTGGCCCGGGACGCTCGGGGTCCGGTCCCGGCCGGCGCGGTCGGTCCAGGTGGCCGGCCAGGTCAGCTCGCCGGGGGTGAACCCGGCCGCGTGCACCCGCACGACGACGTCGTTCTCGGCGGCGTGGGGGTACGGCAGTTCGGCCAGGGCCGGGTCGGCGGACCGGTCGGCGACGGTGATGGCTTGCACGTCAGTTCTCCTCGAGCGGGTTGCGGGCCATGCGGGTGGCGAGGTCGTTGCGCATCGCGGCCGCGGCGGAGCTCTCCGGCTTGCGGGCCGCCTGGTCGCCGAAGCAGCGGAGGAACTCCGCCACCAGGTCCAGCCGCGGGTAGCGCTCGAGGACCTCCGCGCGCAGGTCGGCGGGCAGGTCCGCGACGTCGCGCCCGGCGATGTCGGCCGCGGCGGCCCTCGACAGCAGGAAGCCCTCGGGGTCCTCGGCCGGGTCGACCTCGGCCCACATGTGCCGGACGATCACCTCCGCCAGCCGCGCGCGCCGCTCGGGCGGCCAGCCGGCGCCGGCGGCGAACACCCACGCCACGTGCCCGCCGGCCACCTCGAACGGCTTGGTGTGGCTGTCGAACTCCGGCGCGAGCCCGACGTCGTGCAGCATGGCCGCGACGAACAGCAGCTCGGGATCGAAGTCGACGTGGTGGACGCCGCCGAGCGCGACCGCCCAGGCGTACACCCGCATCGAATGGTTGAGCAGGGACGGCGCCGAGTAGGCCGCCGCGACCTCGGTGGCGTGCCCGCAGGCCGGGCCGCCGGGCAGGGTGAGTTCCATACCCCGAGCGTACGCCTTGCATTACGACCAATTCATGTAACGTAACTTACTCGCAGAGCCGGGCCGCGGGGGTGCCCCGCGGCCCGGTGCGTGCAGTCCGGTCAGCGGCCGGAGAAGTTCACGTCACTGCAGAAGTAGTACGACTGGTCGAGGTGGCTCGCCTGCCAGATGGTGTAGACGACGTGCCGCCCCGTCCGGGTGCCCGCGTTCACCGCGACCTGGTACTGCCCGGCCTGGGCGTAGCGGCCCGTCTGGGCGACCAGCTCCAGGTTGCCCCAGCCCAGGGGCTGCGTGGCGGGGTCGGAGCCCTGCTTGGTGATGTACACCAGCAGGTAGTCGGCGCCGTGGTGGGCCTGGTCGGTGATGGTGAGGGTGAACCGGTTGTCCTTGTTCGCCATCTGCCACGCGCCGACCGTGTCGAGGGCGTTGTACCGGGGCGCCTGCGTGCGGCCGCCGCTGCACAGCGTTCCGTCGGGGATCGCGCCCTGGTGGTTGCCCTTGACGCCTTCGCGGTAGAGCCCGTTCCAGTTCCACATCGCGTTCGGGTCGGCTTGCCAGGCCTGCCAGCACATCGGGTCCTTCGTCGCCATGGCCGGGTTCTGGAAGTCGCTGCCCCAGCGGTTCCAGCAGCCGTAGTTGCGCGACGGCGGGTCGGTGGCCGAGCCGTGCGCGTCGGCGACACCGGTGAGCACGCCGCCCAGCAGCACGGCGGTCACCACCGTCACCAGCAGGGAAAGCAAGGTCTTGCGTCGGGGAACCACGCTGTCCTCCTTCGTCGGGACCGGATTTGGGAGCGCTCCCAAGGTGGCGCCGGACGACCATACGCGGCGGCGCGCGCCACCGGCCACCGCACGACCTCCGGGAACCGTTGTGGCGCACCGGTTTCCGGCACTGATCCGGACTGAACGGGTGCTGAACGGCGGAAGGGGTGCGGGCCCGGACCGCCCGATCGGTCCCGGGCCGGAAGACACCCGGTGAGCACGGCACCGGCCGGCTGCTCCGCACGGGTGTATCCGGAAAAATTGTCACCGGAAGGCGGCCGGAGCCGCCGGCTGGAGGTCCTTTGAGGACTTGAACCGATCTCCGTCCGGTGCTATACGAATAAGGGAACGCAAAACCTGGTGACATCGCGAGACGATCCGGGGAGTGAACGACGAATGCCGGACAGGATCACCCGTGCGGCCGACGGGTTCGCCGAGCTGGTGCTGGCCGACCCCGAGTGGGTCCGGGCCGAGTTCGACGCGATCGTGGCCGCGAACTTCGAGCCGCCACCGCCGGTTCCCGCCACCCGCCGCCGTCCCGGCGTGCCCCGGCCGGCCGCCGTCCTCGGTGTGCCGCGGCGACGACCGGGTGTTCGCCTGCTCGCCGCGAAGTGCCCGCGGCGGGAGCGAGCCCCTCCGCGGCCTCGGACGGCGAACCGCACGGACCGAACCCGAACAGACTGAACCCCACGGACTGAACCCCACGGACAACGAGGAAAGGGGAGTGATGCCGTGACGGCGCCCGGGTTTCCCACGACGCCGGTGTGCGCTGCCTGCCCCGACAGCGGCCGGTGAGACCTTCGCGGGCCCGGCCACCGCGCCCTCAGGCGCATCCCGCGGCAGCGACGCCGGCGTACCGGGCGCCGTCGAGTTCGCAGGACACGGACAACGGTTTCGACACGCTGGTTCCTCCGCAGGTCCCGGTGCCGCACGCCGGCACCGGGACCGCGCCGGAATCACAAGGAAAGGAATTCGCCCCGCTGCAGCAGGTGCACCCGCGTCGGCGGGCGCCGCCGGCGGACCTCCTCCAGGAAGTTCGACACCGGCGAGTGGAACAGGCCGTAGTCGTCGAAGTGCACCGGCACCGCGCGACGGGGCTCCAGCAGGTTCAGCAGGTCCACCCCGCCGCGGTGGTCGAGGGTGACCAGCACGCCGAACGCGCGCGTGCCGCCGAGGTGCACCACCGCGAGGTCGAGGCCGGGGAAGTGGTCCCGGATGGCGCAGAGTTCGTCGTGCAGCACGGTGTCGCCGCTGAGGTAGATCCGCAGCGGATCGGCCTCCGGCGTCGCGCGGTACTCCAGGACGCTGCCCATGACCGGCGGCAGCAACCGCCGGGCCGGCCCCGGGGCGTGCCGCGCCGGAACGGACGTCACCGCCAGCCGCGCGTCGCCGTCCGAGAAGTTCTCCGTCGTCCACGTCGGAAGCGGGAGCGGGGCGTGGAAACCCCGCCGCAGCAGGCGGGTGGCGGCGTGCCCGGTGGTGAGGATCGGGGTGTCGCGGGGGAGTTCGCGCGCGGCGATCCGGTCGAAGTGGTCGCCGTGCAGGTGGGACAGGATGACCGCGGTCAGCGGCGGCAGGTCCGCCGGCTGCAGCGCGGGTTCGGTGCGGCGCCGGGAAAACAGTCCCTGCCCGAAGTACGACCACTGGCCGCGGTGCAGGAAGTTCGGGTCGGTGAGCAGGGTGAACGGGCCCAGCCGGAGCACCGTGGTCGCGGTCCCGACGAACATCAGCGAGTCGCCGCCGGGCGGGTCGTAGGCAGGCATCGGAGTCCTTCCCTGCTGTTCGGGGCCCGGATGACACGGGCCGGGGCGCGGCCGGGTGAGGCCGCGCCCCGGAACTCCCGCCTCAGCCCTCCGAGCGCACGTTCTCCCGGGCTTCCTGGGCGCGATCGGTGACGTCGCCGGTCGCGGACCGCGCTTCGTCCTTGACCGTGGACGCCGCGTCGGCGGCTTCGGACTGCACCGACTCGGCCGCGTGCTGCACGGGCTCGCGCAGGTTCTCCTTCAGCTCTTCGGCCGCGTGCTGGGCCACCGGCGCCACGTGCTCCTTGGCGAGGTCGGTCGCCTGGCCGGCGAGCCGGCGCTCCGGCTCGCTCGCGGGCAGCAGGGACGACACGAGCCAGCCGGCGCCGAAGGCGATCAGGCCGGCGGCCAGCGGGTTGCCCTGCGTGCCGCGGCGGATCGCCTGCGGCGCCTCGCTGACGGCGTCGGCGGCGGAATTCACCTTGTCCCCGGCGGCCGAGGCCACCGAGCCCACCTTGTCGCCCGCCGTCGATGCGTGATCCGACGCGGTGCCCATGACGCGGTCCCGCGCGTGGCCCACCGCCGAGCGCATCCGGCCGATGCGGCGTTCGACGATCCGGCCCGGGGTCACCTTTTCGGTGAGGGCGTTCACGTCCGTGCTGAGACTGCGTTGCGTGCCTTCGATTTCGCGGCGGATGCGCTCCGGTTCGGTCATCGTCGTTCGCCTTTCAGTGCGTCGGGGACCTGCTGCAGGGTCTCGACGGTGCGTTCGGGTTTCGGGTTGATCCGGCGGACTTCGCGCCGCCCGGTCGCGTAGAGCACGGCGCCGGCGATCACCCACACGACCGCGACGATCAGTGCCGCCCACCCCGCGTCCATGACGTTCGCCAGCCCCTGCCACAGGGCGATGGAGAGGAACAGCACGACCATGTAGCCGGCGAACCCGGCGCCGCCGAGCATCCCCGCGCCCTTCGCGGCCTTGCCCGCCTCGGCCTTCACTTCGGCCTTCGCCAGCTCCACTTCCTGCCGCACCAGGGTGGAGAGGTCCTTCATCACGTTGGACATCAGCTCACCGACCGAGGCGTCGGCGACGTCGACGGGTTCACCGGTGCGGGGCACGGGCCCGGGTGCCTGCGTCATCACGGCACCTGCCCCGGCCCGGAGAAGCGCGGGCTCGGCTGCGGGAGGTCTTCCGGCGGCTGGGGTGCGCTGTACCCGCCGGGCGCCCCGCCGGGATGGCTCGGCTGCGGGAGGCCCCCGCCCGGCTGCGGTGCGGCGTACCCGCCCGGGTGACCCGGCTGCGGGAGGCCGCCGGCCGGCTGGGGTGCGGGGTAGCCGCCCGGAGCCGCGTACCCGGCACCGCCCGGCTGCGGAAAGCCTTGCGGTGCGGTGTATCCGGCGTCGTCCGGCCGCGGCACGGGCGGGGTCGCGGTGGGCCCGGCGTGCGGCTGAGGAGCGCCCGCCCGGCCGTTCGGGGAGCTTTCTTCCTTCTGCTGCGCCACGACGCCGCGAGTCAGCCGCCCGACGAGGGCACCGGCGACGGCCGCGCCGACCAGGAACGTGCCGGGACGACGGCGGGCGAAGCGCCGCACCTCGTCCAGGAGGTCACCGGGCTCGCGGTGCTCGAGCCAGTCGGCGACCGTCCGCGTCCGGTCGGACACCTGGCGCGCGACGTCGCCGGCGAGACCGGGGGAATCGGTCTGCTCCGCCATCCGCTCGAGCTGACCGGCCAGCTGGTGGAGGCTCTCGGCGGCCTTCCGCTGGCCGTCCTTGGCCTGCGCCTCCAGTTGTTCCCGGCCTTCGCGGACCAGGTCGCGTGCTTCCTGCTGGGCGTGCGCGGCCACGTGCTTCGCTTGGTCCGCCGCCGTTTGGGCGACTTCGCCACCCCGATCGGCGGCGGTGGCGGCCACCTCGCGGGCTTCGCCCTTGGCGGTTTCCGGCATCGACGGCGATCCGGGGGCGTGCTGCGGCGGTGACTGACCGCCGGGTCCCTGCGTCATCTCGACCTCCTGCGGGAGAGGCACTTCCGCGCCTACGTGGGTGCCGATGGCGACCATCGGCCTGGTAGTGCGGCTGGCTACCCGGGTGGCCTGGGGATAAACCGGGCGCAGCTCGTCGTCAGCAGCGAAACCGCGTCACGCAGGCTGTCCGGGCCTCCGGTCCCCGGTGGCCGGCCGGGCCCGGCCAGGACGAGCCGCGGCACCGGGAGCCCGCTCGGGGGAGTGGCCGGGCGGCTGCTCCACAGCACGACCGCGGCGGGCCGGATGCGGTCGATCGCTTGCCGCAGCGCGGATTCCGGGATCGAAGCGCCGAGGAACAGCGCCTCGCGGCCGTGTTCGGCCAGCGCCGCGCGCAGGGCTTCGGAGGGCAGCGTGTGCCGGTCACCGTCCACACAGGCCAGCAGAACCGGGGGCCCGGCGCCGGTGGGCGTGGGAATCCGGTGCAGGGCCGCGGCAATGGCCCAGGACAGGCCGTGCACGAGGTCGATGCAACGGTCGGCGTCCGGGCCGCAGAGGGCGGTCAGCGCCGGGCGGCAGAGCTCGTCCCAGGTGCCGAGGACGCCACGCTCGGCGAGGTGCGCGTCGAGGAGCGCGGCGGCGGTGTCGATCTTCAGGCCGCGGACGGCGGCCAGCAGCGTGCCGACGTCGGTCGCGCTCGCCTGGAACGCCCGCGCGGCCGCGGCTTCCGCGCTAAGTCCCTGCTCGATCAGGTGCTTCATCCGGAGCAGCGCCTCGATGTCCGCCCGCCCGTAGTGGCGGTGGGTGCCGGTCTGCGGCGCGGACAGCGGGAGGTCGTACCGCCGGTGCCACGCGCGCAGCGTGGACGCGGGCAGGCCCAGCATGCGTGCGGCCGCCCCCGCCGTCCAGGTGACGGCGGGGGCGGCCGCGGGGCGGTCCACCGGCAGGCTCAGTTCCCGGGACGGGCGACATCCCCGCGCCAGGCGCCGGTTTCGTGGCTGCCGCGTTCCTCGATGAACGTCTTGAACCGGCCGAGGTCGGCCTTGACGCGGCGGTCCAGGATGCCGAGCTTGTCGGCGACGTTCTCGACGAACCCCTCCGGGTCGATGTCGAGCTGGGCGGTGACCCGGGTGTGCCGGTCGTCGAGGCGGTGGAACGTGACGACGCCCGCGTGGGTCGGGCCGGAGTCGGACTTCCAGGCGACGCGCTCGTCCGGGTGCTGCTCGGTGATCGTCGCGTCGAATTCGCGGGTCTGCCCGCCGACACTGATCTTCCAGTGCGTGTGGGTGTCGTCGAGCTGCCGGATCTCGTCGACGCCCTCCATGAACTGCGGGAAGGACTCGAACTGCGTCCACTGGTTGTAGGCGGTGGTGACGTCGGTCTCGACGTCGACGGATTCCGTGACGGTGCTCATCGAAGCCTGTCCTCTCTGCACTGGGTCGGGTTTCTCTCCTCCCCGGTTACCCGGCAAATCGATGACAAAACGATGCAACCGTTCTAAAGTCGGCAGCAGCGAAGGGAGCCCCCCGTGACCGATGACCGGCCGCCCGTACTGACGGTGCGCGTGCGCACCGTGCCCGAAGCCGTCGTCGTCGCGGCGGCCGGGGACCTGGACCTCGGCACCGCGCCGGTGCTGCGCGCGCGGGCCAAGGCCGCGCTGGCGGAAGGGGCGGGGGCCCTCATCGTGGACCTGGGCGCGATCACCTTCTGCGGCTCGGCGGGGCTGCAGGTCCTCGCCGAGCTCGTCACCGAGACGGCGGTCGCGGACCTGCCGTTCGCGGTGGTCGCCGACGGGCGCCCGGTGCTGCGCTCCCTGCAGGTCACCCGGCTGGACGGCACGCTCGCGCTGCACTCGACGGTCGACGGCGCCCGCGCGTGGATCCGCCAGCGGCCCGCGAACGGCGGTTAGGGCCGCCCCCGGCGCGGGTAATCCTCCGCCATGGAAGCGGAGGCGCTGCTGCAGAGCCTGACCCGCGTCGTGACCGCCCTCGACGGCACGGACATCCGGTTCGCCGTCGCCGGTGGCCTGGCCGTGTACGCCCGCGGCGGGCCGCCGTCGGACCACGACGTCGACCTGTTCCTCAAGCCGGGCGACGCCGACCGGGCGGCGGAGGTGCTCACCGCCGCCGGCCTGCGCCGCGTGCACCCGCCGGAGGACTGGCTGACGAAGGTCTACGACGGCGACATCCTCGTGGACCTCATCCACGGCCCCAACCACCGGCCGGTGACCGACGAGCTGCTCGACCGCGCCGCGCTGATGCGGATCGGGTCCACCGCGGCGCCGGTCGTCTCCGGCACCGACCTGCTGGTGGACAAGCTGCTCGTGCTGAGCGCGCACCGGTGCGACTTCGCCCCGCTGCTGCGGATCGCCCGTGACCTGCGCGAACAGGTCGACTGGACCGACGTCGCCGTGCAGGTGTCGGCGTCCCCCTACGCCCGGGCGTTCCTGGCGCTGCTCGGCGACCTGGCCGTGATCGACCCGAAGGAGGCCCTCGTGCCCGAACCACCGCAGTACCTCGTCGCCCGGCTCAGCCGGGCCCTCGCCGAAGACCCCCGCACCGCCGAGCTCGGCGTGCACGTGACCGTGCGGGGCGAGCACGTCCACCTGAGCGGCGAAGTGATCTGCGCCGCGCGCAAGGAGGAGGTGGACGCCGTCGTCGGTGAGTACCTGACCGGGGAGCTGGTGCACAACGACATCCGGGTCGCCGACGTCCGCGAACCGGCGAGCGCGGAGGAGATCGGCCGATGAGGATCGCCGCGGTCGGGGACGTGCACCTGGGCGAAGACTCCCGCGGCCTGCTCCGGCCCGCCCTGGAGCACCTGGCGGGCACCGCCGACGTCCTGCTGCTGGCCGGGGACCTCACCCGGCACGGCACCATCGAGGAAGCCCGGGTGGTGGCCGACGAGCTCGCCGGGCTCGGCGTGCCGATCGCCGCGGTGCTCGGCAACCACGACCACCACAGCGACCTCGGGGAAATGATCTCGAACCTGCTCCGCGAGACCGGCGTCGAGGTGCTGGAGGGCGACGCGGTCCGCTTCGACCTGCCGGACGGTTCCCTGGGCGTCGCCGGGGTCAAGGGCTTCGGCGGCGGGTTCGCCGGCAAGTGCGCCAGCCGCTTCGGCGAGCGGGAGATGAAGGACTTCGTCGAGCACACGATGGCCTCGGCCGATTCGCTGCGCAAAGCGTTGCAAACCCTCGACACGGACGTCGTCGTCGCGTTGACGCACTACGCGCCGATCTCCGGCACCCTGCACGGCGAGCCACCCGAGATCCACCCGTTCCTCGGTTCGTACCTGCTCTGCGAGCCGATCGACGAGGTGGGCGCCGACCTGGCCCTGCACGGCCATGCCCACTTCGGGTGCGAGCAGGGCGTGACGCCGGGCGGGGTACGGGTGCGGAACGTGGCGCAGCCGGTGATCCGGAAGGCGTATGCGCTGTACGAGCTGCACCCGGCTGAGTTGTCCACGCGCCCCTGACGAGTCCCCTCGTGAGTGGTAAGGCGGGTTCTAACCCGCCTTACCACTCACGACCGGCCGCGGCAGAGGTCACTGGGCCCTCTCTCCCTGAAGCGGAAGGGGCGGGCGCTGCAGGCCCCCAGCCTGCAGTGCGCGTCGAGAACGACGCGGGAAGAGCTCCCCCAGTACCCCCTGGCCGTCAGGCGACCGGCACCCGCCACCGGCAAGTCCCCCCGGACCGGTGAGCTCCGGGCCCCCGCCCCTCGACCGGCCACCTGACGAAGCCGATCTTGCCGGGCGCCGGTCAAAGCCGGGCAAAACCGGCTCAGGCGGCCAGCTGCGCGGCCGCGGCCAGGACGTGCGGCGCCAGGCCTTCGGCGATCACGCCGTAGCCGGCCGAAGACGGGTGGAACCGGTCAGCGGAGAAAAGGGCCGGGTCGGCGGCGAAGCGAGTGGCGAGTTCGGGGCCGGCGGTGGCCACGGCACCCCCGGCCCGGATGGCCGCTTCGGCCTGGGCTTGGGCGTAGTGACCGCTGGCCGCCGAGACCAGCTGCCGGTAGGGGCCGGGTACCCGCGCCACGATCCCCAGGTCGGGCGCCGGCACCACGATGACGCGGGCGCCGGCGCGGACCAGCCGCGCCACGGCGTCGTGCAGCTGGCGCGCGCCGACGGCGGGGGAGACGAACCCGGCGAGGTCGTTCGCGCCGATCACGATCAGCGCCAGGTCCACGCCCTCGCGCAGGGCGAGGGCGACCTGGCGGTCGAGGTCGGCCGAGCGGGCTCCGGGCACGCCGAAGTTCCGCAGGCGCACGGTGTGGCCCGCCTCGCGGAGGCGGCGGGTGAGCCGCCGGCCGAGGGTGTCGTCCTCGCGAGTGCTGCCGACGCCCGCCGCCAGCGAGTCGCCGAGGACGCAGAATCCGAGTGGTGCGGTCATCACGGGGGTACAACGTGGCCACGCCGTCATTGTTTCCCGTCGAGGTTCCCGTCGAGCTGGAGGTCACGCTGACCAGAACCGTGCTCGTGCGCGTGGTGCTGGTGGCCATCGTGGTCGCGGTGCTGCTGCTGGCGGCCGTCTGGGTGGTCCAGCGGCGGCTGATCTACCTGCCGGACCGCCGGCCGGTGCCCGCGGCCGCGAGCGTGCTGCCCGGAACCTCCGGAACGATCGTGGAGGACGTCCGCCTCCGCACCGCCGACGGGCTGGAGCTGGGCGCCTGGTACCTGCGCCCGGCCGGCCGTGACCCGGCGGCGACGGTGCTCGTGGCGGGCGGCAACGGTGGCAACCGGGCCGGCCGGGCCCCGCTGGCCGCGAAGCTGGCGCAGGCGGGGCTGGCCGTGCTGGTGTTCGACTACCGCGGGTACGGCGGCAATCCGGGCGAGCCCACCGAGGACGGCCTGGCCCTCGACGTCCGCGCGGCCCGCCGCTTCCTGACCGAGGACCGGCGCGTGCCGCCCGGGCGCCTCGTCTACTTCGGCGAAAGCCTCGGCTCCGCCGTCGTCACGGAGCTGGCCCTCGAACACCCGCCGGCGGGCCTGCTGCTGCGGTCGCCGTTCGTCGACCTGGCCGCGGTCGGCGCGGAGCTCTACCCGTACCTGCCGGTGCGCCTGCTGCTGCGCGACCGCTTCCCGGTCAAGGAGCAGGTCGCCCGCCTCCGCGTCCCGGTGGTGGTGGTCATGGGCGGCCGGGACTCGATCGTCCCGCCGGCCCAGAGCCGCGAGGTGGCGGCCGCGGCGTCGGCCCGGCTGGTGGAGATCCCCGGCGCCGACCACAACGACCCGGTGCTGCTCGACGGCCCGGAGCTGGTCGCGGCGGTGACGTCGCTGGTGCCGCGCTGAGCCGCGGCGCTGCCTGGTCCTGGCGAACCCAGGTCCGGCCGGACCTGGTCCGGTGCTCGCGGCCGCCGCAGGATCGGGGCCATGACGAACAGCATGAAGGCGGTCACCATCCCCGAGTTCGGCCCGGCCGAGGTCCTGCGGCTCGGCACCGTGGCGGTGCCGGAGCCCGGGCCGGGCGAGGTCTCGATCGACGTCGCCTACGCCGGCGCCAACTTCGCCGAGGTCCTCTACCGGCAGGGGGTCGTGGACGTCCCGCTGCCCTTCGTCCCCGGCATCGAGGTCTCCGGGCGGATCCGCGCGCTGGGCGAAGGCGTCGAGGGCCTGTCGGTGGGGGAGCCGGTCGCCGCGTTGACGATCGTTTCGAGCGGGGGCTACGCCGAGGTGGTCACCACCTCCGCCGCCCTGGTCGCCCCGCTCCCCGGAATCGGGCCGGCGGTGGCGGCGGCCGTGCCGTCCAACAGCACCACCGCCTTCCTCGTCCTCGAGCGCGTGGCCCGGCTGGAGCGCGGCGAACGCGTCCTGGTGCACGCCGCCGCCGGCGGGGTCGGCAGCCAGCTCGGCCAGGTCGCCCGCCTGCTCGGCGCCGGCCGGGTGGTCGGCACGGTCGGGAGCGAAGCGAAGATCGCCGCCGCGAAGGCGTTCGGCTACGACGAAGTCGTCCTGCGCGACGAGGTGGGCGGCACCGGCGAGTTCGACGTCGTGGTGGACATGGTCGGCGGCCCGGCGCGCCGCGCGAGCCTGGACCGGCTCGCGCCGATGGGGCGCCTGGTGGTCATGGGCAACGCCTCGGGCGCCGGGGACGTCGGCATCTCGGCCAACGAGCTGTGGTTCACCACCAAGACCGTGTCGGGGTTCAACCTCGCCGCGGTTTCCGCCGTGGCACCGGAAACGGTGGGCCAGGCGTTGCGCCGCGCGGTCGCGGCCGTGGCGGACGGGACCCTGCGCGTCGACGTCGAATCCCTGCCCCTGGCCGACGCGGCCACCGCGCACCGCCGCATCGAGTCGGGGTCGACGACCGGCAAGCTGGTGCTCCGCGTCCGGTGACCCGCGGGTGTGACGGGCGTCCGCCTTGAGACCTCGGCCGGATCGCGCATAATGGCCACTGACCGACTGCTTGGTATGTGCCGGGCACCACAGCCGAAGGAGACCGCCTGCCGTGAACTCGTTCAAGGACCGCGTCGCGATCGTCACCGGGGCCAGCCGGGGCATCGGCCTCGGGATCGCGAAGACGCTCGTCGAGCGCGGTGCCCGGGTCTGCCTCACCGCCCGCAAGCCGGAGGCGCTCGAAGAGGCCGTCAGCTCCCTCGGCGGTCCCGACGTCGCCATGTTCGTGGCGGGCAAGGCCGACGACACCGACCACCAGGACGAGACGGTCGCCAAGACGATCGAGACCTTCGGCCGGCTGGACTACCTGGTCAACAACACCGGCATCAACCCCGTCTACGGGCCCACGCTCGACATCGACCCGGCCGCCGCGGCGAAGATCCTCGGCGTCAACGTGCTCGCGCCGCTGGGCTGGACCAAGCGGGCCCGCGACGCGTGGATGGGGGAGCACGGCGGTGCCGTCGTCAACGTCGCCTCCGTCGCCGGCCTCGGCGCTTCGCCGGGCATCGGCATGTACGGCGTCAGCAAGGCGGCCCTGATCCGGCTGACCGTCGAGCTCGGCGCCGAGCTGGGGCCGAAGATCCGCGTCAACGCCGTCGCGCCGGCCGTGGTCAAGACGAAGTTCGCGACCGCGCTGTACGAGGGCCGCGAGGAGGAGGTCGCCGCCGCGTACCCGATGAAGCGCCTCGGCGTGCCGTCCGACATCGCGGGCGCGGTGGCGTTCCTGCTGTCCGACGACGCGGGCTGGATCACCGGCCAGACGGTGGTCCTCGACGGTGGCGTGACCCTCGGCGGTGGCCTGTGACCGGCGTCGTCGTCACCGGGGGCGGCGGCGGGATCGGCGCGGCACTGGCCCGCCGCTTCGCCGCCGACGGCGCCCAGGTCGTGGTGGCCGACCTCGACGGCGACAAAGCCGCCGAGGTGGCGGCCGAAGTCGGCGGGACGGCGTTCGCCGGGGACGTGGCGAGCCTGGACGGCGTCACGAAGCTGATCGACAGCGCCCGCTCGGCGCTCGGCGAGATCGACGTGTTCTGCGCGAACGCGGGCATCGCCCCCTTCGGCGGCGCGGAGAGCGGCGAGGAGGTGTGGGCGCGCACGTGGGACGTCAACGTCATGTCGCACGTCCGCGCGGCGAACCTGCTGCTGCCGGCGTGGCTCGAGCGCGGCCGCGGCCACTTCGTCGCGACGGTGTCGGCGGCCGGCCTGCTGACCAGCCTCGGCTCGGCGCCGTACTCGGTGACCAAGCACGGCGCGCTGGCGTTCGCCGAATGGCTGTCGGCGACCTACCGCCACCGCGGCATCACGGTGCAGGCGATCTGCCCGCAGGGCGTGCGCACGGCGATGCTGGAAAGCACCGGCACGGCGGGCCGGCTGCTGATGGGCGCCTCGGCGATCGAGCCGGAGCAGGTCGCCGACGCGCTGTTCGCGGCGATGGCGGAGAAGCGGTTCCTGGTGCTGCCGCACCCCGAGGTCGCGGGGTATTACGCGGCGCGGGCCACCGACACCGACCGGTGGCTCGGCGGGATGAACAAGCTGCAGCGCAAGGTCGAGGAGGCCGTCGGGGAGCTGTGAGCCCGAGTGCCTCCCGCTAGCGGATCACCCGGTACCAGTTCGGGCGCAGGCGTTCCAGCTCGATCGGGCCACCGCCGGGGCGGTCGAACATCCGGACCCCGTCGCCGAGGAACACCGGGACGGGCAGTGCGAGGACCTCGTCGAGCACCCCGGCCTCGAGACACTGCCGGGCCACCTCGGCGCCGAGGACGTTGACGTACTTCTCGCCGGCCGCCGCCTTGGCCGCGGAAACCGCCGAGGCCAGGTCGGCGGCGAACGTCACTCCGGGCGCCGGGGCGGCGGCCCGGTGGGTCAGGACGAACTGCGGCCCCTCCCAGCCGCCGCCGAACGCCTGGCCTTCGCCCGGGCCGCCGCGGTGGGGGTCGTCGCCGTCGTAGGTGCGGCGGCCCACCAGCAGGGCTCCGATGCGGGGGATCAGGGCGTCGACCTCCGGGTCGGGGTGCAGGTGGGGGGTCAACCAGGACATGTCGCCGCCCGGGCCGGCGAGGAAACCGTCGATCGAGCAGCTGAACGCGTAGAGCAACTTGGCCATGCCGGTACTGACGACCGGGACGCCGAAAACTCATCGGTGCGGCGGGAACCGCGGCGGACGGCGCTCGTTCCAGCCGGCCAGCCCCTCCGCCAGCTCGGGACGGCCGAACGACTCGATCATCAGCTCGGTGGCCGAGCGGGCCGCCTCGGCCAGCGGCAGCAGCGCCTCCCGCGCGAACTGCGCCTTCATCACCGCCATCGATCGCGGTGCGCTGTACGTCGCCAGCTCGGACGCGTACGCGTGTGCGCGCGCCACCAGCTCGCCGGGCGGGACCACCTCCTGGACCAGGCCGTACTCCAGCGCCTGTTCCGCGGTGAACGTCCGCCCGGACAGCAGCAGGTCGCGGGCGCGGCCCTGGCCGACGAGCTCCGGGAGCAGCTTCGCGATGCCGTACTCGGCGATCAGGCCGCGGCGGGCGAACGCGGTGGTGAACTTCGCGCCGGCGGCCGCGAACCGGACGTCCGCCGAGCAGGCGATGACGAACCCCAGACCGGCGCAGCCGCCGTTGACCGCGGCGACCACCGGGACGCCGGCCCACGCCGCCGCCAGCACGTCCCGGAAGTTGTCCTCGACCGGGGGCCGGGTGGCGATCGTGCCGAGCAACTCCAGGTCCGCGCCGGGGCAGAAGGCCCGGCCCGCCCCCGTGACGACGACCGCGCGGACCGCCGGGTCGGCGTCGGCCTGCCGCAGCACGGCGCCGTAGCGGGCCTGCATCGGGACGTCCATCGCGTTGCTGCGGTCCGGCTTGTCGAAGGTGCACGTCGCGACCGCGCCGTCCGCCTCGTACCGCACGCCATCCACAATGGACATCGCCGCCTCCTCGGGGTCGACCACCATACTAAGCGGTCGCTTGGCAAGAAGTCACGCGCCGGACCGGCGAGCGGGCGCCGAGTTCGAAATCATCGAACCCTTTGATTGCCGGAAACCTCTGTGCCATAGTGCTTTCCGCCCGCACGACGCCGCGCTGGAAGGGACTCGCCCGATGCCGGAAGTAGAACCGAGTGGTCTCCGCAGGCGGGTCGTGCTGGGTGGGGCCGGTGCCGCCGTCGCCGTGTCGGCCGTCGCGCCGGTCGCCCGGGCCGCCGACGCGCTCACGCCGCCGGACCGGACCCGAGAAAGCGATTTCACGACCGGCTGGCGGTTCGCGCTGGCCAACCCGGACGGCGTCACCGATCCCGGCGGCCGCTTCGCCGACGCTCCGAAGCCCGGCTTCGACGACTCGGCGTGGCAGGTCGTCGACGTCCCGCACGACTGGAGCATCGAGCTCCCGCCGACCGGCAACGGCACCAGCAGCGGTTCCGGCTTCTTCCGCGGCGGGCTGGGCTGGTACCGCAAGACGTTCACGCTGCCGCCGTCGCTCGCCGGCAAGCGCGTCTCGGTGGAGTTCGACGGCGTCTATTCGGACCCCCACGTGTACCTGAACGGCGAGTTGCTCGGCCACCACCCGTACCCCTACACCGGGTTCGCCTTCGACCTCACCGGCCGGCTGCACACCGACGGGCGGACGCCGAACGTCCTCGCCGTGCGCGCGACGAACCCGCTGCCCAGCAGCCGCTGGTACTCCGGCAGCGGGATCTACCGGCGCGTCCGCCTGGTGGTGACCGAGCCGGTGCACGTCGCCCGGCACGGCACGTTCGTCACCACCCCCGACATCGCCGCCGGCCGGGGCACCGTGCGGGTGGCCACCGACGTGGTCAACGACTCCGGCGCCGCGGTCACCGCGCAGGTGCGCACGACCGTCACCGATCCGGCGGGCCGCGTGGTGGCGAACGGCTCGACGACCGTGGCGGTGCCCGGCGGCCGGACCGCGACGGCGACGACCGGGTTGCGGGTCGAACGGCCCCAGCTGTGGTCGGTCGGCGCACCCCGGCTGTACCGGCTGCGCACCGACGTCGTCGTCGCCGGGCGCGTGCTCGACACGACGACCGCGGACTTCGGCTTCCGCTACACCGAATTCCACCCGGACCACGGCTTTTCGCTCAACGGCAAGCCGATGAAGCTGCGCGGGGTCAACCTGCACGCCAGCCAGGGCGCGCTGGGCGCGGTGATCGACCCGGCCGCGCTGGAGCACCAGATGCGGCTGATGCTCGCGATGGGCGCCAACGCGCTGCGGACCGCGCACAACCCGCCGGACCCGCAGCTGGTGACGGTCTGCGAACGGCTCGGGATCGTGATGATGGTCGAGGCGTTCGACTGCTGGCGGACCGGCAAGCTCGACTACGACTACCACCGCGACTTCGACGAGTGGAGCGGGCGCGACATCGCCGAAATGGTGCACGCGGCCAAGAACTCGCCCGCGGTCGTGCTGTGGTCGATCGGCAACGAGGTGCCGGACGCGTCGATGGCGGGCGGCCCGCAGATCGCGGCGGACCTGATCGCCGTGGTCCGCTCGATCGACACCACCCGGCCGATCGTCATGGGGTCCGACCGCTACCGCGGCGTGCCCGCGCCGGGCTCGCCGCAGGACCTCATCCTCAAGCAGCTCGACGGCCTCGGCGTCAACTACAACACCGCCCAGTCCATCGACGGGCTGCACAAGCAGTACCCGGACAAGTTCTTCTTCGAGTCCGAGTCGTCGTCGGAGACCTCCACGCGCGGGGTCTACCAGGACCCGGACCTGCTCAACACCGGCGAGAACCACACCCCGGGCAAGCGGGCGACGTCGTCCTACGACAACAACCTGGCGTCGTGGACCTTCAGTGGCGAGTATTCGCTGAAGAAGGATCGCGACCGGAAGTTCTGCCAGGGCCAGTTCCTCTGGTCCGGGCAGGACTACCTCGGCGAGCCGACGCCGTACGACGTCTTCCCCGTCAAGACGTCCTTCTTCGGCGCGATCGACAGCGCCGGCCTGCCCAAGGACGCCTTCCACCTCTTCCGGAGCCAGTGGACCACCGCGCCGATGGTGCACCTGACCCCGATGGACTGGACGAACCACCGCCCCGGCGAGCCCGTCGCGGTCTGGGTCTACTCCACTGTGGACACCGTCGAGCTGGTGCTGAACGGGAAGTCGCTTGGCATCAAGAAGTTCGACCGCAAGACCACAGTGGACGGCCGGGCGTACCTGGAGACGAGCGAGCCGGCCGGCGACGACAAGAACGATCCCTCCGGCAGCTACACCAGCCCGAACGGCAGCACCGGCAAGCTGCACCTGACCTGGACCGTGCCCTTCGAGCCCGGCACGCTGACCGCGATCGCCCGGGCCGGCGGCCGCGAGGTGGCGCGCGACGAGCTCGTCACGGCCGGGCCGCCGCGCGCGGTCGAGCTGAGCGTGGACGCGCCCGGTGGCGAGGTGGTTTCCGGGGCGATGACGTTCGTGACGGCGTCGGTCGTGGACGCCCACGGGGTCGTCGTGCCCGGCGACGGGCCGCTGCTGCGCTTCACCGTCGCCGGTCCCGGCCGGATCGCCGGCGTCGACAACGGACGGCAGGAACTCGCCCAGAGCTACCAGCAGCCGGCGATCCCGGCGTTCAAGGGGCTGGCGGTCGCCGTCGTCGCGGCGACCGGCGGGCGCGGGCCGGTCACCGTCACCGCAAGCGCTCCGGGACTGACGCCCGGGAAGCTCACCTTGCCCGGCTCGCCTCTCGGCCGGCGCAACGGCCCGGGAGCGCGTGCGGTCGAAACCCCCGTGGTCCCGGCCGCTTCGACGGCGGACGCGAGCTACTCGGGCGCCCCGGACACGCTGCCGGCCGCGATGCTGGACGGGAACCCGGCCACCGGCTGGTCCAACTACTACGTCAAGCCGGCGACGTCGACGCTGAAGGCGGTGAGCCGGCCGCGGGCCGCGGACTGGGTGTCCCTGGCCTGGCCGTCGGCTCAGCGGATCGGTGCCGTCACGGCGAACTTCGTCGTGGACGCGAACCTGGCGCTGCCGGTCGCCGTCGAAGTCGCCTGCCGCACCGCCCGGGGCTTCGAGCCGGTGCGGAACCTGCGGATCACGTGGGGGACCGGCTCGAACGACCCGACGTCGTTCGCATTCGATCCGGTCGTCACCACGGAAGTGCGGGTGACGATGGCCGCCCGGGGCTTCCTGCGGATCAGCGCGCTGCTGGCCCGGTGAGGCGCGGGTCCGGCGGGGCGCACCCCCCGCCGGACCCGGCGTGGTCACCGGCTACAGGGCGCGAGCGCGTCGAGACCCTGCGGCTTGGCCGCGTTGCGGCCGATGGCGGTGGCGATCCGGTTGATCGTCGCCACGCGCTTGTCCTCGAGCGGGCCGAGGATGGCGTTCTGCACGAAGTTCGGGCCGCCCTGGCCGACGGTCGTCTGCAGGCGGTTGTTCGCTTCGGCGATCTGGGTGTTCAGCAGCTCGAGGTTGCGCTGCACCTCCGCCTGGGCCTGGGCGGGGATGGCCGGGAGCTTGCTCGCGACGTCGGGGCAGGAGATCTTGCCGACCCCGGCGTTGCCGGTGTTGCCGCTGTTGCCCGTGTTCCCGTTCTGGCCGCCGTTGCCCGTGCCCTGGGCCGGGGCGGGAGCCGGCGCGCCGGCACCGGCACCCGTGCCGGCCTGCCCGCCGACCGCGCACGTGGCCAGGCTGTCGAGGCCCTGCGGCTTCTCGGCCCGGCGCCCGATCGAGATGGCGATGCGGTCGATCGTCGACTTCCGCTTGTCCGCCAGCGGGCCGAGGATGGCGTTCTGGACGAAGTTCGGGCCGCCCTGGCCGACGGTCGTCTGCAGGCGGTTGTTGGCTTCGGCGATCTGGGTGTTGAGCAGGTCCAGGTTGCGTTGCACCTCGGCCTGGGCTTGCGCGGGGATGGCGGGGAGCTTGCTCGCCACGTCGGGACAGCTGATCTGGCCGACGGCGGCCTGGCCGCCCGAGGCGGCGCTGGCGGCGCCGGGCTGGCCGAAGGTCGTGGCGACCGCCAGCGCTCCACCCGCGATCGCGAGGGCGAAGACCCCGGTCGCGATCTTCGTCCGCCGGGACAGGCGGTGTCGTCCACCGGAAGCAGGCATGAATGACTCCGTTTTCGTGCGTGAGTTAGCGTGAACATATGGGTACTCCGCCGTGTTCGGGGGATACGGCGGGGTTCTTTGATGGGGCGGACCTATCTGGTCGCCGACGCCCATGGTGGCTTCTCCACCAGGGGTTTGTCCAGTGTGATCGACACGAAAAAGAAGATGTGAACCATTTCGAACCGGGGCACGTGTACTCCTGTGACGGCGGCATCCGGCTGCATTGCTTTGAGTGATTCAGTGGCGTACCGGAATTGTCGTACGCAATTTTGGCGTGCGTGCGCGGGCTTGACGCGGGCCGCCGTGTCCTCCTAGCTTCGACATACCGACCGGTCGGTGTCCAAGGGAGGCCACTGCATGAGCTGGTACGACGCGAAGCCCTGGCTCGCGAGCTACGACGAACGCGCGCGGGCCGCGGGGCCGGCGAAGCCGACGACGTTGCCCGAGTCGTTCCGCCGGGCCGTGGACCACGTCCCGGACCGGGCGGCGATCGCGTACTTCGACGCGCGGCTGACCTACCGCGAGGTCGACGAGCTCTCCGACGGCGTCGCGCGGTACCTGGCGGCCCACGGCTTCGCCCGCGGCGACCGGCTCGCCCTGGTGCTGCAGAACATCCCGCAGTTCGTCATCGCCCTGCTCGGCGCATGGAAGGCCGGCGGGATCGTCGTGCCGGTCAACCCGATGTACCGCGACCGCGAGCTCACGCACGTGTTCACCGACGCCGGCGTCAAGGCGGTCGTCTGTTCGCAGCGCGGCTGGAACGCCTACATCGGCGAGACGGCGGCCGCGAACGGGGTCGGCATCGCGCTCACCACCAGCGAACTCGAGTTCCAGACCCGCGACGACGAGCGCGTCCTGGCCAAGGTCGGACGGGAGGAGACGCCGGGGGCGGCCGAGCTCCTCGAAGTTGCGGCCACGCCGGGGCCGAAGCCCCCGGAACCCGCCTTCGCCCTCGACGACACCGCGTTGATCAGCTACACCTCCGGCACCAGCGGCACGCCGAAGGGCGCCACCAACACCCACGGCAACGTCGGCACCAACGCCGCGGCCCTCGGCTCGTTCAGCGGCCTGCCCGCCGGCTCGACGCTGTTCGGCCTGGCGCCGCTGTTCCACATCACCGGCATGGTCTGCGAGGTCGGCTCCGCGATCGACATCGAGGGCACGCTGGCCCTGGCCTACCGCTTCGAGCCGGGGGTCGTGCTCGACGCGTTCCTCGAGCACCGGCCGTCGTACACGGTCGGGCCGTCCACGGCCTACATGGCGCTGATGGCGCACCCGTCGTTCAGCCGGGAGCACTTCGCTTCGTTCGCCCTGCTGTACTCCGGCGGCGCCGCGCTGCCGCCCGCCGTCGTCGAGGCCTTCCGGGCGAAGACCGGGCACTACATCCACAACGGCTACGGCCTCACCGAAACCACGGCGGGCTGCGTCGTCGTCCCCGGCACCCTCGAGGCGCCGATCGACCCGGAATCCGGCACCATCTCGATCGGCCTGCCGGTGCCGGACACGATCGTCCGGATCCTCGGCGAGAACGGCGAGGAGCTGCCGCCCGGGCAGCCGGGCGAGATCGCCGTCGAGGGCCCGATGGTCGTCTCGGGCTACTGGAACCGCCCGGACGCCACCGCCGAGGCGCTGCCGGGCGGGCGGCTGCTCACCGGCGACATCGGCTTCATGGACGAGCGCGGCTGGGTCTACGTCGTCGACCGCAAGAAGGACATGATCAACGCGTCCGGCTTCAAGGTCTGGCCGCGCGAGGTTGAAGACGTCCTGTACACGCACCCGGCGGTCCGCGAGGCCGCCGTCGTCGGGATCGCCGACCCCTACCGCGGCGAGACGGTCAAGGCGTACGTCAGCCCGGCGCCCGGGGCGACCGCCGATCCCGCGGAGCTGGTCGCGTGGTGCAAGGAGCGGCTCGCCGCCTTCAAGTACCCGCGCACCATCGAAGTCCTCGACGAGCTGCCGAAGACCACGAGCGGCAAGATCCTGCGCCGCGAGCTGCGGGCCCGGGGGTAGCGCGGTGATCGAGACCGCCCGCGGCGCGATCGCGCCCGGAGCGCCGGGCCGGGTGCTGATGCACGAGCACCTCTTCGTCCTGAGCCCCGAATTCGCCGAGAACTACCCGGAGCACGAAGGGTTCCGCGAGGACGAGCACGTCCCCGAGGCGCTCCGGCGCCTGAAGGAGCTGAAGGAAGCCGGGATCGACACGATCGTCGACCCGACGGTGATCGGGCTGGGCCGCGTGCAGCGGGTGGCGGCCGAGGTCGACGTCGACATCGTCGTGGCGACCGGGCTCTACACCGACAACGACGTGCCGCACCACCTGCACTACCTGCACTTCCGCGGGCCCGGCACGCTGCTGCAAGGCGAGGAGCGGGTCGACACGGTCGCGGCGCTGTGCGAACGCGGTCACGCGGGCAGCATGGTGCTCTCGCACGACGCGTCGTGCTACATCGACTGGCTGCCCGCCGCGCCGCTGCCCGCGATCGCGCCGAACTGGCACTACCTGCACATCACCCGGGACGTGCTGCCGGCCGTGCGGGGCCCGCGGGGTGTCCGAAGCGGACATCACGACGATGCTCGTGGACAACCCGCGGCGCTTCCTGTCGTGGCGTTATCCTGGTGCGTCCTGAGAGGGGGTTCGCGGTGACCCGAGCAAGCACCCGCAAGCCGGGCGAGGCCACCGGCGACGACCAGGCCGCCGTGCCCCGGCGGCTGCTGGAGCACGCCACGAAGCTGTTCGCCAAGAAGGGTTTCGACCGCACGTCCGTCCAGGAGATCGTCGAGGCGGCGGGCGTCACCAAGGGCGCGATGTACCACTACTTCGGCTCGAAGGACGACCTGCTCTACGAGATCTACGCGCGCGTCCTGCGCGAGCAGACCCGCCAGCTGGAGAGCGTGGCCTCGTCGGGCGCGCCGCTGCGGGAGCGGCTGGCGGCGGCGGCGTCCGACGTCGTGGTGTCCAGCATCGACAACCTCGACGACAACACGATCTTCCTGCAGTCGATGCACCAGCTGTCCCCGGACAAGCAGAAGGCGGTGCGGGCGGAGCGGCGCAAGTACCACGAGCGGTTCCGCGGGCTGGTCGAGGAGGGCCAGGCTTCCGGCGAGTTCCGCACGGACAAGCCGGCCGACGTGGTGGTGGACTTCTTCTTCGGGTCCGTGCACCACCTGGGGTCGTGGTACCGCCGGAGCGGCTCGTTGACGGCCCGCCAGATCGGCGACCACTACGCGGACCTGCTGCTCGACGCCCTGCGGCCACCTGGTTAGTTCACGGGGTGACCGAGTACCCGCCGCTCCCCGTCGTCGACGACCTGACCGGACCGGAGCGGCAGCTGCTCGACGCCGCCCGGCACGGCCGTTCGTTCGCGGCCGATGCCCCGGTGCGGGCGCTCGTGCTGCGTGAACTGCTGCTCGGCCTCCGGGGCCCGGTGGACCCCCGCGGGGTGCGGGTGGAGCGAACCCGGATCACCGGGGAGCTCGACCTCGACGACGTGGAGGCCGTCGCCGGGCTCGGGCTGGTGGACTGCGTGCTCGCCGAACCGATGAGCGCCCAGCACGCCCGGCTGCCGTGGCTGGACCTGTCCGGCAGCGAGCTGACCGGCGGCTCCGGGTGCGCGCTGGACGCCGAGGGCCTGCGGGTGGACGACCTGCGCCTGACGGGCACCCGGATGTCCGGCTCCGGGGAGTACGGCGCGCTCTGCCTGCTGGACGCCCGGGTCAGCGGCCGGACCCGGCTCTCCGGCGCGGAGTTCACCGGCGCGGATGGGCCCGCGCTCTACCTCGACGGCCTGCGGAGCGGTGCGCTGAAGGCCGTCGGCCTGCGGGCGACCGGGGCGGGTGAGCTGGGGGCGGTCCGGCTGCTCGGCGCGCGCGTCGACGGCCAGGCCGACTTCGGCCACGCCGTCCTCACCAACGAGTCCGGGCCCGCGCTGAACGCCGACGGCCTGGTCGTCGGCGACAGCCTGCTCCTGACCGAGGCCACGGTGACCGGGGAGCTCCGCCTGCTCGCCGCCCGGCTCGGGGAGGCCGACCTGACCGGGAGCACGCTGCGGGGCGGCAGCGGGACCGAGTTGGAGGCCGACCGGCTCCACGCGGGGGAGCTGCGCCTCGGCGAGGTCACGGCCACCGGCTCCGGGGCCGCCACGATCAGCCTGACCGGTGCGCGGGTCGACGGGCAGTTCACCTTCGACGGTGCCGTGCTCGTCAACGACGGCGGGCGCGCGCTGAGCGCCGACGGCATCCGGGTCGGCGACACCCTCTCCGGCGAGGGTTCGCGGGTGTCGGGTTCGGGCGAGTACGGCGCCCTCTGCCTGATCGGGGCCCAGGTCGGCGGGCACGTCGACCTCGAGCGCGCCGAGCTCGCCAACGACACCGGCGCGGCACTGAGCGCCGACCGGCTGCGCGTCGACGGCTCCCTGCGCCTCGACGGGGTGACGGCGACCGGGTCCGGCGAGGTGGGCACGCTCCGCCTGCTCGGCGCCCGGATCGGCGGCCAGGCGACGATCGAGGACGCCCGGCTCACCAGCGGCACCGGCCCGGCGCTCTACGCCGACGGGCTGCGCGTCGAGGGCAACCTGTACCTCGCGGGGACGCACGCCACCGGCGCCGGCGATCGCGGCGCGATCCGCGCGCACGCCGCCGGGATCGGCGGGCAGCTGCTGGCCGAAGGCGTCGTGTGCACGAACGAATCGGGTCCCGCGCTGAGCGCCGACGACCTCCGCGTCGGCACCTACCTCGACTTCACGGCCATGACGGCGACCGCCTCGTCCGAGGTGGCCGCGGTGAGCCTGTCCGCGGCGCAGGTCGAGGGCAAGGTGACCTTCGACGGTGCCGAACTCACCAACGACACCGGCCCGGCGCTGCTGGCCGACCGGTGCCGGGTCCGCGGCAGCTTGGCGTGCACCGGCCTGCGGGCCACCGGCGGCGGCGACCCGGCGGCCGTCGGCCTGGTGGGTGCCCACGTCGGCGGCCAGCTGACCTTCACCGGCGCCGAGATCGGCCACGGCGACGGCGGCACGCTCGTGAGCTTCGCGGACGTGGTGGTCGAGGGGCCGGTCTTCTTCCCCGTCGAAGTGGTCGGCTCGGACGGCCTGGTGTTCCTCGACGGGTTCCGGTTCGGCTCGCTCGAGGACGTCACCTGGCGGGAGTGGCTGGAGCTGATCGGGTCGCGCACCGCGGGCTACCGGCCCGGGCCGTACCAGCGGCTGGCCGCGGCGGAACGCGCGCACGGGCACGACGGCCAGGCCCGGGCGGTCCTCATCGCCCAGCAGCGCGACCTGCGGCGCGGGCGCCCCAAGCCATCGGCGGGTGGCCGGCGCGGTGGTTCCACCGCCTGTGGGGACTCTTCGCCGGCTACGGCTACCGGGCGCGGCGGGCGGCCGCCGCGCTGCTGTTCGCCGTGGTCGCCGCCGGGGGACTGGGGTTCTGGGCCGGGCACGTGGCCGACGGGACCCATCGAGCCGCCGAGCGCGTGGCGGCCTTCGAGGCGCCGGCGGGCACGCCGTGCACGACGGTGGAGCTCATCGGCGTCGGGCTGGACCGCGGGCTGCCGCTGTCCCCGGGGGTGCGCGGGCGGTGCGACCTCAACACCGGAGTCGGTTCCGTTGCGGTGTTCACGGTGGCGATCTGGGTGGTCCAGGCCGCGATCTGGGCGCTGGCGACGCTCGCGCTCGTCGGCTACACCGGGCTGGTCCGCAAGCCGGCCGGTGCCTAGTGCCGCTGGACGTGGTCCAGCAGCAGCGCGCTCACCTCGTCCGGGGCCTCCATCGCCATCCACTGGCTGGCGCCCTCGATGATCTGGAAGCGGTACTCCGCGTCGATGTGGTGGACCGTCTGCTCGGCCGCGCTCTGGCTCAGGTACGGGTCCTCGCGGCCCCACAGGTACAGCGTCGGGACCTTGATGCGGCCCGCCGGGATGTCGAACTCGTCGTTCGTGGCCCCGCGGTACCAATTCAACGTCGCGGTGAGGGCGCCCGGTTCGGAAAGGCGCGTCACCGTGCCTTCGACGATTGCTTTCGGAATGCGGCGGTTGTAAACAGCCCGTAATTGGGCGGCTTCGTCGCGTAAGAGGAAATTCTCGGCTTTGCCGACCGCGCGGCGGAAGAAGCGGATGTAGCCGAGGTCGTGGAACTGGCCGTCGTCGGTGGCCACCGCGCGCTGGAGGGCCGACGGGTGGGGCGTCGAGAGCACCGTCAGGGACCGGAGGCGCTCCGGGTGGGCCGCGGCGAGGGCCCAGGCCACCATGCCGCCCCAGTCGCGCGCGATCAGGTGGAAGCGGTCCGCTCCCTGGGTGTCGGCGAAGGCGAGGGCGTCGCCGACCAGGTGATCGAGCGTGTAGTGCTCGACCCCCTCGGGTCGCGCGCCCGCCGCATAGCCGCGCTGGTCGACGGCCAGCGCGCGGTAGCCGGCCTCGCCGAGGGCGTGGAGCTGCTCGGTCCAGGAGTCGGCGAACTCGGGCCAGCCGTGCAGCAGCAGGACCAGCTCACCCGAGGTGGGCCCGGCCGCGAGCGCGCTGTGGCGGTGACCGCCGATCGCGACGGTCAATTGTTCCAACGCGCCGGCGTCGGCCGGCGCGACGGCTGTTTCCATGGCGCACACATTAGATCCGGGCGACGACGAGAACCATGGGAAGAAGGGCATTTTTGTCACCCTTTTACCCGTGAAGTGGCCTGGCTCACAAATTTTCGCTCATCTGAGCGATAATTCGGAAGGAAACTGAAGGTTCTTCATGAATTTCGGCCCAGGCGCGGGAGGTCGATCACGGCCTTGTCGAACGTGAAGACGTCGGCGGGCAGGGGCTTCGCCGCGTCCGCCGCCGGGCCACCGAGCAGGGTGACGTAGCAGCCGTAATCGATCGCGTACCCGTCGTACAACCGGCCCGGCCGGCGCGGGTCGACGACGCCGTGCCGGACGATGTGGAGCAGCCGCGCGTCGCAAAGCGTGTCGATCGCCGCCGTGCGGTCCCGCGCGGCCAGCAGGAACGTCCGGCTCCGGCGCCGGCCGACCACTTCGTCGATCAGGAGGCCCAGCAGCAGGTCCGCCTCCTCGTCGCGGCTGATGACGGACTGCTTGTCGCGCAGGTACCAGTCCCGCGCCGCGCGCCGCACGTGCGCACCCGTGATCCGGCCGCCGTGGGCGTGCTGGGCGGCCAGGGCCGCGATGTTGATCGCGTCGCGGGGGACACCCTCCGCGGCCCGGACGAGCTCGGGGAACGCGCCGCCGTGGAAGGCGGCGTCGACGAACTCGCCGGGGACCGCCGTCCGCAGCATCGAGGCGAGGATCGGCCGGACGTGCCTGGCGAACAGCTCCCGGAAGAACGCCTGGGCCGCCTCCGGCGACCGGTCGAAGACGAGGGCCTCGTCGAGGCTGACGGCGGACGCCGCGTCGGAGCCGACCTCGATGCCGAGGTAGTCCTCGTCGAGCGGGACGAAGAAGCGGGCGCGGTGCTCGATCGCGGCGATCTTCACCGTGACCCCGCGGACCGGCAGGACGCTGCGGCGCAGCAGGTCCGCCAGGAACGGCTGCAGGTCCAGTGGCACGCTGCTCCACTCGTCGAGCAGCAGCCACAGCCGGGCGGGCCGGACGCCGTCGGCCACGGCCTGCACGGCCCGGCTCAGCGGGCCGAACAGCACCCGGTGCTGCTCGACGCCGGTGCGCTTGCGGCGGCTCGACGTCGTCACGGACGTGCGGTGCCGCGCGGACGCTTTGGCACCGCCGTTCGGGGCGACGGACAGTTCCGCCGCATAGCCGCGTTCCACCGCGCCGCCGGAAGTCTGTTCCTGTTCCGTTTCGCCGATGACTTCCACTTCGGTGGCCGCGGAGACCAGCGCGTCGAGGCCGCGCAGAAGCGCGTCCGGATCCGCGCTTTCGCCGTCGACAGCGACGGCGAAAAGCCGTTCGTGGACGGCTTCGAGGGTGTCCACCAGCAATTGCGTGCCGCGCTGGGCGGGGCTCAGCGCGGTGTTGGCGTACAAGCCGCCGGTGGAGCCGATCGTCCGCAGGTCGAGGTGGATCGCGATGTCCCCGGTGCGCTCGGCGAGGTCCTGCAGGTGCAGCAACGCGTGCGTCTTCCCGGTGCCGCGGCGGCCGAACAGGATCTGGTGGTCGGCCGAATTGATCATCGCGGAAAACGAGCCGGCGGCGACGTAGGTCGCGGCCAGTGTCGAACGGTCGGCGCTTTCCGCCCGCCGGGGAATGCGCATCAGGGCCTGGTTGAGGTGCAGCTGGATGGCCGGCGCCATGGAAGCCAGCGTACGGCAGGCCGCGCGTCGCCCGGCACGGCCGAATGTGTTGCGGAACGCGGAAACGGCCCGTTCCCCGAGCGGGGAACGGGCCGTTTCCGGGAACTCAGGCGGGCAGGTCGATCAGGTCCGCCAGCCGGGCCCGGTGCCGGCCCGGGGTGCCGAGGGCGAGCTCGTCCGCCTTGGCGCGCTTGAGGTACAGGTGCGCCGGGTGCTCCCAAGTCATCCCGATGCCGCCGTGCAGCTGGATCGCCTCCTCCGTCGCGTGCACGGCGATCGGGGCGTTGCGGGCCTGGGCCACCGCCACCGCGATCGGCACGTCGGTGCCCGTGGCCAGCGCGTCCGCGGCGTTGCGGGCCGTCGCGCGGGCGAGGACAAGGTCCGTGTACAGGTTCGCCAGCCGGTGCTTGAGGGACTGGAACCCGCCGACCGGGCGGCCGAACTGGTACCGGCCCTTGAGGTAGGTCACCGTCTCGGTGAGCGCCCACTCGGCGACGCCCGTCTGCTCCGACGCGAGGATGCCCGCCCCGAACAGCAGCGCCTGCTCCAGCGCCGCGGCGGCCTCCGGCCCCGAGGCGACCAGCGTGGCCGGGGCGTTGTCCAGGACCACGTCGGCCACGCGCCGCGTCAGGTCGAACGACACCAGTTCCGACACCGTCGCCGCCGACGCCTCGACCACGTACAGCGCCGGCCCGTCGGGGCCCGCGGCCGGGACGACCAGCAGGTCCGCCACCGACGCGTCGGCGACCGTGCCCACGCGGCCGCGCAACGTGCCGTCCGCGGCCGCCGTCACCGACGACGGGAAGCCCGCGCCCGGCGCCGTCGACAGCGGCACCGCCAGCGCGCCGATCGCCTGGCCCGCCGCGAGCCGGCCGACGAAGTCACGCGCGCCGGCGTGCACCAGCGCCGTCGTCGCCAGCACGACGCTGCCGAGGAACGGCACGGGCGCGACACTGCGGCCCAGTTCTTCGGCCACCACGGCGACTTCGCGGGCCGAGGCGCCGTGGCCGCCCAGCTCCTCCGGCACCGCCAGCCCGGCCACGCCCACCTCGTCGGCCAGCGTGCGCCACAGCTTCAGGTCGTAGGGCTCCGCCGTCTCGACGCGCGCGAGCAGGGCTTCGGCGCCGGCCTTGGCCTTGAGCAGGTCGCGGACCGAAGCCCGCAGGTCCTCTTCGACCTCGGAATAGAGCAGATCGGTCATCGGGGGAGGTCCTTCCAGGCGACGTCCTTGTCGACGCGCGGCTCCGAGGGCAGGCCCAGCACGCGCTCGGCGATGATGTTGCGCAGGACCTCCGAGGTGCCGCCCTCGATGGAGTTCCCCTTCGCGCGCAGGTAGCGGTAGCCGGCTTCGCGGCCGGTGAAGTCGACGATCGCCGGCCGCCGGAACGTCCAGTCGTCGTAGGCCAGGCCCTCTTCGCCGAGCAGTTCGACCTCCAGGCCGGTGAGCGCCTGGTTCAGCTCCGAGAACGCGACCTTCATGGCCGAGCCCTCCGGCCCGGGCGCGCCCGCGGTCAGCTGCTGGCGCAGCCGGGTACCGGCCAGCCGCAGCGTTTCCGCCTCGACCCAGTGCCGGACCAGGCGGTCGCGCAGCTCCGGCGTGCGCAGCTCGGGCCGCTCGCGCCAGGTCTTCGCGACGATCCCGATCAGGCCGCCTTCGCGGGGCTGGACGTACCCGCCGATCGCGACGCGCTCGTTCATCAGCGTCGTCTGCGCGACCTTCCAGCCTTCGCCGACCGCGCCGAGGCGCTGGGTGTCCGGGATGCGGACGTCGGTCAGGAAGACCTCGTTGAACTCGGCCTCGCCGGTGATCTGGCGCAGCGGCCGGACCTCGACGCCGGGCGCGGTCATGTCGCACAGGAAGTACGTCATGCCCTGGTGCTTCGGCACGTCCGGGTCGGTGCGGGTGACCAGGATCGCCCACTGGGACTCGTGCGCGCCCGAGGTCCACACCTTCTGGCCGGTGACGATCCAGTCGTCGCCGTCACGCACCGCCCGGGTGCCCAGCGCGGCGAGGTCGGAGCCCGCGCCCGGCTCGGAGAACAGCTGGCACCACACCTCCTCGCCGGTCCACAGTGGACGCAGGAAGCGCTCGCGCTGCTCCGGCGTGCCGAAGGCGAGGATGGTCGGCGCGGCCATGCCGAGGCCGATGCCGATCCGGCGCGGGTTGTTGTCCGGCGCGCCCGCCGCGGTGAACACTTCGTCCACAGCGGACTGCAGCGCGCGCGGCGCGTTCTGCCCGCCGAGCCCGGCGGGGAAGTGGATCCAGGCCAGCCCGGCGTCGAACCGGGCCCGCAGGAAGTCCATGCGGTCGGTGGACGCGGGGTCGTGCGCGGCCAGGAATTCGGTGGCCTGGCGGGTCAGGTCTTCGGCGGTGACAGTCACTTCGCGCCCTCCGAGAGGTACTTCTTCAGTTCGCGCCGGGCCAGCGAGCGCTTGTGGACCTCGTCCGGCCCGTCGGCCAGGCGCAGCGTGCGGTTCCCGGCCCACATCGCGGCCAGCGGGAAGTCCTGGCTGACCCCGCCCGCGCCGTGCACCTGCACGGCCTTGTCGAGGATCCACTCGACGGTGATCGGGGTGGAGATCTTGATCGCCTGGATCTCGGTGTGCGCGCCCTGGTTGCCGACGGTGTCCATCAGCCACGCGGTCTTGAGCACCAGCAGCCGCTGCTGCTCGATCTTGACGCGCGATTCGGCGATCCAGTCCTGCACGACGCCCTGCTGCGCGATCGGCTTGCCGAACGCCTCGCGCGAGATCGCCCGGCGGCACATGAGCTCCAGCGCGCGCTCGGCCATGCCGATGGCGCGCATGCAGTGGTGGATGCGGCCCGGGCCGAGCCGGGCCTGGGCGATGGCGAACCCGTCGCCCTCGCCGGCGATGAGGTTCTCGACCGGCACGCGGACGTCTTCGAAGAGCACCTCGGCGTGGCCGCCGTGGTCGCTGTCGTCGTAGCCGAAGACGTGCATGCCGCGCTTGACCGTGACGCCCGGCGTGTCGCGGGGGACCAGGATCATGCTCTGCTGCTTGTGCGGCGCGGCTTCGGGATCGGTCTTGCCCATCACGATGAAGATCTTGCACGCGGGGTTCATCGCGCCGGAGATGTACCACTTGCGGCCGTTGACGACGTACTCGTCGCCGTCACGCCGGATGGCCGTCTCGATGTTGCGGGCGTCGGAGGAGGCGACGTCCGGCTCGGTCATCGCGAACGCCGAGCGGATTTCCCCGTTCAGCAACGGTTCCAGCCACTGCTTCTGCTGCTGCTCGTTGCCGAACATGGTCAGCACTTCCATGTTCCCGGTGTCGGGCGCGGCGCAGTTGAGCGCGGTCGGCGCGAGCCGGATGCTGCGGCCGGTGATCTCCGCCAGCGGCGCGTACTGGAGGTTCGTCAGGCCCGCGCCGTGGTCGCCGGGGAGGAAGAAGTTCCACAGGCCGCGCTTGCGGGCCTCGGCCTTGAGCTCCTCGACGACCGGCGGGATGGCCCACGGGTCGTCGCGTTCGGCGAGCTGTTGCTCGAACACCGGCTCGGCGGGGTAGATGTGCGAGTCCATGAACTCGAGGAGCCGCCCGCGCAGCTCCTCGGTCTTCTCGTCGAACGCGAAGTCCATTTACTTCTCCTCTTTGAGAATCTCGTTGCCGTGCGCGATGAGCGGCGCGACCCCGGCACCGACGCCTTCGAAACCCGCCCCGACCGTCTGGCCCTTGCTGAAGCGGTAGTAGATGCCTTCCAGGATCACGGCCAGCTTGAAGAACGCGAAGCTGACGTACCAGTCCAGCTGCGAGACGTCCCGCCCGGACAGCTCGGCGTAGCGGGCGACCACTTCGTCGGTGCCCGGGTAGCCCGGCGCCGAGCTGGCGTTGGACACGAACGGCAGCGACACCTTGTCGCGCTCGGCGTAGGCCACCAGCAGCGCGAGGTCGGTCAGCGGGTCGCCCAGCGTCGACATCTCCCAGTCGAGCACCGCCGAGATCCGGTCGTCGCCGTCGACCAGGACGTTGTCGAGGCGGTAGTCGCCGTGGATGATCGACGGCTCCCCGGACACCGGCACCGCCGCCGCGAGCCGGTCGTGCAGCTCGTCGACGCCCGGGAGATCGCGGCTGCGGGAGGCGTCCAGCTGCTTCTTCCACCGCCGCAGCTGCCGTTCCAGGAAGCCCTCGGGGCGGCCGAAGCCGCCCAGCCCGACGGCGGCCGGGTCCACCGCGTGCAGGTCGACGAGGGTGCCGACCAGCGCGTCGGCCATCGTCCGGGTGCGGTCCGGGCCGAGTTCGCTCAGCTGGTCCGCGGTCCGGTAGGGCGTGCCCTCGACGAAGCTCATCACGTAGAAGGGCGCCCCGAGGACGTCGGGGTCTTCGCAGAGCAGCAGCGCTTCGGGCACCGGCACGGCGGTGTCGCGCAGGCCGGAGATCACCCGGAACTCGCGGCTCATGTCGTGCGCGGTGGGCAGCACGTGCCCGAGCGGCGGGCGGCGCACCACCCAGCGCGACCGGCCGTCGCCCACCACGTAGGTGAGGTTCGACCGGCCGCCCTCCACGACGTCCGCGGTCAGCTCGCCGGCGGCCATCCCGGGCCGGTGCGCGTCCAGGTGGGCGCGCAGGCGGCCCAGGTCGAGTCCTGGCGGGTTCATGCGGCCTCCTCAAACTCCATTCCGGAGAGCATACCGACTAGTCGGTATGTCGTACAGCGGACCCGGCCGGGGCGCACCCCGGCCGGGTGGTCACGCCAGGAACCGGGTGACCCACTCGGCGACGCAAGCGGGCTTCGCTTCGCCGTCGATTTCGACCGTCCACTTCGACACCGCCTGCTTGCCGCCCGGGATGTCGGTGATCTCCACCAGCTCCGCCCCGGCGCGCACCTTCGAGCCGACCTTCACCGGCTGCGGGAAGCGGACCTTGTTGAGGCCGTAGTTGATGCCCATCCTGATGCCGTCGACCCGGTAGATCTTCGGGCCGAACGCCGACAGCAGCGACAGCGTCAGGAAGCCGTGGGCGATGGTGCCGCCGAACGGGCCCGCGGCCGCCATCGGCTCGTCGACGTGGATCCACTGGTGGTCGTCGGTGGCGTCGGCGAACTGGTTCACGCGCTCCTGGGTGATCGTCAGCCACTCGCTGTACCCGAGGTGCTCGCCGGCTGCGGCGGCGAACTCGTCGAGGGTGCCGAATACGCGCATGTGCTCAGTCCTTCGGTCCGCCGGCGACGTAGACGACCTGGCCGGAGACGAACCCGGCGCCCTCGCTGACCAGGTACGACGCCAGGTTGGCGATGTCCTCGGGCGTGCCGACGCGCTGCACCGGGATCTGCGACGCGGCCGCCGCCTTGAAGTCCTCGAAGCTCATGCCGAGCCGCTCGGCGGTCGCCGCGGTCATGTCGGTGGCGATGAAGCCCGGCGCGATCGCGTTGGCCGTGACGTTGAACTTGCCCAGCTCGATCGCGAGGGTCTTGGTGAAGCCCTGCATGCCGGCCTTGGCGGCGGCGTAGTTGACCTGGCCGCGGTTGCCCAGCGCCGAAGTGCTCGACAGGTTGACGATCCGGCCGTACTTCTGCTCGGTCATGTGCTTCTGCACCGCGCGGGTCATCAGGAAGGAGCCCTTGAGGTGCACGTCGAGCACGGAGTCCCACTCCTGCTCGGTCATCTTGAAGATCAGGTTGTCCCGGGTGATGCCGGCGTTGTTGACCAGCACGACCGGCGGCCCGAGCTCGTCGGCGACGCGGGCGACGGCCGACTCGACCTGCTCGGCGTCGCTGACGTCGAGGGCGACCCCGACGGCCTTGCCGCCCTTGGCGACGATCGCCTCGGCGCCCTGCTTGACGCCGGCCTCGTCCAGGTCCAGCAGCCCGACGGCGAAGCCGTCATCGGCCAGCCGGGCGGCCACGGCGGCGCCGATGCCGCGGCCGGCACCGGTGACCACGGCGACACGGGAAGGGGAATCGGTCACGGGGGACCTCCTCGTCGTTGAGAAACGGGCTCGTGCCCGCGAGCCTACTAAGCGGTTGCTTTCTCGACGATACGCGGGAGTGATCCCCAAAGTGGTGACACCATGCGCACGATCATAGCGGCGTCCGATCGCGCGATGGTCACTGCTCCGCTTGGTGGAACCGCTTCGGGTAGTCCGGCCCGCCGTGCTCTTGACTCGCTGGAACATGTTGCTGTACCCCGACGGCGTCGGTTCGGAATATTCGAGCGCGGTTTTGGTAGGCTTTCGGCTGATGGTCGAACTGGGAGCGAGGTCTGATGAGTGAGACAGCCGCTGTCGCGCGCATGGTCCGCACGGTGCGCGAAGCCCGACGCTGGGCTCAGGTCGACCTGGCCCAGGCAGCTGGAGTCTCACAGGGGTTCGTCTCGAAGGTGGAAAAAGGACTCCTCCCGCTGTCGGCGGAGTACCTCGTCGCCATTGCCGACGCCTTGGCTGTGCCCGCGGATTTGCTGCGGGTAACCGATCCGATCGGTGGCGTCGAGGTCACCTGCCTGCACCATCGCCGGCGCTCCAGCGCCATGTCGGTGAAGGTGATGCGTGCGGTCGAAGGGCTCACCCAGCTGACGCGGTTGTCCGTCGACGGCTTGTCCGAAGACGTGAATGACTCGAGGCCGCAGCTCCTCCAGTTGACCCGGATGCCGATTGCCGAACACGGTGATCCCTCAGCCGTCGCAGCTTCTCTACGGCGTGCGTGGGGTCTACCGGACGGTCCCGTCGAGGACCTGGTCGGACTGCTGGAGTCCGCCGGCGTCCGCCTTGTGCGCCGTGACTTGGGCACTGCCGCGCAGGACGCGGTGAGCACCTGGCCCATGGACGGGCAACCGCTGATCCTCCTCAACCGCGACCTTCCACCTGACCGCGAGCGTTTCACCCTTGCGCACGAGGTCGGCCACCTACTCATGCACCAGTTGCCGTCCGACGACCAGGAGAAGGAAGCGAACCGGTTCGCCGGCGAGTTCCTCGCACCGGCGAAGGAGCTTGAACCCCTGCTGCGAGGGTTGACCGTGCGGCAGTTCGCGAAGCTCGCGGACCTGAAGATGACCTGGAAGGTGTCCATGGCGATGCTCATCCAGCGCGCGGCCGATCTCGATTGCATTTCCGCGAGCCAGTTCAAGACCTTCCGCATCCGACTGAACCAGTACGGCTGGAGCAAGCACGAACTCGGGGACCTCCCGACCGAGACACCTCGTCATGTCGCCGGCTTGATCGCGGCTCAGCTCGACCGGCATGAGCAGGATGTCGACGCCGTCGCTGGACTCGCGCTGATGCTGCCGGAGCCGTTCCGGCGTCACTACTTGCCCCTTGTGGTGGACGAGTTAGCCGCCGTGGAGGTGCGATCATGAATCCGGACAACTTGGGACCCGAGGGGGTCAGCGTGGTCAACCCGATCGCCGCCACAACGGCGCAGAGCACGCCGTACAGCCGGATGAAGTCGGTTTTGGCCGACGTCCTGCTCGTTCAGGCAGATGCCAGCGACGCCGGTGTCGACATCGCGATCGAGCGCTCGGACCGCCTGGGTGGGGGCATCGTGTTGACTGGGGAGAGCGCTCTTCAGAAAGCTGAGCACCTCGTCCGCGGCCAGTGTTACCGCAGGCCGATTCTGGTTGACCGCAGCCGGTACACGGGCAAGAACCGGGCCTTGGCGTCGGATCACTTCGATCTCGGTTGGATTCAGCATCAGCGCCGGCTGGACCTTCCGGTCGTGATTCCGGACGCTGGCTATGTCGGCGAGCACGACGAAGCCGGGCTGGACAGCGTGCTGCAGCGATCTACAGCCCTGGGGCCGGACGTCGCTGCCTCCCTGTTCCTGCACGTGAGCTGGTTGCACCCGGACAAGCTGCCGCGCTTGGTCGACGCCGTCACGGATGCGGGCACGCCGATCGCTGTCGCTTTCGAGCACGCGAATGACCCCCTGGGCACGAAGTACGCGATCTACGGGTTGGCGGCCCTGCTGCAGATCCCCGCGCCGGTAATCCTGCTCCGGTGTGACACATCGTCGATCGGAGCACTCGCCTACGGTGCGCTCGCCGCGGCCGTGGGTACGCGGTCCAGCCTTCGCCACTTCTATCCGATCTCGGACAGCGCGGGCGGGGGAAAGCCCAAGCCGGCGGCTGTGGTCGAGCGGCTCTTGTCCTACGTGCACCTGGAGAAGATCGACCTGACCGCGCAGATGGACCCCGATCACCCGGACTGGCACTGCCCCTGCGACGTCTGCAAGGGTCTGCCCAGGGTTTGCTTGACACCTCATGTGTGAGGCTTCGGCCTTGCGTGGAAGGATGTCACCCGT
>NZ_PPHF01000045.1 GCF_002904335.1 Amycolatopsis sp. CA-126428 | reverse complement strand
AGCTGCTTCCTACCGTGCCCCATTGCGCACCTCCATGATCAAGGTGTTGCGACGACCGGTTGAATCCGCCCTCCCCCGCCACGGTCGGAATGCAGAATCGTGCCACGACACCGGCTGCCACGAGCGGCCACCGCGGCGTCGATGGCGCTGGTGACCATCTCGGCGCCGATGTGGTCAGAGATGCTGTGGCCCAGCACTTTTCGGGTGTGCCCGTCCCGGATCGCGCACAGGAACATCTCGCCCTCACCACACATCAGGTACGTGACGTCGGTGAGCCAGACCGCATCAGGCCGACCGCGGTCGAAGTGCCGGTCGACCAGGTCCGGCGGGAACGACGCGGCCGGGTCGACGACCGTTGTCTTGACCTTGAACGTGCGTGGGCTGATGCCCTCGATCCCGATCGAGGCCATGATCTTGGCGACAGTCTTCGCCGTGACGACCTCACCCTGATCACGCAGCTCGGCGGTGATCCGCGGCGACCCGTAGGTTCCGCGGGAGTCCTGGTGTGCCTGGGTGATCTTCACTTCGAGATCGGCCCGGCGTTGCTGCCGAGCCGTCAACGCCGTCGCCGCAGCGCGTTTGACGTGCGCGTAGTAGCCGGACGTCGAGACGCCCAGCAGCCGTGCCATGCGCCGTACCGAGAATCGCGTGCGCTTCGGTGAGGCGGCGCTGGTGGTTCCGGCGACCTCGTCGGGGCCGGCGTACTTGGCCATCAGAGCGAACCGGGCCGGTTCTTCTGCATCGCGGCAAAGTACGCCGAGGCTTTTACCAGGAACGCGTTGTCCTTCTCCAGGTCCGCGACCTGCCCGCGCAGGCGCAGCAGCTCGGCCCGCTCGGCCGCCTCCAGGGGTTTGTCCCCGTGGGCTTCGGCCGCGGTGATCCGGCGTCGTTCGTCTTTGACCCAGACACTGAGCATGCCCGCGTCGATTCCCAGCTCGCGGGCGACCTCGGAGATCGTGCGGCCGGAGTCGATCACGCGGTGGGCAGCCTCGACTTTGTACTCGGCCGCGTACGACCGGCGCTTGCGAGGAGGCATGAGGACATCCTTTCAGCAGGACAGCTGGTCCTGCTAACTCGGTGTCCACTACCCGGGGTGAACCTCACTGCAGTTCCCGGACCTCCAGACGGCACGCGTCGCATTCATTCAGGTGCCGATCGAACTGGGCACGTTCCAGGTCCGACAGTGCGTTCACCGCGTACGCCCCGGTGAGGGTGTGCAGGTCGGCGGTCGTCATTTCACCCCCAGACAGTCTGGCAGCCGACTTAGGCCGTCGCGGGTCGGTTTTCACCGTTCGGGCTGCGTTGAGCACGGCGGCGGCTCCTTCAGTGCCAGTTCGGAACCCCTGGCCGAGCGGACTGGTCCGCCACGGCGTCGTCCGGCATATCCCCTGATCGGACGCCCATCCATCCCCCAGAAGGTGACGAACACGAATCAGGTGGAGTGAAGGGAACTACGGCGTGACGTTCAACGACGACCGGAGAATCAGGCCGCCGGCAGGTTCGATGGCGGATGTGACGGCCGATCTCACCGGCCGGCCGGATCTGCGGGAAGTGCGGGCGGCGATCGTCGAGGCGCTGCTGCCGGATGCGGACCCTGACGACCGGTTCGGTGCAGCGTTGCTGGTGGTCGACGAGCTGGTCGGCAACGCCTATCGTCATGCGACGACACCGAGGCTGCTGCGAGCCGGTCGAACGTCGGAGAACGTGCTGGTCGAGGTCAGCGACGGCGACCCGGTGGCGGGCGCGGTCCGGGTCGTTACGTCGCGGTACGGATTGCGGCTGGTGGGCCAGCTGTCCCTGGACTGGGGTGTCCGCACCGACAGCCACGGCAAGGTCGTGTGGGCGCTGGTGCCAGTGAGGATCTTTCCCGTCGGGATGTAGGGGAGGGGTGTCAGCTGGCGGTGATGGTGGCGCTGTGCCAGCCGGTGGCGCTGTCGGGACGGTGCCGGCGCGGTCGGCGGTTTGGGTATAGCCAGACCGGTCGGTGGCGCGGCAAGTCCGGGGCCTCTTCGTCTGGGTTCCGGAAGTGTGACAACTAAAACCACCCGGTGGGTGACGACGGACGCGGCTTGGCGTCCGCTCGCGGTGCGTGCGGACGCCAAGCCTGGCGAGGGGCGGTCAGCCGCGCGTGGCTTTCGGGGCCGGCAGGCGGCCGGTGATCAGGCCGAGGGCGATCATCCCGACGCCGAGGCCGAAGTGCAGCCAGTTGTCGGCGGTGTTGACCGGGACGAAGTTGGCGGCGCTCATCTGGTCGATGACCAGCCCGTAGATCCAGAGCACCAGGTAGACAATGCCGCCGCCGATGAGAAAACCGCGGGCGCCGCGGTGGGTGCGGGCGAGTACGAAACCGACGACGCCGAACAGGAGGTGGACGATGTTGTGCAGGATCGACACCATGAACAGTCCGAGCAGCATCGCCATCGAGTGGTGGCCGGCGAAACTGAGCTCGTCGTAGTGGGTGGTCACGCCGGGAATGAAGCCGAGAATTCCGACCAGGAGGAAGACCGCGGCCACCGCCATCGCGACGAGTTGGGTCGCGGAGCGATTCGTGCGGGTCGCTGAGGAGGTCGACATGTTCTTGCCTGCCTTTCGCTGTTCAGGCTGGTCAGCTGTTGGCGGCGCTGGTGTTGACGTCGCCGTTGACGCCCTTGGGGAAGAACCCGCCGGAGGTCGCGGCCTTGTTGGTCAGGTAGACGATGTTGAGGACCTGGCCGGGGCTGCGGCTGTAGGCGATGCCGTTGCCGTCGGTGGGGACGATGTTGGCGTTGCCGCGGCTGTCGATCACGCCTTGGTCGTCGTCGGACGGCCCGTCCAGGCTGTCGCGGGCGTTGGACAGCTTGACGGAGGCTTCGCGCAGGTCGCGGCCGAGCAGGCCGAGGCCGAGGATTCCGCCGCGGCGTTCGTAGAGCTGGGAGCGGATGTTGCCGGCGTGGTAGGCCTCCACCGCGAGGATGCCGGCGGCGGCTTCGAGGTAGGTTTTGTTGGAGATCAGCGGGGCGGCGCCCTTGTAGGCGGTGACGCCGACGTCTTCGAACAGGAAGGCGGCGAGCAGGAAGTTCTCCTCGCAGGCGAACGCGTCGAAGCTGTGCCCGGGCCTGACGAGACCGGCGGCTTGGGCGGCGGCGGTGAAGCTGGACTGCAGATCGATCGCCGGCCGGGCGACCGCGGCCGAGCCGAGGGCCGAGCGCAGGAACTGGACGTGGTCCTTCTCGTCGGCGGCGATCTCCTGGGCGTACTGGCGGACCGTCTTGCTCTCGAAGCGGACCGCGCGGCCCCCGGTGACCCCGCCACGAGCGCCGGTGCCGGTGGTCATCGCGTCGGCCAACCCGCGGCCGGTGACGGCGTGCAGGTAGAACTCGGCTTCCAGGTACTCCAGGTTGAGGGCGAAGTTGAGCACCGCCCCGTCACTGACCTCAGCCGAGGCGGCGGCAGCTGACGCGGCGGGCCGAACGGTGGCGGCGGAGGCGGTCCCGGTCGTGAGACTGCCGAGGGCACCGGCGCCGACGACGCCGAGGCCGGTCATGCCGGCGGCTTTGAGGAAACGCCGGCGATCTTGATCGTTCGCCGCGCTCCGGGTGATCATCGAGGCGGCATAGCGCTTGCCAAACACGGACGAACTCCTCCCCGCCCGCGTGCGTACGGCGGGCGTCACCCACCACCGAGCTTCCCGGCGCTGGGACGGATCCTTCCTGGACACCCCCCTTTCGAGGCTGTCCGGGCAACGGATGGGTGGAACGCCGCCCAGTCGGCGACGGTCGCCCCCGAGATGATCTCGGCGGCAACCGGGAATCCGAACACCCGAACAGCACGGCGAACGGCGATGAAGCGCCGGTTGCCGGCGAGCAGCAGCTCGAACGCGTCGGCAGGTGTGCCCGACCGGGGAAATCGCACGCATCCCAGTTCTTCTTCGAACGCGGTCGGCGTTTGCCGCCTCGGCGGTGTATCGGCTGCTCAGGATGTGGCGATGGCTACCAGGCCGCCGATACCCGCCGCGTACAGCACCAGGACGATCAACGAGTCGACGCCGACGCCCGCGACGCGGCGGCGGGGGCGGAATAGCAGCCCGGCGGCGTAGACGAGGGTGAGGAGCGCGGCCAGCGCGGTGAGGTAGATGTCGGTGTTCTCGGCGTGCGGCAGGATGGCCTGCCCGGACACCAGGGTGCCGACCAGGAACAGCACGGGCAGGAAGGCGTTGCCGCCGAAGATGTCGCTCACCGCGAGCTGGTAGTCGCCGTTGCGGACCGAGGTGATCCCGGTGGAGACCTCCGGCAGTGACGTGGCGGCGGCGAGGACGGTGGCGCCGAACAGGACTCCGGAGAGGCCGATGTGATCGGCGATGGCGTCGCCGCTGCGCTCGAGGAACACCCCGGCGACCAGGGTGACCAACGCGGCGACGCCGAAGATCACCGCGGATTTTGCCGTGCTGGTGCCCTTGTGGCTGGCCTGCTGTTCGACGTGGTGACGGCGGTGGCCGCGGGGCCGGTCCTGCCCGTCGGGAGCGTCGCCGTCTTCGTGCCACGGCAGGGACCGCCCGGCTCGCTGCAGCAACAGCAACCCGACCACCCACAGCACGGCGACCAGCACCGGCGCCGGGGTCAGCCGCCACACGATGAGGGAGGCGGGCAGCTGGGTTCCGGCGATGACGACGGCGAGCACGGCCACGACCAGCGCCGCTTCGAGGACCAGCACGAGGGAGGCGGGCCGGTAGGTCAGCGGCTGCCCACCGCGGACACCGAACCCGTCGAGCACGACCAGGACGACGGTCTGGATGGCGATGCCGCCGAGGATGTTCCCCACCGGCGACGCCGACGTTGCCGGCTGCCGACGCGGAGACGACGATAGCGATCTCCGGCAGGTTCGTCGCCACGGCCAGCAGGACCAGGCCGCCGAGCGCCGAGCCCAGGTGCAGCCGGGTGGCCAGCACGTCGGTCTGGTTGGAGAGCGAGATGCCGGCAACCCAGATCGCCGCGGCCGCCGCCACGAAGATCAGGATCAGGACCGCCAGCGGCAAGGATGACACTCAGGGACCTCCACCACGTCACCGAGGCGATCCACCTGCCGGCTCGCCCACCCAGCCCAGTCGGGCCTGCGGCTGCGGGTTACCCGCCGGTCAATCCGGCCAACCGAGAAGTGATCTCGGACCTGTCGCAGCGTGATGGCCGCCCACGGTTCATCGCTGCTGCTAGAGGAAGGGCGATTGCCGTTGGTCGCCGGGCACCTCGAGGCCGACCTTGTACGCGGTCGGGATTCCACGCATCCGGGCGGTAACGCCCGACGAATCCCCCGAGATACCCGAGAAGACAGCTGCGCAGCTCGCGCCCGCTGCGTCTCGCTCAGAGACGCAGCGGGATGCTCGGCGGAACAGGACGGGCACATGAGCACGGTCGCCGATCCCCACGAGGATCCCACCACCGTCGATCCCCGACCGGCACCGGCCACCGACGTGCTGATCCTGCGCGGCGCCGGAGACCTCACCGACACCCACGCCGCGGAGGAGATCGTCGCCCCGGCGTACGCGGCAGATCCCGCCACCGCCCTCATCCTGGACATGACCACGGTGACCTACCTGACCATGGAAGCTGTCATCCCTTTCGTCACCCTGGCCCACCGCTGCGCTGCACGCGGAACGTCACTGCGGGTCGTGGCCTCCCACCCGGTCCGGCGCAAACTGATGAGCCTCGGCCTGCACTCCACCTTGGCGCCGGAACCACCGCCAGCCGAGTCCTGATCACTGAGCTGAGCAGGGTTTTGTGGAGGCGTTGTCTCTTCCGCCTTGCCCGCTGTGCCCGTGAAGTGCGGCCCGCGATTTCGGGGACGGTGTTCGCTGAGAACTTGAGGGCGGCCGGACAGCTGGATGCTCAACTACCCGGCCACCGAGAGTGCTCTACCCGTCAGCGAATCGTTCAACCACCGTATCGATCACGCAGCGTTACCTGCGGTCAGTGTCGACCTGGGGATCTCCAGAACGATGCAGATACGCTCGGTGCAGAGGAGATGCCATCACCTGACGAGGTGTCGAGCCCGCGGTGCCAGGCGTGACCAAATGCGCTGGAATGTGCCCATGACGTCGTGGAGATCCTCAAAGAATCCGGCCGACGAGGTGGCCCAGCTGCGGGACGCCCTGGACACAGCCGGTCATCGAGCAAGCCAAAGGGATGCTGATGCTGGTGCGCGGCTGGACCGCCGCGACCGCCTTCACGGCGCTGCGCACCATCTCCCAGCGCACGAACGTCAAGTTGCGTGACGTCGCGCCGGTCGTGGTCGCTGCCGGCAGCCACGCCGAAGCCAGCACCGTGGATGCCGAAACCTCCTCCGCGGTTCTCGACCAGCTGCGGCAGCACGTGCTCGGGTCGGCCTTCGACACCCCCGCCGAGGAAGACGAGCCCAAGACCGGTTGAGCACGTGATGGGCTGGGCAGTATGTGTCTGGCCCGGTCAGCGTCCCTGCGCGCCGTCCGGGCCGTGGCGCGTCGCCGCGACGCCGGCCTCGGCCGGCGTTGAGCAGTGCGACGCCGCGGTTGAGCCACCAGCCGCCACCGAACCCGGTTCCGGCCTGCCCACCGGCAGCCCGGTGCCAACGGGGAGGCGCGGCACGCCCGGCTCCCCGCGTCGACGAGGAGGCCCCCTCACATGCCCGCCACCGCCGCTCCTCGCAGCCACCGTGACATCGACGCCGGCAGTCTCGCCCGCACCCGCTCACGGTGACCACCACAGCCGACGCGGCCACCGTCGCGGTCGCCGGAGATCTGGACCTGTCGAGCACGGCGCGGCTGCAGGACCGGCTGGACGAGGAGCTGGCGTTGCGGCCTCCCGCGCTCATCATCGACCTCAGCAGGGTCGGGTTCTGCTCCTCCGGCGGCCTGTCGGTCCTGGTCAATGCGGTCACCAACGCCCACGCGCGCGGGATCGCCTGCGCGGTCATCGCCAGCCAGCGCGCCGTGGTCCGCCCCATCAAGCTGCTGCTCCTCGACCGCATCCTGCCGATCCACGCCGACCGGGCCGACGCCGACGAATGGCTGTCACTGGTAGCGCGGCTGCGCTGAACAACCGCAACGCCCCTCAGCACCGTCCGCGGCGAGACGGGCAGGCCCCCAAGGCGCAGGCTGACGGGCGGCCGTACGCCACGCTCATGATCGCAGGCGCGCGACTAGCGGCCGGAGTCATGGTTTGACTCGGCTCAAGATCGGGTACACGCGCGCACAGCTTGGGTGGTTAGTGCGCGCGGAGAAGGGACTGAGCTGATGGTCGAGAGAGCGGATACGGGTCGGTGACCGACAACCTCGCCGACCCGGCCCAGACCGAGGACGCCCTGCGGCTCTCCCTGCGCGAGGAAGCGCCCTCTGCGGCGCTGGTGCTGGCCGTGGCAGGTGAAGTTGATCTGCTCACGGCCGCGCAGTTGACCGACGCGGTCACCGCCGCTCTTGCCCGGCTGCCGCCGGTGCTCGTGATCGATCTGGCCGCCGTGACGTTCCTCGACTCCTCCGGCTTGTCGGTCCTGGCGCAAGCCCACGCCGACGGCGGTCGGGACACCATCGTGCGGGTCGTCGCGGTCGAGGAGAGCATGGCTCACCGCGCGATCAGCTTGACCGGGATGCATCAGTTGCTGCCGGTTTTCGCCAGCACGGTGGATGCGCTCGCCGCCGACCGGCCGCGATGACCTGCTCTGCGGACCTCCCTGCTGATGACACCGTCCTTGCCCCCGACCTGCGGCACGAGGACGTGCCGGCCGAGGCTGCCCAGCTGGGCCGGCTGCGGGACGCACTCGCCGTGTGGGCCGCCGGCACCGGCGTGCCGGCCGGGCGGGTCCAGGACCTGCTGCTCGCGGCGTACGAGGCGATGGCCAACGTCGTCGTCCACGCCTATCCGGGTCGCCTCGGCACGTTGGCTCTGTGCGCCGGCCGGGTCGGCGACTCTGTCGTCGTGATCATCCGCGACCACGGCCAGTGGCAACCGGTTCCCCGCTCCAGCCTGTTGGGCGGCCGGGGGTTGGCGTTGATCCATACCCTGGCTGATCACGCGCTGGTCGAGACCAGCGTCGCCGGCACCACCGTCACGATGACCTGGGCCTGCGACCGGCAACCATTGTGACGTCTCCCAGCTCTCGGCGGCCGGGTCGGCTCATTCGGCGACCAGGTGCGCACGGAGTTGTTCGAGCGTTGACGACGCCGATAGCGTGGTGAGCCGCGGTGAGCTGGTCGGCGATGGCGTGGCGAACTTCGCGGTGTTCCTCAAGGGCATCCAGAGCTGAAGTGAGCTTGCCGGGGGAGCTGTGCGCCGGAGAAACGCGCATGCTGGACCCGGGCGACTTCGGGTGCGGAAAGGGTCAGGCTCATGGGAATCGATTGGGAGAGCATCCTCGGCACAAGCGGTGCCTACGCCTTTCCGGCTGCGGAAGCGCACGATGAGACGGATTCCGTGAACTCGCGAAGCTGACCTGTTGCCAGCCGATCGCCGCGGATCGCGAGCCCTGCCGCGGCTCAACGCAGCGCGCTCGGAGTCAAGAACACCACACGGCAGTGTGGAAATCGCCTCGCATCAACGTATCCGGTGTTGCGATCGCACTGCGGTTGAATGGTCTGGAGGCAAGGTGGTGTCCGGATGACACCGGCCGATCCAGGCAGATGCCAAACCGCGGTAACCCTTTCTCGGGTTGCCAGGACGAGGGACAGACTCGGACGGGGCTCGCCGCGCGCGGCGTGGGATGGAAGGGTCTGCCCAGGGTTTGCTTGACACCTCATGTGTGAGGCTTCGGCCTTGCGTGGAAGGATGTCACCCGT
>NZ_PPHF01000044.1 GCF_002904335.1 Amycolatopsis sp. CA-126428 | reverse complement strand
GAGACGTGATGCGTAGCCGTTTGAGGCGAAGTAGAGTGATCCTATGCTGCCGAGAAAAGCCTCTAGTGAGTGCATGCACGGCCCGTACCCCAAACCAACACAGGTGGTCAGGTAGAGAATACCAAGGCGATCGGGTGAACTGTGGTTAAGGAACTCGGCAAAATGCCCCCGTAACTTCGGGAGAAGGGGGGCCAAACATCCTGAAGCTCTTCGCGAGCTAGGGGTGGGTGGCCGCAGAGACCAGCGGAAAGCGACTGTTTACTAAAAACACAGGTCCATGCGAAGTCGCAAGACGATGTATATGGACTGACGCCTGCCCGGTGCTGGAACGTTAAGAGGACCGGTTAACTCCTTCGGGGGTGAAGCTGAGAATTTAAGCGCCAGTAAACGGCGGTGGTAACTATAACCATCCTAAGGTAGCGAAATTCCTTGTCGGGTAAGTTCCGACCTGCACGAATGGCGTAACGACTTTCCGGCTGTCTCAACCACAGGCCCGGCGAAATTGCACTACGAGTAAAGATGCTCGTTACGCGCGGCAGGACGGAAAGACCCCGGGACCTTTACTATAGTTTGGTATTGGTTTTCGGTTCGGCTTGTGTAGGATAGGTGGGAGACTGTGAAGTGGTCACGCTAGTGGCTGTGGAGTCGTTGTTGAAATACCACTCTGGTCGAATTGGGAATCTGAACCTCGGGCCATGATCTGGTTCAGGGACAGTGCCTGATGGGTAGTTTAACTGGGGCGGTTGCCTCCTAAAGAGTAACGGAGGCGCCCAAAGGTTCCCTCAGCCTGGTTGGCAATCAGGTGTTGAGTGCAAGTGCACAAGGGAGCTTGACTGTGAGACAGACATGTCGAGCAGGGACGAAAGTCGGGACTAGTGATCCGGCACCTCCTGGTGGAAGGGGTGTCGCTCAACGGATAAAAGGTACCCCGGGGATAACAGGCTGATCTTGCCCAAGAGTCCATATCGACGGCATGGTTTGGCACCTCGATGTCGGCTCGTCGCATCCTGGGGCCGGAGTAGGTCCCAAGGGTTGGGCTGTTCGCCCATTAAAGCGGCACGCGAGCTGGGTTTAGAACGTCGTGAGACAGTTCGGTCCCTATCCGCCGCGCGCGTAGGATACTTGAGGAAGGCTGTCCCTAGTACGAGAGGACCGGGACGGACGAACCTCTGGTGTGCCAGTTGTTCTGCCAAGGGCATGGCTGGTTGGCCACGTTCGGAAGGGATAACCGCTGAAGGCATCTAAGCGGGAAGCCTGTTCCAAGATGAGGTATCCCACCCCATGTGGGTTAAGGCCCCCAACAGACCATTGGGTTGATAGGCCAGAAATGGAAGCACAGTAATGTGTTGTCGAGTTGACTGGTACTAATAGGCCGAGGACTTGCCTACGAAGATGTTACGCATCCACTCTACGGTTCTGAAACACCA
>NZ_PPHF01000043.1 GCF_002904335.1 Amycolatopsis sp. CA-126428 | reverse complement strand
GGTCAGCGGTGCGCTGGCGAGCCAGCGGGACGTCCTCGACGAGGTCGCGGCCCTGCAGGCGACCACCGACGGCCTGATTCGCGCGAACACCGAGCTGCTGGACCTGCAGTCCGCGGAGATCCGCCGGGCGAGCAGCGACCCCGCTGCCGCGACCGAGACGATCCGGCAGTCCTTCGACCGGATCTACGCCTCGATCGACGCGATCGACGGGTTCCGCGCCGACGCCGTCCGGGCTTTGCTCAGGGCATCTCCTCCTGTCCGAGGTCGATCATCTTGCGGCACCAGTCGCGGAGCATGCCGCGGCTGAAGGGACTCAAGACGAGCTGGCGACGGCCGTCTCCCCGGTCCAAGGCCGCCAGGGCGAAGCGGCCCAGGTCCGTGTCGATCAGGACGAAGCCGTGGTCCGGGAACTCCGCGCACAGGCCGCCGAAGGCCAGCATGTCCAGGACCGCCGTTCCGGACCGCGGGCGGCCCAGGAGCTCTCGCATCGCTCCCACGTCGTCGTCCTGGCCGTCGTGGACCAGGCCGTCGTCGTCGACCGAGACCCAGATCGCCCGCGCCGAAGCGCCGAACGGGACCTCGGGCAGCTCCGCCACCAGCATCTCCGGCAGCTCGTCGAAGTCGGCCAGGTGGATCGCCGTGCGGCCGGGCAGCGAGCCCATCATGAACGCCCGCTCGCCGTCGGCGTAGCAGCGGATGTCCGCGGTTTCCGGCCCTTCGTCGAACACGCCGCACAACGCCGCCCGGACCGATCCGCGCAGCATCAGCGACACCACCTCGAAGCCGACGTCGTTCAGTTCGCCGTTCTCGCCGAACGGTGTGCCGTCGATCCAGGCGGCCCACGCCACGTGCCGCTCGACCTCGGCCACCAGGTCCGCCGGGTCGTCCGACACCGGGCCGTGGACCAGGATGTCGTCGTCGCTGACGTCCGGGTTGTACAGCCGGTCGACCGGCTCCCGGTCCGGCATCGCCGCCAGCACCGGACCGGCGGCCAGCTCGAGCAGCTCCCGCGCCGCCGTGCGTTCAGCCATGCCGCCGCCTCTCCTCCGGAACCGCCGGTGACCCGGCCGCCTGCCGCTGCTCCGGGACGCCGCTGTTGAGCTCGGCCGCCGCGAGGATCGCCTCACGCACGGTCAGGTCCTTCGAGGCCGCCTCGACCACCCGATCCACTCCTTCCCCGGCCGTCGTCCGCACCTCCGCCTGCTCAGGCATGGCTCTGCACCGCCTCGACGATCCACTGCTCGGCCGTGGTCCGCGACGCCGGACCCCAGGTGACCGTCCAGCGCCCTGACCGGGCCACCGCGGCGCTGAACTGGTACCGGCCGAGGTCGTTGTCCACCAGCCCGAACGCGCCGTGCGGGTACTCGGCCAGGATCGCGTTGCGCACCGCGAGGTCGACCAGCACCGTGCCCAGCCGCGGCCGGGCCGCGCACGCCCGGATCAGCTCGACCGCCCGCTCGCACCGGCGCGGGATCAGCCCGCGCTCGTCCGTCTCGATGCGCAGGTGCTCGCCCGGCCCCGGCGGCCGGTCGGGCAGCCCGTCGAACACCCAGCCCGGCAGCTCGCTGAGGAAGCCCGACCGCAGCCGCGCACGGTTGCCCAGCTTGTGCAGCACCGTGGTGTAGTCCTCGTCGCCGAAGAACCGCACCTCCCACGGCTTGGCCCGGGCCGGGAAGACCCCGGTGACCACGCCGCGGATGAAGCCGCCGCGCAGCGCCCGGTACAGCCCGACGGCCTCCGCGGTGACCTCGCCACCCGGCGCGAGGCCGATCGCGGCCATCCCGGCGACGAACCGGGTGTACTGCTCCACCTCGTCCGCGAGGCTCGACGCGGGCGAGGAGCGCCGGCCCGGCAGGGGCCCGGTGTCCGCCAGCACCGGCGGGATCTCGAACTCGGGGTCGTAGAACTCCATCACCGAGGGCCGCTCCGGCACCTCGGCCGACAGCGGGGCGATGACCTCGTCGATGACGTCGAAGACGGCGACTGCGTTGCTCACCCCTCGATTGAACACCCTGGCACCGACAATTTCTCGCACATGTGTTCGAGAGGGTGAGATCGGTCGGCAAACGGTCGGCGAGCGGCTCAGGCATGATCCGGCACCCGCCCCTCGACGAACTCCGCGAGCCGCTCCACGGTGCCGGGCAGCCACCAGAACCGGCGGTGGCCGCCCCGCGGTCTGCTCAGCACCGCCAGGTGCCGGCCACGGTCGTCGTCGACGAACGCGAGCATCTCCCAGGGCGACCGCTCGCCGTCGCGGACGATGTCGAGCTGGACGGTGCCACGCCGGGTCCGCCGCAGATCGTCCATCAGGTCGAGGACGAGGCACTCCTGCCCGGCCTCGAGCACGCCGCGCTCGTCGGCGTCGAGGTACAGCCCCTCGCCCGCCGCCGGCGGAAGCGTGGGCAGCCGCGCCAAGGCCAGCCGAAGGAGCTCCGTGACACTGCCCGGCGAGAGCCCGGACAGCCGCACGCCGTCGCCGGAGATGCCAAACGTGCTCCGGTCGTCGAAGAACGCCGAGGTCCACGGCTCGCCGGCCATCGCGACGGCCACGCCGCAGACGCCGCCGCTGCCCGGGAAGCCGGGCAGCGACTCCATCAGGTCCAGGGCGGTGGCACTGCCGGCGGCCGCCGCCCGGACCGGCTTCAGGATCTTGGTGGTCACCGTGTGCACGGTGCGTGGTGTTCTGGTCACGCGTTCATGAAACCCGGCACCACCGACAATTTCCCGAACATCCGTTCGAGGTGTCACCCGAAAGTGTGGCCAGACGCCGTGAAGGCCACCTTGGGGTCGCCAAGGTGGCCTTCACGGACTTCCAGAGGTGCTACTTGGCCTTCGTCGCGGTCGAGCTCGACCGCTTGGCCGTGGTCGACTTCGCGGCCGCCGCCTTCTTGGTCGTGCCCGCCTTGACCGTCTTCGCCGTAGTGGAAGCCGGCTTGCGCGCCGGCGCCTTCCGCTTCGGCGCCGGCCCCTTGGCCCGCTTCTCCGCCAGCAGCTCGGACGCCCGTTCCGCGGTCAGCGACTCGATTTCGTCGCCCTTCCGCAGCGTCGCGTTGTACTCGCCGTCGGTGACGTACGGGCCGAACCGGCCGTCCTTGACCACCATCGGCTTCTTCGACACCGGGTCCTCGCCGAGTTCCTTGAGCGGCGGCTTCGCCGTCGCGGACCGGCCCCGCTGCTTCGGCTCCGAGTAGATCTTCAGCGCTTCTTCGAGGGTGATCGAGAAGAGCTGGTCCTCGGTCGAGAGCGAGCGCGAGTCCGTGCCCTTCTTCAGGTACGGCCCGTAGCGCCCGTTCTGCGCCGTGATCTCGTCGCCGGACTCCGGGTCCTTGCCGACCACGCGCGGCAGCGAGAGCAGCTTCAGCGCGTCTTCCAACGTGATGTTCTCGATGTCCATCGACTTGAACAGCGAGCCCGTCCGCGGCTTCGGCGCCTTGGCCTTCGCGGCCTTCTTCTGCGCGGCCGTCGCGTCCTCGGGGATCTCGATCTCCGGCAGCACCTCGGTCACGTACGGCCCGAAGCGGCCTTCCTTCGCCACGATCTCGAGCCCGCTCACCGGGTCGTTGCCCAGCGTGCGGCCCTCCTGCGGGGTCGCGAACAGCTTCTCCGCGATCTCCTGCGTGAGCTCGTCCGGCGGCAGGTCCTCCGGGAGGTTCGCGCGCTGCGAGTTCCCGTCAACTTCGCGCTCCAGGTACGGCCCGTAGCGGCCGACGCGGACCACGACGGTGTGCCCGTTCTCGTCGCTGAACAGCGGGATCGAGTTGATCTCCCGCGCGTCGATGTCCTCGACGCTGCCCTCGACCAGCTTCTTCAGCCCGCCCAGACGGCCGATCGAGCCGTCGACACCCATGTCGCCGCCGAAGTAGAACTTCGACAGCCACTGCGCGCGCTGCTCGTCGCCGTTGGCGATGCGGTCGAGCTCGTCCTCCATGCCCGCGGTGAAGTCGTAGTCGACCAGCCGCTCGAAGTGCCGTTCCATCAGGCCGATCACGGCGAACGCGACCCACGACGGGACGAGCGCGGAGCCCTTCTTCCAGACGTAGCCGCGGTCCTGGATGGTCTTGATGATCGACGCGTACGTCGACGGGCGGCCGATGCCCAGCTCTTCCAGCTTGCTGACCAGGCTCGGCTCGGAGTACCGGGCCGGCGGCGACGTGGTGTGGCCGTCCGGGCTCAGCTCGGTCGCGGTCAGCGCCTGGTCCTTCTCCAGCACCGGCAGGCGGCTCTGCTTGTCGTCGGCCTCGCCACCGGTCTCGGTGTCGACCGCCTCGACGTACGCCTTGAGGAAGCCCGCGAAGGTGATCGTGCGGCCCGAAGCGGCGAAGGTGCACTCCTCGCCCGAGGTCGCGTTGCCGACGATGCGCACGGACATCGTGGTGCCCTTGGCGTCCGCCATCTGCGACGCGATCGTGCGCTGCCAGATCATCTCGTAAAGGCGGTACTCGTCGGTGTCCAGCTCGCTCGCGACCTGGCCCGGCGTGCGGAAGACCTCGCCCGACGGCCGGATCGCCTCGTGGGCCTCCTGCGCGTTCTTGACCTTGCGCGTGTACTGGCGCGGCGTCGGCGAGACGTACTCCTTGCCGTACAGCTGCGTGGCCTGGCTGCGCGCCGCCGAGATCGCCGACTCCGACAGCGTCGTGGAGTCGGTACGCATATAAGTGATGTAGCCGTTTTCGTACAGCTTCTGCGCGATCCGCATGGTGCGCTCGGAGGTGAACCGCATCTTGCGGCCCGCCTCCTGCTGCAGGGTCGAGGTCATGAAGGGCGCGTACGGCTTCCGCGTGTACGGCTTCTCCTCGACGCTCGAGACCTTGAAGTCACGCTGCTTCAGCGCGTCCGCGAGGCGCCGCGCGTCGGCCTCGGCCAGCACGCGGATCTCGTTGTTCGACGCCTTGAGCTGCCCGTCCGAGCCGAAGTCGCGGCCGGTGGCCAGGCGCGCGCCGTCCACGGCGACCATGCGGGCCGAGAAGGTGCGCGGCGACGCCTCTTCGCCCGCGTCCATCGTGGCGGAGACGTCCCAGTACGACGCCGAGGTGAAGCGCATCCGCTCGCGTTCGCGCTCGACCACGATCCGGGTCGCCACCGACTGCACGCGGCCCGCCGAAAGCTTCGGCATGACCTTCTTCCACAGCACCGGCGAGACCTCGTAGCCGTAGAGGCGGTCGAGGATGCGGCGGGTCTCCTGCGCGTCGACGAGGTCGGCGTCCAGCTCACGCGTCGAGTCGGCGGCCGCCCGGATCGCCTGCTCGGTGACCTCGTGGAAGACCATCCGCCGGACCGGGACCTTCGGCTTCAGCGTCTCGAGGAGGTGCCACGCGATGGCCTCGCCCTCGCGGTCGGGGTCCGTGGCGAGGTAGAGCTCGTCGACGTCCTTCAGCAGGCTCTTGAGCTCGGTGACCTTGGACTTCTTGTCCGGGGTGACCACGTAGAGCGCCTTGAAGCCGTTGTCGACGTCGACGCCGAGGCGCGCCCAGGCCTCGCCCTTGTACTGGGCGGGCACGTCGGCGGCACCACGCGGCAGGTCGCGGATGTGCCCGACAGAGGACTCGACGACGTAACCACCGCCGAGGTAGGGCGCGATCTTGCGGGCCTTCGTCGGCGACTCGACGATGACCAGCCGCCGGTGCCCGGCGCCGTTGTCCGCCGAGGCTCCGTTCTTCTTGGTCCGTGCTCCTGCCACGCTGTCCTGCTCTCCGCTCATCTCGCCCCGCCGCCGCGGGACTGCACCACGTCCCTGCCAGGGCCCGTGTCTCGACCTGCCAGTGTGCACGCTGTTGTGGTCCGGACGGCGCGGAGGTGGCCCAACACGCCGCCGGTCCTGTGCCCAGCGCATCGCCGCTGACCTCGACGATGTTTCCCCAACGTACCTGCCACGTGATTTCGGCCACGTCCCGCGCAGCCTAGCGCGTGACCGTCCGGATACCCTCCGTTCGACGGTGGTGGGCGCAGGGAGGTCACCGCTTCACTGGTTTCCCCGTCCAGCCGAAAGGACCCGCCATGACCCGACGCCTGCTCGGCGCCCTGTTCACCGCCGCGACCGCCACAGTATTACTGGGGGTCACTCCGGCGAACGCGGCCGCGGCGAACTTCGCCGGCACCGTGGCCCTGTCCAACTGCTCGGGGTCGGTGGTCAAGCCGGCCGCGACGCCCGACACCGCGCCCGCGCTCGTCATGTCCAACGGGCACTGCCTCGAAACCGGTTTCCCGGCGCCGGGCGAGGTGATCACCAACCGCGCCTCCAGCCGGACGTTCACGCTGCTCACCGCCAGCGGCGGCAACAAGGCGACGCTGCGGGCCAAGAAGATCGTCTACGGCACGATGACCGACACCGACGTGTCGCTCTACCAGCTCACCACGACCTACGCACAGATCAAGGCCAGCTACGGGATCTCGCCGTTGGAACTGTCGAACGCGCACCCGTCGGCCGGCGCGGCGATCGACGTCGTCTCGGGCTACTGGAAGCGCGTCTACTCCTGCAACATCGACGGTTTCGTCTACCGGCTGAAGGAGGGCAGCTGGACCTGGAAGGACTCGATCCGCTACACCTCCGCCTGCCAGACCATCGGCGGCACCTCCGGTTCGCCGGTCATCTCCGGCGGCAAGGTCGTCGGCGTGAACAACACCGGCAACGAGGACGGCGAACGCTGCACGGAGAACAACCCGTGCGAGGTCGACCAGGCCGGCAACGTCACGGTGCACTACAAGACGAACTACGGCCAGGAGACCTACGGCATCCCGGCCTGCCTCACCGCGGCCAACGAAATCGCGCTCACGCAGGCCGGCTGCACGCTGCCCCGGCCCTGATCCGGCGCTCGCACCCGGTCAGGCCGTGCTCGTCACGGCCTCCGGGTGCGGAACCGGTTGCGGTGCCGCACCCGGCCACGCCGCTTCGGCGCCGGGCGGCGGCTCCCCGATCAGCTCCAGCAGTGCCTCCAACCGGCGTTTGCCGGTGATCTTGACGGCCGGGACCTCGGCCTTCGGACCGGTCAGCTTCGCCGCGACCCCCAACGGCGTCAGCGCTTCGACGAGCCGCTCGTGCATGCCGGGCGCGAGGGGGTCGACGCCCAGCAGGTAACCCTGCGTGCCGGGACGGCCGCCGGCCAGCGCCCACATCCGCAGCATCGCGCCGCTCAGGCGGAACCCGTGCGGCACCGCCTTGCCCGAGTCGTCCTCGACCGGGCCCGCACAGCCCTCACGCAGCCATCGCAGCGCCAGCGGCAGCAGGTCGACCCGGAACGACGTGCGCACCTGCGGACGGCCGCAGTCGGCCTTCGACACCTGGGCGTCCGCACCGCGGCAGCGGAGTTCGCCGGCCAGGACGTGGGCCCGCCACGGCTCCTCGACGACCACCGAAAGCCGGGCGGCGGTGCGCCCGAAGCCGGTGATCTGGCCGTGGCAGCACAGCAGGCCGGCCAGGTCGCCCAGGCCCGGCCCGCTGGCCTCGGCGGAAAAGAGCGAGATCGTCCGATCCACCGCGCCATACTAGAACACAAGTTCGATTCACGGCAGGTCTCGCGAGGATCTTCAGCCGGCAGGCTGATCCAGCTGGCGGCAGGCCGGCGCGCGCTGTTCCGCGGCAGCGAGGGCCGGGACGTCCTTGAGGCCCTTGAGGTAGTCGAGCGCGTCGATGCGGTCGAGCGTCGCCCTGGCCTGGCCGAGGGCGTCCTTCGTCGCCGCCGCGTCGCCGCGGGCGGCCTCGATGCGCCGGCGCGAGGTCTCGGCCTGCGCGCGGATCTGGGCGAACTGCTCGATGACGTCCTTGCGGCCGCCGTCGGCCGACGGCACCGGCGGCGCACCGAGCGCAGTCAGCCCGGACAAGCTCTGGTCGAGCCCGCCGACCACCGAAGAAAGCAGGTCACTGGACGTCCGGGACGCCTTCTGCGGCGTGCTGGGATCGACGGCGGGCAGCGAAGCGAGCGCGCGGACCAAGTGCGTCACGGCGTCGCAGTAGCCGCCTGCCCAGCTCACCGCGGGATCGGCCTGGGGCGCCACGGTCGTCACCGGCAGCTCCTGCTCCCGCGGCGGCGACTGCACCGGCGACGGCTGACCGCACCCGGCCAGGCCGAGGGCGATCGTCGTGGTCAGCGCGGCGAAAACGGTGGACCGCTGCCGCACCCGCGTACCTCCTGCCCGACTACGTCCCCGCAGCCCCGACGGTACCGACTCGATGCTGCTTCGCAAGTCGCCGGGCCTTTCTGGGATGCCCGGGCAAGCCCCGGGCCCGGTACGCGTCAGACGCGTACCGGGCCCGGGGTCGCCTGGAGCCGGAACTCAGGCCTGGATCTCGGCCGGGGTGTCGGAAAGGACCGTCCCCCGCCGCTTCGAAACCACGATCGCCGCCACGATGATCGCGACCGCGACCAGCGAGATGATGATGCGCACCGCGGTGTTCTCGTCCGGGCCGATCGAGAACTGCACGACGGCCGGCGCGATCAGCACGGAGACCAGGTTCATCACCTTGATCAGCGGGTTGATCGCCGGGCCGGCGGTGTCCTTGAACGGGTCACCCACGGTGTCACCGATGATGGTGGCCTCGTGCGCGGACGAGCCCTTGCCGCCGTGGTTGCCGTCCTCGACCAGCTTCTTCGCGTTGTCCCACGCGCCACCGGAGTTGGCGAGGAAGATCGCCATCAGGGTGCCGCAGGCGATCGCGCCGGCCAGGTAGCCGGCGAGCGCGCCGGTGCCCAGGCCGAAACCGACCGCGATCGGGGCGAAGACGGCCAGCAGACCCGGCGTCGTCAGCTCACGCAGCGAGTCACGCGTGACGATGTCGACGACCTTGCCGTACTCGGGGCGGGTGGTGCCCTCCATGATCCCCGGGATGTCGCGGAACTGGCGGCGCACTTCGTAGACGACCGCGCCGGCGGCCCGGGACACCGCGTTGACCGCGAGACCGGAGAACATGAACACGACGGCCGCACCGATGATGACGCCGACCAGCGTGTTCGGGCTGACGACCTGGTTGACGAACGACTTGGCCGAGTCCATGCCGGTGACCACACCGTTGCCCATGCCCGTCAGCGTCTTCGTGATCGCGTCGGAGTAGGAGCCGAACAGCGCCGTCGCGGCGAGGACCGCCGTGGCGATCGCGATGCCCTTGGTGATGGCCTTGGTCGTGTTGCCGACCGCGTCCAGCTCGGTGAGGATCTGCGCGGCCTTCTCGTCGACGTCGCCCGACATCTCGGCGATGCCCTGCGCGTTGTCCGAAACCGGGCCGAAGGTGTCCATCGCGACGATGACGCCGACGGTGGTCAGCAGACCGGTACCGGCCAGCGCCACGGCGAACAGCGCGACGCCGCCGCCGAGCAGGTACGCGCCGAACACGGCCGCACCGATCACCAGCGCGGTGTACACAGCGGACTCGAAACCGACCGAGATGCCGGAGAGGATGACGGTCGCGCCGCCGGTCTCCGACGTCTGCGCGACGTCCTTGACCGGCTTGTACTCGGTGCCGGTGTAGTAGCCCGTCAGCTTCAGGATGACCGCGGCGAGCACGATGCCGATGATCACCGCGATGGTCGCGATGACCGCCGGGTTGCCCGAGTTCTCGTAGCCCACGCCGAAGTCGGAGAAGCTGCTCGGCAGGTACACGAACGCCGCGATCGCCGACAGGACGGCGGAGATGACCGCGGAGATGTAGAACGAGCGGTTGATCGTGACGAGGCCGCCTTCGCCCGCGCGCGCCTTGGTGATGTAGACACCGATGACGGCGGTGATGACACCGATGGCCGGGACGATCAGCGGGAAGATCAGGCCGTGCACGCCGAAGGCGGTGCTGCCCAGGATCAGAGCGGCGACGAGCATGACGGCGTAGGACTCGAAGAGGTCCGCGGCCATACCCGCACAGTCACCGACGTTGTCGCCCACGTTGTCCGCGATGGTCGCGGCGTTGCGCGGGTCGTCCTCCGGGATGCCCTGCTCGACCTTGCCGACCAAGTCGGCGCCGACGTCGGCGGCCTTGGTGAAGATACCGCCGCCGACACGCATGAACATCGCGATCAGCGCGGCGCCGAAACCGAAGCCCTCCAGCACCTTGGGCGCCTGGCCGGTGTAGACCAGCACGACGACCGCGGCTCCGAAGAGGCCGAGACCGACGGTGATCATGCCGACCACGCCACCGGTGCGGAACGCCACGCGCATCGCGATCTCACGGCCGCCTTCCTCGCGCGACGCGGCGGCCACGCGCAGGTTCGCCTGCGTGGCCAGCCACATGCCGAGGTAACCGATCGCGAACGAGAACGCCGCACCGACCAGGAAGAAGATCGAACGACCGATCTTCTCGCTCCAGTCGTCGGCGGGAAGTGCGAAGAGCAAAAGGAACACGATCACGCCGAAAATGGCGAGGGTGTTCCGCTGCCGCTTGAGGTACGCGGCCGCGCCTTCCTGCACCGCCTTGGCGATGTCCTGCATCTTGGCGGTGCCCTGGCCTGCGGCCAGCACCTCCTTGAGCAAGACGTAGCCGATGACGAGTGCGGCAAGCGCGACCACGGCGACTACACCGACAATCGTGTAGCCACCTCCGGAGAGCGTGATGGACCCGCCCTCCGCGAGGAACTGCCGTGACATTCGTCCTCCAGGAGACGTCGCCGAGCGCCAGCGTCGACGGCAAGCCGAGGGTTCGACACGGCCGGCGCTGGCATGGACCCTGTACCGAGCGACACGCTAGCCGGGCAGCAATGCACGTCTCACATGACGCTCACCACAGAGAGGTGTGGATTGCGGGAGTGTATTGGTACCGCAACCAGCGTCTTCACGCCGTCCCGGGGACGGTACATTCCGTTACCTTGTGAGCCTCCTCACTTGATCGATCACTCGATCGCCGATCCGTTGGCGCAGCTGGGGATGGGCGAAACTGTCGTACCCCTGTGCCAAGCTCGGCGAGTGGACGAATCACGTGGGCAGCGGCTGCTGAGGCGGGTGACCGCCGGCGTCCCGTCGCGCGAGCAGCCGGTCACGCACGTCGCGGACCTGCCTGGTCGCGCCGCGCGCTACGCAGAGTGGCCGGCTTGGGTGGATCCGGCGGTCATCGCTGCGCTGCGTGATTGCGGCGTCTCCGCTCCCTGGGCGCACCAGGCCGAAGCGGCTTCGCACGCGTACGAGGGCCGTCACGTGGTGATTTCGACCGGGACGGCTTCGGGCAAGTCGCTCGCCTACCAGCTGCCGGTGCTGTCCCGGCTGGCCGCGGGCGAGAAGGCGAACGCGCTGTACCTGTCGCCGACGAAGGCGCTGGGGGCGGACCAGCTGCGCGCGGTGTCCTCTTTGGACGTGCCCGGTGTGCGGGCGGCGTCGTTCGACGGGGACACGCCGATGGCCGAGCGTGACTGGGTGCGCGCGCACGCGAACTGGGTGTTCACCAACCCGGACATGCTGCACCGCGGGATCCTCTCGGCGCACGGCCGGTGGGCCACGTTCTTCCGGCGGCTCGGCTGCGTGGTCGTCGACGAGTGCCACAGCTATCGCGGCGTCTTCGGCTCGCACGTCGCGCTGCTGCTTCGCCGGCTTCGGCGGGTGGCTGAGCACTACGGCGCTTCGCCGGTCTTCGTGCTCGCTTCGGCGACGACGGCGTCGCCTGCTTCGTTCGCTTCGCGGCTGACGGGTGCACCCTGTGTCGCCGTGACGGATGACGCTTCGCCGCGCGGGGCGCGCACGGTCGCGTTGTGGGAGCCGCCGCTGCTAGAGGAGCTGACCGGGGAAAACGGTGCGCCGGTCCGGCGTTCGGCCGGGGCGGAGACGTCACGGATCCTCGCCGACCTGGTGCTGGAAGGTGCGCGGTCTCTGGCCTTCATCCGGTCGCGGCGCGGCGCGGAACTGGCGGCGCTGGGCGCGCGCCGCATCCTGTCCGAAGTGGACCCGGTGTTGGCGGAAACCGTTGCGGCGTACAGGTCTGGCTACCTGCCGGAGGAGCGTCGTGCGCTGGAGGCCGCGCTGTTGTCCGGCCGGTTGCTGGGGGTCGCGACGACGAACGCCCTGGAGCTCGGCGTCGACATCGCGGGCCTGGACGCGGTGGTGCTGGCCGGCTACCCGGGCACGCTCGCGTCGTTCTGGCAGCAGGCCGGCCGGGCGGGCCGGTCCGGCGATTCGGCGCTGGTGGTGTTCGTCGCGCGGGACGACCCGCTCGACACCTACCTGGTGCACCACCCGGCGGCGTTGCTTTCGCGGCCGGTGGAATCGGCGGTCCTCGACCCGGCGAACCCGTACGTGCTGGCGCCGCAGCTCGCGTGCGCCGTGGCCGAGCTGCCGCTGACGCTTCCGGAATTGGAGGTGTTCGGCGGCGCGGCGGCCCAGGAGGTGCTGGCCGAGCTGGCGGACCAGAAGCTGGTGCGGCGCCGGTCGAGCGGCTGGTACTGGACTTCGCGGGACCGGCCGCACGCCGAGGTCGGCATCCGCGGCACGGGCGGCGAGCAGATCGCGGTGGTCGAAGCGGACTCCGGCCGGATGCTAGGCACGGTCGACCCGGGTTCGGCGTGCTTCGCCGTCCACCCCGGCGCGGTGTACCTGCACCAGGGGTCGTCGTACGTCGTCGACGAGCTGGACCTGGACACCGGGCTGGCGCTGGTGCACGCGGAGAACCCGGACTGGACGACGACACCGCGCGAAGTCGTGGACATCTCGGTGCTCGGCACCCAGGAGAAACAGGACTTCGGCGGGGTGAGCGTCTGCCTCGGCGAGGTGGCCGTGACGTCACAGGTGGTGGGGTACTTGCGGCGGCGGCCGTCCGGGGAGGTCCTCGACCACACGCCGCTCGACCTGCCGGAGCAGAGCCTGCGGACGCGCGCGGTTTGGTACACGGTGTCCGCTGAGCTGCTCGGTTCTTCGGCCGCCGGTTCCGCTGACCTGGATGGTTCCGGCGACTCGGCTGGCTCCAGCGGCTCGGCTGGCTTCGATGGCTCGGCTGGCTCCGATGGCGAGGTGGGGACCGGGGGCCATCGGGTGGGGACCGAATCTGCGGGGCCGGTGGGGACCGGGGAGGAGACCCAGGCGGACGGTCGGGGGCCCGTTCGCGAGGGTGGCAGGACACCGGGGGGTGCCGGATTGGTTCCGGCACGGGTCCCCGGTGCCCTGCACGCCGCCGAGCACGCGGCGATCGGCCTGCTACCGCTGTTCGCTACGTGCGACCGGTGGGACATCGGCGGGGTGAGTACCGCGTGGCACGAAGACACCGGGGAGGCGACGGTGTTCGTGCATGACGGCCATCCCGGGGGTGCGGGATTTGCCGAACGCGGTTATGCCGCGATTGTCCCGTGGCTGGCCGCAACGCGGGAGGCGATCGTCTCCTGCGAGTGCCCGACGGGATGCCCGTCCTGCGTCCAGTCGCCGAAGTGCGGGAACGGCAACGAGCCGCTGGACAAGGCGGGGGCAGTGGCTGTGCTGGGCACCGTGCTCGGGGCGTTGCGTCAACACGGCACCTAGAACGGCCACTTGGTGGTTCATGGAGTTGTGTCCTGCTCCGCCTCGCCCGGGCTGGGACCGGCCGACGGCGGTGGTTCGGGTGGTTCGGGTCGCTCAGGCGGCGCTGGTCTGAACCAGCTGCGGCGAGCGCTCGCCGGCCAGGGCCCGCACGAGGACGTCGTGCACCTCGGCGGCGTCCGGCAGCTGCCAGCCGCAGACCTCGGGCTTGACGCGCCAGTGCACGACACCGTGCTGGAACGGCGAAGGCGGCAGCGGGATGTAGCTGTCCTTGCCGTGCCACTGGATGGAGGCGCGGGTCGCCAGCTCGGCCGGCACGTGGTCGGCGACGGTGGTGAGGAAGAGCCAGCGGCCGTTCGGCAGCGCGATGATGGGCGCGGGGTGGCCGAGGGCGCGGAGGAGGCGGCAGGCGCGCTTGCCGAGTTCGTCGTCGACCTCGACGGCGTCGAGCACGGTGCCGGTGGCGACGAGCAGGCTGTGGGTGCGGTCGGAGAACCAGGTGGCGACCTCGTGGGCGTGGGTGCCGAGCTGCTCGCGCCAAGCGTCAATGGCCGGAACCGGACGGCGCCAGGTGAGGTCGTCGCCTTCCGTGAGCGGAGCGGGGTCGACGCCCGGGAGCACCGGCCAGCCGCGCCAGGCGAGACCGATCGCCTCCGCCCGCAGTTCGATGCGGAAGGCGCCCCGCCAGCTGTCCGGCCAATTCGCGTCCAACATTGTCTTCCTGCCTGCCTTCGAGTTCGGTTCTCCGCGACCCGCTCAAACCCGGTCGTGGTGTCGCACATCTCACTTAACGGCAAGTTGCACATTGCCCGGAACCCCCGCGCGACAACCGGTGGTTACGAGGCGATGAACGCCCAGTGATCCGTACGGCCCGACCGAATCCCGCAGCGCGGCTGGACGGTGAACGGCGACCGCACGCGGACCGTTCGTCGCGGGAAACCCCAGGATCCACGGGGTTCCGGACGCCCTCCCGGCGGCGCCGGTGCGCTGCTTCGGCCCAGGTGAGCAGCCGATTCGACCGCTCGCCGTGCACCACCGACCGCTGCCCGTGACAATCAGCCGCTCATCGTCAGGCGGCACGGATCAGCCGGTCACCGCCCCATACCGACCGGTCGGCGTCCGCCGGGCGCCTCGGCGAGGGACTGCCGCCGATCCCTCGCCGAGGGGCGGTGGCGGCGGTGCGCTGTCGCGGGCGCGCGACAGTGTCGCGTTGTGCCAACAGGGCGGTCGCTCAGCCCGGCCGCGGCAGGGCGCGGTGGTTTACCCGCTGACTCGGAGCGGACGGGTCGGCGCGCCGACCAGGTCACCCGTCGGCGCGGCCGTGGCTTGGGGCGCTGACTCATCCGCCGGCCTGGCGCGGGCGTGGGAGGGCCTGGGCGGCGCGGTGCCCGACCGCAGCCGACCGGACGTGGGCGGATGGCCCGTTGTTGTCGCAGGTTCGCGACAGCTTCCGGCCATGACCGGGCGCATTGGTTCACCTGCCGGCTCCCAGCGGGCGGATCGGTGTGCCGCCCAGGTCGGCCGTCGGGGCTGCCGGGGCTGGGCGTTGTGGTTCGGGTGCCGGGCCGGCTCGGGCGTGGGCGGATGGCCTCGGGAGGCCGGCCAGGGCGGGGCCTCGTGCCTCGACTTCGACCAGCGCGTCGAGCTGTTGCCAGCGGCAGGTCACGAGGGTCACTCCCATCCGGTCGGCTACCCATCTCGCGCGTTCGCACGCTTGGACTGGACCTTCGTTCGCGTGCGAAGCCGCGGCCAAGGCGCCCAGGTCGGCCGCTGACTCGGCACGGTGGCGGGCTATCACCGTCGCTCCCAGCCACAAGGCGAGCGTTGCCACGCCCGTCAAGGCCGCCACCGCCATTGCCGTCCAGATCGTGGCCGCCCCCCTGTCCGAGGCGGGCCCGTCAGCCCTGGGCACCTGTCACCTCCGTGCCCGGCTCGGCGACCGCGTAGGCCGTTGCGTCGAGGTGGATCGCCGGGAGGAGGCCGGCCACCGGGTGGGCTGTCACCTTTGCCGTGATCGTGTCGCCGATTTGCTCGAACGCCAGGTTCGCGCCCGGCGGCCCTATCTCGTGGACCGCGGCCGCCGCCTCGGTTGGCTGGCCCCTCGCCAGGAGCCGCGCCGCCTCGCGGGCCGCGTCCGTGCAACGCAGCTGGCTCGTCAGTGCCGCGAGGCCCGCGATCAGGAGGACCGTCACCACCGTCAGGCCGGCCAGGCCGAGCGCTGCCTCGACGGTCACCGAGCCTTCGTCTCTGCGTCTCACGACGGCACCGACAAGGCCTTCATGACCAGGTTCGTCAGCCAAGAGACGACCGAGTCGCCGGTGAGCAAGGAGTAGAGGACAGCGGCGAACGCGGCGACGGCGACCGTGACGATGGCGTACTCGACCGTCGTGGAACCGTCGTCCGAGCGGGGCCGGCGGCGGAACGTGCGCATGGGATCTCCCTTCGAGGGGTTCGTGGTCAGAAGCGCGGGCCGAGCCGCCCGGCGAGGCCGAGGACGACCGGCAGCACGCCCAGGCAGAAGAAGGCCGGCAAGAAACACAGACCCACCGGCAGCGCGAGTGCCACCCCGGCCCGCTCGGCGCGTTCTTCGGCTTCGGTGGCCAGCTCGTCGCGGAACCGTCCGGCGAGGTCGCCGGCCGCCGCGGCGAACGCTGCCCCGGAACGGGACGTCCGGATCGCCGCGGCCGCCAGCTCGGCCAGGCCGGGAGCGGCCTGCACCGGCGCCCAAGCCTCGTCCGGCCGGGAGCCGAGGGCGAGCAATCCGGCCGTCGAGCTCAGCGCCGTACTCGCTGCCGCGGGCGCGGTGCCGGCCACGGCCTCCAACGCCGAGGGAATCGGCAGGCCGGCGCGCAGGCAGGCGGACAGGAGGTCGAGCGTGCCCGCCAGCCGCAGCTTGGCGGCGATGTCCACGGCCGACGATCGGGGACGGCGAGTGCGGCGGATCGCCCACCACCCGGTCGCGGTGACGATCGTGCCCGCCACCACCCCGGCGACCCCGCCGACCAGCACCGCTGTCGAGACGCCGCCCACCGCCACCGCGATGTGCGGCAGCGCGCTGTGCCCCGCGCGGACGGGCTTCGGGCCGTCGGTCAGCCGCGTGAAGCGCCGCACGATGGCTTCGTCCGGCCAGCTCAGCAATGCCCCGGCGAAGAGCAGGAGCGCGATCGCGGTCACCGGATCCGCACCCGTCCGGTCAGGGCCCGGCACCAGGCCGTGCCCGCCCAGAGCAGGACGCACCCGGCGACCAGCAGCAGCTGGCCCGGTGTGCTGCCGGTCAGCACGGACAGCGGAGCGGCGCCCATGGCCTGCCCGAGCAGCACGCAGAGCACCGGCAGTCCGGTGAGCACCGCCGCACTCGCCCGTGGCCCGGCCAGCTTGGCGCGCATCCGGCGGCCGAACGCCAGACCGGCTTCGGCGTCGCGGCGGGTCGCGTCGAGGACGTCGGCCATCGGGAGGCCGTGGCGTTTGGCCAGCGTCCAGGCCGCGGCCAGCTGCGGCAAGGCCGACGTAGGCGCCTCGGTGTCGAGCTGGGCCGCCGTCGCGAGGGCTCGGAGGTCGCCTGCCACGGCCGGGACCACGTTGGCGGCCGCTTCCGCCGCCCTGATCGGGTGAGCGCCGGATCGAAGTTCGGCGACCATCGTGCGCAAGGCGGTCGCGGTGTGCGCGGCCATCGTCAGGTCCGCCGTGGCTCGGCGGTGGGCTCGCCACTCCTGGCTCCACGCCAAAGTCAGCACGCCGGCGGCGACCGCGCCGCCCGCTCCCGCGAGCAATCCGGCGAGGGCGGCCGGGAGCAGCCAGCGGACGGCGCGCCACACCTGGGGAACCCGGACGGTCGACGGTGGCTCGATCATGACCTGGAGCCGGTTCGGCGCCGCGGGCCAGCACGCCAGGGCCGCGCCCACGCACAGCGGGAACCACGGGGTGATCATCGCCGCCTCCTTAGATTGTGCGGGAAAGCGTTCGGCAGCAGGACGTTCAGCACGCAATCGCCCCCGACGTCACGAACAGGTGCCGGTCGACCGTCCACCGGCCCGCACGCCACACCGGCACGACCCGGGCCCGGCCGTGTTCAGCGCGAAGCACGCCGACCTCGGCGAGGCGCCGACGGCCGTCTGCTTCGCGCCGCATGTGCAGCACCACGCGGATTGCGGCGACGAGCTGGCTGTGCACGGCGTCGCGGCCGAGGCCACCGAGCGCGGCCAGTGCCTCGATGCGGGCGGGCACCTCGGCCGGGGAGTTGGCGTGGACGGTGCAGGCGCCGCCGTCGTGACCGGTGTTGAGCGCGGTGAGCAGCGCGCCGACCTCGGCGCCGCGGACCTCGCCGACCACCAGCCGGTCGGGACGCATGCGCAGCGCCTGGCGGACGAGCTCGGGCAGGCCGACCGCGCCCGCACCCTCCACATTGGGCGGACGGGCGACGAGGCCGACGAACTGCGGGTGGGCGGGCTGCAGCTCGCCGGCGTCCTCGACGCAGACGATCCGTTCGCCCGGGTCGACGGCGCCGAGCAGCGCGGCCAGGAGCGTGGTCTTGCCCGCGCCCGTGCCGCCGGTGACGAGGAACGCCATCCGCCTCGAGACGACGGTGCGGAGGAGTCTGGCGCCGGCCTCGTCGAACGCGCCGAGTTCGCCGAGCGTGGTGAGGTCGTGCGTCGCCGGGCGCAGGACGCGCAGGGACAGGCAGGTGCCGCCGGCCGCGATCGGCGGGAGGACGGCGTGGACGCGGATGCGGCCGTGCGGGCCGGCGCCGGGGAGCCAGCCGTCGACGTAGGGCTGGGCGTCGTCGAGGCGGCGCCCGGCGGCGAGAGCGAGGCGCTGGGCCAGGCGACGGACGGATTCTTCGTCCTTGAAGCGGATGCTGCTGCGGATCAGGCCTTGCGGGCCGTCGGTCCAGACTTCGTGCGGGCCGGTGACGAGGACGTCGGTGGTCGCCGGGTCGTCGAGGAGCGGGGCCAGCGGGCCGGCGCCGATGAACTCGTCGCGAGCTTGGCGGGCGGCGTCGAGCACCGCGTCGTGGCCGAGGACGCCGCCGGCTTCGGCGCGGACGGCGGTCGCGACGGCGACCGGGTCGGCCTGGCGGCGGTCGCCGGCCAGGCGGTTGCGGACGCGGTCGACGAAGTCGGTGGTCATGAGTTCGGCCGCCTTGCTCTGTGGTGGGTTCTCGGGGTGGCCGGTGGGCGATCGCGTGATGCGGTGACGCGGGTGCCCCGCGACGGGTGCGAACCCGGCGACGCGAGGAAGGCGGGAGTGGCCGATGGCCCACCGCGAACAGCCGTGACGTGGGTGCCTCGCGACGAACGCCAATCCGACGTCCCGCGCCGCGGCGGCCGCGGCGCGGGTGGACCCGCCGACGCGGTTGTCATGAGTCCACCTGCTCTGCCGGGAGCGCGGGCTGAGGGATGGCCGGTGGCTCGCTGGGCGATTCCTGGACTCGCGTGTCCGGCAGTGGGCATGCGCGCGGCTCCGGTTGGGGGCGCAGCAGCGTCGAGAACCTCGCCGCGCTCGCTGGGGCTCGGGTGAGCAAGCTCAGGACCGTTGGGAGCAACAGCTCCGACACTCTGGTCGGGGTGCTCGTGGGGCGGAGGTCGTGGGCTGCGGGGGTCATCGGTTGGCCGCCTGGGCTTCGTGGCGGGCTATTGCCAGGATCTCGGCCGCCGTTTTGGCCAGGGGGCCCTTTGGTTTCGTCGGGAACTCGGCGCGCTCCAGTGCGTGCCAGAGACCGCGTTCCGGGGGCATCGAGGCCATCAGGGGTGGGCCGATCAGGGCGGCCGTGCGGACGGCCGGGTCCTTCGAGTGTCCACATGTGACCATGCCGATGCGGGCCGTCAGCTTCGACAGGCGGTTCAGCACCTTCTTCGCCGCCAGGCACGCCCGGATCTCCAGCGGCACCATCAGCAGCACCAGGTCGGCCCGCAGCACCGCCTCCTCGGACGCCTCACCGAGGGCGCGCGGGAGGTCGCACACCACCGTGCGGCCCGCGCGGCGACCGGCGGACAGGATCGCCGACAACGACTCGACCTCCGGGCCGTCGCCTTCGGGGCCGGACGCGAGCACCGGGAGGCTGCCACCGCGGTGCCTCCGCTGCGGGAGCTTATCGGCCAGCGAGGACACCGATACCCGGCCGCTCAGGTGCACGTCCGGCCAGCGTGCTCCGGGCGTCTTTTCCAAGCCCAGCAACACATCCAGGCCGCCGCTGAGGGGATCGCAGTCCAGCAGCAGAGCTCCGCCCGGATCGCTGTCGGCCGCCAGGGCGAGGGTCGCCGCGAAGACGGATGCCCCCGCGCCACCCCGGCCGCCGACCACGCCGAGCACCAGCCCGGGTTGCTCCGCCGGTGTCTCGACGACGTCGGCGAACGCGCCGGCGAGCGCGGATTCTTCGTCGGGCAACGCGATCACGCGCTCGACGCCGCTGCGAAAGGCGTGCTCCCACGTCGCCGGCCCCGGACTGCCCTTGCACACCAGGAGGATCCCGCTGCGCCGGGGCAGGGCCGGTGGATGCCGCACGGCTTCTTCGTCGAGGACCACCAGCGGCGCACGGGCCCAGTGCCCGCTCGCCGCCGTCAGGTCCGGTGCGCGGTCGAGTTCGCAGCCCGCGACCGCGGCCACGCGCAGTATCTCGTCGAGCACGGTTTCGTCCGCGGCGATCACCAGCGGTCGTTCCCCCGTCATGCGGTCCTCCCCCGTCGTCGGTGCGGGCCGTGGGTGGCCCGTGTTTCCACCGTCGCGGGCGGGAGTGGGGCGGCACAACGGGGTGGGCGGCCGGCTGTGGACAACCGGGGTGTTGTGGACAACTGCCGCTCGTGACCCCGCTCGCGGGCCGGTTCTGCCGGTGGCGTGTGGCAGGATGACCGCCGCCCGCGACGCATCTGCGGCGGAAAATGGCCACGAATTTCCGCACGAGAAGATTCCGCGTCAAGCGCGAACACGTTTCGTCACGCAACAGGAAATTGACGAAGGTAAACGGAAGGCAAGAAGGCCGCGTGCGTCGCCGTCGAAAACCGGAATCCAGCGGGGGCAACGGAAACCGGGAAGGCAAACGGGAGGTAAGAGGGCGGCCCCCGCCAGGGGGGAGGGACGGGGGCCGCCGTGGGTTCAGCCCCGGGGGGTCGGACTGAACCGGCCCGGTTGGACACCGGACTCCCTCACTGTAACTCCGCCCGGCGCCGGATCGCGCGCCGGATGAGGCACACAGTTCGGTAACGGCACAGCGCGCCCGAAGTGCCTGTCTGTCATGGATTTTCCGCCCGGCGCGACGCGCGTGTGGTGGATCAACGGGACGCGCCTCGATCAAGCTCCTATCCTGGGCGGGTGGCCGAACCGAGCAGCGCGCCGTCGCGCATCCGGAAGCCGGGCCCGGAGCACGCGGTGGCCGCGTTCTTCGACCTGGACAAGACGATCATCGCTTCGTCGAGCGCGCTGGCGTTCAGCAAGCCCCTCCTCAAAGAAGGACTGATCAACCGTCGCGCCGCGTTGCGAAGCGCCTACGCGCAGCTGGTGTTCTCGCTCGCGGGCGCCGACGAGAACAAAACCGAGCGGCTGCGCGCCGAAGTTTCCGCGCTGTGCGCCGGCTGGGACGTCGCCCAGGTTTCGGCGATCGTCCGCGAGACGCTGCACGACGTCGTCGACCCGCTCGTGTACGCGGAGGCGGCGGAGCTGATCGCGCGGCACCGCGAGGACGGGCACGACGTGATCGTGCTGTCGGCGACCGGCGAGGAGGTCGTCGCGCCGGTGGCGGAGATGCTCGGCGCGACCCGGAGCGTCGCCACGCGGATGCAGATCGTCGACGGCCGCTACTCCGGCGAAGTCGACTTCTACTGCTACGGCGCCAACAAGGCCGTCGCCGCGAAGCAGCTCGCCGCGACCCACGGCTACGACCTCGCCGAGTGCTTCGCCTACACCGACTCGAGCACCGACATCCCGCTGCTCGAGGTCGTCGGGCACCCGCACGCGGTCAACCCGGACAAGCTCCTGCGGCGCGAAGCCCTCGAACGCGGCTGGCCGATCCTGGCCTTCGACCGGCCCATGTCGCTGCGCACCCGGATCCCGACGCGGTCGGCCGGGATGGTGGCGCTCGGCGTCGGCGCGGTGGCCGCCGGAGCGACCTGGTACGGCCTCAACCGTCGCCGACGGTCCCGCTGACGGGACACCGGCCACCCACACGGCCGTACGAGCGTCACTTTGCTTGGCCCAGCCCCGAATTGTCCGTCGCGCAGGGTGCCGGTGTCACCCGATCCAGCCTCTGTACCGGTGCACCCGTCCGCGCACTTGAAGTGACCGGGCTCACGGCGTAGAAAGTAGGTGCGGACGTTTGGTCGGCCAGGGAGCAGGTAGAAGAGAAGCCTGTTCCACCCCGGCAAACCTCCGTGCGCGGACTCCGGGTACCCACGCGCAGCGCGCCGCGGGAGGCTCGTCGTCTAGGGACTGCGTAGTGGGACGCCACACGCCGAGTCCATGTAGGTACGACCAGAGTTGCACGCTTGGTCGCCCGAGAAGTTCGCGCTTGCAGGCGGCGCCCGTGGCTTCGGCCACGGGCGCCGCCTCGTCTATTTGGGGGGTACATCGCGGGCATCTCGCGTGACTGGCGGGGCATCACGCGTGATTGAAGGGGCATCACGCGTGATTGGAAGGTCGACACGCGTGATTGGGAGGTCGACACGCGTGAGTGGGGCACCCGTTCGGACCTGCGTGCATCTTGCGGACGGCGACTTTCCTACCGATCCGGGTACGACTGGCGCGTTCGTGCGGTCGGTCGATGGACAGCACCGGATTCGGTGAGTAGCTTCCCGATATTGGCGCCTCTGAGTGGACTTCTGACGTCCGAGCGCCCGCTACTTTCTGGGAGGCTGAGTCGTGACGACCCGAAATCGGAGGTTCCATGCGCTCGCCCTGCCCGTCGCGGGGATGCTCGCCTTCACCGGTGTGGGTGTCGCGACCGCGGCGAGCGCACCTCAGGTGAGCACGGACGCGCAGGCCGAGGCCGCGGCGACCCAGGCGTTGCGCGGGCTGACGCTCGAGCAGAAGGTCGGGCAGCTGTTCGTCACCTGGGTGAACGGCAAGACCGCCGACGAGGTCAACCCGAAGAACCGGACCGACTTCGGCGTCGACACCCCCGCGCAGGTCGTCGAGAAGTACCACCTCGGCGGGGTCATCTACTTCAACAACGACACGCGCGACAACTTCGACGACCCCGTGCAGGTCGCGAAGCTGTCCAACGGCCTCCAGCAGGCCGCCGTCAGGAGCGGGGCGCACATCCCGCTGCAGATCGCCGCCGACCAGGAGGGCGGCACGGTCACGCGGATGGGCGCGCCGGCCACCGAGTTCCCGAACGCCATGGCCATCTCCGCCGGGCGGGACCCGAAGCGCGCGACGCAGGCGGCGACCATCCTCGGCCGAGAACTGCGGGCCGTCGGGATCAACCAGGACTTCGCGCCCGATTCGGACGTCAACTCCAACCCCGTCAACCCGGTCATCGGCGTCCGGTCCTTCTCCGGGCAACCCGGCCTGGCCAGCGACTTCGTCACGGCGGAGGTCAAGGGGTTCCGCAAGTCCGTCGCCGCGACCGCGAAGCACTTCCCCGGCCACGGCGCCGCGCCGACCGACAGCCACACCGGGCTGCCGCGGATCGACAGCACCGAAAACCAGTGGCGTGCCACCGACGTGCCGCCGTTCAAGGCCGCCATCAAGGCCGGCGTCGACTCGATCATGACCGCGCACATCCAATTTCCCAGCCTCGACCCGTCGCTCGAGCCCGCGACGCTGTCGAAGCCGATCGTCACCGGGAAGCTGCGGGGCGAACTCGGCTACAACGGCGTCGTCATCACCGACTCCCTCGAGATGCAGGGCGTTCGCGAAATGCACGGCGACGCCGAAATCCCCGTCCTCGCGCTGAAGGCCGGCGTCGACCAGCTGCTCATGCCGGTGCACCTCGACGTCGCCATCAACGCGGTCCTCGCCGCCGTGAAGTCCGGGGACATCCCGATGTGGCGGATCGACCAGAGCGTGCTCCGGGTGCTGAAGCTCAAGTTCAAGAGCGGCATCCTGTTCTCGCCGTTCGTCGCGCCGGACCGGGTGATGAAGACCGTCGGCACGCCGGCGAACCTCGCCACCGCGCAGGACATCGCCGACCGCGGCATCACGGCTGTCGCGAACGACGCCGGTCTCCTGCCCCTGAAGCAGAAGCCCGCGACGACGCTGGTCACCGGCTGGGGCGTGTCCACGACGGCGACCCTCGCGCAGAAGCTGACCGCCCACGGCACCGCCGCGACGGCCTACCAAACCGGCCAGACCCCGACGGACGCCCAGGTCGCGCAGGCCGTCGCCAAGGCCCAGACCGCCGAGCTCGTCGTCGTGCTGACGAACAACATCGCCACCTACCCCCTGCAGACCAAACTGCTCGACGCCCTGCAGGCGACCGGGAAGCCGGTCGTCGCGGTCGCCGCCCAGATCCCGTACGACGCCGGTTATCCGAGCGCCGTGAAGACCTGGCTGGCCACTTACGGCTACATCGGGCCGACCCTGGAGGCGCTGGCCAAGGTGATCCTCGGCGAGGCGAAACCGGTCGGGAAGCTGCCGGTCGACATCCCGGCGGGAGCCGACGTGCAGACCGTCAAGTACCCCTTCGGCCACGGGCTGACCTGGTGAACCTTGACCGGCGCCGCTTCCTCGGCGCGAGCGCGCTCGCCGTCCCGATGCTGGCGGGCGGCTCCGCCGTCGCCGGGGCGCAGCCGGAAACAGCACACCCGGGGCGCGTCCTCACCGGCGCGGAGCAGCTGGCCGCGCAGGGCTGGCGTCCGCTGCAGGGCCGCAAGCTCGGTGTGCTCTCGAACCCGACCGGCGTCCTGCTGAACGGCGACCACATCGTCGACTCGATGGTGGCCGCCGGCGTGAAACCGGTGGCGGCCTTCGGGCCCGAACACGGTTTCCGCGGCAGCGCGCAAGCCGGCGGCTCCGAGGGCGACTACACCGACCCGCGCACGGGCGTCCCGGTCTACGACGCGTACGGCGTCGACGCGACGAAGCTCGCCTCGCTGTTCACCAAGGCCGGCGTCGACACCGTCGTGTTCGACATCGCCGATGTCGGCGCGCGCTTCTACACCTACATCTGGTCGCTCTACACGGCAATGGTGGCCGCGGCGCAGGTCAAGGCCGCCTTCGTGGTTCTCGACCGGCCGAACCCGCTCGGTGGCCGAGCGGCCGGGCCGGTGCTCGACCCGAAGTTCGCCTCCGGGATCGGCCGGCAGCCGATCGCCCAGCAGCACGGCATGACCGTCGGCGAGCTCGCGCGCTTCTTCGCCGGGGAGTTCTTGCCGGGCGAAGGGGTGAAGCTCGACGTCGTCCAGGTGCGCGGCTGGCAGCGCGACACGCTCTTCGCGCAGACCGGGCTGAACTGGGTGCTCCCGAGCCCCAACATGCCGACGCCGGACACGGCGCTCGTCTACCCGGGCACCGGGATGTTCGAAGGCACGGTGTTCTCCGAGGGCCGGGGCACCACCCGGCCGTTCGAGATCATCGGCGCTCCCGGGCTCGACTGGCGCTGGCGCGAGAAGCTCGAGGACCTCGCCCTGCCCGGCGCGCGGTTCCGCGAGACCTACTTCGTCCCCACCTTCAGCAAGTTCGTCAACCAGACGTGCGGCGGCGTGCAGCTGAGCGTGCGCGACCCGCGGGCCTTCGACGCGATCCGGACCGCCGTCGCCATGCTCGTCACGGCGAAGGCCCTGCACCCGGAAGTGTTCGCCTGGCGCCCCGACAACTACATCGACAAGCTGTCCGGGTCCGACCGGCTCCGGACCATGGTCGACGCCGGCGCGGGCGTCGACGAGGTCACCGGCGCCTGGCGGGCCGAGCTGGCCGAGTTCGAGCGGAGACGCCGCCACTACCTGCTCTACCGCTGAGGGGGAGACTCGTGCGTGCTAGGAAGGTCCTCGTCGCGGCCACCGGAGTGCTGGTCGCCCTGACCACGTTGACCGTGCCGGACTCGGGAGCCAGCGCCATCACCAGCCACGATCCGGCGGCCGGCCGCTTCGACCGGCCGCAGCACGGGTTCGCCCCGCCGTGGACGACGCTGCGCGACGGGCGGCCGCAGGACGTCGGGCTCGACCCGGCGCCGATCAAGGCGGCCGAGGACTTCCTGGCGAGCTGGACGAAGCCGGACGCTTCCGGGCACCCGCACTTCTCCGGGGCGGTCGGCCTGCTCGCGCACGATGGCGTGGTCGTCGACCGGTACGCGGTCGGCGGCGCGCTGCGGTACGCCGACGCCGCGGGCACCGAGCTGCCCGCGGACCAGCAGGTCCCCATGAAGAACGACACCATCTTCGACATGGCTTCGATCTCGAAGCTGTTCACCTCGATCGCGCTGCTCCAGCTCGTCGAGCGCGGGCAGTTCACCATCGACACCCCGGTGAGCCGCTTCTTCCCGGAGTTCGCCACCGGCGACAAGGCCGCCATCACGGTCAAGATGCTGCTCACGCACACCTCGGGCTTCGACGCCGACCCCATCCCGTCGCTCTGGGCGGGCTACCCCGACATCCCCTCGCGCCGGCAGGCCGTGCTCGACAGCCCGCTGAAGAACAAGCCGGGGACGACGTACCTCTACTCGGACATCAACCTGCTGACGCTCGGCTTCATCGTCGAGAAGCTGACCGGGCAGTCCCTCGACAAGGTCGTCCACGACCGGATCACCGCCCCGCTCGGGATGACCGACACCGGTTACAACCCGCCCGCGGCGAAGCTGAGCCGGATCGCCGCGACGGAGTTCGAGGCGAACCCGCCGCGCGGGATGGTGCGCGGCAGCGTGCACGACGAGAACGCGTGGTCGCTCGGCGGCGTCGCCGGGCACGCGGGCGTGTTCAGCACCGCGAGCGACATGGCCTCCCTCGCCCAGGCGATCCTCAACGGCGGCAGCTACCGCGGGCACCGGATCCTCCGCGAAGAGACCGTCCGGCAGATGCTGACGAACTACAACCAGCAGTTCCCGGACGACGCGCACGGCCTCGGCTTCGAGCTCGACCAGCCCTGGTACATGGGCGCGCTGGCGTCGCCGGTCACCGCCGGGCACACCGGTTACACCGGAACGACGCTGGTCATCGACCCGGAGTCCCGGTCGGTGGCGATCCTGCTGACGAACCGGGTGCACCCGACCCGGAACTGGGGCTCGATCAACACCGCCCGCCAGGTCTGGGCGACGTCGCTGGCCAGGGCCATGGCGGTGCGGCCGGTGGCCGGGAAGGACGCCTGGACGAGCACGCTGGGTAATGCCGCCGTAGCTACGCTCAGCACCCGGGCATTTACCACGCATAGTGATCAAGCCCGGGTCTCGTTCGCTGCTTTCGTGGACACCGAGGGCAGCGGTGATCCACTTCAGCTGCAGGCCAGCACCGACGGCGTTAACTGGCAACCGATCGCCTTGGCGGTTTCGGGACCGGGGGCACCCTCCGGAACCGTGACGTCGCTCTCCGGACACGGGCACCGCGCCTGGTGGCGGGCGGTGGGGACCCTGCCGCAGGGCGCGTCGGTGAGCCTCCGCTGGCGTTACAGCACCGACCCGAGTTACACGGGACGAGGAGTTTCGGTGGACGGTGTGAAAGTCACCGAGAGCGGCCGATCACTCCTCGACGGTGAACAAGACCCGGCCATATTCATTGCAGAGGGTTGGCAGTTGACCTCTCGGTGATGGGTCGGTCGCCGAACGTCGACCAAGAGGCCGAATTTACCGTCTTCTTGCCGCTTGCACCGCGACACTAAGTTGCCAAGTCGTTAGCTTGACCTCGTTAACAAGGGCGACCTGGTTGGCGACTTTCTGGTCAGTGATTAATCGCAAATCCAGATCCGCAGACACGGACGGGTTGCGAACCGACCGAAGGGTGTGGGTAGCCTTGTCACAGATGCCAACGGTTAGTAACTTTCCGACGATGAGTGATACCGAATCCGTAGTCGGCCCGGCACCGTCCGAGCCCGTATCGGTCCAGACGGCCGGACGGGACGCGGACTCCAGCCCGCTGGTGCGGATCCGGTCGCTGCTCCCCGGCCTGGCCCGCGCCGAGCAGCGCGTGGCCAAGGTGGTGCTGGAAGACCCCGCGCACGTCGCGCGGCGCAGCATCACCGAGGTGGCCCTGGCCGCCAACACGAGCGAGACCACGGTGACCCGGTTCTGCAAGGCCGTCGGCGTCGGCGGGTACCCGCAGCTGCGCATCGCGCTGGCCGCGGACACCGCGCGCACCGAGGCCCGGACCACGCGCAACCTCGGCGGCGAGATCGGTCCGGAGGACGACCTGGCCGCCGTGATCGGCAAGGTCAGCTTCGCCGACGCGCGGGCCGTCGAGGAGACGGCGGACCAGCTCGACGTCGCCACGCTGGAGCGCGTGATCCAGGTCGTCGCGAACGCCGGCCGCGTGGACGTCTACGGCGTGGGCGCCAGCGCCTTCGTCGCCGCCGACCTGCAGCAGAAGCTGCACCGCATCGGCCGCGTGTGCTTCGCGTGGTCGGACACGCACATCATGCTCACCTCGGCCGCGGTGCTGAGCCCCGGTGACGTCGCGATCGGCGTCTCGCACACCGGCGCGACCACCGACACCGTCGAGGCGCTGCGCGTGGCGCGTGAGCACGGCGCCAGCACCATCGCCGTGACGAACTTCCCGCGTTCCCCCATCACCGAGGTCTCCGACCACGTTTTGACGACCGCGGCGCGGGAAACCACCTTCCGTTCGGGCGCCACGGCGAGCCGCATCGCCCAGCTCACCGTCATCGACTGCCTGTTCATCGGGGTCGCGCAGCGGCACATGGACGCCTCGGTCAACGCCCTGGACGCGACGAGGGACGCGGTCGGATCACACCGCTTGGGGGTCAGGCCGGACGGTCGTCGCCGTCCGCGGGAAACCGGCAAGTAATGCCCGGAGAAAATGTGAGGCGCATGATGACCGTCCCCGTGCAGGCGGTGCACGTCGATTCGCCGACCGAGACCCGCAATCCCCGCACCAAGGACATCGACCTGATGTCCACCGCGGGGATCCTGGGCGCGATCAACGCCGAGGACCGCACGGTCCCCGGTGCCGTCGCCGCGGTGCTGCCCCAGCTGGCGCACGCGGTGGACTACGCGGTGGACGCCCTGCGGGCCGGGGGCCGGGTGCACTACGTCGGCGCGGGCACGTCCGGGCGGCTGGCCACCTTGGACGCGGCCGAGCTGGTGCCGACGTTCAACGTGCCGGGCGACTGGTTCATCGCGCACCACGCCGGCGGCGAGCGCGCGCTGCGCCAGGCCGTCGAAAACGCGGAGGACGACTCGGCGGCCGGAGCTGCCGAGATGGCCGCGATGGTGCAGCCGGGTGACTTCGTGCTGGGGCTGACGGCGTCGGGCAGGACGCCGTACGTGCTGGGTGCGCTGGTCGCGGCGTCGCGCCAAGGCGCCCGGACCGGGCTGGTCTCGGGCAACGCGAAGGCCGCGAAGCCGGCTGGGGTGGACGTCCTCATCGCCGTCGACACCGGGCCGGAGGCGATCGCCGGCTCGACCCGGATGAAGGCGGGCACGGCGCAGAAGATGATCCTCACGTCGTTCTCCACCGCGACGATGATCAAGCTGGGCCGGACCTACTCCAACCTGATGGTCAGCATGCGGGCGACGAACGCGAAGCTGCGCGGCCGGACCATCCGGATCCTGCAGGAAGCCACCGGGATGACGATGGCGGACTGCTCGGACGCGCTCACCGAGGCCGGGGGCGACCTCAAGGTGGCGCTGGTGCACTTGCTGTCCGGCGAGGACGTCAAGAGCGCCGCGAAGGCTTTGCACGCGTCGGGCGGGCACGTGCGGAAGGCGTTGGACACACTTCGGGTGCGAGCGAGCTAGCTTCTCATCTGTTCACCTGTCTAACCTCTCAGATGAGAGGGAAGGCGGGTGCGCGATGGCGGCCGAGACGGAGGACTCGCGGCGCGGGCTTTCGCGTCGCGAGTGGATGTCGATCGGCGGGATGGCCGGGTTCATCCTGCTGCTGAACGTCGTGGGCTGGGGCGTGCTCACGGCGTTCGTCGCGCCGCACCACTACGCGCTGGGCGCGTCCGGCGTGTTCGGGATCGGGCTGGGTGTCACGGCGTTCACGCTCGGCATGCGGCACGCGTTCGACGCCGACCACATCGCCGCGATCGACAACACCACGCGCAAGCTGATGGCCGACGGCCACCGGCCGCTGTCGGTCGGGTTCTGGTTCTCGCTGGGGCACTCGACGATCGTCTTCGCGCTGTGCCTGCTGCTGTCCCTCGGTGTCCGCGCGCTGGCCGGGCAGGTCGAGGACGGCTCGTCGGCGTTGCACCAGGCCACCGGCGTGATCGGGACGTCGGTGTCCGGCGTGTTCCTCTACGTGATCGCGATCCTGAACCTCGTGGTGCTCGTCGGGATCCTGCGGGTCTTCCGGCAGATGCGCCGGGGCGAGTTCGACGAAGCCGCTCTGGAACACCAGCTGGACAACCGCGGCCTGCTGAACCGGCTGCTGCGCGGCGCGACGAAGGCCGTGCGCAAGCCGTGGCACATCTACCCGGTCGGGCTGCTGTTCGGGCTGGGCTTCGACACCGCGACCGAAATCGGGCTGCTCGTGCTGGCCGCGGGCGCCGCGACGTTCGCGCTGCCCTGGTACGCGATCCTCGTGCTGCCGATCCTGTTCGCCGCCGGGATGACCCTGTTCGACACCGTGGACGGCTGCTTCATGAACTTCGCCTACGGCTGGGCGTTCGCGAAGCCGGTGCGCAAGATCTTCTACAACATCACGGTGACCGCGCTGTCGGTCGCGGTGGCGCTGCTCATCGGGACCATCGAGCTGGTGTCGATCCTCGCCGAGAAGCTGGCCATCACGAGCGGGCCGCTGGCCGCGATCGCTTCGGTGAACCTGGACTACGTCGGCTTCGGGATCGTCGGGTTGTTCGTGCTCACGTGGGTCGTCGCGCTGGCGGTGTGGCGGTTCGGGCGGATCGAAGAGAAGTGGTCGGCGAAGCTGTCCGGTTGACGCACAGCGCGAGCGCGGCGACGGCGGCGAGCGCGCCGGCGGGGCCGATCCACGACGGGCCCGCGGCGGCGAGGACGACGCCGCCGAGCGCCGAACCGAGCGCGCCGCCGACGTAGATCGCCGAGCCGTTCACGCCGAGCGCCACGGTCGGGACGTCCGGCGCGATCGTGAAGAGCCGGTGCTGCTGCGGCACCATCAGCATCCCGCCGAACGCCCCGGCGAAGAGCGCGAACAGCAGGGCGCCGGGCAGGGACAGCACCGCGAGGTCCACGACGGCCAGCACGACCGCCACACCGGCCAGCGAAAACGCGCGGACGCGCCCGGGGCCGAGGCGGTCGGTGGCCCGGCCGGTGACCGTCGTCCCGGCGAGCTGGCCGAGCCCGAACCCGACCAGCACCCACGACAGCACGGCACCGCTCGCCACCGGCGCCACCAGCACCGGGAGGTAGACGAAGACGGTGAACCCGGCGAGCGTGCCGAGGACCGTCACCAGCAGGACCCGGGCCACGGCCGGGCGCACGACGACGGCCAGCCGCTCCCGCAGCCCCGCCGCGGGCACGCGGACCTCGGGGATGATCGGGATCAGCGCCGCGACGACGACCGCCACCACGCCGATGCCCCACATCACCGCCCGCCAGCCGAACCACGTCCCGGCCAGCACCCCGATCGGCACGCCGAGCACCGTCGACACGCTCATGCCGGCGGCGACCGTGGCCAGCGCCCGGCCCCGCCGCTCGTCGGAGGACAACGCACCGGCGAGGACGTAGGCGTTGGACTGGAACGCGGCCGCGCCGACCGCGGCGACCAGCCGGGCGAGGGCGACCACGGCGAACGACGTGCCGAGCGCCTGGCCCGCCATGCCGACGGTGAACAGCACCATGCCGCCCGCCAGCACCCACCGGCGGTCCCAGGTGCCGGTGAACGCGGCGATGAGCGGCGACGCGATCGCGTACGTCAAAGCGAAGACCGTGGCGAGCTGGCCCGCGACGGATTCGGTGACCCGCAGGTCGGCGGCGATGATCGGCAGCAGGCCGTTGAGCACGAACCCGTCGGTGCCGACGGTGAACGTGCCGACCGCGAGGACGAGCAGGACCCCCAGCCGATCATTAGATGATCGTCGAATCGTCATACGGTCATCATGGAGCTATACTTCGATCGTTGTCAAAATGTCCAAGTGTTGGGAGGCCGCGGTGGCCAGGACGCTGCCCCAGCCGGCGCGCGACGCGATCGAGATCGTGACGGTGCTGCAGGCGCTCGCCGATCCTGTGCGCCTCGAGATCGTCCGCGAGCTGTCGCAGGAGACCGAGCCGCGCAGCTGCGCGCTCGAGGAGTACGACGTCGACATCACCGCCGCGACGCTTTCGCACCACTGGCGCGTGCTGCGCGAAGCCGGGTTGACGACGACGAACGTGGAAGGCCGGCGGCGGTGGATCGTGCTGCGGCGCGACGATCTGGAGAAGCGGTTCCCGGGCTTGCTGAACGCGGTCCTGTCTTAAGAGGCCGCGTCCGAGATGCTCTTCGCTTCGCGCGCACCCGCTTCGAACGCTTCGCAGCAGAAAAGCAGCCACGCGCGTACGCCTTCGGGCGTCCCGCTCGCGAAACCCTCGGCCGCTTCGAGATAACGCGGCACCCGGCGGAAGAAAGCAACTTCCGGAACGCTCAACGACTTCGGGTCCAGCCCGGTCGCGACCATCGTCAGGCGGGCGGCCGCGCGCGCCACGACGCCGTCCGCGCTGCCGAACGGTTTGAGCGCCAGCAGTTCCCCGTGCACGACCGCGGTCAGGACCGGCCCCGGCACCGACGTCGCTCCGGTCACCAGCTGGGCGAGCAGTTCGAGACGGCCGCCGCCGGAATGCGGGCGCCCCAACGCGTCCAGGTCGTCGACGAGGTCCGCCGCGGCCAGGACGTGCAGGCGCGCCAACGCCTGCAGCGGGGCGCGGCGCCAGGTCGGGAGCAGCGTTTCGAGGGTCTCCGCGACGCGCAGCGCGCCGGCGAGGACGGGGTCGTCGACCGTCCCGTCGGCGGGCAGTTCCGGGTTGGCGCCTTCGATGCCGGCCGACGCGCGGGCGGCCCGCACGGACGCTTCGGCCGCCGTCGCCGCGCCGCCGCGGAGGTTCGCCGGGAGGCGGTGGACCGCGAACACCGCGTCCTGCGCGGACTTCGCCGCCGCCGCGACGCCTTCGAGGTCGAGGAGGGGCTTCAGCGGGTCGGTCATGCGTCGAGCACCTGTCCTTCGCGGGTGACCACGGGCGGCAGTACCGACCACGGGAAGTTGATCCACTTGCCGGTGCGCCGCCAGACGTACTCGCACTTGACCGTCGAGTGCGGCTTTTCGTAGATGACAGCCGAGCGCACCTCGGCGACGTGCTCGAGGCAGTAGTCGCGGACCAGCTTGAGCGTGGCGCCGGTGTCGGCGACGTCGTCGGCGATCAGCACCTTCTTGCTCGTCAGGTCCACGACGTTGGGCACCGGCGGCAGCATCACCGGCAGGTCGAGGCGCTGGTCGACGCCGGTGTAGAACTCGACGTTCATGACGTGCAGGTTCTTCACGTCGAGCGCGTAGCCGAGCGCGCCGGCGACGAACAGCCCGCCGCGCGCGATCGAGAGGATGAGGTCCGGCGCGAAGCCGTCTTCGGCGATGGTGTGAGCCAGTTCACGGCTCGCCGTGCCGAACAGCTCCCAGCTCAGCTCTTCCCGCTCTTCGGCCATCGAGCCCGCCCTTCCGTGGTGGTCAGCCGAGCATAGGCAACCCGCAAGTGGTCTCTGAAAATGATCAGAAATTGGCTATCCTGAGCGGCCACTGGCCGACTTACGGTGGGCACGTGAGCGACTGGACCACGCGACCGACCCTCTCCGGCGAGCACGTCCGCCTGGAGCCCCTGACACCGGAGCACGCCAAGGGCCTGTTCGAGGCCGGCACCGACCCGGGCATCTGGGCGTGGCTGAGCATCCGTCAGCCGGGGGATCTTCCCGCCGCCGAGCGGATGGTCGAGCAGGCGCTCGCCGACCCCGATCGCCGGCCCTTCGCGCAGATCGACGTCGCCTCCGGCCGCGTCGCGGGCACGACGTCGTACTACCAGGTCGTCGAGAAGCACCGGATCCTGTCGATCGGGCACACGTGGATCGGCGCGGACTGGCAGCGCACCGGACTGAACACCGAGTCGAAGCTGCTCCTGCTGACACACGCGTTCGAAACCCTTGGCGCGCAACGGGTCGCGTGGGAGACCGACATCCGCAACCTCCGCTCGCAACGCGCCATCGAACGGCTTGGCGCGCTTCGCGAAGGCGTGCTGCGGGCGCACCGGATCCGGCCGGACGGCTCGTCGCGCGACACCGTCCTCTATTCGATGCTGGCGCCGGAGTGGCCGGCCGCCAAGGCCCGGCTGAACGAACGCTTAGTCACCGGGTCTCGCTGGGCACGGTGAACCGGCCGGGTCACGTGGGTGCAACCTTTTACAAGGCGGACTAACGTCGCTAGCGTGCCGCTAGCCGTCATGTCGGCGCACTACAGGAGGCCTTGCAACCATGACCGAGCAGTCCCCCGCCCTGGACAACCTGCTCACCGAGAG
>NZ_PPHF01000042.1 GCF_002904335.1 Amycolatopsis sp. CA-126428 | reverse complement strand
TGGGTTCCTCCTGGATGCGCGTTCGATGGCGGCGGGCGCGGTGATCGTCGGGGCCGAGCTCAGTGGGCTGCCCGGCCGGAAGTGAAGAACTCGGCCGTCTGCTCCAGGCCTCGCCGGCCGAACATGGTGTCCATGTGGGCCACGTTCTCGGCGGCGGACGCCTCACTGCGCGGGAACAGCGCCTGCTCGTACGCGGCCAGGGCCGCCTCGGTGTCGCCCGGATGGGCGGCGATGGCCAGGGCGAGTTCCGCGCCGTCGAGCATGGCGAGGTTGGCGCCTTCCCCTGCGAACGGGGACATGACGTGGGCGGCGTCACCGAGCAGCGTCACGCCCGGGACGCGGTCCCAGCGGTGCCCGACGGGCAGGGCGTGAATTCGGCGCGGGGTGATCGTGTCCGCGTCGTCGACCAGGCCCCGCAGGCCCTCGTCCCAGTCGGCGAAGTGGGCCAGAACCGCGGCCTTGGCGGCGGCCGGGTCGGTGAACTCGACCGTGTCCAGCCACCCTTCGTCTGTCTTGAGGGCCGTGTAGATGTGCAGGCTGCCGTCGGTTTCCCGGTGCGCGAGCATGCCACGTTCGTTTCCCAGCGCCATGAAGAACCCGCCGCCAATGATCGCGGCGCTGCGGGGGTGGCGGGTGTCGGCGTCGAACAGGTCGGTCTCGGCGAAGGAGATGCCGGTGTAGGCGGGCTTGGCGGCCGAGACCAGCGACCGGATCCGCGACCAGGCGCCGTCCGCGCCGATCAGCAGATCGGTGGTGATGGTGGAGCCGTCGGCGAAGGTCACCTCGTGGCGCCCCTCGCCCAGCCCCCGCGCGCCGGTGACCTTCCGGCCCCAGTGGATCGCGCCGTCGGGCAGGGAGTTCAGCAGCAGGTCGCGCAGGTCGCCGCGGTCCACTTCCGGCCGCCCGCCAGTGCCGTCGTCCTCCTCGGCCACGTACACCGTGCCGTCGGGCCCCAGCAGGCGCATGGCCTGGCCACCCTCGTGGACGATCTTCAAGAAGTCGTCGTACAGACCGGCGGCGTGCAGAGCCTTCTGCCCGTTCTCCTCATGGATGTCCAGCATCCCTCCCTGGGTGCGGGCCGCCGCCGACGCCTCCAGCTCGAAGAGCACCGGTTCGATGCCGTTGGCGTGCAGGACGCGGGCAGCGGTCAGACCGCCGAGACCTCCGCCGATGATCGCGATGGGGAAGTGAGTGCTCATGGGACCTCCGAAATCCGTGGGGAAGACGTCTGTTCGCCGGGCCCGCCTGAGCGCAATCGGCGACCTCGACAACCACACCGTAACGAACATGTTCGCCGCGAACAAGTTCGCTGTGAGGCAACCCTCATCGCCCTACGTCACATTCAGCTTCAAAGCAGGCTGAATCCGCCTATCAGTCAGTCCGCTGCGCCCAGGACGGGCGTGTGGGTGATGCCGTTGATGAGGACGTCGAAGCTCCAGCGGATCCGGTCCGGCACCGAGCCGCCGATCAGCGCGGGCACGTGCACGGCGATCGCCGGATGCGTACTCACGTCCACGGCGTCCAGCACACGCACAGTGGCGTCCCAGTCCTTCCCGGCGGCGGGGTCGTGCGCCCGCGTCGCACGCTCGGCAGCGGTGGCGGGCGCATCCTGCAGCAGCTTGTTCGCTCCCCGCGCGACCTGCTCGCGACCGGCACCACTGCACACCAGGAGATCGAGGATGCGCTCCACCAGACGCAGGTAGTTCTCTCCGCTCGGGCGGCCGACGAGCGCGGCTCGCGCCATCGGCGGGTGCTCGAACAGCACCTGAGTGCACGACGCCATGACGGCGCGGAGCTGCTCGCGCCAGTCCTCACCGCCGTCCCGGTCGCTCAGGTCGACCTCGCCGAGCAGCGAGTCCAGGAGGTCGGCCCCTTCGACTCGAACTCGTTCGCCAGGTCCAGCAGCACCGTCACGCCGCCTGCCGCCAGGTACATCACGTCATGGACCAGCGCGCCCGAGCTCCCGGCCGACGCGGCGGCGATCTCGGGCCGGATGTTCTCTTTGCGTGGCCGGTGACGCTCTAAACGGGCCGCAGCAGGTCGCCAGGCCCGAGGTGAGTACGGCCGGGTCTGAAGTCTGCGGGGCGCGAGGACACCCAGCGTCGGCTGTGGAGACCAGCCGTCGACCTCGGTTTGCCATCGGCCGCGCGGACGGAGGACCGATCATGACCTTGGAAACGCTAGGCGGGCTCGGCGATCACGTGTGTCAAGGAAGCCACACGGCGATATGGATCGGTGGCCCCGGCCCGTTCCTCGCACGCCAGCAACGCGAGGAGTTCCTGTTCGTCTGGGAATGTGGCCTCAGCCGGGGCTGCGTCGGTGAACACCCGGACGCCGTACCACGCACGCACCCTCATTCCCCCGTCGGAGAGCGACGAGGCCAAGGCGTCGAAGCGGTCAGCGCGGGCGGACACGCCGATCCGGTTGTCATACGACAGCTCGTCGAACGCCTGCGACGCAGTCGTCCAGTCGCCGGCCAGACCTGGGCGCATCGCCAACCCGTCGCCGTTGCGGACGAGCAGGGAGAGGATGCCGTCCCTCATCACCAGCCTCCCCAGGTCCGCCAGCAGAGGCTCCGGGTCGGGAAAGTACATCAGGACACCGTGGCACAGCACCACGTCGAAGCGGCCCGGCTCGAACAACGCGGCCAGGTCGCGGGCGTCGTGCTCGACGGTCCGCACCCGCGCCCTGACCTCGGCCCGTTCGTCCTCCAACACCCGTTGAAGGTCCCCCAGGAGCGTGGGCGAGGAGTCGAGGCCGGTGACGTGATGTCCCTGCCGCGCCAAGCGCAGGGCCTGGGTTCCCTGGCCGCATCCCACATCCAGAACCTCCAAGGGGCGGGAGTCCGGGAGATGGCTCGTCAACTGCCTGGCGACGAGCTCCTGCCGAACCACCTGCCGGAGAGTCCCCAGTCGAGCCCGCCATTGTTCCTCGCCGACCGCGAACTTGGAACCCATCGTGCCTCCCGTTCCACCCCACCCGACCGGCAGGAAGCGTATTGCGCGTGCTATCTGCTGGTGACGATCGCCCCGACGGCGTGCACACGGTGCTGCTCAGCCCAAGGCAGCCAGCGATCCGCCGAAGGCTCCTCACCATCGGGTTCGCAAGTGACACCCCCCGCGCGGCAGGTCAGCCGAGGTGCAGATAAACCGACAAGTGGTGATGCGCGCATGTCACCTCAGATGATCTCGGAACGTACCACGCTCGTCTTTCACCGGCTTCGACTCAATCGGCACGACGCCGGCGCCCCTTTCCGCGTGCCGCAACGCAAGGCTGGACGCGACTGCGCAGCATTGCGGCCATCCTTGCTTTCCGGCATGGTGGTTGAGGCGGTGTCGTGAAGCCGCCTCAACCACGGCGGCCGTGAAGCCTGGCCGTCACGCCCACACGGGCAGTTGCAGGTAAGACGCATGATCGCCGCCAGTGTGGACGACGTGTTGTCCGTTGTTGGCAGGAACGTACTCGACGAGCCTGGGCATCATCGGCCCGATCAGCGGCCGCCCGCTGATGACGAAGCGCAGCTGTTCACCAGGGTGAAACTCGAGGCCGACCGGTAGCAGGTCGATCTCGATTTCCGCGATCTCGCCTGGGCTGAGCTTTTCGACTCGGTCGAAGCTGTGCACCGGCACGGCGTCCGTCGACAGTGTTTCGTCCAAGTGGCGCAGGGAGACGCGCAGGCGGCCGTCGGATCCCTTGTAGCGCAGGATCGAGGCACCTCGCTCGGTCAGGTCGTGCGCCATGGCGGTTTGGTTGGGCACCGTGAACTGCTGCAGCGGCGTGCCGTACGCGTCGAGTTTCTGGACGAGGACGAACAAGTCCATGTCGTCCGCACCTGCCGCCTCGACCCACAGGTGCGCTTTGGGGTACCCGACCAGCACCGTCTCCCGGTCAAATCGGGTGACGAACGACACCAGGTCCGGGTTGGCGGCGACGTCGTAGCTCGCCGTCGCTTCGTCGCTCGGCGCCGTGGTGGTCAGGACGCGGGACCGGCCGTCAAGGTAGTACTTCGTCAGAGTGACGTCGTTCGGCGGGAACTCGTCTGCCGCGATGTTGACCTGGTCGCCGCCTTCGAGGTCAAGCAGCGAGTAGCGCACGCGTGGGGTCTGCTCCCACCCGTTGTCCTCGCCCTTGAGGTAGTGGTCGAAGAACCGGCGCAGATCTTCCCGGTTCGCCTCGTCGTAGTAGTCGGGCCACTCCTGGCCGTTGTGGATGCGCAGCCACTTCTCCTCGGAGCCGATCCGGCGCCAGGCGCGGAACGTTCCGGCGGTGTGCAGCGTGTTGGAGTAGCTGGCCACCACGTACGCCGGCACGGTGATCTGGTCGAGCTGCGGGATCTTGTTCTCCCACAGCTCGGTCATCAGCGGATAGCGCTCGGCTTCGGCGAGGATGTCTTCTTTGCGGCCCTTGCCCCAGTAGCTGTAGTCCCGCAGCTGCCGCGCGAAGCCGGTGTCGGGCATGCCGCCGCGCATCACCAGGTCGCGGTAGACATCGCTGACGCCTTCCCAGGGGTTGATCGCGGCGAGATGCGGTGGTTGTTCGGCTGCGGTGAACCACTGCGAGACCGCGAGGTAGGACGTCCCGCTCATCGCGACTTTGCCCGAACACCACTCCTGGGCGGCCAGCCACTCGACCAAGTCATGGCAGTCCCGGCCTTCCTGGCGGTCCCACAGCACGCTGTCGCCTTCGCAGTTGGCGACGCCACGGATGTCGGGGTTGCAGATCGCGTATCCGTGCGCGCACCAGTACGCCGGATCCGGACCCTCGAACTTCGCCAGGCCCGACACGATGCCGTTGTCCAGGCCGACCAGCCCAAATACGCCCATCACGCTGGGCGATGTTCCCTGGCCTTTGCCGTACGGGCTGAACGCCACGATGACCGGCACTTTCTCCGTTCCCGCAGGGCGCAGCACGTCGACGTAGGTCGTCACACCGTCTCGCAAGGTGACAGCGATGTCCTTTTCGAGCACGACGTCGACCGGCAACGGCCGAAATGGTGGCGCGATTTGGAAACCGGTTTCCAGAGTTCGCGTTCCGGGCTCGAAATCGCTCAGCAGACCGTACCGGTCGTTGCCGGCTTCCAGCGGCTGCGATGGCATGTAGATCTTCTGGTCATCGCTCAAGGCGGGCTCCTCTGTCTCTTCGTCTGATGACCGGCGCCGTGTCGGATCGACGACGACCACGACGTCGCCGCTTGTCCGCAACGTACCTTCGCGGCGACCAGATATCAACAGGTGTTGATATCCTTCGATAGGGTGAGCCAGCAGCGTCACTGCAGCCAAGGCGCCCGACAATCTCATCGTCGACACCCAGCGCCGTCGATCGATAGCGCAGACAGCGAAGATCACCCGATCGATGCGGCCGACCTCATCGGCGGCCCACGGCACGCGCTCGCAACCCCTCCGGCGGCGCGACAGGGGACGCGTGACGTACGACGAGGACAACGCCACTGCGATATCCGCGGCCGTTGACAACTGCCTGGAGAACCTTCCATTGTGAGGACATGTCGTCAACTGAGGGCAGCGCCGCAGCGCGCGCACGGCGCGGTCGCCGACCAGGTCAGAATGACACGAGGCAACTCATCCTCGACGCGGCGCGAGCCCGCTTCGCCTCCGATGGTTTCGCCGGCGCGACGATCCGTAAAATTGCCGCGGACGCTGGAGTCGACGCGGCCTTGGTCATGCAATTCTTCAAATCGAAGGACGAGCTTTTCGGCACCGTCATGTCGGTGCCGCCCGCGGCGCTCGCGCGCATGACTGATGTATGGAGCGGCCCTCAAGACGATATCGGGAGGCGCGTGGCGCACACGTTCCTCGATGTGTTCGAGAACGACCCGCACGCATCCGAGCCGCTCCTGGCGATGCTGCGCGGCGCAATCGCCCACGAGCGAGCAGCAGCGCAGCTCCGTGACTTCATCGAAGCCCGGCTGCTGATCGGCGCCGCCGGCCGGCTGCGCGACGACCAGCAGACGCGACTGCGGGTAGGCGTCGCGTCGGCCATGCTCGTCGGCATCATCGTCGCTCGAAGCGTCGTTCGCGTACCGACCGTCGCCGACGCAAGCTTCGATTCCGTCGTCGCCACCGCAGCGAACGCGCTGCAGGCGCTGCTGACTTCCTAGCTATCAGTGCGGCAAGTGCAACGGACGCCGCCGATCGCCGCTCCGGGCACCATCGATCCGCTCGTCGATTCACGACGCCACGGCCGGCAGGCGTCTCGACTACAGGGGTAGCTGCTGACGCGGGCCTAAATCGCCTTCCCTGCCGTAGCGTCGTGTGCGACGTTCCCTCGGACCAGTTTACCGACCAAGATGTCGCCACAGGATCAGCCTTGGGTCAGGGTGAACACCGCTTCGCAGTGGCTTCCGCATTGCGGACAAGGCTCTCGCGCATCCGGGTGATGCCTCCCTCTGCGGTGACCTCGATCCGGTCGCCCCAGCTACGAGGGAAGCGGTACATCGCGCTCGAACGCTACGTCCGCGCGCGGCTTCGCTGTCCTGACACGGCGATGCGCGGATTACCGTCGGCGCCGTTGGCATTCAAGGCCGTCTTCGGTGACCGATCGGGCATCCTTGGTCTGCCATCGAAAATTGACCCGTTCTGACGGTGACATGGCCACAAGAAGACCTTAGTATCGATGGCGCGCACTAATTTGGGCAAAACTGGTAACCGTACGCGCCAAGGTTGCTCACACGGACGCCACGCGCGGCGGACGAGCACAAATGGCCCGGACCGTTGCGGCGGTTACGGGCGCGCGCCTATCTGCCACTCTTGGCGCATCGAGATCAACATCATGACTTCCAGGCCTGAGACAACTGGACGGTCACCACAAACATGCTGAAAGGAGGTTTATGGAGACACATTAAGCAGATACGCGGTCAGACAACCGTGTCCAACCTCAAGTGGAAATCGACGGAAGGTGAAACTCGTGCCTGCACACCGACACGCCAGGACTGCTGCGGCGGCGCTGGCGGCGGCTATCGCCGTGACCACGGTCTGCGTGGCGTCGGCGGGAACAGCGTCAGCGACAAGGCTGACCGCCACCGGCGACCCATCGTTGACAGCGACGTCGGAATCGTTCCGACAGTTACTCGGTTACGTCGACGGTCCCGCATCGTTCGAGGCGAGCACGCCCACGGCGGGCTCGTACGTGATCGAATACACCGTCACCGGAACAGCATTCTTCGACACTTACGTGAACGGCACCGAGCTCGGTTACGTCGGCGGCCCGACGGGCACCTACCGGACACGCATGCTGCCGTTGTCCGCCGGCGGGCAACTGGTGCACGTCGCCGGTCCCGAAGGCGCTGGCACTGCGTCGGTGTACCTGGTGCAGATTTCGTGACATAACGCCGAACTCGTCGACCGCATCGACGTCAGTCGAGAACCAGGGCCGCGGTGGGCGCCAGTCGTCATCGGCGTCCCACCGCGGTGATAGATAAGGACAGAGTGCCAGTCGCTGACGACTCGGCCACGATGTCACTCGCATTGCGACCGCGGTGTGTTAACTCAGGAAAGTAGCTGCCGTCAGAACGCTGCAGCCGGGTCGCGCCCTTCCGGTGGTGCCGATGAATCATCCTCGGCGACAACACCAAAATGAAGCTCAGCCGATCCTCGCGGCAGCACACTTCGACCAGAGCGTCCGAGCATGCCGGCACGGCGCTCCATGAAAGCAAGAGAGGTGGGTCAAGTGCCGAAAGTGACCGGCAGTTCTTTCAGGCCGCGCACAACCTGACTGTGCCGATAGATCAGCTCGTCACTGGGCACCGCCAGCGCCAAGCCCGGTTTGGCCGCAATCAGCGTCTGGATTGCCTCCTGCCCCTCCACCCGCGCGAGCTGGGCGCCCAGGCAGTAATGCAGACCGTGGGAGAAGGCAAGGTGTCCGGATTCGACGCGGTCGAATCGTAGCTCTTCGGCATCCGGGAAACGGTCCGGATCGCGGTTGGCGGCCGCGAGAGACAACCGGACCACGGACCCGCCGGGAATCCTTCCGCCTGAGTATTCGACGTCCTCGGTTGTGTAGAAGGTGCTCAGGGAGTGCACCGGGGAGTCCCACCGTAGGAACTCTTCCACCGCAGCCGGCATCAGATCGGGGTTCTCGCGCACCTGAGCGAGCTGCTCCGGATGGGTCAGCAGGGCGAGAAGACCGTTGCCGATCAGGTTGATCGTGGTCTCGTGCCCGGCGATCAGCAGCATCACCGACATCGCGACAAGTTCGGAGCGCGAAAGCTTGTCCTCGTCGGAGTCGCTGATCAGCGCACTGATCAGAGCGTCATCCGGCTGTGTTCGTTTCGCCTCGATCAGCTCCGACAGGTAGACCTGCAGTTTGCCCATCGCCTCCATCGACTCGTCGCGAGTCGAGTCGTCGACGACCACATTCGACCAGGCCGCGAAGTCGTCGCGGTCCTCGGCCGGCACGCCGAGCAGCTCGCAGATCACCAGCACCGGCAGCAGGAAGGCGTACTCACGCAGGATGTCGACGCGGCCGGTGCGCGGGAGCGCGTCGACGAGTTCGTGGCTGAGCTGCCGCACGCGAGGGCGCAGCCCTTCCATGCGGCGGGCGGTGAAGACCCGCGAAACCAGCCTGCGCAGCCGGGTGTGATCCGGCGGGTCCATCAACACCATCATCTCCACCGACGGGCTCGCGGTGGCGGCCCGCTGCTCGGGCGGCAGCAGGTAGCGCGCGTCCTTGGACAAGCGAGGGTCGGCCAGCGCGGCCCGGACGTCGACATACCGGCTGAGCACCCAGACCGTGGTGCCCGCCTGCTCGGTGCGGTACACCGGCGCGGCATCTCGCAACTCGGTGTAGGCCGGGTAGGGATCGCGCCAGAATCCGCCGGTGAACAGCTCGTGGGTGACGGTCATCAGCTCTCCTGACCGAGATGACGGGGAACCAGCTACCAGGTGACCGGGAGTTCGTGCAGGCCGCCGGTGAGTCGTTCGGTGTGCAGGCGCAGCTCGCCGACGTCGACCGCGAGCCGCAGATCGGGAATCCGGGTGAACAGGGACGTCAACGCGACCCGCAATTCGGTACGGGCCAAACTGGCGCCGATGCAGTAGTGCGCCCCGTGCCCGAAGCTGAGGTGCGCGGGGGCGACAGGCCGGCTTGGGTCCAGGGTTTCGGCGTCGGGAAACGCCGTCGTGTCGCGGTTGCCGGCCAGGGTGGAGATGATGACTGCGTCGCCGGCCTCGATCGTGGTGTCGCCGATGACGATGTCTTCGCGGGCGTAGCGGGCGAGGCCGAAGTTTTCCGGCGCGGCCAGCCGTAGGATCTCCTCGACGATTCGCGGCCGAGCCGCGGGTTCGCCGATCAACCGCTGGCGCGCTAATGGGTTTTCCAGCAGCAGCAGGGCGCCGATGCTGATGCGGTTGACCGTGGTCTCGTGCCCGGCGAAGAGGACGCCGGCGACGATCTGGGTCAGCTCGTCTGTCGTGAAGTTGGGATCGTCGCGTTGCGCCTGCACGAGGTCGGTGATGACGTCCTGGCCGGGATTCTGCCGCTTGACCTCGGCGAGTTCGCCGGCGTAGGCGAGCAGTTCAATGATCGCGGTGAACGGGTCGTCGCCGGTCATCGTGGCGGAGCGCTCGGAGAGGTCCTTGAAGTAGTCGCGTTCGCTGTAGGGCACCCCCAGCAGCTGGCAGATCACGTAGATGGGAAGCGGCAGGGAGAGGTGTTCGTGCAGGTCGACGGTTTTTCCGCCACGACCGGCGTCGACCATGTCGTCCAGCAGGCTGTCGGTCAGCCCCTGCATGCCTTCTTCGAGGCTTCGCATCCGGCGCGCGGAGAACGAGGGCACCAGCACCCGGCGCAGTCGGGCGTTGAAAGCGGGCTCGCCCTCGAAACTGCCGACCGGGCCACCGTTGAAGCCGGAGTTGGAGATCCGCGACGCCGTCTCCGGTTCGCGGTGGGAGCGGCCCAGGCGCGGATCGCTGAACAGCGTCTTCGCTTCGAGATAGCCAGTGACTAGCCAGGCCGGATCGCCGGCCGGGGTCACGACCGGGGTGATCGGGTGGCGGGCGCGCAGCTCAGCCCAGATAGGGCCGATGTCGAGGACGGCCGGGCGTTCGAAGGGCAGCTGAGGCAGATCCGCGGTGTCGGCCGACATGGGCAACTCCAGGAAGCGAGGGTCTTGCTGACGTCTCAGACCCTATCGTCAAGTGACACGTCCACGTCACTTACGTATAGTGTGGCCCTTACCACATCCCAGACGCGGACTGCTGCCCTCGCGGGTTCGACACCCTCGCAGCAGCAGCCTTAGATACGGGCGCCTCCGCGCGGGTTGGCCTGCTATCAGGGACGGTGTCATGAGCCGCCATTCGATCTGAGTAGGATGGTTATGGTCGTTTTCGAGGCGGCGTTAGCCTGCGCGCGTGCCTTGGAGTAGGACGAGCTGATCGAGCACCGGACCCCTTTCCGACGACGAGGTCGGCCTCGTCGAGGGGAAGCGGGGGTGGAACGCGTTGGCGTTCGGGCTGCTGGCGCGGTTCTACTCCCGGCTGGGCCGGTTCCTGCATGCCGACTGGAGTTGCCGGACCAGGTGGTGGAGTTCGTGGCCAAGCAGGTCACGGTTCCGGCCGCCGAGCTCGGCTCCTACGGCTGGACGCGCCGGACGCGCCGGACGCGCCGGACGCAAGAGTGGCACCGCGCGCAGATCCGCGAGTTCTTCGGGTTCACCGAGTGCTCAGTCGCCGACCAGACCGAGGCCACGGACTGGCTGGTCAACGAGGCGACCGAGGTCGAGCGCTGCTCTGAGCATGTTCCGCGCCGAGCTGCTGGGCTGGCTGCGCGGTCGGCGCTGGACCGCGGCGAGGCGAGGCTAGTGGAACGGGTCGCCGTGCTGCTGCCTGAGGAGACGCGGGCCCGGTTGAACGAAGCTGCCCGATGATCGATCTGACTGAACCGGTAAAGGGTTTGTAGTGGACTCGACACATAGGTGGTAGAACGGTCACCTTGAGACGGCGGCCGCAGTAGACAGGGAGGCGGCGGTCGTGACAGATGCCGTGATGATTGGTCTGGTGGTTACCTGCGCCCGAGCAGTAACGATTATGGCCGACGCGTTCGCGCAGCGGATCGTGTTGAGAAGCCGGATCGAGCTTGCCCGGGTCACGGTGGCGACGTCCGTGAGCGTGGAGGTCGCCGGACAGGAGCGGGATGCGTGCGGGGTGCGGGTCCCCGTCACCGATCGTGGGTTGGCGCGGTCGTGATTGAGCAGTGGCCCTGCGCCGGAAATCCTCCGGCACTCAGCACGCCCGATCTGGTGCGGTGTCGCGAGTGCGAGGCCCTCCATCGTGCCGCCGGCGCGACCTGCCCTTGTTGTGATGTGAAAGGAGCAGGCGAGGCGGGGAAACACCTTGTCGATTCGCTGTATCGCGCTTATGCGGTTCGGCTGCTGGGGTTCGTGCGCAGCCTCGGCCACAGCCACGGCATGTCAGAGTCCCTGCTCGACGCTGAAGCAGTGGTGCACGAAGCCTTTGCAGCCATGATTGGCTCGCTCGACACCATCGAGAACCCGCCCGCCTGGTTATTCACCGTGGCCCGCCGCATGGTCGGCAAGATCGGTGCCGCTCATCAGCATCGGCAGTCCGGCCTCACATCGGAAAGCCTGCTCGACAGCAGCTCGGTTCGCTGGTCCAGCCTGACGCCTCATCCCGACCTCGACGATGTCCTCGAGGCACGGCGCGTGATGACGGATTTGCGCCACCTTCCTCACCGGCAGGCAGTCGCCGTGTACCTCCGGCACGCGCAGGGCTGGACTCCCACCGAGATCGGCGCCTACATCGACTGCGCTCCGGCAACAGCCAGCGTGCACATCCACCGAGGTACCACCCGCCTGCGCGAGCCAGCCAGTCTCGCCAGTCGCCTCACGGGTCTTGGGGTTTCGCTGCTGGCGATCTGTGTGGCCTGCGTCGTTGTGCGGTCCGCGGCAGAAAAGGATGTGTCTCCGCCGGTATGTACCGCTCCGCACGCCTGCCCTCCACCCTCGACCGCTCCGGCGAGCATCTCGTTCGAAAAACTTGGAGAACTCCTGGCGGTACTCGGCCACCCCGCCGCATTCGCTGGGTTGGCCATCGTCCTTATCGTGTGCCTGACAGCCGTGAGCGTGGCCGTTTGGCACTCCGAGCGCGAGTGGAGAACGTTGCGTGCCCGCCAACCTGCGGAACTGCGCAGACGGGTCACAGACAACGACATCCGTGACGATCCGGCATCCCGCGAGAACGACTGAGCTTCTCCCTCGTACGGCCCAGATCGTTGCAGTCACCCATCCGGGGCAGGTCGTGACCAACACGTCGTTCAGCTACCGCGATCTCAGCGGATAATGAGGTGCGATCAGAGCAGAAGCGGTTGTCGATCGTGCTGAACGCCCGGCAGCCGGGCGACAGCCCGCAGGTCATTCCGGTCGTGGCCGGAATTCGGGTGCCCCGATCGGCCGGTGGTGGGCGGCCGCGGACGCGTCCGGAACGGGTGCCGGCGGACAAGGCCTACACCTGGAAGGCCAACCGGGCTCACCTGCGCAAGCGCGGAATCGAGGCGACCATCCTGAGCGAAGCCGACCAGGACATGCACCGCAAGGCCAAGGGGTCGAAGGACGGCCGGCCACCGTCCTTCGACCCCGGGATCTACAAGCAGCGTCATGCGGTGAAGGGCGGCATCAACCGGCTCAAACGCCACCGTGGGGTAGTCAATCGCTACGAGCTCACCGAACGCTAGGAAGCCACCGTCCCCATCGCAGCCATCAACGAAAGGCGCTGACTGACTTCGATACAGGCACTGGAGGCGACGACCCGCCCCGAAAGCCGGGTGGCCGCCGCCACGAGGCTCCCGCAAGTCAGCACAAAAACAATTGCGGTCTCCACGTGCCAAGTGTCTACCTCGGATCAGCGATTTCGACGGACGTTGCGGGCCGCCGCAACAGCGCCGAGTGAAGCGGTGACTGCGACAAGCGCCACCGCGAGAACCAAGGCCGCACCGACCGGCCGGCCGAGAGCGAGACAGCGGGTCGCGTCGATCGCATACGTCACGGGGTTGATCGTGGCCACCACACGCATCCACGTCGGCATGGCTGCCGGCGGCATGTACGCGCTGGACCCAAACATCAACGGGAACATCACGATGAAAGACACCGCCTGCATGGTCTCGGGCTTGCGCTGCCAGGTGGCAATCGCCACGAACACCCAGCTGAGTCCCCATCCCACCAGCAACGCCAGCCCGATCGCGCCGACCATCCCGAGCGCGTCACCGGGGCGGAACCCCAGTACGGCGACCGCGACCGCCACCGTCGCCACCAGCTGTGCGGCCAACCGCACCGCGTCCGCAAGAGTCCTGGCGACCAGCACCGAGATCAGGAAGACCGGCATCGTCCGCAGCCGGCCCATCCAGCCGGTGTAGATCTCCGCGAGCACTCCCACGCCGGAGCCCATCGCCGTCGTCATCGCGATGTTGATCAGTGTGGCCGGCACGAGGAAGTTGACGTAGCCGCGGTACTGCGCCACACCGGGCAGCCCGCCCACGCTTTGGAAGACCTGGCTGAAGAGCAGCAGCAACACCACCGGCTGGAGCACACCGAACACGACCAGACGCACGTCTCCGAATACGGCGCGCAGCGAACGGCCGGTCAGCACCCAGACCTGCGCCATGAACCCGCAGGTTCTCCAGGGCCGCTGGATGACCGGCACGTCGACGGGCTTGGCGGCTGGCCGAGTGGGGGCCTGCGCACGCGCGTACAGCGGAATCGTATCGTCGACACCTGCCTCGGTGACGCCGCGGTCGCGGCGGCTCACCTGGTCGTCCAGCCCGCGCGGTGCAGCGCCAGATACACATCGTGCAGCGTCGGCTCGGTCACGGTCAGGTCGCGAACGGCGATGCCGTCGGCATCCAAGATCCGCAGGACCATCGGGATGTCACCCGGCGACCTGATCGGCACGCTCAGCTCGCTCCGTGGCCCGATCGGTCCCGGGCTCAGCCGGTACCGGCGCAACAAGGCCGCCGCCCGGTGCACAGCTGCTGGGCTGCCAAGATCCACCGTGGCGGTCCGCTTTCCCACGGTGGCCTTGAGCCGCTCAGGCGTGCCGGAAGCGACCACGCGGCCTGCGGCGAGAAGCACCACCCGGTCGGCCAGCCGCTCGGCTTCCTCGATGTACTGCGTGGTGAGCACGACGGTTGTACCCCGGGCCACGAGGTTTTCGACGAGCTCCCACACGTCGGTCCGGCTCACCGGGTCCAGGCCGGTGGTCGGTTCATCCAGGAACAACACCTCGGGCTGAGCAACCATGCTCGCTGCGAGGTCCAGGCGGCGGCGCATCCCGCCGGAGTAGGTGACCGCTTTCCGCGTCGCTGCGTCGCGAAGGTCGAACGAGCTGATGAGGGCATCGGCACGCTCCCGGGCCTGGCGTTTGGTCGCGCCGAGCAGCCGACCGATCAGCACGAGGTTGTCCCAGCCGGACATGGCGTCGTCGACGGCGGCGAACTGGCTGGTCATACCGATGTGCTGACGTACCCTGTGGCCCGAACGCACGACGTCCCAGCCGCAGACCCGGGCAGAACCGGTACTGGGAGGGGTACGGGTGGCGAGCACATCGACGAGAGTCGTTTTGCCGGCACCGTTGTGCCCCAGCACACCGAGCACCGAGCCGGCACCGACCGCGAGCGAGACGTCGACCAGCGCATCGACCTGCCCATACGACTTCCCCAGTCGCTTCACCACAATTCGCGGCCGCGCCATCCGCGTCTCCCTTCTTGGCCCGCGCCGTACGGGGCCACGTCGGGACGAGTCATCGCGGCGAGGGGTGCGTCGCGGTCAGCAGCGCCAACCGGTCTGCGGCTTCACGCGCGCCGCCGGCCGCGGCGAACGACGTCCGGATCCGCGCGGCGGCGTCCCGGTAGGACGGCCGGGTCAGGATCCGATCGACGGCGGCGCCGATCTCCGGCGCGCGTGCCCGGTCGAACCGCAACCGCACTCCCGCCCCCACCCGGGTCACTTGATCGGCCACGATCATCTGATCGTCCCTGATCGGCGCGATCACCAGCGGCAGGGCAAGGCTCAGTGCTTCGCACACGGTGTTGTGGCCGCCGTGGCAGACCACGGCGCTCGCGCGGTGCAGCACCATGAGCTGAGCCACCCGTGGCCGGATCAGGACGGCACCCGCGTCGCGCCGGCTGCGGGTGGGATCCACCACGATGGCCTGTATCCCGGAACGCTCGGTCAGCGCGGCAACACATTCGTCCAGGAAGCGCCGGCCCGCCAGGGCGTTCGCCGTACCGAGGCTGACGAACACCAAGGGTTTGCCGAGTTCGGGTGGGGGCAACGTGCCGGCCGATGGCCCGGACCCGCCGGACCGGGGAACGACGCCCACGAAAGACACCGGCATTTCTGGCCGCGACCATTCCTCGAGCATCTCGGGCACCGTGAACGCCAGCACCAGGAAGGGCGAGAAGCGCAGGTCAGAACCGGCTCGTGGGTCACCGAACCGCCGGCGAAGGCCCTCCAGCAGCTCATCCCGCCACAGCCGGATCTTCGGCATCTCCGCGAGCGGGTCGGTCAGCTCAGATGACGTGGTCGCCGACGTGGCCCACGGAATGCCCAGCCGTTCGGCGACCAGTGCGCCGGCGAAGGTCTGCTGGTCAACGACGAGCACATCTGGAGCGAACGCGCCGACCGCTCGCAGCACGCCGGGCATCATCGCCTCGGCGAGTGGGATCAGGAATTCTTCCCACAGGAACTTCAGAGCCGTGAAACCACGGACGCCGGGCGGTCGATCCACAGCGGACAAACAGTCGCATGGGTATCGCGGGAACACTGCGGGTACCAGGGCCGCGAGCGTGATCAGGTCGCCGGCGAACGCGACCTCGTGCCCGCGGACCCTGAGCTCTTCGGCGACGCCGACCGTCGGGTTGACGTGACCGGTCAACGGCGGCACGACGAACAAGAATCGCTTCACGCCGCACCGTCTTCGGCTAGGCCTGCCCCGCCCGGCAGGTCTACCGGATCGTGTTCGGCGAGCCAGCCCAGCAGGATTCGCCGAACCGTCTGGTGGCGTTCGACCAGAACCGAATGCCCCTGACCGTCAATCACGTTCGTGTGACAGTGCGGCAAGGAGGCCGCAACCGCGGTGAGATCGTCCTGCTGGAACCCCTCGCTGCCCACGATGGACAACACCGGGCACCTGATGGCGTCCAGGTCGTCCGCACTCAGCAGAGGGCCGGCGGCGATCTCCTCGACGATCGACGTCGACCGGATGATCGCCCCAGCCGCCTTGGTCAGCCGGGCGTAATGGGCTCCGAAGGTGCCAGCGACCCAGGAAAGGCTCGTTTCGTCAGCCATCGCGTCCACCACGTTGCGGATGGTCGTGCTCATCTTCGCCGACCATGCCTCCGTCGCCGGCTCCGACTCGATCGACACGACACTGGCCACCCGCTCCGGGTGCCGCGCCGCGAAGCTGAACGCAACCGTACCCCCGAAGCTGTTGCCCAGCAGGTGCACCGGCCGGTCGAGGTGCAGCCGCCCGATTAAATCCTCGAGGTCGCCGACGAAGTCGCCCAGCCGGTAGCCGGTGGCCGGACGAGCCGAGCGCCCGTGGCCGCGCAGGTCGTAGGCCAGCACATCGATACCGGCTTCGGCCAGCGGCGCGGCGAGGGTCAGGTAGAAACTGGCCAGGCTGTCGTAGCCGATCCCGTGCACACACACCACCACCGGCGCACCCTCAGGCGACGCTCGCCGCGCCGGCATCCACTGGTAGTGCGTCCGAACCCCGTTCACCAGGATCGTGGCCATGTCAGCGTTCCGGGTCGTGGTCGCCGCCGGCCGAACCGACGACGAAATTGACCAGGCTCCCGACGGTCATCGCGATGACCTGGTCGATATCCTGAGCGGCGAGGAACGCCGCGAGGTTCACGCGGTCGCCGTAGCGCTCGGTGAGCATTCCGCCGATGGTCACCAGGTCGATGCTTTCCAGTCCAAGGTCGTCGATCAGGGCCGTCTCCGGCTCGATCTGCAAGACTTGCGGATCCGACGCGGTGTCCAGGATCTCGGCGATGATGGCGCGGACGTCGTGCAGCACTGCTGCGGTCGACGTCGTGGGAACCGGTGATGTGGTCATGAAGACCCTTTCTTCAGCTCGTCGTTGCTCTTGCTCGCCCGCCACGCCACCAAGTAGCGGCGTGGCGGCAGGCCGTCCGGGTTGTGCAGCAGAGCGGTGCGCACACGATCGCCCGGAGCCAGTTGCGGCTCGGCCGCCGTCTCCAGAATTTCCACCAGACGGATACCGTTCGACTCCGTGTCATCACGGTCGTCGCGGACGCGGACCACCGCCATCTCCCGGCAGTGCGCAACCGCGACGTCCAGCGCCGGCACCACCAGCCCGTGCCGCCCGGCGACAACGAGACGACCTGCTCGGTCCTCGGTTACCGCTATCTCCGCCGGGAACAGCGGTCCTGAACCGTGGTCCCACAGCCAGCCGCGCACGGCGTCCTTGGCCGCGATTCGCCGCAGCAGCCACTCGCGGCGGTCGACAGGACGGCACGCCTCGTATTGCTGCCGTTCGTCCGACGCCAGGTACGCCTGGAGGTACAGTTCGCGGGCAGCCAGGTTCCGCCAGGGTTCTGCCGTGCTCCACCAGCCACCGGGCTGGCGCTGCGCCACTGTGCTGAGTTCGGGGAACCGGAACACCGCGCTGATCGTCGTGTCACCGCCGAACTGCCGGTCGCGCCAGCCGCTGATCGACACCACCGGCCGGCCGGCCGCGCTCACTTGCGCGTCTGCCTCGACGACGTCGTCGGTGCGGTGCGTGATCCGCACCGCGCAGGCCACCGTCGTGCCGGCGGCCGGCTCCGGCTCGTGGAAACGGATCCGTCCGATGCGGACCGGAAACGCCACGCATCCACCGGTCTGGTTTTCCGCCAGCCATTGGCCGAGAACGTGTCCGACGCCGTCCAGCATCGCACCGGGCGCGTCGGGCACTGTGATCTCACCGCGCACACCGGAGCCGGAGATCCCGACGGACTTGGTGACCACCTGAAACCGGGGACCGTGGAAGAGCCAGCGCTGTGTGTACAGCGCGTCTGCGGACTGCGCGGTGGCCCGTTCGCCTGGCTCGGCCGACCACACGCCATCGGTGGCCGGCGAATAGCGGTCGGCGAGCACGACCACCGCGTCGGCGTGGTCGCCGAGCCGCACGTGCACCCGGTCGGGGCGCACCGGTCGGACGGAGACGGTGACGTCGGTGGCCGGGGCGGCCACCAGCCACCGGTGCAGTGCGACGTCTTCGACGGCGACGGCGACCTTCCCCGACGCGGCCCGCTCGGCCGCGTCCACCATGTGCCGCACCATCGTCGTCGCCGGCACGACCGGGCGCCGGTCCGCGTCGTCCGGCCAGCCCTCCCGTTGCTGGGTGATGCAGTGGTCGAGCAGGTACGGCATGGCCGCCGTCGACACGCGCAAGGTGGTCGTCGTCGTAGCCGCGAAGCGGCGGGCGCCGAGCACGGTGGTGACGGCGTCGGCGACGTCGTCCATCAGCAGGCTGAGCTCTGCGGCCGCCGGGAACCGGCGGCCCAATTCGGCGAGCCGGTTCCTCGCGTCGACGGCAGGCACCGGACTGGGATCGCAGAGCGTCGAGGTCGTGGACCGGTCAGACCGTTGCGGAGCTGGTTGCCCGGAGGCCGGCTGATCGGGCCCGCGGTCCAAGGCGCCGACATCCGGCCGGCCACCTTCGACCCAGAGTGCCGTCGCCACGCGGCGCAATTGATCCAGTCCGGGCCGGTGCGGCGCGTTGGCGGCGACGCTCAGGTGCGGACGGCCGCGGAGCGTGTCATCGATCAGTGATCCGAGCTGGCCCGAGCCGACCTGCACAAACACCCGGACGCCGTGGTCGTAGAGGCCGAGCACGAGCTCGCGGAACCGCACCGGTTCCACCAGGTGCCGCAGGTACAGCTCTCGGATCGCGTCCGGTTCGTCGGGGAACGGGGACGCGGTCGTGGCGGACCACACCGGTGTTCGCTGGGCGGGCCGCAGCTGCAGTGCAGCCACTTCGCCAGCCAGAGGGCCCAGGTATGGCCGCAGCATCGGGGTGTGGAAGCCCGACCGGAACGGCAGGGCCCGGCAGATCACGCCGCGCGACCGGAACTCGGCGACGATGCCGGCGACCGTCGCGACCGGACCGCAGACGACGGTCTGGTGCGGGGCGTTGTCGTGCGAGACGACGACGTCGGTGCGATCGCCGAGATACTCGTGGACTTGGTGCACCCCGCAGCCGAGCACCCCGAAGTCGACGTCGGGCACGAGCATCGAGTCCACGTCGCCTCGAGTCAGCAGTCGGGCAGCGTCCTGTTCGCCGAACATCCCGCCGGCGATCATCGCGTTCCACTCCCCCACGCTGTGCCCGGCCAGCGCATCCGGGCGCACGTCGAGGTGACGCAATGCCTCGGACAACAGCTGGCCGAGGGTGATCACTCCTTCGGCGTGCCGGCCGACCGACTCGGTACTGAAGGCCGGGGCGGAACGCCCGAGCCAGTGCGAGACGTCCTCGACCGACGGCGAAAAGTCGCCTTCCAAGCCGGGAAACATGAACGCGACCTGGCCGCCACCACTGAGCAGCGGTTCCGGACTGAACCAGATGTCACTTCGGCCACGCCAAGGGCGTCCGGCGGGTACCAGTTTCCTGGCCAGGGCGAGCCTTTTGGCGTCCGGCGAGACGATGCCGATTCGGCAGTCGGAGGCCGTACCAGCTCCCCCGCGGAGTCCTGGTGGCGCTGCCAGCAACTCCTCGTCCGGCACGGACAGCAGGCGCCCCAACTCAGCCCGGCTGTCCGCGGCCAGGCACAAGACCCGCTCTGCCACCGCAGTCACGGTCCGGGCGGCCGTCCGATCGCTGGTCACGACGCACCCTCTCCCCACCGCACCGCAGCATTCAGCACCACTGCCGTGACCTCGGGGTCGCCCCACGCCAGCTCGCGAACCAGCGCGGCGACCCCTTCGGCCGGGTCGATCAGCTCGATACCCCGGGCTTGGTAGGTTCGGGCGAGCTCGGTGGTGACCATGCCACCGTTCGCGCCGGACGGAGCCCATGGTCCCCAGTGGACGGTCAACGCGCGGCCCCCGGTGCGGGCCGACCACTGCACGCCCATGGCTTCCAGCGCGTCGTTGGCCGCTGCGTAGTCCGCCTGCCCGCGGTTGCCCAGAACCGCGGCCACGCTTCCGAACAGCACCACGAATCCGGGCAGACTTGGTAGTCCGGCCAGTTCCTCGAGCATGGCGGCTGCCCCATCCACCTTGGTGGAGTACACCCTGGCGAACGAGGCGTCGTCCTTGTCCTCGATCAGCTTGTCGTCGATGACGCCGGCGGCGTAGACGACCCCGTCGATGCGACCGTGTTCGGTGTGGACTCGCTTGATGAGCTGCCGAACCGTTTCGGTGTCGAGCACGTCGAGGGCGTGGTAGGTGACCTCGCTACCGTGACCACTCAGCTCGGCTACGGTAGCGGCGACCTCGCGGCGGGCCAAGATTTCCCGGGCTGTGAGATCGATGGCCGCGGGGTCACGATGGCCGAGTCCGGCGAGCGCGGCCCGCAAGGAGGGCAGGTCTGCCGCGAGGGCGGTCGCGGGGTCTTCGGGTTGGCCACCGAACGGGGTCCGTCCGGCGAGCTCGACGCGGCACTGGGTCGAGCTCGCCAGTGTGCTGGCGAGCCGCGAGGTGATGCCGCGCGCTCCGCCGATGAGCAGGACCACCGAGTCGCGGGTGAGACCGACAGCGGCGAGTTCTGCGGTCCCATCTCCTGCCGGTCCTGCGCCAGTGGCCGCGAGAGGGCCGAGCCCGGTGGGCGTCAACACGAAAGTGTGGCGCCGTCCGTCTTCGACGACGACGACCGGGTCGCCGGACGCGGCAAGCAGTTCCGTCGTGATCGCCTCGGCCAGCTCGTGCGCCGCACCTCGAGCGACCTCCACCAGCGTCGCCGCCGTCTCGGGGTACTCCGTGACCAAAGTGCGGAACAGTCCCCGGAGCCCGGCCGCGCGGCCGGCACGAGACGGCTGATCTTTGGGAGCTACTGCGATGACCCAGCGGGGACGTCGCATCAAGGCTGATCGCAGCGACGAGAACGCAGTCGGCAATACGGGTTCGGCGGCGTCCGACAAGGGGTCGAGCAGCACCAGGCCGTCCAGCGCCCCGGTGATCTCGTCACCGGGCCCGATTGCCGTCACGGCGGCGCCGTGGGTGGTCAGCCGTTCCGACAACTCCGTGACTAGTTCCGGATCGCCGCCGACCAGGGTGACTTTCGCGCCAGCGACCGGCGACGGTTTGCTGGCGGTCACCTCAGGCGCGGGCATCAGTTTCATCGTGAATCGCGTCGGCGCTTTTCCGGCTGCAGGAACAGGCTGAGCAAGCGCGGCCAGCGGGCGGGCCGCGTCCGGCCAGGGAGCGGGGCCGGAAGGTGCCGCGTCCGCGGCGCTCGTCGTCGCGGTGGTGTCGGTAATCCAGGCCGCTATGGCCCGGGTGGTGCGCAGGCGCGCCAGGGCGTCGAAGGGGGTGCCGGTCCCGTCGAGACCGAGCCGCGCGGCGAGCTCGCCGGCGATCTCGGTTCGTTTGATCGAGTCGATGCTGAGGTCGGCCTCGAGGTCGAGGTCGGGCTCGATCATCTCTGCCGGATAGCCGGTGCGCTCGACGATCAGATCGACGACTGTGGTGAGTGGGTCGGCCGGGGTCGGCGCCGTGAGAGGTGGTGCCGCTGTCACGGCCACGGCGGCGGATGGCACGGCCTGCGGTGCCGGCATCAGGCTGGTCGCGGTCGTCGGCGCGGTACCCAGGAGGCCCAGCAGGACGTCACGTTGTGCCGCGATCAGCTCGCGGCTGGACCGCAAGAACTCCCCCACCAGCGCATCGCGACCGGCTTGTCCCGCAGGGCCGGCTTTGTCCGTCATGGTGACCTCCACACGTTGAGCAGGCGCGAGCCCGCCGGGCAGGTACTTCCCGTCCACGGTGCGCACGGTCTGGCCGTCGACCGTCCATCCGGGTCGGCGGGGTGGGGTCAGCCTGCTGACGTCGACGGCGTCCCGGCCGCTGGTCAGCCAGCTCGTGCGCACGTCGACACCGAGCACCGCAAGCCGGGCGAGCGCTGTGAGCAGTCCGGGTAATCCGGCGCCCTGGCTGCTTTCGATGGTGATCGTGTCGTGGGGGCGACCGTCGAGGATGCTGTCGATCATGCCGCTGAGGACCCGGCCGGGACCGGCTTCGACGAAGATCCGAGCACCGTCGGCGTACATGGCTTGGATCTCGTCGGCGAACCGGACCGGCGCCCCGATCTGTGCGGCGAGCTCGGCGCGCACGGCGTCGGGGTCCACGGGGTAGCGTCCGCCGGTCCGGTTGGACCAGACAGGCACGCGAGGTTCTGCGACCGGGTGTTCGGCCAGCACGTCGGCGAACCGGGGCACCGCTCCGGCCACCAGGGGGCTGTGGAAAGCACACGCCACCGGCAGCTCGGTGAGCGACAAGCCTTCGGCGCGCAGCGCTTCCACCGCCGAACGCACAGCCAGTGTCGGGCCGGAAAGCACGGATTGGTTCGGGGAGTTGAGGTTGGCCAGCACGACGTCACCGGCGATGCAGGCGTCTCCGAGCGCACGGACGACCTCGTCGGCTCCGGCCGCGACCGCGGCCATGGCACCGAGGTCGCCGTCCGGCCTGTCTCCGGCGGCATCCAGGATGGTCTGAGCGCGCGCGGCGCTTAGCCGCAGCAGGGTGGGTGCCTCGAAGCAGCCGGCGGCGGCGAGCGCGGCCAGTTCCCCGTAGCTGTGCCCGGCCACCATGTCCGGGACGACGCCGAGGCGGGTCAGCAAGTGGTGCACGGCGAGCCCGGTGACGCCCAGTGCGGGTTGCGCCATGGTGGTGTCGCGCAGCCGCAGAGACTGCGCCTGCTCACCGGCGACGTCGAACGCGGCGGCGGGGAACATCGCCTCGGCGACCGCACCGGTGGATTCGGCGAACCGTCGCAGGTCGGGGAACGCCACGAACAGCTCGCCGAGCATGCCCGGTCGCTGGCTGCCCTGCCCCGGGAAGACCATCGCCAGCTTGCCGGCCGGCGGTGCGGTCTCGTCGGCGGCGAACACGCCTTGGCGGGGGTCGGCTCCGTGGTCGGCCACGATCTGCAGCCGGTCGGCCAATTCGTCGAGATCCGAAGCCACCACGGCGAACTGGACCGGGTCTCTGCCGCGGTCCGCCCGCGCCGCAGCGGTGCGCGCCAGATCGCGCAGCCGCCACGGACGACCGTGCGCGTCGTTGGCGCTGAGCAGTTCGCGCATCCGGTCCACCTCACGGCGGCCCGCAGCCCGGTCCTTCCCCTTGAAAGTGAATAGCTCGGCCGGCCATTGGTTCGCGGCGTGCCGCACGAGTTCGGCCGAGTCGTGCCCACGCAGGACCACGTGGAAATTGGTACCTCCGAAGCCGAAAGCGCTTACCCCGGCGATCCGGTCCGCTGCGGGCGTGAGCCACGGGGCCGGGTCACGGTGGAACGCGAATGCGCTGGTATCGCCTTGCCAGGCGGCGTTGGGCCGCCCGACGTGCAGCGTCGGCGGTTTCACACCGGTGTACACGGCCATCGCTGCCTTGATGATCCCGGCGAGCCCGGCGGCGCACTTGGTGTGCCCGATCTGTGACTTCACCGACCCGAGGGCAGTGCTCCCGGGAGCGGCACCTGCCTCGGAGAACAGCACTTCCAGCGTGGCCAGTTCGATCCGGTCACCCACGACGGTTCCGGTGCCGTGCGCTTCGACCAACCCGATGTCGGCCGGGGATACCCGGGCGTTGCGGAAGGCGCGTTCGAGCGCGCGGCGCTGTCCTTCCGGGCGGGGCGCGGTCAGGCCGAGCGACCGGCCGTCGCTGCCGCTGCCCACACCGTCGATGACGGCGTAGATCCGGTCGCCGTCGCGCTCGGCGTCCGCGCGGCGCTTCAGCACCACGCACGCCACTCCCTCTCCCAGCGCGATGCCGTCCGCGTTCTCGGCGAACGGACGGCATCGACCGGTCGGGGACAGCGCACCGACGGAGGAGAACAGCAGGTAGTCGTTGACCGCGTTGTGCAGGTCGACGCCACCGCAGAGCACCATGTCGCTGGTGCCGCGGGTCAGCTCCTGGCAGGCCGAGTCAACGGCCGCCAGCGAAGAGCCGCAGGCGGCGTCCACCGAGTAGCTGGCGCCGCCGAAGTCGAGCCGGTTGGCGATCCGCCCGGCGATCACATTGGTCAGCTGCCCGGCGAAACTGTCTTCGGTGACCGTGGGCAGTTGCTCGTCCAGCTCCGCGGGGACCGAGCCGAGGTAGGACGGCAGCACCATGCGCAGCGAGGTCGCGTTGAGCAGGTCACTGCCGGCCTCGGCGCCGAACACCACGCTGACCCGTGCCCGGTCGACGGGCGCCGAGCCGGGGCCGGTGGCGTCGTAACCGGCGTCGATGAGTGCGCGGTGCGCCGTCTGCAGCGCCAGCAGCTGCACCGGCTCGATCGCGGCCAGCGCCGACGGGGGGACACCGTACGTCAGCGGATCGAACGGTGTCTCCCCGAGAAAACCACCCCACTTCGAGGGCGTGCGTTCGCCATTCGCTCCGGTGGCGTCCTCAGCGTGGTAGAGCGACGTGCTCCATCGTCGCTCGGGCACTTCGGTGATCGCGTCGACCTTGCCGAGGATGTTGGCCCAGAACGAGGCAAGGTCGGCGGCGCCGGGGAACAAGCACGCCATACCCACGATGGCGACGTCGACTGGCGGCGGTGCGGCCGACTCGACCGGGTCGGGCTTCGCCGGCGCGAAAGCCGCGACGCGCTCGGCCCGGAACCGTTCCGCTCCCGTGGTGACGTCGTGGTGCAGCCGGGCGATGGTCGTTGTCGACGAGCGCAGAGCGGCGACCTGGCCGGCCATGAACAAGCCGTCGGCGGCTTGGTCGGCCTGGCTGACCGCCACCAGGTCGCCCTCGTGGCGCCGCAGTCCTTTGCTGGCGATGCGCAGGCGTCCCACGTTGAGCTGCTCGAGTTGCTCCCACACCTGGCGACGGGGCACGCCACGCGCGGCCAGGTCCGCGCTGATCGCGGCGAAGGTGTCCACGAACGGGCTCGGCAAGCACCGCGTGATGTGACCGGGTGCGGTCTCCAGTTGCGCGGTTGCCTCGGCGGCCAGGGCGGCGTCTTGGAATACCGATCCGATCGCGCCGTGACGGACGGCTTCTTCCGTGAACAAGTAGCCGGTCCCGACGAGTACGCCGGCCGACGCGCCGAGCCGGGTCAGGGGCTCGGCGAGCGCGGCGACCATCGCGGCCGACCGTTCGTCGTGGACGCCGCCGGCGAACAGTACCTGCAGATCGGCAGCCGGCTGATCGGCGAAGTAGGCGTGCAGCACGCCGAGCTGGCCCTCCCATAGCGAAAAACTGGAACGCGGTCCGACGTGCCCGCCGCACTCCGAACCCTCGAACACGAACTTGCGGGCTCCGGCGTCCAGGAACTGCCGCAGCAGGGTCGGCGAAGCCACGTGCAGGAAGGTCGTGATACCAGCGTTCTCGAGGTCGGCGGCCTGCGCCGGATTGCCTCCGGCGATCACTGCGGCCTTCGGACGGATCTCCCGGATCACCGCCAGCTGGGCCTCGCGCACGTCGTCGGGCGCGAACCCGAGCACCCCTACACCCCACGATCGACCGGCCAGCGCGGCGTCGGTTTCGGTCAGGACGGATCTGGTCTGTTCCTCCGAGGAGAGCGCCAGCGCGATGACCGGCAGTGCACCGGCATCAGCGACTGCGGCCGCGAACCCGGGCCGGTCGCTGACCCTGGTCATCGGCCCCTGCACGACCGGCAGTGCGGTGCCGAGCGCGGCGCTCAGCCCCGCTCCGGGACCGAGTACGGGGCGGACGTCGCCCCGCAACGCGGCCACGATGCTGTCGCGCACGGCGCGGACCGCCCGCGGTATCGATCCGAACTCCTCGGCGAAGCGATCGGCCAGGAAGGTGTCCTGACCGAGCGGCATTCCCAGGGCTGTGGCTCGCCGGCTTCCGGCGACGCTGGTGTCGGTGCCGTCGCTAGCCGCTATCGCCGCGGTCAAATCAGTTGGCAGGTCTGCTTCGGCCAGCAACGCCAGCTGCGTGTCGAGCACGACACCGGCCGCACCGCCGATGACGGCCGCAGCGGCGGTATGGCGCCCGATACCGCCGCACAGCCACACCGGCAGATCCACCTCGCCGGCCGCGAGCAGCCGTTGCAGCAACACGAACGAGCTGAGGTCACTGACTCGGCCGCCGGCGTCGCCGCCTCGTGCGATCACTCCGCGTGCGCCGGTCCGCGCCGCCTCGACGGCCTCGGCCACACTGGTCACCTCGACCAGCACCCGCCACTGCGGGGGGAGCTCGACCTCACGCCATGACGAATCCCAGGCCAGCACGGCGGTCTCGACGGACCGCGCGCGCGGTCCAAGTACTTCGACGACCTCGTGTGGGGTGAGCGAGCAGCCGGCCCCGGCGCGCAGCCCGATCGGTGACACCGCCCATCGGGCGGCGCGGGTCAGCTCGTCACGCCCGACGTGGTCGTCGGACCCGAGATCCAGGACACCGAGGCCGTGCGCCCGGCTCACCGCCGCGCAGATCCGGGCGCTCGGCTCGCCGGCCGGGGTGATCCCGATGACCAGGTCCGCCGCATCCTCAGGTCGCCGCATGCACTCTCACTCACCTCTCGTGTCCATGGTCATGCTCCGCCCGGAAACCGCCGTTGTGCCCGGACTTGGTTTCTGGCCGGCGAGCCTCGTCACCGTCGGCGTCGCCGCGCCGATGCGTCGGCCTGCTCGGCGATCCACGCGTCGGGATCGGCGGCTTTGGCGGCGTGCATCGCGGCCACCTCCGGATGCGGCAGGATGAGGAACCGCTCGGCATCTATTCCCCGCACCACGGCCTCGGCGACCTCTGCGGGCTCGATGATCGGGGCAGCCGCCTCGACCATCGCTCCGGCCAGGTGACCGTGTTCGACGGCCGGCATCAGCAGTCCAGTTCGGACACCCAACGGGCACAATGCGCTCACGTGCACCCCGCGGGGCCGGTAGGTGAAGGCCAGCCATTCGGCCAAGCCGACCGTGGCGTGCTTGGTCACCGAGTACGGCGCGTCACCGGGCAGACCGAGCAATCCCACAGCGGACGCGGTCAGCACCACAGAGCCGGCGCGACGCCGGACCATGCCCGGCAGCACCGCCTTGGCCAGCCGCACGTGACCCATGACATTGACCGACCACGCGGCTTCCCACTCCTGCTCGGCGGCGTACAGGCCCCTGGCCGTCGCCACGCCGGCGTTCGAGATGGCGACGTCGACCGGACCGAACGCGTCCGTCGCGGCGGTGACCAGCCGCTCGACCTGGTCTCCGTCGGACACGTCCGAGCCGACCGCGAGGACCGGACATCCCTGCTCGCCGAGACGGGCCGCCGTGTCTTTTGCCGCCCTCTCGTCAATGTCCGACACCACGATCCCGCGCGGCTGCTCGACAGCCAAGCGCTGCGCGATTGCCGCGCCAATGCCACGTCCGGCGCCAGTGATGACAACAGTCTTGCCTGCTATATTCACAGGTTCTCCGGCTTCAGTAGAGAGAGCAGGGCTTTCGCACAAGCCCGTGTTCGGCTGTAGGCGAGGTACGAGTCAGTCCACGAGTCGCAGTGGGAAAGCTGGCGGGTGAGCATCGAATCTCCGCTGTACGTGCGCAAACCGCTAGCCACGGCACGATGTAGCAGCCGAGCAAAAAGCGGACCTCACGACGCGGCGGCATCCTGGCACTACCAGGTGACGGGGAGCTCATGCAGCCCGCCGGTGACCCGTTCGACGTGCAGTCGCAGCTGGCCGGGCTCAGCCGCGAGCCGCAGGTCAGGCAGGCGGGCGAACAAGCTGGTCAGCGCTACCCGGAGTTCGGTGCGAGCCAGGCCGGCGCCGATGCAGTAGTGCGCTCCGTATCCGAAACTCAGATGCGCGGCAGAGACGGGTCGATCAGGGTCGAGAGCTTCGGGATCGGGAAACGCTCGCTCGTCGCGGTTACCCGCCAAGGTGGCGATGATGACGGCATCCCCCGCATTGATCGTGACGTCACCGATCACGATGTCCTCACTGGCGTACCGCGCCAGACCGAAGTTTTCCGGCGCGGCCAGGCGCAGAACTTCTTCCACGATGTGCGGCCGGCTGAGCGGATCGTCCACCAGGCGGCGGCGAACCTGCGGGTTCTCCAGCAGCATCACGACGCCCAGGCTGATGCGGTTGACCGTGGTCTCATGACCGGCGAAGAGCACACCGGCGACGATCTGAGTCAGCTCGGCATTGGTAAAGCTAGGATCGTCCCGTTGAGCCTTCACGAGATCACTGATGACGTCCAGTCCGGGATCTCGGCGTTTGACATCGGCGAGCTCGCCAGCGTAGGCGAGAAGTTCGACAATCGCGGCGAAAGGGTCCTCGCCGGTCATCGTCGCGGCACGCTCGGATAGATCTTTGAAGTAAGCGCGATCGCCGTAGGGTACGCCGAGCAGCTGGCAGATCACGAAGATGGGCAGCGGAAGCGACAGGCGCTCGTGCAAGTCGACCACCTTTCCGCTGCCACCCGCATCGATCATGTCATCCAGCAGTGTGTCGACGAGCTTCTGCATCCCGTCCTCGAGACGCCGCATCCGGCTCGCGGAGAACGAGGGCACCAGAACCCGGCGCAACCGGGCGTTAAAAGCGGGCTCGCCCTCGAAGCTGCCGACCGGGCCACCGTTGAACCCGGAATTGGAGATCCGCGACGCCTTCTGCGGCTCGCGGTGCGATCGCCCCAGCCGTGGGTCGCCGAACAACGTCTTCGCTTCGTTGTACCCGGTGACGAGCCAGGCCGGGTCACCCGCCGGGGTCAACACCCGGGATATCGGATGCCGTTCTCGCAGATCGGCCCAGACGGGCCCGACGTCGAGTACCGCCGGGCGATCGAACGGCAGTCGGGGGATGTCTTCGATGTCGGCCGGCATGGGCAACTCCAGAGACAAGGGACTTGCTGATTCCCGGCACCCTACTTGCTAAGTGGCGCGTCTTTGTCACTTATGGGCAGTGGTGCGAATCACATTTCGAGTGAACCTTTTGCCTCGCTCACAGCGGTTGCGCTCGCCGCACACGCGTTGCACTTGACGACCATGACAGGAGGTAGCTATATGGCCCCCGGGCCGGGGCCGGGGCCGGGGTAACGCGTCACAGCTCGGGAAGTGATTTCTGAGCCGTGCTTGCACGGCAGCCTTCCAGCAGCAGCGCGAGGTATCGACGCCAGCGAGCCGGTTGCGCCGTCTCCAGATCAGGGACGGCGAGCATCGTGGCCACGACCATCGCGATCAGAGACGGGAAGTCGGTGGCGTCCAGGTCGGTGCGCGCGACGCCGGCGGTCTGCGCACGTTCCAGGGCACGGGTTAGCGGCTTGACGAAGCCCTCGGCGGTCGCCCGGGTGACCAGTGCGGTGTCTCGTGCCGCGGTCAGCAATGCGGAGTTGGCGGCGACGGAGACGACGGTCGTCTCCAGCCCGTCGGCCAGCGCCTGCCACGGGTCGTCGTGGGCGACCGCGGCTTCGACCATGGGCTGAACTTCATCGGTGACGTACCGCTCGAACACCGCGCTGATGAGGTCTTCGCGCCGGGCGAAGCGCCGGTAGACCGTGCGCAGCCCTACCTCGGCCCTGATCGCGACGTCGTTGACCGCGAACTCGGGCCCGTTTTCGCTGATCACCGCACGCGCCGCGTCGAGGATGCGCGCCTGGTTTCGGCGCGCGTCAGCACGCAGGCACTGCTTCGGTCCCGAGGTGTCACCCATGCCTCTCAGCATCCACGACGGAGGTCGGCACAGCCATCCTTGCCCTTTCTCGGCTGGTGGGCGGTGACGCGGCGCCCACCAGCCGAGCGAGCCCGGCTACTTGTGCACGGGGGCGGGAGCGAACCGGTCCAAGGTGGTGATGCCCGCGAATTGGTGCGGCTGCGCCCCGGCCATCAACCGGCCGTGGTTCTCCGAGAGCGCTTCGAGGTTGAGAGCGCCGTGCAGGGTGATCACCCGAGCGTCGCGCCAGGCTCGCTGGATCGGCTCGAAGTCCATGATTGCCGTGGAGCCGGAGTTCCGCTGGAGAAGCTCGATCGCTTCCGCGCACCACTTGGCCGCATAGGCGGTCTCGGCGAGTACCCGGGCGCTGAAGCGCTGCAGGTAGTGCGGGTCGGCCGGGGTGCCGGCGGCGGCGAGCGTACCGAGCCGGTCGGTCTCCTCGGCGTTCGCCCTGGTCATCAGCGTCGCCGACTGGAGTTTCATGTGCACCTCGGTGAGCATCAGGTGCGTGAGGGGAGCTTCCAGCTGGTTCGTGTAGCTGGTGCCACGGATAGGCCGGCCGGCGGAACGCTCCAGGAAACGGTCGACCGCGCCTTGGGCGATGCCGATCGACATCCCGGCCATGAGGCTGAACGCCCAGCCCAGCGACGGTGCTTTCCACAGCGAGCCGTTGAGGCCGTTGTCGAGGGTACCGCCCAGGACGTCACTGAAGACGACGCCGCGGTAGTCGGGCACGAACAGTTCGTCTTCCTTCAGTTTGACCGACACGCTGCCGGTGGCGCGCATGCCGGCCACCTGCCAGTCGTCGAGGAACAGCAGCTGATCGAACGGGACCTGAACACCGACCAGGTAGGGGCCCTCACCGTCATCGGCAATGCAGCCGAGGTTGGTGTACGGCGCCCACAGCGAGTCACTCCCGAAGGTCCAGGGACCGCCGGAGACGATCCAGCCGTGCTCCACCCGCTTGACCCGGCCTCGCGAGGCGGGGAAGTGGCTTGAGCCGGCGACCCGCGGTCCGACCCAATCGCAGCCGTACACCTCATCGACAACACGGGCTCCCGACCCGGCGGGAATCCAGTTCGTCGACGCACCGACCCACACGCTCCACCCGCACGAGCCATCCCACTTGGCCACTTCGGAGACCACGTCGAGCTGTTGCCGAACAGACAGTTCGTCGCCGCCGAACTCGGCCGGACTGCCGATGTTGAAGGCGCCCGCGGTGTCCAGGTCCTCGATCGTTTCGTCCGAGAGCCGGCCTGCGCGTTCCGCGTCCAGCGCGCGGGACCGCAGGGTAGGTCCGATTTCACGGATGTTGTCCAGGATGGTCGCTAGCCTCGCCGACGAGTCGCTGGTCTCAGCCATCAGTGTTATCTCCTGCTTCGGTGAAAAGAGTGGGTCTGTAGCTAGTTCGCGGGCACGATCGGCAGCTGTACGAAGCTGGGGTGATCGGGGCCGGTGTAGATCGTGTTCGTCGCGTCGAGGTGGTATGTCTCGTCGTAGGCACGTACCGGTAGGCCCGCGGGCGAGTACGGCTGGATGTCGACCCGGAGACGGCTGTTCTTCCGGATTAGCGCGCTGCTCGGGTTGAGGCCGACCTCGATCGCGACGATGTCTCCATCAGCGAGGGGCTGGTGATCGTCCTCGGTGTGGGTGTGGACGGGCCAGTAGTTCGTTGACTTCGCCTCGTCGATTTTGCGGTGCGAGACTTTGAGGGAGCCGTGTCCGATCGGGTGGAAGTTCGTGGGGTCGACCGGGTGGACCACGGCTTCGTAGCGGACTTCTCGGTCGTGTTCGTCGAACACGCGCAGGGAGACGAACACGTCCATGTCGGCACTGGTCGAGGACACCCAGAGCCCGGCTTTCATGTAGCCGACGAGCACCATGTCCTCAGCCAGGGGGTCGCTGACGAAGGAGACACCGGTCGACCAGCGTTCGGTGCCGCCGATCGGACCGGTCGGAGCGGGCGACGGTTGCCCCAGCTCCAGGTGCGCCTCGTAGCTCACGCTGTGTCCGGCCTGCGGAAGGCTGTCGGTGATCCGCAGGAAGTCGCTGCGGCGGCCGTCACCGTGCCAGTCCGACGGGCTCGCATCCAGATACCAGCGGCGGTAGGTGGTCCGCGGGATCGGCCACTCGGGCTCTTCGAGCACGTAGTATGCTGCGCTTCCGGTTCTGACCTGGACCCGCACCGGCGCTTCGTCCATCGCGCCGTTGTCCTCGCCTTTGAGCCAGTAGTCGAAGAATCGCATGTGTTCGGCGACGGTGGAGTCCTTGTAACAGTGCGGGAACCAGGCGTCGACGAAGTCGAACTTCCGCGCTTTGGCTCCGGTGGAGCGAATGTAGGTTTCGCTGCTGCCGAGCTGGTGGATCGCGGCGCCGGTCTGGGGGCCGACGATCCACACCGGAGCTGTCGCCTTCTCCAGCTCGGGGCGCATGAAGATCGAGCCGCGCGGGCCGTACGCGGCCGGGTCGTTGAACGGTGTCGCCAGCACCCGGGTCATCCAGTCGGTCTCGCGTCGCTTGCCGCAGTAGTTCTTCCCCGACCATGCCTTCCACCACCAGCTCCAGAACCCTTCCCCGAAGATGCCTCCGTTGTAGAGGGTTTCGTTGTAGGGATCAGCGTCGGTGCCGAGAGCGATCATCGCCTTCAGGTGCGGGGGCTGCAAGCTCGCGACATTATGCTGTGTCATCGCCAAGTACGACATGCCCCACAGGCCGACGTTACCGTTGGACCAGGACTGCGTCCCCGCCCACTCGATCGCGTCGTAATAGTCCTCAGCTTCCTGGACGCTCAGCGGCGCCTGCAGGCCCGGGCTCTTGCAGACGCCGCGGGCGTCGACCCGGATGCACACGTATCCGTTCGGGACCCACGTCGCCGAGTCGACACTTTCGTGATTCTCGTCCTGCAGGCCGTCGGGGTTGCCGGAGAAGAACCGGTCCTCCAGCTCCTCCTTTATCCGCGCGTCGTTCTCGTTGCAGATGCATTCGTGGTAGAAGCTTTTGCCGTAGAACCCCTTGTTCATTACGACCGGATGGCGATCGCCGTCGTCGGGCCGGAACACGTCCGCGTAGACGAACGAGCCGTCCCGCAGCGGGATCTTCACGTCGGTCATCTTGACGATGCCGCGGATGTTGCGCCGCAATTCGTTGCGAGCTGCGGCGGGACTGCGCAGTCTGCGGGGCGTGGTCGTGGTGAAGACGCCGGTAGTGGAGTTGAGCTTGTCCATGAGGGCCACGACCACGGGGTCGTTGCCGAACCCGTCTTCCTCGGATTCGGCGTGCGCGAAGTTGATGACCACGGGTCCGATCAGGTCGTGCACGATCGGCGCGATCCGCACCACACCCTCGGCGTTGCCGTCCTGATCCAAAGTGTGGATCAGCCGGGCGAGGTTGGTGACGAGCGGATCGTGCAATCGGTCGATCTTGCCCGCCACCCGGTTGACCAGTTGCGCCAAGTTCACTCGCGGGGCGCCTTCGACGGCGCCGAGAATCAGACCGCCCACGAGGAACGTGACCGCTTCTCCGTGCCGGTAACGGAATTCGCCGCGGTCGTTGGTGACGCCGGCGAGGGTCGGCGTCTGGTACTTCAGGCCGCAGACCGGGCCGGCGAAGACGCCGGTGGCGGTGGTGCGCGCCTCGTTGGCTGTGTCGACGTTGACCATGGAGCTCTCGCCTTTGCTGCTCGTCGAAATTCTTCACGCAATAAGTGACAGCGCGGTCTTACTGCTTGCCCTGGATCGCCGCCAGGTACCGGACCTTGCCGGCGTCGACGTGCTGGCGGAGAACGTTGGTGTCCATGTCGGGGTGGTGCTCGGCGTTCGGTACGGGAACGAGCGGGTTGCCGGTCCACGACACGAGCTTGCACAGGCGGTGCCGGATACGCCAACCGTGCTCGGTCCGGACGAGTTCGTCGTCATACCAGCCGGTTCCGGTCCAGTTCGAACCCCCTTCGGCGTCATCGCGGATCAGTACCCAGGTGCCGTAGCTGAAGGTGTAGGCGGTGTCACCATCGACATGAACCAGGTGACCCATCATCGTGTGCTGGTGGTTGTCCAAGCTCTGGTGGAACTCGCCGAAGGAGCGCTTGAAGTTCTCGAGCCCCTTCCAGGCGGAACCGGCCGGCCCGAACTCGGCGGTGACGTCGTCGGTGAAGACGAGGTCGAACAAGTCCCACTGGTGGGCGTCGAGCGCGAACCCGTACAGGTTCAAAACTTGAATGATCTCGGCTTTGTCGTTGTCAGCCATGAGGGCAATCTCCATATCCGTTTCGGCATTGCTGCTGCATGCCTGCGTCAGTCTCATGTCATCGCGTTGCGGGCGCGGTGCGCGGCCGCCTCGATGACGGGAGCGGGGTCGAAACAGGGCGCGTCTCGCAGATCCGTTTTCTCAGAAGCGAAAGACCTCAGCCAAGGGGGCGGGCGGTCCACGGGTTCCGGCCTGGGCCGAGCCGAGGACTCAATCGGGCCATTGAGCGGTCGCCAACGCCGCGCCGGCGAACCCCCCGACCGGAATCAGGGTCGGGTCGGTACCGTCGCGCGTGCCGATGGAGGCGTCGGGGTGGTCGTCGAAGAAGCCGACGGGGCGGTAGCGGTACATCCAGTCGACGGCGAGCTTGCGGCGGGCGATCAGCCAGGTTCCGTCGCGCAGCTCGAACCGGTCGAGGTACCGCGCCCACAACTTGACGTAGTCACCGTTCCAGTGATGGCGCTCCGATGCCTGGTGGTCCGCCTGCAGGTAGGTCTCCACATGCGCGACGGTCGGGCCGTCGAACTCGATGAGGCTGTTGCCGAGGAAGTGCATCGTTCGGACGAAGCGCGGCATTTCATCGGACAAGAACCTCACGAAGCCGTCCAGGGAGCCGGTGTGCAGGCTTTCGGGGAACTGCACCCAGGCGTCGTCGTGGAAGGCGCCGCGGACGAGAGACATGTCGACCCGATCCAGCCCGCGGCAGTACCGCAGAAGGACGTCGTGGATTTCGGCTCGAGCGCTCAGTTCGTCGATATTCATTGCGTCCTCGTGACAAGTTGACGGAGCTCGGTTCGTAGCAGTTGGCGCGGGCTCGCGCCGAAGACGTCACCCGGCCGTGGCCGCGGCGAATCGGTGGTCGTTGCCGACGATGACGTTGCGCAGCACGCCGAGTCGTTCGATCTCGACCTCGACGGTGTCGCCCGGCTGCAGCAACTGGGGCGGGGTGCGGGCGTAGCCGACACCGGATGGTGTCCCGGTGGCCAGCAAGTCACCGGGACGCAGCGACAGCGTCTGTGAGATCTGCGCCAGGGTTTCACCGACGGTGTACATCATCTGATCGGTCCGGGCGTCTTGCACGGTCTCGCCGTTGACGCGGGTCCGCAGCCTCAGGCCGTGGCAGAGGTCCCCGACTTCGGCGGCCGGGACGATGGGACCGATCGGCCCGGACCGGTCGGCGTTCTTACCCAAGGTCCACTGCGAAGTCCGCTTCTGCGCCGTGCGTGCGGTCAGATCGTTGAACGCGGAGTAGCCGACCACCGCGGCCAGCGCTTCCTCCGGGGAGGCGTCGACCAAGGGCGCGCCGACCCAGGCCACGACTTCACCTTCCCAATCGAGCCCGGGTTCGTTGCCCGGCACGGGAACCTCAGCCCCATCGACGGTCAGCGACTGCGTCCACCGGGCGAACACGGTCGGAAACGGCGGCAGCGTCTGGTCGCGGTAGCTGCCCTCCGCGACGTGGTCGTGATAGTTCAGGCCGATGCAGAGCACGCGGGCCCCGGGCAGCACCGGTGGCACCAGCTCGACGGTCGAGACGGCCATCACCGGTCCGGCGGGCGGACGAGACAGGTACGCTGTCGGGTCGCTCCAGAAGTCGACGAGCGGCGCGATGAGGGCGACCGTCTCGCCGCGTTCGCCCAAAGCAGCGACCTCCACATCGGAGTCGCCGTCAGCACGTTTGACCCCTACGATTCTCACTACTACCTCTTCTCTTGCTGATCTGCGGACGCACGGAAGGCGGTCGCCGGCACCGTCGTGGTTATCTGCTGACCGGCCTGATGACGAGCATGCTGGCGGGCAGGTGGGTTCGGTTGACCACCTGCCGCACCGTTCCGGCGGTGAAGCGCACTGAATCGAACGGGTGCAGCGTCTCTTCGGCGCCGTCGCTGATCATCACCAGCTCGCCGGCGACGAGGACGTAGATGGTTTCTGCCGGTTGAGGAGCCATCTGCGCTTCTCCGCCGGGCAGGTAGTGAGACAGAACCACCGAGACACGACCTGGCGTTGCTCCGTGACCGCCCTGTAAGCGCACAGGTCCGACCCCGTGGTGTCCTGGCGGGTCGAACGGCTCCGCGTCGGCGAGCCGGGTTACCTGCATACCCATGATCGATCACTCTCCTGCGGTCGTGTCCGGCTGCAGCGCCTGGCGCAGGCGCGTGAGGAAGGTCGGGACGTCGTGGTGCGCGCCGGCGGCGAACACGTAGAAATCCGGGCGCGCGACAACCGCCTGGCACCCGTTGTCGGCGAACCAACGCTGGTAGAGCCCATCGACGTCCTCGACCTCCCCCTGTGTGGAGACCTCCGCGACGACGCCACCGAGGTGCCGGAACCACTCCAGGTCGTCGAACCCGCAGAAATCGGCCGGATGTCTGCCGAAGCCGATCAGCTGCCAGCAACCGCCGACGACATCGTCGAACAGGCCTTCACGGCCGCCGACGCGGACCCGCCCCTGAGGTGCCAGCCGTCCGTCGGTGCCTGCGCTGGGCATCGTCAACGAGGGACGGCCCAAACGGGGGTGTGGTGGCTGGCGGGTGACGGCGTGGGGGTCGCGCGCGCGGTCCTTCATCTCCGCGTCCCGGGCGGCCGCGCGGTCGGCGTCGAGTTCGCAGATGACCCGGCCGGCGGCGACCGCCTCGTCGATGATCTCCAAGACGTGTCCGGTGCGTTCGGGCCCGTAGCTTTCCAGTACCGCGGGACTGGCGCAGCCGCGGTGCACGAGGGCCAGCCGCCAGGTCAGTGCCCGGGCGTCGCGCAGGCCCGAGCACAGGCCTTGGCCGAGGAAGGGCGGCATGACGTGCGCGGCGTCGCCGGCGAGGAAGACGTTGCCGACGCGCCACCGCTGCGCCCACTGTCCCCGGAACGTGTAGACAGCGTGTCGTTCCAGGCGCGCGGTCTCGGGCGTCACGCCCCAGGGAGCCATGAGCCGCCACGCCGTGCTCTCCTGGTTGAGCTCGTCGATGGTGGTGTCCGCGCGGCGCATGAACTCGAACCGGCGGCGACCCGGTCCGCTGTTGACCGCGGTCGCCGGTTGCGCCGGGTCGCAGTACTGGGTGACGAACGCACTCCAGTTCTCCTCGATCAGCGGCTGATAGTCCACCACCAGCCAGTCGGCGGTGAAACCTGAGTCCTGGACGCCAATGCCGAGGTGAGCGCGTACGGCGCTGTTGGCGCCATCGGCGCCGACGAGCCACCGTGACTCGATCTGCACGACGTCCTCGGACGTGTCGCTCGGGCTGAGGTGGACCGACACGCCGTCGTGATGCTGCGTCACAGCCCGAAACGACCATCCGCGGTGGACAGACACCCCGGGCGTCGCGACCGCGAGCTCTTCGAGGGCGGCCTCGAGGTCAGGCTGGTAGAACCCGTTGGTGTTGGCCCACCCCGACTCCGACGCCCGGTTCCAGTCGATGGCCTGCAGGAGTTCACCCGCGCCGTTACGGAACTCATAGCCGCCCCGTTCACCCTGCGACGGCTCGAACAGGTCGGCGTGGCCGGCCAGCAGCCCGGCGGCCTGCAGAATGCGAATGGCTTCGTGGTCGATGGTGCAGGCCCGGGGCAGCGGGTACCGCTGGGGCCAGCGCTCGATCACCGCGACCCGCAGCCCGGATTGCCCCAGGAAGACCGCCGTCAACAGGCCGACGGGGCCGCCGCCGATCACCACGCAGTCGACCGCTCGTCGCAGCGCGACGGGAGTGCGTGCCGGGGGCATCGTCATGGGTGCCGCTCCCCCACGCGACGCACCTTGAGCCCATCGCGGACGATCGCCAGCACCGCATCAGCCGCGCACAGCGTTCGAGGCACACTTCGCCACGTCACAAGGTCGCCTCCTACCGTCGCCGTTGGCGGCCGAACACCGGGGAGGTGAAAGGTTCACGCAAACACCCGTATGTTTCGGATAGTTTGATCCTGTCTTTGACGGGTGGCCGCTGTCAAGAGCTAAAATAGGCGGATGTTTTCCAGACCACCCGGCCTCGCCCAGAACCTTGCCTCCGAGATCGAGGAGCTGATCAGCGTCCGTGGCCTTCAGTCCGGTGAGCGGGTGGCCACCATGGAGGAGTTGCGTACGCAGACCGGGTACGGCCGCGCCACCATCGGCGAAACGTGTCGTCTGCTCGCCGAACGGGGCATCGTCGAGGTCCGCCCCGGCCGCGGCGGCGGCCTGTTCGTCGCGCAGGTCAGCCCCGTGGTGCGGTTACGGCAAACGCTGCTCACCGTGCCCCAAGGCGCGACCACCGTCGCGCACGCTATTGCCTTGCGTGACGCACTCGAGGAGCTCGTCGCGCTCGAGGCCGCCGCAAACCGGACCGATCGCGACCTGAGGGACCTCGACGTCTGCCTGGACGCGATGCGGCGCTGCAGTGACGATTACGACGACTTCGTGCACGCGAACTGGTCGTTGCACGAACGCATCGCAGCCATTACCTCCAATGATCTCGCCCGCGCGCTGTACGTCGCCTTGATCCGCGCCATCACCGAGCTTTCGGTCCGTGCCGACCCTCAGACGTCCTGCACCTCGAGCGCTTACCTGGCCGAGCGGATGGCCGTGCACGAGGACCTCGTCGAGGCGATCCGACTCGGCGACGCAGACCGGGTCCGGGCGGCCGTCGCCGCTCATCGCGGTGACCGCGCAGCCGGAGTGCTGGACGGCTGCTCAGGACAGTTCTCGGCCACCGCCGGCGACCGCGTCTCACCGCAAGGTACGCCGGCCAAGCGCCGCGCCATCGTGGATTGATCGACGCTCCCCGGCCCAGCACCCGCACCGGCGACACCGTCCCGGCAAGATTTCCGGCGACACCACGCCGGGAAAGTTACCGGCGCCATCAGCCCTTCCGGATGCCGCCGCCGTGCCTAGCTGCGGGCGCCCTCAGGGATGACGACGCACTTCTTATGGGGTGAGTCCGCCTGGGCGCGCCACGCGGCCGGAAGTTGATCGAGCGCTACGGTCTCGACGTCGAGGGTGAGTTCTGCGCGCAGCAGCGCCGTCCACAGCCAGTGCAGTGCTTCTCGCTTGTGCTGCAGCGGTGTGTGGAGACCGGCGAAGCCGGATAGCGTGAGTTGCTTGCCGCGCAGCAGCCCTGCCGGCACGGACGCGGTGGCGCCGGCGGCGTTGCCGATGTTGACTACACGCGCGCCCGGTGCGCATGCCCTCAGCGCGGCCTCGACGGGAAGCCCGTAGACGCCGTCGAGGACGACGTCGACCGGTCCAGCCGCAGCGAGCAGACGGCCCGCCAGTTCGTCCGCGGTCTCGCCGGCCCTCAGCGCGATGACCGCATCCGCGCCCAGATCGAGTAGACGCTGCAGTGCCGCGTGGTCGCGCGCGACGCCGACCACACATTTCGCGCCGCTGCGGTGCGCTACCTGGATGGCGATCTGCCCGACCGCTCCGGTGGCTCCCAGCACCAGCACCGTTTCCCCGGGACACAGGGTGGCGTCCTCGAGCAGCGGGATGACCGCCGCGGTGCCGGAGTTGCCGACGGCCGCCCCCAGGACCGGATCGAGCCCTTCGGGCAGAGGCAGGAGGTCGTCGTCGGCGATGAGGACGTGCGTGGCGAAGGTGCCGGACGTGGCAGGAGAGGCGTGGCACTCGGCATAGACGGTGGTGCCGCGCTCGTAGCGGCCGGAGTCGAGCACGATCCCCACGCATTCGCTGCCGGGGACGTAGGGGGCGTCGTGGCGAACGGAGTGAAACGTGCCCGAGGCGATGGCCAGGTCCAAGGGGTTCAGCGGCGCGGCAGCCACGGCCAGCAGGGTGGTACCGGCCGTCGGCGACGGCAGAGCGATGGAGCCCAGGCGTGGCTGGGCTCCCGGCGCGTCGATGATCGCTGCCGGCATCCTGTCGCCGTTGTCCGGCGTGTCGCGCGGCCGGGCTTGTGGTCCGGTCATGCTGCACCTCCGGGAGTAGGCCGCGCCACATTCTTCCCGCCGCGGCCGGACCGGCCGATCGCGACCGTGGTCGCGGCGGCCGTGCTGTCACTCTTCACTGGGACGTGCTCCTTCCGCAGGACAGGGGTAGAGCCCCGTGCGGCACGCGCCCGAGGGGAGGCTCGCGGCCGGAGCGGCGCCGCTCTCATCTCAACTTGACAGACCGACGCCGCCGGATCACAGTAGCAAAAGAAGCGAAAGATACGGGTGTTTTAGGTTCGCGTCTCGACGAGGAAGTGCGATGGTGCGTGAAGGACAGTTCGCCGGACCGGTCGTCGGCTTGCGGTTCGACACCCCAACCTGTTCAGGTGTCACCGATGTGGCGGGGACCTTCCGATACCGCGACGGCGAGATCATCACCTTCTCCGTCGGCGAGGTCATCGTCGGTGTGGCTCGCGGCGCGCAACGGCTGACCCTCGCCGACATCGTGGCCAGGGTCAGCGGCAGCCTTGCCAAGGTGGCCGATCCGGGCCTGACCAACATCGCACGCTTCGTGCTGACGCTGAATGAGGACGGCAACGCTGACGCCGGCATCACGCTGACTCCGCGGATGCATGAGCTGGTGGGCGATCGTGCCATCGACTTCCGCTACCGGATCATGTCGCTGCCGGGCGCAGCCGTCGATCCCCTCCAGGCGTTCACCGACGACCCGGTCCTCGCGCAGCTGCTGGAGGATCTCAACCAGGCCAAGGTGTTCACCGGCACCACGCCGCGCACGCTCACTTCTCCGGCCGCTGCACGCAACGAGGTGCGCCGCCACATCCTCGGCATCCGGCGCTACCGCGACGTCAAGATCCCGCTGCGCAACGGCTCCTTCGTCTACGCCGACGTCTTCCGCCCCGACAGCGACGACCCGGTCCCGGTCGTGATGAACTGCGGCGTCTACGGACGAGCCTTCGTCCACCACTCCATCTGCAGCGGAGAAGACGCCGAACACCACGAGGTGATGGAAGACCGGTACTTCCGCGGCAACCCCGACGGCTACGAGTACGAAAACCACGAAAGCATCAACACCGCCACCTGGATCCCGCGCGGCTACGCCCTCGTCCGCGTCGACGGCCCGGGCGCGGGCAAGAGCCCCGGGACACTGGGCATCTGGGGCATCGAGGAAGCCGAGGCCTACTACGACGCCATCGAATGGGCCGGTGCCCAGCGCTGGTCGAACGGCAACGTCGGCCTGTGGGGCATGTCGTACTACGCGGTCAACCAGCACGCGGTGGCCAGCCTGAAGCCGCCGCACTTGAAGGCCATGATCGCGATCGGTACCGACGCCGACCTCTATGAGGAAGTCGCCTACACCGGCGGCATCCTCAACGAGGAATTCTTCCCCGGCTGGTTCGCAGGTGGCATCGTTCCCGCGATCTGCGGGGACGTCGACGCGGAGGACTTCCTGGCGACCGCCCGGGCGAACCCGTTCAAGGACTCCGACCCCGACGCGATCTTCGGGCCCCGGTCCGAAGTGCTGATGAGTCCCGACCTCAGTGACGTCTCGGTGCCGTTGTGGACGGTCGCTGCGACCGCGCATCCCGGCAACTTCCACCAGCTCGGCAGCAGCGAAACCTACCTCAACACACCGACGTCGAACAAGAAGATCGACTTCTGGGAGGACTGGTTCCTCAAGTCCTACTCGCCCGAGGCAGTCGAGGGCCACGTCGCGTTCTTCGACCACTGGCTCAAGGGCGTCGACAACGGGATCATGGACACGCCCCCGGTCCGGTTGGAGATCCGCACCGGGCGCGGTAGCTCGTATCTGCAGCAAGAGCACGAGTGGCCGATCGCGCGCACCGACTACGTCAAGTGGTACCTGGACGCAGCACCGGCAGAGGGAGACAGCCACCCCGGCTGCGACAACGTCGGACGACTGGCCCGCACAGCACCCGAGGCCCAGCACTCGGTGACCTACTCGGCCGAGGTGGACCCATCGATGGCGTTCTCGGCTGCGGTGGACGTGGCCGAGTTCCGCCGGCCCGCGCCACCGGCAGCCGCGCAACACGGCGGGAAAGCCGCGCCGTGTTCACCGGGTGCCACCTTTCTCAGCGCTCCGTTCGACGCCGACACCGTCATCGCCGGCTACAGCAAGCTGATCGTCTGGGTCTCCTCTACCAGCGAGGACATGGACATCTTCGTCGCCTTGCGCGTTCTGGACGAACGCGGCCAGGAAGTCGACTTCTGTGGCCCGGCCCTGATTCCTGGCATCTCGACCACGTTCTACCCGCTGGCGAAGGGCTGGCTCAAGGTCTCGCACCGCAAGCTGGACCCGCAGCGCTCGACCGAGTTCCGGCCCAAGCACACCCACTTGCAGGCCGACTACGCACCGCTGCGCGACGGTGAAGTCGTGCCGGTCGAGGTCGAGATCATCCCGAACACCGGTCTGATCCGGACGGGCCAGCGGTTGCGTGTCGACATCCAGCCCTACACCGGCGCCGGACACGGCATGCGTCACACCTACGACAGTGCCTACCACGACGGGGCGCAGAACACGATCTTCACCGGACCCGACTACCCGAGCTACGTGCAACTGCCGGTCGTGCCGCTCGCCGCGTCATGAACCCAGCCCAAGCAGAAGGTGAGCAACACGTGACGACCAACAGCACCGTGGTCGCCCAGCGGCCCCAGGCGAAAGACATTCTCGCCCACATCGAGGAGCTGACGCCCTGGCTGCGCGAGCACCAGGCCGAAGCCGAACAGCAGCGCCGTGTCCCCCAGGAGAGCATCGAGCGTCTCGACAAGGCCGGGATCTTCGCCCTGACCACGCCGCCGCGCTACGGCGGCGCCGACTTCAGTACCCGGGACATGCACGACATCTTCCGCGCGTTCGCCGCCGGGTGCGGGGCGACCGCGTGGGTGGTCTGGGCCGCCGCCGGGGGCAACCTGTGGAGCTGCGCCTTTCCCGAGAAGGTCATCGCCCCGGTGTACCAATCGCCGTGGGTAGGCAACCGCACCTTCGCCCTCGGCGGCACCAGCCGGCGCATGTCCGGGACCGCACGCCAGGTCGAGGGCGGCTGGATGATCCAGGGCGCGTGGCCGTTCGCCACCGGCAGCGTCCATGCTTCCCACGGGTACCTCGCCGCCTTCTACGACGAGACCGACGACGGCAAGATCGGCATGGCGCTAGTTCCCAAGGAGCAGCTGATCGAGCGCGACGACTGGGAGGCGATGGGGCTCGCCGGCACCGGCAGCCAGACCGTCGCCACCGACGGGGAGCTGTTCGTCCCGGACGAGCGATTCAGCACCCCCGCCCAGCTCGACGCCCAGATCACGCAGCTGACCCAGCAGGGTCGCGGTCCGGCGCGAGGCGGGATCGTCCGGTCGATCACCATCAGCACCGGCCTGGCTCTCGGCATGGCCGACCAGGCGGTGGAGGCGTTCCTCGGTGCCATCGGCCGGCGCAGCCTGCCGTACTCGCCGTACTCACGCCAGCTCGACGCTCCGGTCGCCCACCACACCGCCGGCCACGCATACCAGCAAATCCGCGCCGCGGGGCGCGTCGCCGACGCCGCGGTCGCCGAGCTCGACCGCTACCAGGCCGAAGACAAGGATCCCTCGGAACCTGAGGCGCTGCAGCTGCACACTGACGCCGCCTACGTCTGGGACACCTGCAGCCGCGCGGTCGAGGCACTGTTCCGCGACTCGGGCGCCTCGGCGATCGCCACACGCAACCCGCTGCAGCTGATCACCCGCAATTGCCTTGCCGGCAGCATGCACGCCGCCAACCACCTCGACACGTGGCTGGAAAACCTCGGACGGAGCTTGTGTGGCGTTGACGCCGCGGCGCTGTCGACCAGCGTGCTTGAGCGGCGCCCCGCCTGACTTGCCTCGACGAGGAGAGCATCATGTCCGAACCCATCGACCCGCAGCACTTCCGCCATGTGCTGGGACACTTCCCCACCGGCGTCGCTGCAGTGACCTCCTGCGACGACACCGGCGCCCCGGTCGGCATGACGGTCGGGTCGTTCACCTCCGTCTCACTCTCGCCACCGCTGGTGGCGTTCCTGCCGGGCAAGCACTCACGTACGTCGGCGACGATCCAGCGCCACGGCCGATTCTGCGTCAACATGCTGGGCGCGCACCAGGAAACGGCATCCCGGTCCTTCGCCAGCGGCGGCGATCGGAAGTTCGACGGCCTGGGCTGGACGTGGTCACCCAACGGACTGCCCCGCGTGGACAATTCCCTCGCCTGGATCGAGTGCACCGTGTACGCCGTGCACGAGGCCGGCGACCACAACATCGTCATCGGGCAGGTGACGGCGCTGGATGCGCCGCAACCATCGTTGCCGCTGCTGTTCTTCCAGGGCGGCTACGGACGGTTCGCGCCTCTGTCGCTGGCGGCCGCGAGCGAGCCCGACCTGATCGAGCACCTCCGGCTGGTCGATGCGGCCAGGCCCATCATGGAAGAGGTCGCCGCGCACCACCAGGTCGAATGCCTGGCCTCCGCCGCCGTCGGCGAGGACATCGTCCTGCTGGCCACGGCCGGCACCCCCGCCGGCGGCCGCACCTACAGCCGCGTCGGGCAACGACTGCCGCACATACCCCCCTTGGGAACCGCGCTGGTGGCCTGGTCGGAAGACGCCGCGCACGCCTGGATCGCTCGAGCCGGCGACTGCTCGCAGCGGCAGTACGACCCCCAGCAACTGGTCGAGCGGGTGCGCGCCCGCGGCTGGTCGGTGGCGACGTGGAGCGACAGCCTGCGTGAGCTCGAGTCCAGCGTCGACGACACCACCCTCAAGGGGCTGACCCCGCACGGGCGCCGCGCAGTGCGGCAGTTGGTCGAACAACTGGGCAGCGAGCACGAACCCGACGATCTGCACGACAAGAGCCAGCACTACCGGATCCGCAGCGTGTCCGTACCCGTGTTCGACGCACGACACCAGGTCGTCATGCAGCTGACGGTCAACGGCCTACCGCCCCAGGCCGGGCAAGCCGACGTCGACACGTACGTGCGGCATCTGCGGGACGCGGCCGAGCGGGTGTCTCGAACACTGCCCGACGCCGGGCGCGCAGCGTCGGACGCCGTGGCAGGAAGGAACCCCCGATGAATCCCGCATCCGCCTCGCTTCCCGCAGCAGCGGATTCGCCCGGGCCGCTGCGCGACCTGCTCGTGGTGGATCTGAGCCGGGCCGTGGCCGGACCGCACGCCACAATGATGCTCGGCGATCTGGGAGCACGAGTGGTCAAGGTGGAGGCGCCGGATACCGGCGACGACGCCCGTGGCTGGGGACCGCCGTTCGTCACCGGCGACGACGGTCAGCGCGAGTCGACGTATTTCCTCTCCGTCAACCGGAACAAGGAGTCGGTCTGTCTCGATCTGAAAGATCCGGCCGACCTCGAGGTCCTCGAGCAACTCATCGGTCGCGCTGACGTCCTCGTCGAGAATTTCCGCACCGGGGTGATGGACCGACTCGGGCTCGGTGATGAGCGGCTACACAAACTCAACCCACGCCTGGTCGTGCTGTCGATCACCGGGTTCGGACACGACGGGCCCGAGGGCGGCAGGCCCGGCTACGACCAGATCGCCCAAGGCGAAGGCGGCCTGATGTCGGTGACCGGATCCGGTCCCGAAGATCCGCAGAAGGTCGGTACACCCATCTGCGACCTGCTCACCGGGATGTACGGGGCGTACGGTGTCCTCGCCGCGCTGCACGAGCGGACCCGCACCGGCCGCGGTCAGATCGTCCGGACGTCCCTGCTCGCGGCCGCCGTGGGCGTCCACGCGTTCCAGGGGACACGCTGGACCGTCGCCGGAGAAGTGGGGCGCGCGGCCGGCAACCACCATGCCGCCATCGCCCCCTATGGCCTGTTCCGCTGCGCCGACGGGTCCGTGCAGATCGCGGTCGCCACCCCAGCCCAGTGGTCGCGGTTCTGCGCCGGTTTCGACATCGATCCGGCCACCCCGGGCCTGGCCACCAATGCCGAGCGGGTGGCCCACCACGGCGAGCTGGTCGCCCTTGTCGAGAAGGTGTTCGCGACGTGGACGGCAGCCGACCTGCTCGATCGCTTCGCCGAGGCAGGGATTCCTGCCGGCAAGGTGCGCAGCATCGACGAGGTGTACACGTGGGACCAGACCCGCAGCCAGGGTCTGCTCATCGAGGTCGACCACGACACTCTTGGCACGATCACGTTGCCCGGGCCGCCGTTGCGCTTCTTCGAGGCTTCCGGCACCGAGCACACCCGAACGGGACACCGCCCGCCTCCGCGGCTCGACCAGCATGGGCCGGCGATCCGCTGGGGAATCTCGGACGAGCCACGAGACGCTCATGCGGACTCCTGACTGCTCGCCAGCCTTCCGCCGCTGACCACCTCGTTCGCTGTCCGGACCGTTCGACTTGCTCTCCTACGACATCAATCCCACCCCGTTGCTGACGGCTGATCGCCAAGGACTGCTGATGCCGGAAAACTTCCGCGACTACCTGATGCCACCCGATGCCGAGAAGTTCGACGGCATCGAGGACCTCGACGCCTACCAATGGGTCGACCGGCACCTGCAGTACGACACGTTCCGCGGCGCCATCGACGCGTGGACCGCAATGTTCGCTGAGACGTCTTTCCGCGGCATCACCACCGACGGCACGCGGCACGAGGGTTTGTTCCCGAGGCGGGCCGAGGCGGCACCGACCACGGCGATGGTCGCAGCGGCACAGCACCTGCTCGGCACGCTCGATGACACGCAGCGGCGTGCCGTGCAGCACCCGCTGAACAGCCGCGTCTGGCGGGCGTGGATGAACCCGGAACTGTACGTCAACCGCTTCGGCCTCCGCCTGGACGAAGTCTCCGCCGACGTGCGCGCCGCCGTACTGGATCTGATACGCGCAAGCCTCAGCGAAGCGGGCTTCGCCAAAGTGCGCGGATGCATGTGGACCAACGCCTTCCTCGGGCAGCTCGTCGGCGGTCCCCGCGTGATGAACGAGTACAGCTACAACTTCAATCTCTTCGCCGAGCCGAGCGAGACCGCTGCGTGGGGATGGTCGCTCTACGGCCACCACGTCTGCGTAAACGTCATGGTGATCGGCACCCAGATGATCGCCAGCCCCATGTTCCTCGGCGCCGAACCCAACGTCATCGACGACGGCCCATACGAAGGAACCAGGCTGTTCGGTGAACCGGACAGGCTCGCCCTGAACCTGCTGCACGGCCTGCCCGAGACGATCCGCGACGCGGTCGTGCTCTACCCGGACAAACGCGACCCGGCGATCCCGCCCGGCCGGGAAGCCTTCGGCGACGAGCTGCACCTCGGCGGCATGTTCCAGGACAACCGCGTCATTCCCTACGAGGGGGTGTGCGCCGTCAGCTTCCCGCCGCACAGCCGCGACCTGCTCTGCCGCCTCGCCGGAACCTTCATCGACCACCTGCCACCCGGCCCCTACCACGCGCGTCTCAACGACATCCGCGCTCACCTGGATGACACGTGGCTGTGCTGGATCGGCGGCTCAGGACCCGACAGCCCCTTTTATTTCCGTATTCAAAGTCCCGTTGTGCTCATCGAATACGAACACCACGCCGGGATCATGCTCGCCAACGAACGCCCGGAGAAGTTCCACACCCACACCATCATCCGCACGCCGAACGGCAATGACTACGGAGTCGCCCTCGTCGCGCAGGAAACCGGACAACAGCTGACCCTCACCGACGAGGAGTAAGCCATGGCAGTGCGACTCGACTGGGCCGCCGCAATCCCCGCCTGCGCTCGACTTTCCCCGGAGGCAACAGAACATCACAGACCGTCGGAAAGCTCCCGGCAAGCTCGCATTGGCCCCAGCAGAAACCGTCCGTCCCGGACCGGTCATCGGCAGTGGCGCTCGTCTTCGCTCACCATGACATCGCGATTCCTGAAACTGACACACCCGATATCCGCATTGACACGCTCACCCCAGTCGAGCGCATCGCCCTTTCGCCACGGCTTGCGTGTGCACCTCCTGATCCGTCGTCAAAGAGGTCGTCTGCTGTGCACATGTCGAAATGAAGGCCCTACCTCCAGTAAGAGAGTGCACATGATCCCGGACAAGTTGGTAACGCTGCCAAGCCAGACAGAGCAGCGACCTGACTCCGGGTGACGGACAGCAGTGACATCAGCGACCGGCTCGCTGTCGGCCCCCACGTCCCGTTGGCAATGACCTTGGAGGCGCGCATTACTCGCCTCGACCGCGAATTCGGCAGGGATGCGCCATCGACTCCGCTCGGCACTTCAATTCTCAGCGTCACCATGATATTCGTTTGCCAGGCATGGTTTATTCACTCACGAAACCTGCGGGCAGCTTTGACAGATGAACGTCGTGCTCGTGATAGCAGTTTTCGTTTCGGCGCACTACAGGAGGCCTTGCAACCATGACCGAGCAGTCCCCCGCCCTGGACAACCTGCTCACCGAGAG
>NZ_PPHF01000041.1 GCF_002904335.1 Amycolatopsis sp. CA-126428 | reverse complement strand
GTCCGCCGAACCCACCGACTCCGCCGAAACCGCTCGGTGCGCCGCGGAAGCCTCGGCACGGCCCGTCCACCCAGCCTCGACCGGAGCGATCCGGTCGGCCGCGGATTCCGCCGAGTCCGCCGTGGCCACCGAGACCGCCGGGTCCGCCGGTGCCCGGTGGGCGGCGGGGCGCTCGGCCGCGGCGTTCTCCTCCGGCTCGGCGTCCGCCGGCCGCTCCCCCGCCGCCGGCCACCGGATCGGTTCCTTGGCTCCGTTGCGGCGGGCCACCGGCTTGGCCGGCGGCTCGGTGAACCAGCTCGTCACCACCTGCTCGAAGATCGGCGTCGAAGCCTGGGCCGGCACCTCCGGGGCCACCGGCGGCCGCGGGTGGCCGTTGCGGCCCGCCGGTCCGCGCCGGCCCGCGCCGATCGGGCGGGCCAGGTCCGCCAGCACCAGTGCGCCCGGGACGTGGACGCTCGCCGTCACCCCCGCGTGGCGGGCCGCCGCTCCCGTGGCCCGCAAGCGCACCGTCACGCCGTGCAGGGCCGCCAGCCTGCCGACCACGAACAGGCCCATCCGGCGCGTCGTCTCCGGGCCGACCGTGCCGGCCGCCGCCAGCCGGGCGTTCACCGTCGCCAGCTCCTCCGGGGTCATGCCCAGCCCCTGGTCGACCACCTCGATGAGCAGCCCGCCGTCGGCGCCGCGGTCGGCCGTCAGCGCCACCTTGTGCTCCGGCGGCGAAAAGCGCGTCGCGTTCTCCAGCAGCTCGGCGAGGATGTGCACCACGTCCGCCGCCGCCTCGGGCTGGACCGAACTGCGCGGCGCGTTGCCCAGCGCCACCCGGCGGTAGTCCTTGACCTCCGACGTCGCCGCGCGCAGGAGGTCGCGCGTCGGCACCGGTTCGCGGCCGTGGCGGACCGGGCGGCCGCCCGCCAGGACGTGCAGGTTCTCGCCGTTGCGGCGCAGCCGGGTCGCGATGTGGTCGATGCGGAACAGCTCGTCGAGCCGGCGCGGGTCGTCCTCGCCCGCCTCGAGGTCTTCGATGATCGACAGCTGCTGCTCGACCAGCGACTGGCTCCGCCGCGACAGCGTCATGAACATCTCGCTGACCTGCTTGCGCAGCTCGGCCTGCTCGACCGCGAGCCGGACCGCCTGGCGGTGCATGTCGTCGAACGCGCGGGCCAGCTGCCCGACCTCCTCGTCGGTCCGGACCCCGCTGCCGGGCACCGCGCGCCAGTCGACGTCGTGCCCCTCGCGGATCTTCCGGACCGTCTCCGGGAGCTGCTCGTTCGCCGCGCGCAGGGCCTCCGCGCGCAGCCGGCGCACCGGCGTGACCAGCGAGCGCACCACCAGCAGCGCGATCGCGAGCGCGCCGAGCAGCGAACCGAGCACCAGGGCCGCGTCGCGCAGCGAATCCGCGCGGGCCCGGTCGGCCGCGGCCGAGACGTCGCCCGCCAGCTTCGCCGCGACGTCGTCCAGCACGGCCGTCACGCCGGTCGTCTCCGCGGCGATCGAGGGCGCGAACGACGCGAGCGGCGCGCTGTTCCCGCTCTCCTGCAGGGCGTCGAGGCGGGCCTCGCCGGAACTCGCCGCCGCCTTGAACCGGGCCAGGAGATCGCCGGAGAGCTGGTGTTCGGCCTGCTCGCCGAGCACCTCCTGCTCGGCCGCGGTCTGCACGACGGCCGGGCGCAGCGAAGCGTCGTCCGGGCTGTTCCGGGCCGCCCGCGCGTAGGTCTCCTCGGTGGCCAGCTCGGCCCGCAGGTGCACCAGCAGCCGGGCGGTGTCGGCGCCGCCCGCGGTTTCGGCACCGGCGTCGGCCGGGACGAAGGCGGGCACGAGGTCGCCGAGGGTGGCGATGATGTCGTTGTAGCCGCCGGCTTTCGTGCGGACGTCGCCCCCGCCGGCGCCGGCCGCGCGGATCCCGGCGAGCTTGCCCAGCGCGGTGTTCAGCGCCCGGCCGGTGTCGCCCGGCAGCGGCGCGAAACCGGCGTCGCGCTGGACCGCGGCCACCTTCGCGTCGACGGCCGCGGTCAACGTGTCCGGCGCGCCCGCCGGAACCGCGACCGCGGCCACCATTTCCTCGCCCAGCGAGGCGGTCAGGTCGATCGTGTCGTGCAGCACCGGCAGCCGGTCGCGGGCCGCGCTGAGCGCGGTCGCCCGGTCGAGTTCGCCTTGGATCCGGACTTCCGCGAGCGCCACCGCGACCAGGACCGGCAGCAGCAGGACGACGCTGATCTTGGTGCGGACGCTCCAGTGCGCCGGCCACCACGCGGCGTCCGCCGGACGGCGGGGCGTGGATCTGCTTTCGTGCATGGCGGAATCGCTCGATTCCCGGCCGCGGGTACGGCCGATGTCGAACTCGGACAGGACGAGGAGCCCCAGGGAAGACGTGGCGTTGATCGAGCCGATCAGCAGAAGACATCACCCGCTGCGTGCTTGTCAACCCTGCCCGGCGGCGTTTCGGAACGCCGAGATCCAATTATTTCCGCGGCTCACGGATTGTGTTCCGGCGGTCGCTGCTTGCACACTGTTCAAGGGTGTTCGCGCAGCTCCGGGCCCACCGAGGCGGCAAAACGGGACACGGCTTCGCGCTGGCGGCAGAATTACCCACAGGAACGGGTGGGGCGAATTCCGGCATTGTTCGGACGGTGTGTTATTAATTCCCCGTGACCGATGTGGACGAAGGCGGCAAGCGGGTCGGCTGGGTCGAGCTGTACTTCGACCTGGTCTTCGTGTTCGCGGTGGGACAGGTGGCGCACGGCATCGTCGCGGACCCGCACTGGGCGCGCGCGGCCGCGGCGCTCGGCCTGTTCGCGACGCTCTGGTGGACGTGGATCGGCTTCGCCGTGCTGTACAACCGCCGCGGCGACGACAGCCGCGTCGCCGACCGGCTGTTCGTGCTCGCCGGCACGATCCCCTGCGGGATCGCCGCGACGCAGGCGCACCACGTCTTCGAAGGGCACCCGGCGATCTTCGCCGCGGCGATGGCCGGGGTCCGCCTGATCCTGGCGGCCGCGCACCGGTGGCCGCGCGACGGGATCGACCAGCGGCGGATCAGCGTGGGCTACACGGTTTCGGCCGTCCTGTTCGGCGTCTCGGCCGTCATCCCGCACTCGTGGGCGCTGTGGGCGGTCGCGCTCCTGCAGGAAGCCGGGTTCCTGCTGCTCGGCGACCGTCACGGACGGCGTCGCGGCGAGCGGCCCACGCGCGAAGCCCGGTGGCGGCTCATGCTGGCGCCGCCGCGCGACCCCGACCTGGCGATCGACTCGGCGCACCTCGCGGAGCGGTTCGGGCTGTTCATGATCCTGCTGCTCGGCGAGCTGGTGATCACGGTGGGCACGGCGGCGCTCGAGCGGCCGGCCGACGACCTCGGGTACTGGCTGGCCCTGGCCGGCGGGCTGGTCCTGGCGGGGGCGCTGTGGTGGGTGTACTTCTCCTCGGCGGTGGAGATCTACGAGCGCCTGCTGGGGTTCTCGGGCGGCAACCCGGCGCTGGCGTATTCGCTGTACGCGGGCGGGCACCTGATGCCGGCCTTCGCGCTGGTGCTGATGGCGGCGGGGGTGAACCTGTCCCTGCACGAGTCCCCGCCGAGCGCGGCGGCGTGGTTCACGACGGCGGGCTTGACGATGTACCTGGCCGGCACGAGGGTCTTCGCGGCGGGGTCGCACCGCTGGTACTTCGCGCTGGCCCGGGTGGCGGCCCTGGCGGTGACGGCGAACCTGGCGTTCCTGCACCGCGTGCTGCCGGCCCCGGCGGTGGTGCTGGTGATCGCGGTGTGGGCGGTCGGAACGGCCGCGGTGACGGCGGTGATCCGCCACCGGAGCCTCGCCAGCCTCGGCGAAGACCCGGTGGCGTTCCTGAGGCAGGTCGCCGACCAGCACCGGCCCGGCGGGGACGCCAAGGCCGGCGGCTCCGGCGGCTGACGAAAGCGGGCGACCGGGTGTCCCGCGGGTCGGCGCACCGCAGCGCGGGCGGGAGGCCCTGCTCGCCTCGACGAGTTCGCCGGCGCGGGCATACCCCCGATCCCCGTGGCCAAACTTCGATCCGCTCGGTTTAGTTTGCGCGACGCAACAGTGAGCGGGCATCCGCTTCGTCCACTTCGACCGCTCCGGCGAACCGCTCGAACGCGGTGATCGCGGCCATCCGCGTCGCGGGGTCGAGGCGGCTCAGGACGCCCGCCAGCACCCGGCGGCGATCGCGGTCGACGCGGTCCACGAGCTGCCGCCCCGGGCCGGTCGGCGCGAGCAGCGTTTCGCGCCGGTTCAGCGGGTTGGGGGCCTTTTCCAGCAGGTTCAGCGCGACCAGCCGATCACACGCCCGGGTGACCGACGACGGGTTCATCGCCAGCTCGCGCGCCACCCGGCCCATGGTGACCGGGGTCCGGTCGACCACCACCCGCAGCGCGCGGAACTGGGTCAGCGTCAGCTGCTCGGTGTTCCGCTCGACGGTCGAGTCGGCGATCAGCACCATCGCCCGCAACGCCGCCAACGCCGCGTCGGCGCCGTCGTGCTCCTGCCACGTTTGCGTCACGCAAGCATGATAGCCGGCGAAAGCGGGTACAGCGATTCCGTGAGCGCCGACGGGAGGAGGGAGGCGCTCACCGAAGCGGCACCCGCACGCCCAAGGGAGTACTCATGAGCCAGACAGTCGGTGACTACCTGCTCCAGCGCCTGCGCGAGTGGGGCGTGGACCAGGTCTTCGCCTATCCGGGCGACGGCATCAACGGGCTCGTCGCCTCGTTCGGCAAAGCGGACAACCAGCCCCGGTTCGTGCAGGCCCGGCACGAGGAGATGGCCGCCTTCTCGGCCGTCGGCTACGCGAAGTTCAGCGGCAAGGTCGGCGTCTGCATGGCCACCTCCGGCCCGGGCGCGATCCACCTGCTCAACGGGCTCTACGACGCGAAGCTCGACCACGTGCCGGTGGTCGCGATCGTCGGGCAGACCGCGCGCAGCGCGATGGGCGGCAGCTACCAGCAGGAGGTCGACCTGCAGGCGCTCTTCAAGGACGTCGCGAGCGAGTACCTCGTCGAGGTCAACGTCCCCGAGCAGCTGCCGAACGCGCTCGACCGGGCGATCCGGACGGCCGAGTCGTCCCGCTGCCCGACCGCCCTGATCATCCCCGCGGACCTGCAGGAGGAGACGTACTCGCCGCCGCAGCACGCGTTCAAGCAGGTGCCGTCCAGCCCGCCGGGCACGGCGTGGTCGCGGCCGGTGCCGGCCGAGGCCGACATCGACGCGGCGGCCGAGGTGCTCAACGCCGGCGAGAAGGTCGCCATCCTGGTCGGGCAGGGCGCCCGCGGCGCGGCCGAGGAGGTCCGCGAGGTCGCCGGGATCACCGGCGCGGGCGTGGCGAAGGCGTTGCTGGGCAAGGACGTCCTGCCCGACGACCTGCCGTGGGTGACCGGCTCGATCGGGCTGCTCGGCACCCGCCCGAGCTACGAGCTGATGCGCGACTGCGACACGCTGCTGATCGTCGGCTCGAACTTCCCGTACAGCCAGTTCCTGCCGGACTTCGGCCAGGCGCGGGCCGTGCAGATCGACCTGGACGGCCGGCTGATCGGGATGCGCTACCCGACCGAGGTCAACCTCGTCGGCGACAGCGCGGCCACGCTGCGCGCGCTCCTGCCGAAGCTGACGAGCAAGCCGGACCGGGCGTGGCGCGAGACGATCGAGAAGAACGTCGCCTCCTGGTGGGAGACCGTCGAGAAGGAAGCCGCCGTCGACGCCGACCCGGTGAACCCGATGGCGATCGTGTCCGAGCTGTCGAAGCGGATCCCGGAGAACGCCATCGTCACCGCGGACTCCGGCTCCTCCACCAACTGGTACGCCCGCAACCTCCGCATCCGCGGCGACATCCGCGGGTCGCTGTCGGGCACCCTGGCCACGATGGGCCCGGCCGTGCCGTACGCCATCGGCGCCAAGTTCGCCCACCCCGACCGGCCGGTGATCGCCCTCGTCGGCGACGGCGCCATGCAGATGAACGGCCTCGCCGAGCTGATCACCATCGCGCGCTACCAATCGCTGTGGAGCGATCCGCGCTGCGTGATCTGCGTCTTCCACAACAACGACCTCAACCAGGTCACCTGGGAGCTGCGCGCGATGGGCGGCGCGCCCAAGTTCGAGGAGTCCCAGACCCTGCCGGACGTCGACTACGCGGGCTTCGCCCTGTCCCTCGGCCTCGCCGCCGTCACGGTCGACAAGCCGGACCAGCTCGCTTCGGCCTGGGACACGGTGCTCACCGCGGGCAAGCCGGCGGTGCTGGACGTCCGCTGCGACCCGGACGTGCCGCCGATCCCGCCGCACGCCACCTTCGAGCAGGTGAAGTCGGCCGCTCAGGCGGTGCTGAAGGGCGACCCCGACGCGTTCCACCTCGTGGCGCAGGGCGTCAAGACGAAGCTGCAGGAGTTCCTGCCCGGGAAGAACCGGTGACGCGCGGGGTCGCGGCGGCGCGGGCGGTGTGGGGCGGCGGGATCTTGCCTGCACGGCGTGAGCATGTTCGGACCGGCCGTGGTGTCGCCTCGGTGGCGCGCCGCGGCGCCGGTGGTCGCGGCCACTTGAGCCGGTACGGGAAACGGAGGCAAGCATGAACCAGGTCGTCGTCGTGACCGGGGCCAGTGGCGGTATCGGCCGCGCCGTGGCGCGGGCGTTCGGGGCCCGGCAGGCGCGGGTCGCCCTGCTGGCACGCGGGAAGGAAGGCCTCGAAGCCGCCGCGGAAGATGTCACCCGAAGCGGGGGGACGGCGCTCGCCATTCCCACCGACGTCGCCGATTTCGACCAGGTCGACGCCGCCGCTTCCCGGGCCGAGCGGGAACTCGGCCCGATCGACGTGTGGGTGAACGTGGCGTTCACTTCGGTTTTCGCGCCGTTCGCGGAGATCGAGCCGGACGAGTTCCGCCGCGTCACCGACGTGAGCTACCTCGGCTACGTGCACGGCACGATGGCCGCCCTGCGCCGGATGAAGCCGCGCGATCGCGGCACGATCGTGCAGGTCGGCTCGGCGCTGGCGTACCGCGGAATCCCTTTGCAGAGCGCGTATTGCGGCGCGAAGCACGCGACCCAGGGGTTCAACGAGGCCCTGCGCTGCGAGCTGCTGCACGACGGCAGCCACGTCCGCACGACGATGGTGCAGATGCCGGCGGTCAACACGCCGCAGTTCTCCTGGGTGCGGTCCAAGCTGCCGAACCAGGCCCAGCCGGTGCCCCCGATCTACCAGCCGGAGGTGGCGGCCCGGGCGGTGCTGCACGCGGCCGATCACCCGCGCCGCCGGGAGTACTGGGTCGGCGGGAGCACGGTCGGCACACTCATCGCGAACGCCGTCGCGCCGGGTGTCCTCGATCGGTACCTCGCCCGGACCGGCTACCGGTCGCAGCAGACGGGAGCCACGAAGCCGTCGGACCAGCCGGAGAACCTGTGGTCGCCCGCGGACCGCGCGCGGGATTTCGGTGCGCACGGCCAGTTCGACGACAAGGCGACGCCGAGAAGCGTGCAGCTGTGGGCGAGCCGGCACCACGGTGCCCTCGCCGCAGCGGGGAGTGCCTTGGCCGCGACGGCGCTGGCGGTGTGGCGGCGGGCGCGGTCGTGACCGGGTTCAGGCCGGCCGGTCGCCGCCGCGGGCGCGCCGGAGCTTGACCGACCGGAAGCCCTTCCACTCGTCGATCGAGACTTCCGTCATCACGTACCCCTCGGGAACGTGCTCCCGGTTGTGGCCGCCCGGCCCGTGCACGTGGATCGTGAGCGACGCCTCGAATGCCTCGCTCTGGAGGCGAAAACCGTCGCGAGGGACGAACCCGCAGCCCGCCTCGAGAGCAGCCCTGCGGAGCTTCACGAGCACTTCGCCTTCGGTGCCGGGGCGCAGGGTCTGCACGGTCACCCCGGGCTCGAAGCCGATGACCATGAACTTCTTCGTCAGTTCCCGGACGACCCGGCCGTCGCGGGCGCCGATCCGGTCGGCGAGCGCGAAGTACCGGCGGAACCGGCGGCGGGCCATCAGGGGGAGCCCGACGGCGCTCGAGACGAAGAACAGCAGCACCCAGCAGCAGCAACCACGCATGCGGCCCCTCTCGCCCGCACGCAGGTTGACGCCGGTTCGCCGCCCGGTCACCGCGAGCCGGCCGGTGCCGCCGGACATCGGCCGAAAGGACGAGCCCGCGGTGGCCGAACCGCCCCTTCGGCCGAGGTGACCTGCCCCTGCCCTCCCCTAGCTTGATCGTCAGGCGGGGAGGAGGGGACCATGAAGTTCACCGCCAAGCGAGTCGTCGTCACCGCGGCCGTGGCCGGGGCCGCGGTGGTCGCCGTCGGGGCCACCGTCATCGCCACCGCCGCCGATCCCGTCTCGCCCGAAATCACCAGCTCGGCCCCGGCCGATGCCGGCCACGAGAACGAAGGCAAGTACACCACCGGCGACTACGTGCTCAACGTGCACGAACTCGACGACGACGGCGACGGCATCACCACCGCCATCGGCCCGCACACCACCTACTACTCGAAGACCTTGCACGGCAACGGAAACCGGAAGGCCACGGTCGTCAAGTTCTCGGCCGGGCCGGACTCCGACGCGCCGATCGTCTTCAGCTACGCCGTTCCGGCGCCCGGCCGGGTCGTCGACTGCGTGGCCTCCGGGACCGAGGCCGCGCCGCGAGTGCGGTGCGAAACCAAATCCGCGAGGTGATGGTCAGCCGCCGTGGCCCGGGCCGGTCGCTGGTCGTCCTGCGACCGTCCGCGTCCGTCGTGATCCGGACGGCAGGGTCAGCAGCGCCTGCCGGAGTCCGTCGCGCCGGACCACGTCGTCGGGGGGCCGGCCACGGCGGGTTCGTCGGTGAACTCCGCGACCGGCATCGAGCGCTCCCGCGGCCAGTGCTGGTAGGCCGGCCCGAGATCACAGCCCGAGGGCGCTGACGAGCAGCGCGGCCACCGCGGCCCGGTGCTCGGGGCGGTCCGCCCACCGCAGCCGGCGGCCGGCCTCGACCACCACGCCGAAGCCCGCGTGCACCAGCACCCGGGCCTGGCGGGCATCGAGTTCCGGGCGGGCTTCGCCCAGGTGCTGCTCCCACACGGCGATGTGCTCGCGCTGCGCCGCGACCAGCGGGCGGCGAAGGGCGTCGGGCAAGCCGGCGATTTCCGCGTTGGCCACGCTGTTGAGGGCACTGTGCTCGAAGCTGTAGGCCACATACGTCGCCGTCAGGGCGCTCAGGGCGCCGTGCGGATCGGTCGTCCCGCGCAGGTTGTGCTCGACCGCCTGGGCCAGCAGCGCCGCGGCTTGCAGGCAGGCCGCCGCCAGGATGTCGGCCTTGCCCGGGAAGTACCGGTAGAGCGCGGACGGCACCAGCCCGACCGCCTCGGCGATCCGGCCGTTCGTCACGGTGGCGAACCCGTCCCGTTCGAACAGCGGGACGGCGGCCGCGAGGATCTCCGACCGCCGGGTCCGGGGCACCGGCGGGGCCGGGATCTCGACGAAGGGCGCGTGCGCCGTGGCGGGGCCGGTGGCGGCCACCCGGCCCGCCGCGGCCCGCAGCAGGTCCCCGACCCGGCGCCGGCCGATCGAGTTGTGGTGCGTCGTGACCGACCCGATGGCCCCCAGCGCCGCCACGGCCCGCAGGTGCTCGCCGGGCCACGGGTGCTCGCGCCGCACCGCCGCCGCCACGCGCTCGACGACGTGCGCGAACTTCCCGGCGAGCAGCCGGCGGTCTTCGCGCTCGAGGTACCGGGCCTCCCACCGGTACACGCCCCCGGTTTCCCGGTGGGCGACGGTGACCCGGGTGACGGCGGCGAAGATCTCCGCGAGGGGCGCGTCCGGGGCCACTTCGGCGAGCGCGGCGACGAGCCGGTCCGCCATGACGTTCGCGCACTCGGCGAAGAGCGCGTACTTGTTCGGGAAGTGCCGGTACAGGGCGGCCGCGGTGATGCCCACGCGCGCCGCGATCTCCTCCATGGACGCCGCGTGGTAGCCGCGCTCGCTGAACACCGCGGCGCCCGCCTCGACGATGAGCTGCCGCCGGTTGCGAGGCCGGACGGCCGCGGCCGGCTCGGCGGTCACCGCGGCCACCGGAGCGAAGTGCGCGGGGCCATGCGGTCAGTCAACCACAGGCGGGCGAGGTCTTGCCGACCCGCGAGTCACCTTCTATGTTAATGAGGAATCTCCTCTCAAGCACCGCTCATACCCAGTCTGACCGGCTACTGCCTACCAAGGAAGCTAGGTAAGTAAATGAGCAATCTCAGCAGGAGGAACGCCCTTTCGCTCGGCGTGGCACTGGGCCTGGTGGGCGCGGCGAGCGTCGTCCCGGCCTGGGCGTCGACGACCGCGACCGACCCCTGGTGGGTCTGGGACGACGAAGTGGACCGCCTGATGGCGGGCGTCCTCGACACCGGCGGGGTCCCCGCGGTCAACACCGCCCTGCGGTCGTGGGTGGACAACGCCGACCCGCTGCCCGCCGGCCTGCCCGCGGACGTCGCCGCCTGGCTCCAGGGCGCCAACCGGCTGCCCTCCTGGGCCGACCCCGCCAAGCTGCGCCGCGCCGCCGACTTCAACCGGCGCAAGGACACCTACCTGTTCCTGCTTTACGGCCTCGGCAGCGGCATCATGAGCACGGTCATCCCGCGGGAGGCCCGGTCGGTCTACTGGTCCGCCGGGGGTGCCGCCATGCAGGACCGCGCGGCCAAGACGTTCACCTTCGGCTACGACCTGAGCGAGGCCCGCGCGTTCGAGCCCTCGGGCCAGTTCGTGGTCACGGCCAACAAGACGCGCCTGGTGCACGCCGCGGTGCGCCACCTGCTGCCGCAGTCGCCGCACTGGCGGGCGGTCGCCGACGAGCGGGTGCCGATCAGCAACGGCGACATCCTGGTCACCTTCCACAGCCTCGGCACCTTCGTGCACCGGAAGCTCAAGGAGTGGCACGTCCCGATGTCCGCCGCGGACGAGGACGCCTTCCTGCACCAGTGGCAGGTCGCCATCCACCTGCTCGGTGTCCGGGACGAGTTCATCCCGAAGACGTGGGCCGAGGCGGACACGCAGTCGGCCCAGGTGCTCACCCCGCTGCTCGCCCCGACGCCCGAAGGCAAGGAGCTGGCCGCGGACCTGCTCGGCCTGACCGCGCAGATCGACCTGGGCGTCACCCGCGGCTTCCTGAACGAGTTCGTGCGGTACGTGCTCAGCAACGAAGTCGGCGACTGGCTCGGCCTGCCACGCGACTACGCGGCGGCCACCCTGATCCGCACCGGGTGGCCCGCGTACATCGCCTTCCGGGAGGGCTTGCTGCCCATCGCCCCGGCGGGTTTCTACCTCTTCGACCAGTTCATCCGCGCGCTCGCCATGCTGTTCCTCAACAAGGGCACGTCTTCGACGAGCACGCCCATCACTATCCCCACCGGAAACCGGCCCGGCGCCTGAAGAAGCGCCGGACGGTGCCGGGGGTCAGGCCGGTCCCCGGCCCCACAGCCGCCAGGTCTGGTTGAGCGGGCTGTTCTGGGTGACCGGCTTGCACGTCCACTGGATCACCGGGGCGCGCGCGGCGGTGGAAACGCCGTTGACGTCGACGCACTTGCCGCTGTGCCGGGCGACGAGCTGGTAGTCGTGGGAGTCGTTCCCGCCGTAGGTGACCCGCCGCGGCGAGAACTGCTGGTTCGTCGCCCCGTCGGTGCAGGTGCGCTGCTGGACGGCGGCACCGTCGGCGGCCGAGGCACCGGCGACTTCGAGGCACTTGCCGCTCTGCTGGTTGACGACGGTGTACGTGCCCGCGGCGCCGGCCACGGGCCGGAAGTTCCACTGTTGCTGGGCTCCGCCGTCGCAGACGTCCTGCTGCTGCCGGTTGCCGTCGGCGGTGCTCAGGTCGGTGTTGTCCAGGCACTGCTGGGAATGCTGGGCGACGGCGACGGTCTGGAAGCCGCTGTCCGACGGCGGCAGCAGGGTGATGCTCACCGCGTCGTCGACCGTGGTGTGCGGCAGGTTCACGGTCAAGGCGTTGCCGGAAACCGTGGCCACGGAGTCCTGGATGGTGACCGGGCTCTGGACCGCGGCCCCGCCGTTGTACGGGATCCGCTGGACGATCACCCGCACCTGGTTGTTCTGGACGACACCGGAGGTGGTGTCCAGCCGCTGCAGGGCGACCGCGACGTTCCCGGTCGTGCCACCGCCGCCGACCAGGATCTTCGCCACCCCGGCCGCCTTCGTGGCGAAGGGGTCGTAGGCGGGACTGGGTTTCGTGGTCACGAGCCGGCCGGTCTGCGAGGCGTAGAAGCGGTAGGCCCACCACTCGCCCTTGGGCTGGTACCGGCCCGCGGAGGTGCGGACGAGCAGGTTGCCGAGGTCGTCGTGCAGGTTGCCGCCGCTCGCCCAGTTGGCGCGCAGCCCGTCGGCGCCGGCGCGTTCGAGCCGGGCGATGTACCAGGCGCCGTCCCCGGGGTTCTGCTCGTTCGACGCCCCGTATTCGTTGATCTGGTAGGGCTTCGGGTGCGGGATGCCGCGCGAGCCGAGTGACGCGTCGGCCGCGGCGACGTTCGCCACCGGGTCACCCGGCAGCGAGTGCCAGCTGACGATGTCCGGCACCGTGTTCGAGCCGCGGACGAAGTCGAGGTACTGCGTCCACCAGCTCCCCGAAGTCGACGGGACGCCGGCGAGGCTGGGGCCGACGATCGCCTGCGCCGGGAAGGCCGCCCGGATCCGCTGGTAGGCGCGCTGCCACATGGCGAAGTACTGGCTCTGCGGCCGGTTCCAGAACAGCGAGATGTTGGGCTCGTTCCAGATGTCCCACTCGACCGGGGCACCCGTCGCCCGCACGTCGCCGATCAGGCGGGTGAGGAAGTTGTCGTAGTCGGTCCAGTCGCCGTTGTCGCCGGGGAACCGGGAAATCGGGTAGCCGTCGGCGCCCCAGAGGTCGTGGACGAGCAGGACGAACTGCCCGCCGAGCGAGCGGGTGCGCAGCAGCTGGGCGCGGGTGGCGTTCCACCGCCGGTCGTATTTGCCCGACACCCAGCCACCCGGGCTGTCGAGCTGCGCTCCCCCGGCCCGCATCGCCTGGAAGTTCACGTCCCGGTAGAAGTGGTCGGGCGGCCCCGACGCGTTCTCGGTCATGCCGTAGATCCACCCGGAGGCCCGGTAGGTGGGCGAGCCGCCGACGGCGGAGAAGTCGACCGAGACCGACTCGTCGGCGGCCTCGGCCGGTGCGGGGAGGGCCACGGCGGAGGCACCGGTCAGTGCGCCGGTGATCAGGAGGGCGGCCAGGCCACGGCGAGCGCGGGGCCGCTGACGCGAGAGGTCCACAGACGACTCCTTTGGCGGTGGACTTGCGGGGGTCGACCTCGGTCGTCGAACCGGTTCGACCAGTGAGGAACTTACGCTGGAGGGTTTTTGGCGACAATCGACCAAATGGAGGCGAACCGGTTCGGTGGTGGTCTGGCCGTGGATGGGGGCGGCGCGGTTCACTGAAGCTTCGGGGGACCCACCACCCCGAAGCCGGATTGTGACGCCGGACGGTAGCGCCGCGTCAAGGCGGGAAAGATGCCTTGACCCGGCGCCACCGTCCGCGTTCTGGCTTCGGATCGGGGTGGCGGGGGGGGAGGTCTGGGTGGGGGGTCGGGGGGTCTGGCCCCCGCCGGGCGGGAGGAGGTCTGGGCAGGGAAGCCTGGGTGGCGAGGTCTGGGTGGGGAGGCTTGGGCAGGGAGGTCTGGCCGAGGAGGTCTGGGTGGGTCGCGTCGGGTCGGACCTGATGCTTCGGGGTCGTGATCGCCAAAAGGGGCTCTCCCCGCGTCGCCAAGCCGCGGGGAAAGCCCCTTTCGTCCGCTCCAGCGGCTTTTACCGGTACCCGGCGGCCACCACGTTCGCCTGCACCGCGTTCTCGGTCGCGTCCGACGGGTAGCCCGCGACCATTGCCCCTTCGTAGAACGTCCCCGCGCTCAGGTTCGCCCCGCCGCCGGGTTTGCAGCAGTCGCCGCCGCTGCCCAGGATGATCGCGCCCTGCTTCTTCATCGGGCTGTAGCCGCCGGGGAGGCCGCCGTCCCACATTGTGGTGAGGGTGCCCGACTGGGCGTTGCTGCCCTTGAGCGCGAAGCGGGACGTGCCGTTGTTCTTCAGCATCGCCGTGACGAACTTGCTCGGCAGCGCGCGCTGGTTCGGGTTCCACTGCTGGCTGCCGCCGGGGTACAGCCCCCACTCGAGGTCGGCCTGCACCCACGGGCCCGAGCCCTGGCAGCCGCCGAACCAGCACTCCGTGCCGAAGTTGATCGCGTCCATCGCGCCGGCCGCGTCGGCCTTCCTCGTGGTTTCGCTGTTGCCGTAGTCGAAGCAGCAGCCGCTGTTGACGTGCGTCCCGCTGGTCACCATGTACATGCCCTCGGGAGCGCTGCCGGTCGGTACCCCGGTCGTGTGGCCGTCGCGCCAGTAGCTGTTGCCGGGGTTGATGTACAGCGAGTACGCCTTCGCGCCGCCGACCGTGAGCGACTCCGACGTGGCCTTCGCCGGACTGCTCTGGCTGGACCCCGGGACCACGGTCGATCCCTGGTACCACAGGTCGTTCCCGCGCCCGGACTGGTCGTAGACCACGGTGATCACGCAGGATGTGCCGGTGCAGAAGGAATCCTGGGCGGCCGCGTCGGCGGTGCCGCCCGCCGCCCGGACGCCGATGGTGCGGGTCGTGTTGTCGGACGAGCGCCGGACCTGGTACAGGTTGCCGGCGTAGGTGCCGTAGAGCGCGCGGGCCGTGCTGTGCGCGGCGACGCACGGCGTGCCACCGGACGCGTAGATGTCGCACGGCGCCGTGCCGGACGGGGGCGGTGGGGTCGTCCCGGCGCTCCACTGCTGGTTGCTGCCGCCGTGGCAGGTCCACAGGACGACCGCGGTGCCGTTGGCCGTGCCGGCGCCGGTCACGTCCAGGCACAGTCCCGACTGGACGCCGCTGATCGTGCCGTCGGCGTTCTGCCGCCACTGCTGGTTCGCCCCGCCGTGGCACGACCAGATGATCGCCGCCGTTCCCGGCGAGGTCCCGTTGCCGGAGGCGTCCACGCAGCGCGTGCCGTTCATCGTCCGCAGCTCGCCCGCCGCGGTGAACTCGTAGGCCTGCCCGGCCGCGCCGGTGCAGTCCTGGATCTCCAGCGTCGCTCCCTGGGTGTCGGTGCCGCCCTTGACGTTCAGGCACCGTCCCGACGCCGCGCTCACGAGGGGCGCCGGCGCGGCCGAAGCGGGTATCGCCCCGGCCAGCGCCGTCACCACCATCGCGGCCACCACCACGAACACGCGCACGATTCCTCCTCGTCCTCTGCAGACAGCGGCGTCACGCCGACTTGCGCGGCACCAGCTCGGTGTCGAGCACCGTGCTCCGGCGCGGGGCCGCGCCGTCGATCATCGCCAGCAGCTCGGCGGTCATCCGGGCGCCCATCTCCTCGACCGGCTGGCGCACGGTGGTGAGCGGGGGGTCCGTCCAGCAGCTGATCGGCAGGTCGTCGAACCCGACGAGGGCGACGTCCTCGGGCACCTTCCGGCCCGCGCGGCGGAGCGCGCGCAACGCCCCGACCGCCATCATGTCCGAGGCCGCGAAGATCCCGTCGACGTCCGGACGGCGGCTGAGCAGCCGGGCCGCCGCGTACTCGCCCGAGGCCTGCCCGAAGTCGCCGCACACCACGAGGCTCTCGTCGTACCGGCCGGCCCGGGTCATCGCCTGCCGGTACCCGAGCAGCCGGTCGGCGCCCGCGGTCATGTCCTGCGGCCCGGCGACGGTCGCCACGACCTGGCGGCCGCCGTCGAGCAGCCGCTGGGTCGCCAGCCGCGCGCCGCCCTGGTTGTCGGCGTCGACGTACGGCAGCCGGCCCGTGCGGCCGGCCTGGACCGGCCGGCCGCCGAACACGACCGGGATGCCGAGCCAGTCCAGGTCGAGCGGGCGGCGGCCGTGCATGCCGACGACGAGGGCGCCGTCGACGTGCCCGCCGTCGAGGTACCGCACCACCGGCGACTGGTAGTCGTCGGTGGCCGGCACGGTGAGCAGCACGAGCTGCACCCCCACCGCGGTCAGCTCCCGCCCGACCCCCGCGGCGATCCGCGGGAAGTACGGGTCGGTGAACAACCGCGGCACTTCCTCGCAGACCACCAGGGCGATCGAGCCGGTGTGCCGCGCACTGCTCGCCTTCGCCGCCCGCTGCCGGGCGTAGCCCAGCGCCAGCATCGCGGATTCCACTTGCTTGCGGCGTTCCGGGCTCACCCGCGGGAAGCCGTTGAGCACGCGGGAGGCCGTGGCGATGGACACCCCGGCCGCCCGCGCGACGTCGGCCAGGGTGGGCCGGAACCCCGACGGTTCGACGATGGACACGGGCTCAGGCGCGCTGGAGCTGGAACCGCTGGTTCGGGTTCCCGGTGAACGTCCACTGGGAGATCCGCGCGCCGTCGGCGGTCGAGACTCCCCAGACGTCCAGCGCCAGGCCGCTCATCCGGTTGACCAGGCTCACCGCGCCGCCGCCCTGGTCGACGACCCGCCACTGCTGGGCGGTGGCGTTGGTGTCGGCCTGCTGGCTGATGTCCGCGCCGGTGTTCGCGTTCGCCGCCTGGAGCACCAGCCCGCTGTTGCGCGCCCGGACCCGGTAGTAGCCGTCACCGGAATCGACGAAGTCGAACTGCTGGCTTAGCCCGCCGTTGGCCGGCTCCTGCTCGATGAGCGCGCCGGCCGCCGTCGAGGCGCCGGTGATCCCGACGAGCTTGCTGCTGTGCTGGGCCACCAGCTTGTAGTTCACGCCGGTCTGGACGGGCGGGTTCGGCGGCTGGGTGGAAGAGTCGAACTGCGTGATGAACTTCCACACCTCGCCGGAGGTCCAGGTCTGCCAGCCGCTGCAGCTGCAGCCGTCCCGCGGGCCCGGGTCGTGCCCGCCGTCGAAGGCGCCCCAGACGACCGGATAGCCGGCCCGGCAACCGGAGTAGGCGGTCACGATGTGGGTGTGGCTGCCGCTCGCGGGCTCGGGCGGGTTCTGCGGGGTGCAGCCGTTGTTCCGCACGAACTGGTCACGCAGCTGACGGCCGGAAGCGATGGGCAGGACGTTGTCGTTGATGCCGTGCATCCCGATGTAGGCGACGGGCTGGGTGCCGCCGCTGCAGCCGCTGAGGTTCGCGCCGGAGTAGACGGCGACCGCGCGGAAGACCGTCGGCCGGGCGCAGGCGAGCGCGTAGCTCATCGCGGCGCCGTAGCTGAAGCCGCCGGCGAAGACCTGCGAAGTGTCGACGCACAGGGCGCCTTCGAGCTGCTTCAGCAGGTCGTCGATGAAGGTGACGTCCTGGCCGCCGGGGTTGGCCCAGCCGTTGCCGTTGCCCTGCGGGGCCACGAAGATCGTGTTGTTGCCCGAGCTGTCGGCCAGCCGGCGGAGCCCGTAGTAGGACCAGTTGTAGCCGTCGGTCCCGCCCGAGTCGACGTCGTTCATCGTCCCGCCCCGCCAGTGCAGGCCGACGAACAACCGGTAGGAGTGGTTGTTGTCGTAGTTGGCCGGGACCCGCAGGATGTAGCTGCGGTTCTGGCCGCCGCTGGAGATCGTGTGGTTGCCGCTCGCCAGCCCGGGTGCCTTCCCGCACCCCGCGGTGCCGGCGGCCGCGGTGGCCGGGGCCGCCGCGGTGGCCGGCGCGGCCTGCGCTGTCCCGCCCCCCAGCAAGGCGAGCACGGCTCCGATCACGGCGGAGGCGAACAAGGATCTCTTCACCATCACAGGGGCTCCCTCTGTCTACGGACGTCGTTGTCGTCCTCCCGGGCCGGGGAAGATCCCGGGAGCGTATGAGTCCACAATGGAATGTCTGGCGCGTGTGTTCACCGGCCGAAGAGCCGGCGCTGGATCTCCCGGCGGTAGTCCTCCAGGGTGTTGTCCAGGTGGACGCCGGCGGCGTGGGCCGCCGCGTCCGGGTCGCCGTCCCGGATCGCCCGGTAGATCGCGGTGTGCTCGTCGATCGCGCCCGCCGCGTGCCCGCCGATTGCGCCGGACATCCCGATGATGTTCGACTGGCGTTGCAGGCGGCGGGCTTCGCGCACGGACGCGACGAGGAACTGGTTGTGCGACGCGACGGCGATCCCGGCGTGGAAGTCGTCGTCGCCCCGGTCGAACAGCGAGTACTGCCCGGTCAGGTGGCCGTGCCGGCACGTCTCGGCGGCGGCCTCGATCGCGCGCAGCTCCGCGGGAGTGGCGTTGGCCGCCGCCAGGCGGCTCGCCGCGGTCTCCTGGATCCGGCGGAACTCGAAGAGCATGTAGACGTGGCCGAGATCGGCGGGCATGAAGAACGCACCCCACCGGGATCCGCCGAGCATGCCCTCGTCATCGGAGACATACAGCCCACGTCCTTTGTGCGCTCGCACCCGGCCGATGGCCGAGAGGATCTTGACGGCCTCCCGCACCATGGTCCGGCTGGTTCCCATCCGCGCCGCCAGCTCGTTCTCGGTCGGCATCCGGTCGCCGGGCCGCAGTTCCAGTTCGGCGATCAGCCGGAGGATCTGCTCCGCCACGACTTCGTAGCCGGGGCGGTACGGGACAGGCGGTGCTACTTCCTCGTCACGGGTCACGCAATGAGTATGACTCAGTAACTCCGGGCAGCACCTTACCTCGCCGACCCACCACCCGGTCAATCTTTGTCAGAGCGGATTGAAAGTTACACCCGCAGCGCCGGGTGCAGGGGCGATCCGGAGCAATGGGCCACCTCCTCGCTTGACGCCGGGCAGGCGCACTGTTCTCATGGATCACCGACACACCAACGGAAACTCCCTGAGTATCCTCGAAACTTTCGATCGCGGTCCGAGCCTTGCCGCGTCGAATGAGTCGGACACATCCTGCCCGGTCCGCCACCGGACGGAGGCCGGCCCCGGCACCGCGCCGCGGGCGGCTGACCGCCGGGTGCCGGTGATCAGTACACAGTGGACGGTTGGGCGCCCCCGACCGCCGCCTCGCTTTCGGAGAGGTCCCCGCCCATGCCGTCGCGCATCGCCGCCGCGCTCGTCACCGCTCTCGTGGTGACCGCCATCGCCACCCCGTCCGCCCAGGCCGCGACCGTCACCATCGCCGTCGCGCCGAACGGCAACGACGCCAACCCCGGGACTCCCGACCAGCCGGTCGCCACCCCGGCGAAGGCCCAGGAGCTGGCCCGCGCCCAGTCGGCCGGCAACGACGTCGTCGTGCAGCTGGCCGGCGGGACCTACCGGCTGGCCGCCCCGCTGCGCTTCACCAGCGCCGACTCCGGGCAGAACGGACACACCGTCACCTGGCAGGCCGCCGCCGGCCAGACGCCGGTCCTCTCCGGCGGCAGCCAGGTCGGCGGCTGGTCGGTGCAGGACGCGGGCCAGAACATCTGGGTGGCGTCCGTGCCGCAGGGTGCCGACTCCCGGCAGCTGTTCGTCGACGGCGCGCTCGCGCCGCGGGCGGGGATCACGATTTCCCGCAACGACGTGCAGTTCACGACGTCCGGGATGACCATCACCAACTCCGCGCTGAACTACCTGGCCACACTGCCGCAGCAGAACCGGATCGAGGTGGAGAGCCAGAACTCCTTCACCGACCGGTACTCCCCCGTCGACCACATCAGCGGGACCTCGATCGTCATGCAGCAACCCGCGTGGAACAACAACAACTGGGGCTACGACACCCTCGCCAAGCCGTTCGGCGGCGGCCAGCTGTTCCTCGAGAACTCGTACTCGTTCCTGAAGAACACCGGTCAGTGGTACCTCGACCCGCAGGCCGGGAAGCTCTACTACAAGGCGCCCGGCGGCTGGGTCCCCGGCAGCCACGACGTCGAGCTCCCGCGGCTGCAGTCCCTGCTGCAGATCGGCGGCACCCTCGACAACCCGGTGCGCGGGCTCACCTTCAAGGGCCTCAACTTCGAGCACACCACCTGGCTCACGCCCAGCACGTCGGTCGGCTACGCGAACCAGCAGACCGGCACGTTCCTCCCGGCCGCGGCCCCGATGCCGGGCGACTTCCTGACCTCCTGCCAGTCCGGCTGCCGCCAGTTCGAGGGCGCCCGCAGCACCTGGGCCCAGGCACCGGCCGCCGTCCAGGTCTCGGCCGCCACCGGGATCACCTTCAGCGGCAACACCTTCACCCACCTCGGCCAGGTGGCCCTGGGCATCGGCAACGACGCGAACGCCCACGCCTCCGGCGTCGGCCTGGGCGCGTCGTCGATCACCGTGGACCACAACACCTTCACCGAGAACTCCGGCGGCGGCATCATCGTCGGCGGGGTGCGCGCCGACGCCCACCACCCGTCGAACTCCGCGATGACGATCCGGGACGTCACCCTCTCGTACAACACGGTGAGCCGGGTCGCCCTCGACTACCGGGAAATGGCCGGCATCCTCTCGACCTACGCGACGCACACCGTCATCACCCACAACGACGTCTCGAACCTGACCTACGACGGCATCGACGTCGGCTGGGGCTGGGGCGCCAACGACCAGGGCGGCAGCCAGGACTACCGCAACCGCGGCCTGTACGACTACCAGCCCGTCTACTCGACGCCGACCACGCTGCGGGACACCGTCATCAGCTACAACCGGGTGCACGGCACCAAGAAGCTGATGCACGACGGCGGCAGCATCTACAACCTCTCCGCCAACCCGGGCAGCTCCTTCGACCACAACCACGTCTTCGACAACAACCGCACGGTCGGGCTGTACCTGGACGAGGGTTCCCGCTACGTGACGCTGTCGGCCAACGTGATCCAGGATTCCGGGGTCTGGGCCTTCACCAACGCCAACGGGTCCAACAACACCAACGACAACACCTTCAGCGGCAACTGGTACAACGGCGGCGCGACCCAGGTGGCCACCGGCTCGCCGCACAACAACGTCCTGACCGGGAACGTCCAGGTCAGCGGCACCAACTGGCCCTCGGGCGCCCAGCAGGTCATCGCGGCCGCGGGCACCGGCGGCGGGAGCGTGCCGGCCGCGGGCCCGGTCCGGGCGGTGGGCGCGAACAAGTGCCTCGACGTCAGCGGCGTCTCCACCACGCCCGGCGCGCAGGTGCAGATCTGGGACTGCAACGGCGGCACCAACCAGGCCTGGGCCCGGACCGCTGCCGGCGAGCTGACCGTCTACAGCGGCGACAGCACCCGGTGCCTCGACGCCACCGGCCAGGGCACCACCCCGGGCACCAAGGTCGTGATCTGGAACTGCAACGGCCAGGGCAACCAGCGGTGGCAGGTCACCGCGAACGGCACCATCACCGGTGTCCAGTCCGGGCTGTGCCTCGACGTCACCGGCTCCGGGACCGCGAACGGCACCGCGATCCAGCTGGCCACCTGCACCGGCGCGAACAACCAGAAGTGGACTCTCGGCTGACGAACAGAGGAGTTCGGCCATGGTCTTCCGCAAGGGTTCCTTGAGAAGAGCACTGCAGGCGACGGCGGCGGCGCTGCTGCTGACCGCCGGGGCCGTGGCCGCCACGGCCCCGACGGCCCAGGCGGCCACACCGCAGGCGTGCGATCTCTACGCCACCGGCGGCACCCCGTGCGTCACGGCGCACAGCACCACCCGCGCCCTCTTCGGGGCGTACAACGGCCCGCTGTACCAGATCCAGCGGGCGTCGGACCAGAAGTACCTCGACATCGGGCTGCTGGAGGCGGGCGGCTACGCGGACTCGGCCCCGCAGGTCACCTTCTGCGCGGGAACGCGGTGCACGGTCACGAAGATCTACGACCAGACCGCGAACCACAACGACCTGCCGATCTCGTGGGGCGGGTTCTGGAAGGGCCCCGGCCCGAACGGATCGGACGTCGGCGCGGACGCCATGGCGCTGCCGGTGACCGTCGGCGGGCACCCGGTGTACGGGATCAAGGTCACCCAGGGCGTCGGCTACCGGATCGACAACGCCAAGGGCGCGCCGGTCGGGGCCCAGCCGGAGGGGATCTACATGATCACCTCGTCGAACTACGTCAACCAGTGGTGCTGCTTCGACTACGGCAGCGGCGAAATCTCCCACAATGACACTGGCAACGCCACCATGAACGCCATCTACTGGGGCACCGCCTGCTGGTTCAACGGCTGCACGGGGACCGGCCCGTGGGTCGAGGCCGACCTCGAGAACGGCATGTACCACACCGGAACCGGGTCCAACAAGGACCCGAACAACCCGGGGGTGCACCACCCGTTCGTCAGTGCGTGGCTGAAGAACAACGGCACGAGCAACTTCACCCTGAAGTACGGTGACGCCACCACCGGCGGCCTCACCACGCCGTACTCGGGCGGGCTGCCGCGCGGCTACTCCCCCATGAAGCTGGAGCCGTCGATCCTGCTGGGCACCGGCGGGGACAACAGCGTCTCCGGCGTCGGCGAGTTCTTCGAAGGCGCCGTGACCAGCGGCTTCCCGACCGACGCCACCGAGAACGCGGTGCAGGCCAGCATCACCGCGGCCGGCTACAGCACCGGCGGCGGCCCGACCAGCACCGGCGCGGTGCACGCGGTGGGCGCGAACAAGTGCCTCGACGTCAACGGCGTCTCCACCACGCCCGGCACCGCGGTCCAGATCTGGGACTGCAACGGCGGCACCAACCAGACCTGGACCCGCAGCGGCTCGAGTGAGCTCACGGTCTACGACGGCGGCAACATCCGGTGCCTCGACGCGAACGCCCGGGGCACCAGCCCGGGCACCAAGATCATCATCTGGAACTGCAACGGGCAGAACAACCAGCAGTGGACGTTCAACACCAACGGCACCGTCACCGGGACCCAATCGGGGCTGTGCCTCGACGTCACCGGCTCCGGGACCGCGAACGGCACCGCGATCCAGCTGGCCACCTGCACCGGGGCGAACAACCAGAAGTGGTCCCTGGGCTGACCGAACTTCCGAAAGGGTTTCCCGCGATGTCTTCGTTCGAGCTGTCCAGGCGCAAGCTGATCGTGGTGGCCGGGGCCGCCGCGGCCGCCGGCGTGTTCCGCGTCCGCACCGCGTGGGCCACCGAAGGCCCCGGCAGCTACACGCCGAGCTGGGCCTCGGTGGACCAGCACCCGCCGGCCCCGGAGTGGTTCCAGGACGCCAAGTTCGGCATCTACTACCACTGGGGCGTGTTCAGCGTCCCGGCGTTCGGCAACGAGTGGTACCCGCGGAACATGTACATCGGCGGCTCCAACGAGAACAACCACCACAAGGCGGTCTTCGGCGATCCGTCGGCGTGGCCGTACCAGAACTTCATCAACGGCGCCCGGGACAAGGCGGGGAACTGGGTGCAGTTCGCGCCGAAGCTGAAGTCCGCGGGCGGGAACTTCGACCCCGCCGAGTGGGCCCAGCTCTTCGCCGACGCCGGGGCGAAGTTCGCCGGCCCGGTCGCCGAGCACCACGACGGCTACTCGATGTGGAACAGCGCCGCCAACGAGTGGAACTCGGTCAAGACCGGGCCCAAGCTGGACCTGCTGCGGCTGCACGCGGACGCCATCCGCGGGAAGGGCCTCAAGCTGCTGACGGCGCTGCACCACGCGTACCACTTCACCGGGTACTACGACCACGTGCCGAACCAGCCGACCGAGTCGCTGCGGCGGCTGTTCGGCCAGAACGGCCGGGCCGCGGAAAACCAGCTCTGGTACGACAAGCTCCGGGAGGTCGTCGACGGCTACCAGCCCGACCTCGTCTACCAGGACTTCAACCTGACCCAGGTCGACGAGGCGCAGCGGCTGAACTTCCTTTCGCACTACTACAACCAGGCCGTCGCGTGGAACAAGGACGTCGTCGCCACCTACAAGGACGGGTTCGACAACCGCGGGGAGGTCTTCGACTTCGAACGCGGCGGGCCGGGCGACCTGATGAGCCCCTACTGGATGACCGACGACAGCATCTCGAGCTCCAGCTGGTGCTACACCAACGGCATCGGCTACTACTCGATGAAGGCCATCCTGCACTCGCTGCTCGACCGGGTCAGCAAGAACGGCACCATGCTGCTGAACATCGCCCCGATGGCCGACGGCACCATCCCGGCCGGGCAGCGCACGATCCTGCTCGGCATCGGGAACTACCTCAAGCGGTTCGGCGAATCCTTCTACGGGACCCGCGCGTGGGCCGTGTACGGCGAGGGACCGACGAAGATGGGCGGCGGCTCGTTCACCACCCCGGTGGAAGGCACGCGGACCGACGTGCGGTTCACCCGCAGCAAGGACAACACCGTGCTGTACGCGACCGTGCTGGGCTGGCCCGGGAGCACCTTCCCGATCACAACGCTCGGCTCGAACCGGATCAACCTGGGCAACCTGGTCTCGGCGCAGCTGCTCGGCCCGGACGCCGGCGCGGCCACCGCCCTCCCCATGCCGGTCCAGGACGCTTCCGCGTTGCGCGTCCAGCTGCCTTCGGCGAACCCGCCGTTCGACGCGCCGGCGTACGTGGTGAAGCTGACCTTCTCCGGCCAGGTTCCCACGCCCGGCTCCGGTCCCCTGCCGACCGGCTGGTCGCGGATCGCGAACGTCGCCACCGGCCTGGTGCTGGACGGCGGCGGCAGTGTCGCGGCCGGCTCCCCGCTCAAGCAGTGGAACTGGGACGGCAGCACCAACCTGCAGTGGCAGCTGACCGACGCGGGCGGTGGCTACGTCCGGATCGTCAACCGCACCAACGGGCTGGTCGCCGACAGCCGGGGCAACACCGCCAACGGCGCCACCTGCGCGGAGACGGCGTGGACCGGCGCCACCAGCCAGCAGTGGCGGCTGACCGGCCTCGGCAACGGCCGGTACCAGATCGTCAACCGGGCCACCGGCACGGCGCTCGACGGCATGGGCAGCACCGCCGCCGGCTCGAGCGTGGGCCTGTGGACCCCGAACAGCAGCACGAACAACCAGTGGACCATCACCGCCGTCTGACGGCGGCCGGCGAGGAGACAGCATGCGTACACGATTCGGGTGGCTGGCCGCGGCCGCGGCGGTCCTGGCCGCTCTCCTTCCGGGCACCCCGGCCGCCGCCGAATCGAACGGCGGGGTCCGGGTCATGCCCCTCGGCGACTCCATCACCGAGGGCACGCAAGTGCCCGGCGGGTACCGGATCGGGCTCTGGCAGCGGGTCACCGCGGGCGGCTACCAGGTGGACTTCGTCGGTTCGCAGTACAACGGTCCCGCCACCCTCGGCGACCACGACCACGAGGGGCACCCGGGCTGGCGCATCGACCAGATCGACGCGAACATCGCCGGCTGGCTGCGCACCAGCACCCCGCACACGGTCCTGCTGCACATCGGCACCAACGACATCCTGCAGAACTACAACGTCTCGGGCGCGCCGGGCCGCCTGTCCGCGCTGGTCGACCACATCACCGGGGCGGTACCGGACGCGGAGGTCTTCGTCGCGACGATCATCCCGATCGCCAACAGCGGCCAGGAAGCCGCCGGGCGCACCTTCAACGCCACGATCCCCGGCATGGTGCAGAGCAAGCAGAACGCCGGCAAGCACGTGCACCTGGTGGACATGCACGCCGCCCTGACGGCCGCCGACCTGACCGACGGCGTCCACCCCACGGCCACCGGCTACGACAAGATGGCCGCGGTCTGGTATGCGGCGCTGCAGTCGGTCCCGGGCAGCATCGGCACCCCCGGGCAGTCCTCGGCGAGGCAGCTCGTCGGTACGCAGTCGGGCCGCTGCGCCGACGTCGCCTCCTCCGCCGACGGCACCCCGGTGCAGCTGGCCGACTGCGCCGGAGCGCCGTGGACGACCACCGGCAAGCAGCTGACGACCGCGGGGAACAAGTGCCTGGACGCGTCCGGGCAGGGCACCGCCGACGGCACCCCGGTGATCATCTGGACCTGCTCCGGCCAGGCCAACCAGCAGTGGACCGTCAACGCCGACGGCACGATCACCGGCGTGCAGTCCGGCCGGTGCCTCGACGCGACCGGGCAGGGCACCACCGCCGGGACCAAGCTGATCCTGTGGACCTGCAACGTGCAGGCGAACCAGAAGTGGACGCTGCGCGCGGCCTCGTGACCGGCTCGTTCCCCATTGCGTCCGGGACGCCGGGAACGCATTCGGAAAATCGATCACCGCCCTCCTCTTTTATCCGGCCGCCCGCTGTGGTTACATCAATGGCGATTCGAATGAGAGCGCTCCCAGAAAACGCCACGACGACGTGGAGGAGATCATGAAACTGAGGAACGCCCTGTCCGCGGCCTTGCTCGCCGCGGCCAGTGTCGCGGCGCCCGTCGCCGTCGCCCCGGCCGCGCACGCGGACACCCTGATCTGCGACCAGTACGGCTCGACCACCATCGGCGGCCGGTACGTCGTGATGAACAACCGCTGGGGCAGCAGCGCGCAGCAGTGCATCAACGTCACCGGCAGCGGGTTCCGGATCCAGACCCAGCAGGGGTCCACCAGCGGCGGCGCGCCGTTGTCCTACCCGGCCGTCTACCTCGGCTGCCACTACTCGAACTGCTCCCCCGGCAGTCCCCTGCCCCGGCAGCTCAGCCGGATCGGCAGCGTGCCGTCGTCGATCTCGTACAACTACGTCGGGAACTCGGTTTTCGACGCCTCGTACGACATCTGGATGGACCCGACCGCGAAGACCAACGGGGTCAACCAGATGGAGCTGATGATCTGGTTCAACCACACCGGTAACGTGCAGCCGGTCGGCGGCCGGGTGGGCACCACCAGCATCGGCGGCCGCAACTGGGACGTGTGGCAGGGCAACAACGGCGGCAACGACGTGGTGTCCTACGTGGCCCAGTCCACCATCTCGGGCTGGTCGTTCAACGTGATGGACTTCGTCAACGACGTCGACAACCGCACCCGCGTCGACCGGTCCTGGTACCTCACCAGCATCCAGGCCGGCTTCGAACCGTGGAGCGGTGGCGTCGGGCTCGCGGTCAACTCGTTCTCCGCGAGCGTGAACTAGGCCGGAAACCGGCGGCCGGGCGCCACGAAGGCGCCCGGCCATCGGCCCCGGTCACTGTTAGCGCTAACGTTCCACCGGGCAATTCCGGAACTGCCGGCGACGAAAGTTTCGGAAACCAGTCGAAAAGTAATTTACCCCGGATCCGCGGTCCCCGAAGGATTCACCGATGAAACTCGCCAAAATCTTCGCCGGTGCGCTGGCGGCCTGCGTCGCGCTGGGTGTCGTGCCGGCGGTCGCGGAAGCCGCCGCCGCGGTGCCGATCATGCCGCTGGGCGACTCGATCACCCAGGGCGGCTCGATCGGCGGCTACCGGCTCGACCTCGGCGCGAAGCTGCGGGCCGACGGGCGCTCGATCGACTTCGTCGGCTCGCTGGCCGACGGACCCGCGAGCATGCCCGACCGCAACCACGAAGGGCACCCGGGCTGGACCATCGCGCAGCTCGACGGATCCGTCACCGGCTGGCTGAACACGTACCACCCCCACACGATCCTGCTCCACATCGGCACCAACGACATGTACGGCAGCGACCCGGCCGGCGCGCCGCGGCGGCTGTCGGCCCTCGTCGACCGGATCACGAACCTGGCGCCCGACACCGAGCTCTTCGTCGCCACGATCATCCCGATCCGGTTCGCCGACCCGGCCGTCCGCACCTTCAACGCGGCGATCGCCCCCGACATGCGGGCCAAGGCCGCCGCCGGCAAGCGCGTGCACTTGGTCGACATGTACCCCTCGGTCGCCATCGCGGACCTGCCCGACGGCATCCACCCCGACGCGGCCGGCTACAGCAAGATGGCCACCACCTGGTACAACGCGCTCAAGGCGGTCCCGGGCAGCATCGGCGGGGACCCGCAGCCCCCGACCGGGGGCGGCCCGTGCACCGCGACGCCGCGGATCGTCGGCACCTGGAACAACGGCTTCCAGGGCGAAGTGACCGTCGCGAACACCGGTGCCGCGGCGTTCACTGGCTGGACCGTCGGGTTCACCCTGCCCGCCGGCCAGAGCCTCGGCCAGGTCTGGGGCGGCACGGCGAGCGGCACCAGCGCGGTGACCGTCAAGAACGCGAACTACAACGGCGCGCTCGGCGCCGGCGCCTCGACGACCTTCGGCTTCCTCGTGTCCGGCCCCGGCACGGCGAGCCTCGACGCGGCCACGTGCACCAGCCCGTGACCGCGAACCCGTACCCACGAATGAAGGTGTGCACATGAAGATGACATCGCGGTCGCTCTCCCGAGCCGCACTGGCCTCGGCTTTCCTCGCGACGACGCTCGGGGTTTCGCTGGTGCTGGCCACGTCCGCCACCGGCGCGGCCTCGACGCTCGGCGCGGCCGCCGCCCAGTCCGGCCGGTACTTCGGCGCCGCCGTCGCGGCCGGCAAGCTCGGCGACTCGACCTACGTGAACATCCTGAACCGGGAGTTCACCATGATCACGCCCGAGAACGAGATGAAGTGGGACGCCACCGAGCCCAACCGGGGCCAGTTCAACTACAGCGGCGGCGACCGGATCCTCAACCAGGCGGTCAGCACCGGCAAGCGGGTGCGCGGGCACGCCCTGCTGTGGTACCAGCAGGAACCGGGCTGGGCGCAGCGCATGGAAGGCTCCGACCTGCGCCAGGCCATGATGAACCACGTCACCCAGGTCGCCACCCACTACAAGGGCAAGATCTACGCCTGGGACGTCGTCAACGAGGCGTTCGCCGACGGCGGCAGCGGCGGCCGCCGCGACTCCAACCTCCAGCGCACCGGCAACGACTGGATCGAAGCGGCCTTCCGCGCCGCGCGGGCCGCCGACCCGGCCGCCAAGCTCTGCTACAACGACTACAACACCGACGGCGTCAACGCCAAGAGCACCGGCATCTACAACATGGTCAAGGACTTCAAGTCCCGCGGCGTCCCGATCGACTGCGTCGGCTTCCAGTCCCACCTGTCCGGCAACCCGCCCGGTGACTACCAGGCCAACCTCCAGCGGTTCGCCGACCTCGGCGTCGAAGTCCAGATCACCGAGCTCGACATCGCCGGTTCCAACCAGGCCAACGCCTACGGCGCTGTCACCCGCGCCTGCGTCGCCGTCGCGCGCTGCGCCGGCATCACCACGTGGGGCATCCGCGACACCGATTCCTGGCGCACCGGGGAGAACCCGCTCCTGTTCGACGGCAACGGGAACAAGAAGGCCGCGTACAACAGCGTCCTCGACGCGCTGAACGCCGCCACGCCGACCAACCCGACGACCCCCACGACGCCGACCACCCCGACCACGCCCACCACGCCGACCACGCCGACCACGCCGACCACGCCGAACCCCAGCGGCTGCAGCGCCTCGGTCTCGTTGAACTCGTGGAACGGCGGCTTCGTGGCCACCGTGAAGGTCACCGCCGGAAGCTCCGCCCTCAACGGCTGGCGGGTGACGACGAACCTGCCCTCCGGCGCGGCCGTGACCAGCTCCTGGAGCGCGAGCAACAGCGGCACCACCGGCAGCGTCACCTGGTCCAACGTCTCCTACAACGGCACCGTCGCGGCCGGGCAGTCGACCGAGTTCGGCTTCCAGGGCACCGGCAGCGCCGAGGGCATCACGTCGACCTGCGCAGCGAGCTGACCCCACTCCCCGACGAAGGAGCGACCATCGTGCACCACCGAAAGCGCGTACTCGCCTGGATGACCGCGGCCCTGTGCGCGATGGCCCTCCTGCCCGGCACCGCGCACGCCGACAACCCGATCGTGCAACACATCTACACCGCCGACCCGGCGCCGCTGGTGTACAACGGCCGCGTCTACCTCTACACCGGGCACGACGAGGACGGCTCGACCTACTTCACCATGAAGGACTGGCGGGTCTGGTCGTCGGCGGACATGGTCAACTGGACCGACCACGGCTCGCCGATGAGCCTGGCGACGTTCAGCTGGGCCAAGCAGGACGCGTGGGCCGGGCAGGCCGTCGAGCGCAACGGCAAGTTCTACTGGTACGTCCCGGTGGTCAACCGGGCGACCGGCCGGATGGCCATCGGCGTCGGCGTCGCGGACAGCCCCACCGGGCCGTTCCGCGACGCCATCGGCCACCCGCTCGTCGAGAACGGCGAGATCGATCCCACGGTCTTCATCGACGACAACGGCCAGGCGTACCTGTACTGGGGCAACCCCAACCTGTCGTACGTGCGGCTCAACACCGACATGACGTCGTACTCGGGCGGCATCAACCAGATCCCGCTCACCACGGCCGGGTTCGGCACCCGGCCCAACGGCGGCAGCCGCCCGACGCTGTACGAAGAAGGCCCCTGGGTCTACAAGCGCAACGGCACGTACTACAACGTGTTCGCGGCGAAGTGCTGCTCGGAGTTCATCGGCTACTCCACCTCGCCCGGCCCGACCGGCCCGTGGACCTACCGCGGCACGGTCATGCCCACACAGGGCAGCAGTTTCACCAACCACCCGGGAATCGTGGACTACAAGGGCGGCTCGTACTTCTTCTACCACAACGGCGCCCTGCCCGGCGGGGGCGGCTACACCCGCTCGGTGTCGGTGGAGAAGTTCGCCTACAACGCCGACGGCAGCATCCCCACCATCACCATGACGAACAGCGGGCCGCCGCCGGCCGACACGCTGAACCCCTTCGTCCGGCAGGAAGCCGAGACGATCAACTGGGAAACCGGGATCGAGACCGAACCGGCGTCCGAAGGCGGCATGAACATCGGGTGGATCGAGAACGGTGACACCGTCAAGGTCCGCAACGTCGCGTTCGGCGCGGGCGCGAAGACGTTCACCGCCCGCGTCGCCTCCGCGAGCGCCGGCGGCACGATCGAGGTGCGCCTGGGCAGTGCCACCGGCACGGTGGTGGGCCGCTGCACCGTCGCGGGCACCGGCGGCTGGCAGACGTGGACCTCGGTGTCCTGCCCGGTCAGTGGCGTGACCGGCACCCAGGACCTGGTCCTGCGGCTCACCGGCGGCAGCGGCTACCTGTTCAACGTGAACTGGTGGCAGTTCTCCGCCTGAGCTTTCCCCTTCGACCCCCTGCTGACCGGAAAGGACATACGTGGTGTCACGCCGACGATCCCGGGCGGCCGCCTCGGCCCTGCTCGCCGCGACCGGCCTCGCCGGCGCCGTCCTGGTGGCGACCCCGGCCGCGCACGCCGCGGCCGGGTGCTCGGTCACCTACACGAAGACGTCCGAATGGCAAGGCGGCTTCGGCGCGTCCGTGTCGATCACCAACCTCGGTGACGCGATCGACGGGTGGACGCTGACCTGGTTGTTCACCGGCGGCCAGCAGGTGGGCCAGCACTGGAACGCGACCATCACCCAGACCGGGGCCACCGTCAACGCGAAGAACGTCGCCTACAACGCGGCCATCCCCACCGGCGGCAAGGCGGAGTTCGGCTTCAACGGCTCGTTCACCTCGGCCAACCCGACCCCGTCGGAGTTCCGGCTCAACGGCACCCTCTGCACCGGCGGCGTCGAGCCCACGGCCACGACGACCCCCACGACCCCGACCACCCCCACCACGCCGACGACCCCGACCACCACGACCACCACGACCACCCCGAACCAGCCGTCGACCTTCACGAACCCGGTGCTGTGGCAGGACTTCGCCGACGACGACATCATCCGCGTCGGCAACACCTACTACTACTCCGCCTCGACGATGCACTACTCCCCCGGCGCGCCGATCCTGCGCTCCTACGACCTGGTGAACTGGGAGTTCGCCGGCCACTCCGTGCCCAAGCTGGACTTCGGCGCGAAGTACGACATGAACGGCGGCCGCGGGTACGTGCGCGGCATCTGGGCGTCGTTCTTCAACCACCGCGCCAGCAACGACACGTTCTACTGGGGCGGCTGCGTCGACTTCGCCAAGACCTACATCTACACCGCCACCGCGGTGGACGGGCAGTGGTCGAAGCACACCACGATCGACAAGTGCTACTACGACGCGGGCATGCTCGTCGACGACGACGACACGATGTACGTCGCCTACGGCAACACCACCCTCAGCGTCGCCCAGCTCTCCAAGGACGGGAAGACCGAAGTCCGCTCGCAGCAGGTCTTCCAGACGCCGTCGAACATCGGCACGCTCGAAGGCTCCCGGTTCTACAAGCGGGGCGGGAACTACTACATCTTCACGACCCGGCCGGCCAACGGCCAGTACATCCTCAAGGCCAGCAACCCCTTCGGGCCCTACACCATCCAGCAGGTGCTGCTGGACCTGCCGGGCCCGGTCTCCGGCGGCGGTGTGCCCCACCAGGGCGGGCTGGTGCAGACGCAGAACGGCGACTGGTACTACATGGCCTTCGTCGACGCCTACCCCGGCGGCCGGGTCCCGGTGCTCGCCCCGGTCACCTGGACGGCCGACGGCTGGCCGAAGCTGCAGACGGTCAACGGCCGCTGGGGCACGACCTACCCGAAGCCGAACCTGCCACCGCCACCCCGCCAGGTCGAGCCGATGACGGGCACCGACACCTTCCCGGGACCGGCGCTGAGCCCGCAGTGGGAGTGGAACCACAACCCCGACACGACGAAGTTCTCGGTCGGCAACGGGCTCAAGCTGTCCACGGCGACGGTCACCAACGACCTGTACTCCGCCCGCAACACCGTGACCCACCGCATCCAGGGGCCGTCCTCCACGGCCACCGCCACGCTCGACCTGACGTCGATGCGCGACGGCGACCGCACCGGCCTGGCGATGCTGCGCGACTCCTCGGCGTACATCGGCGTCAAACGCGACGGCGGCCGCAACCGGGTGGTCATGGTCAACGGCCTCACCATGGACGGCAACTGGAACACCACCGGCACCGGCACCGAAGTCGCGAGCGCCGACCTGCCCGGCAGCCGGATCTGGTTGCGCGCCAACGCCGACATCCGCCCCGGCACCGGCCGCCAGGCCCGGTTCTCCTACAGCACCGACGGGGTGAACTTCACCCCGCTGGGGTCGGCGTTCACCCTCAACAACGCCTGGCAGTTCTTCATGGGCTACCGGTTCGCCGTCTTCAACCACGCCACCCAGGCACTCGGCGGCTCGGTCACCCTCCAGCGGTTCGACCTGACGGCGCCATAGCGGCGGAACTTCGCCGGCCCGGCTGTTCGCCGGGCACGGCGAAGGTCCGGTCGACCTGCCAGAACACCTAGATCGGCGGCTGACCCGGGCATCCCCCTCCCACAGCTGGTCGTGAGTGGTAAGGCGGGTTAGAACCCGCCTTACCACTCACGACGGGGGGTCTGCTGGAACACGCCGGCCGCGAAGGCGAGCAGGTGCGGGAGCGTCGCCCGGGCCGTGCGCCAGGTGTGGCCGAAGCCGTCTTCGGTGTGCACCTCCGCCTGCTGACCGCGTGACCGCAACGCGTCCGCGATGCGGCGTGCCTCGGCCACGTCCCCGGGCGCCCCCGTTCCGGCCGCGAGCACGGCCGAGACCGGCTGCGGGAACGGCATCGTGCCCACGTACTCCCGCGGCGTGTTGGCGCCCGCCGACGCACCGAGGGCCTTCCGGTTCTCCGGCGTGTCGTACGGCATGCTCAGCAGCAACGCGCCGAATTCACCGCTGTGGCGCAAGCCGACGTTCAACGCCGCGAAGGCGCCGCTCGACATCCCGCCGAGCGCGCGGTGCTCCCGGTCGGCGAGGGTCCGGTACCGGCGGTCGATCGCGGTCACCACGCTGCGCGCCAGGTACGTCTCCAGCCGCGGGCCGCCCGGGACGTCGAGACCCTCCCGGTTGCGGCCCGGCTTGCCCGCGCTGAGGTCGACGCTGACCGGCGGACGGCTCTGGGGCAGCCCCGGGGTCGGTCGCCCGGCTCCTGCTCATCGCGCTGCCCCTGAGCCTCGGCTTGGCGATGCTGCTCGGCTGGGCGCTGTTCCCGGGACTGTCCTGGCCGGTCCTGCTGCTGATCGCCGGGGTCGTCATGCCGATCGACTTCGCCCCGGCCGAGCGGCTGGTCCGCGACCGGGCGGTGCCGGCCCGCGTCCGCAGCGTCGTCAACGTCGAGAGCGGGTACAACGACGGGATCGTCTCCCCGCTGTTCCTGTTCGCCCTCATCCTGGCGGGCGACCAGGACCAGCACCGGACACCGCCGGCGGCGCTGGGGACCGTGGTGCCCTTCGCCCTGAAAGCCGTCGTCGCCGGCGTGGTGCTTGGCGCGCTGCTGGCCTGGCTGATGGACCGCGCCCAGCGCCGCAACTGGATGACCGGGCAGTCTTCGCGCGTCGCGGTCCTGCTCACGCCGCTGCTGACCTACACGGTGACCGTCGGCATCGACGGGAACGGCTTCGTCGCTTCGTTCGTCTGCGGCATCGCGTTCCGCTACGTCCACCGGCAGGCCCAGGCGCGCTTCCTCCGCGGAACGCCGGCCGCACGGCGCGCGGCCGGCGGCCCGGTCCTCGGGCCCGACCTGCGGCTGCTGGAGGACGTCACCGCGCTGATGACCACGGTCATGTGGTTCATGGTCGGGGTGTCGGCGGTGCTCATCGTCTCGCTGGGCGGCTCGTGGCAGGTGGTGCTGTTCTGCGCGCCGGCCCTTACCCTGGCCCGCGTGGTCCCGGTGCTCCTCTCCCTGGCCGGCTCCGGGTTTTCGGCCCGCGAGCGGCTCCTGGTGGGCGTGCTCGGCCCCCGCGGGACGACGTCGATCGTGTTCGGGTTGCCGGCGTTCAACCGCCTTCCGGAGGGCGGGACCGCGGACACCATCCTGACCATCACCGTCACCTGCGTCCTCGGCAGCGTGCTGCTGCACGGCGCCGGCGCCGAACCCGCGAAACGGTTCCTGCGCGAGCCGGGCCCGCCGGTCGGCGAGACCAGGCCGGCCGTGGCCGCCCCGAAGGCGCCATGACCGGCCGCCGTCTCGTGGAGGTCCTTCACACGCTCCGGGCGACGTACACGGCCGAGACGGACGCCTGGCAGCTGAGCGGATCAACCTGGCAGGCGACCGTGATCGTCAGCCCGGGCCACTGGCTCGGCCTGGAGTTCACGGCCCGCGACCCGGTGACGGGCCGGCGCGCCACGTACGACATCGACACCGATCTGTACGACATTTCCCAGGACGAGCAGCGCTGGTTCGCCGAGGAAATCGAACGGGACATCATCGAGTTCCTCGGCAACCTGCGCCGCGGCGCGGTGCTGCGCGGAACCGACGGGGCGAAGTTCGTGCTGGTGTTCCCGCTGGACGGGGCGTACGTCCGCGTGACACGGGGCCGCTTCACGACGAGGGCGTCGACGCACGCGGACCTCGCCACCGCGAAAGCCGGCGACGGTGACTACGTCCCGGTGGACTGAGCGCAAACCCGGCGCGGGTCACGGCAGCCCGGCGAGGTCGGCCAGCAGGGCCATGTGGTGCTCGAAGTACTCGGCGCGCGCCGCGATCATGTCGTCCAGCCGGTGGAAGACCTCGAAGTTGAGCTGGCCGAACAGGTGCGTCCACGCGAGCAGCACCCGGTCCAGGCACTCCTCCGGCAGGTCCGTGGCCTGCTGGCCGATCAGCCGCCGCAGGTCGGTGCGGACCGGGCCGGGCAGCGGCCGGGGTGAACTCGGCTTCCCCGGGACGTCGCCGACGATGGCGGCGAGCAGGAGGATCACCTTCGACGCGGGCGCCACGGTTTCCGGCGGGGCGGCGTAGCCGGGCACCGGGTTTCCGTAGAGCAAGCCGTATTCGGCCGGGTGCGCGAGCGCCCAGGACCGCACCGCGCGGCACACGGCCAGCCACCGGCCGCGCGGGTCGTCGCGCGGGACCGCCGCTTCGGCGGCTTCCGCGGCCGCGCCCAGCCCCTCGTACGCGTCGATGATCAACGCGGTCAGCAGGGCGTCGCGGCTCGGGAAGTACCGGTACAGCGCCGAAGGGACGATGTCCATGTCCCGGGCCACGGCCCGCAGGGACAGGTTCGCCCCCTCCTCGGCGAGCCGGCGCCGGGCGGCTTCCTTGATTTCCTGGTGCATCTCCGAGCGGACCCGGGCACGCAGCGACGAGGCGGACACCACTCCAGTCTCGCACACTTCCGAGAACACCCGATCTCGGCGAGAACAGTGTTCTTGACGGCGGCCACCCGGCCTCAGTACGGTGTTCTTGTTCGAGAACACTGTTCTCGCCTGGGTGGAAAAGGTGGTCCCCATGTCCCTGCACGTCATCGTCGGAGCCGGTCCGGTCGGCTCGGCCACGGCTCGTCTGCTCGCCTCCCGCGGCGAAGAGGTCCGCCTGCTCAGCCGCAGCGGCCGGGGCCCGGCGGTCGACGGCGTCCGGCTGATCGCCGCCGACGCCACCGACGCCGCCACCCTCGCGCGGCACGCCGAAGGCGCGGTCGCGCTGTACAGCTGCGGCGGACCCGCCTACCACCGCTGGGCCACCGATTGGCCCCCGCTCGGGGCGGCGCTCCTGCGAGCCGCCGAGACGAGCGGAGTCCCGCTCGTGACGACCGGCAACCTCTACGCCTACGGCGCCGTCGACGGCCCGATCACCGAGCACCTGCCGATGCGGCCCAACTCGGTGAAGGGCGAGGTGCGGGCGAAGCTGTGGGCCGACGCGCTGGCCGCGCACGAAGCCGGCCGCGTCCGCACGGCCGAGGTGCGGGGGTCCGATTACCTCGGTGCCGGCGCGCTTTCGTCGTTCACCGCCCTGGTCCTGCCGAAGGTGCTGGCCGGCAAGCGAGCCTCCGCGCCGGCCGACCTGGACGCCCCGCACAGCTGGACCCACGTCGGCGACGTCGCCCGCACGCTGGTCGCGGTCGCGGCCGACGAGCGGGCCTGGGGCCGGCCGTGGCACGTGCCGACGGCACCGGCGATGTCCGTGCGCCGGCTCGCCGGGCGCGCCGCGGAACTGGCGGGCGCACCGGCGGCCCGCGTCACCACGATGCCCGGCCTCGTGTTGCGCCTCGGCGGGCTCTTCAACCCGATGGCGCGGGAGATGGTGGAGGTGGAGTACCAGCTGCGGCGGCCGTTCGTCCTCGACTCGTCGGCCGCGACGGCGGCGTTCGGCATCGAGCCGACGCCGACCGGCGAAGCACTGCGGGAGACGATCGACGGGCTGCGCGAACCCGCCACACCCCGGTGAGAGGACGCGGCTCGAGCCGTCAGCTCTGGCCGGGGATCTCCGTGGCGCGTTCCCACCCGGACGGCAGGCGGCTGACGTTCAGCGCGTGGTCGAGCCCGCTGGCCGACAACGCCCGGCGCACCACCCGGTTGTCGCCCGTGACGACGCGCAGCGTCGCGTTTTCGCGGACCACCCGCGCCTGGATGCCGCCGAGGGCCGCGAGGCCCGCTCCGTCGAGGAAGTCGACCCCGGACAGGTCGAGCACCAGGACCGGGAACCGGCGGTGCGCCCACGTGCTCAGGGCTGACCGCACCTGGGGTGCGCTGTCCGCGTCGAGCGCGCCGCGGATGCGGACCATGACCGCGCCGAAGTACGGGCGGATGACCTGGATGTCGAACGCAGTGCGCTGTTCGCGCTTCGACGGCGCTACGGGGATCGCCGTCGCTGGGGGCTGGACGACTAACATTCCACGCCTCATTCGCAGATGACGTGACGAGCGGGTCGTTCTCGACCGACCCGCTGGGTCGCTGGCAAGTTCGGGGACGGATGCTGCTGAACCGCACTTTGCAGCGTAGTCCTTGATCCGAACGGCGCAACCCCGCCAACGGCCGAACCCCCTACCTCCGCACGAGGCCCGCACGCGCGCCATCCAAACCACCCATCCGGGTGAATGGTGATCGGGAAACCGGGACGAAGCACGGTTTCCCGATCACCCCCGATCCGGTTGCCGATCGTCTGGTCGTTCTGCCCGGGTCGAAGATCATCCGGCCGGTGCTCCAGGTCCGGCCCTGGTCGGTGGCGCGGGAGAAGCAGCTCGGTCCTCGGTAGGGGAACGCGTGCGTGTACGCGCTGGGTTTGGCGTGGCTCCGCGGTGAGACCAGCGGTCACCGTCTCCTAGTACTACAGGGCTAGATCTCTAGCATCTGCAGTTGGAGGCGTCGGCGGAAGTGGTGTCTTCGCGCGCTT
>NZ_PPHF01000040.1 GCF_002904335.1 Amycolatopsis sp. CA-126428 | reverse complement strand
CTCGGCCTTCAACTCCGGCGAATACCTTCGCTGTCTCCTGGCCATGAAACACTCCTCGGGATCCTCCAGCAGTCTACTTGGAAGACGTGTCCGGAACCTTCGGAGCACTTCAGCCAGCCCGACGGTGTCAACCAAAGTCTGGACAACCCGTCGGTTGACCTGCGGCTTACCGCCCCACAGTCCGGTCAATAGGCCGCGCCGCCCACGGCGACGTGGCGATCCTCAAGCACCGCCACCACAGCCAGACCCACCCGCTGCCACTACGCGACCTGCACACCGGCTCCGCGGTCGCATCGGCCCTCACTGAGCTGGACATCGAACACGTCCTGCGCCTGCTCGGACTCGGCGAACGACCTGAAGATCGTCGACGCCGTCTCCAGGTGGGATCCCCCGCCACGGCGCAAGATCGGGCTAGGTGACATCCCGGCACGCCTCTCGCGCTCCCGGTGGATCGGCGGTTCCGGGATGCCGGGCGTTCGGCCGTCGCGGTGTGACCGGACCGAGTGAACCAGGCCAGCGCCGGCGGTGCACAGCCACCTGTCCACAACACCGGCTCACTCCGCGGTTCCGGGGCGTTGTGCACCGCCGGCGCTCGGCCTGGTGAGCCGTGGCCGTCCACCCGCGAGCCCGCCACCCCGTGCGGCGGGCCCGCACCGGCCACGAAGAGAGGACACCGACCGTGTCGAAGGAAACCAGCACCTGGCTCAACACCAACGTCCTCATCGGATTCACCGACCAACGCGGCCACGCCTGGCACTACCGCGCCGACCACCAAGGAGCCGAACCGAACCACTATCCCGGCCCGATCCCCATCACCGAGGTCAAACGACGCCTGTTCGGCTGGAGCGCCGAGCCGGCCCGGGTGTTCGTCGAAGACCGGTTCGGGCTCCGCCTGGCCGAGCACCACTTGGGCGTCACCACCTCCGACACCGGCGACCTTCTCGCCATCCACACCGACGAGTACGGCATCCACCAGTACAGCACCTGGCTGCTGGACAACGTCGCCGCCCTGCTCGACGACGGCCTCGCCATCGGCTCCGCCGGACTGCTGCGCGAACGCAAACAAGCCTGGGTCAGCGTCGAAATCCCCGACAACATCACCACCCCCGAAGGCGTGCAGTTCCGGCCCAACCTGCTCGCGTGCTCAAGCCACGACGCCAGCCTCAAGACCCGCTACAAGCGCGTCGTCACCAACGTCGTCTGCGACAACACCATGAACCTCGGCCTGCGCGAAGACGGCCAGGAAGTCGCCGTCGTCCACAAGCGCAACAGCGCCCTGCAGCTGCTCTCCGCCCGTGAGGCCCTGCAGATCGTGCACACCGTCGCCGACGACTTCGCCGCTGAGGTCAAGAAACTGTGTCAGACCACGGTCACCGACCGCGCCTGGAAAGCCTTCCTGGACGCCCACACTCCGATTCCCGCCGAGCCGGGCCGGGGGCGCACCAACGCTGTCAATAAGCGCTCGGCGCTGACCCGGTTGTGGACCAGCGACAGTCGGGTCAGCCCGTGGAAGAACACCGGGTGGGGTGTGGTGCAGGCAGTCAACACCCACCTGAACCACGAGGCCGTCATCCGCGGTGCCGGCCGCGCCGAACGGAACATGACCCGGGTGATGACGGGTGAGCTGGGCAAGCACGACCGCGCCGCCGCCGCGACCTTGCACAAGGTCCTCGCCGCCGTCTGAACGCTACCCCGAGAACCACCCCGCACCGCACCGGCCCGCGCGGTGTACCAGTTCGATCACCTCTGGCAGGTGCGCGTCGACGGTCGGGCCGTCGGGACCGTCCGGCGCGTCACCGCTGGCGTGCTCGACCGCTACGAACCCCGCAACCTCGGCGGATCCGTGCTACGTCCAGACCTGCCCGACGTCAACCAGCCCCGCTACGACTCCGTCTACGCCCTCATCGCACGGACGGCCGATCGCGATCTCGCGGCCGACGCCGTGGCTCCCGGGCACCCGTGACCCCGCGGTGTCGTGCGGCCTCAATCACGCAACCAGGTCCCGCGACACCGGTCAAGGCCACTTCGACACATCGACGTCCGGCCGCAGGCACAGGGCCTTGACCGGTGCCACGACGGGACCTGGGTGACCGCGGTCGTCCGCACACCACCCCACGCGAGGCCACCTGAATGAACCGGGAATCCCCGAGCGGCACGCCTTCCCCCGGGCGAGCCGCTCCCGGTTCGGGGCTGGCCGGGTCAGCGCACGCGCCGCGCTGCCCGGCCAGCCCCCTTGCCTCACGACCTGCCGTCGGAGGTCCGAGCATGTCCCAACAAGCCAAACTGACCGCTACGGAGCGGGAAGTCCTCGACGACGTCGCCCGCGGCCTGAGCAACATCCAGATCGCGCTCAAGCAGTTTCGGTCACACGAGACCATCCGTACCCACGTGAAGAACATCCTCGCCAAACTGAAGGCCCGCAACCGCACGCACGCCGTCGCCATCGCCTACGACACCGCCATCCTCCAGTGCCCGCTACCGCACCTGCCGACGACGCAAGCGATACCGCGGCAGGTGTCGCCGCCAGGCCACGCCATGTGCGAACCCGGGCAGCCGGGTCGGGCGGCGTCCGCACCTGCTCGTCGCGGCGTCCGCGAACGGCGAGGGCCGCGATGACCGAGCCGGCACTGTTCTCGCTCGAGAACCAGCGCGGGAGCCGTCCACTCGACGTGGTGAATCCGAATAGGACAGTACAATCCCGTAGGCCGCCAGAGTCTCGTCGCCGTCGCATAACGGGTGTACAGTGGAATGAACCGGATCTTGGTGTGACCTCCCCATGCATCGAGTGGCATGAGGACGGTAGACACGATGACGCTGCTGCGACAGAACCGCGAACTGAAACGGCTCGGGATCTGGAACTGGTCCCTACCCGCCTTCGCCGGCAAGCTACCGGACGGCCGTAATTACAATGCCTGTCCCTCGGCCGGAATCTGTGCGCAAGTCTGCTACGCCCGCAACGGCACCTACCTGTTTCCCCAGGTGAAGGCACGCCATCAGGACAACTTGCGCTGGACCATGGACGATCTGCCCGACTGGCAGCACGCCATGCTGGATGAGCTGTCGCACAAGCGATTCATCGACGCGTGGGTGAGGATCCACGACAGCGGCGACTTCTACTCCCGCGCTTACCTCACGGCGTGGCTGGAGATCATGCGCGCTCGGCAGCGCACACGGTTTTACGCATACACCAAGGAAGTCGCCGCGTTTCGGGAGCTGGTTGAGCCGAGCCCGCCACGGAACTTCTGGTGGGTCTACTCATACGGTGGCACCCAAGACTCCACATTGGACCCCGACACGGACCGAGTCGCCGACGTCTTCCCCGACGAGCAGGCCATCGCCGATGCGGGCTGGCACTCCCAAGAGGCCTCCGACTTGCTGGCCGTACTCGGACCGGCACCGGTCGGGATCCCGGCGAACAACATCGCGCACTTCAAGGCCCGCCAGGCCGGGCGCCGGTGGAGCCGCTGGCAGGCCGGTGTCGAGGCCGCGCGCGCCGCTCGCCGCACCGGCACCCAGCCAGCCACAGCGGCCGGCGGCGACCGGTCGGGCGCGTCCGGAGACCCACAGTAGCGCCGCCCGGCGCCGCGGCGGCCGCCTGTTGCTCGGCAATGCGGCCCAGGTGCAGCGCCGCCGCGGCCCGGTCCGCGCTGCACCGGCTCCACGACGTGCCCCTCCGGGATGCCGAGCCGCCGCGACCGCGGCACCGGCTACCGGATCGGCACACCTCGCGATCGGAAGGAAACCCAGGAGATGTCGGACGACTTGATGCAGTATCTGCGTGCGATCGCGGAGGTTCTCGGCGAGCCGTGGCGCGCCGTCACGTCCCGCCGTGTCGGTGAGGACGCCGCGCTCATCGGCCCCGACGGCGGGTGGATCAGCGTGACCGTCTCCTACCGCGCGGAACGGACCCGCCTGGTGCTGGAAGCCTGGCTGGACTCCGCGCTCAGTCCCCATCAGCCCACCGGAATGGTCCGGCCATCGGTGACCGTGGCACGGGCCCGGCCCGCCGCCGCGGTCGGCAAAGACCTGGCCCGGCGGCTGATCCCGGACGTGGTCGAGCTGATCGATGCAGCCCGGGATCTGGCGCATCGGCGGGCGTGCGACGCCGCCGACCTTTCCGGTGTTCTCGCCGCGGTCGGGGCGGGGTTCGGCACCACCCCGGCGGCCGGGGCGAACACCGTGTCGGTCGGTGCCTACGGTCAGCCGCTGTTCGCGACCGCGCAGGTGCTGCAGCCGTTCTGGCGTGGCCGCCAGCGGCGGGTGCGGTTCAGCATCGACGCCACCGTCGAGAACGCGCTCGCCGTGGCCGCGCTCGTCGGTGAACGCGCCGCCGCCGACCACGCCACGCCCGACACCTGCCACTGACCTTCGGCGCAGCAGCCGCCACACGCCCCCGACTCCGGTCGCCCTACAGGCGCCGGAGTCCTTTCTTCTCCCTGGAAGGACAATGCCATGGAAGCCCTGACCCATGTGGTCACCCTCGACGACTCCCAGGCCCGGATCGTCGACATCCGCGCCGACCTCAGCGTCGGTGACGCCACGCTGCGCGTGCACGGCCTCAGCCCGACGGTCTCGCGCGAGACCCGCGACCGGGTGCGCGCGGCCATCCGCAACAGCGGCCTGTCGTGGCCCGAGGGCGTCGTGCACCTGACCGCCTCCACCGCGCACCCGCGCTCCGACGTCGACCTCGCCGCCGCGGCCGCAGCCCTGCTGGCCACCGAGGCAGCGCCGGCACGACGGCTGACCGCGACGGCACTGATCGGCGAACTCGGTCTCGACGGCACCGCCCGGCCGGTCCCCGACGTGCGGACGCGAGCGATCACGGCCGCCGCGGCCGGGTTCACCCACCGCGTCATGCCCGCCGCCGAAGCCTGCGACGTCCCCGGCCTCACCACCGTCGCCGTCTCCTGCCTGAACGACCTGGTCAACTGGCTGCGCGGCGGACTCACCCCGGCCCAGCGACCCGAATCGCGCGAAGGAGCATCGCCGACCGCGTCGTGGACTCCTGAAGCCTGGGCCCGGCTGTCGCCCACGGCGGTCCGGGCCGCCGCAGTCGCCGCAGCCGGCGGGCACCACACCCTGCACGTCGCGGCTCCCGGCACCCCGATCCTCCTGCTGCCGCGGTTGATCCGGGCGCTGATGGCCGACCTCACCGCGACTGAGTCGCGCGAGGTCAGCACGTGGCACTTCCTGGCCGGCGAACCTGCCCCTGACCGCAGCGAGCACCTCCGGCCACCCGGAGTTCCCCTGCTGCCCGACGACACGATCGCCGCGGTAGCCGGATCACTCAGCCGCCCGGGACTGCTGACCCTGGCCCACCGCGGCGTCCTGACCGTCGAGGACCTCCCCGATCTCTCTACCCGCCTCGTCGAGGTGCTGCGGCCGGCGCTGGAGCACGGCACGATCGGCATCACCGCCGCGGCAGGCACCGAAGCTCGCCCGGCCGGGGCGCGCATGGTGTTCACCGCCCGCGACTGCCTCTGCGGCAACGTCCGGACCGAGAAGTGCCGCTGCACCCCGGCGCAGCGTGCGCGCTACCTCGCCCGGATCCCGCAGTGGCTGCTCGACCGCGTCGACCTGTTCCTGCGGGAGGTCACTATCGCCGAGCCCGATCCGTCGCTGCCGTCCCTGGAATCGCTGCGGGACAGCGTCGCCCGAGCCCGGGAACGCGCGCGCTACCGGTGGGGTGCCCCACCGGAACCCGGCACCGAGATCGACTACACGAAAGCCATCGCCGGCCTTCCCGCCAACGCAGTACGGGAGCTGGAAGACGCAATCCGACACGGCCGGATCACTCCCCGGACCGCTGCGCGGTGCCTGCGGCTGGCCTGGACACGTGCCGACCTGGACGGCCGGGCGCACCCGGACATCGCCGACATCTGGCTGACACTCTCCCACCGCAGCGGAATGCTGAACCTGCTGCGGAATCCGGCTCCGAGGTGAGCAGAACCAAGAGATGAGCGGCACAAGAGCCCGATCGCGACAAGCCCGCCGCAGCAGGGCTAGGCAGGGAGGCTCGGACAGTGTTGCTGCGCTGAAAAGGCGGGTGCGGGTGTTCCGGTCGGGCCGACGCACTCTAGCGGAACCTGGCGTCAGCGGAAGCCCGCCCGATCACGATCTCTGCTCCCGGTTGTGCGGACGGGGGCGGGCTTGCCGCCGACGCGGGCGGCCCCGCTTGGGCGAGTGCGTCCCGACCGGGACGCCCGCACTCCGCTTCTCATCACCGCAACACGGTTATGGAGAAAGAAGGTGGTGCGGGGTTCGTGGCCGGTCACCGGATTCGTTCCCGGTGACAGGCCGGCCCGTGTGAAGGAGCACCTTCGTGACCAGCACGATGGACCTGCCGACCCAGCGCGACACCGACAACCTCACGACCACACCGGACACCGACCTCCCACCGTCCGACCTGGACGGTGCCGCCACCGTCGACACCACCGCCGACAACGACACGTGCTCGACCGACGTCGAGGACACCCCGCTCGAGGAGCTGTCCGACGAAGAACGCGCGGCGCTGCACGCGACGTGGGACGCCGAGATCGACACCATCGTCTGGACCGACCCGGACAAGGTGCTGCTGGCTGAGAACGTGCGCACCGACAACGCCGAAGCCGACGAGGACACCACGGCGAACTTCAAGACCCACGGCGTCAAGACCGCGGTCAACGGCTACCGCGACTACGACACCGGCACCATCGTGGTCACCGAAGGCCAGCGCCGCGTCCTCAACGCCCGCGAAGCCGGCTGCACGGTGCCGATCTGGATCAAGACCCCGCCGCCGGCCGACGAGCGCAAGGCCACCATCGAGCGCATCGTCAACCAGCTCATCGAGAACGACCCCGCCCTCCGCAAGCCCGTGACCCTGGCCGACACCGCCCGCGCCCTCAAGCAGCTCGCCGCGTTCAACCTCAAGCCCGCCGGGATCGCCCGCAAGCTCGCACTGGGCAAGCAGGGCAAGACCTACGTCGAGAACGTCCTGAGGGCCGGGCAGAGCGAGCTGGCGCTCAAGGCCACCGAACGCTACGACCTGGATCTGGCGCAGGCCGCGGTCATCGCCGAATTCGACGAAGCCGGCGACACCGACACGGCCAAGGAACTCATCCTCACCGCCCGTACGGCGCCGAACAACTTCGCCCAGCTCGCCGAGCGCAAGCGCACCGAACGCGCCGACCAGCAGCGACTCGCGGCCCTGACCGAGGACCTCACCGAGGAACTGACCACTGCGAACGTCACGATCTTCGACAACAGCCTGCCCGACGACGACGGGGACGCGCGCTCACTGGACCGGCTGCGCCCCACCCCCGAGGACGAGCCGCGCACCGAGCTGACCGCCGAGGACCACGCCTCCTGCCCGGGACACGGCGCCTGGATCGAGACCGACCACCACGACGAGCAGGGCAACCAGATCCCGGTGGCCGTCTACGGCTGCGCCGACTTCCTCGCCCACGGTCACGCCCTCAGCTACGCCCCGGCCGGCCGCGCGGACTTCACCCCCGCGCCCACCAGCACCGGCACATCCGTCGACCACGAGTCCTCCGACGGCGAGGACGCGGCCGAGCAGGCCGATGAGGTCGCGGCCGCGCGCGCCGCCCAGGCCGCCGCCGACCTCGAGCGCCGGAAGGCGGCGATCATCCGCAAGTGGGTGATCAAGAACAACAAGGACTGGGACGCCTCCGCGGCGCCGCGCCGGCAGTGGCTGGCCGAGCTGGTGCAGCGCAAGACCGCGCCGCAGGGCGCGCAGCTGTTCCTCGCGTTGCAGAAGGCGCACGGCGGCTACGAGCTGCGGCGCGCGTTCGAGCGCAACCACCCGCTGGCCATGACGCAGTTCGGCCTGCCGGACAGGGCCACGCTCGCTGACCTGACCGCCAAGGTCGCCAAGGCCCCCACCGCGGGGAAAGCCACCCTGTACGACCTGTTCCTCACCCTCTGCGCAATCGAGGCGGACCTGTCCCGCAACACCTCCCGCAACACCTGGCGCAGCCCGTGGGGCTCCGCCCAGGCGTACATGGCCGCGATCATCGGCTGGGGCTACCCCGCCTCCGATGTCGAGCGGAAGGTCGTCGAACCGGAAACCGAGCAGGAGGTCATCGCCGCGCAGCTCGGCGACCTCGCCACCGACCCCACCAGCGACCGCGGCACGACCGCCGAGGGTGACGAGGCCGACGGTGCCGAGGCCACGGGCAACGACGGTTTCGACCACACGGCGGTCGAGGACCCCGTCCACGACTCCACCGCCGGGGTCGACGGCATCAACCGCGCGGGCACGTACGACCCGAGCGACACGGAGACCGACCACCCCGACGACGGCACCGATCAGGAGCCAGTCGAACAGGACACCGAGGCCGAGACGGAACTGATCGGCGCCGCGATCTAGCCGCTCGGATCGTCGCCGCACCCGGTTCCTCGCCAGGGGCGGGCCCGCGCACTACAGCCGGGCCCGCCCCAGCTCCTGACCACCCCGTCGTCCTTGCCTCCCGCCGGGCTTGCCGCCAGCCCCGCGGGCGAACGGAGTTCCTTCGATGCATCCGCACCTTCCGCCGGTCTTCGACACCATCCACCGCACCAGCACCTACGCCGCCGGGCACCACCCCGTCTGGCCGCATGCCCCGCTGCCGCCCGGCCCGTGCTGGACCCACGCCACCTGCCGGTGCGGCTGGGCCGAGATCGCCGAATCCCACAGCGACGCCCGCGCCCTGGCCCGCCACCACCGCCGCTACGCCGCCGACCACCCCACCTACCTGTCCGGAACGGCGCTACGCATCGGTGGCCGCACCCACCAGGCCGACGCCACCGCTACCCACGTCTCTGTTACCGGCGCCCGCCACGGCTGGGCCGTCGCCGACGGCATCGGCGACCATCCGCTCGCCGCGCACGCCGCGGGCAGCGCGGCCGCCACCGCCGCCTACGTCGCCGCCGACCGCGGTGCCGTCGCCGGTCTGCTCGCCGCCACCGGCACCCTCGCCGCCGTCCACGACGGCGACACCGTCATGGTCGTCGCTGCCCCGCTCCCGCCCGAACGGGGCGGCGGGTGGGACATCGCGTGGGTAGGCGACTGCCGCGCCTACGAATACGACCCCGACGCGGACATCCTCACCCAGCTCACCGTCGACCACACCGAAGGACAACACCTACGCGACAGCCTCGCCGAGCACTACCGAGACCGGCCACAGGACCTCGAACAGCTGGCCGCCGCCCGGCGGGACAACGTCGTCACCAGCTCCGTCGCCACCGCCGACCACGACTCCCTCGGCCACATCACCACCACTGGGCCGCGCCACCGGTTGCTCCTCACCAGCGACGGCGTCCACAAACCCGTCCCGCACGCCTCCCTTGTCCGAGCGTGCCGCACCTTCAGCCACCCGGCTGCGTGCGCGAACCGGCTGACGCTCGCCGCCCGGTACCACGGCGGCACGGACAACGCCGCCGCCATGGTCATCGATCCCGTCGCGGCCCCGGTCGCGGCCGAGCTGGTGCCATGACCACCACGACAGCGCCCACGTCGGCGCTCGTCCCCGCCACCGGCGCACTGCTGGCAGCCGCGTTCGGGGCCGCCGGGCGCGGGTGGCCGGTGTTCCCGCTCGCCCCGCGCAGCAAGCGGCCCGCCATTCCCGACTGGCAGCAGCGAGCCACCTGCGATCCCGACCGCATCCGCCGCTGGTGGCGCCGCCACCCGAGGCACAACGTCGGCATCGCCTGCGGACCCGCGGGTCTGCTCGTGCTCGACCTCGACGCCGCCCACGAACCCATCCCTATCCACTGGGCCGGCCGCTGCATCACCCACGGCCGCGATGTTCTCGCCCTGCTCGCCCAGCAGACCGGGGAGCCCGACCCGGTTGACACGCTCACCGTCGCGACCCCCCGCGGCGGCGAACACCGGTACTTCTCCCGGCCGCCTGAGTCGCGGCTGCGCAGCACCGTCGGCGCCCGCGGCCGCGGGCTCGGCTGGCACGTCGACACCCGCGGACCCGGCGCGCTTGTCGCCGCCCCGGGCTCCCTCGCCGTCGTCCACGGCGTGCTGGTGCCCTATGCCGTCACCTGGGACATTCCGGTCGCGGTCCTGCCCGGCTGGCTCGCCACCGCCCTCACCCCACCACCTGCACCCCCACCGGCCGCACATCCGCCACCACCGCCGCTGCCGGCGACCAGCCGCCGCGTCAGCGCCTACGTCCAGGCCGCCGTCACCGCGGAGTGCCGCAACGTCGCCACCGCCACCGAAGGCCATCGCCACATCACCGTCTACGCCGCCGCAGCAGCACTCGGCGAACTGCACGGCAACGGCTGGATCACGGCCGCCGCGATCACCCACCACCTCACCGACGCCGCCCGCCACCACCTCGGCATCGCCGACTTCGACACCCGCGAACTGGCCACCACCATCCGCGACGGCATCGCCGCCGGCCGCGAAAACCCCCGCATCCTCACCGACCGCCCGGCACCCCGACCGCGACTCGCCATCCGCTGAGAAGGAGACCCTCGATGCCCGAAACCGCGCCATCAGATCCCGTCCCCCCCGGTACACAGGAGCTGGTCTGGCTCTGGCAGCGGCAACTGGACAGCACCGACCTGGAAAAGGCCCTCATTCCCGCCCACCTGATTCCGGCGGGCTGGCTGCCGATGCTTCAGCACCGCTACACCGAAGGCGACCGCGTCGACTTCGCTTGGGACGGGGTGCAACAGCCGGGCACGGTCGTGCAAGACCAGGGCATGTGCGTAGCCATCGCCGGCGAGCGCCCCGGCTCAGGGTTCACCATCCACAAGACCGACGTCCGCCCGCACGACGGCGAGCCCGCCGCACCGGTCGACCCGGTCATCGACTCGGCGATCGCACCGCATCCCAACCCTGTCATCCGCTGGGAAGGCCACACCGCGATCGCGTACTGGAACCTCGGCCGCCCAGCCTCCCACGGCTGGCTGCCCTGGGCGCGCCTGCGCATCGCCTTCCAGGCCGACATCGGGTTCGCCGCCACGCTGTCCAGCGTCGAAGAACGCGACCAGGCCGGCGAGCACCGCGAGCGCCAGCGGCCTCTCGACCCGGTCGTCGTCCAGCACCACCCGGCGCGCCGTCCCAGCCACCACGCCGTCCGCAGCTGCCTGCGCGACGCCATCGGCATCGTGATTTCCCAGGCCCGGCAACGGCAATCGGTGGTCTGCGTCCACTTCGTGCCGATCCTGGACGTGCCGCAGGAGAAGTAGCCAGCTGCCGACCTCGCCGGGACGCCGCGCGGCGCACCCGGTCACCAGAAAGCACGGCGCGGCCCGGACCTCGCCACGGAACCCGACCTCCCGGCTGGCGGTCGGCGGCCCGGGCCGCGCCGTGCATGCGAGGCCCCGTTCACCACCGGCGGCCTCGTCCGCCGGTGACCGACTGTTCACGGAGGTGCACATGACGGAGCCGACGATCCACGTTCCCGAGGGATACCGCCACACCCACCTGCGCGGCCTGTGGGCCCGCATCGGCTGCCGCGACTGCGGCGGCACCGGCGAATTCCTGGTCAGCGATCGTGACGACCCCATCGAGCCGTGGGATGGCGACGAGCCCGAACCGTGGTACCCACAGCCCTGCGACTGTCTCTGGGCACCGCCGCCGCACGAGCTACGCGCGTTCGACGCCGCGCAGACCCGCCCGTGGCATCACCGCGAGCGAATGCGCGCGGTGATCGACGCGATCGGCCCGCGCCACGTCGGCGGTACCTACTGGGACGGGTACTGGCATCGCCGGTACCTCGTCGAGACCGTCACCATCCGATTCCGCGACGGCGACCTGACCGAACCGGACTGGGCGATCACGATCCGCTGGGACAACTCGCAGCGCACCACCCACCGCACACCGTGGAATCCGCGCTACGACAGCACAACCCCACCAGCGCGGTCGCCCGGTGCAGCTCCCGCACCGCCGGAACTGCGCTACCCCGCCGCGGTCTCCTGTCGGCGATGCCGTTCCCGGTTCGCGCTCGTCCGCGCCGCCCACCACGCGTTCTGCGTCCACTGACCGGAGATTCCGATGCCACACCTTCTCTGCCCGACGTTCTCGGCCGCGCCGCCAGGCCCGCTTCCTCTCGCCGGCCCGCGGACGCTACAGCTGACAGCGGGCTTGGTGTCCTGCGCCGCCGCGACCAACCGGTCCGCTGGCACGGACGCGACAAGACGACCCGCGAGTACGTCCACCCCGGCCGCACCGTCATCGAAGTGCCGAACCGGCCCTGGCCGATCGGACGACCGGAGGACTGCGACGACCAGACCTCCACCGGGCTCTGGTTCGACGCCACCGGCACACCCCAGCCCGACCTTGACGACCGCACGGCATCCGACAGTGTCGCGCTGCTGTGCCGCCGATGCGGCCTGGACTGCACCTGACACCCGCGAAACGAGCGCCGTTACGTCCACTTGAGACACAGGCAGGTGACCCGATGCCCGACGACATCCCGCCGCACGGCCTCCCCGCCGACATTGTCCGCGTCGACGAAGGACTGGTGTGCGGTGACGACCAGCCCTACTTCCCGACGCGACTGGGCGAGCCGACGTTCGCGGCCGACGATGAAGACGGCCGCCGCTACTAAACCGTGACACCGCGGTTTCGTCGTGTCGTCACCGAGTGGATCGCCATCACCGTCGAAGCCACCTCCGACCATCTGCGCTTCCGCTGGGACGGCGACGACCTGATCGTCACCGACGACGACGCACTCCATGACGACACCGATCCGACAAGCGGTCCCGCCGTCGAGCGCCTCCGGCCCGACGCCGACGGCCTGTACGTCTTCGCGACCTGGTTGTGGCACGTACCCGACGTTGACCTCGATCGCCTCGAAGAGGACACCTGCGAGGCGTTGGCCCTTCTGGCACACGACGATCCACAGCCAGTCGACATCCTGATCCGCTACGTAACCGAAAACACCTACCCCGCAATCGATCCGCAGATGCTCCGGAATATCCGCGCCCGGCACCGGACGCTCGCGGATTCGACCACAGCACCCGCCGACGACACCGACTCCGAGGAGACCGATGATGAGTAGCGACTACGCCGGTATCCCCGCAGGATGCGACGTCACGCTGGCACGCCCGGGCGACGAGGCCGGCGTCGAACTGCTCGCCGACGGCGACTTCGCCCTCGTCCTGACCGATGACTGGAACGACACGTGATCACCGTCGAGGGCACCCCGGCCGAACTGCTCGACTTCGTGCGCCGGACCCAGCAGGTACTCGAAAAAGAGGGGGACCGCACCTCCCCGCCGCCGGCCGACTGACCGTAGCCGCGATCAGGCACGCCGGCAGGTGCGGACGACAGCCGCCAGCACAGCACACCCGGGCCCTCGGGCGCCGGCTCCCGCGCCAGGTCACGCGAGCTGACAGGCGCCCGAGGACCACGGGCGTGCTCCGGGAGGTCGGGTTCACCCGCACCCGACCTGGAGGCACGCCATGACCGCGACCACCGCCCAGAGCGCACCGCACGACGACGCCGAATCCGCCTACGCCCGGGCGTGCCGGTTGATCGAAACCGAACTCGGCGGCCACCGACTCGCGCCGGAACCCCAAACCTGGCTCGACGACCTCGCCCGCACCCGGCGGCACAAGACCGCGTTCATCTCCGCAGTCCGGAACACCTGCTTCCCCTCCGGGGTCGTGGAAGCCTGCCGGGTTGTCGAAGCCGTCTATCCCTACCTCGATCGCGACGGGCTCTGCACCGACGCGGCGCTCACCGCCGCCTGGAACATCCTCGAACCCGACGCCGGCACGTGGCCCGAGCAGCTGCAGGACGAGCGGCGCCGCTTCACCGATAAGTGCGTGACCCGCGCGCTCGCCGAGGCGAACACGGCGGTGGCCGACCATGCCTGAGAACCGGTTGTGGCTCACGGCCTACGACTGGAGCCGCTCCTATGTGCTGCCCGAGTCGGTCGTCTGCAACATCCCCCGCCGCGGCAGCCTCGGCAGCTACGGCGCGTGGAACGTCGCGCGCGGTGTCCTCGTCGAGCTGTGCCTCGCGCTGCCCGCAACGCCGGTCTCGCTGCTCTACGACGAGCCCGCGCAGCGCCGCAACTGCATGCGCGTCGCGATCCGGATCACCGCGCACGCCCGCCGTGCCGACGGGCAGGACGTGCGCGTGATCTACCGCAGCGAACGCACCGACGCCGAACCCTGGCCGGAGTTCTGGAGCGTCGCGGTCAACGGATTCATCCCCGCCTCCGGCCGGGACGTCCGACGGCCGTCACCGCCGTGGATCGCCCACATCGCCGCGCACACGCTGCGCCCCGAACTCGGCCGGTGACCTGCGGTCTCCAGTCGTCCGCGCCCTTGTTCCTTGCCGGAACGGGCGCTCGCGCGGCGCCCATCCGCCGTCGATTCCCCGGCGACGTCGCCGATCTACGAGCGGCCGGTCGGGCCACTGGGCAGCCGCCACGTCCTTCCCACCGGCCCCATTCGTCCACTGTAGTCAGCGAGGTTCCCTGATGCCCGAACCGATTTCCTTGACCGACGAGGGCCTCCTAGCCGCCCTCCCCGCCCTGATCGGGTTCGTCCCCACCGACTCCCTCGTGATCGTCGCCGCAGTCGTACACACCGACGGCACCGCCCGCCTGGGCCGAATCACCCGATTCGACCTCGACCTGGCCATGCGGCTGCCCCGCGTGATCGTCGCGGACCTCAACCGCGCGCTGGGCGACCAGCCGGTCCAGCGCCTCATCGGCGCCGTCGTCCACGACAACACCAGTGACACCAACGATCTGCCCTACCGGTCTCAGCTGCACGAACTCACCCACCGGCTGCACGAGGCCGGATTCCTCAACATCGAGCTCCTGCACGTGCCGGCCTTCACCGCCGGTGCTCCCTGGTCGTGCTACGACGTCGCCGACCACACCGGCACCCTGCCCGACCCCGCCATCTCCCCGGCCACCACCAATCGCGTACTCCACGGCGACCGCGTCTACGGCGACCGCGACGCCTTCCTCGCCCAATTCGTTCCCGCGCCTGCCGACATCCGCGACAGCATCGCAACCCTGGCCGACCCGATCGCCGAGGACGTCCAGGCCGAAGAACTCGCCGGCGACTTCCCCCGGCTGCGCCGGCGCCTGCAGCTGATCGATGATGCGGTCACCGCCGCCACCCACGGCCGGCTCCCCACCGACCAGCACGAGATCGCGGAACTGATCGCTGCCCTGTCCAGCTTTCTCCTGCGCGACATCCACCTCATCCAGGACAGCGAGCCGCGATGCGGGGCCGCCCAGGCGCTGTGGCTGCACCTGTGGCGACACGCCTCCGACCGATACGCGCCCACGATGACCGCCCTGACCGCCGTCACCGCATTCCTGCGCAAGGACAGCAGCGTCGCCGAGCTCATCATCCAGCGCGGTCCGCACCCCACGAAGCTCACCCGGCTGGTACACCGATGGATGCGCGTGAGCGTCGACTTCGCCGCTTTGCACACCGACATCGCAGACGTCGCACAGCAGTTGCGAGTCACTCTCACTACTCCCACCGAGAGCTGACACCTGTCCTCACCGCCGACGGGTTCATCCCAGCTCCCGCCACGCGAACGCTGCACGCCGAAGTCGGCCGCTGCTCTCCCCGGCCCGGTCCTCACTGACAGTCCGTGCTCGCTCTTCTCCGGAAGGACGATCGTCGATGCCGCTCACTCCCGCCAGCACCAGCGTCATAGTCGCCAGCATCCCGGCGCTGATCGGCTTCATGCCCGAGGACTCCCTGGTGCTGATCGCCACGCTCACAAAGGACGCCGGCTCGGCGAGCAGCGGGCCGCTCGCCCGAATCGACCTCGCCCACCTCGCCAACGATCCGGAAGGCTGCGCGCGGCACTTCAACCGGCAATGCGCCGATCTGCCCGTCCTCCGTGTGACCGGTGTCGTCGTCCGCAGTGTCGACGACGGCACCGCCGGCGACGACGCGCTGCCGCTGCGCGCCGACGTCGACAGCGTTATCGCGCAGCTGGCCGAGCACGGATTCGTCGACGTCGACGTCGTGTCCGTGCCGGACATCGCCGAAGGCGCGCGCTGGCGCTCCTACCGCGACACCGACCACACCGCTGTCCTGCCCGACCCCGCATCCACCGCGGCCGCGGCCGCCGCTGTGGCCGCAGGACACACGATCGCCGCCCGCCGCGACGACCTCGCGGCGCGATTCACTCCAGCCCCCGAGGCCCTCCGCGCACGGCTGCACCCCCGCATCGCCCACGCCGCCGAATCCGCCGCCATCGACGAATCCTGGCACCTGGCCGCACACGTCCGCCTGGCCCGCGCCGACGCCGCCATCCGCGCCGCCGCGCACGGTGAGCTGCCCGCCGATGATGCCGCCATCATCGATCTCGCCGCGACCTTCGCCGTACCGGCGTTCCGCGAAGCCCTACTTGCCGTTCCCGACGCCACGACGCACTTGGCCGCCGAGAATCTGGTTCTGCACCTGTGGCGCCACAGCTGCGACGCGATCGCCGCCCAGCTCGCCACCGCTATCGCGGTGTACGCCTACCTGCGTGGCGACGGAACCGTTGCGCGGATCGCGCTCGAGCACGCCGACGCCGAACAGCCCCTGGCGGGCCTGCTCTCGACCATGCTCAGCCACGCCGTCTCACCATCGAAGGTCCATCACGTGTTCCAGAACGCCAGCGCCGATGCCCGCCGCACGCTACTGAGCGAGCCCGCGACCGACCAGGCGTGACGCCCCCCTGCTCACTGTTCGCGCCGAGCGGGCCGCGCGGTCAGCGCGAGGGCATCGGCCAGCAGTCACCGGCCCACCGCCCGTGCGGAGTCGTCGTGGGTGCTGGCGTGACGGTGAGTCGGTGTCACCGGGCGGCGGCCTCGCCCGGCTCGCTGGGTCGTGGATCGCCCGAAGGTAAGCACACCCCGGCCGGGGGCTGTGCGCCCCCGAAGCCCGGCCCGATCCGCCCGGGTGAACCAGCCCCCTCACCCTGCCGAGCTCCGATGCCGGTCGCGCGCGAGCTGGTTCACGCGCGGGCGGATGAGCCGGGCCGGGGACGTCGCCTGACGGCGACCCCCGGCCATGGCGTGCTGAGGCTGCGCCGCGTTCCACACCCCAACGAGCACCAGGGAGACACACCATGGCCGGCGACACCACCATCACCATCATCGGCAACCTCACCGCCGACCCCGAACTCCGCTTCACCGAGGCCGGGACCCCGGTCGCGAACTTCACCGTCGCCTCCACCCCACGCACCTTCAACCGCGCCACCAGCGAATGGGAGGACGGCGAGGCACTGTTCATGCGCTGCACCATCTGGCAGCAGGCCGCCGAAAATGTCGCCGAGTCCCTGATCCGCGGCGCCCGCGTCGTCGTCCAGGGCCGCCTCAAGCAGCGCTCGTTCCAGACCAAGGAAGGCGACAAGCGCACCGTGATGGAGCTGACCGTCGACGAGATCGGCCCGTCGCTGCGCTACGCCACCACCACGGTCACCAAGAACGCGAAGAACGCCACCGCAAAGGCCAACTCGGACCGCGTCACCAGCACCCACACCGGCGCGGCCCCGGCCGACGACCCGTGGGGCCCGGCCGCCGAGCGCGACCTGGTCGGCGCGACCGCCGGCGGCGCGTTCAGCGACGAACCGCCCTTCTGATGAGAGCCGGTGTCCGGCCGGACCTTCCCCTCCGGCCGGACACCACCCCGAAGGCCGGGGCCAGCCTGACGGCTGGCCCCGGCCTTTCCCATGCCACACCACCGCACCCCGGAGGTCACCGTGCCCGCCGCCCCCAACACCACGCCGTCCACCCGATCCGATGCGCCGACGAACAGCCGTGTCGCGCCCGAACGGATACGCCGCGCCCTGGCCCCGAAATCACCCTTTGGGGTAGGAGAATCGCCCTACGCTCGGAACATGAGCAATCGTTACGGCGTCACGATCCCCGGGCTCGTCCTCGCCGGAGGCACCGGCTTTTACCTCGGCATCCAGCCCTTCGGCTACATCGGACTCCTCGTCACGCCCTTCACCGACCCCGCCGGCCTGCTCGCCCTGCCCGGCGCCGTCCTGTTCGGTGCGCTCATCGGGTGCGGCGTCGCCTACCTCAGCCGCAACCGCATCAAACCGAACCTCGCCCACCGCTACCGCCGCGGAGCCATCCTCGGCGCCGTCACCCTGCCCGGCTACCTGTTCATTGGGCACTTCCCCGGCGCCGAGGAAGGCGGCAATGCCAGCCAGTGGGCGTTCGGGATCGCGTTCTGCTGCGGCGTCGCCGCGATGATCGTCTACTACCAGCGCCGCAAGCGCGCCACCTTGGCCCGCCGAGCCCGGCGTCTCGCCCGGCAGCAGCCCGAGCAGCCGACCGCGACGCGCTGACCTGCCGACACCACACGAGGGGCGCTGGCACCTGACGGTGCCAGCGCCCCTCTTCTCGTGCCCGGCGTGCCCGGCCAATCAGTCCGCCGGAATATCCACCCCTGAATCTCGTTCGGATGGCTCGACCTGCTCGTTCGCGGGCGCCTCGGCAGCCCGCTCATCACCGAAAGTTGCCGCGTCCACTGCTTCCGCTCGGGTGGAGTCCGCGTCGCTCTTCTGGCCGTCGACGTCCGACGCGGCTGCAGCACTACGCGACAACGCGGTCACTGCCTTCGCCGAGATCCCAAGCAACGCCGCTGTCTCCGCCGCACCCACATCCGCCGCGCGGATCTCCGCGACCGACGTCGCCATCACCGCGCGCCACTCGCCGATCTCCATCTCCGCATCCGCGCGGACCTGCTCGGCCGCCCGCTCGAACTCCGCGACCTTCGCCGCGCGCTGGCGGTCCAGCTCGGCCAGCTTCCGCTCCAGCTGCGCGCCCAGCGCGCCGATGCGGTCCGCACGCCGGCGCTCCACCGCCTCGATCGCCGTCACTGCCTCCGCGAACGGGCCCAGCGCCGCATCAACACGTCGCTCGTTCTCGCGCTCGCGCTCCAGCTGCTCGGCACGGCGACGCCGCGCCGCCTCCAGCCGCTCCAGCGTCGCCGACGACCGACGCTTCCGCCCGGAACGTGTTGTGTGACGTTCAACCATGACGCACCTCCCGCACGGGGAGGGCTGCGGTTCTATCCACCAAGCTACCCGCGGCACCGGCGTCACCGCGGCACACCGGCGGGGCAGCGCTCGCACCGCCGACAAGGCGACCGACAGCGTCGACCGTGTTCACGACGACGGCCGGCGAGCGAGGAGAAGGGCGCGGTACCGCCGCAGCAGCCCCGAAGGGCCACGCCACCGAAGTGGCAAGCCGCAAAACTCGCGGCGGTCCGCTGACGCTCCGCCACAAGGCCCATACAAGCCCACGGAGCGCTGCCAGCAGCATACCCGCAGGCCAATTGCCTCACCGCACACCTGCGTCACACCGTTACAGCTGGTCAGGCGTTAGCTCCTAGCCCACATCGGTGGTGGGAACCTTCCGATGTTTCGTTGCGTCCGCGGGCGGTGGGTGGCCCCGAAATTGTATCGGTCGTCCCCCCAAATGCAAGGGCACCCCAAACTATTTTTGACCGAAAAGCGTGGTCAAAAATAGTTCGAGGCCCCACCCTTGCATTCGGGGCCCCTACTCCCTAGGTCAGGCGTTAAGGGCAGGCCGGGGGCCTGCCCTGGTTGCTTCGGGGCCACCCACCACCCACTCAGCACATGGTCAGCCCTACCGCGCCGACCAGCGCCACCAGCAGGCGCGAGGGCGCAGCCAACAAGCCACGTAGACGACGCACGGGCAACCCGAAAGCAAATGAGACTCGACGGCTCCACAAACCGCCAAAACACACCGAAATATGCGGCCGAAAAACCTATTTCGAGTGGAACTGACAGCGGGAACCAGGTAATATCGAAATTGCAAGGTGATTGGGACCGCAAACCCGAAAGCCTTCACAAATCCCATACCAGAGAGTTGGATATCATGGTTTCAACCGTTCACCCGAAGCACCGCCCGAACCTCACCCGCGCCGCAGAGGCGTTGCAGGCGCAGCCGCCGCGTGTCCGGTCCGCGCTCAAAGAGTTGCGGAAGGTGTTCACCGACAGCGGGGAGAACCCGCCCGCGATCCTCGCCGCGTGCGCCATCCTGCTCAACACCGACGCCGCGCTCAGTGGCGACGTCCTCGCCGCCGTGCGCACCGCCCACGCCGAGTGGGACAGCTACGGCGACACAGAGCGCGAGCTGTTCCACCGGTGCGTCTGGTCCAGCGAGACCCGCCGGGCCGTCGCCGTGACCGAGGTCAACGACGTGACGGTGATGCTGCGCGAGGCACCGCCGCGTGTCGCCGACGCGCTCAACGGGCTCCGGTGGCTCAACGCCCAAACCCAGCACGCCCACCAGGCCGTGTTCACAGTGTGCGGGACGCTGTTGAAGAACCCCAGCGCCGACCACCCCGCCATCGTCGAAGCCATCCAGACCGCCCACCAGTTGTGGCCCAGTCTCGCCGACGACCTGCGCACCCTGGTCATGACGTGCGTGTACGCGAGCAAGGCACGCGCCGCCCACGCCCGCGCCCGCACCGCCGCCCGGCAGCAGGCCAACGAAGCCGAGTCCGGCGACATCCACCGGTGCGGCAACTGTGACGGCAACCTCGCCGGGCTCCCAGAGATGCGCTACTGCTCCGATACCTGCCGCAAGGACGCCGAGAGCGCCGAGCGCCCCATGCCCGGCGAGCACACCGCTACCGAGGAACCGGCCATCGCGCCCGAGGTCACCAAAGCCGCGCCGGTACCCGGGCCCGCCGCCGAGGCGACGCCTAAGACCACGGCCAAGCTCAAGAACACGGCGAAGGCCGAACACGAGCCGATCGAGAAGAAGGCGGGCGGCCGCTACGTCGTCGGCGAAGTCGAAGCCCAGTATGACGAGCGGTGGCGGCAGATTCAGCAGGCGATCCCGACCGCCGGGTTCGTCCGCAAGGATGAGCGCGGCGTGGACCTCTACGAGCAGGAGCGGCAGCGTCACGCCGACCTTGACGACAGCAGCGACGCGGCGCGCGACCTGACCGGCTACACGCTGTCCGATGAGGATTACGAGTGGCTTGCTCTGCTCCCGGTTGCGCCGGGTGGGTTGTGCGCGGCGTGCAACATCGAACGCACCCCCGCCGAGCAGCGCACGCAGACCGGTGACCGCCGGTGCGAGATGTGCCGGGACCGCGACATGCCGCCGCTGATCACGTTCGCGCCGTTCCGCGAACTCGCCGCCGTCGCCTGACCACTCACTCGCCAGCGGGGGCACCCGAACCCGGGTGCCCCCGCCCACCCAGGCCAGGAGCCGCCACCGTGCGCACCTTCCAGGACTTCCTTACCGACCTCGACCGCGAGCTAGTACTACAGGGCTAGATCTCTAGCATCTGCAGTTGGAGGCGTCGGCGGAAGTGGTGTCTTCGCGCGCTT
>NZ_PPHF01000004.1 GCF_002904335.1 Amycolatopsis sp. CA-126428 | reverse complement strand
CACACACAGCCCCGCCCGGCACACACAGCCCCGCCCGGCACACACAGCCCCGCCCGGCACACACAGCCCCGCTCGATCCCTGGGGGGCGGCCCCTAGGCCAGTCTATCGACCCCAGCCGACAAAACCCGCCGATCACAGCCCCTAACCCCAACCTGTCCACAGCTCAACCCACTTGTGGACAACTCCACCCCGGATCCCGCCCAGCAGCCCCCAGAGCCCGCTCCAGCGGCGAAGCCTCAGCAGCCACCGCCACCGCCGGCCCATAGACCCCCATCGACCGCGCCTGGTCGCCCATCGCCACCGCGGACTCGTACACCGCCGTGGCCGCTTCCGGCGCGCACCGCAACTGCTGCCCGCTCGCCCGGGCCAGGTCCCAGCCGTGCAGCACGAACTCGCCCAGGACCATCGCGCCCACCACCGCCGCCGGCATGGGCGCCGCGCCCAGTGCAGTCGTGCCCGTCCACGCCGCCGGGGTCCCGAACACCTCCACCAGCGTCTCCGTCTGCTTCTCCAGGTCCGCGCGCCAGCCGTCCGTCACCAGGGCCGCCTCCGCCTCGCCGGACCCCATCGCGGGCGGGCCCTCGCGCCGTCCCGCGGCGATCAGCCACGGGCCCCAGTACAGGAGGTGGTTGAGCAGCCCCCGGACGTCGTAGCCCGCGCACGGCGTCGGCGCGGTCAGGTCGGGCACCGCACCCGCGATCCGGAGGAATTCGGCCGCGGCCGGGCGCAGCAGCGAAGCAGTCATGCCCGTGATCCAAACTCCCCGGCGAGCAGCGCGTCTTGAACGAACGCGACAGCTACCGTGAACCCGTGACGCACCGGATCCCGCGCGGCATCGTGGCCGAAGCCACCGCGCGCACGATGTTCACGCTGACCAGGCACCCACCGGCCCCGGAACTCGCCGAATTCGTCGAATACCACTGGATCCTGCGCTGGGACCGGCGCGGCAAACCGCCGTACGAGCAGCGGGTGCTGCCGAACCTCTCGGTCCACGTCACGTTCTTCCCGGGCGCCTCCGGCGTCCACGGCCCGGCCCGCGACGTCTTTTCCCACCGCTTGACGGGCCGCGTCCAGGGCCTGGGCGTGCGATTCCGGCCGGGCACCTTCCGCGCGTTCCTCGGCGGCCCCGTGCGTGACATCGCCGACCGGGCCGTCCCACTCACCGGCGTTTTCGGACCGGCGGCCTCGGCGGCGGCCGAATCGGTGCAGAACGCCGGCGGCGATGCGCAAATGGTCGGCGCGATCGACAACTTGCTGATCGCAAATCCCGTGCGACTGTCCCCGGCCGCCCGTGCGGCCGCGGAGGCGGTGGAACAAATCGCGCGGGATCCCGGAATTACCCGGGTGGCGCAACTGTGTGCCGATACTGGACTAACCACCCGGTCCATCCAGCGCGTGTTCGCCGAACACGTCGGCCTCCCGCCCAAGTGGGCGATCCGGATTTACCGGCTCAATGACGCAGCGCAGCGGATCGTCACCGAAGGACAACTCGATTACGCCGGTCTGGCGGTTCGACTGGGCTATAGCGACCAGTCGCACTTCATCCGCGATTTCCGGACGGTGACCGGCCAGTCGCCTGCCGAGTACGCCCGAACCGCCCGCGTCCCCGAACGGGAACCGGACAGCCATCGGACATGAAGAAAGCCGCCGGGCGGAATTCGCCCGGCGGCCACGCTGAAAACCCCGCGTCGGCACCGCTTCCGCAGCGGAGGATAACTGCTGGTCAGCGACCCGCAGCCAGTCCGCACGAAGGCGGTGTGAACAATCTTCAGTTCTTCTTGTGGTAAGCCTCGACGACCTCGGAGGGGATGCGGCCGCGGTCGGAAACCGCGTAACCGTTCTTGCGCGCCCACGACCGGATGGCCTGGTTCTGCTCACGGTCGACAGCGGCCGGACGAGCCGAACCCTTACCCGCGACCGGACGAACCGTGGCGCGCTTGCGGCCTCCCGCACGACGCGCGTGCTCGACATACTGAGCGAGCGCGTCCCGGAGCTCCTCCGCGTTTTCCGAGGAGAGATCGATCTGGTAGCTGACTCCGTCCAAACCGAACTCGACGGTCTCTTCCGCCTCACTGCCGTCGAGGTCGTCGACCAGCGAGACGAGCACCTTCTGTGCCATCCGATTCCTCCTGCGGGGCTTACTCAATGATCTGGTACGGGGCAAGCCCCGGGACAGAAGACTTTGTCCAGAACATTAGTACCCGCTTCTGCAGTGCAACGCAAATCTCGTATCGATAACCGATGGCTATCCTCACACGGCCGGGTTATTCAGGCCGTACCAGCGGGAAGAGGATCGTCTCCCGGATACCGAGACCGGTCAGCGCCATGAGGAGGCGGTCGATCCCCATTCCGACGCCACCGCTCGGGGGCATTCCGTACTCCAGGGCCCGCAGGAAATCCTCGTCGAGCCGCATGGCTTCGCTATCGCCCTGCGCGGCCAGCAGCGACTGTTCGGTGAGGCGTTCCCGTTCGACGACCGGATCGACCAGCTCGGAGTATCCGGTGGCGAGTTCGAATCCGCGCACGTAGAGGTCCCACTTCTCGGCCACCCCCGCCTGGGAGCGGTGCTGCCGGGTCAATGGCGACGTCTCCAGCGGAAAATCACGGACAAACGTCGGTGCGTGCAGGTGATCTCCGACGAGGTGTTCCCACAGTTCCTCGACGAGCTTCCCGTGCCCGAGCTTCGGATCCACTTCCAGGCCCCTGGCCTGCGCGAATCCGAGCAGTTTGGCGGCGGGTGTCTCCGGCGTCACCTCTTCGCCGAGGGAATCGGACAACGACTCGTACATTCCGAGTGTGGTCCATTCGCCGGAGAGGTCGTACTCCGAACCGTCGGGCAGGGTGATGACCTGGGTGTCCAGCACCGTCTGCGCGGCCTCCTGGATCAGCTCCCGCGTCATCACCGCATTGGTGTCGTAGGTGGCGTACGCCTCGTAGTACTCGAGCATCGCGAACTCCGGCGAATGCGACGAGTCGCTGCCCTCGTTCCGGAAGTTGCGGTTGATCTCGAAGACCTTCTCGATGCCGCCGACGACGCAGCGCTTGAGGTAGAGCTCCGGGGCGATCCGCAGGAACAGCTCCATGTCGAACGCGTTGGAATGCGTGACGAAGGGGCGGGCCGCGGCGCCGCCGTGCAGCGTCTGCAGCATCGGCGTCTCGACCTCGGTGAACCCGCGGCGGTGGAACGACTCCCGCAGCGACCGGACCACGCCGGCCCGCGTGCGCACGACGTCCCGCGCGCGCGGGCGCATGATGAGGTCGACGTAGCGCTGGCGGATCCGCGTTTCCTCCGCCAGGTCCTTGAAGGCGTTGGGCAGCGGCCGCAGCGCCTTCGAGGTGATGCGCCAGGCGTCGGCCATCACCGAAAGCTCGCCGCGCTTGGACGTGATGACCTCACCCTGCACGAACACGTGGTCGCCGAGGTCGACGTCGGACTTCCACGCCGCCAGCGCGTCCTCGCCGACCTTCGCCAGGCTGATCATCGCCTGCAGCTCGGTGCCGTCGCCCTCGCGGAGGCTCGCGAAGCACAGCTTGCCCGTATTGCGCAGGAACATCACCCGGCCGGTGACGCCGACCTGCTCGCCCGTGGCGGTGTCGGCGGGGAGGCCGGAATGCGCCGCACGCACTTCGGCGAGCGAGTGCGTGCGGGGTACCTCGACCGGGTAGGGATCGATACCCTCCGCGAGGATCCGGTCGCGCTTCTCCCGGCGCACCCGCATCTGCTCGGGCAGTTCGTCTTCGGCGGGCTCGCTGGTGGGAGGGGGCTTTTCGGTCATGGCCATAGGGTACGAACCCGGCCGGCCGCTACGCCAACCGGATTACCTTTACCTTTCCCTCCATTAGCCTGGACTCGTGAGTGATCCCACACGAGGTCAGCGCGCGTCTTCCTTCGGCAGCCGGGCCGCCGAGTACGCCCAGCACCGGCCCGATTACCCGCGGGAGGCGATCGAGTGGGGGCTTTCCGGCGCCACCGGAACACCGCGCCGGGTCCTCGATCTCGGCGCCGGAACCGGCAAACTCACCCTCGGCCTCAGCGCGCTCGGGCTCGACGTCACCGCGGTCGAGCCCGACCCGGAAATGCGCGCGGAACTCGAGCGGGCCGTGCCGTCGGTGACGTCACTGGCGGGGCAGGCGGAAGGGATTCCCCTGCCCGACGACACCGTCGACGCGGTTTTCGTCGGCCAGGCCTTCCATTGGTTCGACGTGCCGGTGGCGATGACGGAGATCGGCCGGGTGCTGCGCCCGGGCGGGGTGTGCGTGCCGATGTGGAACTACGAAGACGAATCGGTGCCGTGGATCGCCGAGTTCACCGCGCTGGGCCGCGACGGTGCCCGCCGGCCGACGAGCATCGAAGATATGCGTGAGGTGACGCACCCGGCCTTCGAATCATTCGAAAGCGACCGGTTTCGCCACACGCAACGGCGCACCGCGGAGACCCTGCTGGAAACGATCGCGACCTATTCGAAGGTGATCGTGTCGGCCCCGGAGGAGTCGGCGGCCCTGCTGGACCGGCTCCGGCGGTTCCTGGCGGAGAACCCGGCCACGGCGCACGGCGAGTTCGACCTGCCGCTGGGCACCACGGTCCTACGCGCGCGGCGGCGCTGACGCACTTCGTCCTTGACCTCGATCCAGGTAGAGGTTTGATACTGCGGGAATGCGCAGCAAATCATGGGGGCGAGCCTTGATCTCGCTGACCTCGCTGGTGACCGCGGTGGGCCCGTACAAGGCCGACTGGAACGAGACGCACGTGTTCAACCCGGACTGGCCACCGCACGCGAAGTTCCACAACGGCCAGACGATGAGCCTGGGGCTCGCGCTGGGGACGACGAGCTTGTGGCAGCTCTGGCGGCGGCCGAGCCGGGCGGGTCTTGACGCGGGGGCCGTGCTGGCGTCGCTGTACTGGGTGACGCAGATTTCGGCGCTGGCCTACCCGGGCTCCCGCGCGGTGGATCCGCCCGGGGCCGATCGGTTCCCGCAGGCGAAGATCGCCGTCCCGGCGCTGGCGTTGACGGCGCTGGGGTACGTGCTGGAGCGCCGCCGCCTGGCTCGCGGCTGAGAGCTTTCCGGTGCACCCCGAGGTGGTGTCGAACGCCGCCTCGGGGCAGGTCAAGGCCGGATGTTGCGCTCGTACGCCAGCCGCAGGCCGAGCAGCGTCAGCTCCGGGACGTGGTCGGTGATCGTCTCCGACTCACCCAGCACCAGCGGCGCCAGGCCGCCCGTGGCCAGGACCGCCACCGGTTCCGCGCCGCCCGGGGAAAGCTCGCGGACGATCCGGCGCACCAGCCCGTCCACCTGGCCCGCGAAGCCGTACAGGATCCCGGACTGCAGGCACTCCACCGTGTTCTTGCCGATCACCGACCGCGGCGGCACCAGTTCGACCTTCCGCAGCGCCGCCGCGCGCAGTGCCAGCGCGTCCACCGAAATCTCGATCCCGGGGGCGAACGCGCCGCCCAGGAACTCGCCGCGGGCCGAGATGGCGTCCACGTTCGTCGACGTGCCGAAGTCGACCACCACGCACGCCGTGCTGTGGAGGTGGTGCGCGGCCAGGGTGTTCACCAGCCGGTCCGCGCCCACCTCCTTCGGGTTGTCCACCAGCAGCGCCACGCCGGTGCGCACGCCCGGCTCGACCACGATCTTCGGGACCCGGGCGTAGTACCGGCCGAGCATCACCCGCAGCTCGCGCAGCACGGCCGGCACCGTCGACAGTGCACTGATCCCGGACACCGCGTCCGCGTGCGGGCCGAGCAGCCCGCGGACCGTCAACGCCAGCTCGTCGGCCGTGATGCGCGCGTCGGTGCGCATGCGCCAGTCGCCCACGAGCTCCTGGCCGGACCACAATCCCAGGACGATGTTCGTGTTGCCGACGTCGACGGTGAGCAGCAAGCGGGTCAGCTTTCCGCGTGCAGCAACGCGTCGAGGCGACGGGCGTCCGCGGTCTCGGCGACCGGGAAGATCGCCGCCTCTTCGTCCGGCGGCAGCGTCACCGTGCCGGACAGCAGCCCGGATCCCTCCGGCGCGTGGCCGGGGTCGGTGTGCCGGTGGACGATTTGGTTGTCCGCGTCGACGAACACCACGCGCGGCTGGTACGTCGCCGCCTCGGCGTCGTCCATCTGGCCGTACGAGATGAGGATGACCAGGTCACCCGGGTGCACCAGGTGGGCCGCGGCGCCGTTGATGCCGAGCACCCCGCTGCCGCGCTCCCCCTTGATGACGTAGGTCTCCAGCCGCGCCCCGTTGGTGACGTCCACAATGGACACCTGTTCCCCCGGCAGCAGGTCCGCGGCCTCCATCAGGTCTTCGTCGACCGTCACCGAACCGACGTAGTGCAGGTCGGCCTGGGTCACGGTCACCCGGTGGATCTTCGACTTGAGCATCGTGCGGTACATAGTGGACTCCTATTCCCCTGCGTCCAGCCGCTCCGGGTGCTCGACGGCCTTGCCGAGCAACACCGGAACGTTGTCGATCAGCCGGGTACTCCCCACCCGGGCCGCGATCAACAGCCGTGCTTCACCATCGACGGGCGCGGGCCCGAGGTCGGTTCCCCTCAACTCCAGGTAATCCACCTCGACCGCCGGCCGCGCGGCGAGGGTCTTCCACGCGGTCTCGAGGACCGCCTCCGCACCGTCCCGGCCGACGAACGCCCCCGCGGTGAGGGCGGCCGACAGGACGATGGCGTCTTCGCGCTGCTCAGGCGTCAGGTAGACGTTGCGCGACGACAACGCGAGCCCGTCCCGCTCCCGCACGGTCGGCACGCCGATCACGTGCGTGTCGATGTTCAGGTCCCGCACCATCCGCTTGATCAGGACCAGTTGCTGGTAGTCCTTTTCGCCGAACAGGGCGTAGTCCGGACGGAGCAGGTTGAACAGCTTCGCCACGACAGTGAGCACCCCGGCGAAGTGACCGGGCCGGACGGCACCTTCGAGTTCGTCGCCGAGCGGGCCCGGGTGCACGGTCACCACGGCACCCTCGGTGTAGAGGGCGTCCGCGCTGGGTGTGAACGCGATTTCGACGCCGTCCTCGCGCAGGATGTCGAGGTCGGCCTCCAGCGGCCGCGGGTACGCCTCGAAGTCCTCGCCCGCGCCGAACTGCAGCGGGTTGACGAAGATCGAGGTGGCCACGACGTTGTTGGGCAGCCGCTTCGCGCGGCGGATCAGCTCGCGGTGCCCGGCGTGCAGCGCGCCCATGGTCGGCACGAGCGCCAGCTTGCGGCCGACGCCGTGCAGCGCCCGGCTGACCTGGCTCACCTGCTCGGGCGACGCGAACGCGTTCAGGGTGCCGCGGCTGAATTTCGGTGTGGTCACTGGTCTTGGTGCCCTTCGGCGGGATCGTCGAGGAGTTCGGTGAGGTCTTTCGCGGCCGCGGTGTCCAGCAGCCCGGCAGCCGTCGAACGCGCCACCGTGCGCTTGGCCAGCGCGCGGTAGGCCGGCGCCACCTCCGGCGCCCGGTCCGCCAGCACCGCGAGGTGCTTGCGGACGGTGCCGAGGTCGCCACGCGCGACCGGGCCGGTGAGGGCACGATCGCCGTGTCGCAGCACATTATCCAATGCCGCCGAGAGCAGTGGTGCGACCAGGCGTTCGGATTGCCCGATTCCGGCTTGGCGCAACAGGTCCGCGCAGTCGGCGACCAGCGCCATCAGGTGGTTCGCGCCGTGGGCCAACGCAGCGTGGTAGAGCGCTCGCGCGGAGTCGGGGATCCGCACCGGCTCGGCGCCCATCTCGACGGCCAGCGCTTCGCCGACGTGCCACCCGGCTTCGTCGTCCTCGGCCGCCGTGACGCCGATGCTGCAGGCCGCCAGCCGTTCGAGGTCCTCCTCGCGGCCGGTGAACGTCATCACCGGGTGCAGGGCGAGCGGCAGGGCCCCGGCCCCGGCCGCGGGGGCCAGGACGTCGATGCCGTGCGCCCCGGAGGTGTGCACGACGATCTGCCCCGCCCGGAGCGACTCGGTGGCGACGAGCCCGCGGACCATCCCGGCGAGCGCGTCGTCGGGGAGGGCGAGCAGCACGAGGTCCGCCCGGCGGACGGTTTCGTCGGGCGGCAGGAGTGGCACGTCGGGGAGGAGGCGTTCCGCGCGGGCCAGCGACGAAGCGGACAGACCGGACGCGGCGACCACCGTGTGCCCCGCCCGGGCCAGCGCGGCGCCGAGCACGCTGCCCACCCGGCCGGCGGAAACGACGCCGACCGCGAGGCGGGCGGGCCTCATCATGGCGTGCGCCTGTGGACGCTCATGGTTGGCAGACTCCCTCTGCTCTCGTTCCAGTCCCGCTCCGGGTACCGGACGACGGCGCGAGACTACTGTGCCGTTGGTGACCAATCCGACCACAGTCACGGCCGCTCAGCTGTGTGGCAAAGGTAACGCGCCGTCCGGGGCCGGCCTACTTTTGGTCGGATTGGTCACTCGGGCGAGCGGGCGTCGTTGAGCCCGGGTGACCAGCTTCACCCGGACCGGTTCACCCGTGGGCGGCCTCGTCGGCGAGGCGCGTCGCCTCCGCGCGGGCGGCCTTCAGGGTGCGCAGCAGCTCCTGCTGGCGCTGCCGGTCGGTGTCGCTGGTGAGCTGGTGCCGGTCGAGGAACGCGAGCTCCGTCACGCTCGCCTGGTACACGGCGACGGCTTTCGCGGCCTGCTTGCCGGACTGGCGTTTCGCCTGGCGGCGCCAGGCCCGGCGGCCGGGCAGGCTGGCCAGCAGCTCGACTTCGGAGGGGGCGATCCACCGCGCGGCGGCCATGTGCGGCAGGGCGGCGGCGATGATCCGCTGCTCCCGTTTCCGCTGGAGGATGACCAGGTAGACGACGCCGAAGAAGAGCGGCAGCATGATCAGGAAGTAGACGGTGAGGAACTTCGACCCGCCGAGCAGCGCGGCGCTGTTCCACAGCGCGTGCAGGCAGACGGCGGCGAGGTACCCGGCGATCGGCGCGATGATCTTGAGGGCCTTGGTCGTCGTCCGCGCGGCGATCCCGAGCCCGATGCCGGTGAGCACGGCGAACAGCGGGTGGGTGAACGGAGCGAGCACGCCCCGCAGGAAGAACGCCGTGATGACGCCCTGGCTGTGCCCGTCCCCGAAGCCGTAGTCGGCGAAGGCGCGCCCGAAGTAGTAGATGTTCTCGGTGAAGGCGAACCCGGCGGCGCTGAACCCGGCGTAGACGACCCCGTCCACGACGCCGTCGAACTCGCTGGACCGCCGCCAGAGGATGAGCACGACGAAGAGGGCCTTGGCGGCCTCCTCGACCACAGGGGCCGAGACGAGCGCGGCGACGGTGTTCCCGCTGCCCTGGCCGAGCAGCTCGTCCCCGACGGCCTCGGCGGTGGTGTTGATGAGCAGCGCGGTGATGGTCGCGATGCAGGCGCCCCAGGCGAAGGCGAGCAGGAGGAACTTGGCGGGCTCGGGCTCCCACCGGTCGACCCAGAGGAACCCGGCGACGACCCCGGCCACGGGCACGAGCGCGGCGAGCACCCCGATGGTGACGGCGAGGGGCCCGACCCGGGCGGTGGCGAGCCCGAACAGGAACAGGCCGCACAGGGCCACCACGATCAGCCCGAGCACCGGCAGCAGCACGGTGACCCGGCGAGGCCGCCGTCCGCGATCAAGTCCCGTCGCGGGCGAGAGGGTTCCGCTCACAGCGGGTCACCCTACGCAGGCCGAAGTGGAAGAGAAACGCCACCTGGCACACACGGCGCGCCGGTCAGCCTGCTGTGCGCCGCCGAGACGCGCCTCAGTGCGGCCCGCGGTGCCATCTCTGCGCGCACGCGAGGGCCTGGGCGGTTGCCTTGGGGGCGCGGGCCTCAGTCCTCCGCACGCCGGCGCGCGCCGCCTTGGGCCGCCGGCAGCTCACCGATCGAGCGAGCCGCCGAATGCGAACCACTGCCCGATCCGCGACCGGCCGGGCTTGGTCCTCCGCACGCAGGCAGCGGGCCATGGCGCGCGCCGCCTCTGGCTGCCGATCGAGCGGGCCGCCGAGTGCCGACCACCGCCCGATCCGCGACCGGCCGGGCTCAGTCCTCCGCGCGTCGGCGGCGGCGGGGCGTCGAGCCGGTGCCGCCGTTCGCCGCCAGCAGTTCGCTCACCGAACGGCCCGCCGCGTGCGATCCGCTGCCCGGGGCGGGCTCCGGGGCCGCTCGGTGGCCGTTGCGGGCTCCGTTGTGGCCGTTGCCGTTCTGCTGCTGCTCGACGTCCGCCGGGTCCACCGGGGCCATCCCGCGGCGGGACATCGAGGCCCGCTCGGCGACCATGCCTTCCCAGGCCGGGGGCTCGCCGTCCGGGCGACGGCGCCGGCCTCCGCCCGGGGGCTCCGGTGCCTGGGGCACCGCCGGCAGCTGCTGCGAGTCCTCCGGCTTGCGCCGGCGGCCGCCGGAACGGCCCTGGAAGTTGCGGACCGACTCCGGCAACGTCGGGTTCACCATCGGGGCCTCGGCCTTGGCGGCCTCCGCCGGCGCGCGGTGCGAACCACCGTGCGCACCACCGTGGCGGGACGGCGGCTCCTCCAGGATCGGCGACATGTCGGCCCGCGAGAACTGCTCCAGCCGCGAGGGGCGGCGGCCGTCGGCCGCCGGCACCGGCGTGGTCGGCGGCACCACCGGGGGCAGGTCCGTGCGCGACGGCTGCCGCGGCGACGGGCTGTTGCTCGGCACCGGCGTGGTCGGCGGGACGACCGGCGGGATGTCGGTGCGGGACGCCGCGGCGTCCCGCGGCATCGGCGGCTTCTGCTCGGGCGGCTTCGGCCGGTTCGGCCGCTGGCGCTCGGCGAAGTCGTCGCGGTTCTGGAAGGCCGCGCTGAGGTCCTTGACCGGCCGGATGTCCGAACGCGACATCTCGGACGGCTTCACCGGCGGCACGTTGGCCGCCGGACGGCCCGGCACCGGCCGCGGCGGCTCGGGCGCCTTGCGGGGGTCGGGGCGGGCGCCGTTCGGCTGCCCGCCGACGCGCGGAAGGTCCGTCCGCGACCTCTCGACGCGCGGAATGTCCGATCGCGACGCTTCGGCCCGCGAAACGTTCGGCCGCGGCATCTCCACCCGCGGAATGTCCGGGCGCGACATCTCGACACGCGGGATATCGGGCCGCGACATCTCCACGCGCGGAATGTCCGGCCGGGACATTTCGGCCCGCGAGATATCCGCCCGCGACATGTCGACGCGCGGGATGTCCGGACGCGACATCTCGACGCGCGGAATGTCCGAACGCGACGCTTCGGCCCGCGGAACGTTCGGCCGCGGCATCTCCACCCGCGGAATGTCCGAGCGCGACGCTTCGGCCCGCGAGACGTTCGGCCGCGGCGCCTCGGGCCGCGGCATGTCCGGCCGCGGCGCCTCGACGCGCGGGATGTCCGGGCGCGACATCTCCACCCGCGGAATGTCCGGGCGCGACATCTCGACGCGCGGGATATCGGGCCGCGACATCTCGACGGGCCGGATGTCCGAACGCGACATTTCGGCCCGGCGCGCGGGCGGCGGCTCGGGGCGGCGGATCTCCGTCTTCGGCTCCGGCGGACGTCGGATCTCGGTCTTGGGGTCGGGCCGCGGCACGTCCCGGCGCGTCGGCTCGGCGGCGGCCTCCGGCCGGCGCTCGGGCTGCTTCGCGATTTCGTCCTGCTTCGGCAGCCGCATCGGCTGCGACTCGGCCTGGCGGCGCGCCGCCTCGGCCCGCAGCTCGGCGGCCTTCAGCTCGCGCTGCGCGGCGTTCAGCGCCGGGTCGACCGGCGGCACCGGCGGACGGCGCTCGCTCAGCGGCTTCGGCCGGGCCATCTGCTGGGTGCTCTGCACGGAGACGTTCGCCGGCGTCTTCGGGACCGGCTTGCCGCCGAAGCCCTTGCCGAGGCCCTTGCCGTTCGCGGGCTTGCCGTTCGAGGCCTTGCGGCGGCGCTCGTCGAGGACGCGGTCGATCAGCTCGGTCGGCCGCTCGCCGCCCTCGACCACCGGCTTCTTCCCGGCCATCAGCTGGGCGGGCTTCTTCTTCGGCGCGTTGTCGGGAATCAGGCGGTTCTCGTCGGACACCTTGCGCATCCGGGTCGCCTGCGCGGTCAGCGCGACGCGTTCGAGCAGCACCTCGCCGCCGAACAGCGACTGGAGGCTGTCGCGCAGCGCGGACACTTCCGCGCGCAGCGCCTCCAGCTCCTCGCGGCCCTTGGAATCGGCCGCGGTGCGGTTCTCCGCTTCCATCTCCAGCTCGTACTCGCGCCGGGCCGCGATCTCGCGTTCCAGCTCCAGTTCGTACACAGCCTGCGCCTCGGCGACCGCGTCCTCGCTCTGTGCCGCGCTCTTGCGGTACTTCACGGCGAGAAAAGCGCCGATCAGGGCGGCCCAGAGGGCCGCGACGATCCCGAGCCTGAGGTAGCGGAGATCGTCGCTGAGCACCAGTGCGAGGGTGGCTCCGATGGCGAGGACAAAGCCGACAACGAGCCACGGCCTGCCCAGTAGGCGGCCGCGCGAGTCGTCACCCACGCCGGTCATGACTGACACCGTACCTGCTCGTAATCCGAACGAGACCTACTCGGTCCAGCGAGCGGTGGGATTCCAGCGCTAACCGGTCGTCCCGCGGGTGCGCTCACGATCGTGGTCCTGCGGGGTCCGGCAGCAGTGTTCGAGCCACAAAGCCGCAGCTACCAGGGCTGCGGCGGAGACGACGCCGACCACCGCGGCGCGCGTGTCGAGCACGGCAGCGACGAGTTCGTCACGTCTGGGTAAAACATAAGCGAGCGCCGCGAGCCAGGCGCCGGCCATGAACGCTCCGGCGAGTGACGAAGCCTTGGCGAGGGCCACCGATCGGGCTACCCCGATCGCGCTGACGACCCGGCCGTTCTTGATGCGCGACCGGACCGAGAAGGCGAGCACGGCCTCGAGCACGGCCAGCACGGCGAAGGTGACGCCGGCGAGCAGCGGCAGCTGCGGCAGCGAGCCGTAGGCCGTCTGGAAGAGCAGGTAGCCGAGGCCCAGGCCGAGCAGCCCGGCGACCACCAGGTCACGGGGCCGGGTGAAGTGCATACCTCAACGGTACCGCGCAGTAATGTCCCGCGGCCCCGCCACCGGACCCGAAGTACGGTTGACTCTCCACCGACTGGAGAGTTCATCATGCGTCTTGTGGGCACCACCGCGACCTTCACCATCGGCGAGCTGTCCCGGCGGACCGGCCTGCCGGTCAAGACCATCCGCTTCTACTCGGACGAAGGCCTCCTGCCGCCGACCGAGCGGACGGACGCCGGCTACCGCCTCTACGACGCGGCGGCGATGGCCCGCCTGGAGCTGGTCCGCACGCTGCGGGAGCTGGGTCTCGGCCTCGCCGACGTCTCCGCCGCCCTGACCCAGTCGGCGACCGTCGGCGAGCTGGCGGTCCGGCACGTCGAGGCGCTCGACGAGCAGATCCGGCGGCTGCGGCTGCGCCGGGCGGTGCTGCGCGCGGTGGCCAAGCGCAATTCCGAACTGGAGGAAGTGAACCTGATGAACCGTCTCGCGTCGATGTCCGACGAGGAGCGCAAGCGGCTGGTCGACGAGTTCTGGGACGAAATGGTCGCCGGGCTCGACGTCGACGAGGAGTTCTACCGCCGGATGCGCGCCGGGAAGCCGGAGCTGCCCGACGACCCGACGCCCGAGCAGCTCGAGGCCTGGATCGAGTTCGCCGAGCTGGTCGGAGACCCGGAGTTCCGGGCCTTGATCCGCAGGATGAGCGAAACCCAGGCCCAGCAGATCGAGGACGGCGAGTTCCAGCAGCCGGCCGGGGCCTGGCAGCAGAACTGGCCGATCTGGGTCTCCCGCGCCGAAGCGGCGATCGCGGCGGGCGAATCGCCCACGTCGGAGACGGGGCAAACGCTTGCGGTAGACCTGGCGGCGGCCTCCGCCCGCCCGGACCAGGACGCGGCGGCCCCGGAGTTCCGCGCGGAGCTGGCCGACCGGTTCGCCATGAGCGGCGACCCACGGGCCGAGCGCTACTGGCAACTGCTGGCGACGATCAACGACTGGCCGCCGGTCCCCACCACGCAGCCCGCGGTCGGTTTCATGATCGCGGCCCTGCGCGGCTGACCGCACCGCGGCTACCGTTCGACGACCACCCGGGAACAGACCGTAACGCAGACGCTCGATCCACCGATGTGAATCCGTTTCAGCGCAGAGTGAGATCCGTCCGGCGGACGGTGGCCACTTCGGCCGCCGGGCGGGCCTTCAGCAGCTCCGCGATCGAGCCGTGGCCTGGCAGGATCGCGTCCGGGGCGATCTCCACCCACGGCACCAGCACGCTCGCGCGGTCCGGCGTTCCCGGGTGCGGCAGCAGCAGCTCCGGGTCCTCCGACGTCACGCCGTCCACGGTGACCACGTCGACGTCCAGTGTGCGCGGGCCCCAGCGCAGCTCGCGCACCCGGCCCGCCGCCTGCTCGGCGGCCTGCCCCGTGCGCAGCCACGCCCAGTGGTCGCGCGCCGGGTCGTCGACCACGCACACCGCGTTGAGGAAGTCCGGCTGGTCCTCGACGCCCCACGCCCGGGTTTCGTACACGGTCGACACCGCGACCAGCGCCGGCCGCACCGCGTCGAGCGCCAGTTTCAGGAACCCCAGCCGGTCGCCCAGGTTGGACCCGAGCGAGAGCACCGCCCGGCTCACCGGTCGCGCCGGACCGTGACCGCCACGTCGTCGAACGTCAGCGGGATCGGCGCCGACGGCTTGTGCACCGTCACCTCGACCGCGGTCAGGCGCTCGTCGCGCAGCACCTCGTCGGCGATCCGGCCGGCGACGCTCTCGATGAGGTCGTACGGCTCGCCCGCGACGATCCCGGCCGCCAGCTCGGCCAGCTCGCCGTAGTGCAAGGTCTTGGTCAGGTCGTCCGACGCGGCGGCCGGCCCGAGGTCCAGCCACGCCGTGATGTCGACGACGAACTCCTGGCCGTCCCGCTTCTCGTGCTCGAACACGCCGTGCCGCCCGAACACGCGCAGCCCGGTGAGCGTGATCCGGTCAGCCATCCGTCCTCCAAGCGGCCGCCACCGCGACCGCGTCCAGCGAAGCCCCCACCTCGTGCACGCGCACGCCCCACGCACCGGCCGCCGCGGCGAGCGCCGAGATCGCCGCGGTGGCGTCCTCCCGGCCGTCCGGCGGGCGCGGTGTGCCGTCCTTTTCGGACAGCAGACGGCCGAGGAACCTCTTGCGCGAGGCACCGACGAGCACCGGGAAACCGAGCGAACGCAACGAGTCGAGCCCGCGCAGCAACGCCCAGTCGTGCTCGGCGTTCTTCGCGAACCCGAGCCCGGGGTCCAGCACGATGGCGCTCTCCGCCACGCCGGCCGCGAGCGCCGCGTCCACTCTGGACAGCAGCTCGGCCCGCACGTCCGCCACGACGTCCCGGTACTCGGCGAGCGCCTGCATGTCCTTGCTGTGCCCGCGCCAGTGCATCAGCACCCACGGCACACCGGCCTCGGCGGCGACGCGCGCCATGTCCGGATCGGCCAGCCCACCGGAGACGTCGTTGACGACGTGCGCGCCGGCTTCGAGCGCCGCGGCGGCGACGACGGCCCGCGTGGTGTCGACCGACAGCGCGACCCCTTCGGCGGCGAGCGTCTTGATCACCGGCAGCACGCGCCGCAGTTCGGTGGCGGCGTCCACCCGGGACGCCCCCGGCCGGGTCGACTCGCCGCCGACGTCGATCAGGTCGGCGCCCCGCGCCCACATCTCGCGGGCGTGCTCCAGCGCCTGGTCGAGCCCGAGGTAGCGGCCACCGTCCGAAAAGGAATCGGGCGTCACGTTCAGCACGCCCATCACGACGCACCGGCCGGGCGCGGGAAGTCCCACGCTCACCGGCGCGCCCTGATGAGGTCGAGCGCCTCCGCCCTCGACGACGGCGAGTTCTTCAACTGCCCCCGCACGGCGGAGGTGGTCGTGCGCGCGCCGGGCTTGCGGATGCCGCGCATCGCCATGCACAGGTGCTCGGCCTCGATCACCACGATGACGCCGCGGGGTTCGAGCTTGCGGACGATGGCGTCGGCGACCTGCGAGGTCAGGCGCTCCTGGACCTGGGGGCGCTTGGCGTAGAGGTCGACGAGCCGGGCGAGCTTGGACAGCCCGGTGACCTTCCCGGCGGCGTTCGGGATGTACCCGACGTGCGCGACGCCGTGGAAGGGCACCAGGTGGTGTTCACATTGGCTGAACATCGGGATGTCCGTGACCAGCACCAGCTCTTCGTGGGCCTCGTCGAACGTGCGGTCCAGGACCGAGTCGGGCTCGGTGTAGAGCCCCGCGAACATCTCTTGGTAGGCACGGGCGACCCGGGCGGGGGTGTCCTTGAGACCGTCCCGCTCCGGGTCCTCGCCGCACGCCAAGAGGAGCTCGCGGATCGCCTTTTCCGCCCGGTCGTGGTCGAAGACCGGGCGGTCGGCGTCACTGGGGCTTTTCTGGTCCATCCACGTCACGACGCTCCCCCTCGCTCTGCTGGTTGCCGGCTTGGTCGGCGAACCAGCCGTGCTCACGAGGGCGTTCTTCACCACCGGGCCGCCACGACTGACCCGGCTGACCACCCGGCGAAGTCGCGGGCGTCCAGCCCGGAGGAGCACCGTAGTTCGGCGGGCCGCTCTGGCCGGCCGAACCACCCGGCTGCTGGCCCCCGTAGCTCTGCGGCCAGTGGGCCGTGCCGTTGGGGCCACCGTTCGGGCCGCCGTAGGGACGGCCGCCGTTCGGGTAGGCGCCCGGCTGCGGCGGGGCGTACGGATTCGCGTTCGGGTCGACCGGCGACGGCGACGGGTACGGCGGACCGCCCGGCAGGTCACCCGCGCCCTGGGCGGTGCCGACCGGGGTCGGCTCCGGCTTCAGGACCGGCTTCTCCTTCTCCGGCGGCGGCCACGGCTCGCCGCGCTCCATCGCCAGCTCACCCGGGGTCTTGATCGGCGGCTTGTCCGACGGCGTCCGCTCACCGAACTCGTTGAACACGGTGATGTGCGGGCGCTTCTCGACCGTCGCGAAGATCCGCTCCAGGTCCTTGCGGGTCAGCGTCTCCTTCTCCAGGAGCTCGATGACCAGCTCGTCGAGCACGTCGCGGTAGGTGTTGAGCACGTGCCACGCCTCGGTGTGCGCCGTCTCGATGAGCTTGCGCACCTCCTCGTCGATCTCGTGCGCCACCTCGAGCGAGTAGTCCGCCTGCCGGCCGGCCGAGCGGCCGAGGAACGGGTCGCCCTGCTCCTGGCCGTACTTGACCGCGCCGAGCCGGGCGCTCATGCCGTACTCGGTGACCATCGCGCGGGCGATCTTCGTCGCCTGCTCGATGTCCGACGACGCGCCGGTGGTGGGCTCGTGGAAGACGAGCTCCTCCGCCGTGCGGCCACCCATCGCGAAGACCAGCCGCCCGATCATCTCGGAGCGGGTCATCAGGTCCTTGTCGTCCTCCGGGACGAGCAGCGCGTGCCCGCCCGTGCGGCCGCGCGGGAGGATCGTCAGCTTGTAGACCGGTTCGATGTCCGGCATCGCCCACGCGGCGAGCGCGTGCCCGCCCTCGTGGTAGGCCGTGATCTTCTTCTCCTTCTCGGAGATGATCCGGCTCTTGCGCGCCGGGCCGCCGACGACGCGGTCGACCGACTCCTCCAGCGCCGCGTCGGTGATCACGTGCCCGTTCTGGCGGGCGGTGAGCAGCGCGGCCTCGTTGAGCACGTTCGCCAGGTCGGCGCCGGACATGCCGACGGTCCGCTTGGCCAGGCTGGTCAGGTCCGTGCCCTGGGCGATCGGCTTGCCCTTGGCGTGCACCTCGAGGATCGCCTTGCGGCCGCGCAGGTCGGGCGCGGACACCGGGATCTGCCGGTCGAACCGGCCGGGGCGCAGCAGCGCCGGGTCGAGGATGTCGGGCCGGTTCGTGGCCGCGATCAGGATGATGCCGCCGCGGGCGTCGAAGCCGTCCATCTCGACGAGCAGCTGGTTCAGCGTCTGCTCGCGCTCGTCGTGCCCGCCGCCGAGGCCGGCGCCGCGCTGGCGGCCGACCGCGTCGATCTCGTCGACGAAGATGATGCACGGCGCGTTCTGCTTGGCCTGTTCGAACAGGTCACGCACTCGCGAGGCACCGACACCGACGAACATCTCGACGAAGTCCGAGCCGGAGATCGTGTAGAACGGCACGCCCGCCTCGCCGGCGACGGCTCGCGCGAGCAGCGTCTTGCCGGTACCCGGCGGCCCGTAGAGCAGCACGCCCTTAGGGATCTTCGCGCCGAGCGCCTGATATCGCGCCGGGTTCTGCAGGAAGTCCTTGATCTCGTACAGCTCTTCGACGGCCTCGTCCGCGCCCGCGACGTCCCCGAAGGTCGTCTTGGGCATGTCCTTGTTCAGCTGCTTGGCCTTGGACTTGCCGAAGTTGAGGACGCGGTTGCCGCCGCCCTGCGCGTTGTTCATCATCCACATCAGCAGGCCCAGGACGAGGGCGAGCGGGATGGCGAAGATGAGGATCTGCGTCAGCACGCCCTGCTGGGTGACCTTGGTGGTGAACTTGATCGGCTGACCGCCGGACTCCGCCTTGATCAACGAGTCGTAGATCGGGCGGGTGGCGTCCGCCGGGTACTGCGAAATGATCTGGGTGACCTGCTGGCCGTCGACGTCGATGGGCTTGGCCAGCAGCAGCTTGAGCTGCTGTTCCTTGTCCTCGAGGCTGACTTCCTTGACGTTGTTCGAGGTGATCTGGGAGTTCGCCACCGAGATGGGTGCCTGGGTGTACCCACGATCACTGTCGAAGATCGTGTTGTACGCGAACAACGCCAGCAACCCCGCGACGATCCACAGCAGTGGGTTCCTGAGCACGCTCTTCCGGTTCATACGACTCGGCCCTGGTGGCCTCGACCCTCCCTGGTTGGGCGGCTCCTGTGATACCCGCCATCACGATCTTGACAACCCGTGGTGCCTGAACACCTGCTCATCAGGGTACCGTCCGCTGCCGCGTTCATCCCCTGTGAGCCTCTCGCAGGTCAACGGCCGATACCGCGCCAGGGTTCCCAGCCCGCGTCCGCGCCGGTCACGCTATCGCGTGCCGTCCGACACACTGCTCACCATCTCGGCCAGCCGGGTGCGCAGCGTGGCCGGGTCCGCGGGGGCCACGGTGACCCACTCACGCCCGTCCGTACCTGCGCGGGAGAGGCTCAGGTAGCGCCCGGTCGCGGTGTCGAACCAGGCCAGCACGCGGGACCGTTGCTTGGCCCCGACCTGCGAACGGCTGTTCGCTGCCAGCTGACCGCCACGCAGCCGGGGCTGCCCGGCGATGCGGCCGTACGCCTCGCGCGGATCGGCCGTGAGGCGCTCGCTCAGCGGTGTCCGGCGCGCCCGGCCCCGGCGACTGTCTTCTTCCTCACCCGGCGGCAGCGAAGCCGGCACCCGGATCGGCGCGGTGCGGAGGGCGTCGTCCAGCGGAAGTGTGACCGACGCCTCGCTGCCGCGCGGCCCGGCGGGCAGCACCCCGACGACGGCGGAGACGAGCGCGTCCGGTGGGACGTCCCGCAGCCAGATGCCGTCGGCGTCCTGGACCGCGAGCACGCCCTTGGTCTCGTCGGCCGCCGCGAGGACGCCGACCGTCGGGGCTTCGAACTGCGGGATGTGCAGCGCGTCGATGGTCAGCGGGGCGGAGGCCAGCAGGTGCAGGGCATCCTCGATCGGCGGCGCGAACGTGCCGCGCGGTTCGCGGATGCCACGCGCCTTGAGTTCGACGTCGACGCGGTGACGCAGCGACACGCGCTCGTTCTCGGTCGCGCCGTGCGACCGGACGACCAGCGGGTACGGCAGCTCCCCGACCCGCGCCGACTCCCACAGGAAGTCGAACGCCAGCGGCGAGAAGAACTCTTGCATCATCACTCTCCCGGATCGGACTCTTGCCCAGCGTAGCCCGCGGCACCGACAAAACCGGATCGCTCCGGAGGCGAACCGGGCAGCCCGGAGAACCCGGGTTCAGACCGCGCTGGTCGTCGCGGCTCCGGCGAGCATCTCGCCGAGGCGGTGGCGCAGCGTGGCGGCGTCGGCCGGGGCGATGGTGATCCAGTCGCGGCCGTCACGGCCACGGGTGGCCTGGGTGAAGTAGCGGCCGGTCTCGGTGTCGAACCAGCTCAGGACCGGTGTCCGGGTGCGACCGCCCATCCGGGTGCGGGCGTTGGCGCCGATCTGGCCGCCGCGCAGCCGCGGCTGGGCGTGCAGCCGGGCCAGCGCCTTGCGGTCCTCGTCGGCCGACGAGCGCTCGTCGCCGGTGCCGCGGCGCTGCAGGAAGTCGACGCCCTGCGCGCCGACCAGCTGCTCCATGGGCACCGTGATCGACTTTTCGGTCCCGCGCGGGCCACCGGGCAGCAGCGAGACGATCGCGCTCGCGAGGCCGTCGGCCGGGCACGGCTGCAGGTGCAGGCCGCGGGTGTCCTGCACGGCCAGCAGGCCCTGGCCGCCCAGCACGCCGGCGACGGCGAGCAGCGCCTCGGCGTCCGGGGCGATCAGCTGGACGGCGTCCAGGCTCAGCTCGGGGGCGGCCAGCACGCCGAAGTAGTCCTCGATGTGCGGCTCGGGCCGGCCGCGGCCATCGGCGAGACCGCGCGCGGTGAGCCCCTCCAACGTCCGTCGGCGCAGCATCGCCCGCTCGTCGACGGTCGCGCCGTGCGAACGGATGTTCAGCGGGTACGGCAGCTCGCCCAGCCCGGCCGACTCCCACAGGAAGTCGACCTCGACCGGGGTGAGCAGCTCAGCGTTCGGCATCGAGCCACCCCCAGGAGAAACCGGGCCGGGCACGCCGTGAGCGTGCCCGGCCCGAACGGATCAGCGGTCTTCGTCGTCCTCGGACCACGCGCCGATGACCGGCGGCGGGGTCGCCTGGTTCGCGCCGAAGGCCTCGTCCGGGTCCGCCTCGATGAGGAAGGACGCGTGCGTGTGCTCCTCGTCCCGCTCGCCCTGGGCACCCTGCGGGGCCATGCCGCCCATGCCCGGGGTCATCGGCGGCGGGGTCTGCCCGCCGATGGTGCCCGCGGACGAGACGACGCCCTGCTGCGGAGCCTGGGCCGACGCCGCGCTCTGGCCCTGGCCACCGGCCGACGCCAGGGTCGTGTCGTTCTCGGACTTCTTCGCGCCGGACTTGCTGCCCGCGCCCAGCGCCCGCGACGCCAGCGCGCCGAGGCCGCCGGCCGCGCCGCCGAGACCGAGGCCCATGCCGATCTTGCTGAGCGGGTTGCCGGCGCCCGACTGCCCGCCACCCGAGGCGACGTGGCCCGCGCCGGTGGTGGTGCCGCCCGTCCCGGCGGCCGTGCCGCCGGCGCCGTCGCTGCCGAGCGTGGCCGCGTCCGCGCCGAAGCCCGCGGCCGGGACGCCGCCGTGGACGCCGTTCGGGCCGACGACCCCGGCGTGCTGCGCACCGAACGCGCCGCTGTGGCCACTGAAGCCCGCGCCGCCGGAGGCGAAGATCGCTTCGCCCGCGCCGGGCAGCGCGTCGACCGAGCCCGTGCTGCCGACGCTGTTCACCGCGTTGAACGACAGGGAGTTGTGCGACGCGGTCGGCTTCATACCGAGCGACTCCGGGCCGAAGCTCGGGGTCGAGCTGTCGATCTCGCTCATCGTCTGCGTGTAGGCGTTGAACATCGCGACCTGCTGCGCCTTGACGTCGTTGGCCGCGTCGAACTGGACCTTCTGGTCGTCCGTCAGCGCCGCGGGACCACCCGCCAGCGCCAGCTCCATGGTCATCTTCGGGTCGAAGACCACGGGCTGCGGCATCTGCTTGACCGCCGCGGCCGCCGTGGACTGCCGGTGGAGCCGGTCGGACATCGTGTGCGCGGCTTCGGAGGCCTGCGAACCGGAGTTCGCGATCGCCACGAGCGCGCCCTGCGCCCCCGCGGCACCCTTGCCGACCCACGCGTTGCCCAGCTCGGCGATCGCGTTGTACAGGTGGTCCGACGCCTGCTTCAGCTCGGTACCGTGGTGCGCCCACACGTGCCCGGTCGCCTCCGCCGTGCCGGGCTCGTTGTTGTCGCACGCGGCGTGCCAGAGCTGGTTGCTGTTCTGGGCGCTCCAGTTCGGCGGGTCGGCGATCGCGCGGTCGTCGCCGACGTCGAAGCCGTCGGACCGGCCGCGGGCGCTCTCGACGATGTTCTGCGACGCCGAGTTGTCGCCGAGCGGGACGAGCGAGCCCTGATCAGCAGGGCCCGGAGTGGTCTTCGCCGGCTGGTCGCTTTGGTTCGGAGCCATGACTTCGAAATCCCCCTCTGGACTCAGACGTTACGGAACGGGTCGGCCGCGGCCTGGTCGATCTCGTGGTACCGGGCCATCGCCGTGATGATGCCCTCTTCGGCGGCGGAGTACTGGCCGAGCAGGTTCTGCAGCGCGGCGGCGTAGGAGTCGCCCCCGCCGTCCGCGCGCTGCACGAACTTCGCGGCCATCGCGTGGCCGACCGGGTTGTCGCCCAGCATCGGCGGCTGGGCGAGCGTGCCCGCGCCGGCGAGCAGGGCCTCGACCGCGTCCTTGCCGGTGCGGATCTTGTTCAGCACGGCCTGGGCGGCGTCCGGGTCGATCCCGACCTGACCCGCCGCGGCCGCGGCCTTGAAGGCGTTCGCGTCGGCAGCGCTGCTGTTCCCCATCTGCACTCTCTCCCGTTCCCCCGACCCGGTCACCGCGGGCACGAATGGTCTTCGCATAGGTTAACGCACGTGATCAGAGCCTATGACGCAAACGGGGGCCCGGGGGTTCCGAAAATCCGGTGGTTGCGGTGAACGGTCGGTTAACTACGCCGTGTACATCTTCGGGTCCAGGGTGCCGATGTAGGGCAGGTCCCGGTACCGCTCGGCGTAGTCGAGGCCGTAGCCGACGACGAACTCGTTGGGGATGTCGAAGCCGATGTACTTCACCGGCACGTCGACCTTCACCGCTTCCGGCTTGCGCAGCAGCGAGACGACCTCGAGCGACGCGGGGTTGCGGCTGGCGAGGTTCTTCAGCAGCCAGGACAGCGTCAGGCCGGAGTCGACGATGTCCTCGACGATCAGGACGTCCCGGCCCGCGATGTCGCGGTCGAGGTCCTTGAGGATGCGCACGACGCCGGACGACGACGTCGCCGACCCGTAGGAGGAGACGGCCATGAATTCCAGCTGCGTCGGCAGCGGCAGCGCACGGGCGAAGTCGGTCATGAACATGACCGCACCCTTCAGGACGCCCACCAGCAGGAGTTCCCCCTGCCCGTTGGCCGGGTAGTCGGCAGCGATCTGCTCCGACAGCTCCGCGATCTTGTCCCTGATCTGCTGCTCGGTGACGAGCACGGAGGCGATTTCGCCCTCGTACACGGGTCATTCCCCTCGGGTGGTGGGTTGGGAGACGACGCAGAGCCTGCCATGCGCCCGGCGCGCTTCCAAGTTGCCCGGCAACCAGACGCCGCCCTGACCGCGCCACCGGGCGACGAGCGCGTCGACCGCGCGGAGGTGGGCGTCCGTGAGTTCACGCACGTCCGAAGCCAGCAGCCACCTGCGGAGAACCCGCCGCCGGACCGCCGCGGGCTCCGGCGCGAGGGTGGCCACATCCAGCCCATCGGGGCCGCCCGCGCGGGTGAAGATCCGCTCCGCCACTGTGTCCAACGCCTCGTTGTCGTCCCGCAGCTGGGCGGCCGTGCGGGCGAGCGCGGCGGCCACTCCGCCGTTGAGGACGTCTTCCAGCAACGGCAGGACTTCGGTGCGCAGCCGGACTCGGGTGAAGCGCGGCTCGGCGTTGTGCGGGTCGTCCCACGGCTCGACGCCGAGCTCGGCGCACGCGGCCCGGGTGGTGGCCCGGGCGACGGCGAGCAGCGGGCGCCCCCACGGCGGATCGTGCGGCCGCATCCCGGCCACGCTGCGTGGGCCGGAGCCGCGGCCGAGCCCGAGCAGGACCGTTTCGGCCTGGTCGTCGAGGGTGTGGCCGAGCAGCACGAGGTCGTGGCCGGCCAGCGTCCGGTAGCGGGCCTTGCGCGCGGCGGCTTCCGGGCCACCCGGGCCGGTGACGTCGGCCCGGCGCACCTCGGCCTCGTCGACGCCCAGGGCCTTCGCCGCGGCGGCCGCGTCGGCCGCGACCTTCGCCGAGCCCTCCTGCAGGCCGTGGTCGACGACCAGCGCGCGGACGACGTGCCCGCGGTGGTGCCCGACGTACGCGGCCGCCTCGGCCAGCGCGAGCGAGTCGGCACCGCCGGAGACCGCGACGCACAGCTCGGGCGGGGCTTCGACGCTCTCCAAGAAGGCACGAACGGCCCCGCGGACGGCCGCGACCGCCGGCCCGGTCATCCGTGCAGGCGCCGGACCCACGCCGCCGGGTCGGCGATCTCGGCGCGCGAGGGCAGGGTGTTCGGCGACCGCCAGACGGCGTTGAAGCCGTCCATGCCGACGGCGTCCACTACGTGCTTCGTGAACTTCGCGCCTTCTTCGTACTGGCGGATCTTCGCGTCGACGCCGAGCAGCGCGCGCAGCAGCCGATCGAAGACGCCACCGCCCTTACGCCGGGCGGTGAACCGCGCGCGGATCCGGTCGACGCTCGGCACGACCTGCGGCCCGACGGCGTCCATGACGTAATCGGCGTGCCCCTCCAAGAGCGTCGAGAGCGCCAATAGCCGGTCGAACACCGCGCGTTCCTTCGGCGACTGGAGCAGCTCGGCCAGGTTCAGCTTCGGGCCCTGCTTGATCGCCTCGGGCAGCCGGCCGACCAGGTCGGCCAGGCTGTCGGTGCCGCCGATGCCGCCACTGGTGAGCCCGGAGACGAGCCGCTCGACCTCGTCGGCGAAGTAGTCGCGCAGCCACTTGACCGCGGTGAACTGGAGCCGGTGGGTGCACTCGTGGAGGCAGACCCAGAGCCGGAAGTCGTGGCCGGGCACGTCCATCGCCTGCTCGGCGGCGACGACGTTCGGCGCCACCAGCAGCAGCGTGCCGGCGCGCTCGGGGCCGCCGAAGGGGTCGTACTGGCCGAGGACCCGGCTGGCGAGGAAGGCGAGCACCAGCCCGGTCTGCACGCCGGCGCCGCCGGCCAGGATCGGCCCGAGCGGACCGCCCTGCTGCGGCAGCGCCCGCCCGGTCAGCGCGTCCAGCCCGGCCGCCGCCGACCGGACCCAGCCCGGGCGGTCGACGACCTCACCGGGCAGCAGCGGCAGGTCGAGTCCCAGGTTCGTCAGCTGCCGCACGTGCCCCTCGGCCTCGACGGTCAGCTCACGCAGGTCGGTGACGGCTTCTTCGGCCAGTTCGCGCGGCACCTGCGGGCCCCCGCGCACCAGCAACGCGCCGGTCTGCGCGGCGATCGCCCAGTCGACCATGGGCCGGGTCTGCGTTTCCTGACTCACCCTTCCGACGCTACCTGCCCCGGTGCCGGTTTCCGGCCACGATCTTCGTACGGTTCGGCGTCCGCTAGGCGCAGCCGCACTTGCGAAGGCTCGTCGCGAGGGCATCGAGGGCGTCCCGGCCCGGGTCGGTGTCGGAGCCGTTGGACATGAACGCGAACACCAGCACCCGGCCGTCCTGGTCGAGGACCAGCCCGGCGAGGGTGTTGACCCCGGTGAGGGTGCCCGTCTTGGCCCGCACCCAGCCGCGGCCGGCCTGCGACGCCGCCGTGTCGAACCGCTTGTCGGCGAGGGTGCCCGAACCACCGGCCACCGGGAGGCCCGCGAGCACCGGGCGCAGCTTCGCCGTGCCCGGGTTCTTGCCTTCCGGCGCCGCCGCGGCCGCCAGGAGCTGGGTCAGCAGCCGCGCCGGGATGCGGTTCTGCGACGAGATGCCGCTGCCGTCGGACAGCGTGACGCCCGAGACGTCGAAGCCGTGGTCCTTCAGGACCTTGATGGTCGCCTTGGCGCCGCCGGCGTAGCTGGCTTCCTCACCGTTCGCGAGCGCGACCTGCCGGGCGATCGCCTCGGCGAGGACGTCGTCGGACAGCACCATCAGGTCGGACACCAGCTCGGTCAGCGGGGCCGACTTGACCTCGCCGATCACCTTCGCGTCCTTGGGCGCGGTCGCCTGGCCGCCCGCCGAAGCACCCAGCTTCGAGGCGATCGTCGACGCGAGCGCGCTGCCCGCGTTCGCCGTGCGCTGCGAGTTGTTGTCCTTGGCGTTGATGCGGCCGCCGTCGGCCATCACCGGGGACATCTGCGTCGCGTACGTCGACGGCGCGTCGCCCGCTTCCCAGCCCGGCGCGGTCGTCGGTCCCTTGAACAGCGTCAGGTCGACCTGCACCTTCTTCACGCCCGGCGCCGCCTTCTTGACCTGCGCGACGAGGTCGTCGACGTGCGCGCCCCCCGGGTAGAGCGGGGAGTCGGTGCCCAGCGGCAGGCTGGTGAGCGTGGTGTCGCCGCCGCCGACCAGGATCACCGTGCCCGGGTCCGCGCCCTGCACGATCTTGGTCGACAGCCGCAGGTTCTGGTCCAGCGAGAGCAGCGCGGCCGCGGAGGTGAGCACCTTCGTCGTCGACGCGGGTGTCACCGGCGTCGACGAGCCGTGGTCCCACAGCACGGTTCCGCTCACCGGGTCGATCACGCTGCCGGTGAGCTGCCCGAGCGCGCTGTTGCCGGCCGCCGGGCCCAGCACGGACTTGACGCCGTTCGCGGTCGGGGCCGTTCCGGACGTGGCCGGCCCCTGCAGCTGACGCGTGGCCGCGGACGGCACCGGCGAGTCGCCCTTGGGCGCGTTCGGTGCCCACGGCAGGCCCAGCCGGTTCGCCACCTTCGGCGTCGCCGCGGCCACCCCGCCACCGGCGAGCACCAGCAGGACGACCACGACGAGCGCGATCAGCTTGCCCTTGCGCCGCTTCTTCTTCGGCGGCTCCGCGGCCGAAGCTTCGGCCGCGGGCGGCGACGGCGGCTCGGCGGGTGGCTCGGCCCGCTGCTCGGTGCGGGGCTGGTCGCCGCGGACCTGGGGCTGCTGCTGGAAGACGCCGGGGAACTGGGTGGGCCGCTCGATCCCGACGGTCGCCTCGGCGTCGAACCGCTGCCCGTCGGGTTCGATCCGCTGCGGCCGGGCCAGCGAGCCGGCGGACGCCGACGGCACCACCCCGCGCGGCGGTTCCGGCGGCAGCCCGGGACGCCGGTCGCCGGGTTCGGCCGGCCGGTCGCCGGCGCGCTCCTCACGAAGCTCGAGGCGCTGGCTCCAGGGTGCGGCGGGCTGCTGCTGGGCCTCCGGCTCTTCTCGGCGCTGTGCGGCCCCGCGGTTCAGCTGCTCTTCGCGGCGCTGCTGCTCCTCGCGCCAGTGCTGCAGCTCTTCACGCCACTGCTGCGGCTCCTCCGGCTTCGGCTCGTCCCGCGGCGGGACGTGACGCTCGATCGGCACCACCGGCACCGGCCCGGACGGCTTCACCTCGATGTACTGGGTGCTCTCCCCGGCGGGCGCCGGCGCGGCGGCCTTCGGCTCGGGCGGCTCGACGTACTGGGTGCTCTCCCCGGCCGACGCCGGCGCAGCGGGCTTCGGCTCCGGCGGCTCGACG
>NZ_PPHF01000039.1 GCF_002904335.1 Amycolatopsis sp. CA-126428 | reverse complement strand
CAGGCAACAGGGTTATGGATCAACTCTCCCTTGAACAGCGAATTGAACGCCTCGGCCATCGCGTTATCATAGGAATCTCCGCGCGAACCGACCGAGGCGACCACCGCCGATTCCGCCAAACGCTCGCTATAACGAATAGCTCGATATTGAACTCCGCGGTCGGAATGATGGACAAGCCCGGTCACGTCTTGTCCGGATCGCTGCCGGGCCCAGATCCCCATCTCCAACGCGTCGAGGGCAAGATTCGTGTGCAACGAGGTCGACACCTGCCAGCCCACGACCATTCTCGAGAACACATCGATGACGAACGCGGCATAGACCCATCCCGAAAACGTCCGGATATAGGTGATGTCCGCCACCCAAAGCTGGTTCGGCCGGCCGGCAGTGAAGCGGCGGTCGACCAGGTCCGCCGGCGAAGGCGAAGCGGCAGCTATGGTGGTCCTGGGCCGCCTGCCTCGCCGGAGGCCCTGCAGGCCCTTCTGGCGCATCAACCGCTCGACCGTGCAGCGAGCCACGCCAATTCCCTCACGGTTGAGCTGGGCATACACTTTCCGCGCTCCGTAGACGCCGTAATTCTCGCGGAACACCCGCTCGATCTCGGCGAGCAGCTCCGCGTCCCGCACAGCACGTTTCGACGGAGTGCGCTTCTTGGCTGCCCAGAAAGTTCTCGGGGCGATCCGCACATCCGCATCATTCAAGACTGCGCAGATCGACTCGACCCCGAGATTCTTCCCCTCAACAACCCGCTCCCGGTGGCCGTCGATATAGTCGACGACCACCGCGAGCGGCACCTCCCGCCGAGGCGTGGAATCGTCAGGAGTTACTTGATTTTGCGGTCGAGCTCCGCGGCGGCGAAAAACGCCGAAGCCGTCTTCAGGATCTCATTCGCCCGCCGCAACTCACGCACCTCGCGTTCCAGCTCGGCAATCCGTGCCGCATCATCGCTGGTGCGGCCGGGTGCCGTGCCGGCGTCGATCTCGGCACGCTTGACCCACGTCCGCAACGCCTCAGGGTGCACGTCCAACTGGCCCGCGACCCGGCGGATCGCCGCCATCCGCTGACCCTCGGCCGCGATCGCATCCAACGCCATCCGCGTCGCCCGCTCACGCAGCTCGTCGCTGTACTTTTTCGGTGCCGGCATGCTCTGCATCCTCCCTGGGATCAGAGCCTGCACAGAACCCGGGGCGCATC
>NZ_PPHF01000038.1 GCF_002904335.1 Amycolatopsis sp. CA-126428 | reverse complement strand
GCACCCAGTACCCCGAAGGCGCGTTCGTGCCCGACGGCCGCGGCCCCGCGCCCGTCGACCACTACGCCCCGGTGGGCCGTCCCGGCACGCGCGTGCCCCATGCCTGGCTCGACGCCAAGACGTCCACTGTGGACCTCGCCGGGCCCGGCCTGACCCTGCTCACCGGTCCGGACAACGGACGCTGGATCGCTGAGGCGGATCGTTTCGGGTTGCGCCTGGCGACGGTGTCGCACCAGGACTGGCTCGCCGAGGTCTGCTTGCCCGCCGACGGCGCTCTGCTGCTGCGCCCGGACGTCATCGTCGCCTGGCACTCGGCGTGCGGCACACCACTCGGAGAGGCAGTGACCCGAGTTCTCGGCACCGCTCTGTTCCGTTTGGACGGAGCGTAGGCGCGCACCGCCACCCCCGGTCGAAACGAACCGGACTGCCACGGACTTCGCGTGGCTGGTCCGTTCCACCCCCGGCCCGCTGGAGCGGGAGACCGTGGCGCGCAGGGGAAGACGACGTCGTGCCGACCGAAGAGAGCGTGGCTCGAGCAGCCTGGTGATCTCCGTCGATCGCCGGTCAGGCAGCCGGTGCGAAGGCGGTGATGGCGTCGGCGAGTTCGTCGGGGGCTTCGAGCGGGATGAGGTGCCCGGTGTCGGCGATCACCGCGAACTGCGGTCCGGAGAGGTAGGGAAGGAGGTTGCGGCGCAGCACGTCGACGGGTTCGCCCCGCGCACTCTGACCCGGGCGGTGCAGCAGGTCACCGGGCGCACGGCGAAGGCGTACATCGTGGAACGGATCGTGCTCGAGGCGAAGCGCCTGCTGGCCCACGACCGCGTTACCGCGGCGCGGTGTGCGAGCGAACTCGGGTTCCGCGACCCGTCGAACTTCTCGCTCTTCTTCCGGAACGCGACGGGCCTGCGCCCAGGAACTTGGCAGGCGGCGACGATCCTTGGCTGACCCGTCGGCGCTCGTCTCGCTCTGCGCCAGGTCGGCGCTGGGTCAGCACGCCGGACAGACGGGTGATCACGTCGCCCTGCACCCTGGGCAGGTCACAACTGAGCAGGCTCTCGCCCTCCACGAGCGTCGTGCGCCTCTCAGGGTAGCTGATGAAGAATGCTTGATCAGATCGGTGCCTCGCCGGCATCCGCGACCGCATCCGGGCGGACGTGGTGCCCCGTTGCGCCAAGCCCTCGACCTCGACGATCTGCCTGCCCAGCTGAACTGCGCTGACAACCGGCAAGCGCCGACTGCCAGCAAGCGCTGACCGAGCATTACGCGACCGCCCCCGACGCGGACTGGAACGAAACCACGTCAGTCACTACGCCGCTGCTCACCCGTGGGAGGACTGGACCGAGACGTTCGCTCACGTGCGGCACATTCGCAACACCGTCCAGACGGCCGCCGTGCTCGGTGTCCTTGTCGCCGGAACACCGATCGCGTCGCACTCCCGAAGGCCCGGTCGACGTCGTGGACGTCTTGTCCGGGTTGAGCACGCGCAGCACCTGCCAAGGGCCGGGGCGATGGCGCCCGGACCCCGCCTGGGCGAACCGGCCGGCGCACGGCGACCTCAGTCCGTTTCGCCGCCGGACGCCGGTGGCGTGGCGGCGAGGCGGGCGTGCAGCCGTTCCCGGATCTCGTCCGGGGTGTAGGCACGCCGCCGTCGTTCCTGGCGCGCCATCACCGCCCCGGTCGCGGCGACCCCGACAAGCCCGGCCAGTCCCAGTGCTTTCCACCAGCGCATGGGCCTAGGCTACTGCCGTGCCGGGGACCGAGCTCGACTTCGACGAAGCCGTGGCCATGACGCGTACGGGCGACCTGTGGCTGTTCCGGGGACGGTCCGCGGCTGACCGCGCGATCCGAGTGGTCACGAACAGCCCGGTCAACCACGTCGGCATGGCGGTCGTGATCGAGGACCTGCCGCCGCTGATGTGGCACGCGGAGCTGGGGAAGAGCCTGCCGGACGTCTGGTCGGGGTCCCGCCACCGCGGCGCCCAGCTGCACGACCTGCGCCAGGCGGTGCTCGTCTGGACCGAGCGGTACCACCAGCGGGTCTGGCTGCGACAGCTCGACCACCGGGTCACCGCGACGATGGAGGACGCCGCCCTGCGCACGATCGCGCGGCTCAACGGCACACCGTTCCCCTCCACAGCGCGGCTCGCCTCCCGGTGGCTCGGTGGGCGCTTGCCGTCGCGCAAGCGGGACGCGCGAGAGGCCGGCCTCGAGTCCGGTTTCTGCGCCGAGATCGTCGCGTTGACCTACGAAGCCATGGGCCTGCTGCCGCGGGGCAGGCGGCCGAACTGGTACGACCCGGGCCGCTTCTGGAGCGGCGACCACCTCGACCTGATCGACGGGGCGACCCTGGGTGAGGAGATCGCGGTGCACCCGCCGGGCTGACTTCGGCAGTCCGTGGTGGGCGCCGGGATGACGAGACCGCGAGCACGATCCAGCGGGTGCCTCGTCAGGGGCGCTGGGCGAGGACGTGGTCGACGGCGTCCTGCAGGACCTCTGTTTCGGTGGTGAGGATCGATTCGTCCGAGGGCAGGGCTCGGGCGATCGAGAGTCCGTTGAGGACGGTGACGAGGTACCGGGCCCGCCGGGCGTTGTCTCCCCCGGTCAGGGCGCCCTCGTCGCTGAGGACAGTGAGCCAGTACTCGACCCGGCGGTGCCCGGCTTGGTCGATGGCGGAGTAGGCGGCGCGGTTTTCCTCGGTCGGTTCGGGCTCGATGTAGGTCTTGAAGATCTCGCCCCAGCCCGCTCGCGCTTGTGCGCCCACTCCGGCGGCGGCCAGCACTTGGCGGAGGCACCCGAGCAGTCGTTCCGCGGCCGGTACGGACTGGTCGTGGATCAGGTCTCCGGGGGTGATCGTGTCGTAGATGCCGGTGAGGATCGTCTCTTGCAAGACACGCTGCGTCGGGAAGTGGTACCTGAGTGAACCGGTGCTCACCCCGGCCCGCGCCGCCACCGCCCGGACGCTGAGCGTCGCCCCCGGATTCTCCGCGAACATCGCCAGTGCTGCCTGGATGATCTTCTCCCGGCTGCCGGTCCCCTCCGTCATGCCCACCTCCTCCAACACACTGTACTAGCACGCTGTGCTACAGTCGCGGCCGACCGTTTCCAACACAGTGTGTTAGTGGCTTTCACCTCGACAAACGAAGTGGACGTGACATCCGATGGACCGCCTCCGCAGGCCGTTCCAGATCATCCGCGCCGACCGCCGCGCGTACCTGCTCGTCAACCTGCTGGTCTATGGGGCGTTCCTGCTCGGCATGGCGCTGGGCATGCTGTTCCCGGACCTGCGCGCCGCGCGAACCGCGTCGTTCGCCGACGGGTCGCAGGGCGCGCTCGTCAACGCCGTCGTTGGCAACGGCTGGCTGTTCGCCGTGGTCATCTTCCTGGTCAACGTGTTCCCGACCGCGTTGCTGTTGATCACCCTGCCGTCGCTGGTGGTCCCCTTCGCGGGGCTCGCGGTCTTCGCGGTCAAGACGATCGACATCGGCATCACGCTCGCTCCAGTCGACCGGACGAGCGGGCTGACCCTGATCCCGCATTCGCTCACCGTGCTCATCGAGTTCCAGGCGTACGTACTCGTGGTGTTCGGCGCGTACCTGCTCGGCCGGTCCTGGCTCCGGCCGGCCACGGTCGAGGCGGGCATGCACGGGCAGGGATATCGGCGAGGACTGCGACTGCTCGCCTCGCTGTGGCTGCCGGCGCTCGCGGTGTTCGTCATCGGCGCGGCGTACGAGGTCGTCGAGATTTACTTCCTCGTCCCCCGCGTGCTGGGGGCCTGACCGTGGGGGAGTGGCGCCGACGTCGCGCGGCCAAGCGGATCAAGCCCGGCACCGGACGGGAACTGCAGCCGTTCCGCTGGTGGCAGCCCTTTGCGCGTTCGCTGTACTCGATCGACCTCGCCGGATGGGTGTACACCGTCGATGTCCGCCATCGCCGTCGGTTCTTCTCCGACGACGGCAAAGGCACGGTCGATCTCTACCTCGACGGACGGCATCACGCCGAGTCGAAGCTGCCCGCGGCTTTTCCGGTTCCGGGCGGCACGATCGACGTCGCGGATTCGCCGTTCGGGCTGAAGCGCTGCCACTACGTCACCGACGAAGGGGAAGAGGGCCGGCTGGTCCCCGATCGGGCTTCGGCCGAAGGGCGGCGGGAGCACTTCGCCCGCCGCCATCCCGTGCTGAGCCGGGTGATCGGTGCCACGTCGGTCGCGTTGCTGGTGATCTCGGTGCTGCTGCTCGTCCCGCAGCTCATCGAGGTCGCTTTCAAGATTCCGCCGGTCGCGCAGCGTTTCGGCACCTTCGTCTCACCCGTCGTACTTCCGGCGTGGCTCAACACCGTGCTCAGCGTCGGCGCGGTGCTGGCGAGCGTGGAGCGCGCACTCCGGCTGCGGAACAATTGGCTTCTCGACCGGGTGGGATGACCCCCCGTTGGAGCACTCCGGGCTGTGCAGTCCAGAGCCCAAGAACCGCGCGTTCTCCGCTTCCACCTTCGGTGGCTGCGGCCAGCTGGCCTGAACGGTGGCCCCCGTGGTCGACGGCGATGAGGCGGTCATGCGTCCGACCTGCTCGACGCAGTCGCTGACCGGCGAGCCGACCTTGACCACGCCGCCAACACCGGCACGCTCCCCATCCTCTGACAACGTGGGATGCGTTGGTGTTTCGGGCCCGGCTCCGAGAGATTGAGGCTGCCGCAGCCGGGGTATCGCCGGTGTGCGGACGTCTTCAGCAGGGAGGACGGACACCTGGAGAGGGTGATGTGGCCATGCCCGAGGGGAGCAACGCCGGCGACGGGGCATCGCCGCCGTGGTCGCTGGATCTTCGCGGTACGACCGCGCCGGCGTTGGTGGAGGTCCGCCGGTGGGCTTCCCGCACGCTGGCGCAGGTCGACGACAGCTGCCCCGACCCGCCCGTCATCGCAGTCCCGTCACTCGAGCGGCTTGGTGGCCGCGGTATGCAGATCGTCGACAAACTCGCCGACGCGTGGGGGATGCTCCCGCACCCCGGGGGCAGCAAACCGGTGTGGGCGGAGGTGTCCTGTGACGGGCTCGATGCGATACCCTGCGCGGCCGTCGCGCGCAATCGCTCGTGATGCAGTGGCCTTGATGGCAGGTGTGCACGGGCCGCCCCGTTGCGACGCTTGGCGGAGGAATGGCGTCACCGGCATCGGGGATGCCCCGGCGGGGCCGCCAGGGCATGGGGCTTGGAGTTTCCGGCGGTCGCTGGTGGGCTGTGCGTCGCCTCATGTTCTTGGTGGTGGCGAGCCGGCGGCGCAGACGAGGCAGGTCGGCGAACGCTACGGTGAGGATACCGGTGGGCTGGTGTCGCCGCGACCGGTGGGTTCTTGGTGAACCGGTCTGCGGCGGCGTGTGAGCACGTCCGGCTCTGCGGCGGTCCGCAGACCTTCTCCAGCGCGCTGACCCCCGTGCAGCTCGGGGGTCGCACTGGAATCGCTACGCATCATCCGTTCCGCCTAAGGTGCGCAACAGAGGGCCTCAGTGCGCCGGGTGGCCGAAAGCATCCGTCAGCGGCTCGCCGGCCGCGGGCTGCACTGCATGAGCAATGTCGTGCGCCTGGTGGTCGGATGCTGATCGGCTCGACCCGGACGGCGCGGCTGGCCTGGCGGCTGGCCGGCGAGCGCGGCATGACCCCCAACCCCGTCGAGCCGCCAGCGGTCGCGTCGAACCTCTGGCGGTTCCGGTTGCAGGACTTGGCCGATCCTCGACACACAGCGATCCGGTCGGCCGAAGACGCGTTCAGTGAGCTGAGCCGGTGCGGCGCCAAGCTCCAGGATGGAGTGTTTTGCGTGAAGGGCGCATCGTTTATGCGTTGGTGTGCTCTGTGGACGGAGGAATCATGGCGAAGCGATCAGGTGGGCGGGTTTTCAAGCGGTGTGGTTGCGTCAATCCGGACGATGGTCACCGGTGGGGGTTGCGTTGTCCGCGACTGGGTGAGCGTGGTCACGGGCGGTGGTATTTCGCGGTCGAGCTGGCGGCCGGCCGGGACGGTGGTCGTCGTCGGGTGCAGCGCGGCGGGTTTGCTTCACGAGCTGCGGCGGAACGGGCGCGGGGGTTCTGGCTGGGTGAGGATGTGGATCCGGGGCGGGCCTTGGTGACGGTGGGTCAGTGGCTGGATGTGTGGCTGGCGACGAGGAACACGCTTCGCCCGTCGACACGCCGGCTGTATGGGCAGCTGATCCGCGACTATCTGCAGCCGCGGTTGGGTGGGCTCGCGGTGTCGGAGCTGACGATCGGGAAGGTGCAGGCGGCGTTCACGGCGTTGTTGCGGGCGAACGCGGTGCGGTCGCGGCCGTTGTCGCCGACTACGGTGCAGCGGATTCGCGAGGTGCTGCGGGCCGCGCTCAACGGTGCGATCCGGCGTGGATTGATCACGCACAACCCGGCGCGGTGGGTGGAGTTGCCCTCGGCGCGTCGCCCGCGGGCGGTGGTGTGGACCGAGGCTCGGGTCGAGCTGTGGCGGAGGACCGGGGAGCGTCCGGCTGTCGCGGTGTGGACGGCGGAGCAGACCGCGACGTTTCTCGAGCAGGTCCGCGATTACCAGCTGTATCCGCTCTATCACGTGGCGGCGCTGCTGGGGTTGCGCCGTGGGGAGGCGGTCGGTTTGCGGTGGTGCGACGTTGACCTGGCGAACCGGACGTTGTCGGTGGTGCGGCAGCTGGTCGAACGTGATGGCCGCGGTGTGTGCCTGCCGAAGACCGACGCGAGCTGCCGGATGGTCGCGCTGGATCGGGGGACGACCGCTTTGCTGCGCCGGCTCGCCCGGGAGGACCCGGCCGGTGATTGGGTGTTCTCCCATGACGGTGGCCGGTCGTGGAGCCCGAGCTACGTCTCCCGCACCTTCCGGGCTCTGGTCGACGAGGTCGGCTTGCCGCCGATCCGGTTCCACGACTTGCGACACGGCGCGGCGACCCTGTCGCTGGCGGCAGGGAACGAGCTGCGGGTGGTGCAGGCCCTGCTCGGGCATTCCAGCATCGTGCTCACCGCGGACACCTACACCAGTGTCCTGCCCTGCCTGGCGCAGCAGGCGGCGGATGCGACGGCGGCGCTGGTCCGGCGCGCCGGGTACCAGCGTGGGGCCAAGATTCACAAGGTGGTGGTGCCCCGGCAGCGCAGCGGGTCACCACGGGCACGGATGGTGACGCCAAGTCACTGAACCGGGGCGACACGTCGGCTGCACCGGGGCTGCACGCACGAAGCAAAGCCCACCAACAGATTCCCTGAAATTCAGGGAATCTGTTGGTGAGCTTTGCTTTCCGGCTGTGCGCCATCAGGGACTCGAACCCCGAACCCGCTGGTTAAGAGCCAGCTGCTCTGCCAATTGAGCTAATGGCGCCGGTGTCTGCCGGAGGTTTCCCTCGGCGACGTGGAAAAGATTAGCACCCCTCTCCGGGGCCCGTTTCAGGGGGGTCCCCCAACCCGGTTCCGGCATCGCCGCCCCGGTGTCGGGGCTGGTCGGGCACACTGTAGTCGGACATCGTCGGCGAAACGGGCGGGTGGGCATGCGGGGTGTGACGGTGCGGTTGCTGGTGGCCGCCGGGGTGATCGGCCTGTCCTTGGCCGGGTGCAGCAGTAACCCTTCGGGTGAACCTCCGCGGGAGACCGCCCCCAAGAGCGGTAGCACCGCTCCCAAGCCGGCCCCGAAGCCCGCTGTGCTCGCCGTCACGCCCGCCAAGGATGCGAAGGACGTCGCGCCCGGGGAGCCGGTGAGCGTCACCGTCGCGGACGGGAAGGTCGGGGACGTCAAGCTGACCGGGGCCGATGGCAAGGTCGTCGCCGGGAAGCCGCGGGCCGACGGCTCCGGGTGGGACTCCGCCGAGCCGCTCGGCTACAGCAAGACCTACAAGCTGACCGCGACCGCCGTCGGCTCCGACGGCAAGCCGGTCACGTCGGAGTCGACCTTCAGCACCGTCAAGCCCGCCCGGCAGCTCGGCGTCTCGGTGAACCTCGACGAGGGGGAGACCGTCGGGGTCGGGATGCCGCTGATCTTCACCTTCACCGGCAACGTCACCGACAAGGCCGCGGCCGAGAAGGCGCTGAAGGTCTCCGCGGAGCCGGCCACCGAGGGCGCCTTCCGCTGGTCCGGCGACAAACAGGTCACCTGGCGGCCGAAGGAGTACTGGAAGAGCGGCACCAAGATCAAGGTCGACGCCGCCGTCTACGGCAAGCCGCTCGGCAACGGCAGCTACGGCCGGGAGGACAAGGGCGCCAGCGTCACCGTCGGCGACAAGCTCGTCGCCGTCGCCGACGGCGTGACCCACCAGATGACGGTCACGATCAACGACAAGGAGGTCAAGACCATGCCGACCTCCATGGGCAAGCCCGGTCACAACACGCCGCAGGGCACCTACACCGTCATGAGCGAGCACACCGGCTACACGATGAACTCCGCGACCTACGGCGTGCCCGAAGACGCGCCCGGCGGCTACAGCACCTTCGTCCAGTACGCGATCCGGCTGTCCTACAGCGGCATCTTCTACCACTCCGCGCCGTGGTCGGTGCGGCAGCAGGGCCACAGCAACGTCAGCCACGGCTGCCTGAACCTGTCCACCGAGAACACGAAGTGGCTGATGGACACGTCCAAGAAGGGTGACGTCGTCACCGTGCAGAACAGCGGCGGCCCGAAGCTCGAGCCGACCGACGGCTGGAGCGTCTGGCAGCTGTCCTGGGACGAGTGGCGGACGGCGGCGAACTAGCCCGAGTCGCGGACCAGTTCCCGCGCCTCGGCCTCGGTCGACACCGCGGGTCCCGAGCCCCAGAGCGGCTTGTTCGCCGTCTCGCGGCTGAAGTACACCGCGACGGCGCCGATCGCGCCCGCCGCCATCAGGTACCAGGCCGGCCAGAAGTCGTAGCCGGTGGCGGAGATCAGCGACTGCATCACCAGCGGGGTCGTGCCGCCGAAGAGCGACACCGAGATGTTGAACGCGATGGACAGCGCGCCGTACCGGATGGCCGTCGGGAACAGCGCGGGCAGCGCCGCGGGCATCGACACCTCGAAGCAGAGCAGCAGCAGGCCGAGTCCCATCAGGCCGAGGAAGGTGAGGACGAGGCCGCCGTCGTGGACGAGCAGCATCAGCGGCCAGGACAGCACGAGGAACCCGAGGCAGCCGGCCATCATCACGGGCTTGCGGCCGACGTGGTCGGTGATCCGCCCGCCGACCATGATGATGAGCATCATCACGACCATGACGACGATGATCAGCAGCAGCCCGTGGGTGGCGTCGAGGTGCAGCTGCTCGGAGAGGTACGTCGGCATGTACGACAGCAGCATGTAGTCGGTGACGTTGAAGACGAGCACCAGGCCGACGCACGCGAGCAGCGCGGGCCAGTACTCGGTGAACATCTTCCAGAACGGTTCGCCGGACTTCCCCCGCTTCTCGGCCTCCTCGGCGTGCTTCTGGAAGGCGGGGGTCTCCTCCAGCTTCAGCCGCATGTAGAGCCCGATGATGCCGAGCGGCCCGGCGACCAGGAACGGAACGCGCCAGCCCCAGTCGAGCAGCGTCTCGTGCGGCACCCAGGCCTTCATCCCGGTGACGACGGACGCTCCGAGCACGTACCCGGACAGCGTCCCGAACTCGAGCCACGACCCCATGAACCCGCGCCGCTTGTCGGGCGAGTATTCGGCGATGAAGGTGGTGGCGCCCCCGTACTCCCCGCCGGTGGAGAACCCCTGCACCATCCGCGCGACGACGAGCAGGATGGGCGACCAGACCCCGATGGAGCTGTAGGACGGGATCAACCCGATGCACAGTGTCCCGATGGCCATCATGATCATGGTGACGGCGAGCACCTTCTGCCGCCCGATCCGGTCCCCGAGCGGCCCGAAGACGAGGCCGCCGAGCGGGCGCATGAGGAAGGCGGCGGTGAAGGCCCCGAAGGTCCCGATCAGCCGAACCCCGGGAGACACGGTGGGGGGAAAGAACACCTCGGCAATGGTGTCGGCGATGTAGGCGTAGACCCCGAAGTCGAACCACTCCATGGCATTGCCCAGGGCCGCAGCCCCGACAGCCCGTTTCAGAAGCGACCGATCGACGACGGTGATGTCCTCATACCGAAGCTGCTTCTTCCGGCCCCTGACCTTCCCACCTGAACGTTCCACGCCTCAACGGTGCATCCCCATTGGGACCCCCGCACGCTGAGCCATCCAGTCGTGAGCGTTACCACCAACGGCCCAACCCCAAACCGCACCCGGCAACGCAAGGCGACCACTCGGATGGGGGTCCGGGGGCGTGCCCCCGGCGGGGTTGTGGGGGTTCGACCCCCACAAAAAGGCGAAACCCCGACAGTGGGAAAGGGCCGCAAGGCCCTGACCACGCCGGGGTGATGGGGTGAGCGACGGGTTTCGAACCCGCGACCTCCTGGACCACAACCAGGTGCTCTACCAGCTGAGCTACGCCCACCATCGCCGAGGGGATCCGCTTGCGATCACCTCGCTGGCAGTAATCGTAGCGGGTGCTCGCGACCGCTTTTCAGGGGGTCACCTTTGGTGCCGTTCCTGCACTTCAGCGGCCGCGGCCTTGGCTTCTTCGCTGGTGGGGCCGGGCTGGGGCACGAAGGCGGCGCGCCGGTAGTAGTCGAGTTCGCCGATGGATTCGCGGATGTCGGCGAGGGCGCGGTGGGCGAGGCCCTTCTCCGGCTTGGCGTAGTAGATGCGCGGGTACCAGCGGCGGACGAGTTCCTTGACGGAGGAGACGTCGACCATGCGGTAGTGCAGGTGGGCGTCGAGGGCGGGCATGTCACGGGAGATGAAGCCGCGGTCGGTGGCGATGGAGTTGCCGGCGAGGGGGGCGGTGCCCGGTTCGGGGACGTGCTCGCGGATGTAGTCGAGGACGCGGCGCTCGGCTTCTTCGAGGGTCACCGTGGAGCGGCGGACTTCTTCGGTGAGGCCGGAGTGGGCGTGCATCTCGCGGACGATCTCGGGCATCCCGGCGAGTTTTTCCTCGTCGGCGTGGATGACGATGTCGACTCCGTCGCCGAGCACGTTGAGTTCTGCGTCGGTGACGAGGGCGGCGATTTCGATCAACGCTTCCTTGCCGAGGTCGAGCCCCGTCATTTCGCAGTCGATCCAGACTAGGCGGTCGGTCACCTGGTGACCCTAACCCGACACGGGGATAGGAAGGGCGTTACCTGCGCGTACGGCGCGTTACGCTCGCCACGCCGGGTTCGGTGTGGTGCGGGACACAGATCGGGGAGCGGGCAGTGGCCGAGCAGGAGTCGCCGGCGAGTGAGATCGCCGCTGGTTATGCGAGTGAGGGTGCCGCGCTGGAGCTGGGTGCGGTCGTGATCGACGGGCAGGTGGACGCCGCGGCGGCCGTGCGGCTGCCGTTGGCGACGCTGAACCGGCACGGGCTGGTCGCCGGCGCGACCGGCACGGGCAAGACCAAGACGTTGCAGCTGATCGCGGAACAGCTGTCGGCGGCCGGGGTGCCGGTGGTGCTCGCGGACGTGAAGGGCGACCTGTCCGGGCTGGCCGCGGCGGGCGAGGCGAACGACAAGGTCGCGAAGCGCTCGCAGGAGCTGGGTGACGACTGGGCCGGCGCCGCGTTCCCGGTGCAGTTCCTGTCGCTGGGCACCGGCGGCAAGGGGTCGCCGATCCGGGCGACGATCACGAGCTTCGGGCCGGTGCTGCTGGCCAAGGTGCTGGGGCTGAACGAGACGCAGGAGTCGACGCTCGGGCTGATCTTCCACTGGGCCGACCAGCGCGGTCTGGCCCTGCTGGACACGAAGGACCTCCGGTCGGTGATCACGCACCTGACCAGCGACGAGGGCAAGGAGGACCTCAAGGGGATCGGCGGGGTCTCGGCGGCGACGGCCGGCGTGATCCTGCGCGCGCTGTCCAATCTGGAGGCCCAGGGCGGCGAGGACTTCTTCGGGGAGCCCGAGCTGGACGTGCACGACCTCATGCGTCAGGCCGACGGCAAGGGCGTCGTCACGCTCCTCGAACTCGACAACCTCCAGGCGAAGCCCGCGTTGTTCTCGACGTTCCTGATGTGGCTGCTGGCCGAGCTGTTCGAGGAGCTGCCCGAAGAGGGCGATCTCGACCAGCCGAAGCTGGTGTTCTTCTTCGACGAGGCCCACCTGCTGTTCGCCGACGCGTCGAAGGCGTTCCTCGAGCGCATCGAGCAGACCGTGAAGCTGATCCGGTCGAAGGGCGTGGGCGTGTTCTTCTGCACGCAGCTGCCCACAGACGTCCCGAACGCCGTGCTCTCGCAGCTCGGCGCGCGGATCCAGCACGCGTTGCGGGCGTTCACGCCGGATGACCAGGCGGCGCTCGCCAAGACCGTGAAGACCTACCCGAAGACGAAGTTCTACGAGCTCGACACGGCGTTGACGTCGCTGGGCATCGGCGAGGCCGTCGTCACGGTGCTGTCGGAACGCGGTGCGCCGACGCCGGTGGCGTGGACGCGGCTGCGGGCGCCGCGGTCGAAGATGGGCTCGATCGGCGACGAGGCCGTCGCCGCGGCCGTCTCTTCGTCCGATCTGCACGCGAAGTACGCGGAGACGATCGACCGGGAGTCGGCCTACGAGCGGCTCTCCGCGAAGGTCGCCGCCGCTCCCGCGCCCGAGGCTGCCCCCGCGCCGCCGGCGCCGGGGAGGGACGAGCCGGGATTCCTCGAGTCCGCCATGAAGAACCCGGCCGTGAAGTCGTTCATGCGGTCCGCGGCGAGTGCGCTGGGCCGCGAGATCACGCGTGGGCTGTTCGGCAACCGGAGGCGCTGACAAATCCTGACGTTCCCCGTCAGGTTTCGCTGCCAAGGTGGTGCCACACCGAAGAGAGGGAACCAGCCATGACCAGCACCGCCACCGCGTTGTTCACCGTCGACCAGTGGGAGCCGCAGGCGACCGACGAGTTCGGGGGCAACGAGCTCGCCCGGGTGGCGATCGCCAAGACGTTCACCGGGGCGGTCGAGGGGACCAGCACGGTCGAACTCCTGACGGCGACCAATGCGACGTCGCGCGCGTACGTCGGCTTCGAGCGGCTCGAAGTCTCGGTCGACGGCCGCAAGGGCAGCTTCGTCCTGCATCACACGGCCGACGAGTCCGGGCTGACCTTGAAGATCCTCACCGGCTCCGGAGCGGGCGAGCTGACCGGAATCTCCGGCACGGCGAACATCGAGATCGACGGGGAGGACCACCACTTGACCCTCACCTACACGCTCTGAGCAGCACGAAGGCCGTTTCGAGAGCCCCCGATTGACTCTCGAAACGGCCTTCGCGGTGATCTCCCGCTCCCCGAAGCGGGGGGACGGGCCGCCCCGACCACGGCCCGTCCGCGTCCTAGTTGTTCACGATCTGGTCGACGATCTTCTTGGCGTCGTTGATCGGGATGGCGAAGCCGATCCCGACGCTGCCCGCCGAGCCGTTGGCCGACGCCGACGGGCTGTACAGCGCCGAGTTGATGCCGATCACGTTGCCCTGGGCGTCGACCAGCGCGCCACCGGAGTTGCCCTGGTTGATCGCGGCGTCGGTCTGGATCGCGGTGTAGCTGGGCGAGTCGCTGCTCTGGTTCGACGTGCGGCTGAACGGCGAGCGCTGCTGCTGCTCGCCCTGCCCGATGTCGGACAGGTTCCGGTTCAGCGCGCTGACGATGCCGGTGGTGACGGTGTTCTGCAGGCCGCCCGGCGAGCCGATCGCGACCACTTCCTGGCCGACGGCGAGCTTGCTCGAGTCGCCCAGGGACGCCGCCTTCAAGCCACTGGCGTTCTGGGCCTGGACCACGGCGATGTCCGCCTTGGTGTCCGCGCCGACCACGCCGGCCTGGTACTTCTTGCCGTCGGACGTGGTGATCACGACGTTCTGAGCGCCGTCGACGACGTGGGCGTTGGTCAAGATCCGGCCGTCGGAGGTGAGGATGACGCCGGAGCCGATGGCCTCGCCCTGGCTCGTCGTGACGTTGATCTGGACGACGCTGGGCGTGACCTTCGCCGCGACGGCGCTGACGTCGCCGGAGGTCGAGTTCGCGACCGTCTGCCCGTTCGCGGCCGGCGTGCTGAGCGACGTCGTCGCGCCGTCCGCCGACGTGAGCCCGACGATCGCCGCGCCACCGACGCCGCCGACCAGCGCGGCGCCGAGTGCGGTCGCGCTGACGATCATCGCGACGCGGCCACCCTTGCGCGGCTTGGTCTTCAACGCCGTGGGGGCCTGGGCGCCGGGGGCCGGCGGCGGGGTGAAGAGCGGATTCGGCGCGGCCTGCTGCTGGTAGGCGTACTGCGCGTACGGCCCGTACTGCTGAGTGCTGTGGTGCGGCTGGTGCCCACCGGTTGAGGCGGGGCCGGGCCGACTCTCGTTCTCGGTCATAGGACCAGATTCGCGCTCGTGCTTGTGAGCAGCCTGTGGAAATACCTCAGGCTTTGCTGAGAAGAATCAGCTGAGAAAACTCAGCCGATCCTCAGGCTTCAGGCGAAGAACGACGGCACGTCCAGCACTCCTCCCGCCGCCTCGAACTCGTCGTGCACGGCCTTCCGCAGCTCGGCGTCACCGAGGTAGTCGGCGGCGGTCAGGGCCAGGCCCAGCGCGCCGTCCCGGACTCCGGCATCGCCCGTCTCCGATCCGGCCGCGGCCGCGAACTCCTTGGTGTGCAACGCAACCGTCGGCCCCGAGATCGCCAGCATGGGGTGCAGCGCGGGGACACGGTAGGAGATGTTGCCCAAGTCCGTCGAGCCCGTGAGCGACTCCGGCACGATGCCCGGCGGCAGCGGTTTGCGGCCGGTGATCACCTGGTTGGCCGTCCACCGCCCGGCGAGCGCGGTGTTGAACCGGATCGGCAGGTAGGCCGCCTGGGCGTCCCAGATCAGCTCGACGCCGCAGCCGGTCATCGCCGCGGCGCCTTCGGCGATCGACGTCATGCGGGCGGCGAGGTCACGCAGGGTTTCCGGGCGCTGGGACCGGAGGTAGAACAGCAGCGCGGCGCGAGCCGGGATGATGTTGGGCCGGGCGCCACCGTCGGTGAACACGCCGTGGACGCGGTCGCTCTGCGGGAGCTGCTGGCGCAGCGCCGAGACGCCTTGGTACGCGGCGACGGCGGCGTCGAGCGCGTTGCGGCCCATGAACGGCTGGGCGCTCGCGTGCGCGCCGACGCCGTGGAAGATCATCTCCAGCTGACGCCGTCCGAGGAACGGGTGCAGCGCGATGTCGTGGCTGAACGGGTGCAGCATGATCACCGCGTCGACGTCGTCGAACACGCCGGCGCGGGCGAGGATCTCCTTGCCGCCTCCGCCTTCCTCGGCGGGCGTGCCGATCAGGCTGACGCGGCCGCCGAGCCGCTCGGCGACGGTCGCGGCGCCGAGGAAGCCACCCGCGGCGGTGGTGCAGATGACGTTGTGGCCGCAGGCGTGACCGAGCCCGGGCAGCGCGTCGTACTCGGCGAGCACGGCGATGTGCGGCCCGTCTCGCGGTGGTGTGCTGACGCGCAGCGCGGTGTCGAGCCCGCCGACGCCGACCGTGGCTTCGTGGCCGTGCCGGTGCAGGAGATCGGCCAGCGCCCGCACTGACCGGTGCTCGGCGAAGCCCTCCTCGGGGTGGGCGTGCAGATCTTGGCTCAACGTCACCAGATCGGGTGAGCTGCGCTCGACCGCGGCGGTCACTTCGGCGCGCGTCGCCTCGTCCGCGCCGGTGTGCGGCGAGGACAGCGGTTCGGCGGCCGCGACGGCGTCGGCAGTGGCCTCGACCAGGGAACGCAGGTAGCTGTCGTCGGGCGGGACGGGGTCGGCGTGGGTCATGGGGCGATGCTAACCGCCATCTCCGACAATCCGCGGCGCTCAGCCGAACTCGCCCGCCACGATCTGCGTGACACCGGCGTACCGTTCGGTGATCTTCGTGAAGCCGCGGGCGCGCAGGGCCGCCCCGATTTCGCCGCGATCGAACATCTTCTGGCCGCTCACGATCCCGCCGGCCGACTCGATCAGGCGTGCGGGTTGCCGGCCGCGGCGGGCGCTCGTCAGCAGCACGATTCGGCCACCCGGTTTCACCACGCGCGCGAACGAGTCCAGCGCGGTCTCCGGCTCGGCGAACATGTGCAGCGCGGCGAAGCAGCAGAGAGCGTCTACTGTGGACGGCTTCAACGGCAGGTGCACGGCGTCGGCACGCAGGTAGGCGACGGTGTCCGGGCCGCCCTCGGCGACGGCCTTGGCGAGCATGGTGCGGGCGCCGTCGAGCCCGATCGCCAGCCCGTCCGGGCCGACGGCCGCGCCGAACGCCCGGGTGAACCGGCCGGTTCCGCACGCGACGTCGAGCACCGTGCGGCCCGGTGCCGGCCGGAGGAGCTTCGTGGCAAGCGAGACTTCTTCCGCCATGCTCGGCCCGAACGGGCCCTTGAGCGCGCGGCCGAGGGCGGGCCGCCAGTACCGCTCGTAGACCTGCGGGAGCAGGGTGGTGCGCATCAGGCGCTGGGTGAGCCCGGTCGGCGGACCGGCCTGGTCCGCGGCGCCCAGCAGGTCGAGGTAGCCGGAGTCCGTCCGGGCCGGCGTCTCGAGCAGGGCCTGGAGACGGTCGGATGCGGTGGTCGGCACGGGCTCTCCTCCCTTTCGGACACCGGCAGTATGCCCATCTCCCGGCCACTCGATCGAGTGAACAAATCCGGGATCAGGCGTTCGAGGTCCGGAATTGTCGGTGCCCCTTCCTAACGTCGCGGGCAAGGTTCCGATCCGAGGAGGAGAGATGACGACGATTTCCCGCCCGCGTGCCGACATCGAGGTGCACGGCGAGTTCGACCTGGCCGCGGCGGCCCGCTTCCTGACCGGCTTCGCCCCGGCCGGGCAACCGGATTCCGAACCCGGCGCACTGCGGGTGGCGTTCGCGCTCGACGGCGAATGGACGCCGGTGGGAGCGGTGCTGCGGCAGAGATCGCCCGGCGAGGTCACGGTCGAGGTCCACGGTCGGCCCGAGCACACCGATGCGGTGGTGGCCCAGGTGCGGCGGATGTGCTCGCTGGACGTCGACGGCACGGCCTTCCCGGAGGCCGGCGCCCGTGATCCGGTGGTTTCGCTGCTGCAGGCGCTGCACCCGGGCCTGCGTCCGGTCCTCTTCGCATCGCCGTACGAGGCGGCGTGCTGGGCCGTGCTGAGCCACCGGATCTGGATGACGCAGGCGGTCCGGCTGCGCCGGCGCTTGACCGAGCGCTACGGCACCGAGGTCGACGTGGGCGGGGGCGTGCTGAGGGCGTTCCCGGCGCCGGCCGCGCTGGCGGAGATGGAGTACCAGCCGGGGCTGCCGGGCCCGAAAATCCCGCGCCTGCGCGCCCTCGCCGAGGCGGCGGCCGACGGAATGCTGGACGCGGCGGCGTTGCGGGCAATGCCGGCGGAGGAGGCGCTGAAGCGGCTGCAGCTGCTGCCGGGCATCGGCCGGTTCAGCGCGGAGCTGATCCTGATCCGCGGCGCCGGCCACCCGGACGTCTTCCCCCGCAGTGAAACCCGCCTCCACGAGATCATGCGCGACGCGTACCACCTCCCGGGCGCGGGCGTCGCGGAGCTGGCGGAGATCGCGGAGGCCTGGGCGCCGTTCCGGAGCTGGGTCTCGTTCCTGTTCCGGGTCGAGGGCGAGGCCCGGATGCGGGAGTCGCGATGACCTGACCTGGGAGATGGCAACGCCTCGGCCCGCGCCTCTTGCCGCCCGCGTTCCGACGACAGAAAGGAGAGCGCCACGACGCAATACCGGAAGCCGCGAAGCGGCGAGCGGTGGGGACTCACGGTAGCCAGATATCGCCTGTGGTGAGGTGTCCGGGTGAGCTCGCCCGTTCATTTCGCGCTCGGTGGTCCGGCCGGTGACGCCCTGTCGGCTTTCCGCGCGGCTGCCGCCACGGACACATCGCCGGCCGGTTCGCTGCTGGAGCAGGCCCAGGCCCCCGCGGTGATCACCCTGATCGCCGGCGGCGTCGCACTGCTCGTGGTCCTGGTCGGCGGGACACCGTGGCGACGGGCGCGGAACGTCGTGACGATGGTGCACGAGGCCGGCCACGCGCTGGCCGCGGTACTGGTCGGACGGCGCCTGCAGGGCATCAAGCTGCATTCGGACACCTCGGGCGTCACCGTCTCGCGCGGCAAGCCCGAGGGCCCGGGCATGGCGTTCACGGCGATGGCCGGGTACCTGGCGCCATCGGTCCTGGGGCTGGTGTTCGCCAGCCTGCTGGGCGCCGACCTGGTCGGCACGGTGCTGGTCCTGATCGCGCTGCTGCTGCTCGGCGTGCTGGTGATGGTGCGCAACGCGTACGGGGTGTTCACGGTGGTCGCCAGCGCGGCGGTGCTGGCGCTGATCGCGTTCGTGGCCCCGGTCGAGCTGCAGGCCCCGTTCAGCTACCTGGTGACGTGGTTCTTGCTGTTCGGAGGCGTCCGGCCGGTGGCCGAGCTCCAGACCAAGCGCCGCCGCGGCCAGGCCCGCGACTCGGACGCGGACCAGCTGGGCCGCCTCACGGCGGTCCCCCCGGTGCTGTGGGTCTTGGTCTTCGCGGTGGCAACAATCAGCTGCTTGATCGCCGGCGCCCTGTGGCTCCTGGAGCCAGTGGCCAAGTAGCCCCGCCAGCGGTGGTCCCGGCCGCGGCGCCCGGCTTGGCTGGCCACGACCCGGGCCGCTCCGCCAGGCGACGAAGGCTGCCCGCGCCGCTGCCCGATGCCCGCTGGGCCCGGCATGGACAGACCCGCGTGGAGCGGCCCACTATCGGCGGCCTGAGCCGGCCGCCACGCTCGCCAGCCGTCTTCGGCGGCCGCGCTGGTCGCGAGGTGCGGTGCTCAGGCCGGCCCGGCCGGTCGCGGCGGCACCTCACGGGCGGTGGCCGGTTGGCAGCCGCGCCCGTCGCAACGTGCCGCCGCGATGCCCGACCGCACCGACGGCAGGCCGCCCCCCGCCGTGGGCGCCACCCGGCGGCCGCGCCACCCAGACCAGGCGCGTCCCCGCTCACCGGCGGTGGAGCCCGTGGCCGGTCACCGGGGTGCATGCGGCAAACTGGTGGTCCGCGCGGAGGGAGACGAACGATGGACGAGGTCGCCAAGGCCGTCGAGGAGTGCGCACGGGCGGCGAAGCTGGCCGCGCCGTCGCTGGCTGCCGCGAGCGCCCAAGCCGTCGATGACGCTCTGTCCGGGATGGCCGAGCGGCTGCTCGCGCACCGTGACGAGATCCTCGAGGCGAACCAGGCCGATGTCGCGCGCGCCAAAGCCGAGGGGATGAGCGCCGGCCTGCTCGACCGGCTCACCATCACCCCGGAGCGGCTCACCGGCATGGCCGAACAGCTTCGGCTGCTCGCCGGCGCCCCGCACCAGGAGCGCTCCGTCGACGTGTCCACCCTGGACGGGGGCCTGCGGCTGGTCGAACGGCGGCGGCCGGTCGGGGTCATCGGGGCGAACTACGAGGCGCGGCCGAACGTCACCGTCGACGTGGCCTCTCAGCTGGTCAAGTCCCGCAACGCCGGGGTGCTGCGCACCGGCTCGGCCGCGCTCGGCTCCGCCCAGCGGCTGCGTGAGGTCGTCATCGCGCCGGCGCTCACCGAGGCGGGCATCGACGCCGACTGCGTGCAGCTCGTGCCGCGCGTGGAGCGGGAGGCGGCCTCCGCGCTCGTCCGGCTGCCCGGCCTCGTGCCGCTGGTGATCCTGCGCGGCAGCGGGGACAGCACCCGCGCCCTCGCCACCGAGGCGGCCGTCCACGGCGTGCGCACCCTCGCCCACGCCGATGGCGGTGGCGTCCTCTACGTCGACCGCGGGGCGGACGTCACCAAGGCGCGCGACCTCGTCTACGCCAGCCTCGACCGGCTGGGCGTCTGCAACCGGCTGAACCTGCTGCTCATCCACGAAGACATCCACGACGACGCCTGGCCCGCGATCTCGGACGCCCTCGCCGAGCGCGGCGTCACGCCTTCGCTGGCCCCGCACGAGCACCCCATCGGCTACGAGTGGGCGCTGGACTCCGACCGGGAAGCCACCGTCACCGTCGCCAAGGTCGGCTCGCTCTCCGACGCCGTCGACATCGCCAACGAGCGCACCTCCGGCCTGGCAGCGGGCATCTCCACCGAGGACGAGTCGGCCGCCGACGCCTTCTTCGACGGCTACACCGGCACGGGCGTCTTCTGGAACGCCCCGACCCGCCTCCTCGACGGCTTCAAGCTGCTCGCCGTCCCGGAAACCGGCATCAACCTCGACAAGGTTCCCGGCCCGCGCGGCCCGGTGACCTACACCGACCTCTACGTCCGCCAGTACGCGGTCCTGCCGGCCTGAACCGAGCGGGGCCGGCCAGGCCGGCCAGGCCAGGCGGGCCGGCCCAAGCCGGGCCAGGTCAGCGCGTCGGCGGGACGCCGGCGAGCTTGCGCAGCTCCTTGACCGTGTCCACGGCGTCGGTGACCAGCTCGGTCCGCTCGTCGGCGTCGCCGGAATAGCGGTAGATCGCCGTCGGTCCGTCGCTGATCGCGATCGCCGCGACCAAGCGGCCTTCGGGGTCACGGGTGAGCCCGGTCGTCACCGACACCTCCCGGCCGACGGTGTCGACCGTGGTGAGCGTCCGCTCCTTGTACCAGCCTCGCGTTGTCATGTTCAGAAAGCTCCGGGGGATGCGCACGGCAGGGGGATACGTCGTAGGACGCGGGGACCGCCCCGGGTGTTACGGCATACTGGGCCGGGTGATCCCCCGGCCGCACGTCCTGCTGTCCGCCGCGCAGTCGCTCGACGGCTACCTCGACGACACCTCACCCGAGCGGCTGGTGCTGTCCACAGAGGACGACTTCGCGATCGTCGATCGGTTGCGGGCCGAGGCCGACGCCATCTTCGTCGGGGCCGGGACCGTGCGGGCCGACAACCCGCGGCTGCTCGTCCGGTCCCCCGAACTCCGGCGGAAACGGCTGGAACAGGGCAAGCCCGAACAACCCGTCAAGGTCACCGTGACCACCCGCGGTCTCGACCCGGACGCGCAGTTCTTCACCGTCGGGGACACCGAAAAGCTCGTCTACGCACCGCCCGGCGCCGCGGACGCGCTCAAGCACGTCGCCACCGTCGTCGACGCCGGGAACCCGCCGGACTTCGGGCGCGTCCTCGACGACCTCGGCGCGCGCGGCATCGAGAACCTGCTGGTCGAAGGCGGTGGCGGGATCCATACCCGCTTCCTCACCGAAGGCCTCGCCGACGCACTGCGGCTCGCGATCGCGCCGTTCTTCGTCGCGCAGCCGGACGCGCCGCGGTTCGTCGGGCCGGGACTCTATCCGCGGCCGCTGGTCCTGACCGCCGCGAACGAACTGCAGGGGATGGCCGTCCTCGAGTACCGCGCCGCCGCCGAACCGACCGGCCGGGACGTCCAGCGCCTCAGGGAAGCCATCGCGCTCGCCGCCGAGTGCCCGCCCAGTCACACCTTCCGGGTCGGCGCCGTGATCACCGACGCCGACGGCGAGGTCGTCGCCACCGGGCATTCCGGCGAGGGCGACCCGGGCAACCACGCCGAAGAGGCCGCGCTGGCCAAGTGCGCCGGCGACCCGCGCCTGGCCGGCGCGACCATGTACAGCTCGCTGGAACCGTGCAGCCACCGCAGTTCCCACCCGCGCAGCTGCACCCAGCTGATCCTCGACGCCGGGATTCCGCGGGTCGTGTTCGCCTGGCGTGAGCCGCCGGTCTTCGTCGACGCCCGGGGCACCGAACTGCTGCGGCAGGCCGGGCGGCACGTCGTCGAGGTGCCCGCGCTGGCCCCGGAAGTCCAGCGCGAGAACACCCACCTCGACTTCTAGCCGGCTAACAGGCGCCGTTGTCCTGCCAGACGCCCCATTCGCCGGTCGTGCCGGGCTCTTCGCCCTGCGTCCACCACTTGGCCGTCCACTTGTGGCTGTTGTGCGAGACGACGTTGTCCTTGACGTAGACCTTCGCCCGGTCCCACTCCGCCGCGGTGCAGGAGCCGTTGCCCGGGGTGGTCGGGGTCGTCGTCACCGGCGGGGTCGTCTGCGGCGGGGTCGCGCCGGCGAAGCGGACGCTGAACTTCGTGAAGTCCCAGTCGTTCTGCGGGACGTTGCTGCAGACGCCGTTGTCCGTCGTGCCGGAGCAGGCGCGGTCCCGGTTGACCGACCAGAACGTGAAACGGCCGAGGCCGTGGCTGGTCGCGTAGTCGTACACCGTCTGGAAGTCCGAGGTGTAGAACATCTCCGCCGCGTCGGACTTGCCGTTCATGCCGGAGAAACCCTCGTGGGCGTAGGCGGTCGCGCTGTCCCAACCCAGATGGGACATCAGCAGGCCGTGGAACGCTTCCAGCGCCGACACCTGCGACGAGCCGCCGTTGAAGCCGCCGTCGAACGGCATGATCGAGAAGTTGTTCGGCGTGAAGCCGATCGACTTCGCCTGGTCGATCAGCTGCGTGCCGAACCAGCCGGTGCCGGCCGCGGTGCCCGGCATGGTCACCGAAACGAACAGGCCGGGGTTGCCGGCCTGCAACGTCTTCGCGGCGCCGAGCTCGTTCGCGATCGCCGCGGTGTTCTCGTACTCGGGCTCTTCGAGGTCGAAGTCGATCGCCTTGAGCGAGTACTTCGTGATGACCTGCTGGTAGGCGGCGGCCGTCGCGGCCACCGTTCCGCAGGTCTGGCCGAGCTTCGTGCCGCCGTACCCGCCGACGGACACCGAGACGTCGCCGCCCGCGCCGCGGATCCGCGAGATGACGCCCGCGACCGCGGTGTCGGACGAGACGGCGGAGGTGCCGTCCCAGGTCGGGCTGCAGCCGCCGCCGTTCGGCGCGAGGATGAACGCCAGCTGGAACGCCTTGAGCCCGGTCGCGTTCATCACGGTCACGGGGTCGGGCGGGTTGTTGCTCTGGGGCATCAGGTACGGCGCCGCGGCGTACCAGTTGTTGCTCAACGCCGCGGTCGCCGACGGTGCGCCGAGCACGAGGCTGACGGCGGTGGCGGCGAAAGTGGCGGCGGCGAGCCCGACGGCGGCCAGTCTGCTCCTGCGCATGAGCTGTCCTCCCGGTGGGGATCGAGGTGGACAGATCATTGGACTAGACCATTAACGAAGTCAAGCCACCAAGGTCGGGTAATCCCGATCGGCGGGCGAAACGTCCCGCAATATCCGAAACTTGTCCGGCCAAGGCGGCGGTGGTCCGGACCACCACCGCCGGTCGTCCGCTTGCGGTCACTCCGACTCGAGGTCGCCCTCCAGCGACAGGTATACCTCGCGCATCTTCTCCAGCAACGCCGGATCCGGCTCCGCCCACAAACCGCGGTCCGCCGCCTCGTTCAGCCGCTCCACGATCCCGCGTAACGCCCACGGATTCGCCTGCCGCAGGAACTCCTGGTTCACCTCGTCGAGCACGTACGACTCGGTCAGCTTCTCGTACATCCAGTCGCCGACCACGCCGGCCGTGGCGTCGAAGCCGAACAGGTAGTCCACCGTCGCGGCCAGCTCGAACGCGCCCTTGTAACCGTGCCGGCGCATCGCCGCCAGCCACCGGGGGTTGACCACGCGGGCGCGGAACACCCGGGCCGTCTCCTCGCCCAGCGTGCGCGTGCGGACCGCGTCCGGCGAGGTGCTGTCGCCCACGTAGGACGCCGGGGCCGCGCCCGTCAGCGCGCGGACCGTCGCGATCATTCCGCCGTGGTACTGGAAGTAGTCGTCCGAGTCGGCGATGTCGTGCTCGCGCGTGTCGGTGTTCTTCGCCGCCACCACGATGCGCTTGTACGAACTCTCCATGTCCTCGCGCGCCGGGCGGCCGTCCAGGTCGCGGCCGTACGCGAAGCCGCCCCACACCGCGTACACCTCCGCGAGGTCCTTGTCGTCGCGCCAGTTCCCGCTGTCCATCAGCGGGAGCAGGCCCGCGCCGTACGCGCCCGGCTTCGACCCGAAGATCCGCGTCGTCGCGCGCCGGTCGTCGCCGTGTGCCGCCAGGTCGGCGGACACGTGCGCGCGGACGAAGTTCTCGTCGAGAGGTTCGTCCAGCCCGGCCACCAGCCGCACGGCGTCGTCCATCAGGGCGATCACGTGCGGGAACGCGTCGCGGAAGAACCCGCTGATCCGGATCGTGACGTCGATCCGGGGCCGGCCCAGCTCGGCCAGGGGAATCGCCTCGATGCCCGTGACGCGCCGCGAAGCTTCGTCCCACACCGGCTGGACGCCCAGCAGCGCCAGGACTTCCGCCGCGTCGTCACCGGACGTCCGCATCGCCGACGTGCCCCACACCGACAGCCCGACCGACTTCGGCCAGTCGCCGGTGTCCTCGCGATAGCGCTTCAGCAGCGAGTCCGCCAGCGCCTGCCCGGTTTCCCAGGCCAGCCGGCTCGGGATGGCCTTCGGGTCGACGGTGTAGAAGTTCCGCCCGGTCGGCAGCACGTTGATCAGCCCGCGCAGCGGTGACCCGCTCGGCCCGGCCGGGATGTACCCGCCGTCCAGCGCGTGCAGCACCGCGTCCAGTTCGGCCGACGTCCCGGCGAGCCGGGGGACGATTTCCTCGGCGGCGAACGAAAGCACCCGCGCGACCTGGGCGTCCGGCGCCACCGAGGCGACCGCGGTCGCGTCCCAGCCCCGCATCTCCATCGTCTGCACGAGTTCCCGCGCCGTCTTCTCGACCGCGTCCACTTCGGACATCGGCGCGTCTTCCTTGAGACCCAGCGCCGACCGCAGGCCCGGCACCGCGCCCTGCTTGCCGCCCCACATCTGGGACGCGCGCAGCATCGCCAGCACCAGGTTGACGCGTGCCTCGCCGACCGGCGCCGCGCCCAGGACGTGCAGCCCGTCGCGGATCTGCGCGTCCTTGACCTCGCAGAGCCAGCCGTCGATGTGCAGCAGGAAGTCGTCGAACTCCGCGTCGTGCGGCCGTTCGTCGATGCCGAGGTCGTGATCCAGCTTGGCCGCCTGGATCAGCGTCCAGATCTGCTGGCGCACGGCCGGCAGCTTCGCCGGGTCCATCGCCGCGATGTTCGCGTGCTCGTCGAGCAGCTGCTCCAGCCGCGCCATGTCGCCGTAGGACTCCGCCCGCGCCATCGGCGGGATCAGGTGGTCGACGATCGTCGCGTGCGCCCGCCGCTTCGCCTGCGCGCCCTCGCCCGGGTCGTTGATCAGGAACGGGTAGACCAGCGGCAGGTTCCCGAGCACGGCGTCCGGCGCGCACGACGCCGAGAGCCCCGCGGTCTTGCCCGGCAGCCACTCCAGCGACCCGTGCTTGCCCAGGTGGACGACGGCGTGCGCGCCGAACTCCTCCTCCAGCCAGCGGTACGCGGCCAGGTAGTGGTGGCTCGGCGGCAGGTCCGGGTTGTGGTAGATCGCGACGGGGTTCTCGCCGAACCCGCGGGGCGGCTGGATCATGATGATCACGTTGCCGCTCTGCAGGGACGCCAGCACGATGTCGCCGTTGTCGACGTACAGCTCGCCGGGCGCCGGGCCCCAGTGCTCCTCGACGCCTTCGCGCAGCTCGGCCGGCAGCGCGTCGAACCACTCTTGGTACCGCGCGGCGGGAACGCGGATCGGGTTCCCGGCGAGCTGCTCTTCGGTGAGCCACTCCGGGTCCTGGCCGCCGGCGGCGATCAGCGCGTGGATCAACGCATCGCCGTCGGGCTGGTCGGTGCCGGTCGGGTCGACGCCCGGAAAGGCGTCCGGCCCCAGGTCGTAGCCCAGCGCGCGCATCCGCCGCAGCAGCTCGATCGCCGAAGCGGGTGTGTCCAGCCCGACCGCGTTGCCGACGCGAGAGTGCTTCGTCGGGTACGCGGACAGCATCAGCGCGATCCGGCGTTCCGGCGGAGGTGTGTACCGGAGCCGGGCATGCGCCAGCGCGATGCGAGCGACGCGGGACGCGCGCTCGGCGTCCGGCACGTACCGGGGGAGACCGTCCTCGTCCAGCTCCTTGAACGAGAACGGCACCGTGATCAGCCGCCCGTCGAACTCCGGCACGGCCATCTGGTTCCCGGCGTCGAGCGGCGAGAGGCCGTCGTCGCTGGCCGCCCACGTCTCGCGGTCGCTGGTCAGGCACAGCGCCTGCAGGATCGGGACGTCGAGCGCGGCCATCTCGGCGACGTCCCACGCCTCGTCGTCACCGCCCGCGCCCACCTCGGACGGCCGCGTGCCACCGGCCGCGAGCACGGTGACCAGCAAGGCGTCCACGGACGCCAGCTCGGCCATCATCTCCGGCTCGCGTGTCCGCAGCGAAGCACAGTAGACCGGCAACGCGCGCCCGCCCGCGGCCTCGATCTCGTCGGCGAGGGCGTGCACGAACGCCGTGTTCCCGGACAGGTGGTGCGCGCGGTAGTAGAGGATGCCGATGACCGGGCCGTCGCCCCGCGAAGGACGTTCGAGGACGCCCCAGGTGGACTGCTCGGCGGGCGGCTCGAAGCCGTCGCCGGTGAGCAGGAGCGTGTCGGAGAGGAACCGGTGCAGCTGGGTGAGGTTCGCCGGGCCGCCCTGCGCGAGGTAGGCGTGGGCCTCGGCGGCGATCCCGGCGGGGACGGTCGAGAGCTTCATCAGCTCGGCGTCCGGCGTCTGCTCCCCGCCCAGGACGACGACGTGCGCGCCCGACGCCCGCAGCGTGTCCAGGCCGTCCTGCCAGCTCCGCGGCGTGCCGAGGATCCGCGCGACGACGATCTTGACGCCGTCGAGCAGCCCGGGCAGCTCGGCGACGTCGAGCCGGGCGGGGTTGCCGAGCCGGTACTCGCGGTCGCTCGATCGGGCGCTGAGCAGGTCGGTGTCCGAAGTGGACAAAAGCAGGATCACGAGGTTCCTCCTCGGGGTCCGCGCCCCGGGTAGACGGGCGCGCCGGCCGGAGTTCCTGGCTCCCGGAGCCGCCGACGTACTCCCTCCCGCGGAGGGGGCATCGAACACAGCTCCGGTCACAGTGGCGGGACCGCCCCGGACTCTCACCGGGTTCCTCCACCTGCCGACGCGTGGGTATCGCCCTCACTCTCCGGTGCCGGTCGAGGCGCGTCAAGGTGACGTTGCCTGGGTAACCTGGCGGCTTGGAACCCTTTCTCCGGAGCTTCACCGCCGCGCAGTCGACCCGGCAGCCGTACCGCCACCCCACCGCGGCCGAGCTCGAAACCGCCGGAACGGGCTTCGCCGCCCTGCTCGACGGCCGCCCCCATCACCTGCCTGACCTGGGGTTCTCCGTGACCGGCGACGCCTTCGTGGTCCAGGAAACCGGCACCGAGCGAGCCTGGGGGCTCTACGCGATCGACCGGTCCGCACCGCCGTCACTGGTCGTCGAGGTGCCGCACCCCTCGTCCGACCTGCGGACCGACCTCATCGGCTTGGCCCTCTTCGAGCAGGTGCCCGGCGCGGTGCTGGCCGTCGCGGGGGCGCACCGCCGCCGGGAAGACCCGGCGCACGAGACGCGGACCGTCTTCCACGTCGTCACCACACTGCTGGCCCGCCGCGGCCTGCCGCAGGTCCAGCTGCACGGCTTCAAGGACCGCACGCTGCCCGCGGCCGACGTCGTCCTCTCGGCCGGCGCCGCGGAGGCCGGCGACGCGGCCCGCCGGGCAGCGGACCGCCTGGAAGCCGCCGGGTTCCGCGTCCGCCGGGCCTGGGCCGAGCCGTGCCGCGGCCTGGCCGGGACGACGAACGTCCAGGGCCAGGCCGCCGGCGGCACGCCGTTCCTGCACGTCGAGCTCAACCGGACGATCCGCGAGACCCGCCGCGACGACGTCGTCCGCGCCCTGGCCGACGCCGACCTGCGCAAGCCCTAGGCGGACCGCTCTCCCAGGCGGGGGAAGGGCTTCGTCGAGAACAGCACCTCCACGGAGACCTCGAAGAACTCCGCGATCCGCAGGGCCAGGAACAGCGACGGGCTGTACTCGCCGCGCTCCAGGTAGCCGATCGTCTGGTAGTGCACGCCGAGGGCCTCCGCCAGCTGCCGCCGCGAGATCGACCGCTCCGCGCGCAGCATCGCGATCCGGTTGTAGACGACCTCACTCATGACTACCCCACACGCTGCATGGCCTTTTCCCGCCGCTCGGCCAGCGACGAGCCGGCCTCGCGCCGCGCCATGCGGCGGAGCAGGACCGGGGCCAGCGCCAATCCGATCACGGCCCACGCGACGAGCACCGCGAGGGTCGGCAGCGGCCGCCAGGACTGGCCGATCTCGACGACGACCGCGCTGTCCGGCAGCAGCGCCGAGCGCATCCCGAGGCCCAGCCAGTACATCGGGAACACCTGCGCGATGTCCTGCACCCACACCGGCAGCGCCGTGATCGGGTAGAAGATCCCCGAGATCGCGCCCAGGCCCATGATCGGCAGGGTGATCAGCCCGATCGAGCGCGGGCTGCTGGTCAGGGACCCGAGCGCCGCGCCGATCGGCATCGTCGCGATCATGCCGACCAGCAGCACCCCGAGCAGGTGCAGGTACGACCAGACGCCGTCCGGCGCCAGCGTGGAGAACACGAACAGGCACGGGATCAGGACCGCGATCAGGCCCGTGAGCTGGGCGAGCGACAGTGCCGTCGTCTTGCCGAGCAGGTACCCGAGCATCCCGTTCGGCGTCGCCTTCGCCCGCAGCAGCGTGCCGTCCTCGCGGTCGACGGCCAGGTAGCCCGCCGCGCCGGTCAGCCCTTGGAACACGATGCCGGCGCCGAGCACACTCGGTACGGTCGCGGCGCCGAGCGAGAACGACGTGCCGGGCAGGGTCGCGTTCCGCATGAAGAACAGCGTGCCGAGGAAGAGCGTGACGAAGACGAGCTGGCCGACCACGTCGTCGAGGTTGGTCCACGTCTGCTTGAACTCGATCCAGCCACGGGCCAGCCCGTTGCGCAGTGTCGCTGTCCTGGCGTTCATCGCGCACCCGCTTCCTGGAGGCCGAGCTCCGTCTCGCCGCCGGCTTCGGCGCGGTGGACCAGCGTCATGTAGGTGTCCTCCAGCGACGCCCGCCGGACCTCGAGGTCCGCGACGGCCTCGCCGTGCTGCTTGAACAGGTCGTAAACGTACTTCGTCGCTTCGGTCGTCGAGTGGACGAAGCGCTGCCCGCCGACGCTCCAGCGGACCTCGGCCTCGCCGGAGATCTGCCGGCTGAGCTGGTCGGCCGAGCCGTCGGCGATGATCCGGCCGCCGTTGAGGATGAGGATCCGGTCGGCCAGCTTCTCGGCCTCGTCCAGGTCGTGCGTGGTCAGCAGGATCGTCGTGTCGAGCTCGTCGGACAGGCGGTGCACCAGGTCGTGGAACTCGCGCCGGGCCTCGGGGTCGAAGCCCGCGGTCGGCTCGTCGAGGAACAGCAGCTCGGGGCGCCCGACGATGCCGATGGCGACGTCGAGCCGCCGCCGCTGCCCGCCCGAGAGCTGCTTGAGCTTCTTGTGCGCGTGCTCGGTGAGCCCGACCGTCGCGATCAGCTCGTCGGTGTCCCACGGCCGCTGGTGCGACGCCGTCGAGTACGGCGCGTAGTACCGGCCGAGGTGCGCGAGCAGCTCGCGGACGCGCCACTTCCCGTGGTCACGCCAGGACTGGAGCACGACCCCCAGCCGTGCCCGCCAGTCCTCGCCGCCGTGCGCCGGGTCGACGCCCAGCACGCTCACCTCGCCGGCCGACCGCATGCGGAAGCCCTCGAGGATCTCGATCGTCGTCGTCTTGCCCGCGCCGTTCGGCCCGAGCAGGCAGACGACCTCCCCCCGGTACGCCTCGAATTCGACGCCGTGGAGCACGTCGATCGCGGCGTACCGCATCCGCAGCCCGCGCACGCGGACGACGGGATCGGACGGATCTCTCATCACGGTCACCCCCATCTGACTGATGCGATTGAATGTAGCACACCTACTACATTTAATCAGACTTCTGCGGTACCGGGAACTTGACCCACGGTCACCCGGTTCGCCGGGCATGGGAACTTGGCTGGGGCTCGCCCTTCCGGGCGGCGTGGTGATCCTGCTGGTCATGGCCGCGATCGAACTGCGGCCGCGCAAGAACGGCTCGCGCTTCAAGGCGCGGCTGTCCGCCACCTCCATCGAAGAAGCCACCGCGTTCCTCTACGGGACCAAGCGGCGTGAGCTGGAACACCGGGAAACGATGTCGATGCTCGTCGAGCAGGACGCCGAAGGCGCGCCTCCTTGGCGTGACGTGGACCTGGACGCCGGAACGGCCCGGATCCGGCCGCGTTCGGACCCGCCGGAGCCCCGGAACGGCCAGCTACAGTGACCTCATGCCGACCCCAGCACGCGTGCGAGCCGACGCGTGCCCCGGTGTTTTCGCACCCCACGACGCCGCCGACGGCCCGTTGGCGCGGGTGCGGCTGCCCGGCGGCACGATTTCCGCAGTGCAGCTGCGCGCGCTGGCCGACGCGGCCGAAGCCTGCGGCGACGGCGACCTCCACCTCACCTCGCGCGGCAACGTCCAGCTCCGCGGCGTCACCAAGCCCGGCCTCGCGGACCGGCTGACCGGAGCGGGTCTGCTGCCTTCGTCGTCGCACGAGCGGGTCCGGAACGTCCTCGCGTCACCGCTGAGCGGAGTGCGCGGCGGCCTCGCCGACGTCCGCGGCCTGGCGGCCGCGCTGGACCTGGTGCTGTGTTCGACGCCGGAGCTGGCGGCTCTGCCCGGGCGGTTCCTCTTCGCCTTCGACGACGGACGCGGGGACGTCGCCGGCGAAGGCGCCGACGTCTGCTGGCGCGCGACGGGCCCTGCCGAGGGAACGCTGCTGCTCGCGGGCGGCGACACGGGACGACGAGTGGCCCGCGCCGACGCGGTGGCGGTGCTGATCGAGGTGGCGCTGGAGTTCTGCCGGGTGCGAGGCGCCGCCTGGCGCGTCGCCGAACTCGACGACCCGGCCTGGCGCGGGACGCCGGTGCCGCGGACCGCGGCCGAGGTCCCGGCCGGGCTGATTCCCAAGGACGGCAGCGGCTTCGCGGCCGGTGTCGTCCCGCGCTTCGGGCAGCTGTCCGCGACGCAGGCGCGGGCATTGGCGGAGTGCGGGACGGCGCTGGTCACGCCGTGGAAGTCACTGGTCCTGCCGGACGCGCCCACCGACGTCTTCGAGCGGCTGGGCTTCGGGGGCGAGGCGTTGGGGACCACCGCGTGCATCGGCCGTCCGGGCTGCGCGAAGTCACGCGCCGACGTCCGCGCCGACGCGGTGTTCCGGCCGGGCCTGCGCGCGCACTTCTCGGGCTGTGAACGGCGGTGCGGAAGGCCGTCGCAGTCCTATGTGGACGTTGTCGCCGAAGCGGGGGGCTACCGCATCGACGGCCGCTGGGTGCCGCTCGACGAGATGGAAGGGAAGCTGTGATCGACTACCTGCGGGACGGTGCCGAGATCTACCGGCACTCGTTCGCCACGATCCGCGAGGAGGCGGACCTGGCGATCCTGCCCGACGACGTGGCCGGGCTGGCGGTCCGGATGATCCACGCCTGCGGCATGGTCGATCTGGTCGACGACCTGCGCTACACGCTCGACGTCGTCGAGTCCGGCCGCGCCGCCCTCGAAGCGGGCGCACCGATTCTGTGCGACGCGCAGATGATCGCCAGCGGCGTCACCCGCCGTCGCCTGCCCGCGAACAACGAGGTGCTCTGCACGCTCTCGGACCCGGCGGTGCCCGGTCTGGCCGAGCGGATGGGCACCACGCGCTCGGCCGCCGCGCTGGAACTGTGGCGCGACAAGCTGCCTGGTTCGGTGGTGGCCATCGGCAACGCGCCCACGGCGTTGTTCCGCCTGCTGGAGATCCTCGACGAAGGCGTCGGCGCGCCCGCGGCGATCATCGGCGTCCCGGTCGGTTTCGTCGGCGCGGCGGAGTCCAAAGAGGAGCTGGCCAAGCGCGCCCCGGCACCGTACTTGGTGGTGCACGGCCGGCGAGGCGGCAGCGCGATGGCCGTCGCGGCGATCAACGCCCTTGCGAGCGCCGAAGAATGACCGGAACGCTGTACGGCGTCGGGCTCGGCCCCGGCGACCCGGAACTGATGACGGTCAAGGCGGCGCGCCTGATTTCCGAAGCCTCGGTGATCGCCTACCACTGCGCGCGGCACGGCCGGAGCATCGCGCGGTCGGTCGCCGAGCCGTACCTGCGCGAGGGGCAGCTCGAGGAGAAGCTCGTCTACCCGGTCACGACCGAGACGACCGACCACCCGGGCGGGTACGAGGGCGCGATCGCCGACTTCTACGAGCTGAGCGCGAAGCGGCTGGCCGAGCACCTCGACGCGGGCCGCGACGTGGTCCTGCTCTGCGAAGGCGACCCGTTCTTCTACGGCTCGTACATGTACATGCACGAACGGCTTTCCGGCCGCTTCGAGGCGGTGGTCGTCCCGGGCGTGACGTCGGTGAGCGCGGCGTCGTCGGTCTTCGGCCGCCCGCTGGTGCAGCGCGACGAGGTGCTGACGGTGCTCCCGGGCACGCTGCCGGCCCCGGAACTGGCCCGGCGCCTCGCCGACACCGACGCGGCGGCGGTGCTGAAGCTGGGCCGGACGTTCTCGTCGGTGCGAGAGGCGTTCGCGGAGGCGGGCAAGCTGGACGACGCCGTCTACGTCGAGCGCGCGACTTGGGGCCAGCAGCGCATGGAGCCGTTGGCTTCGGTGGATCCTTCGACGGTGCCGTACTTCTCGCTGGCGTTGCTGCCTTCGCCGGCTTACGCGTCACGTCAGTCTTCGCCGGCTTCCCCTCCGGCTGCCGCGCCTTCGGCCGGTGAGGTCGTCGTCGTGGGTCTCGGCCCGGCCGGTCCCGAGTGGCTGACGCCCGAAGCTGCTGCGGAGCTTGACGCGGCGGAGCACGTCGTCGGGTACGGGCCGTATGTCGCGCGGGTGCCGCAGAAGGCGGGCCAGCAGCGGCACGCGTCCGGCAACCGCGTCGAGGCGGACCGGGCCCGCGAGGCGTTGTCCTTGGCCGCGTCCGGCTCCCGGGTCGCGGTGGTGTCCTCGGGCGACCCGGGCGTGTTCGCGATGGCGTCGGCGGTGCTGGAGCAGGTGTCCGCCGGGCACGGCACCGGCGTCCGGGTCCGGATCGTGCCCGGAGTGACCGCGGCCCAGGCGGCGGCGTCCCGGGTGGGAGCCCCGCTGGGCCACGACTACTGCGTGCTGTCGCTGTCGGATCGGCTGAAGCCGTGGGAGATCATCGAGAAGCGCCTCGACGCGGCGGGCGCGGCGGACCTGGTGCTGGCCCTGTACAACCCGGCGTCCCGCACCCGGACGACCCAGCTGGCCGACGCGCGTGCCGTGCTGCTCCGCCACCGTTCCGCGGACACCCCGGTGGTGGTGGCCCGGGACGTCGGCGGCCCGGAGGAGGACATCCGCATCACGACGCTGGGCGACCTCGATCCGGCGACGGTGGACATGCGGTGCCTGCTGATCGTGGGCTCGTCGAAGACCCGAGCGGAGAACGGCACCGTCTGGACGCCCCGCAGTTACTAGTCTGCCGCGGCTTGTCGTGAGTGGTAAGGCGGGTTAGAACCCGCCTTACCACTCACGACGGTCAGCGCGTCGGGTCCTTGCCGTTCGGCTGCCGCGGTCCCGGTCCCGGTGACCACCAGCCCGGCACCGTCTTCTCCCCGTGCACCACCGTCGGCGCGATGCCCTCGGTGAACGGCTCGATCTGCAGCAGCTGGCCCCACGACTGGCTCGGCTGGCCGATCAGGTAGCTCGGCACCTCCGGCTCCTCGGCCAGCTCCTCCAGCCAGCCGATCGGCCCGCCGTTCGTCGAGGACGCCCACTGGGCCTCGTCCGCCAGGCCACCCGCCGTGATGCGGTAGTCCGGGACCTGCGAGATGCCGTCGTGGGACGTCACCGGCTGGACGCACGGGTACACGAACGACGCCGGCCAGTCCACGTACACCGGCTTCGAGCCGATGCGGTCCGTCAGCGTCGTGAACGTCGGGACGCGCGGGGCCGAGGCCGCGATCCAGCCGTCCTCGGTCAGGTCGTTGTCGACGATGTTGACGCGGACCGCGTTCGTCTCCGGCGGCAGGTCGCGCAGGTTGATGCGGGTGTCGTTCCAGCCGTTGGTGCCCGCGCCCGGCGGGAGCATGAACTGGCTGCGCAGGACCTTCACGCCGTCCGGGGTGTCGACGCCGTAGTCGAGGCTGACCGACGTCGGACGGCGGGCCGCGCCCGCCGTGGCCACCACGATCTGGCCGTCCGCCGGCTTCTCCGTCAGCGCGTACCAGTCGCTGCGCAGCCGCCCGGCGCGCGTCTCCGGGTCGAGGTAGCTCGACCACATCGGCACCTTTTCCGGCGTGAACCCGTGCGGGGGCTCGGCCAGGGGGTCCTTGTCGTCGACCGGGCGGGTGTGGAAGCCGGTCTGGACACGGCCGTTGTCCTGGTCCGGGTTCGGCAGCGGGGAGTCCGGCTCCTTGACCTTCTCCGCGACGGTCCGCTGCTCGGCCTGCGGGTGCAGGATGCTCGTCGCCGCGTCGCGCTCGACCATCACGTGGTCGGAGAGGTTGCAGCTCTTGCCGAACAGGTGCCCGATGTTGGCCGCGCCGAGGCTGTAGCTGCCGGACTGGTTGTGGATCGCCCACGCCATCGTGACGAACTCGCCCGCCGCGACGAGGCCGCAGACCACCACGAGCGAAAGCGACCCGAGCCGCAGCGCGCGCAGCCGGCCTTCCTGGGGCTGGTCCGGCAGGCCCGGCCGGTGCGCGCGGACGTTCTCGACGAACGCGTACACCCCGGCCACCGCGGCCGCGACCAGCAGGATCGTGGACAGGCCGATGCCGCCGATCGACGGCGCCACGTTCGTCCACTGGACACCGAGGCGCGAGACGAACCAGTAGGTGTTCGGGCCGGTCGCCGCCAGCGCGGCGACGACCAGCAGCCCGGCGAGGAAGGCGGCGCGGTTGCGTTTGGACCGCAGGACCGTCGAGCTGGTGGCGAGCGCGGTCAGCGCCGCCATCGACGCGCCGACCGCGGCGAACGCGCCGAAGTGGTGCGTCCACTTCGTCGGCGTCAGGGCCAGCAGCAGGAAGAACACCGCCGTCGTGCCGATCAGGCGGCGGGCGGGGCCGAGCGACGCACCGGGGATGCGGCCGCGGCGCAGCAGCATCACCAGGCAGGTCGCGGTGCACAGGACGACCAGCAGCACCGGGAACCGGCGTGGCGCCGAGCCGTCCGGCAGGTCGGCGAACAGCAGCTGGTAGCGCGCGAGCTCCTGGAACCACGACAGGTTCGGGCCCACCTGGGTCCGGATCCGGGTCGCTTCCTGCACGGTCGCGAAGGTCTGGTCGGCGAACACCACGACCAGCACCAGCAGCCCGGCCGCGGCGACCGGCGCGAGCACCGGCAGCCAGCCGCTCTCGTTCGCGCGCTGGCGCACCAGCTTGAACAGCGGCCGCGCGGCGACCAGGAACGGCGCCACCGCGATCAGCCCGGTCGGCGTCGCGGCCAGGGTGAACCCGGCCGCGGTCAGGCCGAGGCACAGGGGCAGCAGCCGCCGCGTCACCAGCGCGCGCTCGACCGCGCAGATCGCCAGCAGCGAGCCGAGCGCGGCCACCGGTTCCGGGCGGACGCCGTTGTTGTAGGGCATCCACCAGATCAGGAAAACCGTCGCGGCGGCCCAGCCGGCCGGGCTGCTGGTGCGGATCTGGGTGCCCAGCCGCGGCATCACCTCGCGGCTGATCAGCAGCCAGCTGAGCACGCCGAGCAGGAACGACGGCAGCCGGATCCACGGCGGCACCACGCTGACGTGCGCCATCAGCTCGAAGAGGTGGTAGAACCAGCCGAACGGCGCCTCGGCGACGCCGAACCAGCGGTGGTAGTTCGTCAGGTAGCCGGTCGCCTCGGTGACCCGGGCCATCGTGAGGATGTAGCCGTCGTCCGAGGTCACCGGCCCGATGAAGACCCAGGCGCCGAGCGCGACGATCACCGTCACGTCCCGCGCCGTCAGCCGCCACCAGCCGACCGGCGCCCAGCGCGGGGCGCGGCGCGCGAAGCCGGAGTCGCGGCGCCAGACCGCGATCAGGCAGCCGATGAGCGACAGCACGGCGAGCACGCCGACGAGGATCTTCAGCGCGGTCGGCGACGTCTGGTACCGCGTGTCCGGGACGACCGAGACGTGCAGGCCGGCGATCGGGTCCTTGCTCGAGTTGATGGAGGAGTAGATGCCGACGACGCGGGGACGGACGTCGCCGCCCGCGTGGAAGATCGGTGTCCCGGCGACGGCGAGCGTCATCTGCGTCGCGTCGACGTCCAGTTCGACGTCGCACTTTTCGGCGGGCAGCGGCTGCTGGGCGATCTGCTGGCCCTGGCTCGAGGCGAGCAGCACGCCGTTGTCGACGCGCAGCTGCATGCCGACGCCGTTGCCGGCCTTCGGGTCGGTGCGGCCGTCCGGCACGGTGGCGAAGAGCAGGCCGGGCCCGTTCGTGCGGGCGTCCACCGAGCGGATGGCCGCGCACGGCAGCTCGGCACGCAGGTCCTGGGCCCAGTACCCGGTCAAGGGCGCGTTGACGGAGCGGGTGTCGCTGCCGGTCGGCCAGACGACCTCCGCCGTGTCCTGCACCACCGGCAGGAAGGGGAAAGCCAGCGCGCACAAGGCCGAGAGCAGCCCTAGCGCTACGGCAATCAGACGCATCGGCGCAACGCTAACGGGTCAGACGTCGGCGGCTGACGCAGCCCCCGGGTCACGTGGGGTGAATCGCCCGTGGTGTATCGCCGCGGCCAGGGGCCGGCGGCTGCGCCAGCCGTGGCGCTCCAGGTCCGGCACGGTCTCCAGCTTGCTCACCGGCCCCACGCAGAGCCACGCGACCGGCCGGACGCCGTCCGGGATGCCGAGCAGCTCGCTCAGGAACGGCTCGCGGTAGAAGCTGACCCAGCCGGTGCCCAGGCCCTCGGCGGTCGCGGCGAGCCAGAGGTTCTGGATGGCGAGGCACACCGAGTACAGGCCGGCGTCGGCGATGGCGTGCCGGCCGAGCACGTCGGGCGCGCCGCGCGCCGGGTCGTAGGTGACGACGACGCCGAGGCTGGCCTCGAGGATGCCTTCCACCTTGATGTTCGCGAACGTGCTCGCGCGCTCTTCGCCGAGCTGCCCGGCGAAGACCTCCCGTTCTTCGTGGACGTGCTTGGCGAACTTCTCGCGCGTCCCGTAGTCGTCGACCAGCACGAAGTCCCACGGCTGGGTGAGCCCGACGCTCGGCGCGGCGTGCGCGGCCTCGAGGATCCGCGTCAGCGTGGCTTCGGGGATCGGCGCGCCGGTGAACTCGCCGCGGACGTCCCGCCGCTTGCGCAGGACTTCGTAGAACTCTTCGATCATCGGTGCAGAACCCATTCGACGGCTTCAGGAACGGTTTCGGCGGTCTCCGTGTGCGGCCGGGGCGGCCGCCGGACCACCACGACGGGCTTCCCGAGTTCGCGGGCCGCCGTCAGCTTCGCTTCGGTTTGCGGGCCGCCGGAGTCCTTGGTGACCAGGACGTCGACCCTTTCGAGCAGCCGGCGCTCGGCTGCCACCTCGTACGGCCCGCGGGCGAGGAGGAGCTCGTGGTGCCGCGGGAGCGGCGGCTCGGGCGGGTCGACGCAGCGGATCAGGAACCACAGGTCATCGAGGTGCGCGAACGCCGGCAGACCTTGGCGGCCGCTGGTGAGGAAGACGCGTTCGCCCAGGTCCGGCAGGCGGCGCGCGGCGTCGGCGAGGTCGTCGGCCCAGTGCCAGGTGTCCCCGGGGCCCGGCCGCCAGCCGGGCCGCGCGAGCCGGAGGAGGGGGAGTTCCGTCAGCTCCGCCGCTTTTGCCGCGTTCGCGCCGATGCGCTCGGCGAAGGGGTGCGTGGCGTCGACGACGGCTTCGATCCGGTTTTCGCGCAGGTACCGCGCCAGGCCGTCCGGGCCGCCGAAGCCGCCGACGCGCACTTCGCCGGCGGGAAGCCGCGGCCGTGCGACGCGTCCGGCCAGCGAAGTGACAACGCGGACTTCGCGCGCGGTGAGCGCTTCGGCGAGCTGCCGGGCTTCGCCGGTCCCGCCGAGGATGAGGATCACGAGGAACGCCCGTAGCCGACGGCTTCGCGCCAGCGGTCCAGCGTACGCAGGTTGGCGAGGGTCTCCGCCCAGGTCAGCTCGGGCGCCTGCCGGTCTTCGACGTGCGCGGCGACGTGGTCCGCTTCGCGCGCGAAGACGCCCTGCGTGGCTTCGACCTCGATGACCTCCGGCTCGCCGCCGGCCGGGGTCAGGATGATCTGCGAGACGCCCGGCTTGCGCAGCGGGTGGATCCACGCGGGCTGCGGGATGTGGATCTGCCCCAGCGAGCCGAAGACGTGGATGCCGTCCTCTCGGGTCAGCCGGATCCCGCACGAAATCGTCGCGAGGATGTCCCCGGGCAGGCGCAGCAGGCCCGTCGCCCACTCGTCGACGCCGGTGGCGGACAGGTGCGCCATCCCGCTGACCTCGGACGGTTCGACGACGTCCTGCCCGGTCGCGGCCTGCGCGACCAGCCGGGCCAGCGACGTGCAGTAGCAGCCGACGTCGAGGATCCCGCCGCCGCCGAGCGCCGGGTCGCCGAGCCGGGCTGTCTCCTCCGGGTTGCTGTCGAAGGAGAAGGTCGTGTCCACCGCGCGGACCTCGCCGATGGCGCCGGACGAGATCAGCTCGGCCAGCCGCCGCGTCTGCGGGTGCAGCCGGTACATGAACGCCTCCATCAGGAAGACGTCGTACGCGCGGGCGGCCGCGATCACCTCCTCGGCATCGGCCGCGGTGATCGTCAGCGGCTTCTCGCACAGCACGTGCTTCCCGGCCTCGGCGGCGGCGATGGCCCACTGCTTGTGCATCGCGTGCGGCGTCGAGACGTACACGGCGTCGATGTCCGGGTCGGCGAGGAGCTCTTCGTAGCTGCCGTAGGCCTTCGGGATGTCGAAGCGCGTGGCGAAGTCCCGCGCGCGCCCGGCGTCCCGCGCCGCGACGGCGCCGAGGACGCCGTGCTTGCTTTCGTCGACGCCCGCGGCGAAGTGGGCGGCGATCGTCCCGGCGGCCAGCAGGCCCCAGCGCAGTTCCGTCACAACGACTCCGGTTGGTTCGCCCGGTCACGGGCACTCGAGTAGAGGAAGCTGTCGGGGAAGTCGGTCGCGGCGAGCACCCGCCCGACGAAGATGGTGGCGGCGCGCGTCATCCCGGCTTCGCGGACCAGCGCGGGCAGCTCGCCGAGCACCCCGCGCACGACGGTTTCCCCGGGCTGGCTCGCGAGCGCGACGACGGCGACGGGACAGTCCGCGCCGTAGTGCGGCCGGAGTTCCCCGGCCACCCGCTCGACGTGGTTGATCGCGAGGTGCAGCGCGAGGGTGGCCCCGGTTGCGGCAAAGGCGGCGAGGGTCTCCCCGGGCGGCATCTTGGTCGAGCGGGCCTGGACCCGGGTGATCACCAGGCTCTGCCCGATTTCGGGCACGGTGAGCTCCCGCTTCAGCGCGGCGGCCGAAGCGGCGAAGGCGGGCACGCCGGGGACGACGGCGTAGGGAACCCCGGCCGCGTCCAGCCGCCGCACCTGCTCGGCGACGGCGCTGTAGAGCGACGGATCCCCCGAGCACAGGCGCGCGACCTCGTGCCCGGCGCGGTGGGCCTCGACCAGCCTCGCGACGATCTGCTCGAGGCTGAGGTTCGCCGTGTCGACGAGCTCGGCCCCGGGCGGGCAGTAGGCGAGCAGATCGGGCGGCGTCATGCTGCCGGGGTAGAGGCAGACCCCGCACCGGGCGAGCAGGTCCCGGCCCCGCACGGTGATGAGGTCGGCAGCCCCCGGCCCGGCGCCGATGAAGTGCACGGTCATCGGTTGCTCCACTGCGTCACGACCCGAGCCGGGGTCCAGCCCGTGAAGCCGCCCAGCGGGGCCGCCTTCTCCACACCGATCCGCAGCAGCTCCCCTCCGTGCTCCTCGTACGCGCGCGCCAGGACCTGCTCGGCCTCCAGCGTCACCCCGTGCGCCACCACTCGTGCGCCCGTGGCCACGCACGCCTCCAGTACGCCCGGCGCCGTCACGCCGCCTCCGATGAAGACCGCGTCCGGTGCGGGCAGCGCGCTCAGCGCTTCCGGTGCTTCCCCCGCCACCACCTCCAGTTCCGGTACTCCCAGGTCCAATGCGTTCCGGGCGATCCGCTCGGCCCGCTCGGCCGAACGCTCGATCGCGACCGCGCGGTTGAGCCCGTGCAGCCGTGACCACTCGATGCCGACGCTGCCCGCGCCCGCGCCGACGTCCCACAACAGCTCGCCGGGACTCGGCGCGAGGCGGGCCAGCGCCGACACTCGCAGGTCGCGCTTGGTCAACTGCCCGTCGTGGGCGTACACGTCGTCCGGGATGCCGATCAGCGGCAACGCCGGACCCGCGCACGCCAGCGCGAACACCGTCAGCGGTCCGGGATCGCCGGCCCAGCCGTCGGAGATGCGCTCGTCGGGCCCGCCCAGGTTCTCCAACGCGATCAGTTCGCTCTCGCCATAACCCCGCACGGTGAGCAGGGAGCGCAAAGCGGGCGCGTCGGCACCCAGGACGAGCACTCGCCGGCGCGGCGCCAGAACCCGGGCGACGCGGGCCGACGACCGGCCGACGATGGTGACCACCTCGGTCTCCTCGGCGGACCAGCCCAGCCGTGCCCGGGCCAGTGTCACCGAGGAGAGCGCAGGCAGCGCCTCGACCTCGTATCCATGGGCCACCAGTGTGGCACCCACCCCCGACAAAAACGGATCACCGCTGGCCAGGACGCAGATCCGGGCGCCTTCGTGCTCCGCGATGACCGCGTCCAGCCCCGGCAGCAACGGCGTCGGCCACGCCTGCGCCGGGACCTCCTCGGGCAGGTAGGCCAGCTGCCGGGGCGCACCCAGCACGACGTCGGCGGCGAGCACCGCGGCCTTCGCCTGTTCCGACAGGCCGGGCCAGCCGTCCGCCCCGATCCCGACCACGGTCAGGCGGTTCGCGGAGCCCGCCTCCGCCGCGGATCGACGTGATTCTTCGCGCACGATTTCCCACCCTAAGCGAGGCGGCCGCTGTGCGATGATCGGCCGGTCGCCGAGCTGGAGGAGCGCCTTTGAAGCCGTACCCGTTCACCGCCGTCGTCGGGTTGCCGGACCTGCGCCTGGCGCTGGTCCTGTCCTCGATCTCGCCCGCGGTCGGCGGGGTGTTGGTGCGCGGAGAAAAGGGCACCGCGAAGTCGACGATGGTCCGTGCGCTCGCCGGCCTCCTGCCGGGTGTCGACGTCGTCGGCGGCTGCCGGTTCTCCTGCGATCCCGCGGCTCCCGACCCGCTCTGCCCGGACGGCCCGCACGACGGCGCGACCGGCCACCGGCGGCCCGCGAAGCTGGTCGAACTGCCGGTCGGCGCCGCCGAAGACCGCGTCATCGGCTCGCTGCACCTGGAACGCGCGCTCGCCGAAGGCGTCACGGACTTCCAGCCCGGCCTGCTGGCCGCCGCGCACCGCGGGCTGCTCTACGTCGACGAGGTCAACCTGCTGCACGACCACCTCGTCGACACGCTCCTGGACGCCGCCGCGATGGGCCGCGCGACCGTGGAACGCGAAGGCGTTTCGGTCTCGCACGCCGCGCGGTTCGTGCTGATCGGCACCATGAACCCCGAAGAGGGCGAGCTGCGGCCGCAGCTGCTGGACCGGTTCGGGCTGACCGTCGAGGTCGCCTCCAGCCGCGATCCGGAGCAGCGCGTCGAGGTCGTCCGCCGTCGCCTGGCCTACGAAGCCGATCCCGACGCCTTCGCCGCGCAGTACGCCGGCGAAGACGCTCAGCTCGCCGCGGACATCGAAGCGGCGCAACGGCTTCTGCCCGCCGTCAAGCTCCCCGACGACGCTCTGCGCCGGATCGCCGAGGTCTGCGCGTCCTTCGAGGTCGACGGCATGCGCGCGGACATCGTCACCGCGCGGACGGCGGTCGCGCACGCGGCCTGGGCCGGCCGTGACGAGGTGACCACCGAAGACGTCCGCGTCGCCGCGCGGCTCGCGCTGCCGCACCGGCGCCGCCGGAACCCGTTCGACGCGCCGGGGATCTCGGAAGAGCAGCTGGAGCAGGCGCTGCAGGACGCCGAACCGGACCCCGGCCCCGAAGACGACGGCCCTGGCTCAGGTTCGGCGCCGTCCCAAGACGAAGTTCCCCAGGGCAGCGAAAACGCACCGCAAGGTGAACCGAAGCCGCAGAGCGGCGGGCAGCAGAAGACCGTCGGGGCCGGCGAGACGTTCAAGGCACGCGTCTTCCGCGTCAAGGGCATGGGCGAGGGCGAACGCGGCCGTCGTTCGCGCGCGATCACCGACAGCGGCCGGACGATCGGCGTCCAGCCCGCGAGCGTCCGCGAGGGCCGGCCCCACCTGGTCGCGACCGTGAAAGCCGCGGCACCGCACCAGAAAGCCCGCGGCCGCACCGGTGCCGGGCTCGAGCTGCGTCCCGAAGACCTGCGGTTCGCGCTGCGCGAAGGCCGGGAAGGCAACCTCGTGCTGTTCTGCGTGGACGCGTCCGGTTCGATGGGTGCGAAGGCGCGGATGCGCGAGGTCAAGTCCGCGGTCCTGTCGCTGCTGCTCGACGCCTACCAGCGCCGCGACAAGGTCGGGCTCGTCACGTTCCGCGGCGACGCGGCCGAACTCGCGCTGCCGCCGACGATCAGCGTCGACGCGGCCGCGTCCCGCCTCGAAGGCCTCCCGACCGGCGGCCGGACGCCCCTGGCCGAAGGGCTCCTGGAGGCGGCGCGCGTGCTGCGCGTCGAGGAAATCCGCGACCCCCGGCGCCGCCCGCTGCTGGTCGTCGTCACCGACGGCCGCGCCACCAGCGGTCCCGACGCCGTCGCCCGCGCCCAGGCCGCGGCCGGGCTCCTGGCCGGCGTCACGACGGTCGTCATGGACTGCGAGAGCGGCAAGATGCGCCTCGGCCTGGCCGCCGACCTCGCCGCCCACCTCGGCGCGGAACACGTCCCCCTCGCCGATGTCGCCGCCGAATCGCTGGCGGACGCCGTCCGTGCCCGGACCGGAAGGGCCGCCTGATGCCGCAGGGCAAACCGGAAGCCGTCCCGAACGACGGCCTGACCACGCGGCAGCGCCGCAACCGGCCGCTGCTCGCCGTGCACACCGGCGAAATGAAGGGCAAGTCGACGGCCGCGTTCGGGATGGCGCTGCGCGCCTGGAACCAGGGCTGGTCGATCGGCGTGTTCCAGTTCGTCAAGTCGGCGAAGTGGCGCGTCGGCGAGGAAGCCGCGTTCAAGGCATTGGGCAAGCTGCACGACGACACCGGCGAGGGCGGGCCGGTCGAGTGGCACAAGATGGGCGAGGGCTGGAGCTGGGCGCGCAAGTCCGGCACCGAAGAGGATCACGCTTCGAACGCCCGTGAGGGGTGGGCGGAGATCAAGCGCCGGCTCGCCGCCGAGACGCACGACTTCTACGTCCTCGACGAATTTTCTTACCTGCTCAAGTGGGGCTGGCTCGACGTCGGCGACGTGGTGTCCACTTTGGTCTCGCGGCCCGGGCACCAGCACGTCGTCATCACCGGCCGGTACGCGCCGCCGGAACTCGTCGAGGCCGCCGACCTGGTCGCCGAGATGACCAAGGTCAAGCACCCGATGGACGCCGGCCAGAAGGGTCAGCGGGGGATCGAGTGGTAGCGCGGGTGGTCATCGCCGCGCCCGGTTCCGGGCACGGCAAGACCACGATCGCCGCCGGGCTGATGGCGGCGCTGCGCGCGGCCGGGCACCGGGTGTCCGGGCACAAGGTCGGGCCGGACTTCATCGATCCCGGCTACCACGCGCTCGCGACCGGACGCCCGGCGCGCAACCTCGACCCGTTCCTGCAGGGGGAAGACCGGCTGGTTCCGTTGCTGCGGCACGGTTCCGCGGGCGCCGACATCGCCGTGATCGAGGGCGTGATGGGCCTGTTCGACGGGGCACTGGGCACCGAAGGCTACGCCTCGACCGCACACGTGGCCCGGCTGCTCGACGCGCCGGTGGTGCTGGTCGTCGACGCCTCGGCCGCCTCCCGCAGCGTCGCCGCGACCGTCCTCGGCTTCGCCCACTACGACAACCGCGTGCGGCTAGCCGGGGTCATCCTCAACAAGCTCGGTTCGCAGCGCCACCTCGACGAGATCGCGTCCGCGCTGGAAGCGACCGGTGTTCCGCTGCTGGGGGCGTTGTACCGCAACGAAGAGATCCACGCGCCGAGCCGTCACCTCGGGCTCGTCCCGGCGGCGGAACGGGCCGCGGAAGCTCAGCACGTGCTGCCCGCGCTGGCTGCGTGGGTGCGCGACGGCGTCGATCTCGACGCGATCGTCCGGATCGCTTCCGGGGCGCCGGGGCTTTCTTCGCCGCCGTGGGAGCCGTCCGGGGTGGATGGTCCGCGGGTGACGATCGCCGCCGCCGGCGGTCCGGCGTTCACCTTCCGCTACACCGAAAACATCGAGCTGCTGGCGGCTTGCGGCGTCGAGGTCGTGGACGTGGATCCGCTGCGTGATGAGGCATTGCCCGACGGGTGCGCCGGCCTGTACTTCGGCGGTGGGTTCCCCGAGGTGCACGCGGCGGAACTGTCGGCGAACACGGCGTTGCGTCGCGAAGTGGCTTCGGCGGTCCGGAGTGGAATGCCGGTGAGTGCGGAATGCGCCGGGCTGCTGTACCTGTGCCAGTCCCTGGACGGCGTGCCGATGGCCGGCGCCGTGCCCGCGGACGCCAAGATGACCGCCCGCGGCAAGCTCGGCTACCGGCGCGCGGTCGCCGTCGAGGACAACGTGATGGCGACGGCCGGCCAGCGCGTCACCGGGCACGAGTTCCACCGGACCGAGGTGACGCCGTCGCACGGCGCGTCGGCGGCCTGGGGCTGGGACCGGCAGCTGGACGGCTTCGCGTCGCCGACGCTGCACGCGTCCTACCTGCACGTCCACTGGGCGGGGTATCCCGAGCTGGCCCAGCGGTTCGCGGCGCGGGTGCGGGCGTATGGCCGTGCCTGATTACGACCTGCACCACCACGGTGATCGTGAGGTCGGGCCGGGGCTGGTCGACCTGGCCGTGAACGTCCGGCTGCCGCGCCCGCCCGCTTGGCTGCGGGCCGAACTGGCGTCCGCTTTGGACGCCCTGGCCGCCTACCCGTCCACCGCGGACGCGGTGCAGGCGGTGGCCGCGCGCCACGGCCGTCCTCCCTCGGAAGTGCTGGTCACCGCCGGTGCGGCGGAGGCGTTCACGTTGCTGGCCTCGGCTTTGCGGCCGCGCCACGCGGTGGTCGTGCACCCGCAGTTCACCGAGCCCGAAGCGGCGCTGCGGGCGGCGGGACACGCGGTCTCGCGGGTGGTCCTCGCCGAGGCGGACGGGTTCGTCCTCGATCCGGCGCTGGTCCCGGCCGACGCCGACCTGGTGTTCGTCGGCAATCCGACGAACCCGACATCGGTCCTGCACCCCGCGTCTTCACTGCTTTCCCTGGTGCGCCCCGGCCGGCTGGTCGTGGTGGACGAAGCGTTCCTGGACGCGATCCCGGGCGAGGCCGAGAGCCTGGCGTCCGGTGTCCCGGGTGTCGTCGTGCTGCGCAGCCTGACGAAGACCTGGGGGTTGGCCGGCCTGCGGGCGGGCTACGTGCTCGCTCCGGCGGATGTCGTCGAGCGGCTGCGGGCAGTGCAGGTGCCGTGGTCGGTGTCGACGTTGGCCGGCGTGGCGACCGTGGCGTGCTGCCGGCCGGCCGCCGTGGAGGAAGCGGAAAAGCTGGCGGTCGCGGCGGAGTCGGACCGCGAGTACCTGGTCTCCGGCCTGACCGCGGCGGGCGTGCCGGTGCTGGGCGACCCGCGCGGCCCATTCGTGCTGGTCCGCGTCCCCGACGGCGCTTCCCTGCGCGCGCGCCTGCGTGAGGCGGGCTACGCGGTGCGGCGGGGGGACACGTTCCCCGGCCTCGGCCCGGACCACCTGCGGCTGGCGGTCCGGGACCGCGCGACGACGGACGCGTTCCTGGCGACTTTGCGAGAAGTTTCGTAAACACCGACAGGGGGTTGTCGTCACCGCCGCCGAAACTGGGCGCACACCGGGAACACCCGGCGTGGCAGCGGAAGGAACGACATGCCCGGATTCAACGACGTCGCCTGGTTCGAGATCGGTACCGCGGACCCGGCGGCCGCCGAACGGTTCTACGGCGAGGTGTTCGGCTGGAAGATCGCCCAGGACTCGTCGGCCAGCACCGACCCGGCCTACCGGGTGATCGACACCGGCGGCTCACGTGGCGGGCTCTCCACGGGAACGGAGGACTACGCGATCTTCACCGTGCTGGTCGAGGACGTCGACGCCACCTGCCGGCAGGTCGAGCAAGCCGGCGGCCGGGTGCAACGGCCACCGAGCGTCAACCCGGTCGGCGTGACGTTCGCGCACGTGCTCGACCCGGCGGGCAACCACTTCTCCGTGTTCACCCCGCCAAAGTGAGCTGATCGACGTCGCCGTACGGGATGTCGAGGTCCTCGGGCCGCAGCCGGCGAAGCGGCGGCACTTCGGCGGTCACGGAGTAGGAGACGATCCGGTCGGTGCGGAACGCCCGGATCTCCTTGCGCAGCCGGCACCAGGCGATGAGGTACCAGTGCGTGGGCTTGCCGACGTAGCCGAGCGGCTCGATCTCCCGCCGGGTGACGGTACCTGCGCGGTCGGTGTACCGGATGCGCAGCACGCGGCGGATACCGAGCACGTGCGGCATCGGCGGGATGGGCCCGCTGCCGAGCAGGTGGACACAGGCGGCGAGGTTCTGCGCGGCGTCCGCGTCCTCCCGCCGCATCGCGGCGACCAGCTTGCGCAGCGCGGAGCGTCCTTCGGCCCGGAAGGGAGTGGCGTCGAGGTGTCTCAGCGCGAGCGCCATGGCGACGGCCTCGGCGGGTGTCAGGTTGACCGGCGGCATCGTGTGCGCCTTGTCGAGGCAGTACCCGCCGGTGCGGCCGGCCTCGGCGTAGATCGGCGTGCCGGACTGCTGCAGGGCACTGATGTCCCGTTCGACGGTGCGGACGCTGACCTCGAACCGCTCCGCGAGCCAGCGCGCACTGCGTGGCCGCGGCGCGACGGCGCGCAGTTCTTCGACAAGGGCGTAGAGACGATCGGTCCGGTTCACGCGGATCACTGTAAGGAGGGGGTATGACAGTTTCGGTCACTTGCGGCGCTTGAGCTCCTTACGCCGGGTGTCTCGGCCGGCCGGCGGACCTAGGTCGACAACGCGACCAGAGCGGCCGCGACGGCGGCTTCGACACCGGCACCGAGGACGTCGCCGGTGATGCCGCCGAGCCGTTTGTTGCACCGCCACAGGAGCGCACCCGCGACGGCGTAGGCGAGGCCGACGGCGAGCGGCCCGCGCCACCACGGCAGCCCGGGCAGCAGCACCGCCAGCCCGGCGGCGGCCACGCCCACGGCGATCGCGGCGGCGCGCGGCACCGAGCCGGCGACGGTGGCACCGAGCCCGTCCGGCCGCGCGGTCGGAACGCCTCGTGCACACGCCATGGAGAGCGTGCACCGGCCGACGAGCACGCCCGCGGCCGCGGTGATCGGGTTGGCGGCGGTCAGGGCACCGACCTGGACGAGGAGGACCAGGACGAGGGTGGCCACCCCGGTGGGCCCGGAGTCGCCGCGGCGCATGACGTCGAGGGCCTTGGCGCGGTCGTAGGAGGCACCGAGTCCGTCGGCGGTGTCGGCGAGCCCGTCGAGGTGCAACCCCCGGCTGCCGAGCGCGACGGCGCCGAGGGCGAGCGCCGCGGTGGCGAGCGCGGGCAGCCCGGCAGCGGAACCGGCCCAGACGATCACCCCGGCGGCCGCGGCCAGCGGCAGCGCGGCAAGGGGAGCGAGCAGCATGGCCCGCCCGGCAACACCCCGATCGATGACCCGCGGAGCGGGAACCGGCACGGTGGTCAGCGTCCCAATGGCCATCCGCACGGCATCGACCCACCGGCTCACGTCGGGTTGTCCGCAGCCGCAGCCGCAGCCGCAGCCGCAGCCGCAGCCGCAGCCGCAGCCGCAGCCGCAGCCGCAGCCTCGGTCGCCGAGCGGCGTGCATCCGGCCGAACCTGGATCATCAGCCGCAACACCCGGTTCGAGGCCGGCTTGCCGATCTTCGGCCCGGGTCGCCGGGTGGCGGCCATCGCTTGCGTGGCATAGGGCTGGCAAGCGCCGTCGGGCTGCCGGTTGCGGTCCGGTTCCCGGCTGGTCGCCGACACCGGACCGCTCAGCTCCGCTGCGGTCATCTGCAGCGAGGTCCCGGGCGGGCGGACCCGGCGGGCCCGCTCGCCCCGGCTCGGAAACCGCGAGGCTACGACTGCCGGCACCGGCGGAGGTGTGGTAACCACGCCGGGAAACCATGGGGCTGCTTTCTTCATGCCAGGTCGGCCAACAGGCCCATCTCGGCCAAGATCGCGCGGGCCGCTCGCAGGGTCGGCACAGCCTGGACAGCGCCGCTGCCTTCGCCGAGCCGCAGGCCGAAGTCCAGGATCGGCTCCAGCCCCAGCGCCTTCAACGCGAACGCCTGCGAAGGTTCCGTCGACCGATGTCCGGCCAGCCACCACTGCTCCGCCCCCGGCGCGATGTCCCGTGCCACCAACGCCGCCGCGCCGGAGAAGACCCCGTCCAGCAGCACCGGAATTCCCAGCACCGCCGCCTGGACCAGGAAGCCCGCCGTCGCGGCCACGCAGGCGCTGCCCAGCGCCGTCAGCCTCTCGAACGGGTCCTCGGTCCGGCCCGCCGTCCGCGTCAACGCCGCCGCGACCGCCGCGGTCTTGCGCTCCAAGCCCGCCGCGTCGACTCCCGTTCCGGTGCCGACGACCTCCGTCGCCGGCAGGCCGAGGGAGGCCGCCACCAGCGCCGCGCACATCGCCGTGTTGCCGATTCCCATGTCGCCCGGGATCAGGACGTCCGCCTCGCGTTCCTCCAGCGCGATCGCCCGGCCCGCTTCGAACGCCGCCTGGGCCTCGCCCGGCAGCAACGCGTCCTCGACGTCGATCGAGCCCGAACCGCGGCGGATCTTGTGCGCCGTCACCGAGGCCGGCACGTCCGCGCCGTCCCAATCGACACCGATGTCCGCTACCCGCACGCGCGCCCCGACCTGGGCGGAAAGCACGTTCACGCCGCTCTTGCCGGCCAGGAACACCCGCACCATCGCCGCGGTCACCTCGCGCGGGTACGCCGAAAGCGCCGACACGCCGTGGTCACCCGCGAAGACGACCACGCGGACGTCGTCCAGCGGGCGCGGCGGCACGGTGCCGTGCGCCGCGGACAGCCAGGCCGCGATCTCCTCCAGCCTGCCCAGCGCGCCGAGCGGCTTGACCAGGCCGTCGAGCCGCTCGAGCGCGGCGGTGCGGGCGGCGGGGTCGGGCACGGGTACGTCGAACACGGGCGCCTCCTGGCTACAGGTCGAGCGCCCGGCCCGCGACGACCAGCACGACCCGGTCGGCGTCGGCGGACACCCGGTTGTTGAGTGCGCCCAGCACATCACGGAACAGCCGTCCGGACGACGTTGCGGGCACCACACCGCTGCCGACCTCGTTGCTCACCGCGACCACCGGCACACGCGCCGCGGCCCACGCGGCCAGGAAGTCCTCGAGCCGGTCGTCCAGGCGATGCTCCCAGCCCGGTTTCTGCCGCCACGCGCCGACGTCGTCCAGCACGCGGGACAGCCAGGTGCCGAGGCAGTCGATCAGCAGCGGCTCGGTCGCCGTGCGCAGGATGCCGGCCAAGTCGGTGGTCTCGACGGTCTTCCAGTTCGCCGGCCGCCGCGCCTGGTGCGCGGCCACCCGCGCGGCCCATTCGGGGTCGTCCTCGCCCGCGGGCAGGCCGGGCGCGACGTAGACGAGGTGGGAGTGGTGGGCGACGAGCCGCTCGGCGTGCCGCGACTTCCCCGAGCGGACGCCGCCGAGGACCAGCACCTTGCCTTCGTCGCGCCCGTACCGGCGGAGGGCGCGAGCCAGGGTTTCGAGATACCCGGCGAGCCGGTGCGTCAGCCCCGCCGACGGACGTTTCTTCGCGGAGGCGGCATGGGGCCCCGCCGACGTTGGCTTTTCCGCGGAGGCGGCATTGGGCACTGTCATACCCGGCATTCTGGTGCACGCGCTACCGTGCGCCACGTGCCACTCCGTCTAGGGACAACCGCGGCCGGACTCGTGACCGGATACGTAGCCGACGCTCTGTTCGGTGACCCCCGAACGGGCCATCCGGTCGCTCTGTTCGGTACCGCCGCGGCCCGGCTGGAACACCGTCTGTGGGCTGACTCGAAGCCGCGCGGGGCCGCGTACGCCGCGCTGTGCACCTTCGGCGCCGTCGGCCTCGGCGTCGCGCTCCAGACGGCGACGCGGCGACGTCCCTTCGCGCGCTTCGTCCTCACCGCCGCGTCCACGTGGGTTGTCCTCGGCGGACGCGGCCTGGCCGCCGAAGGCACCGAAATGGCCCGCCTGCTCGAAGCGGGCGAAGTGCCCGAAGCGCGTCAGCGGCTTTCGCACCTCTGCGCGCGCGACGCGACAGCCCTCGACTCCGCCGAGCTGACCCGCGCGGCCACCGAGTCGATCGCCGAGAACACCTCGGATGCCGTGGTCGCGCCCTTGTTCTGGGGAGCCGTCGCCGGGATGCCGGGCCTCCTCGGCTACCGCGCGCTCAACACGCTCGACGCGATGGTCGGCTACCGCTCACCGCGCTACCGCCGCTTCGGCTGGGCCGCGGCGCGCGCGGACGACGTAGTCAACCTGGTGCCGTCGCGGATCGGGGCGGCGCTCACGGCGTTGTGCGCGGGCGGCCGGGCCGCGGAGTCCTGGCGGGTGTGGCGCCGGGACGGCGGCCGCCACCCGAGCCCCAACGCGGGCCAGGTGGAAGCGGCGTTCGCGGGAGCGCTGGACATCCGCCTCGGCGGGACGAACAGCTACGGCGGCGAGGTGGAGAGCCGGGCCCGCCTCGGCGAAGGCCGCGACCCGCAGCCGACGGACCTGCGCCGAGCGGTGCGCCTCTCCCGGCTGGTGGGGGCGGCCGCGGCGGCCATCGCCGCCGTCGCGGCCCCCGCCACTCGGCGGTTTCCAGGGGTGGTTGCAGCACGTGAGTGTTCAGGAGTTGCTGATGCCTAGGCCGGATCGAGACTGTGCCTTGGGGGCTCCGGGTCGGTGGGCCGAGCGGGGTGGCAGGCCGTTGACCGCCGAGCGGGTGACCTACATGGCGCTGGTGGAAGCAGGAACTGGCAGCAGGGAAGCGGCCCTGGAGGTCGGGGTCGGCTACCGGACCGTGAAACGCTGGCGGGCCGAGGCCACGGCACTTCCGCCGGCGCCAGCGGTGCACCGGCACGCACGGTTCGCCGCGGCCACGAACATGCCGGTCTACTTCTGCGACCCGCACGCACCCTGGCAACGCGGATCCCACGAGAACACCAACGGACTGCTGCGCCAGTACTTTCCCCAAGGGGCCGACCTCGCGGTCCGCACTGCCGGGCACCTCGACACGGTCACGATCGAACTCAATGACCGACCACGGCGATCTGTGGACAACTCGGCCCGCGCCGGGCTGGCTTTGGACAACCGGCGATGAGCGGGCTGCTCGTCGCCGGGACGACGTCCGATGCCGGGAAGAGCCTGGTCACCGCCGGGATCTGCCGGTGGCTTGCGCGCCGGGGGGTGCGGGTGGCGCCGTTCAAGGCGCAGAACATGTCGAACAACTCCATGGTCTGCGCCGACGGTGCCGAGATCGGCCGCGCCCAGTGGGTGCAGGCGCGGGCCGCCGGGGTGGAACCCGAAGCGGCGATGAACCCCGTGCTGCTCAAGCCGGGCAGTGATCGGCGCAGCCACGTCGTCGCGCTCGGGAAGCCGTTCGGCACTCTCGAAGCGGGGGAGTACGCCACCGGCCGCGCGGGGCTGGCCGAGATCGCCTTCGGTGCGTTCGAGGACCTCCGCACGCGCTTCGACGTCGTCGTCTGCGAAGGCGCCGGCAGTCCGGCGGAGATCAACCTGCGCGGCGGCGACTACGTCAACATGGGGCTCGCGCGGCGGTTCGGGCTGCCGGTGCTGGTCGTCGGCGACATCGACCGCGGCGGCGTGCTCGCGGCGATGTTCGGCACCCTCGCGCTGCTGTCGGCCGAGGACCAGGCCCTGGTCGCGGGCTGGGTGGTCAACAAGTTCCGCGGCGACGTCGGCCTGCTGCGGCCGGGCCTGGACAGCCTCGAGAAGATCACCGGACGGCCGGTGCTGGGCGTGCTGCCCTGGCTGGACCGGGTGTGGATCGACTCGGAGGACGCTCTCGCCGTGGCGGGCTGGCGCCGCGAAACGCTCGGTGGTGGCCTCGGCGTGGCGGTCGTCCGGTTCCCGCGCGCGTCCAACGCCACCGACGTCGACGCACTGGCCGCCGAGCCCGGGGTCACGGTGACGCTCACCGCCGACCCCGATGTCGTCGCGGCGGCGGACATCGTGGTGCTGCCGGGGTCGCGCGCCACCGTGGCCGACCTGGCCTGGCTGCGGGAGCGCGGCCTCGACACGGCGCTGACGGACCGGGCCGCCGCGGGCCGCCCGGTCCTGGGCATCTGCGGCGGCTACCAGATGCTCACCGAGTCCATTGTGGACGAGATCGAATCCGGCGCGGGCGAGGTGGGGGGCCTCGGCCTGCTGCCCGGACGGGTGACGTTCGCCGCGGAAAAGGTGCTCGCCCGGCCGGCGGGGGCGTGGCGCGGCCATCCGGTGGACGCCTACGAAATCCACCACGGCTCGGTGATCGCCACGACCCCGGCAGAGTCCTTCCTGGACGGTCGGCGCGCGGGAGCGGTCTGGGGCACGATGTGGCACGGCGCCTTCGAGAACGACGCCTTCCGCCGCGCATGGCTCACCGAAGCGGCGGCGCAGGCGGGAGTCGGCTGGACGCCGGCGCCGGACGCGCCCGGCTTCGGTGAACTGCGCGAGGAGATGCTGGACAAGCTGGCGGACGCGGTCGACGAACACCTGGACACGGACCTGCTGCGGACGTTGCTGGAGCACGGGGCGCCGCCGGACCTGCCGTTCGTGCCGCCGGGCGCGCCTTAGCCCGGCCGGGCCGGAGTGCGGCCGGCCGGAACCTTGCCGGCCGCGGGTTTGCCAGCCGGGGTTTGCCGCCTTGCTGGCCTTGGCCTCGCTGGCTGGGGCCTTCGCGACCCGGGTGACTTGCCGACCAAGGCCCCGCCGGGCGGCGCGATCGCCCGGAGCGCGCCCGGCCCGCCGCACGCCCGGCCCGCCGCACGCCCGGCCCGCCGCGCAGCGTTTCCGCCCGGTGCGCCCGCACCGCCGCCGATGGCCGGTCCGCGGTCGCTCGTTGGTCCGGCGGATCTGGCGCGACTGTGCCGAAGCCCACCCGCGGCACCGCCGTGTCCCCGCAAGAACCCACCCGGATCGGACGGACGCGACCGCGGACCGGCTTGATACCGCCGGGTCAGGCGGTGACTGTGGTTCGGCGGTTCAGGGCCTTCTCCGCGAATGCTCCGAACGTCAAGCCCAGCGCCAGCCACAGCGTCACCTGGGTGCCGACCGAGGCTGTTCGGAAGCTCCACAACGTCGAGGCCGGGAACTCTGCCGGGATCTCGTCGACCACCGGCATCAACCAGGCCACGATGCCGATCACCGCGAGGTAGCCCGCCGCCGCGAGGAGGAACGCGTTCCAGGCGCCCAGGCGGTCTGCCAGCTTGCGGCCGAACACCGTGGCGAAGATGCCCACCAGCAGGGAGACCGCGACGAAGCCGAAGTACAGCTCGGTCCGGGAGCCGATCGTGCCCGGCTGGCCTACCGCCGGCGGGTTGGCCGGGTACTTCAGGAACGGCACCAGGAACACCACCGTGAACGCGCCCGCCGTGAGCAGCAGCGCCGTCAGCCGGGGGCGCAGCGCACCGAGCCGTCCCTGGGCGAACGCGAACGCCAGCGACAGCAGGCCGCCGATTGCGACGCCGTAGACGAGTACGCCGGTCAGCAGGCCGAGCGTGCTCTGGATGTCGCGAGGGACGAGCTCTTCTTCTTCCGCGGACGGAGCGGGAGCAGGAGCGGAAGCATCGTGGGAGTGCGAGTGACCGCCGGACTCCTCGAGGCCGATGGCGGCGTTCACCGACGGCTCACCGAAGGCGTAGGCGAACCCGAACGCGAGCACACCGGCGATCAGGCCCGCGAGCATGCCGCGGACCAGCAAGGTCTTCATCATGGGAGTACGTGCCCGCCGATCAGTGGCAGGGGAAGGCCAGCAGGTGCCGGCCGTCGTGCACGAACTCGTGGACGTACATGTTCGCGAACACCGCCGTCGCGCCCTGCTCGGCGCTCACGAAGTAGAGCGCGATCAGTGCCAGGAGCACCACGAACACCGCCCACGGCACGATCTCACGGATCGGGATGCGGATCGGGAGCGGAACGGCGGGAGCTGCCGTCTGGGTCATGGCGTGGCCTCCTCGGGCTTTCGCGGCCTCATCGGGGTCTCTCACGACGGTCCGGGTCTGGCTTCCCCCTGGCGGGGGTCACAGTGGCGCGACCGCGCGGACTTGCACCGCGTTCCGGAATCCGTCGTCTGGCCGGTTGAGCGTAGGTCCGCCGTTTGGGCTGCGTCAATGTGACAATGCCGCGGTGACTCGAATGGTGGCCGCCCTCGATGTGGGCGGGACGACGATCAAGGCCGCGTTGCTCGACGAGCAGCTGCAGCCCAAGGCGGCACTGCGCGCGGAGACGGCCCGCAGCGCGGACGGGACGGCGCTGGCCGCGCAGACCGCGGACATCGTGGCCGCGCTGGCCGAGCAGGCCGGGACCGGGCGACCCGCGGCGGTGGGGGTGGTGGTGCCGGGGATCGTCGACGAGGAGACCCGCGTCTGCCACTTCTCGGCCAACCTCGACTGGCGCGAAGTCCCCTTCGGCGAGCTCCTGGAAGACCGGCTCGGGCTGCCCGTCGCCTTCGGGCACGACGTCACCGCGGGCGGCATCGCCGAGTTCCGCGTGGGCGCCGGGCGCGGCGCGACGAACGCCGCGTTCATCCCGGTCGGCACCGGCATCGCGGCCGCGCTGCTGCTCGACGGCCGGATCCACCGCGCGCACGGGCAGGCCGGCGAAGTCGGGCACATCGACGTCGGGCACGCCGGCAAGTGCGGCTGCGGCGCGACCGGCTGCCTCGAGGCGATCTCGTCGGCGGCCGCGATCGCCCGCCGCTACACCGAGCGCACCGGCCGCCCGGCCGACGGCGCCCGTGAGGTCGTCGAGCTGGCGCGACGCGGTGACGAGGTCGCTGTCGCCGTCGTCCAAGACGCGCTCGACGGGCTCGGCCACGGGATCCGGACGCTGCTGACGCTGCTCGGCCCGGAGGTGATCGTGCTCGGCGGCGGCCTGTTCACCGCGGCCGACTACGTGCTGGAGCCGGTGCGCGAGTGGCTGGCCGCGCACCTGACGTTCCAGCGGATGCCGGAGCTGCGGATCGCCGAGCTGGGCGACGAAGCCGGGCGGCTGGGCGCCGGGCTGCTGGCGTTCGACCTGCTCGACGCCTGATTCCTCCGAAGGCCACCACCGGGCGAACCCGGTGGTGGCCTTCGCCCCCAGCTCAGAGTGAACGCAGGAAGGCCAGGGACGGCATGAAGAAGTACTCGCCGCCCCGCAGCGTCACCGCCTGCGGCACCGGGCCGGCCGTCCGCTGCGTGGAGCCGCCCCACTCCACGGTGTAGTCCGACGACCCGCGCTCGCCCTGGCCGATCACCGGGTCCAGGCCCGGCGTGACGCCTTTGACGATCGGGAAGCCCGGGTTGTCCGCCCAGACCGCCTGGGTGAACTCGAACTGGTTGCCAGGACGGAGTTGAAGGCCATGAACAGCAGCCCGACGCCGCCGCTCGGCCGGGCCGCGGGCGGCACGTCGGCGTTCGGGTCGTCCGGGCGCTCCCCGTACGTGACGCCGCGGCGGGCCATCAGGTGGCGCCGCTCGGCGGCCGGGTCTTGGGCGTTGCCGGAGCCGCGCGGGTTCGTCTTGCGGATGTGCGCCTGGAACGGGCACTTCAGCGCGGCGCGGTCGCTGTCGTAGGTGAAGTTGTTCGACACCGGGCTCTCGGCGCCGTCTTCCCGTTGGGTGGTCAGCGGCGTGCCGTCCTCGAAGCGGCCGATGATCATCGCCCCGGCCCGCTCGCGGTCTTCGCCGGTGAGGCCGAGCGTGTCGGCCAGATCCGCTTCGGCCTGCTTGAACCGCCGGACGTTCTGCTCCAGTTTGCGGAAAACGAAATAGCTGCCGAAATGCACGCCGGGATCCGGCGCCGCGGTGTCGGGAACCAGTACCTGCTCGAGCGGGGCCGCCGGATTCCACACGTTGATGCCGTCGGTGTTGTTCTTCTCGGCGTCGACGTCTTCGGCCAGGAACAGCGGCTGGCTGCGGCCGTCGACGTACCCGAAGTGCTCGATGCCCTCGCCGCGCGCGTTGACGCGGCCGAGGCCGGTTTCCTCCGCGAGCACGGTGGCCGAATCCGGCAGCAGACCGAGGATTTCGTTGCGGCGGGCCGTCATCGCCTTGTCCGTGGCGTCCCCGACGAGCACGACGGCGTGGATTTCGCCGCGGTAGCCCGGATCGAACGTCGAGCGCGGCGGGTCGTTCAGCTGCTGCCGCGTGGCCGCAGCCGTCATCCCGCGCAGGAACGCCTCGTCCTGCGGGAAGTTCTCGACGCCGAGAGCGCGGTAGCCGGCCGCGGTGAGCCCGACGCCGACATACGGCGTGCCCGCGCCGCCGGCGGTCTTGAACGCGCTCACCTCGTCGAGGTGTGCCTTGGCGGACTTCATCTTCCCGGTGACCGAGACGAGGAAGCCGCGCGCCTCCGCCGCGTCGCCGAAGGCGAGGAACAGGGCGGACAGGTGGTCACGGACGTGGGCCTTGAGGATGTTCGGCTGCAGTTCGCCGAGCATCGTCGCGGCATCGCCGGTCGCCGTGGTCCAGGACAGCGTGGTGGACAGATCGACACTCATTCGGGTCCCCTCCCGTGTGAAAAAAGCCCGCCTCTCGGCGGGCACCCGGCCGACCGAATCCCCCCTCGGCCGACCGGGTCCCCTGAATACAGAGTGCAGTGCCGGAGGCCGGCGGTGCCACCCGATTTCCGGTTTCACACGAAAGATTAAGTTGAGCGCGAAATAGTTTCGGAGAGGAAACAAATGGCCCGGCGGCCGGATCGGTGCTGCCGCCTGGTGGGCGTCCACAAGGGACGGGGAAACCCGGCGGAAAGGGGGATCGTGGCCCGCCGAGTCAGCCGAGCGTGGTGGTCGCCGCCAGCAACTCGGCCAAGGCCTCGCGGACCAGTTCGGCGAACTCCCGCTCGTTGTCCGGTGCGACCCAGCGGGCGAAGCCGGTCGAGAACGCCAAGCCGCCGATTTCGGCGGCGAGGCGGGCCGTCGGGTCCGGGACTCCCCGCGCGCGCAGGGCGTCGGCCATCGCGGCCCGCAACGTCGCGAGCTTCAGCAGTTCGCGCTCGTGCAGGTCGCGGTGGCCGGCGACCACCGCCCGGACCTGGCGCGCCCGCTCCCGGCGCTGCGGCCCGAACGGGGCCGTGGCCGCCGTCAGGGCCGCCGCGATCGCCTCCATCGGGGTCGCCGAGGCCGGGGCCGCCGCGATCGCCTCGGCGAAGATCCGGCTCAGCAGTTCCTGGCCCGCGAAGAGCACTTCGCGCTTATCGCTGAAGTGGCGGAAGAACGTCCGCTTCGTCAGCCCGGCCCGCTCCGTGATCTCGGCGACCGTGACGCTGTCGTACCCGCGCTCGCCGAACAGGTCGAGCGCGGCGTCGAGCAGGCGCTCGCGCGTGTTCGGCTCCCAGCGGCTCATGTCCCCAGCCTAGGCGATGACACCGGGTGTCATTACGGTGCTATGGTGATGGCACCGGGTGTCATCATCAAAGGAGAAACCTCATGCGTGTGTTCGTCACCGGCGCGTCCGGCTGGATCGGCCGGGCCCTCGTGCCCGAACTGCTCGGCTCAGGCCACGAAGTCGTCGGGCTCGCGAGGTCGGCCGAGGCGGCCGAGACCGTCGCCGCGATGGGCGCCGACGTCCTTCGCGGCGACCTCACCGACCTCGACGTCCTGGAGAAGGGCGCGGAAAGTGCCGACGGCGTCGTCCACCTCGCCTTCGGCCACGACTTCAGCCGGATGGACACCGCGATCCGGACCGACGCGGCCGCGGTCGGCGCCATGAGCGCGGTGCTGGCCGGCAAGCCCTTCGTCGCCGCTTCGGGGACGCCGATGGTGCCCGGCCGGCCGGCGACCGAGCAGGACGATTCGGTTTTCGCGGGTCCGGTGGCCGGCCGCGGGGACATCGCCAGGGCCGTCCTCGCGACGGCGGAACGCGGCGTCCGTGCGTCCCTCGTGCGCCTGCCGCGTTCGGTGCACGGCGAAGGCGACGCCCACGACCTCATCGCCCGCCTGGTCGCTCTCGGGCGCGAGAAGGGCATCGCCGCGTACGTCGGCGACGGGACGCAGCGCTGGCCCGCGGTCCACGTCCTGGACGCCGCTCACTTGTTCCGGCTCGCGCTCGAGCAGGCCCCGGCGGGGGCCGTGCTGCACGCGGTCGGCGACGAGGGCGTGCGGATCCGCGATGTCGCCGAGGTGGCCGGCCGCCGCCTCGGCCTGCCGGTGAAGTCCGTGACGGCCGAAGAGCTCGGCTTCCTCGGCGCGATCCTGGCGCTCGACCAGCCGGCGTCCGCGAACACGACCCGGGAGCTGCTCGGCTGGCGGCCCACGCAGCCGGGGCTGCTGGACGACCTCGAGCAGGGGTACTACGACCGCTGAGGAACTCGTGCTTGAAGTAGCTGGTTGTTTCAGTCGGGACTGAAACAACCAGCTACTCCTCGGAGGAAAGCGATGACTCCTCCGACCAGGACTCCGCCGGCCAGATCGCCGAGACGATCCGGGCCGGCCGCGCCTCGCTGACTTCGAACACGCGGTTCCTCGCCGCCATCGGCCTGGTGCCGTTCCTGCCCGGCGACGCCTTCCAGCGGATGACCCGCGAGCTGACCGCGCACGTCGACACCGCCCGCCGCCCAGGGCTTCGACGATCCGCGCTACCGGTTCTGACCGCTCTCCGGCAGTGCGAAGTGGTGGTACAGCGCCGGCGGAGGTGGCGACGATGACACCTCCGCCGGCGCCGGGTCCTACGCGATCGGCCGGTCCGTCGGCGCGATCGGGCGGGGCAGGACGTCGCGGCCGGTCAGGTACGCGTCGACGCCGGCCGCGGCGCTGCGGCCCTCCGCGATCGCCCACACGATCAGGGACTGGCCGCGGCCCATGTCGCCGGCCACGAACACGTTGTCCAGGCTCGTCTTGAACGCCTTGTCGCGGGCGACGTTGCCGCGCGCGTCCAGCTCGACGCCGAGGTCCTCGATGAGGCCCTTCTTCTGCGGCCCGAGGAAGCCCATCGCGAGCAGGACCAGCTGCGCCGGCAGCTCGCGTCCCGAGCCGGGCACCGGGACGAACTTGCCGCCCTCGTTGCGGACCTCGACCAGCTTCAGCGCGCGCACGCGACCGTCGGCGTCACCCAGGAACTCCTGCGTGTTCACCGCGTAGAGCCGCTCGCAGCCTTCTTCGTGCGCCGAGGACACCCGGTAGATCATCGGGTACGTCGGCCACGGGTGCGCGTCCGAACGCGCCTCGGGCGGCTTCGGCATGATCTCCAGCTGCGTCACCGAACGCGCGCCCTGGCGGTGCGACGTCCCGACGCAGTCCGCGCCCGTGTCGCCGCCGCCGATGACCACGACGTCGAGGCCCGCAGCGGAGTACGGCGACTCGGAAAGCTCGCCCGAAGCGACCCGGTTGGCCGGCGGCAGGAATTCCATCGCCTGGTGGATGCCGTCGAGGTCCCGGCCGGGGATCGGCAGGTCACGCCAGTCGGTCGCGCCACCGGCCAGCACCACGGCGTCGTAGGACGAAGTCAGCTCGGCAGCGGAAATGTCCACGCCGACGTTGACCGACGCCCGGAACTCCGTGCCCTCGGCGCGCATCTGGTCGAGCCGCCGGTCGAGGCGGGACTTCTCCATCTTGAACTCGGGGATGCCGTAGCGCAGCAGCCCGCCGATCTTGTCGGCCCGCTCGAGGACCACGACGCTGTGGCCCGCGCGCGTCAGCTGCTGCGCCGCGGCGAGACCCGACGGGCCGGACCCGACGACCGCGACCTTCTTGCCGGTGAGGGCAATGGGCACCTGGGGTGTCACCCAGCCCTCGTCGAAAGCCCGGTCGATGATCGAGATCTCGACCCGCTTGATCGTCACCGGGTCGTCGTTGATCCCGAGCACGCACGCGGTTTCGCACGGGGCGGGGCACAGCGTCCCGGTGAACTCCGGGAAGTTGTTCGTCGCGTGCAGCCGTTCGATGGCCTGCTGCCAGTCCTCGCGCCAGGTCAGCGTGTTCCACTCGGGGATGAGGTTCCCGAGCGGGCAGCCCTGGTGGCAGAACGGGATGCCGCAGTCCATGCACCGGCCGGCCTGCTTCTGCAGCTTCGTCGTGGCGAAGTCTTCGTAGACCTCTCGCCAGTCCATCAGCCGCAGGTCGACCGGGCGGCGCTTCGGTTCTTCGCGGGTGGTGGTCAGAAAGCCCTTGGGGTCAGCCATGTGCGGCCTCCATGATCGCCTCGTTCACGTCGCGCCCGTCGCGCTCGGCCTGCACCTGGGCGGCGAGCACGCGCTTGTAGTCCTTCGGCATGACCTTCCCGAAGCGGTCGACGCCCGCGTCCCAGTCGGCCAGCAGTTCCCGCGCGACCGCGGATTCCGTTTCGTTGTAGTGCTTCTCCAGCGTTTCCCGCAGGAAGTCCGCGTCCTCGGAGTCGAGCGGGTCGAGGTCGACCATCTCCGGGTTGACGCGGTGCGCGGGCAGGTCCAGCACGTACGCGATACCGCCGGACATGCCGGCCGCGAAGTTGCGCCCGATCGGGCCGAGCACGACCATCCGGCCGCCGGTCATGTACTCGCCGCCGTGGTCGCCGACGCCTTCGACGACGGCCAGCGCACCCGAGTTGCGGACGCAGAACCGCTCGCCGACCTTGCCGCGGATGAAGATCTCACCGCTGGTCGCGCCGTAGGCGATGACGTTGCCGGCGATGATCTGCTCCTCCGCCACGTACTGCGCGTCGCGCGGGGGCCGCACGATCAGGCGGCCGCCGGAGAGGCCCTTGCCGACGTAGTCGTTGCCGTCGCCGTAGAGCCGCAGCGTGACGCCCTTCGGCACGAACGCGCCGAACGACTGGCCCGCCGTCCCGGTGAAGGTGACGTCGATGGTGTCGTCCGGCAGCCCTTCGCCGCCCCACCGCTTGGTCAGCTCGGAGCCGAGCATGGTGCCGACGGTCCGGTTCACGTTGCGCACGGGCAGTTCCAGCCGCACCTTGTCGCCGGAGTTCAGCGCGCCTTCGGCCAGCTGGATCAGCGTGTTGTCCAAGGCCTTCTCGAGGCCGTGGTCCTGCTTCGTCTGCTGCAGGCGCAGCCCGGCCGGGGCCATCTCGGGCACGTGGAAGATCGGCGACAGGTCGAGCCCGGCCGCCTTCCAGTGGTCGATGGCCTTGCGCTTGTCGAGGAACTCCGCGTGCCCGACGGCCTCGGCGATGGACCGGAAACCCAGCTCCGCCAGGTACTCGCGCACTTCCTGGGCGATGAACTCGAAGAAGTTGACGACGTATTCGGCCTTGCCGCTGAACTTCTCGCGCAGCTTCGGGTTCTGCGTCGCGACGCCCACCGGGCAGGTGTCGAGGTGGCAGACGCGCATCATGATGCAGCCCGACACCACCAGCGGCGCGGTCGCGAAGCCGAACTCCTCGGCGCCGAGCAGCGCCGCGATGATGACGTCGCGGCCGGTCTTGAGCTGGCCGTCGGTCTGCACGACGATCCGGTCGCGCAGCCGGTTGGCCAGCAGCGTCTGCTGCGTCTCGGCCAGGCCGAGCTCCCACGGGCCGCCCGCGTGCTTGATGGACGACAGCGGCGAAGCGCCGGTCCCGCCGTCGTGGCCCGAGATGAGCACGACGTCGGCGTGGGCCTTGGACACGCCGGCCGCGACCGTCCCGACGCCGACCTCGGACACGAGCTTCACGTGGATGCGCGCGTCCGGGTTGGCGTTCTTGAGGTCGTGGATCAGCTGCGCCAGGTCTTCGATCGAGTAGATGTCGTGGTGCGGCGGCGGGGAGATCAGCCCCACGCCCGGCGTCGAGAACCGCGTCTTCGCGATCCACGGGTACACCTTCGCGCCGGGCAGCTGCCCGCCCTCGCCGGGCTTCGCGCCCTGCGCCATCTTGATCTGGATGTCGTCGGCGTTGACGAGGTACTCGCTCGTGACGCCGAACCGGCCGGACGCGACCTGCTTCACGGCGCTACGCCGCTCGGGGTCGTACAGCCGCTCCGCGTCTTCGCCGCCCTCACCGGTGTTGGACTTGCCGCCGAGGCGGTTCATCGCGATGGCGAGGGTCTGGTGCATCTCCATGGAGATCGAGCCGTAGGAGATCGCGCCCGTGGCGAACCGCTTGACGATCTCCGAAACCGGTTCGACCTCGTCGATCGGCACCGGCGCCCGCTTGCCGTACTTGAAGTCGAACAGCCCGCGCAGCGTCAGCAGCTTCTCGGCCTGGTCGTCGACGGCCTTGGTGTACTCCTTGAAGACCTCGTACTTCCCGGCCCGCGTGGAGTGCTGGAGCTTGAACACCGTCTGCGGGTTGAACAGGTGCGGCTCGCCTTCGCGGCGCCACTGGTAGTCCGCGCCCGTTTCGAGCTCGCGGTGGGCGGCCCGGACGCCGTCGGCCGGGAAGGCGTACTTGTGCCGCTTCGCGACCTCGTCGGCGAGCGTCTCGAAGCCGACGCCGCCGAGGCGGGACGTCGTGCCGGTGAAGCAGTTGTCGATGACCTCTTCGCCGAGCCCGATCGCCTCGAAGATCTGCGCGCCGGTGTAGGACGCGACCGTCGAGACGCCCATCTTGGACATCGTCTTGCGGACGCCCTTGCCGAGCGCCTTGATCAGGTTCTGCGTGGCCTGCTTCGGCGTCACCCCGGGGATCAGGCCCTGGTGGGCCATCTCCTCGACGGTCGCCATCGCCAGGTACGGGTTCACCGCGGCGACGCCGTAACCGATGAGCAGCGCGATGTGGTGCACCTCGCGCGCGTCGCCGGCCTCGACGATGAGGCCGACCTGCGTGCGCGTCTTCTCGCGGACGAGGTGGTGGTGCACCGCGCCGGTCAGCAGCAGCGAGGGGATCGGCGCGTGGTTTTCGTCGAGGCCGCGGTCGGACAGCACGATCAGCCGGGCGCCGTCCTCGATCGCCTCGGAAACCTCGGCGCGGATCTCGTCGAGCCGTTTGATCAGCGCCTCGCCGCCGCCGTGCACGTTGTACCGGCCGAGCACGGTGACGGCCTGGAACTCCGGCAGCGTGCCGTCGTCGTTGACGTGCACCAGCTTGGCGAGCTGGTCGTTGTCGAGCACCGGGAACGGCAGCGCGATCCGGCGGCAGCTGGCCGCGTTGCCTTCCAGGAGGTTCGGCTCGGAGCCGATCTGCGTGCCGAGGGCGGTGACGAGCTCCTCGCGGATGGCGTCCAGCGGCGGGTTCGTCACCTGGGCGAACAGCTGGATGAAGTAGTCGAAGATCAGCCGCGGGCGGCTCGAGAGCGTCGCGATCGGCGAGTCGTTGCCCATCGAGCCGATCGGCTCCGCGCCGGTGCGGGCCATCGGCTCGAGGATGGCTTCGAGCTCTTCCTCGGTGTAGCCGAACGCCTGCTGGCGGCGGACGAGCGCGGCGTGCAGCGGGACCTCGCGGTCGCGCTCGGGCAGGTCTTCGAGCTGCAGCAGGCCGGCCTCGACCCACTCGTCGTACGGGTGCGCGGTGGCCAGCTCGGTCTTGACCTCCTCGTCCTCGATGATCCGGCCTTCGACGGTGTCCACGAGGAACATCCGGCCGGGCTCGAGGCGTCCCTTCCGGACGATCGTCGCCGGGTCGATGTCGAGCACGCCGACCTCGGAGGCGAGCACGACGAGGCCGTCGTCGGTCACCCAGTACCGGCCGGGGCGCAGGCCGTTGCGGTCGAGGACCGCCCCGATCTGGGACCCGTCGGTGAAGGCGACAAGCGCCGGGCCGTCCCACGGCTCCATCAGCGTCGAGTGGAACTCGTAGAAGGCGCGTCGCGCCGGGTCCATTTCCTGGTGGTTCTCCCAGGCCTCCGGGATCATCATCAGGACGGCGTGGGGCAGCGAGCGGCCGCCGAGGTGCAGCAGCTCCAGGACCTCGTCGAAGCTCGCCGAGTCGCTGGCGCCGCGGGTGATCACCGGGTAGACGCGCTTGAGGTCGCCCGGGATCAGGTCGGTCTCCAGCAGCGCCTCGCGGGCGTCCATCCAGTTGCGGTTGCCGCGCAGGGTGTTGATTTCGCCGTTGTGCGCCACGTACCGGTACGGGTGGGCCAGCGGCCACGACGGGAACGTGTTGGTGGAGAAGCGGGAGTGCACGAGCCCGATGGCGCTGGTGACGCGCTCGTCGGTCAGGTCGGCGAAGAACCGCTCGACCTGGGGCTCGGTGAGCATTCCTTTGTAGACGATCGTCCGCGACGACAGCGAGGGGAAGTAGACGTCGTCTTCGACGAGCTCGTGCTCGGCGCGCTTGCGGACGCAAAAGGCGCTGCGCTCGATGTGCAGCGGGTCCGAATGCTCCGGCTTCGGGCGGCGCGCGGCGAGGAACAGCTGCGTGAAGTGCGGCATGGTCTCGGCCGCGGTCGGCCCGCAGTGCTCGGTGTGCACCGGCAGCTCGCGCCAGCCGAGGACACGCATGTCCTCCTCGGCGGCGATGCGCTCGATGGTCGTCATGGCCCGGCCGCGGCGCTTTTCGTCCTGCGGCAGGAAAGCCGTGCCGACGGCGTAGGTGCCCGGCTCGGGGAGCTCGAAGTCCACGACTTCGCGGTAGAACTCGTCCGGGATCTGGATCAGGAGCCCGGCGCCGTCGCCGGTGTCCGGTTCGGCGCCACGAGCCCCGCGGTGTTCCAGATTGCGCAACGCAACCAAAGCCTTGGCGACGATCGCATGATCTCGGCGCCCGGTCAGGTCGGCGACGAAGGCGACACCGCAGGCGTCGTGTTCGTAGTCGCTCCGGTAGAGGCCCGCGGCCTCGGCGTTGCTGAGCTGCTCCCCGGACGGGGGCAGGGAACTGGCACGGTGGGTCACGGCTGGCCGCCTCCCAAGGCGTTGGCGCGACCGGTACTCACTCCATCGAGTGGTTCGAGCTGAACCGGTTAACGAAGTGGTCCGGGACCGCGATGGTCAGTCGAGAACAGTTGCTGTTGTCGGCGTGGTCGAAGTGCAAGATGCCGCGCGGCACCGGCCGAGCGTCGATGCTCGGAAACCGGACGCGATCATCTGGGAGGCCGCACAACACTGGGCAGCCGAACATGTCGGGTGCTGCGAGCGCGCACAGGCCGGCCACTGTGGTGGGGGCCGTCCGGAGCGCGCGGTGTTACTCCCGGGTTCGCCGGGTCTTATGACGATAGTGTGAATTCGCTGTTATCGACATACGTCGTTGCGCCCGGGTGGGAAATGCCACGCTTGCGTTGACGGCACCAGGGGTAGTCCCATATGTCGGGCCGGCTCTCCCGCAGAGCGAGCGATAACGCCGCTGAACTGCGGAAATGTCCGTCCGAAGTGGTCCGAGGCGGCTGTCGTACCCCTGGTCCGGGGTGGCAAGCTGGGTGCATGGCGGACTTGGCCGATGACTGATCGTTATCTCTCCGTGGCTCGTGAAGGTGTCCACGAGATCGAGATCAAGCGCTCCCGGTTCCTCGGCGCGCTCGCTCCGGTGACGTCGGAAGAGGCCGCGCGCGAGTTCATCGCGGCCCGCCGGCGCGCGGATCCGGGTGCACGGCACCACTGTCACGCCTTCGTCCTCGGCCCGGACGGGCGGACGCAGCGGTCCAGTGATGACGGTGAGCCGGCCGGTACCGCGGGCACGCCGATGCTGGAAGTGCTGCGCCGGCGCGAACTGACCGACACGGTCGCGGTGGTGACGCGGTACTTCGGCGGGGTGCTGCTCGGCGCGGGCGGTTTGATCCGCGCGTACGGTCAGTCCGTTTCGGACGCTCTGGAAGTTGTTGGTGTACTAGAACACCGGCGTCTCAGGCTCGTCGAGGTGGCGGTGAGCTACGACCGCGCGGGCCGGCTGGAGAACGATTTGCGCGCGTCGCCGTACCTGCTCCACGCGACCCGCTTCGACGAGCGCGCCCGCTTCGAGGTCGGTCTGGCTCCGGGTGAGGGCGAGGCGTTCGCGAGCTGGCTGGCGGACCTGACGAACGGCGAAGCGACGACGACCGGGCGCGGCGACCACTGGGTGGTCCACCGGCACTGAGTGGTCCGGTCGCGGAACCGGTTGGCGCACAACGAACTTTCGGTGCTTCCGCCGGCCGGTCCTGTCGTGGCACCATGTCGTGCCACCGAGTTCCGGTACCACTTCGATCCCCCTGGACGTTGCCGGCGCGGCACAAGCCAAGCTGACAACGTTGTCACCGCTCGTTCTGCTTGCCCGACAACGTTGTCGCCCAGCGGAAAAGGTGCGACAAGGAGAGGAAGGGCCATGTCCAGACCACTGGCCAAACGGGTGTGCGCGGCCGCGCTCGCCGCGGTGTTCGTGGGAGCGGGGCTCGTCGCCCCGGCCGCCAGCGCCGCGACGCTCGCCCTCACGCAGTACGTGAACCCCTTCATCGGCACCGACAACAGCAACTCGCCCAACCCGGTGCCCGGTGGCGCCGGCGGCAGCACCTACCCGGGGGCGGTCGTGCCGTTCGGCATGGTGCAGTTCAGCCCGGACACCCCGACCGCGTCCCCGTCCGGTTACCGCTACGGCGACAGCAGCATCGAGGAATTCAGCCTCACCCACTTCAACGGCGCCGGCTGCGCCAACAACGAAGACCTCGGCCTGCTGCCGATCACCGGCGCCATCGGCACCTCGCCGGGCACCGGCTGGACCGGGTACGCGGGCCACTACACCAAGGCGAACGAGTCGGCCGCCCCCGGCTACTACAAGAACAAGCTCGACACCTACAACACGACCGTCGAGCTGTCCGCCACCCAGCGCTCCGGCTTCATGAAGCTGACCTACCCCGGCACGACGTCCGCGCGGCTGCTCGTGAACACGAGCCGCAGCGCCACCGGCAGCCGCAGCGGGTCGATCAGCATCAACGGCAGCCAGGTCACCGGTTCGGTGACCGGCGGCGGGTTCTGCGGCTCGTCGAAGACCTACCAGATCTTCTACGTCATCCAGTTCGACCGCGCGCCCAGCGGGTTCGGCACCTGGCTCGGCGGCACCGTGAACGCCGGGTCGGCGAGCACCAGCGGCACGAACTCCGGCGGGTACGTCACCTTCGACACCTCGAGCAACACCACCGTCCAGGCGAAGGTCGGCATTTCGTTCGTCAGCCTGGCCAACGCGCAGGCGAACCTCGCCGCCGAGAACCCCGGCTTCGACTTCGCCGGGATCCGGGCCGCGGCCGACACGAGCTGGAACACCATCCTCAACCGCGTCCAGGTGACCGGAGGCGCCGCCGCGGACCTGCAGAAGTTCTACACGGCGCTGTACCACGTCTTCCAGAACCCGAACATCGCCAGCGACACGAACGGCCAGTACCGCGGGTTCGACCAGGCGGTGCACACCGCGTCCCACACCGTCTACCAGAACTACTCCGGCTGGGACATCTACCGCTCGTGGGCCGCGCTGATCGGGCTGCTCGCGCCGAACGAAGCGAGCGACATCGCGAAGTCGATGGTGCTGGACGGCCAGCAGGGCGGGTTGCTGCCCAAGTGGTCGCACAACAGCAACGAGCACTTCGTGATGACCGGTGACCCCGGGCCGATCATCGTCGGCAGCATGTACGCCTTCGGCGTCCGCGGCTTCGACACCGCGGCGGCGCTGACGCTGATGGACAAGAGCGCGAGCGGCGGCGCCACGCAGGGGCAGGCGATCCGCGGCCGGGAAAGCGGCTACCTCAGCCGGCACTACGTCTACGAAGACCCGTCGGACTCGCTCGAGTACTCGGCGTCCGACTTCGCGGTGGCGCAGTTCGCGAAGGCGGTCGGCGACACGACGAAGTACACCACCTACATGCAGCGGGCCCAGTGGTGGCAGAACGTGTTCGGCCCCGATTCCGGCTACATCCAGCCGCGGGGCAGTGACGGCAACTGGGCGTGGCCGGTCGTGCCGTCGAGCAACAGCGGCTACACCGAGGGCAATCCTTCGCAGTACACCTGGATGGTGCCCTACAACTACCAGGGCGTGATCAACCTGATGGGTGGCCGCCAGACCGCCGTGCAGCGGCTGGACCACCACTTCACCCAGCTCAACGGCGGCCTGACCCAGCCGTACTTCTACATCGGCAACGAACCCGAGCACGGCGTGCCGTGGGCGTACAACTACGCCGCCCACCCGCAGGGCACCAGCTCCGCGGTGCGGCGCGTGATGAACGAGTCGTTCACCACCGGGGCGGGCGGCCTGCCCGGCAACGACGACCTCGGCGCCACCTCGGCGTGGTTCGTCTTCGCCGCGCTGGGGATGTACCCGGCGACGCCCGGCGCCGACGTCCTGGCCCTGCACGGGCCGCTGTTCCCGTCGGCGTCGATCATCCGGCCGTCGGGGACGATCCAGATCACCGGCAGCGGCGCGGGCCAAGGCGCCCAGTACGTGCAGAGCGTGAGCGTCAACGGCGTCTCGACGACGAAGTCGTGGATCCGCTACGGCGACATCGCGGGCGCGAGCACGCTGAGCTACACGATGGGCTCGTCGCCGAGCGGCTGGGGCACGAACGTGTCGGACGTGCCGCCGTCGTACAACGACGGGTTCACGCCGCCGCCCGCCGCCCCGGAGCTGGGCACGAACCTGGCGCTGGGCAAGGCGGCCACGGGCTCGGCGACGTGCAACTCGGCCGAGGGTGCGGCCAACGCGGTCGACGGCAGCCTGGCGAACAACAGCAAGTTCTGCAGCACCGCCGCGACGAAGTACCTGCAGGTCGACCTCGGGTCGGCGCAGAACGTGTCCTCGTTCGTGGTCAAGCACGCCGGTCTCGGCGGCGAGACCACGGGCTGGAACACGGGCGCTTTCACGATCCAGACGTCGACCGACGGCTCGACGTGGACGACGGTCGCGTCCGTGACCGGGTCACGGGCGAGCCGCACGTACCACCCGATCACCACCCGATCGGCGCGGTACGTGAAGCTCAACCTGACCACGCCGGCCAACGACGGCAACGGCGCGGCGCGGATCTACGAGTTCGAGGTCTACCGCTGACCCCTCGTGAGTGTTTAGGCGGGTTCTAACCCGCCTAAACACTCACGACCGGGCTGCGGTAGACCACTCTTCGCGGGTGATGGCGTACTCGACGTCACCGTGCTCGCTGCCCGGGGCGCGTTCGTGCTCCGGGAACTCCTCGAAGTAGGTCCGGACGAGCGTCATCCCCAGCTTTTCCATCACGCGCCGCGAGCGCTCGTTCACCACCATGGTGGACGCCGTCACGCGGGTGACCCCCAGTTCGGTGAACCCCTTCGCGAGCAGGGCCGCGGAGCCTTCGGTGCCGTAGCCCTTGCCCCACGCCCTCCGGTGCAGCCGGTAGCCGAGCTCGGGCTCGTCCGGCGGGTCGTCCGGGCGGGGACGGAAATGGAACCACCCCAGGAAGTCGCCGGTGCTCTTTTCGATCGCCGCCCAGAACCCGTAACCGGGAAAACGCTCGTAGTAGCCGAGGAACGCGGGGAGATCCAGGGTGACGATCTCGGTGCGGTCCGCCGGCCGTCCCCCATTGAGGTACTTCATCACGGCCGGGTCGTCGTAGAGCTCGAAGAGCGCATCGGCGTCGTTCTCGGTGAACCGGCGGAGGATCAGCCGCCCGGTTTCGAGGAATACCTGCATCGGGTGATGCTGTCAGTGACCCCAGTGTGTGGCAACGTGTTTACGCGGCGGCGGCGAAGACCTCGCCCAGCGCCGCGAAGCCGGCCTCGGTGAGCAGCGCGGGCACGCGCTCGCCGCACTTGCCGGGCCGTGCGGGTGCGATCAGGCCGAGCCGCGCGAGGCGGTGCACGGTGGTCTGGTCGCAGCAGCTCAGGCCGTCGATGAAGAGGTCGGGCTCGCAGCTGCAGCTGATCTCGGCGTGGCCCCCGGCCACGGCTCTCAATGTGGCCCGCTCACGATGGTTCAATGCGGTGATCATGGCGGCGCCTCCTTCCCGTTGTACCCATTAGACGCCCTGCCACCGACAGTTTCCGCCTTTTAGCGTGCGAACCCGGGTATTCCGGGTGTTTCCCTAGGGGTGGCGTGTCGTGCCGGACAGGGGTAGCCCCCGGATACCCCTAGGGAAGGGGTTCAAGCGTCGTCTTCCGCAGGTGCCGGAAAACGATCGACGTCCGGAACCCGACGATCTCGCGGCGCAGGGCCAGCCGGTCGGTCAGGAATGCGTGCAGCGCGTCGATGTCCGGAGTGGTCACCTCGATCAGGAAATCGTCGTTTCCCGCCGTGACGTACACCGAGAGCACCTCCGGGAGTTCGGCGATCGACCGCTGGAAGGAGTCGATCACCGCCCGGCTCAACGGCCGCACCTGCGCCGTGACGAGCGCCCGGACGCCGCGGTTGAGGCTCGCCAGGTCGACGTCGGCGTGGTAGCCGCGGATGACACCGCGTTCGCGCAGCAGCCGGATGCGTTCGAGGCACGTCGAGGGCGCGATGCCGACCTTCCGGGCGATGTCGCGGTTGGTCTGGCGCGCATCCTCCTGCAACAGCCGCACGATCGCCGAATCAAGTTCGTCCAGCACCGGGCCCTCCGTATCCATACCGAATTTCGTTCGGCAACCGCGCTCGGCCGCCGATGTTCACTCTAACTTCGGCCCTCATGACCGCACATGAGCAGCTCGTAGTCCGCCGGGGCCGCCGATCCGGCATCACCACGATGGTGGCGATCCATTCGACCGCGCTCGGCCCCGCCGTCGGCGGGTGCCGCTTCAAGCCCTACGGCAGCCTGGAAGACGCCATCGGCGACGTCCTGCGCCTGTCGGCCGCCATGACGGCGAAGTGCGCCGTCGCCGGGCTGGCGTTCGGCGGTGGCAAGAGCGTCATCGCGCCCGAGCCGGGCCGCCTGCTCTCGCCCGAGGAGCGCCGGGCCGTCCTGCTCGACCACGCCGACCTGATCGCCGAGTTCGGCGGCCGCTACCAGGCGGGCCCGGACGTGGGCACCGGCCCGGCCGACATGCTGGTGCTCCGCGAAGCCTCGCCGTACGCCTTCTGCACGCCCGAGTCCGCGGGCGGCACCGGCTCATCCAGCGGCCCGACCGCCGCCGGGGTGCTGGCCGCGCTCCGCGCCGCGGCCGGCTCGGCGGCCATGACGGGACGCCGGGTGGTGATCAGCGGCTACGGCTCGGTGGGCGCCCACCTCGCGGCGAGCCTCCACGCCGCCGGGGCCGACGTCGTCGTCTCCGACATCGATCCGGCCAAGCGGGCCGATGCCGAAAAGCAGGGCCTGACCTGGGTCGAGCCGGCGAAGGCACTCACCCTCACCGCCGACGTCGTCATCCCGGCGGCCGTCGGCGGGGTGCTCGACCCGGAAACCGTGGCCCGGCTCGACACGCCGCTCGTCGTCGGCCCGGCGAACAACCAGCTCACCGACGACACCGTCGCCGACGCGCTGGCGGCCCGTGGCGTGCTGTGGATCCCGGACTACGTGGCGAGCGCGGGCGGCATCCTCTACACGCTTTCGCGGGAAGCCGAGGGGCTCGGCCACGAGGCCGCGCTCGCCCGCGTCGAGACGATCGAGCAGACCGTCGCGGGCCTGCTGGCCGCCGCCGAGGCCCACGCGACCACCCCGCTGCGGGAGGCGGCCGCGCTGGCCGGGCGCCGGCTCACTTCTGGTGCGGTGCCACGTACTCCTTCGCCTCGGGCGCTTCGAACAACGGCTTGACGTACTTGACGCCGCCCTCGGCGGAGGCGTCCGGGGTGGCCGCGTACACCTGGCGCGTCGCCGGCGTCCCCGGCTTGGAGAAGTCGAGCGCCGCGACCAGGTCGTCCGTGCTGGCCGACGTCGTCTGCTTCAGGGCCGCCGCGATGCCGTCGCGGGTGAGGTCCTTGTTGTCGCAGGCCTTCTTCAGCACCGCGCCCCAGACTTCGCCCACCGCGTAGCCGTAGGGGACGCCACCGTTCGGCGTTTCCTTGTACGCGGCCTTGAACTTCGCCGCCACGTCCTTCGCCTTCGGCAGGTCCGCGGAGAACGGCACACTGCTCGCGACGACCGTCAGCTTGTCCAGCGCCCCGGCGGCCGGGCTCTTCAGCAGCACCGGGTCGAACGTCGGGTTGTTGCCCAGCACCGGCACGTTCAGCCCGAGTGCCTTGTTCGCCGCGACGGCGGACCCGGTCTGCGCGGGCGTGGTGGTCAACGCGATCGCCTTCACACCGGCGCCTTTGAGCCCGGTGACGACGTTGGTGAGGTCGCTGTCGGTCGAGGTGATCTTCACTTCCTTGACCGTCAGGCTGTGCTTCTTCGCGTAGAACTGCGACCCGCGCAGGCCGTTCTTCCCGTACTCGCCGTCGATGTAGACGTGCCCGATCGTGTCGCCGTCCTTGATCAGCCCCTGCTCCTGCAGGTACGACAGGCCGTCGATCATCTCCAGGTCGTAGGTCGTCCCGACGATCATCACGTACGGGTTGTCCAGCAGCTCCGACGACCACGACGCCGGCGCGGCGACGGCCTTGTCGGTGGCCAGGTTCTGCTTCAGCGCGGCCACCACCGGCGAGCCCAGCAGCTGCACGAACCCGAGCACCTTAGGCTCGATCTGCGGGTACAGCGTCTTCGCCGTGTCGGCCTTGTAGCCGTGGTCGGCCTCTTCGAGCTTCACCTGCCGCCCGCACGCGCCGCCGGCGGCGTTGAAGTCCTTGGCCCACAGCTCGTTGCCCTGCGTGACGCCGAGGCCGAGGTTCTTGAACACGCCGGACTTGTCGGTCATCACGCCGAGGGTCACCTCGGTCGCCGTCACCCCCTTGCCGGTCTTGACGCCCGAGCTGTCCGAGCCCGACGAGCCCGAGTTGTTCGCCTTCGTGCTGCACGCCGAGAGCGCGAGGACGGCCACCAGCGCCGCCGCCAGGTGTGTGCGTTTCATGGTTCCTCCGGGGGTTGACGGCGAAGACGGGTGAGCCGGCGGCCGAGCGCGGCCAGCCCGCCCGGCTCGAACAGCACGACGAGGATGATCGCGGCGCCGTAGACGAACGAGCTGACGAGGACCGGGGTCAGCGCGCCGTCGCCGGTGCCGGAGAACCAGCCCAGGTCGGCCGAATACAGGGCGAGGACCTGCGGCAGGCCGTTGACGATCAGCGCGCCGACCAGCGCGCCGGGGACCGAGCCGAGGCCGCCGATGATCACCATCGCCAGGTAGGCGATCGACACGTTGATGCCGTAGGTGCCGAACTCGCTCTCGTCCGGCTTGAGGATGTCGAACCACAGCACGGTCATCGCGCCGGCGAGGCCGCCGTAAGCCGACGAGACGGCGAACGCGCCCGCCTTGGCGCGCAGGACGCTGACGCCCATCACCGCGGCCGCGGCCTCGTTGTCGCGCACCGCCCGCCACGAGCGGCCGACGCGGCCGCGGACGGCCCCGCGCGCGATCACGAACGCGAGCACGGTGAGCAGCAGGAACAGGTACCACATGCGCTCGGCCTGCCGGATCGGCACGCCGAGCAGGGTGATTTCGGGGCCGTCGTTGGTGAACGGGAAGCCGAACAGGGAGAACGGCGCCGGCGCGCGCCCGGTCGACGTCCCGCCGGTGAGCTCTTCGGCGGACTGTCCGAAGTAGAGGCCCAGGAACACCAGCGCCAGGGACGCGACGCCGAGGTAGATCCCGCGCAGCCGGCCGGCGACCGGGGCGAAGGCCAGCCCGAGCAGGGCCGCGACGACCACCGCGCCCAGCAGCGAGAGGCCGGGGTCGAGACCGAAGCCGATGACGCGGTCGTCCCCGGTGGGTCCGGACAGGAGGGTGTAGGCGGTGCCGCCGGCGAGCAGGAAGAAGGCGTGGGCCAGGGAAAGCTGCCCGGCCTGCCCGACCACCAGCGTCAGCCCGATCGCGCCGACCGCGCCGATCATCATGTACTGCCCGGCCTTCAGCCAGGCCGCGTCGAGGTACAGCGGCACGGCGAGCAGGACGACCAGCAGCGCGAGCCAGGCGGCCGTGCGGAGCAGGCTCGCCGGGCTGCGGCGCGGCCGCGGCGGCGCGGCCGGTTCGGCCGGGGTGTCCACTTCGGACACGGCTTGGTCAGACACGCGTGCGCTCCCTCGTGCCGAACAGCCCGGACGGCCGCGCCACCAGGACGACCAGCATCACCAGGAACACCGCGCTCTTGGAGAAGTCGAACGAGACGTACTGCGCGGACAGCGCTTCCACCAGCCCGACGACCAGGCCGCCCACCACCGCGCCCGCCGTCGAGTCGAGGCCGCCGAGGATCGCCGCGGGGAACGCGGCCAGCGCGATCGAGTGCGTCCCGCGGGACAGCCCGGCGCCGGAGAAGTCCTGCGTCGCGATGAACAGCACGGCCACGCCGGCCAGCAGCCCGGCGACGAGCCACGCGGTCGCGGTGACACGCGAGCTGCGGATGCCCATCAGCGCGGCGGCCTCGCGGTTCTCCGCCTGGGCCCGCATGGCCACGCCCCAGTTCGAGTACTTGAAGGCCAGCCAGAACGCCGTGATGAGCACCGCGGCCACGCCGAGGGCGACCAGGTGCGTGCGGAACAGCGTGATCCCGCCGAGCTGGAACGGCTTCGCGTCCCAGGCGCCGCCGAGGAACGGCAGCGTGACGCCGAGGCGGCGGACGATCTCTTCGGTGATGATCACGTCGACGCCGATGGTGAGCAGGGCCAGGCTGTTCGCGTCGGCGTGCCGGGAGCGTGACAGCAGCAGCCGCTCCACCAGCAGGCCGAGCAGCCCGGCCGAGACGATCCCGACGAGCGACGCGCCCACCCAGCCCAGCGCGTCCCGCGTCACCACGACGAGGTAGCCGCCGAAGAGCACGAGCGAGCCGTGCGCGAAGTTGACCACCTCGGTGGCCTTGAAGATGATGACGAACCCCAGCGCCAGCAAGGCGAACACCGCGCCCTTGCCGAGGCCGTTCACCACGAGCTGCAGGAAAGTGTTCACGCCGCCTCCGTACCGAGGTAGGCCTTGATGACGTCCGGGTCGGACTGGACCTGCGCCGGGGTGCCGTCGGCGATCCGCCGGCCGAAGTCGAGCACCGTGACGCGGTCGGCGATGCCCATCACCAGGCCCATGTCGTGTTCGACGAGCAGGATCGAGATGCCCAGCTCCGCGCGGATCCCGCTGATGGTGCCGGCCAGCTCGGCGGTCTCGGCCGCGTTCATCCCCGCCGCGGGCTCGTCGAGCAGGAGCAGCACCGGTTCCACGGCCAGCGCGCGGGCGAGGTCGACGCGCTTGACCGCGCCGTAGGGCAGCACGCCCACCGGTGCGTCGACGACCGGCCCGAGCCCGAGGAACGCGCAGATCTCGCGGGCCCGCTCGGCGTGCCGGCGTTCGGCGCGGACCGTCCACGGCAGCCGCAGCCCGGTCTCCAGGAACCCGCCGCGAGTCAGCGCGTGCCGGCCGAGCATGACGTTGTCCAGCACGGTCGAGCCGGGCGAGAGGGCGGCGTTCTGGAACGACCGCCCGATGCCGAGCCGGGCGAGCCTGTGTGGCGCGAGCCCGGTGAGCTCGGTGTCTCCGAGCCGCACGCGGCCGGTGTCGGCCCGGTAGAGGCCGCTGATCACGTTGAAGCAGCTGGACTTCCCGGCGCCGTTCGGCCCGATCAGCGCGTGCAGCGAACCGGGCGCGACGGTGAAGCTCACGTCGTCGAGCGCGCGGATCCCGCCGAACCGCAGGGAGACGGCCTCGACCCGCAGCTCCGGCGGCGTCATCCGGCCCACCTCGACAGTGTCCGGCCGGCCAGGCGCCGGCGTGCTTGCTCGGCTTCGGCGTCGGCGGCCTCCTGCGACTCGGCGTGCCCGCCGAGGTAGAGCCGCTGGACGTCCTGGCTGGCCGCGAGCTCCGCCGCCGTCCCGGCCAGCGCGACCCGGCCGACCTCAAGCACCACGGCGTGGTCGGCGACGCCGAGCGCCATCACGGCGTTCTGTTCGACCAGCACGACGGCGGTGCCCTGGTCGTGGATCTCCCGGACGGTCCGCGCGATCTGCTCGACGACCTTCGGCGCGAGCCCCAGCGACGGCTCGTCGAGCAGCAGCAGTTTCGGCGCGGCCATCAGCGCCCGGCCGATGGCGAGCATCTGCTGCTCCCCGCCGGACAGCAGGCCCGCGCGCTGCTTGGCGCGTTCGGTGAGCACGGGGAACAGGGCGTCGACCCGCTCGCGGGCCGTGGCCCGCTCGGCCGCGGTCCGGGCGCCGATGCCGCCGGCCCGCAGGTTCTCCTCGACGGTCATCCGCGCGAAGATCTGCCGCCCCTCGGGCACGCCGGCGACGCCGAGCCGCACGATCCGGGCGGGGTCGAGCCGGCCGAGCGCGTGCCCGTCGTAGCGGATCTCGCCGTCGTCGATCGAGCCCCGGTGCATGCGAAGCGTGCCCGAGACGGCGCGGAGCAAGGTCGACTTCCCGGCCCCGTTGCTGCCCAGCACGGCCAGCACGCCGTCGGCGGAGACGTCGAGATCGATCCCGTGCAGGGCGGCCGTCGACCGGCCGTACCGCACCCGCAGGCCACGCACGGTCAGCACGAGCTCACTCCGGGACGCAAGAGGCCTCCTCCACTCATGTGACGTGAGTCACGGTCGGTGGCGGTCATCCTGCGTTCGGCGGGAGTGATCCGTTACCCCCACCTGGAGAGGTAGGCGGCTACGAAACGGACACGGCGGAGTGGTCTGCCGCGGCGGGTCGTGAGTGGTAAGGCGGGTTAGAACCCGCCTTACCACTCACGACCGGAGGGAGCAGAGCGCGGCGAAGACGTCGGGCGAGGTCGTGTGCTCGCCGAGCCGGACCGGCTTGCGGTCGCCGTGGAAGTCGCTCGACCCGGTGGCGAGTAGCCCCAGGTCGGCGGCCACCGTCCGCAGCCGGTCACGGATCTCCGGGGGCTGCTCCGGGTGGTCCACCTCGATCCCGGCGAGCCCGGCTTCGGCCAGGGCCGCCAGCTGCGTGTCCGAGACCTCCGCCCGCCGCTTGACCGAGCGCGGGTGAGCCAGCACCGCCACACCGCCGGCCGCGCGGACCAGCGCGATCGCGTCCACAGTGGACAGGACGTGCTTGGGCACGTCGGCGCGGCCGCCGTCGGCGATCCACTCGGAGGTGAAGGCGTCGGTGACGCCCACCGCGGCCAGCGCCGCGGCGATGTGCGGACGGCCGAGCGGCGCGCCCGCGGCGATGCCCTCGACCTGCGCCAGGGTGATCGGCGCGCCGAGTTCCCGGCAGCGCTCCACCATCCGTACCCCGCGGCGGACGCGGTCGGTGCGGATCAGCTCCAGCTCGTCCGCCAGCGGCGCGAACAGCGGGTCGGCGAAGAGGCCGAGCAGGTGCACCTCCGCGTCGTCGAGCCGGCAGGAGATCTCGACGCCGGGCACGATCTCGACCCCGGAGGAGGCCGCGGAAGCGGCGGCCAAGCCCGCGAAGGTGTCGTGGTCGGTGAGGGCGAGCACCGTCAGCCCGGCTTCGGCGGCCAGCCGGGGCAGTTCGGCAGGCGGGGTCGTCCCGTCGGAGGCCGTGCTGTGCGCGTGCAGGTCGATCGTCACCCGGGGGAGGATCTCACAGCAGCCCGGCTTCGCTGGCCTTGCCGATGGCCTCGACGCGGTTGCGGGCGCCCAGCTTGTGCAGGGCCGACTGCAGGTACGTCTTCACCGTGTTGCGGGCCAGGCCGGTCGACTCCGCGATCTCCGGGTTCGTCTGGCCCTGCGCGGCCAGCCGCAGCACCTCGTACTCGCGGCGGGTCAGGCCGCTGCGGGCCAGGGCGTCCGAGCGTTGCCCCGCGTCGGGCAGAATTCGCGGGTCGACGACCCGCTCGCCGCGCAGGACCCGGCGCAGCTCGGTCACCAGCTGCGCGCCCGCGGCGTCCTTGAGCAGGCAGCCGTGCGCGCCCGACTCCAGGGCCGCCAGCGCGCCCTGGTGGTCGCCGTGCGCGGTGAAGACCACGATCTTGCCCTCGGGGTGCGCCCGGCGCAGCTCGGTGACGACCTCCGGCGCGAGCATGTCCGGCAGCCGCAGGTCGAGCAGGATCAGGTCCGGGGCCAGCGACGCCACCCGCTCGATCGCCAGCCGCCCGGACTCCGCCGAGCCGACCACCGTCAGGCACGGGTCGGAGCGCAGCAGCAGCGTCACGCCGTCGCGGACCACCGGGTGGTCGTCGACGACGAAGACGGTCGCGGGGGTCATGGGGGTCACCGTCGCACCAGCGGCACCCACGCGCGCAGGGTGCAGCCGTCGTCGTCGTCGCGGACCAGGCTGACCCGGCCGCCGAGCCGCGCGGCCCGCCCGGACAGCGTTCGCAGGCCCATGCCGGTGCCGGGCACCGCGTCGGCGCCCGTGCCGTCGTCCGCGACGACCACCTGGACGCCGTCGTCGCTGGGCAGCAGGCTGACGATCACCGAGGACGCCCGGGCGTGCTTCTCGACGTTGAGCAGCCCTTCGCGGACCGCGGCCACCAGCAGGGCGGTGCGTTCGGCGTCCAGCGGCGGTACCGCCGCGAGCTGCACGAACCGCGCCGGGACGCCGCAGCGCGCCTGGAACGAGCGGCAGTGCTCGGCCAGCTCGACCGGCAGCGCCCGCTCCGGGCTGCACTCCGACAGCGCCAGCAGCGACTCCCGCAACGCCCCGGCCGCCGCCGAGACGTCGCCTTCCAGGCGCCGCAGCCGCGCCTCCAGACCCGGGTTACCGTGGAGGTCCTCGTGCAGGTCGCGCACCTGGACGCCGATGGAGAACAGCAGCGCGCCGACGGAGTCGTGCAGCGCGCTCTGCATGCGCAGGCGTTCGCCGGCCACCGCGGCCGTGCGGTCGGTCTCGGCGACCTTCGCCAGGTGCAACGCCGTCCCGGCCTCGCGCGCCACCTCTTCCATCCGCCGGACGGCGTCGTCGCCGAAGTCGGCGGGTTCGCGCATGGCGGCGTAGGCGATGGCCACGGTCTCGCCGCGCGCGACGATCGGGACGGCGAGCATCGCGGCCAGGCCCTCGCCGCGGACCTGGGCGTCGAACTGGTGGGTGATGGCCGGCGAGCTGACGTAGTCGGCGACCTTCACCGGCCGGCCCAGCGCCAGCACCCGCCCGCCGATGCCCTGGCCGACGGGCACCTCGAGGTCCTGCAGCGAGTCCGTCCGGGTGCCGGACATCCAGCGGATGACCGCCAGCTCGGGCCGGTCGAGCTCGGCGACGAACCCGGCCTTCGCGCCGACCGTCTCCCGGATCAGGCGCGCGGTCCCGTGCAGGGCGGCGACCCGGTCGAGCGTGCCGAGCAGCTTCTCGCGCTCGCGCAGCAGCTCGCCCAGCACCGCGCTGTACTCGGCGACGTGCTCCTTGGCCGTCACCTGATCACGATGGCACACCGGGTGTGGTTCCGGACATACCCGGCTGGAGAGGTACGGCGGCGCCCGGTCGACTTGAATGGGGGTGTGGAGATCCTCACCGACGCCGCCACGCTCGCGCTGTACACGACCGACGCGTCCAACTACCGCCACGTGCCCCGCGGCGTGGTGCTGCCGCGGACCGTCGACGAGGTCGTCGCGGCGATCGCCGCCGCCCGCGATCGTGACCTGCCGGTGATCGCGCGCGGCGGCGGCACGAGCGTCGCCGGGAACGCGTGCGGCCCCGGCCTGGTCATCGACACCTCCCGCCACCTCGGCGGGGTGCTCTCGCTGGACCCGGACGCGCGGCTCGCGCGGGTCCTGCCCGGCACGGTGCTGGACGACCTGCAGGCGGTTGCGGCCCCGCACGGGCTGCGGTTCGGCCCGGACCCGTCGACGCACAGCCGCTGCACGCTCGGCGGGATGATCGGCAACAACGCGTGCGGCTCGCACTCGGTGGCGTGGGGGCGCACGGTCGACGTCGTCCGCTCGCTGGAGGTCCTGCTCTACGACGGCACGCGGCTGCGGGTGGGCCCGGACGAGCCCGCCGAGGGCCGGATCTTCGACGAGCTGCGCGCGCTGGTGCGCGACAACCTGGCGTTGCTGCGCCGGGAGCTCTCGACGTGGCCGCGCCGGGTGTCGGGCTACGGGCTCGAGCACCTGTTGCCGGAGAACGGTTTCGACGTCGCCAAGGCGCTCGTCGGCAGCGAGGGCACCTGCGTGACGATCCTGGAGGCGACGGTTTCGCTCGCGCGGCTCCCGGACCGGAAGGTGCTTGCGGTACTGGGCTTTCCCTCCGATATCGCGGCGGCGGACGCGGTGCCGTCGATCCTGCCGTGGTCGCCGCTGACCGTCGAAGGCGTGGACGCCGAGCTCGTCGCGATGCTCCCCGGCCGCGCGGGTGACCTGCCGCCGGGCGGGGCGTGGCTGTTCGTCGAGCTGGCCGGCGACGACCCGGCTTCGCGGGCGCGGGAACTGGCCGCGTCGCTCGACCTGACGGGCTTCGCGATCGTCGACGACCCGGCGGCGCAACGCGGACTGTGGCGCATCCGCGAGGAAGGCGCGGGGCTCGCGACGCGTCTCGCGGACGGCTCGGAAGCCTGGCCGGGCTGGGAGGACGCCGCCGTTCCGCCCGAGCGGCTCGGCGCGTACCTGCGCGAGTTCAAGGACCTCATGCGGGCACACGGGCGTCGCAGCGTGGTCTACGGGCACTACGGCGAAGGCTGCCTGCACATGCGGCTCGACTTCGACCTGCTGTCGGCGTCCGGCGTGGCGGACTTCCGGCGGTTCCTGGAGGAGGCCGCGGACCTCGTCGCGGCGCACGGCGGGTCGCTGTCCGGCGAGCACGGCGACGGCCAGGCGCGCTCCGAGCTGCTGTCCCGCATGTACAGCCCGGAGATGCTCGACGTCTTCGCGCGGTTCAAGGCGATCTTCGACCCGGCCGGGCGGATGAACCCCGGCATCCTGGTCGCGCCGCGGCCGATCGACGCCGATCTACGGGTGCGATCGACCTCTCAGTCCATTGAGGACAGTGTGTTCCTCGGTTATCCGGAGGACCGCGGGAACTTCGGTCAGGCGATGCGGCGCTGCGTCGGCGTGGGGAAGTGCCGCAACACCAGCGGTGGCGGCGTGATGTGCCCGAGCTACCGGGCCACCCGCGAGGAGCAGCACTCGACGCGCGGGCGCGCCCACCTGCTCGCGGAGATGCTCAACGGCGAGGTGATCAAGGACGGCTGGCGTTCGGCCGAAGTCCGTGACGCCCTGGATTTGTGCCTGTCCTGCAAGGGCTGCCTGTCGGACTGCCCGGTCGACGTCGACATGGCGACGTACAAGGCCGAGTTCCTGCACCAGCACTACCGGCGGCGGCTGCGCCCGGCGTCGCACTATTCGATGGGCTGGCTGCCGCTGTGGCTGCGGCTCAGCGCTCTTGCTCCGCGCTGGGCCAACGCCGTCGGCCGGTCTCGCCTGGCGGGCCTGGTGAAACGGCTCGGCGGGATCGCGCCGGAGCGGTCGTTGCCCACGTTCGCTCCGGCCCCGTTCACGTCGTCGCGTGCGGATCTCCGGCGGAAGGCCGCGGGGGAGCGGCGGGTGGTGCTGTGGCCGGACTCGTTCAACAACTACCTGACGCCGTCGGTGCTCGACGCCGCCCACGAGGTGCTCACCGCGGCCGGGTACGACGTCGTGCTGCCGGACCGCGGTGTCTGTTGTGGACTGACGTGGGTGTCGACGGGCCAGCTCGGCGTCGCGCGGCGCGTCCTGGACCGGACGCTTTCCGTGCTGGCGCCGTACCTGGACGAAGGCTACGAAGTCGCGGGCCTGGAACCGAGCTGCACGGCCCTGTTCCGCGGCGACCTGCCCGCGCTGATGCCGGGCGACGCGCGTGCCGAGCTGCTGGCGTCGCGGACGTTCACCTTCGCCGAGCTGCTGGCGCGGGCCCCGATCCCGTTCGCGGACCTCGACGTCGACGCGATCACGCAGGTGCACTGCCACCAGCACGCGGTCCTCGGCTTCGGCGCCGACGAGTCCGCGCTGGCGGCCGCCGGGGTCCGGAACACCACGTTGGACTCGGGGTGCTGTGGCCTGGCGGGCAACTTCGGCTTCGAGCGCGGCCACTACGACGTCTCGAAGGCGGTGGCGGAGGACCGGATGCTGCCCGCGATCCGCGCGGCTGGCCCGGACACGGTGGTGGTGTCGGACGGCTTCAGCTGCCGGACGCAGATCGCCCAGGAGTCGGGCCGGACCCCGGTGCACCTGGCGGAACTGCTGCGGCGCGCGCTCCCGTGATCATTCGGCGCGCTCCAGCAGCGTCCGGACGGCGGTGAGGACGAGCCGGACGATGGCGTCGGGATCGGCCCCGGCCAGCGGCTGCTTGCCGGTGAGCTCGCGGACCACCCCGATGCCCATCAGCCAGGCCAGCGCGAGGTCGGCGCGCAGCTCGGCGTCCGGGGCGTCGGTCAGCGTGGCCAGGATCCGGGCGTACTCGTCGCCGATCTCCTCGCGCAGCACCGCCCCGACTTCGCCGCTGCCGGACGAACGCAGGTACGTTTCCAGGGTCCGGTTCCGGTCGCCGCCCGGCTCGAGCATGCTGCGCAACGACGCGCTGAGCAGCCGCTCCGGCGGGTGGGTTTCGAGGTGCTCGCGCCCGCTGCGGGCGATGACCTCCTCGAACAGCGCTTCCTTGCTGCCGAAGTAGCGGAACAGCAGCGACTGGTTGACCCCGGCCAGGTCGGCGATGTCCCGCACGGTCGTCCGGTCGAACCCGCGCTCGGCGAACAGCTTCGCACCGGCGTCGAGCAACGCCTGCCGCGTCGCGGCCGCGTCCCGCTTGCGGCCAGGCTGTTCGGTCACCCGTGAAGGTTAACCGCCGGGCCGGGCCGGGGTGCGGCGGCTTACGCGCCGGACAGGCGGATCGCGGCGGCCGGGCAGGTCAGTTCCGCCTGCCGGACCGCCTCCTCCTCGCCGGCGCCCGGCTCCTCGGTGAGGAGCACGACCGTGCCGTCGTCCTCGTTCTGGTCGAACGTCCCGGGCGCGAGCAGCACGCACTGGCCGGACGAGACGCAGCTTTCCGTGTCGGCGGTGATCTTCATCGGCTCACCACTCCACGGGCACGCGCTCGACGCCGCCGGCCACGCGGTTGGTGCGCACCGGGATCTCGTCGATCCCGACGGCGAGCCGCAGGCCCGGGAAGCGGCGGAACAGCTTGGGGAACACCGTCCGCAGCTCGGTGCGGGCGAGGTTGGCGCCGATGCAGACGTGGGCGCCGGTGCCGAAGGCGAGGTGCACGTTCGGCGTCCGGTCCGGGTCGAACCCGTCCGGGTCGGCGAACACCGAGGCGTCCCGGTTGGCCGCGTCGCTGGAGATGAGCACGGCGTCGCCGCGCATGATCCGCGTGCCGGCGATCTCGACGGTTTCGTGCGCGTACCGCAGCAGGCCGGTGCCGCTGGTCGCGGTCAGCCGCAGGATCTCCTCGACGGTCCGGTCGACCTGGCCATCGGGGTCGGCGGCGAACCGGTCGCGGCGGGCGGGGTCGCTCAGCAGGAACAGCGTGCCCATCGCGATGCGCGTCGACGTCGTCTCGTGCCCGGCGAACAGCAGTCCGGCGCCCATCCGGGCGAGGTCCTCGTCGGTGAAGGCCGGGTCTTCGGCCTGGACCGCGACCATGTCGGAGATGACGTCGGGCTGCGGGTTCGCGCGCTTGGCGTCGGCCAGCTTCGTCATGTACGCCATGAACTCGGCCATCGCCGCCTGGGCGTCTTCGCCGCCGTCCATCACCGCGATCCGCTCGGACAGCCCGCGGAAGTGCTCCCGGTCGGCGTAGGGCACGCCGAGCAGTTCGCAGATCACCAGCACCGGCAGGGGGAACGCGAGGAAGTCGGTCAGGTCGACCGGCTCGCCGGGGTTTGCGTCGCGCGCGGCCTGGAGGTCGTCGAGGCAGCGGTCGGTGAGTTCCGCGATGCGGTCGCCGAGGGCGCGCATCCGGGGCGCGGAGAACGCGGGCGCCAGCATCCGGCGCATCCGCTTGTGGTCGCGCTCCTCGGTGTCGAAGTCCCCGTTCGGGCCGTTCTGCAAGGCGGCGAAGGAGATCCGCGACGCCTGTTCCGGCGCCGGGTGCGACCGGCCGAAGCGGCGGTCGCGGAAGACCTCCTTGGCCTCTTCGTAGGACGTCACCAGCCAGGCCGGGTCGCCGGCCGGGGTGAGCACCCGGCTCACCGGCGCCCGCCGCCGGAGGGCTGCGTAGTCCGGGGCGATCGCGAGCGCGTTCGCGCGGGAGAAGGGGAGGCGAGGCGTCTCTTCGGTGGTGGTCATGCGTCTTCCCTCGGATCGGTGGTGAGGTCGGCGAGCCAGCGGAGTTCGGCGTCGAACTTCCCGAGCACGTGCTGCAGCGCGGCCCGGCTCCACGGGTCGGCCTGCCCGGCGGCGAGCCCGGTGAGCCGGGCTCGTTCGGCGGTCAGCGCGGTCGTCCGGGTCTCGAGCACACGTGCTCGTTCCGCCGGGCGCAGCCAGGCGAAGTTCCCGACGCGGGCCAGGAACTCGGGCTCGTTGAGCGCCAGGTCGGCCGGGAAGTCCGCGAGCATGTCGTGCAGCAGTTCCCGCCCGACTTCGGTGATCGTGTAGACGTGCCGCGGCGGTTTGGCGGCCTGCTCCTCCGCGCTGCGGCTCACCGCGCCCGCGTCGACGAAGCGCCGCAGGGTCGGGTAGAGCGAGTTGTTCGACAGGGTGTGGCCGGTCGAAGCCTCCACGGCCTTGCGCAGCTCATAGCCGTGCATCGGCTCGACGGCCAGCTTCGACAGCAGAAGGATTTCGATCCACACCTAGGTCACCGTAACCTAGGACTCGGTGACCCGGCAATGGCTCACCGTGACATCCGGACGGAAACTTTCCGTTGCACCGAGGGGGCAGGCCGTCCGGAAGTCGCCATGACACGAAACGGTCGCGGTCGGTCACACCGGCGCCGAGTCAATCCCTTGTTCAGGCATGGATGCCGACACGAAGCGTTTTCACCCAGGCGGCGCGGTGCGCTCGGTTGCGTCGGCCGTGGTCGCGACGCTCCTGGTCGTCCTGGTCGGTGCCTGCCAGCCGCCGGTCAAGACGGTCGTCGTGGTGGGCGTGACGGCCACCGCGAACGAGCCCGCCATCGCGCTGACCACCAAGGGCAAGGACACGCTCCACGAGGCGATCACCCAGGGCGAGACGCGCGTGGTGATCTTTCGCTCGGGGAGCCCGATGTCCGTGTTCGACAAGGACCTGACCGTGCGCCGTGGGCGGGATCAGGAGAACAACGCGCAGCGGGTGGAAGACGGGTTCGCCGCGAAGCTCGAGTCCGTGCAGTCGAGCCTGCGGACGGCGGCGGACACGACCGGCCAGCTCGACCTGTTCGGCCTGCTGGTCCAGCTGTCGCACGTTCCGGACGCGCGGAAGCTGCTCGTGTACAGCAGCGGCCTGCAGACGACGGGGATGCTGAACCTGCTTCCGGCCGGCTCGGACTTCGACGTCGACCGCACGCTGGCGGCGCTTCCCGGGAAGTCCCTCCCCGACCTCGCGGGCAAGAAGGTCGTGTTCGCCGGCCTCGGCCAGGTGGCGGGTCCGCAGCGGGCGCTGCCCGAGGAGATGCGGCGGAACGTGGAGCGGCTGTGGCTCGGCGTCTGCCGCAAGGCGGGGGCCGACGAGTGCTCGATCGACCCCGAGTCGGTCGCGGCCGGCGGTCCGTCCGGGACGAAGCCCGTGCCCACGGTCGCGGTGCCCGAAGTGGGTTCCTCGGTGGTGCCCAAGGGCGACGGCGTCAAGGAGGTCACGATCCCGGCGGCCGTCTTCTTCCTGCCGAACTCCGCCGACCTCCAGCCGGGCGCCGCGAACGCGCTGCGCGGGTTGACCGGCCTGTTCGGGCGCGGGGCCACGGCGACCGCGGTGGGACACACCGCCACCTGGGGACCGTTGCCGGGCGCGCAGGACCTGTCGCTCGCGCGCAGCCGGCGGGTCGTCGAGGCCCTGATCGGCTTCGGCGTGGCTCGCGCGGTGTTCACCAGCGTCACCGGGGTGGGGTTCCGGCCGGTGATCGAGCCCGACGTCGACGCGCGGGGGCAGCTGATCCCCGCGGCGGCGGAACGGAACCGGGTCGTCGTGCTCACCATTCACAACCTGCGAAACGAGGAGTCGTCATGATCCAGCGTGGACTCGTCCCCAGGGTCAGCTGGTGGCTGTGGCTGCTGCACCCCATCCAGGCCTACTGGATCACCTTCCTGATCCGCGAGGCGCACCGGCACGAATCCGAAAACGTCCGGCCCGACGCGCTGACGTGGGGCGAGAAGGCGTTGTTCGTGCGGGTCCAGGCGCGGATCCGGACCTCGGTCGCCGCGGCGGCGGCCCGGATCAACGCCCTGGCCGCCGAGCAGCAGGCCGCCCTCTACGCCGCCGCCCGCAAACAGCGGGAGGTGGTGAACGAGCGCGCCCGGCTCCGCACGCCGGTCTCCGAGGTGAAGACGGTGGCGGCGGGGCCGATCACCGCGTCGGCCGCGCAGCGCTTGCTGACCGAGCAGCAGGCGAAGGTGCGCAAGGAGGTCGAGCAGGGCGAGACACGGCACCTCGACCGGCCGTCCAAGGTCCGCCGGGGCTTCGCCTACGTGCTCGTTTCGGTCGACGTCGCGGCCATCTTCAACGCGTTCGCCCTGCTCTACAACGTGAAGTTCACCGAGCTCGACGTGACGAAGCTCGTCACGGTCAGCGGGTTCTCGGTGATCGCCGCCGGCGTGCTCGGTCACCTGGCGCACTCGACGGGGCACACGGTCTGGGAAGCGCGGGCCACCGCGCGCCCGGCCGGCGACGGCGGAGCGGGTAAGCCGGCCAGCGCGGGTGCCCCGACGCCGTGGCCGGGGGAATTCCCGCCGCGCAAGGCGACGCTCGTAGCCAAGATGCTGGGCCTGTTCGTCGTGAGCGTGCTCAGCGGGCTTTCGATCCTCACCCGGGTGGTCGAGGAGGCGACCCAGATCGACAACCCCGTTCTCGGCTGGGTGCTGGGCATCCTGGTCGCGTCCGCCGCGGTGCTGGCGCCCTGGCTGGTCGTCATCGACCAGATGCGTTCCGGTTCGCTGGAAATCCGCACGATCGACGCGCTGACGAAGATCGTCCAGGAATCGAACGACGCGGTGCTGAAATCCGAGGAAGCGGCGGCCAAGGAAAAGGAGCGGGCGGCATCGCTGTACGCGCGGGCGAAGAAGATCGGTCAAACGGAAGGGAGTGTGGTCGACAAAAAGGCCGCGTTCGTCGAAAAGGTTGTCACGATGGCGCGGAGCCTGCACCAGCGGTCGGGGCGGCTCGCGCTCCTCCCCGATTCCGCCGAAGGCCAGGGCGGTGTCGCTCCCGAGACGCTCGCCGGCGCGATCAGGGCCGACAAGTCGGCCGTCGACGAGGCGTTGAAGCGGCTGTTCGAGCCGGAACAACCCGCGGACGACCCCGGCGAACCGGAACCCGATGATCCGGACGGACCATGGGGCGCGGTCGCCTGACGGAGTAACGATGGGGTGTCGACATCCACCGGATGCCGGCACCCCTGTTGCGTCCGGTGGCGGGTGAACGACCCCCTGGCGTGATTCATGCGATCCGGTTCACCCGGTTTCCGGAATTCCCCCGCGGCGCGTCACACACGCGCCGCTTCAAGCCGTTGTCAGGGGGTGGAGACCCAGACCCGCTCGGTGTGGCACCTTCGGCCGGCCTGCCGGCTGAGTGCGGTGCGCATCGCGCAGTACGTCGAGTCGATCCCACAGTACGGCCGGATCCCGGTGCCGCGGTGCCGCCGATGCGTGGGTGAGCTCGTGACCGAACCACGAAGCGTCCCTGACGAGGAAGACCCGTCGCCGGCCGGGAGCGAGCCGCCGCAAGAGGGCGCGGCCGGTACGCCCGGAGCCGACGCCCGGAGCCTCCGGCGCCACTTCGAGCACACCCGGCCGCGCCCGACGCGCGCGCGGGACGTGCTGGGCCTGGTGACGGAGCGCGGGTGGGCCATGCTCGTCCGGCAGGCCAAGGCGAAGCTGGGCGCGCACCGCAGGCACGCGGAAGACATCGTCCAGCAGGCGCTGCAGGTCGTGCTGGCCAATCCGAGGTTCGACCCGGATCACGACGTCGAAAAGGTGATGGCGTTCGTCTCCCAGCAGGTCGGCTGGCAGGTGGCCGAGTTCTTCAAACGCCGGCAGCCGGATCTGCTCGGCGACGCGGCGGAGGAAACCGACGTCCACGCCTTCGGGGTGGCGACCACGGCCGACCCGGCCGACGAAGTGCTCGCGGAAGGCTTCCTGCGCGACGTGCTGGACCGCGTCGGCCTGACCGAGACCGAGCGCGCCATCTTCGAGCGGCTCCTCTCGAGCCCCGGCATGTCGATGCAGGACATGGCCGTCGCGGAAGACCCGGCTCGGGACGGCGAGTCGGCCAAGATGCGCGCGACGAGTCTCCGGCAAGCGAAGGTGCGGGCCATCAAGCGGTTCCGGACGGCGGTCGGGTGGACCAAGGAGGAAGCGGATGTACTCAAGACCGTTTACGTCGAGGGGCTGGCCGGCGGAGCTGAGACCGCCGGACCCGCTCTGGCGCCTGACGAGTTCGAGAAGGTCTATGTTTCCGCCGTGCGCAAGCTGCAGGTCTTCCTCTACCGGGACGGGACTGATGTGTCATGAGCGATGACCGCGGGGAGAACCTCCTCGATCTCTTGCTCGTGCGCGCCTGGTGGCGGGCGAACGCGACCGTCGAGATCGCCTTCCGGCCGGAAGCCGACGCTGTGCTCATCGGCTTCGTCGACGCGCCCGCCGCGCACGAACTCGACCACGGCAAGTTCGTCTCCGCGGGCTTCGACACCGCGGACCCCGGGGAGGAACCCCACCTGACTTCGCTGTGCGTCGTCCACCCCACCGGATTGTCGCCGGAGGACGAGGCGTGGGTGTGCGCGCTCGTCGGCGAACCGGTCTGGGCGTTCGCGCGCAGGACCGCGGCCGCCGGGACGGCGTCGGCCGAGACGAGCGTGCCGGCCGGGCAGATCGGTTCGCTGGTCGCCAGGTGGCGCGGGCTCCTGGCGGAGAGCGGCGACGATCGGCGCGTCTCCCTGGCGAGCTGGACCGGGCAGCTCGAGCTGTCCGGCGCCGGTACCCGCGGCGACGTGGAGGAGCTGTGGCCCATCGACGCGACGCGCGTGGTGGACGACCTGGTGTTCTTCCGCGAGGCGTTCGGCCGGGATCCGCGGCGCGCCGAATCGTGGCCGGAGATCCAGGTTTCCCTGAGCCGGTCCGACCGCGTCGATCTGCTCAGCCTGGAGATGCCGGTGCCGGACCTGCCCGTTCCCGGGCGGCACATCACCGCCGTCGTGATGCAGAACGCGGGGCGCTGGGACGTTCCGCTCGACCCGAAGCCCAAAACCCGCGAATCGCCGACCGAGTTCGTCCGGGGCGCGCTCGAACTGCCCCACGGCAGTCTGAACGCCGCGCCGATGGACATCGAGCTCACCGTCGTGCGGCGAAGGTCCGGTACGGAGCCACGGCTCCGCCATCCATGACCGCTCGCTCGGAGTGGTCCGAGGTGCTCGCGGCGGCCGAGCGCGACGGCGCGGCCGGCACCCTGGCGATGCTGTGCGTGGCAGGCGACGACATCGTCGCCGACCACGTGTTCAGCGAGTCGGTCGAGGGCCGGCCGGGTGGACGGCCGGCCAGGTGGACCGTGCGCCGGGCGGCGGCGATGCTCCTCGATTCCCCGGAAGCCACGCCGCACCAGAAGGTGATCGGCTTGATCGCGCGGTACGCGTCGCCGAGCCGGGGGCTGACCGCCGGTGCCCGCCTCGATCTCGACCTCGCCGCGTTCCGGGGCTCCTGCGAACAGGCGGTCGTGGCCGCCAACGCCCTCGGTGCCCCCGAGCTCATCGGCTGGGCGCACTTCCGGGCCGGGAAAGCGGCCTACGGGCAGATGAGCTGGGACGACGCCATCGCCCACCTCGAGTCGGGTGCGGCTTGCCTCGAGCACGCGCTGGGCTCGGTGTCCCGGCCGGCCGGGACGATCGCCGCCGCGGCGGGCGGGCCGAGCTGGCTGCCGCCGCCGGAAGTCCTGCTCCGCACCCTGGTGTGCAAATGCCTCCACCTCCTGTGCCGGGTGGCCGAATCCACCGGCCGCTACGACTTCTGGGCCGCCGCCTGTGAGCGGTTCCGCCGGCACGCCGAACCGTTGATCGGGGCACGGTCCTCGCTGTACTCGGAAAGCCTGATGCACCGGGCCGCGATCGCCCGCGCCCAGGGCGACCGGGACGCGTTCCGCCGGCTCGAGGCCGAGCTGGGCCGGGTGTTCCCCGACGAAGGCGGGCTGCCGCACCCGGAGGTCATCCGCATGCGGATGGGCAACGCGGAAGCACTGGGGGACTGGGACCGGGTCATCGAACTCGCCCAGGACTGCATCGGGACCATCGCGGCCCGAGCCGGGAGCCCGTTCGGCACCACGCCGCCGTCGCCGTCGGAGGTCCTGACGTTCGTGGCCGGCCTGCACGCGGCCGGCGCCCGGCACCGGCTGATCGCGGTCGGCAACGCCGCGTACGCGCTCGCCAATGCCGGGTACCGCAACTGCAGCGCGGAGGTCGAGCCGGCGGCGTGGCTCGACGTGGCCGAGGCGTGCTGGCACCAGATCGGCATCAACGCGCCGTGCGCGGTCCAGCTGTCCCGGTTGCGCCTGCTGGCGCGCGATTCGGCCGGCACCGAGCTCGATCTCGTCATCGCGAAGATGGTGGCCGTCAGCCGGATCGGTCTCCGGTACGCCCTGCGGCGCAACGCGGCACTCGATGCGGCCCGCCTGTGCCGTCCGGGTGACCCCGTTCCCCGTGACCGGCTCCGGGAGATGCTGAAGGCCGATCCCGGCGCCGGGATCGGGCACGCCGCCCGGCTGCGCGGTGCTCTGGCGCTGTGGCAGTTCCGCGCCGCCGAAGCGGCGGTCCGCACCCCGAAGAGCGTCCAGCGCTGGAAACGGGTCGAGAAGAGGGCGCGCCAAGCGGCCGTGGACCTCGAGCGGCAAGGCGCGATGATCGATCCCGAACTGGCCGCCGAATGCTGGTCCGCGGCGGCCTCGGCGGCCGCCCGGCTCGGGACGGCGGACGACGACCACCGCCTGGACCTGCTGATCAACGCGGTCAACTGCGTCGCTCAGCGGCTGGTTTCCCTGTCGACGCAGGCGGAACGCGGCCGGGCCATCGAGCGGTACGGCCCGGTTTTCGAGGAGGCCGCGGACCTCGCGCTGCGCCGGGACCACGCCGCCGCCCTCGATTTCGTGCTGGAGGCGTCCCGGCGCGACCGGGTCGGCGTTCTCCTCGCCAACCTCAGCAAGGAGGAGTTCGTCAGCGCGACGGTGCGCTCCGCCGCCGAACAGGTCCAGGCGACCAGCGTCGCCTTGCACGGTTCGGATGCCGCCGGCGTCTTCACCGCGACGCTGCCCGTCTGCTCGGGCGACCGGTTCGGTCGCTCGGCCGAGGCGCTGGCGCACCGGCGGCAGCGGGCGATCGCCCGTGCCGAGCAGGTGATCGGGCCGCTCGTCGCCCAGGCCGACGTCAAGATCTCGGAGTCGTACACGGCGGCTCAGGTCCTGCGGGACGCCAGGCCCGCCGGCGAGTTCGTGATCCTCCAGTTCGCGCCCGCCGGGCTTCCGGCCGGTGGCCGGCTCGAGTTCTACCGCCGGCTCAGCTGGCAGACCGAAGCCGGGACCGTGGGCGAAGAATCCGTGCGCATCGCGATGACGGCCGACCTCGTGAACGTCGATCCGAGCCGTCCGGACTACTTCGCCGCCCGCCGGCTGGAGGCGCTCGGCGCGCTGCTGCTCCCGCCGCGGCTGCGGGCGATGCTGGCGAAACCGGGCACCGATCCGGTCCGGCTGGTCGTGGTGCCCACCGGGCTCTTCCACGTGCCGTTCGAGGCGTTGCCCCTCGACGAGGACAGCTGTCTCGTCGACCGGGCCGTGCTGAGCCTGCACAGTTCGCTCAGCACCGCCGCCTCCCTGGTGTCGGCCGAGCCCAGCGCCACGGTGGGGGCGGTCGCCACCTATGACCCTTCGCTGAAGTTCGCCGCGGCCGAGCTGGCCGCTCTCCGCAAGGAGATGGACGTCGAGGAAGCCGACACCCGCGGAGCACTGGAGGCCGCCCTCGGTGGGGGTTCCACGGCCTACGAGATGCTCGTCCTCGGGCTCCACGGCGACGACGACCACGATGGCTGGGGCCAGACCAAGTGCTTGCCGGACGGGACGTCGATCGCCGCCGCCGACGTGCTCGGCTGGACGGTTCCGCCGCTGTGCGTGCTGGCGTCGTGCCACTCAAGCATCAAGATCCGCCCCGGCGGGGAGCTGGCCGGGTTCCCCCTCGCGCTGTTCTTGCGGGGAGCGAAGACCGTCATCGGCGGGCTCTACGCGATCGAAGACGAAGCGACGAGCCAGATCCTCAGCCTGTTCTGGCGGTGCTACGCGGAGACGCACAACCCGGTCTTGGCACTGCACGCCGCGAAAGCCGAGTGGCTGGCGGCCGACCCGGACCGGCGGCGTTATCCGCGTCGCTGGGCGGGCCTGATCGTCTACGGCGGCGCCCAGCACTGATCCACTCCCGGTGATCGGACAAGTGCTCGACGTGAGCGCGGTCTCTGTGTAGCGTTGTAAGCGGCTGCTTACAACCAGGAGCACGGGGGTTTCCGGATGACTGCCACCCACACCGAACCGCTTGCGTACCCCTTCAACGAGGAGGCCGGGCTCGACCTGAACGAGGCGTACGCGGCCGCGCGGGAAGCCGACGGCCTGGTCCGGGTGAAGATGACCTACGGGGAGCCGGCGTGGCTGGCCACCCGCTACGCCGACGCCCGGCTGGTGCTGGGCGACCGCCGGTTCTCCCGGGCGATGGAGAAGGAGAAAGACGCCCCGCGCCGCTCGCCGGTCGTGCGCGACGGTGGCATCCTGCAGATGGACCCGCCCGACCACACGCGGCTGCGGACACTGGTCGCGAAGGCGTTCACCACGCGGCGCGTCGAACTGCTCCGGCCGCGCGTCGCCACCCTCGCGGCGGAGCTGATCGCGGACCTGAAGGCGGCCGGCCCGCCCGCCGACCTCGTCGACGCCTACGCGTTGCCGATCCCGGTCGCGGTGATCTGCGAGCTGCTCGGTGTCCCGGTCGCCGACCGGCCGAAGTTCCGCGTCTGGAGCGACGCGGCGCTGTCCACGAGCGGGCTGACCCCCGAGGAGTTCGAGCGCAACCGCGAAGAGCTGCGCGACTACATGCGCGGCCTGATCGCCGAGCACCGCGTGCGGCCCCAGGACGACCTGATGACGGCGCTGATCGAAGCCCGCGACGTCCGCGACCGGCTGACCGAGCTGGAACTGGTCGACCTGTGCGTCGGCATCCTCATCGCCGGGCACGAGACCACCGCGAGCCAGGTCCCGAACTTCGTCTACGCGCTGCTGGACCAGCACGAGCAGTGGGAACGGCTGTGCGCCGACCCGGACCTGATCCCGGCGGCGGTCGAGGAACTGCTGCGGTTCGTGCCGCTGGGCGCCGGTGCCGCGTTCGCGCGCTACGCCACCGAAGACGTCGAGGTCGGCGGCGTGCTCGTGCGGGCGGGCGAGCCGGTGCTGGTCGCCATCGGCGCGGCCAACCGCGACGGGCTGCAGTTCGACGACGCGGACAAGCTGCGCTTCGAGCGCCCGGACCTGCGCCACCTGGGCTTCGGCCACGGCGTCCACCACTGCCTCGGCGCGCCCCTGGCCCGGCTGGAGCTGCAGGAGGCGCTGCGCGCGTTGGTCACCGAGATGCCGGGGTTGCACCTCGCCGGCGATATCGTGTGGAAGACGCAGATGATCGTCCGCGGACCGCGGTCGATGCCGATCGGATGGTGATGCATGAGCTGGCACGTGGAAGTCGATGAACACACCTGTATCGGGTCGGGGATGTGTGCGGCCCTGATGCCGGAGCTGTTCACCCTCGACGGCCCGGTGGCGCACCCGGTGACGTCGTCGGTCGACGCCGACGAGACGGTCCTCGACGCGGCGGACTCCTGCCCGGCGATGGCGATCACGGTCACCGACGGCGGCCGCGAGATCGGCCCGCGCCCCTAGGGCCTGAACCGGCCGTGCTCGGTGACCACGGCCGTGACGAGCTCGAACGGGGTGACGTCGAAGGCGGGGTTGAACACCTGCGCGTCCGGCGGCGTGATCGGCACCCCGGCGTACCCGGTGAGCTCGCGGGCGTCGCGTTCCTCGATGGCGATGCCTGTGCCGTCCGCGAGCTTGCTGTCCACAGTGGACGAAGGCGCGACGACGACGAACGGGATTTCGTGGTGCCGCGCGGCGATGGCGAGGCCGTAGGTGCCGATCTTGTTGGCGACATCGCCGTTCGCGGCGATCCGATCGGCGCCGACGAGCACGCAGTCGACCATCCCGCGAGCCATGGCGGCCGCGGCGGCGCCGTCGGGCTGCACGCGGTAGGGGACTTTCTCCTGGGCGAGCTCCCACGCCGTCAGGCGGGCGCCTTGGAGCAGCGGGCGCGTCTCGTCGACGAGGACTTCTTCGACGAGCCCGCGTTCGTGCAGGTGCCAGACGACCCCGAGGGCGCTGCCCCAGCCGACGGTCGCCAGGCGCCCGGCGTTGCAGTGGCTGAGCAGCCGCAGAGGCCGTCGCGGGCATGCGGCGAGCACGATCTCGGCGGCGTGCTTCGAGGCGGCCTTGTTGAGCAGTTCGTCCTCGTCGAGCAGGGCGAGCGCTTCGGCGAGGACGGCGTCCGCGCCTTGGCCGAGCTTCCCGAGCGCGCGCTCGACGCCCCAGGCGAGGTTGACGGCGGTGGGCCGCGCGTGCGCGATGACCTCGGCATCTTTCCGGACGTCGCCGTTCAGCCGGGCGGACAGCGCAACCCCGAGCGCCCCGGCGGCCCCGAGAGCGGGCGCGCCCCGGACGGCGAGCCGTTTGACGGCGTCGACGAGTTCCCCGACGGTCCTCAGCTCGAGGAGCCGGTACTCGCCGGGCAGCGCGGTCTGGTCGATGACGACGATGGCGCCGCCGGCCCAGTCGATGGTCCTGCGCACGAGCCCTCCTGGGGTTTTCCGCTTGCCCGGCCGGTGAAGATGGGGCGTGACCATTGAACGGCAGAACCCGCCCGGCTTGCACGCAACACCGGGCTACCACCACGTGACGGTGACCTCGGCACCCCGGACGGTGTACCTGGCGGGCCAGTGCCCCCTGACCCCGGACGGCACGGTGGCCGAGGGCGACATCCTGGCCCAGACGGACCAGGTGGTGGCCAACACGGCGGCGGCTCTGTCGTTTGCGGGAGCCACCCCATCGGACGTGGTCCGCACGGTGATCTACGTGGTGACGGCCGACCGCGCGGTGTTGTCATCGGTCTGGGACCGCTTGACGGCGTCCGAACTCGGCCCGGCGTTCACGACGGCGAGCACGTTGCTGGGGGTCGCCCAGCTGGGGTACGCGGGCCAGCTGGTGGAGCTGGACGTGACGGCCGCCCTGACCTGACCCGAGATGCCCGCCCAATCACGCGAGTGCGGTGTGCGTGGAGGGTCGACTCGCGTACCTGGAGGGTCGACTCGCGTACCCGGAGGGTCGGATTGGCGTGATCGGGGATGGATCTCGCGTGATTGGAGGGGCATCATTCGTGATTGGCGGGTCAACAAGGGCCGGTTGATCACTTGCGCCGCCTCGCCCAGCCAACCTTCCCCGGCGAACCGGCTCGGCGGGGCCGCGGGTGAGGTTAGAGGCCGGCCATCAGGTCTGTCTCGGTGATTCCCGGACCCTCTCCCCACCTGATGAACCACTCCGTGCCGAAGGCGAAGGTGAACGCGTCGTCCGGCATGGCCAGCATGAACATGTCCTCGCTGATCTGGCTCGGGTGTGCGCGCATCGCCGCCCGCTTGACCGGTGCGTACTTCGCCACGTCGACCGCCGCCGTGATCTCCGCCTCCGGCTTGCCGAACTCCACGTTCTCCGGTGGCTTCGGCGCCGCCTCGGGGGGCATCAGGCCCTGCTCCACCGCCGCTTCGAAGCCGCGCTGCATGAACTCGCGGTTGAACGTCGCCTGGAACACGCGGGTGGTGCCGGCCAGCTCGGCCGCGCGGAGGCCGACGCGGTGGACCTGGATGTGGTCCGGGTGGCCGTAGTCGCCGTTGTCGTCGTACACCGTCAGGACGTCGGCCGACTCCTCGCGCAGGATCGCCGCGAGCTGCTCGGCCGCCTTTTCGACGTCGGCGCGCCAGAAGCACCCCGGCTCGTCGTTCGTCGGCTCGCCCATCATCCCCGAGTCGCGGTAGCCGAGGAACTCGACGCGTTCGACGCCGAGGATCTCCGCCGCCGCGTACGACTCCTGGACGCGCCGGTCCTCGAGCTTCTCGCCCTCGGCCAGGAATCCGTCGGGTACCTCGCCGACCTCGCCCTTGGTGGCGACGACGAGCACGACCCGGTGCCCGTCTTCGACGGCCTTGCGCATGACGCCCGCGGTGCGGAGGCACTCGTCGTCCGGGTGGGCGTGGAAGGTGACCAGTGTTGCCATGTCCGCGACGGTACCGGCTACCCCCGACAAAAACCGCCCTCGAAGATGCGCTCCCGCCCGCTAGGGTCCGCGGTCGTGACCGAGAAGAGCACGTTGCTGACGTTTCTGCGGGCCCAGCGCGCGGTGGTCCTGGCGATCCTCGACGGCCTCGGCGAGGAAGCCCTGACGAAGGCGGTCCTCCCGTCCGGCTGGACCCCGCTGGACATGGTCGAACACCTCGGGGACGCGGAATGGCACTGGTTCCAGGAGATCGTCACCGGCACCCCGGGTCCGCTGCTCGGCGAACACGTGCCGCGCACCCCGGCGGCCGTCTTCGCCTACTACCGCGAACAGTGCCGCCGGTCCGACGAAATCTTCGCCGCGACGCCGCTGTCCGCGGCGCCGCAAGGGCGGCACCCCGGCCCGCTCGCCGACGAAATCACCGATCTGCGCGGGGTCGTGCTCCACGTCATCGAAGAGACCGCGCGGCACGCCGGGCACCTGGACGTGGTGCGCGAGCTGCTCGACGGCCGCACCGGGCTGGGCCCGCGCTAGGACTGCTCCTTCGAGCACCACCAGGTCGACCGGCCGCCGACCGTTCCGTGGCTCATCTCCGCGCCGCAGCGCGGGCAGTGGTCGCCCGGTCGCCGGTGGCCGATGATCTCGCCGGTGTGCACGCCGCCGTGGCGGATGGCCGCGCGCAACGCCTTCCGCAGCGCCTTGTGCAAGTCACCGAGGTCGCCGGAGCTCAGCTCGTGCACCGGCCGGGCCGGGGACAATGCCGCCTGCCAGAGAGTTTCGTCGGCCAGCAGGTTCCCGATCCCGGCCACCACCGACTGGTCCAGCAGCCGCGCCTTCAGCGGCGCCCGGCCGCGGCCGACGCGCTCGGCGAAGTCGCGGCGCGAAACCTCCCCGGCGTCCGGGCCGAGCGCGTCGAGGTCCGGGTCGAGCCGCACCCGGCTGAGCCGTCGCGTGTCGAACAGGCGCAGCTGTTCGCCATCAGCGAAAGTGATCCCGAACCGGAACCACTCGGGTTTCTCCACCCGATCGCGAGCCCGCCCGGGCGGTCCGCTCTCGCCGCCGAACCGCAGCTGCCCGGCCATCCCGAGGTGCAGGCCGAGGTTCGGGCCGGGCCGTCCGTCGCCGGCTTCCGTTTCGCACCACAGTGTTTTGCCCCGCCGGTGCGCTTCGGTGAGCCGCCCTCCCCGCAACGCCGTGGCGATGTCCCCGGGGGCGTGGGGGCGGCAGACCCAGTCGTCGTGGTCGTCGACCGCGCGGATCTTCCGGCCGAGCGCACCGGCGAGGACCTGCCGGGCGAGTTCCACTTCGGGGAGTTCGGGCACGCGGACCAGTGAAGCTTATTCTGCCGTCGGCCGCCGCATGACTTTTGGCTGTAGCCGGCAGCGTGTGGGCGGGGTGCGGCGGCCTGACCAGAATAAGCTTCAGTCTGCGTCAGGGACGCCGGTCGCGCCGCGCCAGCAGCAACGCCGGCAGGATCGCCACGGCGGTGAGGGCGAACGTCGCCGGGTACCCGGCGGAGCCGATCAGCAGCCCGGCGCCCAGCGCGCCAGCCGCCATGCCGAGGTCGTAGGCCGCGTTCCAGATCGCGCTCACCGCGCTCTCGCCGCCGGCGGGCACCCGGGCGTACATCAGCGACAGCGTCGCGTTCTGCAGCGCGCCGAACCCGGCGCCGAACACGAACGCCCCGCCGATCACCGCGGCCGGGGTGCCGACGAAGACGAGGCCCGCCATGCCCGCCGCGGCCAGCAGCAGCCCCGGCACCAGCAGCCACGCCGGCCCGTGGCGGTCGCCGATCCGCCCAGCGGCCCAGCGCGCCGCGGTGGCCGCCGCGGGCTGGGCGAGCAACGCGCTCGCGGCGACCCAGGCCGGCTGGTCCGCGGCGGCGAGCGGGAGGAACGTGACCAGGACGCCGGCCGCGGCGGCCGACACCGCGAAGAGCGTCGCGGGCCGGGTCAGCACCGGGTTGCGCAGGCCGGCCAGGACGCCTTGGTCCGGTGCGGCGGCGGAGAAGGAGCGCCGCGGCAGGCCCGGCACCGACAGCAGGGCGAGCAGGGTCGCCACGGTCGTCACCACGAACACCGGCGCGTAGCCCCAGTGCGCCGCCGCCCACACGCCGGCCGGCAACGCGAGCAGGCTGGGGATCCCGCCGACGATCCCGACGAGCGCGAGGCCCTCGCCGCGCCGGTCCGCCGGGATCAGCAGGGCGGTGACGGCCCCGCCGGCCACCACGGCGATGGCGTACCCGATCCCGCGCACCACGCTGACCGCGATGATCACCCGGATGTCGTCGCTGCAGGTCAGGACGAGCGTCGGCACCCCGAGCAGGACCAGCCCGGTGGCCAGCGCCCACCGGTAGCCGACGCGGGCGACGAGCCGCGGCGTCACCAGCTCGGCGGCTACGGTGGCCAGCAGCAGCGCGACCGTCGCGAGCCCCGCGCCGGCTTCCGAGCCGGCCTGCTTCGCGAACAGCGGCACCACCGAAAGCGGCAGGAAGAAGCCGATCGCCGAGCCGATGATCGAGACGAAGCGCACCAGCAGGGCGCGGGACACCAACCGGGGGCGGAGCTGCAGGTCGACGGTCATGCCGAGAACGCTAGAAGCGAACCGGGTCACCGGTAAGGTCCAGTTCCATGCCTGTGGAGTGGGCCGGTTCGGGTCCGGAGCTGCTGTTCACGATCGACCGCGAGAGCGGCGACGGGCTCCGCGCGCAGCTGGAGCGGCAGCTGCGTGACGCGATCTGCGGCGGCCGCCTGGCGAGTGGGGAGCGGCTGCCGTCGTCCCGCGAACTCGCCCGCGCCCTCGGCCTGTCCCGCGGCCTGGTTCAGGACTGCTACGCCCAGCTGCAGGCCGAGGGCTACCTGACCAGCCGTCCCGGATCGGCCACGCGGGTGGCGGCGGTCGCCCGCCGGGCCGCGCCGCCCCCGCCGAGCCCGCGGACGCCGCCGCGGCCCGCGATCGCCGACTTCCGCCACGGCGTGCCCGACCTCCGCCTGGCGCCCCGCGAGGACTGGGCGTGGGCGGTCCGCGAGGTCTGCCGCACCGCGCCGAACACCGCGTTCGACTACGGCGACCCGATCGGCGAGCGGCAGCTGCGGGAGGTGCTCGCGGCGTACCTGCGCCGGGTGCGGGCGGTCGCGGCCCCGGCTGAGCAGGTCGTCGTCTGCACCGGGATGGCGCAGGCGCTCGGCCTGGTGCTGCGGGCGCTCGCCGCCGATGGCGCCACCCTGGCCTTCGAGGACCCCGGCGCCGTCCGGTCGACGACGAGCCAGGCGGCCGCCGCCGGCCTGGCCGTGGTGCCCGTCCCGGTCGACGAAGACGGCCTGGACGTCGAGGCGCTCGACCGCAGCGGGGCGCGGGCCGTGCTGGTGACCCCGGCGCACCAGTGGCCGACCGGCGTGGTGCTCGCCGGGCACCGCCGTCAGGAGCTGCTCGCGTGGGCGCGCCGGCGCGACGGCCTGGTCATCGAAGACGACTACGACGCGGAGTTCCGCTACGACCGCGACCCGGTCGGCTCGCTGCAGGGCCTCGACCCCGATCACGTCGTTTCGCTCGGCACGGTCAGCAAGTCGCTCGCCCCGGCCCTGCGCCTGGGCTGGCTGGTCGCCCCCGAACGGCTGATTCCCGTGCTGGCCCACGACAAGGCCGTCACCGACCGCGGGAGCCCCGGCCTCGACCAGCTCGCGCTGGCGCTGTTGATCGAGTCCGGGCGCTACGACCGGCACCTGCGCCGCGCCCGCGCCGAGTACGCCGCCCGGCGCCGGACGCTCGTCGACGCGCTGGCCGTCCACGCGCCCGGCCTCCGCGTCACCGGGCTCGCCGCCGGGTTCCACGCCGTCCTGCACCTGCCGCCCGGGGCCGTCGAGGAGCGGGTGATCGACCAGGCCCGGGAGCGGGGTGTCGGGCTCTACGGCCTGGCCGGCCTGCACGCCACGCCGGGGCCGTGGCCGCCGCGGCTGATCCTGGGGTTCGGCGACACCCCGGACCACGCGATCGCGCCCGGCATCGCCGCCGTCGCCGACCTGTTGCGCGGCTGACCGGTGCTCAGGAGAGGCTCGCGGAAGCCGTGGTCTCCCAGGCGAACCCGTCCGGGTCGGTGAACGCCGCGGGCGCGCCGCCGACCGCGATCCGGTGCGAACCACTGCCCTCGGGGGCGACGCCGGCGTCCTTCGCGAGCGCCTTGCGGCGGTACAGCGCCAGCTTGACGGGGCTCTCGCCGGCGTCGAACTCGACGTACATCTTGCCGAAGCTCTTCCCGACGGTCAGGCCGTGGTCGAGGTAGAACTTCTTGCTGGCGGCCACATCGGCGGCGCCCAGCAGGAGCACGACGGATTCGATCTCGCGGGTGGCCGGGCCGGTGTTCTTCTTGGCGGAGGTCGCGAGCTTCCAGATCGCCCCGTCCGGCGCCCGGACGGTGCCGCCGTAGCCCCACATGGACTTGCCGGCGGGCTTGATGGTCGTGGCCCCGGCCTTCAGGGCGGTCTCGATCAGGGAGTCGACGTCGGCGGGCTGCGGCACGGTGAGGGAGAGGGTGTACCCGCGGAAGCCGTCGCTCGGCGCGTCCGAGACCCGGAACCGCAGCTGGGTGGTGAGCCCGAAGGCGTCGGCGTAGAAGCGCTCGGCGGCGGCGGTGCCGGCGACTTCGAGGGTGATGGTTTCGATGTTCGTCATGCCGGTAACGCTAGGTCCGGGCCGCTGACCGGCGCTTCTCGAATCCTGATCGGTCTGGGCGGGCCCGTGCGGAAAAGGAGTGGGCGGGACGTTCGCGGGGCTGATACGTTGCCGTTGACCGTGACCCGGCCCGAGGAGGTGAGACCCGTGAACGTTGTACGCAATGGGTGCTCCCCCTCGTCGTCACGGGCGGGCGGCTGACGCAGGTGTCGCCGGGAGCGCTTCGACCGTCTCCCGAAAGGCGACACCATGGATTATCTGCACCAACGGCCGGACGTGGCCGGCCGCGGGGAAGCGTTCCGGCGACCGGACGGACGCCTCTTCCTCAGCATCGACACGTGGAACCAGGCGGACTTCGCGCTGCTCGCGGCCGACATGCTGCCGAAACTGCCGAGGCCGCTGTACACAGTGGTCGACGAAGCCGACACCGAGCTCCGGTCCTGCTGGGAATCGGCCGGTTTCACCCCGCGACGCCGTGAGTGGGAGTACGTCGTCCCCACGGCACCGGGCACGGTTCCCGACGTCGCGGGGGTGACGATCGGGCCGCCGTCCGACGAGCGGGCCCTGCGCTCGCTCGACGACGCGATCCGCGCCGAAGTCTCGGCGACGGTGGGCTGGCCGGAGATGCCGGCCGAGATCCTTCCCCGCCCGGCCGTCCTGGACCTCACGAAGTACACGGTGGCCGCGGCCGAGGAGGGTTACGTGGGCCTGCTCAGGCTGGCGGCGGTACCGCGGCAGCCGCGGATCGGCCTGCTCGCGGTCCGCGCGGACCGGCAGCGGACCGGAATCGGCCGCGCGTTGCTGACCCACGTGCTGGATGCGTTGCACCGCAAGGGAGTTCAGGCGGCCACGGCCGAAGTGAACGAAGCGAACCCGGCGGCTCTCGCGTTGGTCGAGGGCGCCGGAGCCCGCCGGGTGGGCGGCAACGTCGAGCTGGTGCTGCGCTGATGGCGAACACAGCGGGCATCGAAGTCGAGGGCACGGTCGTCGAGTGCCTGCGGAACGCGACGTTCCGGGTCGAGCTGGAGAACGGGCACAAGGTCCTCGCACACATCAGCGGGAAGATCCGGAAGAACTTCATCAAGATCCTGCCGTTCGACCGGGTCCTGGTGGAGCTGAGCCCGTACGACCTGAACCGGGGACGGATCCTGTTCCGCTACCGGACGTAGTACGGGGTCGCCGTCGCCGGGTCCCCGGACCCGGCGACGGCTTCCCGGAGGGGTTTCTTGACGGTGGCTTCCTGGCCGCGCCGCGGAGTCAGTATTCGTTCTTGATAACGAAGTAGGAGCCGCGGATGGTGCCGGCCAGCTTCGACTTCTGGCGGGCGAACTTGAACGACGACAGCTCTTCGGGGATCTCCATCCCGTCCGAGAGCTTGAACCCGACGGCCCGCTTCCCGCCGTCGTCCACGGTGTACAGCACGTTGATCGACAGGCCGTTCTCGTAGAACACGTACGTCCACCGGATGTTCTCGACCTGGAACGCGGTCGCCTCGAGCGGGCGCGCAGCGATGACGATGCCGCGCTCTTCCTCGAGGATGCGGTGCACCCAGTCGACGGTGGGCTGGACGTCGCCGGCGGGCTCGACCGTGAAGACGTGGTCGTACTTGTTCTTGAAGTACCGCGCCTCGTTGGCCCGCAGCCCGGCGAGCGCGTCCGCGACCGGCGACGACTCCAGGCCGGCCGTCGATACGGTCTCGAAGTCCACGGTGTGGGGCATGGCGATCCTCCGCGTCGGTGTCCTGGCCGGACTTCAGCCTAGGCCGTCGTGGCGGTTACGGCCTCCGGACGCGCAGGACGCCGGTCAGCAGCGGGAGGACGAACTCGCCGCGCCGGTCCGCGAGGTGGGCGCGGATCCGGTCCAGAGTGGCCTCGCGCTCTCGCGCCGGCATGACCAGGACGCCGGCGCGCGTCGCGAGGGTCGCGACGAGGGAGCCGGCGGTGCGCCGCTGCCCGTGCGGGAACTCGGCCTGCTCCGGTGCGCCGAATCGCCCGGCCAGGCCGGCCGTGGCGGCGCGCCAGCTGCTGAACGTGTCACGGGGGCCGATCACCGCGGGGCCACTGACCCGCTCCAGCCCGGCCACCCAGCCGACCCGGTCGTCCAGGACGTTCCACAAACCGGCCAACACGCCGCCGGGGGCGAGCACCCTGGCCAGCTCGGGCCCGGCGACGGCCATGTCGAACCAGTGCAGCGCGTTCCCGGCCAGCACGGCGTCGACGGAGGCGTCCGGCAGCGGGATCGCCTCGGCGCCACCCGCCAGGGCGCGGACGGCCGGCCGGGCGCGCCGCAGCTCGGCCAGCATCGCCGGATCCGGCTCGACCGCGATGACGTCGGCGCCGAGGGCGACCAGCGTGCCGGTCAGCTTGCCGGTACCGGCCCCGAGGTCCAGCACCCGGGGACCGGGCGCCCCCGCCAGGGCCCACCGCACCGCGGCCGGCGAGTAGTCCGGGCGGTGCTCGGCGTAGTCGGCCGCCGCCGCGCCGAAGGACGAGGCATGCCGCTGTCGCGCGTCGTGTTCCACAAGGCACCGTACCCTTCGGAAAAATCCGGGCGAGGTTGTCGGATCGGGCCAGCGGCGTTCGTAGCAGGGGTGAAGTCACCCGCGAGGGGTGGCCACCGAGAGAGGACTTCCTGATGCAGTACCTGGTTTCCGTGATCGACGACAAGAGCAATCCCGGCAGCACGGACCGGCAGCCCGCCATCAGCGAGTTCAACGACCGGCTGATCGCCGAGGGCTACTGGGTCTTCGCGGGCGGGCTCGCGGACACCGACGCGGCCACGGTCGTCGACCACCGGGGCGAGCAGGCGGTGATCAGCGACGGGCCGTTCCTCGAGTCGAAGGAGTACCTCGCCGGCTTCTGGGTGTGGGACGTCCCCGACCTCGACGTGGCGCTCAAGCTCGCCGCCGAGGCGTCGAAGGCCTGCGATCGGAAGATCGAGGTGCGACCGTTCCGGTGAGCGACGTCGAGCAGGCGGTGACCCGGGTGCACCGCGCGGAGTGGGCCCGGGTGGTGGCCGCGCTGACCAGGCGTTTCGGCGACCTCGACCTCGCCGAGGAGGCCGCCGCCGAAGCGTTCGCGACCGCCGTCGAGCGGTGGCCGGCCGACGGCGTGCCCCCGAACCCCGGTGCCTGGCTGACCACCACCGCGAACCGCAAGGCCATCGACCGGATCCGGCGCGAAAACAAGCGCGACGACAAGCACCAGGAGGCCCGGATGGTGTACGACGACGCCCCGCCCGAGCCGTCCGGCGCCATCGACGACGACCGGCTGCGGCTGATCTTCACCTGCTGTCACCCCGCGCTGGCGACCCAAGCCCGCGTGGCGCTGACGCTGCGCCTGGTCGGCGGCCTGACCGTGCCGGAGATCGCCCGCGCCTTCCTGGTGCGGGAGTCCACTTTGGAGCAGCGGATCACCCGCGCGAAGGCCAAGATCAAGGCCGCTCGCATCCCGTACCGCGTGCCGGCCGCCGAGGACCTCCCGGCCCGCGTGTCCGGGGTGCTCACGGTCCTGTTCCTCGTCTTCAACGAGGGCTACCTGGCCACCGGCCCCGGTACCGACCCGATCCGGCACGAGCTGACCGCCGAGGCGATCCGGCTCACCCGCCTGATCCACGCCCTCCTCCCGGACGACGGCGAGGTGACCGGCCTGCTGGCGCTGATGCTGCTCACCGAGGCCCGCCGCCCGGCCCGGGTTTCGGCGGGCGAGCTGGTCTCGCTCGACGAGCAGGACCGCGGCACCTGGGACGCGGCGCTGATCGCCGAGGGACACGCGCTGGTGCGCGAGCGCCTCGCCGCCGGGGTGGCGCCGGGCCGCTACCAGATCCTCGCGGCGATCAACGCCGTGCACACGTCCGCCCGCGACATCCGCGACACGGACTGGTCGCAGGTCGTCGCCCTCTACGACCAGCTGGTCCGGGTGGACGCGTCGCCGGTCGTCACGCTCAACCGGGCGATCGCGGTCGCCGAGCTCGACGGCCCGGAGGTGGCACTGGCGGCCGTAGACCGGCTCGAGGAGCAGCTGGCCGGCTACCACGCCTACCACGTGACCCGCGCCGACCTGCTCAGGCGGCTGTCCCGCAGCGCCGAAGCCCGCGCGGCGTACGGCAAAGCCATCGAGCTGGCGGGCAACACCGCCGAGATCGCGTACCTGACGCGCCGCCGGGATCAACTGGGGTAGCCGGAACCGGACGCACCGCGCCCGGACCCGATCCGGGGCCGAGCCGTGTCGCGGTCGTGATCGCGGCGCCGGAGGCTGTACCAGATGCGAACCGGGGTCTTTCTGCGCTGGGCGGCGCATCCGCTGACCGTCGGCGCCACGGCGGTACTGCTGCTCAACGACCACGTGCTCAAACCGGCGTGGCCGGGCCTGGTCACCGGGAAGCTCAGTGACGTGGCCGGGCTGGTCGCGGCCCCGCCGGTGCTCGGGCTGCTGCTCGGCCTGTTCCTCGCCCGCCGGCTCGCCGCCGCGGCCGCGGTGGCGGTGACCGGAGCCGCGTTCGCGGTGGTCAAGCTGACCACCGCGGGCGCCGGCGTCGCTTCGGCGGCGTGGTCGGTGGTCAACGGTCCTTCGGTGGTCCTGGCCGATCCGACCGACCTGGTCGCGCTGTCCGCACTGGGTCTTTCCTGGTGGGTCTGGCGCCGGGTGACCGCGGCCCCGCCTCTGCCGGCGGACCTGGTGTTCCGGGTGCGGGTGATCGTCGCGGTGCCGTTCACGGTGCTGGCGATCACCGCGACGTCGGCGGCCCAAGACAACACCCCGGCGGTCGAATCCGTGCGGAGCGAGGGCACGGAGGTGGTGATCGAGGCGGCCGGGGGGATCTACAGCTCCGCCTCGGGCGTCGACGGCTGGCGGTTCGTGTCGCAGGTGCCACCGGCGAACTGGTCGACGACGGGGCCGACGCCGGCGCGGCAGCTGCAGACCCAAGCCTGCGTGCCCGACGTGGCCGCACACTGCTACCGGGTGCGCGGTACCGCTGATCTCGACAACGCGGGGTTGCTGCCGAGCGGTGGCCGCCCGCCCGGCGTCGACGAGTCGGCCGATGCCGGCCGGACCTGGCACACCGCCTGGGAGACGCCCGCCGCCCGGTGGCAGTTCATCGCGCGCCAGCACCCCTTTCCGGCCGGGGTGGTCAACCTGCCCAAACTGTCCAGTGTGGAAGTCGTCGTCCGCGCCGTCCCGGGCGGGCACGAGGTGTTCGTGGCCAACGGGGTGGAAGGGCTGGTGGTCCGCGGCGCCGACGGTGCCTGGCGCCGGATCCCGGTCGTGGTCCCCGAAACCGGGCTGGCCATCCGGCCGGCGCCGCTCACCGCGTTCGGCCGGGTGATCGGGGACGACGTCAACTACGCCGGCTTGCTCGCCGTGCTCGCGCTGCTGATCGGGACGACGCTGGCGGCCGCCCGGGTCCGCACCCGGCTCGGCCGCGGGCTCACCGCTGTCGTTCCCCTCGTCCTGCTCATCGTGCTGGGCCTCCCGGCCCTCGGCGCGGTGGCGTTCTTCACCGAGGGCTCCGGCATGTCGACCGGGCCTTGGCTGGTGGCTTCTCTCTGCCTGGTCGGCACCGGTGCCGCGCTCGCACTGGCTCAGCCGCGCCTGCACCGGCCGCGCATGACGGCCGTCGTCGGGGCCGCCGTCCTGACCGGACTGGCGTACGTCGCGCCCGCGCTGGGCTGGACGCTCGGCCATCCGCAGGAGCACGCCCCGGCGGCCGGACTCGGCCTGATCCTCGCCGCGGCTTGCCTGCCGGTGGTCGCCGTGGCCGGCTGGTGGGCCGGCGCGCGCAACCCGGCCGCGCTGCCGGGACCACCCTGGCCGCCGGATCCGCCGTGGCCGCGCGAGCCGTCCGGGCCGCCTTGGCCGGTGGATCCGCCCGTCCCGAGGCGGAAGTCCTAGCGCGGTGTCAGGCGGACTTCGCTTCGTGGACGGTCGCGGCGGCGGCGTGGGGATCGGGGGCCCGGTGCGCAGGGTCAGGCGCAGCGCGGGTCCGGTCCGGAGCGTGAAGTAGGTGCGGCGCGGCCGGCCGAACGCTCCACAGTGGACCGAGACGCCGTTGGGGCCCGCCGCCGTCCTCACCCGCAGTCCGGTCAGCACGATGAGGAGCACGACGGCCGCGGCGGCGAGGAGCGGGATCGCGGGGCCGGCCGGGTCGAGCCGGATTCGAGGAGTTCCTCGAAGTCGAAGCTCCGGGAAGCCGGACTGACCTTGCTCAGCGCCGAAGAAATCGAAATGACGGTGGATTTCCACTACGCAGGCGCAGTTCGCCAGGACTCGGCGAGCCGGCCGCACCAGGACGCCACGATGACCGAGACGGTCAGCAGTGCGACGCTGCCCGCGATGTCCAGCAGGTAGTGGTTCGCCGTGGCGAGCACGTCCGCCATCATCAGCAGCGGGAACGACCACGCCGCCGTCGCCAGGCGTGGGTGCGTGCCGCGCAGGGCGGTCCACACCGCGTACGCGCACCACAGCGACCAGCCGACGTGCATGCTCGGCATCGCCGTGTAGTGGGTGGATTTCGTCCAGCTCTCCACGCCCAGGAAGTCATACCTGGCCACGATGTCCACCGCGCCCGGCAGCGCGAACCGCGGTGGCGACATCGGCACTGCCCAGTACACCGGCAGGACCAGAGCCGTCATCGCGACCATCGTCCGGCGCACCCGGCGGTAGACCTCGGCGTGGCGGACGAACACCCACACCAGCACACCCGCGACCACCACGTAGTACAGCCGGTACAGGTACACCGCCAGGTGGCCGAGGACCGGCCGGCCGGCCAGCCAGTCGTTCGCACTCCGCTCGATGTCGAGGCCTGCCAGGTGTTCCAGGGACTGCAGCGCCAGCGCGTGGGCGTCGGCGGCCGCGAAGTCCTTGCCCACAGCGGCGTCGAGCCGCGCGAAGAGCAGGAACCAGAGCAGGAGGAAGGCCAGCTCGACGAGCACGCCGGGGCGCCCGCCGACGCCCCGGAAGAGCGCCTTCACGCCGGCAGGGTCCGCCGCAGGAACTCCGTCGTCAGCTCCCACGCCCGGGCCGCCGCTTCGGGGTGGTGGAACATCGGGGCCACGTGATTGTGGAACGCGTGCCCCGCCTCCTCCTGGACGTGGATCTCCGCCCCGGGATGCGTGGCCACCGCGGCCTCCACCACGGCCACGTCGGACCGCGGGATGTACGGGTCCGCCCCGCCGAAGTGGAACTGGATCGGGCATGCGACGCGGGAAAGAGCGTCGATCTGCTGCGCCACCGTCGAGCCGTAGAACGACACCGCCACGTCCGGATCGCCCTCGGCCGCCGCCGCGAAGGCCAGCGAGCCGCCCAAGCAGAAACCCAAAACACCCACGCCGCCCGTCACCGACGGCAGGGACCGGAGGTGGCCGACCGTGGCCAGGACGTCGGACCGCCCCAAGGCCGGGTCGAAGGCGGACATCACCGCCATCGAAGCCGCGACACCCGCTTCGTCGTGGGTCGACGACCAGCCCGGTGCCGTGCGCCAGAACAGCTCCGGGACCGCCACCACGTACCCCGCGGCGGCCAGGTCCGACGCCACCGAGCGCAGGTAGTCGTCCAGCCCGAAGATTTCCTGGATCAGCACCAGGCCCGGGCCGCGGCCGGCGGGCGGGTGCCACGTCGGGATGTCGTTCAGGACTGAATTCCTCACCCGGTCACCGTACTGGCTCCGCGGCCGGGTGCGTCCTAAGTTGAGGTGCCGACCAAGGAGGCGTGATGGCTGAACAGACCAAATACGTCCTGGACGAAGCCGATCTCCCTGCCCAGTGGTACAACGTCATCCCCGATCTGCCCGAGCCGCCGCCACCGCCGCTGCACCCCGGCACGCGCGAGCCCGTCGGGCCGGACGACCTCGCGCCGCTGTTCCCGCAGGCGCTCATCGCCCAGGAAGTGACGACTGATCGCTATGTCGACATCCCGGAAGAAGTGCGGGAGGTCTACCGGCTCTGGCGCCCGTCGCCGCTGTTCCGGGCGCGCCGGCTCGAGAAGGCGCTGGGCACCCCCGCGCGGATCTACTACAAGTACGAGGGCGTCAGCCCGGTCGGCTCCCACAAGCCGAACACCGCTGTGCCGCAAGCGTTCTACAACGCGGCCGAAGGCGTCACGCGGCTGACGACCGAGACCGGCGCCGGCCAGTGGGGGAGCGCGCTCGCGTTCGCCTGCGCCCAGTACGGCCTGGAGTGCGAGGTCTGGCAGGTGCGCGCGTCCTACGACCAGAAGCCCTACCGCAAGCTGATGATGGAGACGTTCGGCGCGACCGTCCACCCGAGCCCGTCGGAGCTGACCGAGTCCGGCCGGGCGATCCTCGAGCGGCACCCGGACTCGACGGGCAGTCTCGGCATCGCGATCAGCGAAGCCGTCGAGCAGGCGGCGCAGGACCCGGACGCGCGGTACGCGCTCGGCAGCGTGCTCAACCACGTGCTGCTGCACCAGACGGTCATCGGTGAGGAAGCGCTGAAGCAGTTCGAGCTGGCCGGCGACACCCCGGACCTCCTGGTCGGCTGCACCGGCGGCGGCTCCAACTTCGGCGGGCTCGCGTTCCCGTTCCTGCGCGAAAAGCTGGCCGGCCGGATGGACCCGGTGATCCGCGCGGTCGAGCCGGCGGCGTGCCCGTCCCTGACGCGCGGCAAGTACGCCTACGACTTCGGCGACACGGCCGGCCTGACGCCGCTGCTGAAGATGCACACGCTCGGCCACGAGTTCATCCCGGACCCGATCCACGCGGGCGGCCTGCGCTACCACGGGATGTCACCGCTCATTTCGCACATTTACGAACTCGGCCTGATCGAGGCGATCGCCATCGGCCAGCAGGAGTGCTTCGCGGCGGGGGTGCGGTTCGCCCGGTCCGAGGGCATCATCCCGGCACCCGAGCCGACCCACGCGCTCGCGGCGTGCATCCAGGAAGCGTTGCGGTGCAAGGAGACCGGCGAGGAGAAGGTGATCCTCACGGCGCTGTGCGGTCACGCTCACCTGGACTTGCCGGCGTACGGTGCTTACCTCGCCGGGGACATGGTGGACAACGAGCTTTCCGATGCGACGCTCGAGGAGTCGTTGGCGACGCTGCCGTAGGTCAGAGGGCGTCCGGGATTTCCGGGCGGGTCAGCTCACTGCGGGCGGTCGCGAGGACCACACGGTCACGGCCGCCCGCCTTGGCCTCGAACACCGCGTCGTCCGCTGCCTGCAGGAGGATCGTGTACTCCGTGGCCGTTTCCGGGTACACCGCCGCGCCGATCGAAGCCGTCAGGCCGCTGATCACCTCGGGCTTGCCCGGGCGGATCACCGGGACCGGCACCTCGAGCCGGGCGATCGCGATCCGGATGCGGTCCGCGACCGACGCCAGCTCCGCGCTGGTCGTGCCCGGGAGCAGCACCACGAACTCGTCGCCGCCGAAACGGCCCACGTAGTCACCGCCGCGGACGGCGGCCTGGATCGCCGCCGCGACCGCGCGCAGGACCTCGTCGCCCGCCAGGTGGCCGTTGCCGTCGTCGATGGCCTTGAAGTGGTCGATGTCGATCATCAGCACGCCGGCCGTCGAGGACAGCTCCGCCGCGCGGGCCAGCTCGTTGCGGGCCAGCTGGACCCAGAACTCCGGCGCGAGCAGCGCCGTCTTGGAGTCCGTGCGCGCGGCCGCCTGGAACTGCGGCAGCAGCAGGCCGATGTGCAGCGCCACCGGCGTCACCATGAGCACCGGCAGCAGCCACGGCCGGACCGTCATCACCAGCGCGATGCCGCAGCCGACGCCGACCGCGGCCAGCACGATCAGCACGTCGGACGCGTTGCCGAACGCCTGCCGCGGCGGCTTTCCCGGGTTGCTCAGCAGGATCGCCGCGATCACGAGCACGTAGTTCAGGCCGAAGTAGACGATTCCGGACGTCAGCAGCGCGATCATCCCGCCGAATCCGTCCAGGTAGGGCACGTACGGCGCCACGTGCCCGGTGCCCGCCCACAACACCGCCCCCGCGGCGGTGCACGCCAGGATCACCGTCGCCCCGGAAAACACTTTCCGGTGAATCACACCTCGTCGTTTGTAGACCCGGACCCAGGAATGGGCATAACTCACGACGATGACGAGCGTGGCCAGCGGCGGCGGCAGCAGGAGCAGCCCGGCGAAGATCCAGATCGACTGGAGGTGCATGTGCGGACGGCCGTCGGCGGCCAGCTCGCGGATGCGCTCGATGCGTTGCGCCGCTTCGAGGTGCACGACCTCACCGGCGAGGATCAGTCCACACCAGAGCAGCGACGGGGTGGTGATCGGCACCAGCGCGGCCGTCGAGAGGACCGCGATCAGCGCCAGGGCGTCGACGATGAGGACGTAGCCGAGCACCGGAGTGGCCAGCTTCCACATCGCCCACGTTCGGGTACCTGATCGTGGACGTTCTGAGCTGGGCTTTCGCCCTTGGGACCCGGACAATCCCACGAAACGCCCTTCTGTTCAGGACGGAACTCTTCGCGGAAATCGTCAATGTAACCGAATGAACGCGGTGTGTCACTAGTCCGGTCAGGCTACGGTCCGGTCACGCACCGTACTAATCCCCTCACAACAGGAGAAAAACCATGTCGCACTTCCTGCCCGGCAGCAACATCGTCCCGTCCCGCCGTCGCGCGCAGCGGCCGACCGACTGGACCCGGCAGCTCCCCACCGACTGGACCCGGGCGATCCCGACCGACTGGACCCCGCGGCAGCTGCCGACCGACTGGACCGCCCGCGAACTGCCCACCGACTGGACCGCCCGCGAGCTGCCGACCGACTGGACCCGGCCGGGCGTCGCCCCGGCGCAGTGCCCGACCGACTGGACCCCGCGCCAGATCCCCACCGACTGGACGCGACGCTGACCAGTGCCCGGTGACCGGTACCTCGGCGGGGCCGGTCACCGGGGATCCGGTCGCACCGAACGCCGCCACAGCCGGGCCGCACCGAACGCCGCCAGCACGCCGATCGCCCCGGCTCCCGCGACGACGCCGTGCGGGGCCACGCGTTCGGCGGCCACGCCGGCCAGCGCCACGCCGAGCCCTTGCGACACCCGCAACGCCGTCAACGCGAACCCGAACGACTGGGCGCGCTGAGCCTCCGGCGTCAGCTGCACGAACGTCGTGTTCGCGATCAAGTTGTACGAACTGGCCACCCCGGACAGCGTGAACAGCGCCAACGTGGCCACCAGGTCCGGGTGCAGCGCGCAGCCCAGCAAAGCCGCGCAGGCCAGCACGGCGAGCGGCCCCAGCAACGGTCCCCGCCGCGCGGGCGGGATCCGCGACAACGCCGCCATGCCGAGCACGTTCCCCAGCGCGAACGCCCCGAGCAGCAGCCCGACCACGACCGCGCCGCCGCCGAGCTCGGCGGCGTACGGCGCGGCGATCGCCTCGCCCGCGATGTAGAGCCCCGACACGCACCCCAGCGCCACCAGGGCGAGCCGCCGCCGGTCGCCGGCCACCACCGTCCAGCCGGCCCGGACGTGCCGCCACCACCGGACGCCGGAGGTTTCCCGCGGCGGCCAGGCCTGCACTCCGGCGGCCAGGAACAGGGCGGACACCGCGAAGCTCGCCGCGTCCGCCAGCAGGGCGCCGCCGGTGCCGAGACCCGCCACGAGCAGCCCGCCGAGGGCGAACCCGGCGACCTGGCCCGCCTGGACCAGCATCATCAGCAGACCCATCCCGGGCACGAACGTCTCGCCCGGCAGCACCTGCGGCAGCAGCGCGGCCCGGGCCGAGTTCCACACCGGGTTGAACAGCTGGACGCCGACCAGCAGCGCCGCCACCACCGGCAGCGGCAGGCCCGGCGCCGCCATCACGGCCACCGCGAGCGCCCGCAGGACGTCGGCCAGGACCATCACCGTCCGCGGCGGGTACCGGTCGGCCAGCCCGGACAGCAGCGGCCCGCCGACGAGGTCCGGCAGGAACGTCAGCGCGTAGGTCAGCGCGGCCCAGCCCGGCGAGTTCGTGCGGTCGTACACCAGGATCGACAGCGCGACCCGCGCCAGCTGGTCACCGGTGACCGAGACCAGCTGGGCCGAGAACAGCGCCCGGAACTCGGTCACGGCGAGGACGTCCCGGAAGCCTGCCGCGCGCCCTGTCATGGGCACCCAGGGTACCGCCGTGGACGCCCAGCGTGAACGGCCGTTAGGAGGTCACTGTCCGTCGCCGCAGACGATTTTCGGCTGCGGGTTGTAGTGCACGGTCCGGGTCGACCGGCCGACTTCACGGCCGGTGGCGGCGTCCTTGAGCACGCGGGTGTTGCTGGTGGTGAATCCCGGCGCGCCGTTCGAGGCGTGGCAGTTCTCCGCCGGCCCCGGCTTGGGCTGCGGGTCGCTCGGGTTGGTCCGCTCGCCTTCGATCGACTCGACGGTGTAGCGCTTGGTGCCCCACAGCTTCACGGTGATCGACGACGGCGTCCAGATGGTCTGGATCGCGATGCCGGTCGGCGAGTCGTTGGTGAACTTGAGGTCGATCACGCTGGACCCGTTGGGGTTCTGGAACACCGTCGCCTCGCGCGCGGCGGGGTAGCGGCTGATGTAGTAGCTGTGCTCCTTGTGCCCCGCGTCCTTGAGGCCCGCGAAGTAGGACGCGTTGTACAGCGTGGTCGCGAACTGCGAAATGCCGCCGCCGACCTCGCGCCCCGGAGCGCCGTCCTTGATCACGCCCGCCTCGACGTAGCCCTGGGCCGTGCCGCGCGGGCCGGTGAAACCGTTGAGGCTGAAGGTTTCCCCGGGCTTGACGATGGCGCCGTTGACCTTCTGGGCGACGGTCCGGATGTTCACCCCGGAGTCGGCCGCGAACTTCTCGGTCGTGAACTCGCCGACGACTTCCTTGATGCCCAGCTGGTTCGCCTGCTCGGTGGTCACCTTCGCCGGGCTGTCCTTGTAGACGGCCGGGAGCTCGCGGCCGCCGGTCTTCTTGAGCACGTCGGGCAGCGGCTTGAGGCTGGGGTCCCAGTCGACGGTCCGGCCGTCGGTGGAGGGGTCGACCGCGGGCTTGCCGCCCTCGAAGACGACGGTCGCGTCCTTGCCCTCCTTCTCGGTGGACTTCAGCTGCGGCCCGGCGGCTTCGGCGATCTTCGCGTTGTCGATCTTCGGGGTCAGCCCGCCACCCTCGGCCGGTTCGAAGGTGATCGCCGCGGCGATCGCCTCCGGCTTCACGGTGGCGACCTTGCCTTCGCCCTTGATCAGCAGGGGGCCGGACACGGCGGGACGCGCGAACCCGTCGAGCGCCGCCTGGACGCCTTCGGCCGTGGTCCGCACCGGCGTGCTGGTCACGGGCAGCGCGAGGGTTTCCCCGCTCGCCCACTTCTCGACGACGGTGGCGGTCGCGGCCGGCACGTCGAGCTTCTGCCCGGTCTTCGGCGGCACGGCGACCGGCCGGGCGCCCTCGAACTTGACGGTGCCCTCGACCGGGTCGCGGTCGACCTGGCCGCGCAGCGTCTCCAGTGCGGCGGTGAGCTTCGCGTCGTCGGCGTGGGTGACGACGCCGACCTCGCGGCTGGAGAACAGCGACGAAAGGCGCGTGAACGGGTTCAGCGGCTGCTCGCCGGCCTGGTCGAGGGTCTGCGGCCAGTCGAGCTTCAGCCCGGCGAGCGTCGGCGCCAGCGTCCCCTGGTACTCGCCCGCGGTGACGGCGAGCGGGCGCGTCAGCCGCGGCTCGATCTTCCCGCGCAGTTCCTGCTCGGCCGCTTCGCGGCCCATCCCGCCGACGTCGACACCGGCGACGGTCACCCCGCGCGGGACGCTGCCCTGGCTGATCAGGAGGTCGATCCCGTAGACCGCGACGAGCACGCCGAACACCCCGCCCGCGATCAGGCCGGCCGTGCGGAAGGACCGCTTCGCGGCGGCGGGGCCGGGCTGCGGCTCGGGCCGGACGACCGGCAGGACGTCGGTCTGCTCACCGTGTGAGTCGGGCCAGTGCGGTTCGTACGGCAACTCTCCACCCCTTCAGCGCGGCACCGGGTTGCGACGGTGACGGGAACAGCGTACGGGGCACCCGGACAAGCCGTACGACTCGCCCTAACGGGGGATGAAACGGTCACGGATCAGCGTCAGCGCGCGTCCGGCTCCGGATTGTGGCCCGCCCGGGCGAGGAAATCGAAGTCGCAGCCTTCGTCCGCCTGCGTGATGTGTTCGCTGTAGAGCGCGCCGTAACCGCGTTCGAACCGGGGCGCCGGCGCGGTCCACCCGGCACGCCGCCGCTCGAGCTCCTCATCGGACACCTCGAGCCGCAGCGTCCGCGAAGGAACGTCCAAGGTGATCAGGTCGCCGTCGCGGACCAGGGCCAGCGGGCCGCCGACGTGCGACTCGGGGGCCACGTGCAGGACGCAGGCGCCGTAGCTCGTCCCGCTCATCCGCGCGTCGGAGATCCGGACCATGTCCCGGACACCCTGTTCGAGCAGGTGCGCGGGGATCGGCAGCATCCCGTACTCGGGCATGCCGGGGCCGCCGAGCGGGCCGGAGCCGCGCAGCACCAGCACCGAATCCGCGGTGATCGACGGGTCGTCGATCCGCTTCTTCAGGTCGGGGTAGTCCTCGAACACCACGGCCGGCCCGGTGTGCGTCAGCAGGTGCTTCTCGGCCGCGATGTGCTTGATGACCGCGCCCGACGGCGCCAGGTTCCCGTGCAGCACGGCGACCCCGCCTTCGGCGGCGACCGGGTTGTCCCGGGGCCGGATGACGTCGTCGTTGTGCACCTGAGCTTGCGCGAGGTTCTCGCCGAGGGTGCGGCCGGTGACGGTGAGCCGGTCGGGGTGCAGCAGGCCGGTCAGCCGCGACAGCAGCCCGGGCAGGCCGCCGGCGTAGTAGAAGTCCTCCATCAGCCAGTCGCCGCCGGGCCGGATGTTCGCCAGCACCGGCACGCGCCGGGCGATCGCGTCGAAGTCCGCGAGCGACACCGGGATCCCGCTGCGCCCGGCCATCGCGATCAGGTGGATCACGGCGTTGGTCGAGCCGCCCAGCGCGAGCACGGTGGTGATCGCGTCGGCGTACGCGCGCTTGTCCAGCACCTGGGTGATGGCCAGGTCTTCCCACACCATTCCGACGATCCGGGCGCCGCTCGCGGCGGCCATCCGGTGGTGCGCCGAATCGACGGCGGGGATCGACGCGGCGCCCGGCAGGGTCACGCCGAGCACTTCGGCGGCCGAGGTCATCGTCGACGCCGTCCCCATCGTCATGCAGTGCCCCGGTGAGCGGGCCAGCCCGCGCTCCAATTCGGACATCTCGGCGTCGCCGATCAGCCCGGCGCGCTTGTCGTCCCAGTACTTCCACATGTCGGTGCCGCTGCCGAGGACCTCGTTGCGCCAGTGCCCGCGCAGCATCGGCCCGGCCGGGACGAAGATGGCCGGCAGCCCCGCGCTGGCCGCGCCCATCAGCAGCGCCGGGGTGGTCTTGTCGCAGCCGCCCATCAGGACGGCGCCGTCGATCGGGTAGGACCGGAGGATCTCCTCGGTCTCCATGGCGAGCAGGTTGCGGTAGAGCATCGGGGTCGGCTTCTGGTAGGTCTCCGACAGCGTGGCGACGGGGAACTCCAGCGGGAAGCCGCCGGCCTGCCAGACACCCCGCTTGACCTGCTCGGCGCGTTCGCGCAGGTGCATGTGGCAGGGGTTGATGTCCGACCAGGTGTTGAGGATGCCGATGACCGGCTTGCCGAGGTGCTCTTCCGGGTTGTAGCCGAGCTGGCGGCTGCGGGCGCGGTGGCTGAAGTTGCGCAGTTCGTCGCCGCCGAACCACCGGTGGCTGCGGAGTTCCTCGGGTTTCTTCATGCGATCCAGTATGGCATCTGATATACGATCAGGGAGCCTGGTTGAATTGGGGTTCACAGATCGAGGGAGCGCGCCATGACCGGGACGTTCAGCCTGCCCGCCTCCCGGACCGAAGTGGTCCTGGAGGAGATCCGCCGCGGCATCCTGACCCGGGAACTCGTCCCCGGTCAACCGCTGGTCGAGGCGGAGCTGGCCGCACGGCTCGGCGTGTCGAAGACGCCGGTGCGCGAGGCGCTCAAGGTGCTGTCCAACTCCGGGCTGGTGACGTTCAGCCCGTACAAGGGCGCTTCGGTGATCACGGTCGACGCCGAGCTCGCGAAGTCCGTCTACGACGTGCGGATGGTGCTCGAACCCGAGGCGGTCCGGCGGACCGTCGGGCGGCACGACCCCGAGCTGCTGGAAGACGCGGCGGAGGCGCTGAAGGAGGCGTCGACGGCGATCGCGGACAAGGACCAGGCCGCGCTGAGCCTGCTGAACCGCCGCTTCCACCGCGCCCTCTACCGCGGCTGCGGCAACCCGCTGCTGGTCAGCATCCTCGACGACCTCAAGGACCGCGCGGCGCTGATCAGCGTCGTCGGCTGGGAGGCCAACCCCAGCTGGAAGAAGGAGTGGACCGAGCACCGGGCGGTGCTGGCCGCGGCGAAGAAGGGGGACGCCGAGGGCGCGGCCGCCCTGCTGCGCGACCACATCGGCGGGTTCCTCGAACGGGTCCTGAAGGCCATCGGATGAGGCTGCTGCTCATCTCGGACACCCACCTGCCGGCCCGCGCCCGCGAGCTGCCGCCGCAGGTGTGGGCCGAGGTGGCGGCCGCCGACGTCGTCGTGCACGCGGGCGACTGGGTCGACGTCGCCCTGCTGGACGAGCTCGAGGAGCGCAGCAAGCGGCTGATCGGCGTGTACGGCAACAACGACGGCCCGGCGCTGCGGGCGCGGCTGCCGGAGATCGCGCGGGCGGAACTCGACGGCGTCCGCTTGGCGGTGATCCACGAGACCGGCGCGAAGCAGGGCCGCGAGCAGCGGTGCGACGCGCGGTTCCCGGACACCGACGTGCTGGTCTTCGGGCACAGCCACATCCCGTGGGACACGGTGGCGCCGTCCGGGCTGCGCCTGCTCAACCCGGGCTCGCCGACGGACCGCCGCCGCCAGCCGTACTGCACGTACCAGACCTGCCGCGTCGAAAACGGGGCGCTGACCGGCGTCGAGCTGCATCAACTGCCCCGGAGGGGGTAGACAGGTCCCATGGATCCGGCATGGGCGTTGCGGGAGATCGCGTTCCAGCTCGAACGCGCGGGGGAACCGACCTACCGCGTCCGGGCGTTCCGGAACGCCGCGGCGACGGTCGACAAGACCGGCGCCGAGAAGCTGGCGCAGCTGGCGGAGAACGGCACGCTGACGTCGTTGCCGGGGATCGGCAAGGCCACCGCGGGGGTCATCGAGGACGTGCTGGCCGGTCGTGACCCGGCCTACCGGGGGAAGCTCGTCGAGAAGGAGCTGCCGGACGGCGAGCCGCTGCGCTCGGCGTTGCGCGGCGACTGCCACACCCACTCGGACTGGTCGGACGGCGGCAGTTCGATCGGCGAGATGGCGGTGGCGGGCCGGGACGTCGGTCACGAGTGGATGGTGCTGACCGACCACTCGCCGCGGCTGACCGTGGCGAACGGGTTGTCCCCGGACCGGCTCCGGACGCAGATGCAGATCGTGGCGAAGGCCAACGAGCTGATGGCGCCGTTCCGCCTGCTGCACGGCATCGAGGTCGACATCCTCGACGACGGTTCGCTCGACCAGGAGGAAGAACTGCTGGGGGAGCTGGACTTCGTGGTGGCGAGCGTGCACTCGAAGCTGCGGATGCCCGCGCGGGACATGACCCGCCGGATGGTGGCCGCGGTCCGCAACCCGCACGTGCGGGTGCTGGGCCACTGCACGGGCCGGCTGGTGGTCGGCCGCGGGCGCCCGGAATCGGAGTTCGACGCCGAGGCGGTGTTCACGGCGTGCCGGGAAAACGGGGTGGCGGTGGAGATCAATTCCCGCCCGGAGCGCCTGGACCCCCCGATGCGGTTGCTGCGCCTGGCCGCGGAAATCGGCTGCGACTTCACGATCGACAGCGACGCGCACGCACCCGGGCAGCTGGATTGGCTGGGTTATGGATGCGAGCGCGCGATCAAGGCGGGAATCGGGCCGGAGCGCATCCTGAACACCCGCACGGCGGATGCGCTCCTGACCCGATAGCCCGGCTCAGTTGATCGTGTACGAGTCCCCGTACACCTTCCACTTCAGCGGGGTGTGCAGGTCGAAGTTGCCCTCGCTCAGGAACTTCGCCTGCTCGGTGTCGACGCGCGAGGTGTCCGCGTGCGCCTCTTCCTGCTTCATGATCACCTTGCGGGCGGCGAAGAACGCCTTGAGGTACGTCGCTTCGTCGCCGCCCTGGGCCGGGGTCTTCGCCTTCTTCATCGCGGCCTTGCGGATGCCGCCGAAGCTGTCGGAGCTGTCGCCGGGGCCGTGCATCACGATGGCGTCGTAGTAGGCGAACTGGCCGAGGTTGCTCAGGCCGTCCGACTTGCCCTGGTTCACCGACGGGTTGAAGTAGACGCGGTCGCGCTCGTTGTTCTGCGCGGTCTGGAACGCCGTCGTCGCCGCGGCCTGCTTCCACGCGCTTTCGAACGCCGAGCCGAGCCCGGCGTGCGAGTCCGTGCCGTTCACCTTGCGCAGCGCGGGAAGGTACTTCGCCAGCGGGTTGTCCGGGACGGAGTTCGTGTACGCCTCGACGAGTTCCAGCATGTCGCCGGTGCCCGAACAGAACCCGATGATGCCCGCGGTGTAGCCGCGGCCGTCGCCGATGTCTTCGATGTACTTGTACTGCGCCTTCCAGTCCAGCGACGAGTTTTCCGCGCTGGACACCAGCTTCATCGCGATTTCCTTCTTGGCCGGGGCCGAGAGGTCACCGGTGGCGAGCACGGACGCGCTGGTCGCCGCCAGTGGCGCGGGTGCGGCGGAGGAGAGGGCCGGCGTGGTGATCACGAGGGCGGCGACGGAGGCCGCGCCGAGCGTGCCGACGAGGACCGGCCGCAACTTCTTGCTCATGAGGAGGGGACCCTTCCGCGGGATGCGCCGTGGGAGTACGGCGGTTACGGGTGTGTGGGTGGAGCTGCGGCGTAACGACACGGTAGCGAAGGGTCAGCAGGCTCCACAAGAGGCGGAATTCGTTCATGTTCGTGAACGGTCCAGACCACTTCGGCAGGGTCCGGAAAGGACGGTCAGCGCACTCCGGCGAAGAGGCGGATGACGTCCGGCAGCACGGTCACCGGGATCGTCGGGTCGATCGCGCGCTGGACGCCGAGCCCGATGCCCAGGCTGAGCAACGCCGTCGCGGCGTCGTCGGCCGACATCGGGAGGGTGATCCCGAACCGCTCGGCGTACCCGGTGAGCAGGCCGGCGATGGTGTCGCGGATGGCCTTGTCCCGCGCGGCCAGCTCGGCGCGCACGTGCGGGTCGCGCCGAGCGTTCGTGGCGAATTCGACTTCTAGGGCCGTCCAGGCCTCGTCGCCGATGCTGCGCTCGGCCCAGGTCTGGAACGCCGCCAGCAGCCCTTCCACCCCTTCGGCGCCGGCCAGCGCCTCGGCGATCAGGGCGACCTGCTCGTCGTGGATCCGGTCGAGCACGGTGAGGCAGAGCTCGTCCTTGTTGCGGAAGTTCGAGTACACCGCGCCCTTCGAATACCCGGCCTCGTCGGCGACCTTCTCCAGCGACGTCACCGAGTAGCCGTCGCGCAGGAAGAGCAGCTTGGCCGTCTCGACCAGCTGCTCGCGGGTGCGCGCCTGGCTTTCCGCGCGGGTGAGTCGGGCCATGCGGGCACTCTAGCGAACCGTGGAATTGGGGTACCGGTGGTTTTCGGATACTGCTAGTCTCCGAAAATGGAACAACGCGACTTCGCGGTCCTCGTCGTCGGTGCCGGGGCATCGGGGCTGGGCGCCGCCATCCGCCTTTCCCAGGCCGGCGTCGGCGACCTCGCCGTGCTGGAGAAGGCCGGCGCCCTCGGCGGGACGTGGCGCGACAACACCTACCCCGGCTGCGCCTGCGACGTCCCGTCCGCGCTGTACTCCTACTCCTTCGCGCCCAATCCGGAGTGGACGCGCGCGTTCGCCGGCCAGGCCGAGATCCGGGCCTACCTGCAGGACACGGCCGCGCGCTTCGGCGTCACGGAGAAGATCCGCTACGGCGTCGAGGTGACGCGCGCGCAGTGGAACGACCGCGACGCGCGCTGGGAGCTGGAGACGTCACAGGGTCCGTACACCGCGCGGATCCTGATCGCCGGCACCGGTCCCTGGCACGAACCGCTGATCCCGGAGCTGCCGGGCCTCGCCGGGTTCCCCGGCGAGGTCTTCCACTCCGCGCGCTGGAACCACGGCTACGACCTGACGGGCAAGCGGGTCGCGGTGATCGGCACCGGCGCGTCCGCGGTCCAGTTCGTCCCCGAGATCGTGCCCCGGGTGGGGCGGCTGCACCTGTTCCAGCGCACCGCGCAGTGGGTCCTGCCGAAGCCGGATCACCCCGTCCCGGCGGCCGAGCGGTTCCTCCTTCGGCGGTTCCCGGCCCTCCAGCGGGCCCTGCGCGCCGCCGAGTACGGCCTGATGGAGACGCTCGGCTTCGGCTTCCGGCACCCGTGGCTGCTGCGGCAGGTGCAGAAGATCGGGCTCGCGCACCTGCGCCGGTCCGTGCGGGATCCCGCGCTGCGTCAGGCACTCACGCCGGACTACACGCTCGGCTGCAAGCGCCTGCTCATGTCCAACACGTACTACCGCGCGCTGACGCAGTCCACTGTGGAGGTCCACCCGACCGCGGTGCGGTCCATCGCCGGCAGCCGCGTTTTCGGCGCGGACGGTTCGGTCGCCGAGGTCGACGCGATCATCTTCGGCACCGGCTTCCACATCCTCGACATGCCGGTGTCTTCGCGGGTGTTCGACGCCGGCGGCCGGAGCCTGGACGACCACTGGAAGGGCAGCCCGCAGGCGTACGCGGGGACGACGGTGGCCGGGTTCCCGAACCTGTACCTGCTGCTCGGCCCGAGTCTCGGCACCGGGCACTCGTCGGCGTTCACGATCGTCGAGGCCCAGCTGCGGCACACGGTGGCGGCGGTGACCCGGACGCTGCGGTCGGCGGGGACGTCGCTGTCGGTCCGCCCGGAGGTGCAGGCGGCGTTCGACGCGGACGTCCAGGCGGCCCTGCCGGGCACGGTCTACCAGTCCGGCGGCTGCACCAGCTACTACACCGACGTCAACGGGCGCAACAGCTTCAGCTGGCCGTTCTCCACGGGACGGTTGCGGTCGCGGGTGGGTTCGTTCGACGAGCGGGACTACGAGCTCGGTCAGTCCCACTCCCAGCACATCCCGTAAACCCCCGGCCGGGCGTCCAGCACCGCGATGTGGCTGGTGCCGCTCGGCCCCACCGGCAGTTCCGGCCGCGCCGCCGCCTCGCCGGCGTACCGGTAGCACCGCACCGGCACCGCCGCCGGGTCGAAGCACGCCTGCAGCACGATCTGCCGGGCCGGTGCCCGCACGCCGAACTGCAGGTAGCTCGTCTCCGGCGGGGTCCCGTCGTAGGCGAACTCGAAGTCGAACACGTACGTCTCGCCCGCCCGCAGCGGGTAGTCGAACCGCAGCTCCACGGCCAGCAGTTCGGACTCCGCGTCCCGGCGGACCCGGCCCGGGCGGCAGCAGTGCGCCGAGCGCAGCACCGGCTGGTGGCCGCCGCCGGTCTGGGGCCGGAAGAACGACACCCACCGGTCGACGCCGTCCGTGCGGCTGGTCACCACCAGTTCCGTGTGGACCGACCGCTCGGTTCGGTCCGGGCCCAGGACCGCCCGCTGGTGCACCGACACCAGCGCCAGCCGGGCGTTGCCGTCGAGGTCGATGCCTTCGCAGGCGGCCAGGTCCGCCGGCTCGCCGCCGAGCGCGCTGGCCAGGCTGACCCCGCCCGGCCACGGCTCCGTGCGGCGGACCCGCGGCCGCGCCGCCAGGCTGGTCAGCGCGTCCGCCGGCAGGCCGAGGCAGCTTTCGGCGACGCCGACCGCGTGCAGTGAGCGGTGGCCCTCCGGGTGACGGCGGCCCCGGCGCCAGTAGCTGAGCGTGGCCAGGCTGACCTGGGCGCCCCGGATCGCCATCCGTCGCTGCAGGGCCTCCAGGCTCAGGCCGCGCTGCCGGATCGCCAGGTCGAAGGCCTCGGCGAACGGGACCGACGCGGCGACCTCCGCGGAAAACGCCTCCATCCGGGTAAGCATGAATACCGGACGCGGGCGGCGCAACGAGGGCCTGCCACCAAAGTAGGTGGCAGGCCCCGCCGGGTCAGCTCAACGTGAGCCCGGTGTCGTCGACGGCGAAGGACGTCTGCAGTGACTGGTCCTCCGTCCCGGCGAACTTCAGCGTCACCGTCTGGCCCGCGTAAGCGGACAGGTCGAGTGTCTTCTGGACGTAGGCCGAGTTGCGGTCGAGGTTCGAGTACGTGGCCAGCGTCGTCGAACCGGCCGAGACGACCAGCTTGTCGTAGGCGACGTTCTCGGTCTCCGCCGTCCACACGCGCAGCCAGAACGTCAGGCTCGCCTTGCAGCCGGCGGGGATGGTGACCGGCTGCGTGAGCGTGTCCGTGTGCGCCGAGCCCCAGCCGCCGAGCCAGGAGTCGTGGGTACCCGAGCGTGCCGGCGCCTGGCTGCCCCACTGGCCGATGGTGGTGTTCGGGTCGGACCAGGACACCTGGCCGGATTCGAAGCCCGGGTTCTGCACCAGCTGCCCGCCGCACCCGCCCGGAGGCGTGGTGGACGTCGGCGGCGTGGTCGGAGTGGTGGGCGTGGTCGGTGTGGTCGTCGGCGTCCCCGTGCACGTCGGGTCGCCGGACTGCGCCGGGACGCTCACCGCGTTCCACGCCGCCTTCACGGCGTCGAACTCGGCGCAGCTGCCCGGGTAGAGGTTCTTCGCCGCCTGCAGTGTCCACGTCCGGTAACGCAGGTAGCTGCTGCCGGAGGTCTTCAGCTGCACGGCGCCGTGCATGATGTTGATCGCCTTGCGGATGCCGATCCCGGTCACCGTGCTGCCGTTGCACGTCGAACTCGTGGGCTGCCCGTTCGCCGGGTTGCTGCCCTCGGCGAGCAGGTAGAACCAGTGGTCGCCGGGCCCGGCCGCCTTGTGCACCTCCGCGTTCGGCGTCGAGGTGGAGTAGCAGCCCGGGTCGCCGACCTTCGACGGGTCGTACATGTACCGGATCGCGCCGGTGCCGACCAGGTTGACCTCCTCGCCGATCGCGTAGTCCGGCGGGTCGTACTGGGCCGGCTCGTTCGCGTAGAACTCCGTCGCCGTGCCGAACGTGTCCGCGATGAACTCCTGCGTGCCGCCGCCGGAGAACCCGCCGGACCCGGAGTAGTCGTCGACGCCGTGGCCCATTTCGTGGCCGAGGATGTCCAGCGAACCGACCCATTCACCGCTCGGGTTGTGGCCGAGGTTCACGTACGCCGGGCGCGAGTTGTAGTAGTAGGCGTTTTCGTCGTCGAGCCCGACGCGGATCTTCCACGCACCGCCGTCGCCGGTGAAGCCGTTGCGGCCCACCCATTCCGAGAGCATCTTCTTCTCGGTCTGGGCGACGAAGAGCGCGTCCGCGCAGCCGGTTTCGATGTTCGTCCCGGTGCCGTTGCCCCAGCTGTCGTCCGGTCCGGTCAGGACGGAGTCGCTGCTGTAGTTGCGGCAGTCGAGGTTCGGCGTGTTCGGGTCGGCCATCGCATACGTGCTGCCGGACTTCGTCGTGTTCAGCGGCAGCGGCGCCGGGCCGTTCCACTTGCCCGTGCCGGTACCCGCGGCGAGGTGCTGGACGGTCCGCAGCACGTGCCCGTCCACGGCGTCGACGTAGACGCTCAGGCTGCTCGGCTCGCCGTGGGAGTCGGTGCCTTCGACGTTGCTCTCGTAGGCGAGCCGCCCGGCGCCGTCGGCCACCACGACGAGCCGGCCGCCCGGCAGGCTCCTCGGCCCGCTGACCTCCTTGCGCGCCACGGCGTCCGCCTGCGCCGCCGACAGCTTCGCGCCGTGGGCGTCGAGGTCGCCGAGCGCCTGCTGCTGCGCGACGGAGGTGGTCTTCACCGTGCCGGCGGCGTCGGTGGCGATGACCAGGTCGCCGCCGATCACCGGCAGGCCGTCGTAGGTGCGGTCGTAGACGACGTAGGACAGCCCGGCCGCCGACCGGACGGCCCGCTGGACGAACCGGTCGTGCTTCCCGGCGTGGAGGGCGGCGGGCCGGGCGCCGACCAGGTTCGCGGCGGCGTCGGTGGCGTTGGCCTGGGCCTGCGCGGCGGACGGCGGGGGCTCGGGGGCGGGCCGGGCGGGTGCGGCGACGGCGATGCCGACCACCACCATGCCCGCCGCCGTCGCCCCGCCGAGCGCGGCGAACCGTTGGGGCAATCTCATGACGCTCCTTGGGAAAACGCGATGGGGGAAGGGAGAACCCGATCGACGCTAACCGCGGCCCCGGAGCGGCAGAAGTTCCATCACAGCAGCGGAATTTCACGCTGCCGCACTGTGAAAGCGTGAAAAGCCTTGTGAGTGGTAAGGCGGGTTCTAACCCGCTTTACCACTCACGAGGGTGGTGAAGCGGATGCCCGCCTTGGTGAGCCGGTCCACGAGCGCCCCGCCCATCGCGGTCGCCGTGGTCACCTGGCCCGCCGTCTCCGGGAGGTCGTCGGTCGCCAGGCACAGGGCCGACTCCGCCAGCATCTTCGCCGTCTCGTCGTAGCCCGGGTCGCCGCCCGACACCTCCGTCACCACCCGCGTGCCGCCGCCCTCGCCGAGGAACCGCACCGAAAACCACGACCGCGCGCGCCGCTCGGGACTCGGCCCGTTGCCGGGCGCCAGCAGCCGCGACAGCGCCCGCCGGGCCGGCGGGACCTGCGCCGCGGCGAGCAGGGCGCCCGCCCCGGCCACGCCACCGGCCAGCACCGGCAGGTGCTTCACCGCGGCGAAGTGCCGGTAGGTGAAGTCCGGCCCGTAGCGCTCGGACGCGGCCGCCGACCGGCGGACGACGTCGGGGTCGATCGTCGGCAGCGGCACCGCCCACCAGCCCGGATCGGCGACCCGGTGCGGGCGTCCGAGCGGGGCGCGGGCGAAGCGGCCGGCGGGCCGGGGCTCGGCGGCCGCGCGTTCCTTCGCGACGCGGGCGCCGGCCGGCAGGCGGGACATGATGGTCAGCGCGCTGAGGAACGTGCCGCCCGAGGGCATCCCGCCGGCCTGGACGTAGCCGTCGATCGTCAGCGGCACGCCTTCGGGCAGCTGCTGCACGGTGAACCACGCGCCGAGGTCGTGCGGGATCGAGTCGAACCCGCAGGCGTGCACCAGCCGCGCGCCGGTCTCGCGGGCGCGCCGGTCGTGCGCCAGGTACATCCGGTCGACGAACTCGGGTTCGCCGGTCAGGTCGACGTAGTCGGTGCCGGCCTCGGCGCACGCCGCCACCAGCGGCTCCCCGTGCGCCAGGTACGGGCCGACGGTCGTGATCACCACCTTCGTGGCCTCCGCGACGGCCACCAGGGAAGCCCGGTCGCCGGAGTCGGCGACGAGCAGGTCGAGTGCGCCGAACCGGTCGTCGATCTCCGCGAGCCGCGTCCGGACCGCCTCGAGCTTGCCGCGGTTGCGCCCGGCCAGCGCCCAGCGCAGGTCCGCCGGCGCGTGGCGGGCCAGGTACTCGGCGGTCAAGCCGCCGGTGAACCCGGTGGCGCCGAACAGGACCACGTCGTACGCGCGCATGGCAGCTCCTTCGAAGGGACGTCGGCGGGGCTCAGGTTACCCGCCGGTCAGTTCCCGGCGCCGGGTGAACTACCGGCGAGTACAGTGCCCCCTCGAACGCGAGGAGGCAACCGGTGACCGAACGCTTCGGCAGCTACCAGAACGAGATCTACCTGCAGGGACTCGGTGGGCAGCTGCCGCCGTGCTCGACCGACGCGACGAAGCTCGAAGCGTCGGCCCGCGCGGTCATGGCGCCCGGGCCGTTCTCCTACGTCGCGGGCGCGGCGGGCTCCGGCGCGACCGCCCGCGCCAACCGCGAGGCGTTCGACCGCTGGCGCGTGGTGCCCCGGATGCTGACCGGCGCCACCGACCGCGACCTGGCCACGACGGTGCTCGGCAGCCGGCTGCCGGCGCCGGTGGCCGTCGCCCCGGTCGGCGTCCAGTCGATCGTCCACCCGGACGCCGAGTCCGCGACCGCCCGCGCCGCCGCGTCGGTCGGGCTCCCGTTCATCCTGTCCACGGCGTCCTCGACCGGCATCGAAGACGTCGCGGCGGCCAACGGCGGCGGCCCGCGGTGGTTCCAGCTGTACTGGCCGGGCGACAACGACGTCTGCGCGAGCCTGCTGACACGGGCGAAGAACGCCGGCTACACCGCGCTGGTCGTCACCCTCGACACGTGGACGCTCGCCTGGCGACCGTCCGATCTGGACCAGGCGTACCTGCCGTTCCTGAAGGGGGAGGGCTGCGCGGTCCCGTTCACCGACCCGGTGTTCCGCGGCCTGCTGGAGAAGACGCCGGAAGACGACCCGAACATGGCGATCCTGCGCTGGATCGGCATGCTCACCGGCACCGACCGGACGTGGGACCAGCTGCCGTTCCTGCGCGAGCACTGGGACGGCCCGATCGTGCTCAAGGGCATCCAGCACGTCGCCGACGCGCGCCGCGCGGCCGAGGCCGGCGTGGACGGCATCGTGGTGTCGAACCACGGCGGCCGCCAGGTCGACGGCGCGATCGGTGCTCTGGAGGCCCTCCCGGGCATCGTCGCGGCGGTCGGCGACCGCATGGAGGTGCTGTTCGACTCGGGCGTCCGCACCGGCTCCGACGTCCTCAAGGCGCTGGCGCTGGGCGCGCGGGCGGTCCTGGTCGGCCGCCCGTGGGTGTACGGCCTGGCCCACGCGGGCGAGGACGGCGTGCGTCACGTCCTGCGCAGCCTGCTGGCGGACTTCGACCTGACCATGGGGTTGTCCGGTCACCGCACCCTCGCCGACCTGGGCCCGGACTCGCTGCAGCGGACATGAGGTAACAAATCGGGAACTCCGGCGACAGCGGGCGCCAGGATCGCTACGGTTCTGCTTCGCCACGGCCGCTCGGGGACGGACCGGTGGTTCCATCGTTCCTTTCACCAGGGGGTTTCCCATGTCTTCGATCATGATGCGGATCGGCGTCCTGTGTGCCGTGCTCGGGTTCGGCACCCTCGTTCTCGAGCAGTTCGACTACGAATTCCGGATCCTGTCCTGGGCCACCGACATGCAGCCGGTGTTCGGCATCGTCCTCGGCGTGGCCGGCCTCGCGCTGATCGGTGGCTCGGTGGCGTTGAACCGCGCCAAGAGCGCGCCGCAGCAGCAGGCGCCGGTCCAGCCGCCGCAGCAGCCCGGCCAGCCCGGCTGACGTGCTCCGAAGGCCCCCTCGCCGCCGGTGAGGGGGCCTTCGGCGTGCGCCCGGTCACGCGGCGGGGATATTCGGAAGCCCGGTTCGTCACCCACGGCTATCCTTGGACCGAGAATGTCCGAGCCATCCCCCTTCCACGCGCTGCGAGCGCGCCTGCCCGAGCTGATGCCGCGCGACGAGCAGCGGCTGCGCCGCCGGCTCGAGGGCGCCCGCAAAGCCCGTGACCGTGACACCGCCCTCGCGCGGATCGCCGCCGACGTCGACGCCGCCGAGCTGCGCGTCCAGTCGCGGCGCGAGAGCGTGCCCAAGATCGAGTACCCCGCAGAGCTGCCGGTCAGCAAGCTCAAGGACGAGATCGCCGCCGCCATCGAGCAGCACCAGGTGGTGATCGTCGCGGGCGAGACCGGTTCGGGCAAGACCACCCAGCTGCCGAAGATCTGCCTGGAGCTCGGGCGCGGCATCCGCGGCCAGATCGGGCACACGCAGCCGCGGCGGCTGGCCGCGCGCACGGTCGCCGACCGGATCGCGAGCGAACTGAAGACCGAGCTCGGCGAGACCGTCGGCTACAAGGTGCGGTTCACCGACCAGTCCGGGCAGGACACGCTGGTCAAGCTGATGACCGACGGCATCCTGCTGGCCGAGATCCAGACCGACCGCTCGCTGCGCCAGTACGACACGCTGATCATCGACGAGGCCCACGAGCGCAGCCTCAACATCGACTTCATCCTCGGCTACCTCAAGCAGCTGCTGCCGCGCCGCCCCGACCTCAAGGTGATCATCACCTCGGCGACGATCGACCCGGAACGGTTCTCGAAGCACTTCGACGACGCGCCGATCGTCGAGGTCTCCGGCCGCACGTACCCGGTCGAGGTGCGCTACCGGCCGCTCGTCGACCCGGACGACCCTTCCGAAGACGCTGGAGCCGCCGACGAGCGCGACCAGACCCAGGGCATCCTCGACGCCGTCGAGGAGCTGTGCGCCGAAGGCCCCGGCGACATCCTGGTGTTCCTGTCCGGCGAGCGCGAGATCCGCGACACCGCGGACGTGCTGAACCGGGCGAACCTGCGCAACACCGAGGTGCTGCCGCTGTACGCGCGGCTGTCGTCGGCCGAGCAGCAGCGCATCTTCCAGTCCCACACCGGGCGCCGGGTCGTGCTCGCGACCAACGTCGCCGAGACGTCGCTGACCGTGCCGGGCATCAAGTACGTCGTCGACCCGGGCACCGCGCGGATCTCCCGCTACAGCCACCGCACGAAGGTGCAGCGGCTGCCGATCGAACCGGTGTCGCAGGCGTCGGCGAACCAGCGCAAGGGCCGCTGCGGCCGGACGTCGGACGGCATCTGCATCCGGCTCTACTCCGAGGCGGACTTCGAGGCGCGGCCCGAGTTCACCGATCCGGAGATCCTGCGGACCAACCTCGCCTCGGTCATCCTGCAGATGACGTCGCTGGGCCTCGGCGACATCGCGGCGTTCCCGTTCGTCGAGCCGCCGGACCGCCGCCAGGTCGCCGACGGCGTCGGTCTGCTGCAGGAGCTGGGCGCGTTCGCGCCGGGCGGTTCCGGGTCCGACCGCAGCCTGACCGACATCGGCCGCAAGCTCGCGCAGCTGCCCGTCGACCCGCGGATGGGCCGGATGGTCCTGGAGGCGGCGCGGAACGGCTGCGTCCGCGAAGTGATGATCATCGCCGCGGCACTGTCCATCCAGGACCCGCGCGAGCGGCCGGCCGAAAAGCAGCAGGCCGCCGACGCCCAGCACGCGCGGTTCGCCGATCCGACGTCGGACTTCCTGGCCTACCTGAACCTCTGGGAGTACGTCGCCGAGCAGCAGAAGGCGTTGTCCGGCAACCAGTTCCGGCGCATGTGCCGCACCGGGTACCTGAACTACCTGCGGCTGCGCGAGTGGCAGGACATCTTCAGCCAGCTGCGTCAGCTGGCCAAGCCGCTCGGCATCTCGCTGAACACGAACACGGCCCCGGCCGACCCGCAGCGCGTGCACACGTCGCTGATCGCCGGGCTGCTCTCGCACATCGGGCTCAAGGACCCGGCGAAGGGCGACTACCTGGGGGCGCGCGGCGCCCGGTTCGGCATCTTCCCGGGGTCGGCGCTGTTCAAGAAGCAGCCGCGCTGGGTGATGTCGGCGGAGCTGGTCGAGACGTCGCGGCTGTGGGCGCGGGTAAACGCGCGCATCGAACCCGAGTGGGTCGAGCCGCTGGCCGGGCACGTCGTCAAGCGGTCCTATTCCGAGCCGCACTGGGAACGCAAGCAGGGCGCGGTGATGGCGACCGAGAAGGTGACGCTCTACGGCGTCCCGCTGATCGCCGACCGCCGCGTCAACTACGGCCGGATCGACCCGGAGCTGTCGCGGGCGCTGTTCATCCGGCACGCGCTGGTCGAAGGCGACTGGCAGACGCGGCACCACTTCTTCGCCGAGAACCGGGCGCTGCTGGAGGAGGTCGAAGACCTCGAGAACCGCGCCCGCCGGCGCGACATCCTGGTCGACGACCAGACGCTGTACGAGTTCTACGACGCGCGGGTCCCGGCGGACGTCGTGTCGGTGCGCCACTTCGACAGCTGGTGGAAGAAGGCCCGGCACACCGAACCCGACCTGCTGTCGTTCGAGAAGTCCATGCTCATCAACGAGTCCGCCGGCGGCGTCCGCGAGGGCGACTACCCGGACTCGTGGACGCAGGGCACCCAGGTCTTCAAGCTGACCTACCAGTTCGAGCCGGGCGCGGACGCCGACGGCGTCACCGTGCACATCCCGCTGCCGGTGCTCAACCAGGTGACGCCGGACGGCTTCGACTGGCAGGTGCCGGGCCTGCGCGCGGAACTGGTCACCCAGCTGATCAAGTCGCTGCCGAAGGCCTTGCGCCGCAACTTCGTCCCGGCCCCGGACACGGCCCGCGATGTCCTTTCGCGAGTGTCCCCTTCGGACGGTCCCCTGCTCGAGGTGCTCGGCCGCGAGCTGCGGGCCCTGCGCGGGATCACCGTGCCGTATGCGGACTGGGACCTGGCTTCGGTACCGGAGCACCTGAAGATGACGTTCCGGGTGGTCGACGAGCGCGGTCGCCGCGTGGCCGAGGGCAAGGACGTGGCGGAGTTGCAGCGCCGGCTCGCCCCGAAGGTCCGCGAGACGATCTCCAAGGCGGCCAACACCCTGGAGAAGGCGGGCTTGACGAAGCCGTCGTTCGGTTCGTTGCCGCCGGTGTTCTCTTCGCGCCAGCGCGGGCACGACGTCAAGGCGTACCCGGCGCTGGTGGACGAGGGCGCGACGGTGGCGGTGCGGCTGCTGGACACGCCGGCCCAGCAGGAACACGCGATGTGGGCGGGCACCCGGCGGATGCTGCGGCTGAACCTGAGCTCGCCGATGAAGTTCATCACGCGGTCGCTGTCCAACTCGTCGAAGCTGGTGCTCAACCGGAACCCCCACGGCAGCGTGGCGGCGCTGCTCGAGGACTGCGTCGACTGCGCGGTGGACGCCCTGATGGCCGCGGGCGGCGGTCCGGCGTTCGACGAGACGGGCTTCAAGGTGCTGCTGGAGAAGGTCCGGGCGGGCCTGCACCCGGAAGTGCTGGCGGTGCTGACCGAGGTGGAGAAGATCCTCCGCGCGGCGAACGACGTCGAGGTGCAGTGGGCGTCGTCGCGGGGGCCGGCGGAGTCGCTGGCGGACATCCGGGCACAGCTGGCTGCGCTGGTGTACCCGGGTTTCGTGACGGAGACCGGTGCTTCGCGACTGCGTCACGTCCTGCGGTACCTGCAAGGAATTTCCCGGCGGCTGGAGAAGCTGGGTTCGGAGCCCACCCGCGACCTGCAGCGCACGGCGGACATCGCGTGGATTACCCGCGAGTACGCCGACGCGCTGGCTTCGCTGCCGCCGGGAACGTCGTCGCCGGCGTTGCGCGAGGTGCGGTGGATGATCGAGGAACTGCGGGTCTCGTTTTTCGCCCAGACGCTGGGGACGGCGCATCCGGTGTCGTTGAAGCGGATCACGAAGGCCCTGGACGACGCCCTGGCGTGACGCCGGGAATGTCCGGCTCCCCACTTCCGTCGGTTGACCGCGTCCCCCGGCGGGTCAAGCCTGGGTCGGCTGGAGACCTTCCTGGGAAAGGACTTTCCGATGTCCTTGGGTGTTTCGTCCGCGAGGCGAAGAATTTTCGCCGCCTGCACCGCACTGCTGTTGCCACTCGTCCTCGCGCCCGCCGCGCACGCCGCCGGGTCGCCGCTGCTCGTGGATCCCGGGCACGGTAAGCACAAGATCGCCGCGGAGGCTCGGCACGACGTGCCGAACCCGCTGCTCAAGGAGCAGTTCGCCGAGGAGGAAGAGGAGGACGGCGACGATCCCGCGCTGTCCGCGCTCTGCCAGACCTACATCGGCAAGCCGAACCCGTACCGGCCGCTCGCGCCGAACACCGACGTCATCGACGGCGACACCATCGTGCCGACCGGCAGCCAGACCGGGTGCAGCACGGCCCAGAACGAGACCACCATCGCCGTCAACCCGGAGAACCCGCGCAACATCGTCGCCGGGGCGAACGACTACCGGCTGTACAACACGCGTGAGTCCCGCAACGACTCCGGCGGCTTCGCCTACACCTCGTTCGACGGCGGCCGGACCTGGGCGAACGTCCAGCTGCCGCACCTCGACTTCCCGACCGGGGCGGCCGCGCCGCTGTCCTACATGGACGCCGCCGGTGACCCGGCCATCGCCTTCGGGCCGCACAACACCGTGTACTACGCGACGCTCGTGTTCAGCCGGGCGGCGGTGCCGGACGACCAGCAGCTCGCCAGCGGCATCGCCGTGTCGGTGTCCCACGACGGCGGGCGCAGCTTCGGCGACCCGGTGATCCTGCACCTCGACGGCGTCACGCCGGCCGGCACGGCGACGCCCACGAACATCTTCAACGACAAGGAGTGGATCGCCGCCGACCCCGTGTCCGGCGACGTCTACGTGACCTGGACGCAGTTCACCTACGACGCGTCCGGCAGCTTCGTCGAATCGCCGATCGTGCTGTCGAAGTCCCGCGACTTCGGCCGGACGTGGTCGCCGATGCGCCGGATTTCGCCGTCGCTGACCGGGTTCCCCGGCGGGATCACCCCGTTCGGCAGCGGCTCGAACCCGGTGGTCACCCGCGACGGCACGCTCCAGGTCGCCTACGAGACGTCGGTGTGCGCGACGGCCGCGTGCGACCAGCCCGCCGACCACGATGCGGTCGTCGTGGCGACCTCCCGCGACGGCGGCCGGACCTTCCGGCACACCGAGGTGGGGCTCGACTTCGACTTCCCGGTCGACGAAGACGTCGCCAACAACGCGCTGACCGGCGAGAACTTCCGGGTCAACAGCTTCCCGCAGCTGACCTACGACCGCGTCACCGATCACCTGTGGGTGACCTGGGCCGACGACCGCAACGGCACCTACCGCGACGGCGAGTCGGTGAAGACGAACGGCGACGCGTTCCTGAGCGGGTCCGACGGCCGGCACGGCTGGTCGAAGCCGGTGAAGATCGGCACCGGTGCGGACGAGGTGTTCCCGGCGGTCGCGGCCCTGGCCGGCCGGGTGGCGGTCACGTCCTACACGCGCGCGTACGACCCGAACGGCATCGGCCTGGACTACGCCTACGCGACCGGCTGGGGCGACCGGTTGTCCCCGCTTCGCCGGATCACGACGCAGACGGCGAACCCGCAGGTCCAGTTCGTTTCGACGGGTGCGGAGACGGGCAAGGAACTCCAGGGCGTGTTCATCGGCGATTACACGGCGGCGGCGGTCGGCGCGGACTTCCGCCTGCACCCGGCATGGACCGACTTCCGCGGCAACCCGGGGAAGACGCTGCCGAACCAGGACGTCGGGACGCAGACGCTGCCGATGTTCCCGTAGCGGGTCATTTCGCGTCGGCGTAGGTGTCGACGACGGCGGTCTGCATCGGAAAGCGGACCGGGCAGGCCGGGCCGAACAGCATTCGAGCTGCCTCCGTCACCGCGTCTTCGATGGACTGGGTGACGGAGGCGGCCAGCTCGGCCGGGGTGTGGACGATCACCTCGTCGTGCTGGAAGAACACCAGGTGGGCCGGGGCGGGCAGGCGGGTGCGGAGGGTCGCCAGCATCACCGCCGTCATGTCCGCCGCGCTCGCCTGGACCACGAAGTTGCGCGTGAACCGGCCCCAGCCGCGCGAGGCCCGGCGGGCCTTCAGCTCCGCCGCCTCGTCCGACGCCAGGCCGCCCGTCAACGCCCGCCACGCCGCCGAAGGCGCCGGGGACGTGCGGCCCAGCCGGGACCGGACCCGCTCGCCGCGCTCGCCCGCCTGCGCCGCATGCTCCACATAGGACACCGCGTCCGGGAAGCGCTGCCGCAGCAGCCCCAGCAGCGGCCCCGCCTCGCCGGACGTGCCACCGTACATCGCCGAGAGCATCGCGATCTTCGCGCGCGCCCGGTCGTCGCGGTCGTCGTCGGCGGCCGGCACCCAGCGGGCGCCGGAGAACAACGCCTCGCCCAGCCGCGCGTACAGGTCCGTCGCCGCCGCGACGTCGGCCAGCCGGCGGTCGCCCGACAGCGCCGTGAGCACCCGGGGCTCCAGCTGGGCCGCGTCCGCCACCACGAGCTTCCAGCCCGGGTCCGCGCGCACGCACGTCCGCAGCACCTTCGGGATCTGCAGCGCCCCGCCGCCGCGGCTGGCCCACCGCCCGGACACCACCCCGCCGACGACGTAGTGCGGCCGGAACCGGCCGTCGCTGACCCACTCCTCGAGCCACGCCCAGCCGTTCGCCGTGAAGAGCCGCGACAGCTCCTTGTACTCCAGCAGCGGCCCGACCGCCGGGTGGTCGATCCCCTTCAGCAGGTACTTCCGCGCCGCCGGCACCTCGATCCCGGCGCGGCCCAGCGCCCGGACCACGCTCGGCGGCGAGTCCGGGTTCACCGGCCGCCCGCCGAACGCCTCGCTGATCTTCGCCGCCAGCTCGACCAGCGCCTTCGGCCGCTGCCCGGCCGGCACCCGCGGACCCAGGCGCGCGGCCAGCAGGGCCTCGTGCACGTCGGCGCGCCACGGCAGGCCGTCGGCCGACATCTCCGCGGCGGCCAGCGCGCTCGCCGACTCCGCGGCCAGCAGCAGCCGCATCCGGTCCGGGTGCTCGGTCGCCGCCACCCGCCGCTCCTGCTCCGCGAGCACGCGCCGCACCGCCGTGACGACCGTCACGCCCTCGGGCAGCACCGGCCTGCGGGTCTCGAACAGCGTCGGCTGCGCCAGCTCGACGGCCGACGAGTCCGGCGGCGGTTCTTCGCCGTTCGCCCTGGCCCAGGCCGCGCGCAGGCTCCGCGACTGCGCCTCCTCGCCCTCGTACCCCAGCAGCAGCCCCTCGGCCAGTTCGAGGTCGTAGCAACGGCGCACCCGCAGCCCGGCCGCCAGCAGCACCGGGTACGTCCGCTCCACCGAGGGGAACACCCACCGCGGCGCCAGCGACGACTCCAGCTCCCGCGCCAGCCCCGCGAAAGCCGCCTCGTCCAGGCCGGACACCGTGTCCGACGGCGTGTGCACGGTGAAGCTCCCGTCCTCCTCCCGTCCCGCGATCACCTGCACCCGGACATCATGCCGACCACCACCGACATTTTGCGGGGGCTCGGGTGGCGGAGCCCCCGTCCTGGGGCGAAGCCCCGGATGCCACTGCCAGTTTCCGCCCGCTCGCGGGCTGGTGCGTTCGGCCTACGGTTGGTTTACTCTCCAGTAGCCCCCATACCGCCGGTACGCCGCCGTCGGCGTGGGCTCTCTTCCCTGCAGCAACGGAGGTGCCCGGATGAGCCTGGTCGCGCTCGCAGCACAGGTGGCGGACAAGGTGGCCGAAACGGCGCGCAGCGTCGACGTGATGCGGCGAGCGGGACTCGTCCCCTTCCCCCGGCTCGACGAAGGCGTCCGCTCACTGGTCGCGCTGCGGAAGTTCGGCCCGTTCGCCGGCGCCAACCACATCTCCGCCCGCCGCGACCCGGCCGCCGTCGGCATCGTCGACGAGCTCGGCCCGCTCACCTACAAGCAGCTCGACGACCAGTCGAACGCGCTGGCCAGGGCCTGGTCCGAGCGCGGCATCCGCCCCGGCCAGGTCGTCGCCGCGCTCTGCCGCGACCACCGCGGCCTGGTCCTCACGATGGCCGCCTCGGGCAAGCTCGGCGTCCGCCTGCTGCTGATGAACACCGGCTTCGCGAAGCCGCAGCTGGCCGACGTGGCCGAGCGCGAAGGCGTCACCGCGCTCGTCTACGACCAGGAGTTCACCGGCCTGCTCGACGCCATCCCGGACGGCGTCGACCGCTACCTCGCCTGGGTCGACCCGGGCTCGGACCTGACCGACCGGACCGTCCCGGTGCTCGACGAGATCATCGCCAGCACCGACGACCGGCCGTGGCCCGCACCGGCCAAGCCGGGCGGGTTCGTGCTGCTGACCAGCGGCACCACCGGTACGCCGAAGGGCGCGCCGCGGCCGCACACCTCCGCGCTGGCGTCGGCGCAGTTCCTCGACCGGATCCCGCTGCGGTCGAACGAGGCCACCTACATGGGCGCGCCGCTGTTCCACGGCACCGGCCTGTCCCAGTTCATCCTGTCCTTCGCGCTCGGCTCGAAGGTCGTGATGCGGCGCAAGTTCCACCCCGAAGAGGCGCTGCGCGGCGTCGCCGAGCACAAGTGCACGGCCCTCGTGCTGGTGCCGACCATGCTGCAGCGCATCGTCGACCTGCCGAAGGAGGTCCGGCAGAAGTACGACACTTCGGCGTTGCGGATCATCTTCGTCGCCGGCTCGGCGCTGTCGCCGGACCTCGGCAACCGGGCGAACGAGGCGTTCGGCCCGGTCGTGCACAACCTCTACGGCTCGACCGAGGTCGCGGTGGCGACGGTCGCGACGCCGGAGGACTGGGCGAAGGCGCCGGGCACGGTCGGCCGCGCGCCGGTCGGCTGCAAGGTGGCGCTCTACGACCCGGACGGCCGGCCCATCACCGAGCCGAACGTGACCGGCCGCGTGTTCGTCGGCAGCGGGCTCAGCTTCGGCGGCTACACCGACGGCCGCCACAAGGAGATCATCGACGGCCTGCTCTCCAGCGGCGACGTCGGCCACTTCGACGAAGACGGCCTGCTGTTCATCGACGGCCGCGACGACGAGATGATCGTCTCCGGCGGCGAGAACGTGTTCCCGATCGAGGTGGAGAACCTGCTGGTCGAGCGCGAAGACGTGATCGAGGCGGCGGTGATCGGCGTCCAGGACCCGGAGTTCGGGCAGCGGCTGAAGGCGTTCGTGGTGCGAGCCGAGGGCGCTTCACTGGACGCCGACGAGCTCCGCGACTACGTCAAGGCGAACCTGGCCCGCTACAAGGTGCCCCGCGACGTCGAGTTCCTGGACGAGCTGCCGCGCAACGCGACCGGGAAGGTCCTGCGCACGCAGTTGTCATGAGCGAGCCTGCCGCGGCTTGTCGTGAGTGGTAATTCGGGTTCTAACCCGAATTACCACTCACGACAAGGTGACCACCTCATGAGCCCCGCTGGACGTTGACGACCTGCCAGCGTCCGTCGCGGCGCTCGGCCACCACCGTGCAGGCGACGCCGTCGCGGTGGCCGGTCGCGATGCCGACCGACGGCGTCACCTGCAGGCGCGTCCACCGGAACGCGCCCGCCGGGACGCGGCCGGGCCAGCCGGCCTTGCCGAGCACGCGCCCGGCCGGCCCGTCGCCGCGGAAGCCGTCGGCGAGCAGCGGCGCCAGTGCCTCGGTGTCGCCGCCGGCGTCGGCGTCCCGCCAGCGGGCCAGCAGTTCCTCGAACGTCTCCACGGGTTCGAAGGTCGCAGGCGCCGAGTCGGGCAACATCGGCCGGCTGGCCGAGATCCGCTGGCAGACTGGCCGGGCCATGACTGCGACGAAACTCCTGCCGGCCGGCACGGTCACCATCCTCTGCGCCGGCGATGCCGCCCCGGTCGTCTTCGCGACGCCTGGCGAGGCGCTCGCGGCGCTGCCCGGCGGGCCGGCGGCCGTGCACACCGGGGACGTGCTGATCCGCGACGACGGCACGCCCACCGGCCCCGCCGTCCGCCGCTGCGAACACCTGCGCGCGCTGGCCGAAGACGGCCGGATCCTGGTGTCGGCCCGCACCGCGGCGGCCCTCGGGGACGCCGTCACGCTGCACGACCTCGGCGTCCACCGCCTGCCGGACCTCACCGCGCCCGAGCGGATCTTCGAGCTCGGCGAGCCACCCGGCCCGCGGCCGCTGCGCTCGCTCGACACCGTCCCGAACAACCTGCCGGTGCAGCTGACCGGGTTCGTCGGCCGCGACGCCGAGGTCCGCGACGTCCGGCGGCAGCTCGCCGGCGCGCGGCTGGTGACGCTGGCCGGGCCCGGCGGCAGCGGCAAGACGCGGCTGGCCGCGCAGGTCGCCGCGAGCACCGAGTGGCCCGACGGCGTCTGGTGGGTGGAGCTGGACGCCGTGACCGACGTCGCCGAGCGGGTCGCCGCGACGCTCGGGGTGCCGGTCGAACCGCGGATCGGCGCGGCGCGGTCGGTCGCGACGGAACTGCGCGATCGGCGCGTCCTGCTTTGTCTCGACAACTGCGAGCACGTCCTCGACGGCGCTGCCGAAGTCGCGGTCGAACTGCTGCGGTCCTGCCCCGAGGTCGCGGTGCTGACGACCAGCCGGGAGCCACTGGCCGTGCCGGGGGAGACGGTCTGGCGGGTGCCGCCGCTGGCCGTCGAAGAAGCCGTCGCGCTGTTCGTCGAACGCGCGGGTGCGGTCCGGCCGCTGTTCACTTTGGACGCCTCCAGCGCGGCCGCCGTCCGGTCGATCTGCACGCGGCTCGACGGCATCCCCCTGGCCGTCGAGCTGGCCGCGGCGTGGCTCGGAACCCTGGCCCCGCACCAGATCGACGCCGGCCTCGAGGACCGGTTCGCGCTGCTCACCCGCGGCCCGCGCGGGGTGCCGGCGCGGCAGCGGACCCTCGAAGGCTCGCTCGCGTGGAGCCACGACCAGCTCGGCGAGGAGGACCGCGCCGTGTTCCGGCGGCTGGCGGTGTTCGCCGGCGGGTTCACCCTGGCCGCGGCGGGCGGCCCGGCCGTGCTGCCCGCGCTCGGCCGGCTCGTCGACAAGTCCTTGGTGCTGGCCGAAGACGGCCGGTACCGGCTGCTGGAGACCCTCCGCGAGTACGCGGCGGCCCGGCTGGCCGAGGCGGGGGAGACCGGCGCCGTCCGCGACCGGCACCTCGATCACTACCTGGCGCTGGCCGAGGCCGCCGAGCCCGATCTCGACCGCGACAAGGACGCCTGGCGGGCGCGGGTCGAGCCCGAGCGCGACAACTTGCGCGCGGCCCTGGAATGGGGGCTGGCGCGGGAGGATCCGGGCCGGGGCCGCCGGCTCGCCGCCGCCGTCGCGTGGCTGTGGAACCTGCACGGCCGCGGCCACGAGGGCCTGGCGTACCTCAAGCGTGCGGTCGCCCGGCGCCCGGACGACCGGACCCCGCTGCAGGCCCGGCTGCTGACCGGGATGGGCCTGGTCGCCGACACGACGGCGCCGTTCGACGTCGAAGCCGCGCAGCGCGGCCTGGACCTCGCCACCGAACTCGGCGAAGCGGGCCTGCGCGCGCGGTGTCTCTCCCTGACCGCCCTAGGCCACGTGTACACGGACTTCGACACCGCCTGGGACGTCGCCGTCGAAGCCGGGAAGGTCGCCGAGGAGGCCGGAGACGGCTTCGCGCGGGACAGCGCGTTGATGCTGCGCGGGATCGTCCGGTTCGCCCGCGACCGCCACGGCGAAGCGGCGCCCCTGCTCGACGAGGCGGCCGAAGGATTGCTGCGCCGGGGCGATCGCGGCCTCGCGTCGACCGTCCTCAGTGTCCGGTCCGGGATCGCGCTCGCCGCGGCGGATCTGCCGCGGGCGCGGGAACTCGCCGGACAGGCCGTGGAGGTGGCCGCCCCGCTCGGCGACTTCCACCGCGTCAACACGACGCTGTGCCGCTTGGCGCTGGTGCACTGCGCGGCCGGCGACGTCGACGCCGGGTTCCGTGTGATGGAGCCGTTCCTGCGGCTGCTGGAGACGGCGGGTGACGTCTTCGTGCCGGGCATGGCCGGCGTGCTCGGCGAGTTGCATTGGCGGCGCGGCGAGTTCGAAGCCGCGTTGCGCTGGTTCGAGCGCGAAGCCGTGCCGGGGACGTACATGGCCGCGCAAGGCCTGGCCGAACGCGGCGCTCTGTTGCGCGCGCTCGGCCGGGTTGACGAGGCCGCGGAGGTGCTGGCCACCGCCGTCGAGCTCACCCGCCACTGGTCCCTGCCGTCGCTCTTGGCCGACGCCCTGGACCAGCAGGGGTACCTGGCGGAGCCGGAGCAGGCGGCCGAACTGCACCACGAAGCCTTGAGCTTGCGCCTGGACCACGGCCTTCGGCTGGGTGTCCTGGCCAGTCTGGACGCACTGACGACGCTGCTCGCCCGCACCGGCCGCGAGGCCGACGCGGCCCGCGTGCTCGTCTCGGCTTCGCAGGCTCGGGCCGAGCTGGGTGTTGCCCGCCGTCCCTCCGCGCAGGCGGAGCTGGACGCGCTGGGCCTGGCGTCGTCCGAGCAGCCGATGGGCCTCGAGGACGTGGTGGCGTTCGTGCGCCGGACCCGGGGAACCCGCGGCCGCCCGTCGAGCGGCTGGGGCAGCCTGACGCCGACCGAGCTGGAGGTGGTGAAGCTGGCGGCGGAGGGGTGCACGAACCCGGAGATCGGCACCCGGCTGTTCATGAGCCGCGGCACGGTGAAGACGCACTTGGCGCACGTCTACGCGAAGCTGGGGATCGCGAACCGCACCGAGCTGGCCACCCTGGCGGCGGCCCGCCTGAGCTGAGGGGTCAGTCCCAGTCGATGCCGAAGACGCCGGGGCCGAAGTCGAACGCCACGGCGTGGACGCCGTCTTCGCCGTCGAGCTTCAGGGGGCGGCGGGCGAGGGTGCCGTTCGCGCCGTTGCGGGAGTACTGCCAGCAGCGGTCCGGTGCGGTGCCCCGGGCGAACCGGACCTCCAGCAGGTACTCCCGCACCGGGCGGCGGAACTCGCGGTAGTGGGTGTTGCGGCACTCCGGGTACGGCGGCCCGCTGTTGGTCAGCGTGTACTCGATCAGGTGCGTCTCGCCCCGGTTGATGGGCTGGTCGAAGAGCAGTTCGGTGACGAGCAGGCCGTGGGCCTCGTCGGTCTCGGCGCGGCCGACCCGGCAGTTGCGCACGGCGTGCAGTTCCGGCACGCCCGCCGCCGGGTCGTCCTGGGAGTACACCAGCAGCCAGCGGTCCTGGCCGTCCGCGACGGCCTGGAACACCGCCCGCGCGGTCACCGCCCGCTGCCCGCCGTCCGCGGCGATCTCGCACAGGTCGTGCAGGCCGACCATCTTCAGCGGCTGCTGGCGGTCGAGGGCGTGCGGCGCCCCGACCTTCTCCAGCAGCGGCTGCAGCACCTCGCGCGGGAACGACATCGGCTCGCCGCCGGCCTGGCGCTTCCCGGCACCGCCGCGGGGCCGGGGCGGGGGCAGCAGGCCGAGCAGGGACCCGGCGGGGACGTCGAGGATCTCTTCGAGCGTACGGACGGCCGAGAGCGAACTCTGCCGCTCCGGCTGCCTTTTGCCCGACTGCCAATAGCTGAGCGCGGTGACGCTGACGACGACGCCGCGGGCCCGCAGCCGCGCCTGGATCCGGTCGAGCGACAGGCCGCTGGTGGCGATGGCCGCGCGCAGCCGGATGGCGAATTCGGTACGGCCGCTCTCCTGGCCGTCACCCGCCGCGCTGCCCGCCATCGCTGAAATCCCGACCCGCCCCATGCCGTCCCCCGACGATCCCCGACACGGAGCACGTTAGCAGTTTTCCTCGCGGTCTCCGCCCCCCTCTTCGGCCGTGCCGCCGGGACGCCCACTCGGGCGAACGGGCTAGTACTGGCAACTGTGAACCATTGCCCCGGCCTGGGCGGACGCGCTTGTATGACTTGCCTGCTCCGGTGGCACCGCCTCCCCCTCACGGCCCATCCGGGCGCAGGTGTGACCGGCCGCGCGAGCGGTTCCGGCTCCGGTTCACCCGGCCGAGTTGTGCGACCGGCCGGTGTGGCCGCGCGATGACCGGTGGCCCGGCGACGCCCCCAGCGCCGGGCCACCGGTCTTGTTACCACCGGGTAGCATCCCGGGCATGACGCTCCGGAAGAACATCCTGATCACCGGCGCCAGCAGCGGGTTGGGCGAAGGCATGGCTCGGCAGTTCGCGGCCAAGGGGCGCAACCTCGCGCTGTGCGCGCGGCGCACCGAGCGGCTCGGGAAGCTGGCCGCCGAACTGACCGCGGCGCACCCCGGGATCCAGGTCGTCACGCGGACCCTCGACGTCACCGACCACGACCGCGTGTTCGCCGTCTTCGCGGAGTTCCGCGACGAGCTCGGGTCCCTCGACCGGGTGATTGTGAACGCCGGGCTCGGGAAGGGCCAGCGGGTCGGCACGGGCCGGTTCGACGCCAACCGCCAGACCCTCGAGGTCAACTTCGTCGCGGCCGCCGCCCAGATCGAGGCCGCCGCCGGCATCTTCCGCGAGCAGGGCGCCGGCCACCTCGCCGTCATCTCCTCCTTCAGCGCGCTCCGGCCCTTCCCGGGCAAGCTCACCGCGTACGCCGCTTCGAAGGCCGGGATCTCGGCGTTCGTCGACGGCACCCGGATCGAGCTGAAGCCCCGGGGCATCGCCGTCACCGACGTCCGGCCCGGCTACATCGAGTCGGAGATGAACGACCGGATCGGCCGGAACCCGTTGCTGGCCAAGGCCGAGACCGGCGCCCGCGCGCTGGCGAAGGCGATCGAGGCCGAGCGCGCCCGGGCTTACGTCCCGGCGTGGCCGTGGGTGCCGCTGAGCGCCGTCATGCGTGTGGTGCCCGCCGCGCTGCTGCGGAAGTTCACGTGAACGCCCCGGTCGAGGTCCGCGCGGAGGACACCTTCGACGTCGCCGCGGTGCACGCCTGGCTGAGCGCGAAGGTCGAGGGCCTCGGGGACGAGCCGCCGCAGGTCCGGCAGTTCCCCGGCGGCGCGTCCAACCTGACGTACCTGCTGACCTACCCGGACCGCGAGCTGATCCTGCGCCGCCCGCCGGCCGGGCACAAAGCGGCGTCGGCGCACGACATGCGGCGCGAGTACCGCGTCCAGCACGCGCTGAAGCCGGTGTTCCCGTACGTGCCGCGGATGGTGGCGTTCGGGGACGACCCGGCCGTGCTCGGTGGCGACTTCTACGTCATGGAGAAGCTCGACGGGCTCATCCTGCGGGGCAACCTGCCGGACGATCTCGAACTGGGCCCGGACCAGGCGCTCGAGCTGTCCGGCAAGGTCGTCGACCGGCTGGTCGACCTGCACGCCGTCGACGTCGGGAAGGCCGGGCTCGCCGACCTCGGCAAGGGTGCCGGGTACGTCGAGCGGCAGGTCCGCGGCTGGTCGGAGCGGTACGTCGCGGCGCGCACGGACAACGTCGGCGACTTCGCCGAGGTGCGCGCGTGGCTGGCGGCCAACCAGCCCGGCGAGGTCAAGATCTGCCTGATCCACAACGACTACCGGCTCGACAACCTGGTGCTGGACGGCCCGTCGACGCTGAACATCACCGGCGTCCTCGACTGGGAGATGGCCACCCTCGGCGACCCGCTGATGGAGCTGGGCAGCATGCTCGCCTACTGGGTCCAGGCCGGCGACGACGACGTCATGCACGCGAGCCGCCGCCAGCCGACCCACCTGCCCGGCATGTTCACCCGTGAGGAGTTCGTCGCGCGCTACGCGGAGAAGACCGGGCTTTCGATCGGTGACTGGCGGTTCTACGAGGTCTACGGCCTGTTCCGGCTCGCCGCCGTGCTGCAGCAGCTGTACCGGCGCTACCACGACGGCGCCACCCGCAACCCGGCGTTCAAGGACTTCTGGCAGTTCGTCGGCTACCTGGACTGGCGCTGCCGCGAGATCATCGCGAAGGGACGGGTCTAGTGGGCGCGATCTACCTGATCCGGCACGGACAAGCGTCGTTCGGCGCGGCGGACTACGACGCGCTGTCGCCGCGCGGCTTCGAGCAGTCCACTGTGGTCGGTGCGGAACTGCTGCGGCGGAACGTCTCCTTCAGTCAGGTCCGGTCGGGATCGCTGGCCCGGCAGCGCGACACCGCGGCGACGGCGCTGAAGGTGCTCGGCAGCGACGTCCCGGTGGTCGAAGACCCGCGCTGGAACGAGTACGACCACGTCGACATCGCCCGCCACCACGCCGGCGGGGCACCGCAGGAGGATTCGCGCGCCTACCAAGGCGTCCTGGACGCGGCCCTGACGGCGTGGACCTCGGCCGGTGCCGACGGGCCGTGCGCCGAGACGTGGCCGGCGTTCCTCGCGCGGTGCCGGGACGCGCTGAGCGACCTGGTGGCGTCGCTGGGCAAGGGGGAGCACGCGGTCGTGTTCACCTCCGGCGGGGTGATCGCCACGATCTGCGGCCTGCTCATGGGCACCCCCGAGGCCGGGCTGCTCAAGCTCAACCGCGTCACGGTCAACGGCGGGATCACCAAGCTGGTGTCCGGCCGCGGCGGTGTCACACTGCTGTCGTTCAACGAGCACCCGCACTTCGAGGCCGACGCGGCCTCGTTGCTCACCTACCGGTAGGAGACGCTCGATGGAGTTCGGCGAGGTCACGCTGTACCCGGTGAACGGCCACGGCCCGGAGGACGTCGTCGTCGACGGCGAGGGCCGGATCTACGCCGGCGTCGACGACGGCCGGATCCTGCGCCTGTCACCCGACGGGCAGCACATCGACGTCATCGCCGACACCGGCGGCCGCCCGCTCGGGCTGGAGCTGTACGGCGAAGACGAGCTGCTGATCTGCGACGCCCGGGCCGGTCTCCTGGTGGTCCCCCTGTCCGGCGGTTCGCCTTCGGTGCTGGCCACCTCCGCGCTGGGCCTGGACTTCGTGTTCTGCAACAACGCGGCGGTGGCCGCCGACGGCACGATCTACTTCACGGATTCCTCCCGCCGCTTCGGCATCGACAACTGGCGCGACGACCTGATCGAGCAGACGGCCGGCGGCCGCCTGCTGCGCCGCTCCCCGGACGGCTCGATCGACCTGCTCCTGGACGGCCTCCAGTTCGCGAACGGCGTCGCCCTGGCCCCGGACGAGTCGTTCGTGGCGGTGGCGGAGACCGGCGCGTTCAGCGTGTCGCGGGTGTGGCTCGCCGACGGCCGGACCGACGTCTTCGTCGACGGCCTGTGGGGCTTCCCGGACAACATTTCGACGGGCACGGACGGCCTGATCTGGATCACGCAGGCGTCCCCGCGCGTGGCGGCCCTCGACGTGGTCCGTCGGCTGCCGGCGTTCCTGCGGGCGGCCATCCGGCGGCTGCCGGAGTCGTTGCAGCCCAGCCCGGGCCGCGAGGTCGGCGTGCTGGGCGTCGCAGCGGACGGCAAGGTGGCGCGCGAGTTCCGCGGCGAGATCCCCGGCTTCCACATGCTGGTGGGCGTGCGCGAGTGGCAGGGGCAGCTGTATTTCGGCTCTTTGGAGGAGTCGGCGATCGCGGTGACCGGTCGCGCAATGTAACGTGTCCGCGATGAGTGCGGGCGGGGGAGGGGAGCCTCCAGTGCAGGGCGAGGTGCCACACGAAGAGGCACCGGCCATTGTCGTCGAGCGGTACAAGTACATCCTCAACCAGATTCACGCGGTCAACGAGAACGTCTATCGGTTCTTCGCCATCTTCCAAGCACTGGCCACGGCGATGGTCACCGCGGCGCTCGGTCTGTTCGTGGGGTACTCGAAGTGGGGGATCTCCGCGGATACCGCCCGTACCGGGGTGCGCGGTGTGCTGGCGTTGACCACGGCCGTCGCCGCGTTCACCGTGTTGATGGTGGTGGTCGGTGTTCTCTCTTGGCTGGATTACCGCCGGGAAGAGTGCGAACTGACGGAGAAGTACTTCGTCGCCGGGTTCCGGACGCGGCCTCGTCTGCGCAACTTCTACCGGTGGTACGAGACGTACATCGTGGTGTTCATCGTCGTGATCACCGGGGTGCTCTGGATTCTGGGCGAGTCGATTCTGGTCGCGCGGATCAGGTGATGGGGGTTCCCGGCCACGACTTCATCGGGGTGGGCGTCGGAGCGGTGGTCTCGGACGGCGCGCGCCGGCTCTTCCTCGCGCGCCGCGGCCCGGCCGCACGCAACGAGGTCGGTTCGTGGGAATTCCCAGGCGGAGCGGTCGGGTTCGGCGAGCTGATGAAAGACGCGGTCGTCCGGGAATTCGCCGAAGAGTACGGCATGCGCATCGAGCTGACCGGGCTGCTGGGCGCGTTCGACCACCTCCTGCCGGAGGAGGGCCAGCACTGGGTGTCGGTCACCTACCTCGCGGTGCACGTGGGAGGCGAGCCGCAGATCATCGAAGAAGAGAAGTGCTCCGCGATCGGCTGGTTCCGGCTGGACGAGCTGCCCGCGCCGCTGAGCAAGATCACCGTCGCGAACGTCGCGGCCTACCGGGAGGCCGCGGGCCGCGGGTAAGCCGAAGAAGGGAACGAAGTGGGGCTCTGGCAGATCCTCGAAGATGGCGAGGACGCACAGTTCACAGCCGATGTCAGGCATCTCGTCGAGTACGCGGCCGGCAAATTGCTCCTGGTGCGCGAGACGTTCCCCGACTACACCCTGCACGACCGGCAGCACGCGGACAACGTCATCAAGCTCATCCAGCAGCTGCTCGGGCGTGACGTCGCCAAGCTGACCCCGCTGGAGGCGGGGATGCTCATCCTGGCGGCGTACTTCCACGACATCGGGATGGTCTACACTCGAGAGGAAGTGGACGCGCTGCTGCGGGAGCAGGACTTCCGCGACTACCTCGACCAGCATCCATCGGCTTATGTGAGAGTGGCCCAGGAGGGCAAACCGCCCGAGGACGTCATCTTGGACTACTGCCGGGCGCGGCACGCCGACCGAGTCTCGGAGCACCTCTACCAGCTGGATTCGGAGAAGCTGGCCTGGCGGGGCTTGAACTTCGCCGAGGCGCTCGCCACGGTGTGCAAGAGCCACAACGAGCCCTTGGACGAGCTGCGCGCGGAGAGGTTCGAAACCGACTTCCTCACCGGTTGTGACCTGAGGCTGTGCGCGATTCTGCTGCGGACGGCAGACCTGCTGGACTTCGACCAGACCCGGTCGCCGGTGGCGGTTTATGAGCACCTTCGGCTGGACGAGGCGGAGGGAAGCCGCCGGATCAGCCGGACCGAGTGGGAAAAACACATGGCCGCGATCGGCTTCGTGTTCCCGGACGAGCGTACGCCGGGGTACTCGGTGAAGTTGATCGCGAGCCCGCGGCAGCCTGCGGTCGAGAACGCGATCCGCCGGTTCCTCGATGTGGTCGAGGACGAGCTGCGCGGGTGCCGTGTCGTGTTGGACTTCTGCGCTCCGCGGTGGCGATCTTTGGTCCTGCCTGCGAGTGTGGATCGCCGTGGAATCCTGAGCCAGGGGTACCGCTGGGGGGACTACCGCTTTGTCCTTGACCGGCATGCGATCCTGCAGCTGTTCATGGGGGACCGGCTGTACGCGAATTCGTACGTGTTCATCCGCGAGTTGCTGCAGAACGCGATCGACGCGTGCCGGTTGAATTCGTATCTTCAAGATTCGGATCCTGAAGAGATGGAAGTACGCATCTCGGCCTGGGAAGACGAGGTCGGAAACTATTGGCTGCGCATCGACGACAACGGTGTGGGGATGGATCAGCACATCATCGAGAAGTACTTCCTCGGGGTTGGGCGGTCTTACTACAGTTCGGATGAGTTGAAGGCGGAGATTCTGCGCAAGCAGAAGCCGCAGCGCAACTTTGTTTCGATCAGCCGTTTCGGTATCGGTGTCCTGTCGTCGTTCATCGTGGGGGACAGGATCGAGGTGTCGACTCGCCGGCGAATGCCGGACGGGCGGCTCGTAGGCGCAATCCGGCTCTCCTTGCACAGTCTGGATGACTTCTTCGTCCTGCGTGAGCTGCCAATGCAGGCTGAGCCCTTTCCGGCACGGGGCGGCGCTGAGCAAGGTTATCGGAAGGGTTCTGGTACCAGTATTGCGGTTCGAATCAATCCGACGAAGTCCGATGTTACCTTGGGGAAATTGATCGACTATGTCAAGGACAGCCTGTTCTATCCACAGGGCAAAGTCTACATCAACGACGTCGAATTTGCCGACCGTAGGTTCTCTGACCTGGATGAGCCGTTGTTCGATGGTCCGATCCGATATGTCGTTCCCGATTCGGCGGCTGATGACGAGTTCTTGACGTTCGCGAGCATGGTCACTCTTACTGCGCTGCCTTTGAACTTGACTGCCAATTCGCCGTCACCGTACGTTCGAGGTCAGTTGGTCGCGATCTCGGCCTCGGTGGAACCGAAAGAGGGTTTATTGTCGGGTGCGCCGACTTCTCTTTGGGAAGATCTGCCTGATGGCTTGTCGGCCGAACTGGCGTCGCGTCTGAATGCTTGTTTTGTTGATCGATCTGCTTCGGCGGACTTCGGCTCGGATAATAGTGAGATCAATATTTCTCTGACGCTCAGCGTCGACCGCGCGGCACTGATCGATGTGCGCAGTTTTCTTGAGGCTGAAATAGTTTCGCCCGAAGGGGTGGACTATCTGCTCCATGCGACCAAGGATGGTCGAGGTTCGCGTTCTTCCGGTGAAGGTGACATCGGTCGAGTCGAGGTGAATTTCGTTGTTCCTGCTGCCGATGTGATTGGCAAGCCGGCGGGCGCCAGGTTGCAAGGAGGGTGGCTTGGGCACAACGGTATACGCGTAGCTACCCGCCTGGAAGATGAAAAGATTCTCTTCTTTAATGAGCTTAGCTTGTCTTATTCATCAGTGGTCGGTCATATCTGTCTTCTGGAAGATCTTCGGCCGGAGATGTCAGTTTCGCGTGAATCAATAAGCTCTGTGCCGTTTGGTATTTTCTCGGCGGTTCAGTTGGCCGTACGTCGTGCTGTGTTGCCGTATCTTGGCGGGTGGGCTGATCAGTCCGCTCGGCTCGTGCTGGCAAATCCGGTATTTCCTGGGTTTCCGGCGGGCGGGGTCACTGCGAGTGAGATCAACAAGGATCCATTTGCGGACGAATGGCGCACGGAAGACGTTATAGCTTTGTCTTCGTCGGACCTGGTCGACATTCGGTTTCTGCGCGACGCTGTGAAGCAATCCCCTCTGCAAATGCGGATTCCGATGGTGCCGTGGGTCGAGGATATCGGCAGTCGGCTCCGTTATCGCAGCTTCTACTCGGCTTTGATTTTGGGCATGCTGGAGCGCGAGTTCGATATGGAGCTTCGCCATATTGACAAAAAGGACCCACTTCAGTCTTTCTATTCGATAGTTTTGCGGCCGGCCGGGCGTGATCGGCCGATAGGCGTTGAGCTTTTTCCTCCCTTCGTCTGTATCAAGTTCGGATCTTCCGGCATGGTGACCAGGCCGGGTTCTCCGGCGAACCTGTCGAATGCTACGATGAAATGGTTTTTTGACAATGCCGTGGAGCTCCATCGGGAATATCCCGCTCTTTTTGCTCAATTCAGTCGTGCGCTTGATGCGGCAAGTGACAATCGGGACTTCGGTGATGGGGCCGCGGAGGCAGTCGAAATGCTGAATGCCGTCATGGAGCGTGTCCGGCGGATATACTCCGACCTGCCTCCGGCGCTCTACCGAGAGGTCTACCTCGGCGAAGGCGACGCACTCATGCAGGATCTCTAGAAGGGTAAGCCGATGCTGAGCAACGTCCGGATCGAAGCGCGCATCCCCACCCAGGACCTCGCCCGCGCCCGGCGCTGGTACGCGGAGAAGCTCGGCCTCGAGGCGGTCGAGGAACGCGAAGGCGGCCTGCGGTACGAAGGCGCGTCGGGCGTCTTCTGCCTGTACGCCTCGGCGGGGGCAGCCGACGGTTCGTTCACGCAGGTCGCCTTTTACGTCGACGACCTCGAATCGACGGTCGCGGTACTGCGTGAGCGTGGCGTGGAGTTCGAGGAGTACGAGGGGATGCGGGGCGGGATCATGGAGATCCGCGGGAACTACCCGAGCAAGGGCAGCGGGGAACGGGCCGCGTGGTTCCGCGACAGCGAAGGGAACTTGATCGGGCTGGGCGAAGTGGTGCCCTGAGCGGTCAGCGGCCCGTCCAGCGCGGCTCCCGCCCCGCGGACCAGGCCGCGTAGAACTCCTTGTGGTCCTTCGCCGTCATCAGCAGGGCCTGGGTGATCGCCTCCAGCTCGATCGCGCTGCCCAGGTCCATGTCCAGCTCGCGGGTCAGCAGCACCTTCGTCGTCGCGTACGCCAGGGCCGGGCCGTCCGCCAGCCGGCGCGCCAAGGCCGCGGCCGCATCCGGGAGTTCGGAGTCGGGAACCACCTGGGTGGCCAATCCGATCTCCGACGCCCGCGAAGCCGAAACCTTGTCCCCGAGGATCAGCAGTTCCGTCGCACGGCCCAGGCCGACGAGCCGCGGCAACAGGTACGCCGACCCCATGTCCGCCCCGGCCAGCCCCACCTTCGTGAACAGGAACGCGAACTTCGCCGACTCCGCCAGCAGCCGGAAGTCGCTCGCCAGCGCGATCACCGAACCCGCTCCCGCCGCGACCCCGTTGACCGCCGCGATCACCGGGAGCGGGCACTCGCGCAGGGCCTTCACCACCGCGCCCGTCATGCGGGTGAACTCGAGCAGCTCCGCCGTCTCGAACTTCTGCAGTTCGCCGATGATCTCCTCGACGTCGCCGCCGGAACAGAACCCGCGGCCTTCGCCCGTGATCACCAGGACCCGGACGTCCTCGTGCTGCGGGAGCTCGATGATCAGGTCCCGCAGATCCGCGTACACCTCGAACGTCAGCGCGTTGAGCTTCGAAGGGCGGGTGAACGTCACCGTCGCCACTCCGTCGGACACCGTGAACGCGAAGTGCTCCCATTCGCGAGTCAGCGGGGCGGTTGCGCGGAACGGGCTCATGACTGGATTCCTCCGCCGTCGAGTACGAGGGTCTGGCCGTTGATCGCGGCGGCCTCCGGGGCCGCCAGGAAGGACACCGCGAACCCCACCTCGGCCGGCTCGAGCAGCCGGCCGAGCGGGGACGCCGCCGCCAGGGCCGCTTCCGCCTCCGAGGTGGACCGTCCCGACCGCGAGACGATCCGCTCCACCGAGGTCGCCGTCATGTCGGTGCGGACGAACGCCGGGCACACCGCGTTCGCCGTGACGCCGGTGCCGGCCAGCTCCGCCGCCACCGCGCGCATGAAGCCCACCGCCGCGTGCTTCGACGCCGTGTAGCCGGCCGTGTAGCGGTAGCCGACGTGCGAAGCGGTCGACGCCACCGTGACGATCCGGCCGCTGTCGCGCGAACGCATTCCGTCCAGCACCGCGCGCGTGCAAAGGAACGCGCCGGTCGCGTTCACCTCGAACTGCTCGCGCCAGTCGCCGAGCGAGGTCCGGGAAACCGGGTCGCTCGAAGAGATCCCGGCGTTGTTCACCAGGACGTCGACCGGGCCCGCCGAAGCGAAGTACGCAGCCACGGCTTCCTCGTCCGTGACGTCGCAGTCCGCGCGGCCCGGCGCCAGCACGGTGTCACCGGAAGAACGGAACCGGTCCGCGATCGCCGCGCCGATGCCGCGGGTGCCGCCGGTGACCACCACCAGGCGGCTCACGGGCGGGCCGCCAGGGCGCGCCGGTCGAGCTTTCCGTTGGCCGTGCGGGGGAGTTCCGTCATGAAGACCACCTCGCGGGGGTACTTGTGCTTGGCCAGGTGGGCTTTCGCGTGTTCTTGAAGCTCCTTCGCCGACACCGACGCGCCGGCCCGCGTCACGACGTACGCGCGCGGCACGACCAGGCCGCCGACCTCGTGGCCGGCCACCGCGCAGTCGGTGACGTCCGGGTGGCCGAGCAGGCAGTCCTCGATCTCGCCGGGCGCGACGAACACGCCGCCGACCTTGAGCAGCGCGTCGGCGCGCCCGTGGTGGCGGAAGTACCCGTCCGGCGAGCGGCTGAACAGGTCACCCGACGTGAGCGTGTCCCCGTCGAACGTCCGCGCCGACTTCTCCGGATCGCCGTGGTACTCCAGCGCGATCGTCGGCCCGGTCACCCGCAGCGGCCCGATTTCCCCGTCCGGCAGCGGGTTCCCGAGCTCGTCGACGACCTGGGCGGTGTACCCGGGAACGGGCGTGCCGAGCGTGCCGACGCGCGCGGCGCCCGGGCGGTTCGACAGGTAGATGTGGTACGCCTCGGACGAGCCGATCCCGTCCACCACCGGCACCCCGAAGGCCGCGTCCCACTTCCGGTGCAGCTCCGGCGGCAGCGCCTCGCCCGCCGACGTCGTCATCCGCAGGCAGCTCAGGTCCTGCTCGGCCGCGGCCGGGTGGGCGACCATCGCGCTCATCATCGTCGGCACGTTGACCAGCACGGTCGGCCGGTGCTTCGCGATCAGCTCGAACATGAGGTCCGCCGTGCTGCGTTCCCCGAAGGCGATCCCGGCCGCGCCGACACCGAACGGGAACAGCGCCACCAGATCACGCGCGTAGCCGAAGAAGAGCTTGGGCACGGCCAGGACGGTGTCGTCCTCGCGCAGGCCGAGCACCTCGACGGCGTACCGCTCGAAGCTCTCCTTCGGGCTGCGCAGCGGGTGCACGCACGCCTTGGGCGCGCCGGTGCTGCCGGTGGTGAACTTCCAGATGCCGACGTCGTCCACAGTGGTCGGTGCCGCGTCCAAAGTGTCCGGCGCGGCCTCGACCAACGTCCGGAATGGACGTTCCCCGGGAAGCAGCTCGGCTTCGGGCACGCCCGTGACGAGCAACCCCGTCGCGCCCGCCTCGCGCAGTGCGGGCAGCGTGACGGCGTCCGCGAGCACCGCCACGGCCTCGGTGTAGCCGAGGTAGTACGCGTAGTCCTTGGGCTGCAGGAACGGGTAGACCTCGGCGGTGACCGCGCCGATCTTCTGCGCCCCGTACCAGGCCGCGACGAACTCGTCGCCGTCGCTCAGCGCCAGCAGCACCCGCTGTCCTTTTCGGACACCAGAGTCGAGCAGGACGTGGCCGACGCGGTTCGCCAAGGCCGCGAGAGCCGCATAACTGATCGAACGGTCCCCGACGTGCAGGGCGGTCCGGTCACCCCGTCCCGAACTCACGTGCCGGTCGAGGAAGTGCGTGGCGAGGTTGAACGGCTCACTCACGGGCCAGCTCCCGGATCGCTTCCACCAGCAGGTCGGTCAACGTCGAGAACGTCTCAGTGCCTTCTTCGGCGGTCGCTTCCGCGGGCCGGCCGCAGTACGCCTCGGTCATGCCCATCTCCCGGAAGCCGCCGTCTTCCGGAGCGGCGGCGAGGCTGACCGGCACGTGCGGCAGCGTCCGCATCAGCGCCTGGTCGACCAGCTCGGGCCGGTCGGCGAGCACCAGCGACGTCTCGTACCGTCCGGCGTGGCACTCGCCGGACCGGAACTCCTCGGTCAGCCGCTGCGCGTGCCGCCGCCGGACCAGGTCCAGCAGGGCGGCGCGCCCGTCGTAGGCGAAGTTCAGCGTCTCCACGGCTCGCCGCAGCGTGACCAGGTGCGCGGGCTCGAAGTGGTTGTTGACCAGCAGGATCCGCTTCAGGCGCTGGCCGATCAGCGCGGACCCGATGTCGACGAGCAGGGCGTGCAGCGTCTCCGCGCCGATGTGGATGCCCCCGGCGAACCCGGCCGCGAACCGCGTCACGCCGTAGGGCACCTCGGGGAGGATCAGCACGTGGACGTCGTCGTCCGCGGCCAGCCGCTCGGCCGCGCGTTCGCACATCCCGCGGGAGATCAGCGGGTCCGTGCCCAGCGGCGCGTGCGGGCCGTGCGGCTCGATCGCGCCCAGCGGCAGCAGCAGCACCGGGACGCGCTCGTCGTCGGGCAACGCGGCGACCTGCCGAGAGCTGAGATCCGCGAAGTACGTCACGCAAATCAAGCTACACCGCAGCGGCCTGAGGTGTATAGAGTTGCGCCCATGCCCACCGATGCCTTCGAAGCCGGCCCGCAGGAGCTGGTCATGACGTTGCTGGGCAGCTACGTGCACCCGCGCGAAACCCGCCGGGTGTGGTCGGGCGGCCTGGTCGCGGTGCTCGCCGAGCTGGGCTTCTCCGACGGCGCCGCCCGGATCGCGCTCACCCGCCTGGTGCGCCGCGGCCTGCTGCAGCGCCACCGCGAAGGCCGTACCGTGCACTACTCGCTGACCCGGCGCACCGTCGCGCTGCTCGCCGACGGCGACCACCGGATCTTCTCCCTCGGCCGCCGCGAGCGCGCCGCCGGCGAGTGGACCGTGCTGTGGCAGAGCATCCCCGAGAGCCGTCGCCAGGCCCGGGAACGCCTGGTCCGGCGGCTGCGGTTCCTCGGGTTCGGGCCTTATCAGGACGGCACCTGGATCGCTCCGCACGACCGCGAGGCCGAGGTCGTCACCCTGCTCGGCGAACTCGACGTCACCGAGCACGCGGGGCTGCTGCTCGGCCGGCCGTCGGCCGCACTGGACGTCCGCCGGTTCGCCGGCCGGGCCTGGGACCTCGACGACCTCGCCGCGCGGTACGCCGCGTTCGTCGGCCAGTTCGGCGGGTACGCGGGCCGGGAGCCGCCGGACGCCGAGGCGTTCGAGGTGCGCACCCGGCTGGTGCACACCTTCCGCATGTTCCCGTCGCTCGACCCCGAACTGCCTGCCGACCTGGTGCCCGCGCCGGACTGCCGGGCGGCGGCGGTCGAACTGTTCCACGATCTGTACACCGCGCTCGCGAAACCCGCGCAGCGCCATTTCGACGAGGTGACCCAGGGATGACCGAACCCAGCCAAGCAACGCAGGAAGCCCTGAGCTACACCTCGTACCTCGGGCTGGACGAAGTGCTGAACGCCCAGCGCCTGCGGTCCGACGAGCACGACGAGCTGCTGTTCATCGTGATCCACCAGGTGTACGAGCTGTGGTTCAAGCAGATCCTGCACGAAGCCGCCTTCCTCCAGACGAACCTCGAAAAGGGCAACACCGCGCATTCGATCCGGACGCTGCGCCGGATCCTCACCATCCTCAAGGTCGCGGTCGCGCAGATCGACGTGCTGGAAACCATGACGCCCAGCCAGTTCACCAGTTTCCGCGCCCGTTTGGACGCTTCGAGCGGCTTCCAGTCGGCCCAGTTCCGCGAGCTGGAAGCGGTGCTCGGCCGCCGTGACGAGCGCGTGTTCGCGCACTACCCCGAAGGTGGGGAGCAGCGGAAACGCATCTCCGAAGCGATGGCGCGCCCGTCGTTGTTCGACTCTTTTCTCGCGTACCTCAAGGTTTCTGGCTACGCGGTCGAGTGTGACCGAGACGTCACTCGCTCGGTGGAGCCGTCCCCGGCCCTGCAGGCGATATTGCTGGACGTGTACAGCGACGACGGGGGACCCTCGCTCGTCGCGGAGTGTCTGGTCGATCTCGACGAAGGGATGCAGGAGTGGCGCTACCGGCACGTGAAGATGGTCGAACGCACCATCGGCGACAAGACCGGGACGGGAGGATCATCCGGCGCGACCTACCTGCGTACCACGCTTTTCCAGCCGATGTTCCCGGATCTCTGGGCCGTACGGAGCCGACTGTGACCACTTTGGACGACCTGCGCGAGGACCACAACGCCCTCGCCGCGCACTACACCCGGTTCGCGGTGGCCGACCGCCTCCTGCTCTCCGGGCACTCGCACCAGGCCTGGCCGGACGTCGCCGAGGAGGGACTCCTCGAGTCCTTCGCCGACGCCGCCCGTGACGTCGACGCCAAGTGGGAGCGCGCCTTCGCGAAGGCGGACGAACTGCGCGCGGGCTTCCGCCTGCTGCTCGGCGACCCGCACGGCGAATACGCGCTCGGCGCGAGCACGCACGACCTGGTGCTGCGCTTCCTGTCGGCGATGGAGCTGCCGAGACGGCCGCGCCTGGTGACCACCGACGGCGAGTTCCACACCCTCCGCCGTCAGCTCGCCCGCCTCGAAGAGGAGGGCGTCGAGATCGTGCGGGTCCCGCTCGAGCCGGTGACGACGCTCGCCGAGCGCGTCGCGGGCGAGGTGAACGACGACACCGCGGCCGTGCTCGTGTCCGCGGTGCTCTTCGAGACGTCGCGGCTGGTCCCCGGGCTGGCGCACCTCGCCGACGTCTGCCGCGGCCGTTCGATCGAGCTCGTCGTGGACGCCTATCACGCGCTCGGCGTCGTGCCGTTCGCGCTGCACGACCTCGGGCTCACCAACGCCTGGGTGCTCGGCGGCGGCTACAAGTACCTGCAGCTCGGCGAGGGCAACTGCTTCCTGCGGCTGCCCGCCCACGCCCAGGAGCTGCGGCCGGTGATCACCGGCTGGTACGCCGAGTTCGGCGCGCTCGCCGACGAGCGCCACCCGGGCCAGGTGCCCTACGCCATCGGCGGCGACCGGTTCGCCGGCGCCACGTACGACCCGGCGAGCCACTACCGCGGCGCCCGGGTCCAGCGGTTCTTCGCCGAACACGGGCTCACCCCGGAGTTCCTGCGCGAGGTCTCGCAGCACCAGGTGGGCCTGCTCGCGTCGGTGTTCGACTCGCTCGGGTTGCCCGAAGACGTCGTCACGCGCGACCGTTCGGTGGAGCCGGCGGGCCTCGGCGGGTTCCTCTCGCTGCGCTGCGCCGACGCGTCCGGGCTGCAGGCGGCGCTGGCCGCCGAGGGCGTCCGGACCGACAGCCGCGGGCCGTACCTGCGCTTCGGCCCCGCGCCCTACCTTTCGGACACGCAGCTGGAGACGGCGATGCGCACGCTCGGCAAGGTGATCACCGGCTGACGGTCGTGAGTGGTAATGAGGGTTCTAACCCTCATTACCACTCACGACAGCCGCGGCAGATCGCGCTACCGGTCCGTATGGCGAGACCGCCACTGGTTTCGCGATCACCGGGGATCTAGGTTGGTGCCGGGCACCCACCGGGCGGACGACCTCCGCGCGCCGGGCTCCCGCCAACCCGTGAAGCGCGTCCCGGCCACGAACCGGGGCGCGGGAGACAAAGGAGTCACCACCGTGACCGAAGGTGTGTTCGCCCGGGGCACCGGGCACGAACAGGTCGTGTACTGCCACGACCAGGCCAGTGGCCTCAAAGCCATCATCGGCATCCACTCCACCGCGCTCGGCCCCGCCTTGGGCGGGACGCGCTTCCACCCCTACGCCACCGAATCCGACGCGCTCGACGACGTCCTCGCGCTGTCCAAGGGCATGGCGTACAAGAACGCACTGGCCGGGCTCGACCTCGGCGGCGGCAAGGCCGTGATCATCGGCGACCCGAAGACGCTCAAGTCCGAAGCGCTGCTGCGCGCGTACGGGCGCTTCGTGCAGTCCCTGGGCGGCCGCTACATCACAGCGTGCGACGTGGGCACGTACGTGCAGGACATGGACGTCGTGGCCCGCGAGTGCCAGTACGTCACCGGCCGCTCGCCGGAGGACGGCGGTGCCGGCGACTCGTCCGTGCTCACCGCGTTCGGCGTCTTCCAGGGCATGCGGGCCTCGGCCGAGCACGTCTGGGGCAGCCCGGACCTGGCCGGCAAGCGCGTCGGCGTGGCCGGCGTCGGCAAGGTCGGCCACATCCTTATCGGCCACCTCGTGGAAGCCGGCGCGCGGGTCACGATCACCGACGTCTACGCGCCCGCCGTCGAGCGGACCCGCTCGATCCACCCCGAAGTCCAGGTCGTGTCCGATGTGGACACCCTGCTGCGCACCGAGCTGGACGTCTTCGCGCCGTGTGCGCTGGGCGGCGTCCTGACCGACGAGACCGTGCCCGTGCTCGGCGCCCGGATCGTCTGCGGCGCGGCGAACAACCAGCTCGCGCACGCGGGCATCGACAAGCAGCTGGCCGACCGCGGCGTCCTGTACGCCCCGGACTACCTGGTGAACGCGGGCGGCGTGATCCAGGTCGACGACGAGCGCCACGGCTTCGACTTCGAACGCGCGAAGCGCAAGACCACGGCCATCTACGACACGACCAAGGCCGTGTTCGCGCTGGCCGACGCCGACGGCGTGCCCCCGGCGACGGCGGCCGACCGGCTCGCCGAGCGGCGGATGGCGGAGGTCGGGCGGCTGCGGTCCATCATGATCGGGTGAGTCCTTCCGCGTTCTTCGAATCGGTGGGCGTGCGGGGTTTCCTGCACGCCCACCGGCTCGGTTCGGCCGAGGAGGTCGGCCTGGACGCCGACTCGCCGGTGGTACTGGCGTCCGTGGTGAAGGTGCCGCTGGCCTTCGAGTTCGCGCGCCAGGTGGCGGCCGGGCAGCTCGACCCCACCGACCGGGTGCGGGCGTCCGCCGCGGACCGCCTCGGTGGCACCGGTTCGGCGGGCTTCGCCGACGACGCCGGATACAGCCTGCGGGACGCGGCGCTGCTGGCCCTTTCGGTGTCCGACAACACGGCCGCGGACCTGCTGTTCGACCGCGTCGGCGTGGACAACGTCCGGTCGCTGCTGGCCGAGCTGGGCTTGACCCGCACGACGGTGATCGGCGCGCCGCGGGACGTGCTGCGCACGATCATCGAGGACACCGCGGCGGGCCGCCCGTTGCGGGCGCTGGATCCACTGCGGACATCCGCGACCACGCCCCGCGAGATGACGACGTTGCTGGCGGCGCTCTGGGCGGACGACGTGGGGGCGCCGGTCCGCGAGTGGATGTCCGCGCAGGTCAGCTGGCACCGGTTGACGGCGGGGTTCCCGCCGGAGGTGGCGGTGGCGGCCAAGACGGGCACGATGCCGGGGATTCGCAACGAAATCGGCGTCGCGACCTATCCGGACGGCACCGCTTACGCGGTCGCGGTGTTCACGACCGGCGGCGCCGAGACGCTCCGGCGCCCGGACATCGACCGCGCGATCGGCGAAGCCGCCCGGGCGGCGGTCGATCAGCTGCGCTCGTAGAACGCGTCCCACGGCCGGGGCCCTGGCGAAGGGGGCACGATCCGCGACACGCCGTCGTCTTCAAGGATTCGGGCCGCGATTTTCCCCAGCGTCGCCGCCTGGGGGTGCGGGCTGACCGAGGGCCAGGCGAAGGCCATCCGGGCCCGCAGCACCGCGCCTTCGAGCGGCCGCCACACCACCCGCGGTTCCTTGCGGGCGCCGGGTTCGAACGCCACGCCGTGCCCGGCCAGGACCAGCCCGAGCACGAACTCGGGGTTGCGGGCGTGCCGGATCGCGGCCGGGCGGAAGCCGTGGTCCCAGCAGGTGCGCAGCAGGGCGTCGTAGCTTCCCGGCGCGGCGGCGCGCGGCGCGTGGACCAGACCTTCGCCGGCCAGGTCGGCGAGGGTCAGCTCGGCGCGGCGCGCGAGCGGCGAGTCACGGGGGAGCAGCACGCCCAGCGGGGTGTCGACGACCGGGCCGAGGTCCAGCCCGACCACGTCCACCGGCAGTTGCAGGAGGCCGGCGTCGAGTTCGCGGTCGGCGAGCAGCCGGGCCTGCTCGGCCGTGGTGAGCTCCTGCAGGTCCAGCCGCACGGCCGGGCACTCGGCGGCGAACTTCGTCAGGATCGCGGCCAGCACCCGGCCGGGCAGGTCCGGAGGCACGCCCGCGCGCAGGCTGTCCAGCTCCCCGCGTTCGGCCTTCGCCACGAGGGTCGTCATGCGGTCCCAGCGGGAGAGCAGATCGCGAGCTTCGGCACGCAGCACTTCGCCCGCTTCGGTGAGCGTGACGCGGCGGCCGCGTTCGAACAGCTTCGCGCCCAGCTCGGCTTCGAGCCGCTTGACGCGCTGGCTCAACGGCGGCTGCGCGATCCCGAGCCGTTCGGCGGCCCGGCCGAAGTGCAGTTCGTCGGCGACGACGAGGAAGTATCGCAGCGAACGGAGGTGGTCCACGCTGCGACGATAGCTGTTCGCCTATCGATCGGTGGTCGTCCCGATCTTGGACAGCGCGGGGCCGGTCGTGGTCGGGTGTCCGGTATGGACAAGGGATTGAGCAGGCGCGGGCTGTTCGGCGCGAGCGCGGCGGCGGCCGCGATCCTGGCGGGCGCCCCGCCCGCTTCGGCGGCGGCGGGCGGTTCGGGAATGGTGCTGCGCTGGTGGGGGAACAACGGCTGGGAAATCCGCATCGGGTCGAAGACGATCCTCATCGACCCGTGGTTGACGCGGTTCAAGACGGGCACGTACACGCCGGCGGGCGCGGATCCGCGGACGCCGCTCGCGGTGAACCGCGCGCTGATCGACGATTACCTCGACCGGGGTGTCCTCCGCGCGGACCACATCCTGGTGACCCACGGCCACTACGACCACCTGACGGACGTCCCGTACCTGGCCGAGCGCACCGGGGCGACGATCATCGGTACCGAGACGCATTTGAGTCTCATGGCGGCCATGGGGGCTCCGGAGGCCCAGCTGGCGATCGCGACGGGCGGGGAGGACCTGACGTTCGACGGGTACTCGATCCGGGTGCTCCGGTCCCTGCATTCGGCGACGGGCAGCCGCGCCCAGGTGGCGTTCCCGGGTACCCGGCCGCTGTCCCGCCGCGACCGCCCCCGGGTGATCTCGGACCTGCTGGAGGGCGGCACGCTGGCGTACCTGGTGTCGGGTGGCGGGGCGAGTGTGCTGGACTTCGGGGGGTCGAACTACATCGAGTCCGAGCTGGCCGGGCTCCGGCCGGACGTGGTGCTGCTGCCACCGGGCGGGGCGAAGGTGCGGGAGTACGTCCCGCGGCTGCTGCGGACTCTGGGTGGCCCGCGATGGGTGGCAGCAACCCACTGGGACGACTTCGACTTGCCGCTGGGCCAGGCGCACGACCCCAACGGCGGCCTGGAGGTGCTGCGGAAAGCCGTGGCGGCGGCGAGCCCGGGGAGCGAGTTCGTGGTGCTGGACCACCTCGGGGAATTCACCCCCTGAAAGCGCGAAGGCCCCCACCGTTCGCGGTGGGGGCCTTCGGCTCAGCCGCTCTTGCGGCGGAACGTCCGCTTGTTCGCCGCCGGGCCGTGGGCGTGCTGGTTCTTGCCGCCCGCGTTCTCGTGTGACGCTCCCGTTCGCGCGTGGGCCTGCTTGCGCTCCAGCGCTTCGCGGAACTTGCGCTTGACGTCGTCCTCCTCGCCGCTGGGCGACGGGTCCGGTTCACTCATGCTTACCTCCGAAAATGACGACGTGTGACCGCTCCAGCCTGGCATCACTCAAACTGCTTGGCGAGTCGATTTGGTCACGCCGTCAGCGTTTGGGGGACGGTACGCCGCCGAACTGGACCGACTTGCGGGTCAGGGGGCGGCCGCAGTGGTCGCACAGGAGTATCGGGCGCAGCCGCTCGCCGCACTCCACGTGGTGCAGCGTGATGTCCGGCTCCTGGCCGGTGACCTCGAACCCGCGCGACCACTCCGCGATGAACGCCAGCGCGGGGAAGAACGCCAGGCCCTTCGCCGTCAGCCGGTAGTCGCGGGCGTCGGTGCGGGTCTTCGCCGTGCCGGTGCGCAGGACACCCACCTCGACCAGCTTGCTCAGCCGGGCCGACAGCACGCTCGGCCCGATGCCCAGCTCGCGCTCGAACTCCGAAAAGTGCCGGCAGCCGAGCAGCGCCGACACCAGCAGCCCCGTCGACCACCGGTCGCCGAGCAGCTCCATCGTGTTCGGGAAGAACATCATCGGGTCGCCGGCCAGGGAATCGGCGTCCTTGCGGCGGAAGCGCTTGGACGCCGTCGCCGCCGCGACGCCGGTGCTGTCCAGTCGCGACGCCCGGACGTCCCGGGCGTCCACGCGGCGGCCGCAGGCGGCACAGCCGAGGGGCGCTGATGTAGCCAGCTCGCAGTCGAGGTGGATCAGCGTCGGCAGCACTTCGCGCCGGCCTTCGACCCACTCGCGCTCCCAGGCCCAGATCGAGATCAGCAGCGGCCACAGCTCGAGGCCGCGCTCGGTCAGCCGGTACTCGTGCCGCGTGCGGCGCGCGTCCCGGTACGGCACCCGGGCGAGCATGCCCGCCTCCACCATGTCCCGCAGCCGTCCCGACAACGCGGTCGGCGAAATGCCCAGCCGCAGGCGCAGCTCTTCGTACCGGCGGAAGCGCAGGAACAGGCTCTGCAGGATCAGCAGCGTCCACTGGTCACCGACCAGTTCGAGCGCCCGGCGCAGCGGATCCCCCGCCGGCCGGACGCGGTGTGCAGACGCTTCGGTCACCACTTCCCCCTCGTTGCACGATGCCCTCAGGGTAACACCTGGCTACACCTAAAGAAGCCTATTGACACCTGGGTACACAAATCATAGTCTCATCTCCATCAGCCCGCGCAGCCAGGGAGCAGCCCGATGACCAGCACTTCCGAACAGCCGCTGATGGTGGCCCGGACGGCGGACACCGGCGAGGACAACCCCTACCTGCTCGGCGTCCACGCCCCGGTCGGCACCGAGATCGACGCCGAAGACCTGCAGGTCATCGGCGAAATCCCGAAGGACCTCAACGGCGTCTACCTGCGCAACGGCCCGAACCCGCGGTTCGCCCCGGAGGGCCGCTACCACTGGTTCGACGGCGACGGCATGATCCACGCGGTCCACCTGGAGAACGGCAAGGCCCGCTACCGCAACCGCTGGGTCCGCACCAAGGCCTTCGAGGCCGAGTCCGCCGCCGGCAAGGCGCTCTGGACCGGCGTGATGGAGAACCCGAAGGACAACCCCTTCGGCAACACCCACGGCCTGGGGCTCAAGGACAACGCCAACACCGACGTCGTCTTCCACCGCGGCCGGATCCTCGCCACCTGGTACCTGTGCGGCTCGCCGTACGCGGTCGACCCGCTTTCGCTGGAGACCCTCGGCGCCGAAGACTTCCTCGGCACGCTGGCCGGCGACATGATGGCCCACCCCAAGGTCGACGAGGCCACCGGCGAGCTGTTCTGGTTCGACTACGGGCCGCGCCCGCCGTACCTGCGCTACGGCGTGATCAGCGCGGACGGCCGGGTCGTGACCACCACCGACATCGAGCTGCCGGGCCCGCGCCTGCCGCACGACATGGCCATCACCGAGCACTACGCGGTGCTGATGGACCTGCCGCTGGTCCAGGACCTGGCGGCGGCGAAACAGGGCCGGCACAAGCTGCACTTCGACCGCTCGCTGCCGAGCCGGTTCGGCGTGCTGCCACGCTACGGGAACGGTAGCCAGATCCGGTGGTTCGAAGCGAGCCCGTGCTACATCTACCACGTCGTCAACGCCTGGGAAGAGGGCAGCGAAGTCGTCCTCGACGTCTGCCGCGTGCAGCGCCCCCATGAACAATTGAACCAGCCGCGCGCCGACGCGCACACGCCGCTCGCGAAGATGCTTTCGTACCTGCGGCTGGACGCCCAGCTGCACCGCTACCGCTTCGACCTGCGGACCGGCGCGTGCCGCGAAAGCGCGCTCGACGACGACAACACCGAGTTCCCGACCGTCGACGCCCGCGGCGTCGGCCGGCGGAACCGGTACTCCTACGCGGTGCACATCTCGCCCGAGTCGACGCTGAAGTTCGACGGGCTGGTGCGCCACGACAATCTTGCCGGTACGAAGACCGAATACCGGTTCGGTCCCGGCCGGTGGGGCAGTGAGGCTCCGTTCGCACCCCGCGAAGGAGTACCCGTCGATTCGGCGGACGGGTATCTGGTGACGTTCGTGCAGGACGAGCGCGAGGGACGCTCGGAACTGGACATCTTCGACGCCGCCGACCTCGCTGCCGGACCCGTGGCCAGGGTCCTGCTTCCCCAGCGTGTCCCGCTCGGTTTTCACGCGACCTGGGTCCGGGCGGACCAGCTGGAAAACCTCCGTTCATGAGATGCCATCGAGAGGGTCGTGCCCGGGACTTCCGGACACGGGGATGGTGGCGTGCGGAGACGATCGACCAGCTCGTGAAGGAGCGGGTCAGTGCCGACCCGGAGGGTCTCGCGCTGGTCGATCCACCGAACACCACCGCACTGGTCGGACGCGACCCGGTGCGGTGGACCTGGAGCCGGCTCGACGAACGCGTCGACGTCCTGGCCGCGTTCCTGCTCGCCAGAGGGGTGCGAGCAGGTGACGTAGTGGCTGTGCAGCTGCCGAACTGCTCGGCCCTGGTCCAGGCGTTCCTCGCGATCGTGCGGATCGGCGCGGTCGTCACCCCGTTCCCGGTGTCCTACCGGGAGCACGAGATGGTTCCGATGTGCCGGCGCACCGGGGCTGTCGGGGTGGTCACGGCATCCAGATACGGCGAGCACCCGCTCGCCGGGGCGGCCCTTGGGCTAATCGGCGCTTCGGCGCTGTCGGTCCGGTTCGTCGTCGCCACGGGGGACGACGAACCGGCCGGCGCCCTGGCCTGGCCCGAAGCTCCCCTGTCCGCAGCGGAGAAATCCACTTTGGACTCGCATCGGCCCGAAGCCGACGTGAACGACTGCGTCACGATCTGCTGGACGTCCGGCACCGAAGCCGAGCCGAAGGCCGTGCCGCGCTGCCACGGAGACTGGCTGGCGGCGGCCGCCGGCTGCGCCCAGGCCGCGGGGATGACCCGCGACGATGTCGTGCTGTCGCCGTTCCCGATGACGAACATGGCCGGCATCGGCGGCATGTTCCTGCCGTGGCTGCTGACCGGCGCCGTGTTCGTCCCGCACCACCCGTTCGACCTGCCGGTGTTCCTGGGACAGCTCGCGGCCGAGCGGGTGACGTACACGCTCGCGCCCCCGGCGTTGCTGACCATGCTGCTGCACAACGAAGAAATACTGTCCGGAGTGGACATTTCGGCGCTGCGGAAGATCGGGTCCGGCTCGGCGCCGCTCTCGCCGTGGCTGGTGCGCACCTGGGCCGAGCGCTACGGCATCGACCTCATCAACTTCTTCGGCTCGAACGAGGGCACCGCGCTGCTGTCCGGTCCGGTGGACATCCCGGACCCCGACCAGCGCGCGACCTACTTCCCGAACTACGCCTCGGCCGCCACCTGGTCGACTCCGGTCGCCGGGTGGACGTCGGTGCGGCTGCACGACCCGGTCACCGGCGAGCGGGTGACCGGCCCCGGGCACCCCGGCGAGCTGCACATCGCCGGGCCGACGGTGTTCGCCGGCTACCTCACGGAGAAGGGCGAGCCGCTCGACACCTCGGCGTTCGACGAAGACGGGCACTTCCGCACCGGCGACGTCTTCGAGATCGACGGCGAGCGCGGGGAGTTCCTGCGGTACGTCGACCGGCTGAAGGACCTCGTGATCCGCGGCGGCATGAACATCTCGCCCGCCGAGGTCGAGGGCCTGCTGGCGGGGCACCCGGACGTCGCCGATGTCGGCGTCGTCGGCGTGCCCGACGACGTCATGGGGGAGCGGGTGTGCGCGGTCGTCGTGCCGGGGGCGCGCAAGCCGGCCCTGGCCGAGCTGGTCGCGTACCTGAGGGAGAAGAACGTGGCCGCGTTCAAGCTGCCGGAACGGCTCGAGTACGCGGAGTCCTTGCCACGCAACCCGGTGGGGAAGATCCTGAAGCGGCAGCTGAGGGAAAGCCTGGGGTGAGGTCATGACGGTGTTGGTGCTGGGCGGGGCGCAGACCGACTTCGCGCGCAACGTGACGAAAGAAGGGCGCGGGATCCTCGAACTGTTCGCCGAGGTCGTGCCCGCGGCCCTCGCGGACGCCGGGGTCTCGGCCGCCGACGTCGAGGTCGCGCACGTCGGGAACCTCGCGGCGGAGCTGTTCACCGGCCAGGCGCAGCTGGGCGGGCTGCTGGTGGCGGCCGTCCCGGAGCTGGACGGCGTGCCGTCGACCCGGCACGAAGCCGCCTGCGCGTCCGGCAGCACTGCCGTCCTGGCTGCGTGCGCGGACCTCGAAGCGGGCCGCTACGACGTGGCGCTGGTCGTCGGCGTCGAGCTGATGCGCAACGTCGACGGGCAGCGCGCCGCCGAGCACCTCGGGTCCGCCGCGTGGGCCGGGCACGAGGCCGTCGCCGCGAAGTTCCCGTGGCCCGCGCTGTTCGCGGACGTCGCTTCCGCGTACGACGCTCGGTACGGCCTCGATCCGGGGCACCTGGGGTCGTTCGCCGAGCACGCCTTCACCCGGGCGGCGCTGAACCCGCTGGCCCAGGCCCGCGACTGGCGGTTCCCGGCCGCCGCGTTCGGACCCGACGACGAGCTCAACCCCGTCATCGAGGGCCGCCTGCGCAAGCAGGACTGCGGCCGGATCACCGACGGCGCCGCGGCGGTCGTGCTGGCTTCGCCCGCGTTCGCCGAACGGCTCGGCGGCGGGTTCCCGCGCATCGCGGGCTTCGGGCACCGCACCGCGCACATCGGCCTCGCACCGAAGATCGCTTCCGGCGGCGAGTACCTCTTCCCGCACCTGCGCGGCGCCGTCGCCGACGCCTACCGGCGGGCAGGCGTGCCCGGGCCGGACGCGCTCGACGCCGTCGAACTGCACGACTGCTTCACGATCACCGGGCTGGTCGCGCTGGAGCACCTCGGCTTGGCACCGCCCGGCGACGGCGGCCGGTTCATCGCCGGCGGTGGGCTCGACGCAGCCGGGATCAACCCGGGTGGTGGCCTGATCGGCCTCGGCCACCCGGTCGGCGCGACCGGCGTCCGCATGCTGCGCGACGCGGCCCGGCAGGTTTCGGGCACGGCGGGTGAGACGCAGGTGGCGGGCGCGCGCACGGCGTTGACGCTCAACGTCGGCGGCTCGTTCACCACGGTGGTCACGATGGTGGTCACGGCATGAGGCTTTCGGTGTCGCTGGGGCTCTGGCAGGACCGGCCGCCGGAGGAGGCGCTCGACACCGCCCGCGCCGCGGAGGCCGCGGGCTACCCGGAGCTCTGGATCGGCGAGATGGCGACCTGGGACGCCTTCGCGCTCGGCACCGCGATCGGCGCGGCCACCGAGCGGATTTCCCTGACTTTCGGGCCGCTGGCGGTGACCGTGCGGGACCCGGCGACGATCGCCATGGGCGTCGCGTCGGTGGCGGCCCTCACCGGCCGGTCGACCGGGGTCGCTTTGGGGACGTCGAGCGACGTCGTGGTGCGCGGCTGGCACGGACGTTCGCGCTCTCGGGCGGCCACGGCCTTGGCGGAGTCCGCGGCGGCGGTCCGCCAGCTGCTGGGCGGCGAGAAGTCCACTGTGGACGGCTCGGTCGTCGGCTCACGGGGGTACCGGCTGCGGCTGCCCGCTCCCGCGTCTCCGCTGACGATCGCCGCGTTCGGGCCGCGGGCGCTCGACGTCGCCGCGCGGCACGCGGACCGGATGGTGGTCAACCTCGTCAGCCCGGCGGCCGCGGAGACGCTGGTGCGGGGGCTGCGGGAAGCCGCTTCGCGCAGGGACAGGACGCCGCCACCGGTGGCCGCCTGGGTGGTCGGTGTGGCCGACCCGGGCCCGGCGGAAATCGAGCAGCTGCGCCGCGGTGTGGTCGGCTACCTCGCCGCGCCCGGCTACGCCGACATGTTCCGCGCCGAGGGGTTCGGCGATCTCGTCGACTTCGCGCGCACCCGCCCGCACCCGCGCGAGCTCCTGGCCGCCGTGCCGGTCGAGGCCATCGCCGCGGTCGGGCTGATCGGCTCCGGCGCCGAGATCGCCGCGAAGGCCGCCGAGTATGCGGCGGCAGGTGTCGACGAGCTGGCTATCGTGCCCGCGACCAGCGACGACGACCCCGGTGGCGAGAAAACCCTCGCCGCGTGTCGATCCGCGGCCGTCCCGTTCGACGCGTAGGCATGACGGAACCGACGGAAACCCAGAACCTCGACCCATCCGGCTCCGCGGCGCTGCCGTGGAGCAGGGCGCGCGACCTCCTCGCCACCCAGACCCCCAAAGAGGACCTGACGTTCTTCGTCGGGACCGTCCGCCCCGACGGGCGCCCGCACGCCGCCGGCGTCGGCGCCATCTGGGTGGACGACACCCTGTACTTCGTGAGCGGACCCGGCACGCGCCGGGCCCGCAACCTGGCGGCGAACCCGGCGTGCAGCGTGTCGGTGCGGCTGCGCGGCCTCGACGTCACGATGGAAGGCGAGGCCCACCGGGTCGCCGAACCCGAGGTCCTGGCGCGGGTGGCGGCCGTCTACCGCGAGGGCGGCTGGCCCGCGACGGTGGAGGACGGCGGGTTCAACGCGCCGTTCATGGCGGCGAGCGCCGGGCCGGCGCCGTGGCACCTGTACCGGCTCACGCTGCACCGGGCCATCGGCGTCGCCACCGCCGAGCCGCACGGTGCCGCCCGCTGGGACTTCAGCCGCTGATCGCCGCGGCGACCAGGCCGCCGATCGCGGCCATGCCGTCCGCGTTCGGGTGCAGCGGCGCGGCGACCGACGTCGGGATCACGCTCTCGAACCACTTAACGCCGGGCAGCTTGCAGACGTCGTGCCCGATCGAGGCCGTGCGGACGTCGACGTAGCGCGCGTCGTGCGCGGCGGCTTGCCGGGCGAGGGCGGCGTTGGTCTTGTCGATGCTGCCCTGGATGTAGTTCGCGTCGCGCGGGGTCAGTGGCGCGATCGGCCAGCAGCCGTTGTGCGGCAGGTAGGTGCCGTAGCCGGCCACGAAGACGTCGGCGTCCGGCGCCTTCGCGTGGATCGCGTCGAGCAGCGCGCCCCACACGGGCTCGAACGCGGCGATCTTCTCGGCCAGCTGGTCGTGGCCGCCGGCGGTGTACCGGTCGACGCAGTCGGGGTTGATGCCGGGCAGCAGGTTGATGCAGCTCGTCGCGGCCCCGACCAGGCCGACGTCGTTGCCACCGATCGTCACGGTCACCGTCCGGGTCTGCGCGCCGAGCGCGTCCAGCTGCGGCGGCACGGCGCCGGCCGACGTCTGCTGCGGGGCGGTCATGTCCGCCGTCGTCGCGCCCGAACAGGTGACGTCCGTCAGCGGCACGCCGAGTTCTTTCGCGGCGACGTGCGGGTAGTTCGCCAGGGAGCGGAGGCAGCCGGGGGAGGAGAGGTCGGGCGGCAGGATCAGCGGCCCGGCCGCCGCCGAATCCCCCAGTGCGACGTAATCCCCGGCGGTGCCCGCCGCCGCCGTGCCCGCCGTCGCGCCCCCCAGCGCGGTGACCAAGATCGCGATGAACGTCATCGTTCTCACTCGCACGCCGTCCTCCTTGACGTTGTGCCGACTGTTGGTCTCCGTGACACCATCGGCACCGGGCGTCACGGGATTGACTGGGAATCCGGGCAGAGAACGAGGGGATCGGTTGTGACCGAGCACAAGTGCGGCGGGGACCTCACCCTCGGCGGGCAGCGCGTGCACGAGCGGCTCACCCGGGAGGAGCCCGAGCTGATCGCCCGGGTGCTCGCGCGGATCCAGGCGGAGGTGGCCGACTACCGGCGGCTGCCGGTGGAGGAACTGGCCGGCGACATCGCGGGCATCACCCGGCAGGCGGTGCGGGCGTTCGCGCGGAGCCTGCGCGAGGACCGCGAGCTGAACGCGGCCGAGCTGCGGCAGGTCGGCGCGTCCGCGGTCCGGCGGGCGGAGGAAGGCTTCCCGCTGGAGGCGGTGCTGACCGCGTACCACGTCGGCGCGCGGGAGATCTTCGCCGTCGGCTCCGCTTCGTCGGGCACTGCGGACGTCGCCGACCTCCTCGAAGTCGCGGACCGGGTGCTGGCGTTCGTCGGCACGGTCACCGGCGCGGTGACGCGGGGGTACCTGGAGGAGCTGCGGACGAAGGTCGGGCAGGAGCACACCGCGCGCCGGTCGCTGCTGTCGGTGCTCGTCGACGGCGGCCCGGTCGACGTCGTCGCCCGCAGCGCCGGGATCACGCTGCCCGCGCGGTACGTCGTGCTGAGCGTCGAACTCGGGCCGCACGCCGACGAGGCGTCGCCGGGGGTGGACGCCGAGATCGCCGTCCGCCGCAAGCTCCGCCGGTTCCTGGCGGCGTTCGAGCAGGCGTGCGGTGACGGGGTGCTGGCGTCGCTGGACGGTCCCGGCGGGCTCGTCCTGCTCCCGCTGTCCGACCGGCTTTCGGACGGGCACGCGGTCCTGGACGCGGCCGGGCGCGCGGCGGGGGTGACCGTGCTCGCGGCGGCGGAGACGGCGGCGCCCGCGGAGGTCCGGGAGGTGGCGGCGCAGACCGGCGAGGTGCTGGACGTGCTGCGCTGGTTCGGCCGCGCGCCGGGCCTGTACCGCCTCGACGACGTCCTGGTGGAGTACCAGCTGACCCGCCCGGGAGCGGCCCGCGACCGCCTCGCGGCGGCGCTCGACCCCCTGGAAGCGCACCCGGAGCTGGTCGAGACCCTCGACGCCTACCTGGCCCTGGACACGAACCGCCGCCGCACGGCGGCCCAGCTCCACGTCCACCCCAACACGGTCGACTACCGCCTCCGCCGCGTCCGCGACCTCACGGGCATCGACCCCCTCCACCCGGCCGGCCTGCCCCGCATCATCGCGGCCTCAGCCGCCCGCCGCGCCGCCCACCCCCGTCCCTGACGCGTCGTCCCCCCAATCACGCGTGTCGACTCGCCAATCACGCGTGTCGTCCCTCCGATCACGGAAGCCGGAGGGTCCGGCTGGCGAACTCGCGCACCCGGACGGACGACTCGCGTGCCGGAAGGGTCGACACGCGTGATTCAGAGGTCGACACGCGTGCTTGGGAGGTCGACACGGCGCGGGCGAAGGTGCCGGTGACCAGGGCGGCGGCCAGGACCAGGGCGGCGAGGGTGGAAGCGTGGTCGAAGGTGAGTTCGCCGAAGCGGCCGAGGACGAAGCCCGTGTGGAGGGCCCAGGCGACCGCCGCCACGCCCGTCGCCGCCACGGGAGAGCTCCGGTAGGCGGCTGACAGGACGACCGCGCCCAGGGTGACCAGCGCGTACCAGGGATGGCCCGTCGCTCCGGCCAGGTCCGCCACGATCACCGCGGCGACCGCGGCCACGCAGCCGAACGGGAACCCGAAGTCCTCTGTCATCCGCCCAGTCCAGTCCCGGGGACGACGGCGAGCGTGGCCCAGGACACTTTCCCTACACCCGGCCCCGCGATCTTTACGCGCTATTTACCCGTCACGCGGCCGATCGCGTCGGCGACCTCGGGCCAGACCGCGCGCGGCAGGTTGTGCCCCATGCCCGGGATCACGACCAGCTCCGCGCCCGGGATCGCCTCCGCCGTCGCCTTGCCGCCGCTCACGTTGATCAGCGGGTCGGCCTCGCCGTGGACGACCAGCGCCGGGAGCCGCACGTCTCGAAGGAGAGCCGTGCGGTCGCCGGAGGCCATGACCGCCGCCGCGTGGCGCAGCGTGCCCACCGGGTGGCGGGCGCGGTCGTAGTGCAACGCCGCCTTGGCCAGCAGGAACGCTTCGTCGTCCGGGTAGCCGGGGGAGCCGAGCCGCCGGTAGCCCTCGACGCTGTCGGCGATGGCCTGCTCGCGGGTGGTGGCCGGCGGCCGCCCCAGCAGCGCGAGCGCCCACGGCTCGGCCTGCCCGACCGCCCGGGCGCCGGTGGTCGACATGATCGACGTGACCGAAAGCAGCCGGTCCGGGTGGTCGATGGCCAGCTGCTGCACGATCATCCCGCCCATCGACGCCCCGACCACGTGCGCCCGGTCGATGCCGAGCGCGTCGAACAGCCCGACGGCGTCGTCGGCCATGTCCGACAGCGTGTACGGCGCACTCGACAGGTCGCCGGCGGCCAGCGCGGCCAGGTCCGGCGGGGGCAGGTGGTCGAGCCAGGTGGAAAGCCCGACGTCCCGGTTGTCGTACCGCACGACGAAGAACCCGCGGCCGGCGAGCAATTCGCAGAAGCCGTCCTCCCAGGTGATCATCTGGGCGCCCAGGCCCATCACCAGGACCAGCGGCGGAGCCGCCGGATCGCCGAAAGTGTCGTACTCGAGCTCGAGACCGTTGGCCTGTGCGCGTGCCATACCCCGATCCTGCCGTACCCGCGCGGAGCTGGCACCGGCCCGGGCGATGCGGTTACCGTTACGCCCCATGCCTACCTCATCCTCGGGTACGGGACAGCGTCCACGGTCACGGGCCGCGGCGGGACTGCCGGCGCTGACGGCCGACCGCATCGTCGGCGCCGCCACCGCCCTCACCGCCCAGCGCGGCCTCGACAACTGGACGCTGCGGGAGCTCGCCCGCTCGGTCGAGGCCTATCCGGCGGTGATCTACCACCACGTCGGCGATCGGGACGCGGTGGTGAACGCCGTCGTCGACCAGGTCGTCGGGCTGCTGGAGCTGCCGGCCGGGCAGCTGCCGTGGCAGGAGTGGTTCACCGAGCTGCTGGCCGGCCTGCGCGCGGTGCTGCGGACCTACCCGGGCTGTGCGCGGCGGCTGGCGCTGTTCGGCCCGTCCGTCAAGGCGGCCACGCGCACCATCGACGCGGGCGTCGGCGTGCTGCTGACCGCCGGGTTCGGCCGCGAAAGCGTGCTCGCCTACAACCTGCTGCTGATGACCGCGTGCCAGTTCGTCGCGATGGAGGACGACCGCGACGGCGCACTCGCGCTGCGGATCGACAACACCGAGGAGTACGCGACCTACCGCGAGCGGGCCGACCTGCCCGGGATGGCCGAGCTGGGCGCGGCGATGCACGACCTGATGGGCGACCCGGACCTCGCTTCGGGCTATTACGCGCAGCTCTACGACTACGCGGTCCGGCGGTGCCTCGACGGCCTCGCGCACCGCTTGGACGAACTACGCAATCCGGACATCTCGGGTTGACAGTGACTTGACAGTGCCCCGGCGTACCGTGGGCGTGCGTCGGTGGTTCGCCCACTGACCCGGAGCCCCTGGCGCCCTCCTCCCCCTCGTGGCGCCGGGGGCTTCGGTCTACCCGGGATCGCCCTGCCGCGGCGCCGGGGGCTCGCTGCGCGGCGGCTCCGCCTGGATGGCCGGGAAGATTTCGCCGACCAGGGTCACGAGCGACTTCGAGAGCAGCAGGTGCACCTGGGCCCGCGTCAGCGAGCGGCGCACGAGCCACTCCCGGCCCGCCGCCTTCACCATCCCGCCGAACGCGCGCACCAGCGCGTTGAGCTCCGGCCCGTGGTCGCTCTGCCGGGACAGCCCGACGGCCTCCAGCACGCGGTCGGCGGATTCGCGGTCGGCTTCTTCGAGGATGCGCTCCACCTCGAGGTCGCGGCCGATGCCCTCGGGCGCGATCGCGGCCAGCCACATCCGCTCCTGGCTGGTGACCATGTCGAGGAACCACTCGATGGCGACGTCGGCGCGCAGTTCGAGCGGCCCGTCGGGGAGGATCTCGACGGCCAGCCGCGGCACGGTCAGCGCACGGCGGATGATCTCCAGGTACAGCTCGCGTTTCGTGCCGAAGTAGTGGTTGATCAGCCCCCGCGCCACCCCCGCCGCGGCGGCTATGTCCGAAGTGGACACTGCGGAATAGGGACGCTCACCGAACAGCCGCGCCGCACAAGCGTAGATCTGTTCCTTCCGTTCGTCCGGTTCCAGTCTTCGCCATCTCGGCGCCGGCTCGGTGTTCATCCGCCCATCGTCGCACGGGCCGTTGCGCCGGGCAGGGTAGTGAGCACGATGTCGGATGTACCGCCGGCCCAATACACGATCGGGGCACGGTCAGTCCGGCAGCGTGATCGGCGCGATGTCCGCGAAGCCGTCGCCGGGGCCCGGATTCGCCGGATCGGTCGCCCCGCCGAAGTGGTGCAGCACGCCCCACACCGCGTTCAGCGCCGTCTGCACCGCGCCCTCGGCCCAGCCCGCCGTCCACGAGATGTCGTCGCCCGCCAGGAACAGGCCCCGGTACCGCGCCGGCAGCTCGTCCTGCACGAAGTGCGTGAACAGCCGCTGCTGGTAGCGGTAGTGGCCGGGCAGGTTCGCCTTGAACGCGCCCATGAAGTGCGGTTCGGCCTCCCAGGACACGGTCACCGGGTCGCCGATGATGTGCCGGCGGACGTCGACGCCGGGGTAGATCTCGCGCAGCGACTGCAGCATCACCTCGACGCGCTCGCTCACCGAAAGCGGCAGCCACTTCAGCGAGTCGTCGGCCCACGTGTAGGACAGGCAGATCACCGCGGGCGCGTCCGGGTCGTCGCCGAGCAGGTACGTGCCGCGCGGCATCCGGTCGGTGAGCGTCATGCTCATCGCGTCGCGGCCGGTGCCCGCGTCGCGGTCCAGCCAGAACGGCCGGTCGACCGGCACGAACACCTTCGACGACGCCATGTAGTGCGTGCGCTCGATCGCCGTCCAGTGGTCGATCGGGAACAGCGCCTCGTCGCACTCGATGTTCGACAGCAGCATCCAGCTCTGCGCGGTGAACACCGCGGCCGGGAACGTCCGGATGTGCCCTTCGGTGTCCGTCACGGTGATGTTGCCGGGCGCCGTCCGGTGCAGCCGGGCGACGCCGGGTTGCGGCCGGCCGCCGTGCAGCGTGCTCAGGCTGGTGCCGGCCGGCCAGAAAGCGATGTCCTCCGGGGCGTGCTCCCACAACCGCAGCGGGAGCTGCCTGCTGCCGCCGGCGATGCTGCGGTGCTCGTCGTCGGCTCCGGTGTAGACGACGCGCAGGATCTCCAGGATGGAGTTCGGGAAATCGGTGTCCCAGCCGCCGGTGCCGAAGCCGACCTGGCCGAAGGTCTCGCGGTGGCGGAAGGAGGCGAACGCGGGGGAGTCGCAGAGGAACCCGTAGAATGTCTGGTTGTCCAGCCGCGGGACGAGCTCGTTCCACAGCCGCTTGATCGTCTTCGCGTCGCGGTCGCGGATCGCCGTCTGCATCTCGGCGAAGGACGCGTGCTCGGCCAGGGTCCGGTCCCACGCCGCGGCGACCTCGCGGAAGACGGCGGGCAGCTCCTCGGGCGTGCGCGCGTAGTGGCTCTGCCCCTTCAGGTCCACGACGGTGCTCGGCGTCCCCGGCGCCAGCGGGTTCGGGAACGGCGTGGTCTCGAGCCCGACCTTGTCGATGTAGTGGAACAGCGCGGTCGACGCGGGTGGGAAGCGCATCGCGCCCATTTCGGCGACGACGTCGTCCGGGCAGCCGGGGAACCGCACGGTCCGCAGCCGGCCGCCGAGCTCGGCGACTTCGTACACCACCGGCCGCAGGCCCAGCTTCATCAGCTCGTACGCGGTGACGACGCCGGAGAGGCCGCCGCCGATCACCGCGACCTCGGTGCCGTGGCGCCCGGCGGGCAGCGAGCCGAGGCCGGCGGGGTGGGCGAGGTAGTCGTCGTAGGCGAACGGGAAGTCCGGCCCGAACATCGTGATCGGGCGGCCCGCCGGTTCGTCGTGGTGGATCGCGGTCGGGACGGCGGAGGTCATGCGGTGGTTCCCCGGTACAGTTCGGGCCGTCGGTCGGCCAGGTGGGTGTTTTCGAGGCGGGACGCGGCCAGGGCGTCCCGCGTGACGTCGGCGGCGATCACGCCGGGCCCGGCGCCGGCGCGGGCGAGCACCTCGCCGGTCGGGGCGACGACGCAGGACCGCCCGCAGTAGGTCAGCTCCCGCTCGGTGTCGCAGCGGTTCGCGTAGGCGACGAACAGCTGGCTCTCGTAGGCGCGCGCGGGCACGAGCGTGTCCACAACGATTTCGTAGGGGCTCATCAGCGCGGTCGGCACGACCAGCAGCTCGGTGCCGGCGAGCGCGTGCGCGCGGACCAGTTCCGGGAACTCGACGTCGTAGCAGATGAGCAGCCCGACCCGGACGCCGCCGAGGTCGGCCTGGACCACGGCCTCGTCGCCGGGGGTGAACCAGGCTTTGTCGAGGTCGCCGAACAGGTGCGTCTTGCGGTAGTTGGCCAGCCGCCGCCCGGTCGCGTCGACGAGCTGGACGCTGTTGTAGACGTGCTCGCCGTCGGTTTCCGGGTAGCCGTACGCCAGCGCGGTGCCCGTCTGCCGCGCCAGCGCGGACAGCCGGGCGGCCGTGGGCCCGTCGGCGGGTTCGGCGAGCTCGTGCGTGCGCGCGCCGATGTGGTAGCCCGTCGTGATCATCTCCGCGGTGACGACGAGGTCGGCGTCGATCCGCGGCAGGTCGCCGAGCGGGCCCTGGTGGATGGCGACCCTCATGCCAGCCTCGACTTCCGGATCCCGTAGCCGAAGTAGATCAGCAGGCCCAGGACCATCCAGGCGCCGAAGACCAGCCAGGTGGCGCCGTCGAGGCTGAGCATCATGTACGCGCAGCAGAGCACGCCCAGGATCGGCGTCACCGGTGAGAGCGGCACGCGGAACGAGCGCGGCCGGTCGGGCTGGCGCTTGCGGAGCAGCAGGACGGCCACGTTGACCAGCCCGAACGCGAACAGCGTCCCGATGCTGGTGGCGTCGGCCAGCTTGCCGAGCGGGATGAAGGCGGCCAGGACCGCGACGAAGGCCGAGACGACCAGGGTGTTGATCCGCGGCGAGCCGGTCTTGGCGTCCACTTTGGACAAGGCGGGCGGGACGAGGCCGTCGCGGGACATCGCGAACAGGATGCGCGTCTGTCCGTAGAGGACGGTCAGCACGACGCTGGAGATCGCCACGATCGCGCCGACGGCCAGCAGCCCGGCCCAGAACGGGTTGTCCGAGACGACGTCGAGCACGTGCGAGAGCGCGGCCTCCTGGCCGTCGAACTGCTGCCACGGCAGGGCGCCGACCGCGGCCACGGCGACCAGGCAGTACAGCACGGTGACGATGCCGAGGGAGAGCAGGATCGCGCGCGGCAGGTCGCGTTGCGGGTTCTTCGCCTCCTCGCCGGCGGTCGAGGCCGCGTCGAAGCCGATGTAGGAGAAGAACAGCTTGGCGCCGCCGGCGCTCAGCCCGGCCAGCCCGAGCGGCAGGAACGGCGTGAAGTTCTTCGCCTGCACCGCGCTGAAGGCGATCGCGCAGAAGAGCACCAGCGTGCCGATCTTGACCACGACCATGACGGTGTTGGCCCGCGCGCTCTCCTTGGCGCCGGACAGGAGCAGGAGCATCGCGAGGACGACGACGAGGATGGCGGGCACGTTGACGACACCGCCCGAGCCCGGCGGCTGGCTGAGCGCGTCCGGGATGGCGAAGCCGAAGGCCAGCCGCAGCAGTTCGTTGAGGTACTGGCCCCAGCCGACGGCGACGGAGGCGACCGAGACGCCATATTCGAGCACCAGGCACCACCCGCAGACCCAGGCGACGAGCTCGCCGAGCGTGGCGTAGGTGTAGGAGTACGACGAGCCGGACAGCGGGATCATCCCGGCCAGCTCGGCGTAGGACAGCGCCGAGAACATCGCCGTGACGCCGGCGAGCACGAAGGAGAGCACCACCGCCGGGCCGGCCACCGGGACGGCTTCGCCGAGGACCACGAAGATGCCGCTGCCCAGCGTCGCCCCGATGCTGAGCGTGGTGAGCTGCCCGAGGCCGAGCGACCGCTTCAACGTGCCATGATCACCTTCGGCGACCAGGTCGGCGACCGGTTTCCGCCGCACCGTCGCGGCTCGCAAAGTCATGCCGACGACGGTAACGGTCGTTTCCGGAGCGGAAAACACGAGAACATTGCTCGTACAGATGAATCACAGGTGATTCATTGCACAGCGGCGTCGGATCATGGCGATTCGTTCCGCAGGCAAAATTTGGCCGGGCCTGGGTGTCGGATCCCGCGTGAGCCGTTCGTGGAGGGGGTGAGCGGTCGCCACGAGGGCGCCGCCACGACTCCCAGGGGATGAAGATGTCCGAGCCCGTCGCGCGCCGCATGTACGACCTGGTCGAGCCGATCGGCCTGGTGCCCTACTTCGCCGACGAGTCCGACGAGGCCCTGCTGGCGCTGGGCCTGCGCAACGTGTGGGACGCCTACTTCGCCGGGCGGGCCGCGCCGCTCGGGCGTGGGGTGCCGGCCGAGGTGGTCCACGCGATCTTCTACAACTTCGCTCCCGGCGAGGTGGCCCGGCACCTCCCGCGCGTCTGGGACCTGACCACGCCCGAGGCGGCGCTGTCCGCCCGCGAGCGGGGCTGCGTCGCGGGGATGCGGCGGATCCTCGGCGCCCTCGCCGACGACCCGGGCGTCGCCCGCGCCGGCGAGCTCCTGCTGAAGGCGGCGACCAGCGCACCGGTCGAGGGCCGCCCCCTCTACGCCGCCTTGCGCGCGCTCCCGGTACCGCAGGAGCCGGTGGCCCGGCTCTGGCACGCGGCGACCCTGCTGCGCGAGCACCGCGGCGACGGCCACACCGTCGCGCTGGTGGCCGAGGGCATCGGCGGGACGGAGGCCCACGTGCTCCACGCCCTGTCCGCCGACACGCCCGCGAAGGACTTCGGCCGGGTCTGGCACCTCCCCGCCGCGCAGCTGGACGCGGTCATCGACGGCATGCGCGCCCGCGGCCTCGTCGGCACCGACGGCTGGCTCACCGAGGCCGGCCGGGCCACGAAGGCCCGCGTCGAGGCCCTGACCGACCGGCTCGCCGAAGCCCCCTACAACGCCCTGACCCCCGCGGAACTCGCCCAGCTCGTGGCCGACCTCGAACCGATCTCGGCCACCTTCCGCAAGACCTTCCCGATGTGACCACCGTGATTCCCGAGCCATCACCCGTGATTGCAGAGTCGACACCCGTGATTGAAGGGTCGACACGGCTCGCTGTCGTGTCGACCTCCCAATCACGCGTGTCGACCTTCCAGACACGCGTGTTGACCTTTCGGTCACGGGTGGGCGGCAGGGAGGAGGAGGGTGAACGTGGGCGGGTCGGGACGGCTGAGCCGGAGGCGGCCGCCTTCGGCTTCGGCGAGGCCGCGGGCCAGGCGCAGGCCGATGCCGTGGCCGGTGGGCGCCGTCGCGAACGGGTCCGTCTCGCCTAGGTCCGGGCCTTCGTCGGTGACGTCGATGGCGAGCGCGTCACCGGCGTCGCGGGCCAGGACGGTGACCGTGCCGCGCCCGTGGGTCACCGCGTTGTCCAGCAGCACGCCCATGACCTGCCGGACCGCCGCGGCCGCCACGCGCGCCGGGGGCGGGTCGTCCCGGCGGATCCGCAGCGCCCGCCCCTGCGGCCCGAGCAGGGCCTCGCCGGCCTGCCGGACCTCGACGAGGAGCGCGTCGAGATCCAGCTCGGCCCGCTGGCCCCGGCGTTCCCGGCCCAGCGCCAGGAGGTCCTCGATGGTGCGTTCCAGCCGGTCGGCGGACGCGATGCCGGCGCGGATGGCCGCGTACGGGTCCGCCGCCGGTGTCTCCAGCGCCGCTTCCAGCTGCAGGCGCAGCCCGGTCAGCGGCGTGCGCAGCTGGTGTGACGCCGCGGCGGAGAACGCCCGCTCGCGTTCCAGGGTCTCGCCGATCCGCGTCGCCGTGGCGTCCAGCGTCTCGCCGACCTGGTCGATCTCGGGGATGCCCGCGCGTGGGGACCGGGCCGTGAAGTCGCCGTCGCCGAGGCGGCCGGCCGCCTCAGCGAGTTCCTCCAGCGGCCGGACGAGCCGCGTCGTGAACCGCCGGGCCAGCAGCCAGCTGACCCCGATCGCGGCGACCGCGAGCGCGGCCATGCCGAGCCAGGTCAGCACGACCCGCAGCCGCAGGTCCGACATCGGCAGCGCGGCGCGGACCACACCGGTCACTCGCGAGCCGCTCAGCACCGGGACCGCCAGCGCGACCTCGTCGCCTTCCTGCTCGATGACGACGTCCACCGTGGCGCTCGCGGCCCGCCGCGCGACCGGGCCGGCGACGGCGGGTCCGTGCCCGGCGAGGAGGCGTCCGTCGGGGCCGTAGATCGCGACGTCGGCTCCGTCCTCGTCGCCGGTCGACGGCAGGTCGGGCGCCAGGCCGGTGTTCAGCTCGTGTGACACCGTGAGCGCGACGGTGTCGGCGGCGCGCTCCAACTCGGACTTGGTGTCGTCGCGGTAGTACTGCATCGCCGCGATGCCCAGCGGCAGCGCGAAGAGCGCGGTCGCGACCAAGGCGGCCAGCACCGTGAGCGCAATGATCCGGCGGCGCACAGCTACCCTTCGGCGGCGGTGCGCGCCGGGTCTTCCAGCCGGTAGCCGTGCCCGCGCAGGGTGGCGATCCGCGGCACCTGGTCGTCGGGCCCGGCGGCCGCCGAGAGCTTGCGGCGCACCGCCGCGATGTGCACGTCCAGCGTCTTCGTCGAGCCGTACCAGTGCGCGTCCCAGACCTCGGACATCAGCGTCTCCCGGCTGACCGCGACGCCGGGCTGCTCGGCGAGCCGGGCCAGCAGGTCGAACTCCTTGGCCCGCAGCACCACTTCACGCCCGCCCAGGATGGCGCGGCGGCCGGCGATGTCGACGGTCAGCCCGCCGATGGTCACCGGGGGCCGCGCCCCGGGCGGTGCGCCGCGCCGCAGGTGCGCCCGCACCCGGGCGAGCAGCTCGCCCAGCCGGATCGGTTTGGTGAGGTAGTCGTCGGCCCCGGCGTCGAGCCCGACGACGACGTCCATTTCCTCCTGCCTCGCGGTGAGGATGACCAGCACCGCGGCGGGCAGCGCGGCCCGCAGGCGGCGGCAGACCTCGACGCCGTCCAGGTCGGGCAGCCCGAGATCGAGCAGCACGAGGTCGAAATCGCCGGGTTCGGCGGCTTGCAGGGCGGTCCGCCCGTCGCGGCGCCAGCACACCTGGTGACCGTGCAGTCGCAGGGTCGATTCGAGCACGCTGCCGATCGCCGCGTCGTCTTCCACCACCAGCAGGTTCGGCATGCCGGAAGCCTAACCAACCGCACCCGGGATTCCGGACGGCTGTGGCCTATTCCGCCCGCGTCGCGAGGCCGATCTGCGATATCCGCACCGAAGCGGCGGCGAGGGCCTCGGTGAACGCGGCGACTTCGCCGGGCCCGAACCGGCTGCTGGGCCCGGTGATCGCGAGGGCCGCCAGCAGCCGCCCGTCGCCGTCGTGCACCGGCGCGGCGACGCTGGACGCGCCCGGCTCCGGCTCCCCGTGACTGACCGCGGCGCCCTCGGCACCGTCGAGAACTCGCCCGGCGGCCCCGAAGCCGAGCGGCAGCTCATCCCCGACGCGGCCGACGTGCCGGATGGCCAGCGGCCCCTCCTGCTGGGCCACGCAGACGAGCACGGCGGTGCTGCGCACGTAGAGGTTCACCGTTTCCCGGCATTCCCGGGCCAGTTCTCGCAGCACCTGGCGGACCGGCTCGGGCAGCTGCCACGCGGTGTTCGCCAGCTGCGCCCACCGCAGCATCCCGGGCCCGACGGTGATCCGCCCGTCCGGCCGGGTCCAGAGCAGGCCGCGCTGTTCGCAGGTGGCGACCAGCCGCAGCACGGTCGTCTTCGCCAGGCCGCTGGCCGTCGTGAGGTCCTTGACCGCCCAGGTCCGGCGGTGTTCGGTGAAGAGAGCGAGCAGGTCGAAGGCGCGGAGCACGCTCCGGACCGATCCGTCTTCGTCTGCCTTCATGAGCGACCCCCGTCCGCCTGGTGGACCCAGGGTACCGCCAGGCGGACCGGTTCAGGCCACGTGTCGCTCGAACGCCGCAATGGTCGCGGCGAGCACGTCCTCGCCCGGCTGCGCCCACAGATCAGCGTTGAACACCTCGACCTCGATCGGCCCGGTGTAGCCCGCGGCCTCCACCGCCGCGCGCAGGTGGCGGTGGTCGATCGGGCCGTCGCCGGGCAGGGCGCGGCCCAGCAACGGGTCCGGGAGCGGCACGAGGATGTCGCACACGTGGAACCCGGCGATCCGGCCGGCGGCCGCGGCGATCGACTCCTCGATCCGCGGGTCCCACCAGACGTGGAACTCGTCCACGATCACCCCGACCTGATCGACGGGGTGCTCGAGCGCGATCGCCAGCGCCTGGTCCACAGTGGACAGCACCGATCGCTCCGCGCACTGCATCGGGTGCAGCGGCTCCAGCCCGAGCCGGACCCCGCGCTCCCCGGCGTACGGCGCCAGCGAGCCCACCGCGTCGGCGACCCGCTGCCGGGACGCGGCGAGGTCGTTGCCCGCGATCCCGCCCACGACCAGCACGAGCACGTCGGCGCCGAGCGCGGCGGCTTCGTCGATCGCCTCCCGGGTCTGGGCCACACCGTCCACAGGGGACCCCTCCGGCGTCACGCCGGTGAAGAACCCGCCGCGGCACAACGACGAAACCCGCACCCCGTGCTCCTTGAGCAGCCGCGCGGCTTCGTCGACCCCGGTCTCGGCGACCTTGTCGCGCCACAGCCCGATCCAGCCGACGCCCGCCTCGGCGCAGCCGGCCACCGCCTCGGGCAGCGACCACGACTTCGTGGTGATCTGGTTGAGGCTCAGCCGGGGGTCCATCACGCCACCCCCGCGACCCGCAGCAGTGGCCGCATCCGGGCCTCGGCCAGGTCGGGGTCGGCCAGCACGCCGGCCTCGTCGGCGAGTCGCAGCAGCGTCGCCAGATGGGTGATCGTGCGCGCGGATTCCTGGCCGGCGATCATCCGGAAGTGGTCCTGGTGGCCGTTGAGGTGGGCCAGGAACACCACGCCCGTCTTGTAGTGCCGGGTCGGCGCGCGGAAGATCTCCCTGGCCAGCGGCACGGTGGGGTCGAGCAGGGCGCGGAACCCGGCCTGGTCGCCGTCGTCCAGGCGACGCAGCCCCGCCGCGGCCACCGGGGCGATCGGGTCGAAGATGCCGAGCAGGGCTTCGCTGTGGCCTTCCGCGTCGCCGGCGATCAGCTCGGGGTAGTTGAAGTCGTCGCCGGTGTAGCAGGCGACGCCGGCCGGGAGGGCCCGGCGGAACTCGATCTCGATCTCGGCGTCGAGCACCGAAACCTTCACCCCGGCGATCGTCGCGGCGTGCTCGGCGCAGAGCGCCGCCAGCTCGCGGGCGGCGGCGCGGACGTCGTCGTGGCCCCAGTAGCCGGCCAGTGCCGGGTCGAACTGCTCGCCCAGCCAGTGCAGCAGGACCGGCCCGCCCGTCTCGGAAAGGAGCTTCCCGTACGCCGCGTGGTAGTCGTCCGGGCTCTGGGCGGCGGCGGCCAGAGCCCGGCTGGCCATCACGACCGGGATCGCGCCCGCGCCGGCGACCAGGTCGAGCTGCTCGCGCCAGGCGTCCACAATGGACGCCACGGTGGCCGGTCCCGGCGGCAGCTGGTCGGTGCCGACCCCGGCGCACCAGCGCCGCCCGGCCGCGACCGCGCCGGTGCGGGACACCAGCTCCCGCGTCGTCGCCCAGTCGAGGCCCATCCCGCGCTGCGCGGTGTCCATCGCCTCCGCGACGCCCAGCCCGCACGACCAGAGGTGCTCGCGGAAGGCCAGCGTCGTGTCCCAGTCCACGGCGTAGGGCTCGTCGGCCAGCGCGTCCGCGACGACGTGCGCGGCGGCGTAGGCGATGCGCGAAGTCGGCGGCGTGTTCGGGGGTGGTGCGGGGGGCCGTGGCCCGGACGGCGACCAGTTCAGCAGCTTGCCGCCGGGGGCCGGGAGCACGAGCATCGAGGACCTCCGGAAGGGTCAGAAAGCGCTTTCTCAGCCCACGGTAGGGCTTGTGCCGCGCCGCGACAAGGCCCGGTGGGCCTCAGCGCTTCGGGCGTCCGGTGCTTTCGCGCAGGACGACTTCGCCGGACAGCCGGACCGTCCGCGGCCGGGTGCCCGCGGAGCCCTTGATCGCCATGTCCATCGCGCGTTCGCCGAGCTCTTCCAGCGGCAGCCGGACCGTGGTCAGCGCCGGGGCCAGGTCGCGGACCACCGGGATGTCGTCGAAGCCGGCCACCGAGATGTCGCCGGGCACGGACACGCCTTCCTCGCGCAACGCCGTCAGCGCCCCGATCGCCATCACGTCGGTGACGGCGAACAGGCAGGTCGGCAGCTTGCGCTTGCGGCCGGCGAGCAGCCGCTTCGTCGCCTCGTAGCCGCCGTCGCGGCTGAACGCGGCCTCGACGACGTCGTCTTCGCGCAGTTCGATGCCGTGCGCGGCGAGCTCGCCGGAGAAACCGGCCAGCCGGTCGATCACGGTGCTCAGCCGCCGCGGCCCGGCCAGCACGGCGAACCGCTTGTGGCCGAGGCCGACCAGTTCCTTCGCCAGCGCCGCGGCGCCGCCCTTGTTGTCCGGCTGCACGGTGTCGATCTTGAGCCCGCGGTGCCGGCTGACCGCCGCGACCTGGCCGCCGCCGCGGCGGTAGGGCTCCAGCTCGGCGGCCATCGCGCGTTCCCACGCCCGGTCCTCGAACGCCGAGCCGATGAGCAGGATCGCCGCGGCCCGCTGCGCGCGCAGCGTCGAGACGTAGGCGACCTCGCGGTCCGGGTCGCGGAACGTGCCGGCGAGCATGACGAGCAGCCCGTTGTCGGTGGCCACCCGCATCACCCCGCCCGCGATGGCCGCGAAGTACGGGTCGCTGACGTCGTGGCAGATCACGCCGACCGTCCGGTGGGTGCCGCCGGCCAAGGCCTGGGCGTGGGCGTTGGGGGCGTAGGCCAGCTCGGCCGCGGCGGCGGACACCCGCTCCCGCAGGTCGGCGCGGACGGACGCGGTGCCGTTGAGCACCCGCGACGCCGTCGCGAGCGAGACGTTCGCGCTGCGTGCCACGTCTTCCAGTGTCACGTGCGGCCGGGCCTTCATGGCTGGCTCCTCCAAGGTCGGTCTCGAGTGTCTCCGCGTGCTCGGTCGGTGCAATCTACTGGGAGGGGGGTGTGTCCCGAGAAGCCGCTGCTCGGGGGACCTCACCCGAACGAGTGAAACTCACGGGAAGATCGCGCGGGCCGCGTGTGTTGGGAACAAGGAGAACCTTCAAGTGGTGAGCCCGCCACTGCCGATCGACGCGAAAGGAACCACGCATGCTGTTCGGTGACGAGCACGTCCGCCGCTACGAGGAGACCGACGGCGAGGTCGGCCACGAGTGGAAGGAAGGCGTCCCGACACTGGTCTTGACCACCACGGGCCGCAAGACCGGGCAGGAGCGCAAGTTCGCCCTCATCTACCAGGAAGTCGACGGCAACCCGGTGATCGTGGCCTCCAAGGGCGGCGCGCCGAACCACCCCGGCTGGTACTTCAACCTCGTCGAGCACCCCGAGGTCGGCGTCCAGGTCAAGGCGGACAAGTTCACGGCCCGCGCGCGCACGGCCGCCGGCGAGGAGCGCGCGAAGCTGTGGGAAAAGCTCGCCGCCGTCTGGCCGGACTACAACGAGTACGCCAAGAAGACGGACCGTGAGATCCCGGTCGTGGTGCTCGAGCGGGTCTGAAAGTTTTTCGCTGTGATCTGCGCCGCGTTCGGCGCGGGCGCGGGCCGATCCGGCCGGTCGTGGGCTACGAATGACACCCATGGACCGCTGGACCGCGCTGGACCTCGAGGGTGAGCTGCTCACCCGGCGCCAGATGATCGCCTACGGCCGGCGCTTCGCCCGCGCCGGCCGTGGCGCCTGGTACAGCTTCGCGATCGAGGTGGTCTGGCAGTTCCTCGTCCAGACCACCCGGTTCCGCGTCCGGGGTTCGCACCACATCCCCAAGTCCGGCGGGGTGCTGGTGGCGTCTAACCATCTGTCGTTCGCCGACCCGACGACGCTCACGGCGTTCTGCCTCGCCTCCGGCCGCGTGCCGCGTTACCTGGCGAAGGCTTCGCTGTGGAAGCTGCCGGTGGTCGGCCGCGTGATGCGCTCCGGACGGCACATCCCGGTCTACCGCGGCGCGGCGACGGCCGCGGAGGCCTACCGCGACCTGGTGGCGTCCGTCCGGGCGGGCGAGTGCGTGGCGATCTTCCCCGAAGGCACCTTCTCGAACGACCCGGACGGCTGGCCGATGCGCGGCAAGACCGGGGTGGTGCGGGCGGCGCTGGAGACCGGGGCGCCGGTGATCCCGGTGGCCAACTGGGGGACCCACCACCTGCTGCCGTCGACGGCGAAGCTGCCGCGCGGGCTGCCGCGCAAGACCGTCGAGCTGGTCGCCGGGCCGCCGGTCGACCTCTCCGACCTCGCCGGCCTTCCGCGCACTCGCGAGGTGCTGGAGGAGGCGACGGCCCGGATCATGGCCGCGGTGACGGCGCTGCTGGAGGGCATCCGCGGCGAGGAACGTCCGGCCGCGGCCTGACGACCGCCGGCCGCTGCGAGGGCGCCTTGGCGGCCTTCCGGGCTGCCTGCCGTGAGGCCCGGGTCACCCCGCCCCGACCTGCCCGAAGGGGTAGTTTCGAGGGATGAGTGCACAACACTTTGATGTCGTCGTGCTGGGGGCCGGAGTGGGCGGCTACGTCGCGGCGATCCGCGCGTCCCAGCTGGGGCTGAGCGCCGCGGTGGTCGAGGAGAAGTACTGGGGTGGCGTCTGCCTGAACGTCGGGTGCATCCCGTCGAAGGCGCTGCTGCGCAACGCCGAGCTGGCGCACGTGGTGATGCAGGAGGCGAAGGCGTTCGGCATCTCCTCCGACAGCCCGATCAAGGTCGACTACACGGCCGCGTACGAGCGGAGCCGGAAGGTCGCCGACGGGCGCGTCAAGGGCGTGCACTTCCTGATGAAGAAGAACAAGATCACCGAGTTCGACGGGCACGGCACCTTCCTCGACGACCACACCCTCGAGGTGAACGGCGAGCGGATCACGTTCGGCCACTGCATCATCGCGACCGGCGCGACCACGCGGCTGCTGCCGGGGACTTCGCGCAGCGAGCGCGTGGTGACCTACGAAGAGCAGATCCTGTCGAGCGAGCTGCCCTCGAGCATCGTGATCGCCGGCGCGGGCGCGATCGGCGTCGAATTCGCCTACGTGCTGCACAACTACGGCGTCGACGTCACGATCGTCGAGTTCCTCGACCGGATGGTGCCGCTGGAGGACGCCGAGGTGTCGGCGGAGCTGGCGCGCCGGTACCGCAAGCTCGGCATCAAGGTGCTGACGTCGACCCGCGTCGAGTCGATCGACGACTCGGGTTCCTCCGTGCGGGTGACGGTGTCCTCGGAGAAGAACGGCGAGCAGGTCCTCGAGGCCGACAAGGTCCTGCAGGCGATCGGCTTCCAGCCGCGCGTGGGGGGCTACGGCCTGGACAAGACCGGGGTGGCCCTGACCGACCGCGGCGCGATCGCCGTGGACGGCCGCGGCCGCACGAACGTCGAGCACATCTTCGCGATCGGCGACGTGACGGCGAAGCTGATGCTGGCGCACGCGTCGGAGTCGATGGGCGTGGTGGCGGCGGAGACGATCGCGGGCGCGGAGACGATGGAACTCGACTTCCCGATGATCCCGCGCGCGACGTTCTGCCAGCCCCAGATCGCCAGCTTCGGCTGGACGGAGGAACAGGCCCGCGAGAAGGGCTTCGACGTCCAGGTGGCGAAGTTCCCCTTCACGGCCAACGGCAAGGCCCAGGGCCTGGGCGACCCGGGCGGCTTCGTGAAGCTGATCAGCGACGCGAAGCACGGCGAACTGATCGGCGGCCACCTGATCGGCCCGGACGTGACGGAGTTGCTGCCGGAGCTGACGCTGGCCCAGCAGTGGGACCTGACGGTGCACGAGGTGGCCCGCAACGTCCACGCCCACCCGACGCTGGGTGAAGCGGTGAAGGAAGCGGTCCACGGCCTCGCCGGCCACATGATCAACCTGTAGGGACGTCGAAGCGGAGCTCCGGCCGGTCCCAGCGGACCTTCGGCGGGTTCGCCGGGATCGTGCCGGTGCGCCGCGCGCCCATCCGGACGTAGAACGCCAAGGCGGGCGGGTGGGACACGACGCGCACGCTGTCCAGCCCGCGCTCGCGCGCTTCGGCGAGCATGTGCTCGATCAAGCGGGCGCCGATGCCGAGCCCCTGCGCCCGGTCGGCGACGAAGAGCAGATCGAGTTTCCCGGCGAGGAGCGCGTAGAAGCCGAGGATCTCGCCGTCCTTCGCGGCCGTGAAGGCCGGGTGGGCCTCGAGGTGGTCCGGCGTGATCGTGTAACCGTCCAAAATGGACGCGTAGTCGCCCTGGTACGTCGAAGAAGCGTGCACCAAGGCTGTCAGCGCGGCGGCCTGGGCGGGGTTGGCGCGGCGGATCTCGATTTCTGCCATGCCCCGGACCGTACGGCAGGGCACCGACAGTTTCCGTCCACCGCGTGGTTGACCTCCAGTGCGCTCGAAGTATCAGACTGACGCCATGAAAGCTGTGGCGTTCACCGAATTCGGTGGTCCCGAAGTGCTCCGCGTCCTCGACCTGCCGGAGCCGCACGCCGGGCCGGGGGAGGTTCGTGTTCGGGTCAAGGCCGCCGGGGTGCAGCCCTACGATGCCGCTGTGCGGGGTGGGTGGGAGCCGCCCGGGCTGGCGCTCTCCTGGCCGCGCGTGCCCGGGAACGAGTTCGCCGGCGTCGTCGACGAGGGCGAACTCGAGGCGGGCACCGAAGTTCTCGGCTTCACCGCCGTGCGGGCCGCCGCCGAGTACGTCGTCGTGCCCGTCGGCGATGTCACGCCGAAGCCGCCGGAAATGCCGTGGGAGGTCGCCGGCGGGTTCACCGCCGGGATGCAGACCGCCTCCATCGCGTTGGAAATGCTGAACCCGCGCGAAGGGGAGACGCTGCTCGTCCACGGGGCCGCCGGGGCGGTCGGCACCGCCGCCGTGCAGCTCGCGAAACTGCGGGGCGCGCGGGTGGTCGGCACCGCGAGCGCGGTCAACCAGAACTACCTGCGCGAGCTGGGGGCGACCCCCGTCGTCTACGGGGAAGGGTTGAAGGACCGCATTGTGGCCGCCGCGCCGCGGGGCATCGACGCCGTGCTCGACGGGGCCGGCGGGGAAGCACTTGACGTCTCACTCGAACTGGTGAAGGCGCGAGATCGGATCCTCACCCTCGTCGAGCACGGCCGGGCCGCCGGACTCGGCGTGCTCGTCGCGAAATCCGGGCGCTCGGCCGCGCGGCTCGCCGAGCTGGCGGCGCTCTACGCCAAGGGCGACTTGCGGTTCCTCGTGCGCCGGGCCTACCCGTACGCCGAGGCCGCGGCCGCGCACCGGGAAATCGAAACCGGGCACGGCCGCGGAAAAATAGTTCTCACGTTTTCTTGAGCGGCGCGGACTCCGGAACGTTCCAGCATGTGGACCGAAGCGCCTTCCCGACTTTGGTCGCTGGAATCCGGCTCGGTCACTCCTTAGATTCTCCCCATTACACCCGGTCGGGTGTCATTCGGTCGAGTGACCGAGTATCACAGGGAGACATCGATGGTGAGATTCAGCCGGGCAGCCGCGCACGCGGTTCCGCTGACGGTCGGCGCGCTGCTGCTGACGACGGGGGTCTCGGTGGCGCAGCCGTCCACGGTGGACGCGGCGGCCGCGCGCACCGAAGCGGGCATCAGCGCACTGCAGAGCATCAAGAAGAGCCTGAGCCCCGCCGAGCGCAAGCAATCGAGCCAGCTGGTCGTCGAGAAGCGGTTGCGGGCCGACCGGTCGCTGGCCGCGAAGCTGCCCGCATACCGCTCCGGCGTCGGCGTCAGCAACGCCGGCACCGTCTCGGTCGACATCGCCGCGCAGGGGAAGGCCGTCGCGAACGCCGTCACGGCGGCGGGCGGCGCGGTCCGCTCCGTCTCGCCGGACGGCGCCGTCCGCGCCGACCTGCCGCTGTCCGCCCTGGACGCGATCGCCGGCCGGGCCGACGTCGCCGAAGTGAAGCCCGCCGCCCAGGCCACCACCTGGAGCGAGCCGGGCAACCGCGACTTCCGCGCGGCCGCCCGGACCGCCGCCGCGCAGGCCGCCGCCGCGACGCAGGTCTCCGAAGGGGACAAGGCGCACGGCGCCGACACCGCCCGCACCACCTACGGCGTCAGCGGCTCCGGCGTGAAGGTCTGCGTGCTCTCCGACGGCGTCGACTCCCTGGCGAAGTCGCAGGCCGCCGGCGAGCTGCCCGCGGTGGACGTCCTGTCCGGCCAGAAGGGCAGCGGCGACGAGGGCACCGCGATGCTCGAGATCATCCACGACCTCGCGCCGGACGCGACCCTCGGTTTCGCGACCGCGTTCACCAGCGAAGCGAGCTTCGCCGCGAACATCCGCGCCCTGCGCAGCACCGGCAACTGCCGGATCATCGTCGACGACGTCTCCTACTTCGACGAATCGCCGTTCCAGGACACGCAGGTCGCGCAGGCGGTCAACGACGTGACCGCGGCCGGCACGCTCTACTTCTCCTCGGCCGGCAACTCGGGCAACGCCACCGACGGCACCAGCGGCTACTACGAGGGCGACTTCCGGGCCTCGCCGGCGAAGATCAGCGGCGTCACCGGTACCCCGCACGACTTCGACCCGAGCAGCACCACGCAGAACTTCGACGCGCTCTCGGCGGGCTCGCTCGGCAAGCCGGTGACGCTGTTCTGGTCCGACCCGTGGGGCAAGTCCGCCAACGACTACGACCTGTTCATCCTGAACTCCGCGGGCAGCGTCGTGGCCTCCAGCGAGAACGCGCAGTCCGGTTCGCAGAACCCGTACGAGATCGCGTCCGTGCCCACCACCGGCTCCGGCTACAAGGTCGCGGTGGTCAAGTACAGCGGCGCCGACCGCTTCCTCGCGCTGAACGTGATCCGCGGCCGGTTCGTGGCTTCGGGCTCGCTCAAGGCGTTCAGCACCAACGGCGTCACGAACGGCCACTCGGCCGCGGTCAACGCGTTCAGCGTGGCGGCGGCGCCGGCGGCGGGCGCGTTCACCCGGCCCCTGGAGACCGGTGACCCGGCCAACCCGGCCGGCCCGTACCCCGGCCTGTACACGGCGTCGAGCAAGTGGGAGCGGTTCTCTTCGGACGGCCGGCGTCGCGTGTTCTACACCGCCAACGGCACGGCGATCACCCCGGGCAACGTGTCCTCGACCGGCGGCACGGTCCGCGCGAAGCCGGACATCACCGCGGCCGACGGCGTCGCGACCTCGGTGACGGGCTTCCAGCCGTTCTTCGGCACGTCGGCGGCGGCCCCGCACGCGGCGGCCATCGCGGCCCTGCTGCTGTCGGGCAAGCCCACGGCGACGCAGGCCGACATCCGCACGGCCCTGGTGTCCTCGTCGATCGACCTGGGCGCGCCCGGCTTCGACACGGTGACGGGCAACGGCGTGATCATGGCCGGCCCGGCGCTCGCCGCGCTGGGCGTGGCGGCGAAGTAATTCCTTCTGGGCGGGGTCCGGCGCGAGCCGGGCCCCGCTCGTCATTTCCCGGACACGAGCAGGGGGAAGCCGAGGCCGCCCCGCAGGCCGCTAGGGTGGCCGAGTTGCCGGGCCAGCCCGGCTCGGAAGCTCTCGCGAAGTTCCATGTGCGCAGTCCAGGAGGCGGGATGGTGAAAACGGCGGTCGTCACCGGAGCGGGGTCGGGCATCGGGCGGGCCGTGGCCCGGGCACTCCTGGCAGACGGCTACCGGGTCGCGCTGGCCGGGCGGCGCGCTTCCGCCCTCGAGGAAACGGCCTCGGGCTTCGAGAACGCGCTCGCGGTGCCCACCGACGTTTCCGACGAGCAAGCCGTCGAGGCGCTCTTCGACGCCGTGCGGGACCGGTGGGGGCGGCTCGACCTCCTGTTCAACAACGCCGGGATCTCCGCGGGCGGGACCGTCGCCGACCTGTCCGTCGAGGACTGGAAGCGGACCGTCGACGTCAACCTCACCGGGATGTTCCTCTGCGCCCGCCAAGCCGTGCGGCTGATGAAGGACCAGGACCCGCGCGGCGGCCGGATCGTCAACAACGGCTCGATCTCCGCCCACGCGCCGCGGCCCGCCAGCGTCGCCTACACCGCGACGAAGCACGCCGTCACCGGGCTGACCCGATCGATCTCGCTGGACGGCCGGGCCTGGGACGTCGCCTGCGGGCAGATCGACATCGGCAACGCGGCCACCGAAATGACCGAGCGGATGGCCGCCGGCATCCCGCAGGCCGACGGCCGGGTCGTCGCCGAGCCGACCTTCGACGTCCGGCACGTGGCCGACGCGGTGCGGTACATGGCCGGGCTGCCGCTGGACGCGAACGTCCAGTTCCTCACCATCACCGCGACGACCATGCCGTTCATCGGGCGCGGCTAGGGGATCACCCGCGCCTTCCGGAATTCGTCGAACAACCGGTAGAACATCTGCTCCGTCTCGACGTATTCGTGGAAACCCGCACGCCGCGCCTTCGACGTGTCCGCGAACATGTCGTAGTCCCACCCGAACACGAAGTCGCCGAACGCCCATGAGGCCGAGACGTCCGCATAGGACGCCGAAAGACCGTGGGCGACGGCCATGTCGGACCACAGTGGACCTTTGTCCGCCATGACGTCCACCAGCGACATCCGCAGCGGTGGCGCCACCTCGAGGTCGAAGTACGCCGCCAGCTTCGGCCAGAGCTCGCGCCAGCGGAACAGGTCGCCGTTCGCGATGTTGAACGCGCCTTGGTGCCCGGTGGCCCAGACCGTTGCCGAGGCCAGCAGGCCCGCGTCGGTCATTTCCAGCAGGCTGTCGTACGCGCCGGGCTCGCCGGGGAAGCGCAGGGGCAGCCCGAGTTCCTTCGAAATCGACGCGTACACCGCGATCACCAGCGCCAGGTTCATCGGGTTGCCCAGCGCGGTGCCGCCGACCACCGACGGCCGGATCGCCGACCACGTCCACTCGCCCGCCCGCCGTTCGAGGAACCGCTGCTGGTCGACGTTGAACTCCGGCGGCATGTGCCCGGCGTCGGTCTCGCGCGCCGGGGTCTTGAACGGGCCGAGGTGCGCGCCGTAGACCTTGTAGCCCTGCATGAGGCTGACGTGCCGCAAGCCGGGCCCCGTCGCGTCGACGAGGTTCGTCAGCATCGCCAGGTTCGGCGGCACCAGCTCCGCCCACGTCGGCCGGTCCTGGTAGGCCGCGTAGAAGAGGTGCGTGACGCCGGTCAGCGCCCCGACCTTGGCCCGGGTGCCGGCCGCGTCGAGGAGGTCGACGGCGATCGCGCCCGGCCCGCCTCGCCGGGACAGGCCGACGACGTCCCAGCCACCGTCGGCCCGCAGGTGTGCTACGAGGTTCTTGCCGATGATCCCGTTGGCCCCGGCGACCAGAGCTGTCTTGCGTTCCATGCCGTCAAGGCTGGTCAGCCGGATGGGATAAGTCCAAGGCTTAGTTGTCACCAAGTCGATAAACTGCGTTCATGACAAGTCTACGGCAGCTCGAGTACCTGGTCACGGTGGTCGACACCGGGTCGTTCACCCGCGCCGCCGAGCAGCTGCACGTGACGCAACCGGCGCTGTCGCACCAGATGCGGGCCCTCGAGCGCGGCCTCGGCGGGCCGCTGCTGGAGCGGCTGCCCCGGGCGGTCCGGCTCACGCCGATGGGCCGGGCGATGCTGCCGCACGCGCGGGCGGCGCTGGCCGATGCCGAACGCGCGCGCTGCGCGGCCCGGCTCGCGTCCGGGACGACGGCGGGCGAGCTGCAGGTCGCCACGGTGTACTCGGTGAGCCTCGGCGTGCTGCCGCCCGCGTTGCGCGTGTGGCGGCGCGACCGGCCCGAGGTCGACGTGCGGCTGATCGAGTTCCGGCACGCCGGCGAGCTGCGCGAGGCGATGGCCGCGGGCGAGGCCGACGTGGCGCTCGGCCCGCGCCCCGGCGACTGGGCGGGCCCGGTGCGCGAGCTGGGGGTGGAGGAGTTCGTCGTCGTGCTGCCCGCCGACGGCGCCCGCGAGGACGACAGCACCGGCGAAGTCGACCTGGCGACGCTCGCCGGCTGCGCGTGGGTGCACTACGCCCCGGGCAACGGCCTGGCGGAGCTGGTCGACGCGGCCTGCGCGGCGGCGGGCTTCCGCCCCCGCGCGGCGGTCCGCACCGAGCAGACGGCGGCCGCGCCGATCCTCGCGGCCGCGGGCCTCGGCCCGGCGCTGGTCCCGGCCAACGTCCTGCCGCCCCGCTTCGACGGCCGGGTCCTGCGGCCGAGCACGCCGGTCCGCCGGACGCTGACGGCCTACACGCGCGCGGCTCCGGACCCGCTGACCGGGGCGTTCATCGAGACGCTCGTGGAGCACGCCACGGTCTAGAGGCGGCCTGTGGCCCGTAGGTAGTCATGCTCGCTCCGGGGTCGCCGGTGGCTGGGCAAACCCCCGATCCAGTCAGCGGCCCAGGCCTTGCTCCGGCAGCACAGCGGAGCGGGCTCCCAGCTCACGAGACGCCGATCCCCGCCAGCACCGGCCCGGTGAACGGCGTGGCCGTGACGTCGTGGACCCGCGGTGCCCAGACCGCGTGACCGTGGCCCGACCACAGCGGTGCCACCGGCAGGTCGCGCAGCAGCTGGTTCTCCGCCAGCCGGTACAGCTCGCCCGCCTCCTCCGGGGTGGCCGCCGCGTCGGCCAGCGCCAGGTTCTGGCGGAAGACGTCGTCGGTGTACCCCGACGCCGTGGCCAGCTCCGACAGCAGCTCGTACGGGCTTCCCGTCGCCGGCTTGACGTCCAACGTGGACGGGCCGTCGAGCTGGTCCGTGCGCGGGGCCGCCTGTGCCGTCACGGAAACGTCCAGTGCCTTGTGCAACCCGACCACCAGTGCGCGCGTCCACGCCTCCGCGCCCGGTCCGAAGTAGACGGTCGCGCCGCCGGGGAAGGCCGCTTGCTTCAGCAGGGCCTTGCCGGCCGCCGCGTCGAAGGTGCAGGGGCGGCAGGTGCCCGAGCGCTCACCCGGGGCGTCCGACGGGGGCAGCATCGCCTTCGCCGGGTCGACCTGGTGCGCCAGCGGGCCGGCCTCCAGCGCCGCGCGGTCGACGCCGAGGGCGAAACCGTGGCGGACCGTCGGGTCGGCGAACCGGGGGTTCGTCACCGGGAACGCCAGGTAGCCCGCCTCGGGCAGGGCCCAGGACGCGTGGCGGCCGGCGAATTCGCCGTGCATGGCCTCGTGCCGCTCGCCGGGGACCTCGGTCGCGAGGTCGAGCGTGCCCGCCTTGACCGCGTCGTACTGGGCCGCCGGCTCGCCGACCCGCAGGTCGAGTTCCTCGGCCTTCCCCGCGCCGACGCGCTTGAGGGTGCCGCCCGAACCCGGCCGCCAGCCGCCGTCGAGCCGGTACGGGCCGTTGCCGACCGGGGCCTTCGCGAACGCGTCCCAGTCCTGGGAGGCGAGCACCGACGCCGGCAGCGGCACCAGGCCCGGCGCGGAGAGCAGCGCGGGCACCTGGCCGGACGGCCGGTCGAGGGTCAGCGCGATCGTGTCCGGGGCCGCCGCCTTGATTCCGCGGGCCCGCAGGAGCTTCGTCAGCACCGGCGACGAGACCCAGTGCGAGGCGGCGATCACCCGCCACGTGTCCACATAGGACTGGGCGGTGACCGGGGTGCCGTCGTGGAACGCCGACGGCCGCAGCTTGACCGTCCAGTGCACCCGGTCGGTGCTCTCGATCGACGCCGCCGCGCGCGGGGTGACCTTCCCGGACGTCGCGTCGTAGTCGGCGAGCGGGGTCCACAGCACGCTCGTCACCAGCCGGCCCGCCTGGTCGGCGAGGTCGGCGGGCAGCAGCGTCGCGGGCTCCCGGATGCCGACGGACAGGACACCGGGCCGGGCGGTGTCGGACCCCGAACAGCCCGTGACGGCGAGGGCCACGGCGGCGAACAGCACGAGCAAACGCATGAGCCAGTCCTACCAGTCGGATGGCAACGAAAGACGGTTGTGTCCGGTTGATCTCCGTCGTACCGTTCGGTGGGTCACGCTCGCCAGGGTTCTGGGAGGTTTGCCGTGCGCACCTGGTTGCGGTCGTGCTTCGCCGCCGTCACCGTCAGCGCCACGCTGGTCGCGACCGGGCTCCCGGCCGCCGCCTGCGGCGAGGACGACAAACCCGCGGTGCCGGCCGCCCGCACGCTGGGCGATCCCGGGGCGGTCAAGAACGTCAAGGCCGTCGGCAACGTGCCCGACGCCGCCGGCGCCATCTCGATCAACTTCCTCGACTACGGCCGCCGCGACGTCATGGTCGTGTCCGGCGAGTTCGGGCTCAAGGTCTACGACCTGACGAAGAACCCGGCCGCGCCGAAGCTGGTCGGGCAGGTCAGCCTGCCCGGGCTGTGGGAGACCGAGGACACCGAGGTCGACCAGAACCGCAAGCTGGTGTTCCTCTCCCGCGACCCGCGGGCGTACGGCGGCACCACGCACACCGGCGAGTCCGGGATCTACGTCGTCGACGTCTCGAAGCCCGAGGCCCCGGCGATCCTCAGCTACGTGCAGGTGCCGGCCGGCCACACCACCAGCTGCGTCGACGGCTGCCGCTACCTGTGGACCGGCGGCCCGGCGAAGGCCGACAACCAGCCGGCCGACTGGGGCGGGCGGCCGATCTGGGTCACCGACATCCGCGACCCGAAGCACCCGAAGGTGAACCCGGAACCGATCGAGCTGGCCCGCAACGACGGCAAGACCGACTACGTCCACGACGTGCAGGTCGACGCGGACGGCGTGGCCTGGGTGTCCGGCCGCGGCGGTGTCCGCGGCTACTGGACGAACGGCGTGCACCGCGACCCGCTGTCCGGGAAGATCCGCCGCGCCACCGCGCACGAGCCGATCCCGTACGCCGGTGGCGGCATCGCCGAGACGGCGGCGCCCTCGCGGTTCATGCACAACAGCTTCCACCCGGCCGGCCACCGCATCGGCGACGGCGCTTGGCGCGGCCAGGACCTGATCTACGCGACGGAGGAGAACTTCGTCGACGGCTGCGCGGGCGACGGCGTCCTGACGATTTCGTCGCTGAAGGGCTCCTACCACGGCGAAGGCTGGCGTTCGACGCCGGAGAAGCCGTTCCGCCTGGAAAGCGTCGGCACCTGGGGCGTCAACGGCCAGGAGGGCAGCGACCCGGCCTCCGACGACTGTTCCGCGCACTACTTCGACGTCCGCGGCAAGATCCTGGTGCAGTCGTTCTACGCGCAGGGCACCCGGTTCCTCGACGTCAGCGACCCGACGAACCCGCGCCAGATCGCGTACTACCGCCCGGCCGATGCGAGCGCGTGGGCGCCGTACTGGCACGGCAGGTACGTCTACGTCGCGGACAACGCCCGCGGCGTAGACATCCTGCAGCTGACCCGCTAGGACCGCAGCCAGACAGCGGTGTCGGCCGGCAGCTCGCCGTTGCCGACCGGCCCGCTGGCCAGCAGGACCTCGCCCGGCGGGAGCGGCACCGGTTCGGGCGAGAAGTTCAGCGCGAACGTGAACTCCGTGCCGAGCCGGAACGCCAGCACGCCCTCGCCGAGCGACAGCCACTCCAGCTGACCCGTCGGCAGGTCACGCCGGATCCGGAGCCCGGCGCGGTACAGCGACAGCATCGAGTCCGGATCCGCCGCCTCCGCCGAAGCCGTGTACGCCTTCCACTCCGCCGGTTGCGGCAGCCACGCGTCCCCGGTGCCGAAGCCGAACGGCGGCTCGTCGCCGGACCACGGGATCGGGACCCGGCAGCCGTCGCGGCCCGGGTCGGTGCCGCCCGTGCGGGCGAAGACCGGGTCCTGCCGCAGCTCGTCGGGGATGTCGAGGACCTCCCACAGCCCCAGCTCCTCGCCCTGGTATACGTACAGCCCGCCGGGCAGGGCCAGCGTCAGCAGCGCCGCTGCCCGGGCCCGGCGGGTGCCCAGTTCCAGGTCCACCGGCAGCTCGTGCAGCCGGTTCGCGAACGAGAAACCCGTGTCGCCGGCGCGGCCGTAGCGGGTGACGTGCCGGGTGACGTCGTGGTTCGACAGCACCCACGCCGCCGGTGCGCCGACCTCGTCGTGGGCCTTCAGCGTGCGGGAAATGACGTCGCGGAAGCGCGCCGGGTCCCACGGGCAGACCAGGAAGTCGAAGTTGAACGCCGAGTGCAGCTCGTCGCGGCGCAGGTAGCGGGCGGCCCGCGACATGTCCGCCAGCCACATTTCGCCGACCAGCACGCGCTCGCCGCCGTAGCTGTCGGCGATCTTGCGCCACGACCGGTAGATCTCGTGCAGCCCTTCCTGGTCGGAGAACGGCGTCTCGTCGCCGTCGTCGACGTCGGGCAGGTGCGGGTCCTTGACCAGGCCGTCGGCGACGTCGATGCGGAAGCCGTCCACGCCGCGGTCGAACCAGAAGCGCAGCACGTCCTCGAACTCCGTGCGGATCTCCGGGTTGTCCCAGTTGAAGTCCGGCTGGCGCGAGCTGTAGAGGTGCAGGTACCACTCGCCGTCCGGGACCCGGGTCCACGCGGACCCGCCGAAGCGCGACTTCCAGTTGTTCGGCGGCTCGCCGCCGTCCGGGCCGCGGCCGGGCCGGAACCAGAACCGCTGCCGCTCCGGCGAACCCGGGCCCGCTTCGAGCGCGGCCTGGAACCAGCGGTGCTCGTCGGAGCAGTGGTTGGGCACGATGTCGATGATCACCCGGATCCCGCGCGCGTGGGCCTCGGCGATCAGGTCCTCCGCCTCGGCGAGGGTGCCGAACAGCGGCTCGATGTCGCGGAAGTCGGCGACGTCGTAGCCGCCGTCGTCCATCGGCGACGGGTACCACGGGGTGAACCAGATCGCGTCGATGCCGAGGTCGGCCAGGTGGTCCAGCCGGGCGCGGACGCCGGCGAGGTCGCCGACGCCGTCGCCGTTGCCGTCCGCGAAGCTGCGGATGTAGACCTGGTAGATCGCCGCGCTCCGCCACCAGCCGGTCTTGTCGGTCACGGAAGTGCCCTCCTGAGTCGTTGTCGAAAGATCAGCCCTTGAGGCTGCCGGCGGTCAGCCCGGCGAGGATCTGCCGCTGGAAGGCCAGGAACAGCGCCACCATCGGCAGGCTGGCCAGCACCATCCCGGCCACGAGCACGTTGAGCGGCATGTCGATCGCCACCCGCTGCAGCATCACCGAGAGCGTCTGCTTCCCGGTGTCCGGGAACACCAGCAGCGGCCAGATGAAGTCCTTCCACGCGGTGACCACCGCGAGGATCGACACGACGGCCAGGATCGGCCGCGAAATCGGCAGGATGATCCGCCAGAGCGTGCGCACCGGCCCGGCCCCGTCGAGGCGAGCCGCTTCGATCAGCTCGTCCGGGATCTGGTCGAAGAACCGTTTCAGCAGGTAGATGTTGAACGCGTTCGCCGCCGCGGGCAGCCAGATCGCGGCCGGTGAGTTGATCAGGTTGAGGTGCAGCAGCGGCAGGTCCGTCACCGTCACGTACGTCGGGACGAGCAACGCGGTGGCGGGCAGCATCAGCGTGGCCAGCATCAGCCCGAGCACGACGTTGCCGAACTTCGGCCGCAGCTTCGACAGCGCGAACGCCGCCGGGACGTCGATGGCCAGCTGCGCCAGCCACGCGCCGCCGGCGACGACGAGCGTGTTGAGGAAGTACTTGCCGAGGTTCAGCTGGTCCCAGGCGTCGGCGAAGGTCTCCGGGTGCCACTCGTGCGGGACGAGCGTCGCCGGCGTCTGCGCCAGTTCCTGCGGGGACTTCATCGCCCCGGTGACGACCCAGTAGAGCGGGAACATGAACGCCAGCAAGAACACCGCCAGCGTGCCGGCGAAGACGACGCCGTAGACGACCTTGCCGCGCGGGCTCCGCAGCGCGCCGGGGGAGACGAGGGTCCTCATGACTGGTCCGCCTTCCGCGTCAGCCGGACGTACCACGCCGAGAACACGCCGAGCGCCACGAACAGCAGCAGGCTCATCGCGCTCGCCGAGCCGAAGTCGTTGTAGACGAAGGCGTAGCGGTAGAGCAGCAGGAGCACGGTCACCGTCGAGTCGTCCGGGCCGCCGCCGGTCATCACGTACGGCTCGGTGAACACCTGCATGGTCGCGACGATCTGCAGCAGCAGGAGCACCAGCAGGACGAACCGGGTCTGCGGGAACGTCACGTGCCGCAGCCGTTTCCACAGCCCGGCGCCGTCGAGCTCCGCGGCTTCGTAGAGCTCGCCGGGGATGGTGCCGAGCGCGGCCAGGTAGATCAGCGTGGTGCTGCCCATGTTGGCCCACGTCGAGACGAACACGAGCGACAGCATCGCGGTGGTGGAGGAGTCGAGCCACTGGCCGCCGGGCAGGCCGACCGCGCCGAGCGCGGAGTTGAACAGGCCCGGACCGGGGTCGTAGAACCACTTCCACATCAGCGCCGTCACCACCGGCGGCAGCATCACCGGCAGGTAGACGGCGAGCCGGAAGAACGCCTTGGCGTGCCGGATCTCGTTGAGCAGCACTGCCGTCAGGAACGGGACGGCGAAGCCGAAGACGAGCGCGAGCCCGGTGAACAGCAGCGTGTTGCGCCAGGCGACGCCGAACAGCGGGTCGGCGAAGAGCCGTTCGAAGTTGTCGAACCCGACCCACGTCGGCGCGTTGACGAAGTCGACCTGCTGGAAGCTCAGCAGGACACCGCGCACGATCGGGTACCAGGAGAACAGCGCGAACACCACGAGGGCGGCACAGAGCAGGCCGTACGCGGTGAGGTTCTCCTTGAGCTTGCGCTTGAGCCGGGTGCGGCGGCGTTCTTCTTGCGACACGGCCGGGCGCCCGGCCCGCGACGGTTTCGCCGCGGGCCAGGCGAGCAGGCTACTTGACCTGGGCGAGGACACCGTTGACCTTCGACGCGGCCGAGGACAGCTGCTGGTCGAGGTTGGCGTTCTGGTCGGTGAGCACCGCCTGCATCACGCTGTCGAGCGCGGCGTAGACCTGCTGCGCGTTCGGCGGCTCGATGCTGCCCTTGATCTTGCTGGTCGTGTCCACATAGGACGTGTAGTTCTGGGCGGGGACGTTGGCGTACTTGGCTTTCAACGCCAGCTGCTGGTCGCGCACCGCGCCCTGCCAGACGTCCGGGGTGGGCTCGGCGGGCAGGCCGACCGGCTGCTTGCCGTCGACGTACTGCCGGATGTGCTTTTCGAAGCGGTCCGGGTTGAGGTACTTCCACTGGATCCACTCGAGGCCGGCCTTGATCTTCTCCGGCGACGCCTTCGGGTTGAGCATGTAGCCTTCGCCGCCGAGCAGGGTGCCCTGGCCGCCGGGCATGCCCGCGATGCCGTAGTCCTCGTACTTGCCGTTGAACTGCTTGACCAGCACCGGCACGTTGTCCGGGGCGGCCATGTACATGCCGAGCTGGCCGGCGCCCATCATCCGCTGGACGTCCTGCGCTTCGAGCAGTTGCTTGGCGCCCATGGAGTTGTCGGTCCAGCGCATGTCGTGCAGGTACTGGAGGGCCTGCTTGCCCTTTTCGTTGGCGAAGTCGGCGACCCACTTGTCGCCGTCCTTGCGGGCGATGTCGCCGCCCATCGAGTAGAGCCAGCCGGTCATGTGCCAGCCGCCCTGGTTGTTCTTGCTGTAGTCGGCGTACCCGACGACGCCGTTGCCGAGCGCGGAGATCTTCTTCGCGGCTTCGCGGACTTCGTCCCAGGTCTGCGGCGGCTTGTCCGGGTCGAGCCCGGCCTTCTGGAAGAGCGGGCGGCTGTAGAGCAGGCCCATCGTGTAGTTCATCGTGGGCAGGCCGTACAGCTTGCCGCCGGCGTCGCGGAAGTTGTCCAGCAGTTCCGGCTTGAGGTCGTTGACGTGCGGGACGCTCTTGGCGGCTTCGGTGATGTCGGCGGCTTGGTGGCGGGCGATGATCTGCGCCGGGTCGGTGAAGTAGACGTAGTAGACGTCTTCGAGCTGGCCGCCGGCGAGCTTCGCGGAGAACGTCTTCGGGTCCATGAACCCCTCGTGGGGCTCGATCTGGATGTTCGGGTGGGCCGCCTCGAACTCCTTGACGTCGGCGTCGAAGACGCTGCGCTCGAACGGCTGGCTGGTCGGCGGCTGCCCGGTGACGGTGATCTTGACCTTGCCGCCGGGCTGGGCGGCGGTGTCACCGTCCCCGCAGGCGGCCACCCCGAGGGCGAGACCACCGGCGGCGAGCAGGCACAACGTTCGGCGGGAGACGGTTCGGGACCAGGTACTGCTCATCTCAAGCCTCTTCTCGGGTCGCGACGGCTGTCACGTGATTGCGGTCACTCTAAAGTGGGAGACGCGATGGCCGCAATAACCCGACGAGATTTTGCAACTTACGAACAGGACTCGAGCGAGTTCGGGCGCGCCAAAGAGCGCGACGGCCGACAAGCCGTCGCGCTCTCGCGGTACTCGGGTCAGGCGGTGCGGCGGGCCGTGGACCCGCGGACCACCAGCTCCGGGGCGAACAGCAGTTCCTCGGCCGCGACCTCACCGCCGTTGATGCGCTTGACCAGCAGTTCCACCACCGCCCGGCCCATCGCCTCGATCGGCTGGCGGGTGGTGGTCAGGGGCGGGTCGGTGCAGTTCATCAGGGCCGAGTCGTCGTAGCCGACCACCGAAATGTCCTCCGGCACCGAGAGGCCCTGCCGGCGGGCCGCGCGGATCGCGCCGAGGGCCAGCAGGTCGCTCGCGCAGAGCACCGCCGTCGCGCCGCGCGGGTACAGGCGGGCGGCCGCCGCGTGGCCGCCCTCGATCGAAAACATGCCGTGCTCGATCAGCTCGTCCAGCACCGGCAGCCCGAGTTTCGCCGCGTAGGAGCGGAACGCCTCGAGCTTCCGCTGCGACGGCACGTGGTCGGACGGGCCGAGGACGAGGCCGATCTTCTCGTGCCCGAGCGAGCTCAGGTGCCCGACGACCTGCTCGACCGCCACCGCGTCGTCGCAGGAGACCTGAGGCAGCCCGAGGTGGTCGACCGCCGCGTTGATCAGCACCGTCGGCAGCCGCCGCTCGACGAGGTGGTGGTAGTGGGAGTGCACCGCGTCGGCCTGCGCGTACAGCCCGCCGGCGAACACCACGCCCGACACCTGCTGCTGCAGGAGCAGCTCGACGTACTCGGCTTCGGACACCCCGCCCGCCGTCCGCGTGCAGAGCACCGGCGTGAAGCCCTGCTGGGCCAGGGCGTTGCCCATGATCTCGGCCAGCGCCGGGAAGATCGGGTTCTGCAGCTCCGGCAGCACCAGCCCGACCAGCCGGGCCCGCTCGCCGCGCAGCTGGGTGGGCCGCTCGTAGCCCATCACGTCCAGCGCGGTGAGCACGGCGGCGCGGGTGCTCGCGGACACCCCGGACCGGCCGTTGAGCACCCGGCTGACCGTGGCTTCGCTGACCCCGACCTGGCGGGCGACTTCGGCAAGACGACGCGTCATAGCTGAAACTTTACCGCAATCAAGCGCAAAAGCACGACGTGCGGAACCGGAGCGGAGCTGGTGATCAACGGTCACCGAGGCCGCACATCCCGTTCCTAGCTTGGCCGACGTGACCACCACCCAAGCCCGCACCACCACCACCCAAGCCCGCACCACCACCACCCAAGCCCGCACCACCACCACC